>NZ_OY781918.1:2401910-3602865 GCF_963677195.1 uncultured Marinifilum sp.
AGATAAATTACTAGAAGAGTTTTTTTTACGATTTAAAAATGAGTAATTTATTAAAAATATACCCTGTTTTTTTAAGCTTTTTATTCATGAGAATATTATTTAATAAATATTTCGGAAATGGTAAAAAGATTATTATTTTTGATGAAGACAATATTCCTGTTGATTAGTAAAATTTATTTGCTTTTTCTTGACCTTAAAATTTTTCCAATATATGAATTGTGTTGTAATTGATGATGATAAACTTTCAAGGAAAGTTGTTGAAAGTTATATAGAAAGAACTGATTTTTTAACATTTGGTGCATCCTATTCAAGTGCGATCGATGCAATCAATAATATAAAGAAAAATGAGCCTGTAGACTTGATTTTTCTAGATATTGAGATGCCTGAAATGAGTGGAATGGAGTTCTTAAATAGTTTAAATACAACTCCACAAATAATAATAATATCATCTAAAGAGCAATATGCGCTCGAAGCTTTCGAATATGATGTAACTGATTATTTACTTAAACCAATTAGTTATAGTCGATTTTTTAAAGCAGCAAACAAAGCAAATAAACGTTATAAGAATAGCGAAGGCTTTGTTCAGGATAACAATGAAATCTTTATTAAAAGTAATTCTTCTTTAGTTCGTTTAAATTACGACGATATTTTATGGATAGAAGCTTTAGAGAATTATGTTGTGGTAAATACTTATCAGGAAAAGTATACAATCCATTTTACCATGAAAGCCATTGAAGAGAAAATGCCAGCGGCAAGATTCTCAAGAATTCATCGTTCATATATTGTAAATCTTAGTAAAATTGAATTAATCGAAGATAATTCTGTGGTAATTAATACCGAAGGTGGAGCTAAGTCGATTCCAATTGGTAAATCGTATCGCGATAAGTTAATGGGAGATATTAATTTAATGACCCGATAGTTTTTTTATAGCAGGATTTTTGTGAATTTTGTAAGCAATAAAATTCTGGATATGATTACAAATCGACAATTATTTCTACAACACGTAGCAACTACTTCTGATTACCCTATTTCATTAGAAATTGAGAGAGCAGAAGGAATATATATGTACAGCCCGGACGGAAAGCCATATTTGGATCTCGTATCGGGCGTTTCTGTTAGTAACCTTGGGCACGGACATCCCCGCGTTAAGCAAGCCGTAAAAGATCAGGTAGATAAATACATGCACCTAATGGTGTATGGGGAGTTTGTGGAAACACCGCAAGTACTTTTGGCCAAACTGTTGGCTGACAATCTTCCTGAAAAGTTAAACTCTGTTTACTTTGTAAATTCAGGTAGCGAGGCAAACGAAGGTGCGCTAAAATTAGCAAAGCGATATACAGGTCGATCTGAAATTATTTATTTTACAAGAGCATATCACGGAAGTACACATGGTGCTTTAAGTGTTTTGTGTGATGAAGAAATGAAAAATGCATTTCGACCCTTGTTGCCGGATACCAGAATGATTGAATTTGCAAATCCAATAGATTTGGATCAGATCACAGAAAAGACTGCTTGTGTGATTCTAGAGCCAATTCAATCCGAAGGAGGAATGATTATTCCATCGAAAGAATACATTCAGGCCTTGCGTGCTAAATGTACTGAAATGGGCGCTTTGCTTATTTTTGATGAAGTGCAAATGGGATTTGGACGAACTGGGAAACTATTTGCTTTTGAGCATTTCGATGTTGTACCCGATATTTTATGTCTGGCCAAAGCAATGGGTGGCGGAATGCCTATTGGAGCATTTATTTCTGATAAAAAAATATTAGACTCTTTTAAAAGTAACCCTATGCTTGGGCACATAACTACTTTTGGAGGTCACCCAGTTTGTTGTGCTGCAGCTAAGGCATCATTAGAGGTTTTGCTCGAAGAAAATATTGTAGCCGATGTTCAGCGCAAAGGAGAACTTTTTGTTGAATTATTAAAAACCCATCCTTTGGTGAAAGGGTTCCGACAGTTAGGGCTTTTTATAGCTGTTATTGTGGAATCTAAGGATATCATGCTTGAGATTATGAAAGAAGCTTACGAATTAGGTGTGGTAATGGATGCTTTCCTTTTTTGTGATGATGCTTATCGAATTGCCCCACCTTTAAATATTACAGATGATGAAATACAAGGTGCAGCTGAGCTTCTAATTAAGGCTATGGATAAAGTAAACAAATAAAATATGAGGTTTTCGTTTGTTCTTATTCTAGTTGTATTTTCCTGTTTTAATCTTGCTGCTCAATCGGTATTGGCAGATTTCGAATTAAAGACAAATAAGAAATTTGAGCAATTACAATTGGCAAATTCCGATTCTCTTAAGTTGGATATTTGTAAGAATTTAGAGGATTCTTTTTTTGATATTTTAACTTCTAAAGAGAGTTTTTTATATCCTTTTTCTAGATTAAATAAAATGGGGAAGTTGACTTCTCCCGATAATTTATTTAGAATATACAATTGGAATTGCGTTCTTTCCGACGGAACCTATCGCTATTTTGGATTGATTCAATTTGCTGATAAATTCAAGTGTAAGCTTGTAAAATTATATGATAATAGATCTAATGCCGATATGTTCGTAAACTATAATGCGAACAATTGGCCAGGAGCACTTTATTATAAAATAATTCCGTTTAAATCTGAAAAAGCAAGTGCATACTTGCTTTTGGGTTGGGATGGAAATAACATCTCATCGAATAAGAAATTAATTGAGGTATTAAGCATTAATAAAAATAAAGAGGTCCAATTCGGAAAGCCTGTAATTTCATGGAGAGGGAAAATGTTGAATCGGGTTGTTTTTGAATATGCCAAACAGGCACAAATGACCATTCAATATCAGAAAAAAAAGAAACGATTAGTATTCGATCATCTGGCACCGTCTTTACCTAATTACCAAAATCAATTTGAATATTACGGACCCGATTTTTCCTATGATGCCTTGGTTTTAAAAAAAGGAATCTGGAAATTGAATGAGAATATCGATCCTGTAAACAAGTAAAACCAACACTTAATTTATAGAGGCAATTTGTGCTTAATTGCGAATGTATAATAAGTTGTATGAAAATATGGCTTTAATAATCTGAGAACTGTATAGGTTCTCTTTTAAAAAAGGGTATAAATTATGAGCGAATCATTTACATATCAAACCGAACAATTTGCTGATATTAAAATATTAAGATATCAGGTTCCTGGATTTGAAGATTTAAGTCTGCGTCAGAAAGAATTGATATATTATTTGGCACAAGCTGCTCGTTGTGGAAGAGATATTTTATTCGATCAGAATAACAAGTATAATTTAAGTATCAGAAGAACTTTAGAAGCCATTCTTAAGTCATACGATGGTAATCGTGAATGTGAAGATTTTAAAAAATTTATGGTCTACACTAAACGCGTTTGGTTTTCAAATGGGATTCATCATCATTACTCGATGGATAAGTTCTTGCCTGAATTTGATGCTGAGTATTTTGGTGAGTTGCTGGCAAATACAAATTTCGAATTGTTGCCTTTACAGGAAAAAGAAGATGTGCCTGCTTTGATGAATCGATTGGTTCCTGTGATTTTTGATGAAAAAGTCGATTGTAAGCGTGTAGTGTTAAATCCAGAAATGGATTTGATAGCCGATTCGGCAAATAACTACTACGAAGGCGTAAATCAGGAAGAAGTAGAGGCGTTTTATGCTAAAGCAGATAAAGGAGATCCGGAAAAACCATTATCAATAGGATTGAATTCGAAATTGATTAAAGAGAATAATCAAATTATTGAAAAAGTTTGGAAGATTGGTGGAATGTACAGCGAGGCAATTGAAAAAATTGTTTTCTATCTGGAAAAAGCTATTCCTTTTGCTGATAGTGAATTACAAAAGGAATCCTTACTTAAATTGGTCGATTTTTATAAGACAGGAGATCTGAAAACTTTCGATGAATATTCTATTCTTTGGGTGAAAGATTTAGATGCACACATTGATGTGGTGAATGGTTTTATAGAAGTGTATGGCGATGCAATGGCTTTTAAGGCAAGCTGGGAATCGGTAGTTAACTTTAAAGATATAGAAGCTACAAAAAGAACCGAAATTATATCGAATAATGCACAATGGTTCGAAGATAATTCGCCTGTTGATGAACGTTTTAAAAAAGACGAGGTTAAAGGTGTTAGCGCCAAAGTTATTACGGTTGCAATGTTGGGTGGCGATTGTCATCCAGCAACACCAATTGGAGTTAACTTGCCAAATGCCGAGTGGATTAGAAAAGAACATGGCAGCAAATCGGTAACTATCGATAATATAACAGATGCATATCATCAGTCTTCTTTAAAAGGAGGAATGATAGAAGAATTTGCATATAGCAAAGAGGAAGTTGCCAGAGCAAAAAAGCACGGACATTTAGGTGGAAATTTGCATACCGATTTGCATGAATGTTTGGGGCACGGATCAGGACAATTGTTACTAGGAGTTGGTATGGATGCTCTAAAGAACTACCATTCAACTTTAGAAGAGGCAAGAGCCGATTTATTCGCTTTGTATTACATGATGGATTCTAAAATGATAGAGCTGGGCTTAATGCCAACTCTTGATGTGGCTAAAGCAGAATACGATACTTATATCAGAAATGGTTTACTTACTCAACTAACCAGAATTGAATTGGGAAAAGATATCGAGGAATCGCACATGCGAAACCGCCAGTTAATTGCCAAGTGGGTGTACGAAAAAGGTGATGGAGTAATTGAGAAGCTAACAAAAGATGGCAAAAGCTTTTTTGTAGTAAATGATTACGAGAAGCTAAGAAATTTATTTGGAGAGCTGTTAAGAGAAGTTCAACGCATAAAATCGGAAGGTGATTTTGAAGCTGGAAAAACTTTGGTGGAAAATTATGCCGTTAAAGTAGATGTCGATTTGCACAAAGAAGTAAAGGAGCGATTCGAAAAATTAAATTTGGCTGCTTATGCTGGTTTTATTAATCCCGATTATCATCCTGTAATGGAAGATGGTAAAATAGTGGATGTAAAAATCTCTTATCCAATGGATTTTACGCAGCAGATGTTGGAATATGGCGAGAAGTATTCTTTTCTACCAAATATCAATTAAATATGTATAGTAGAGACCTTGCTTGCGAGGTCTCTCTTTGTTTTATCCCGAAAATATGATTGTACAACGAATAAATTAAGGACTTATACTCTCAGAAAAATTGTTTTCTTAATTTTAAACTCAACCTAATATCAAAACAAAATGATTCAAAAATTACTTGCCCTATTTGGTGTATGCTTGTTTTCTTTAACAGGATTTGCTCAGGATATGAATTACACCAAAAAACTGGTAGAAAAATTAAGCTCTAAAGAATTTCACGGTCGTGGATATGTTTACAAAGGCGATAGTATTGCTGCTGCATACTTGTCGAAAGAGATGAAAAATATTGGACTAAAAAGTTTTACTAAAAATTATTATCAGCCATATACAACTTCCATTAATACCTATCCCCAAAATCCAAACTTAATGTTGGATGGTAAAGAGTTGGAATCGGCGAGCGAGTATATAGTAAATCCAAATGCGAAAACTTGCGCTGGAGAATCGGAATTGTGCTGGATTACAAAGGATGTATTAACCAATCAGCGGAGCTTGGGAGATTTTATGAAGAAAGATCTTTCGAATTCGTTTTTGGCAATTGACTCTACAGGGTTAAATAATAAGGATTTGTACAATTTTGCTCAGGCAATGCTAAAAAAGAACGTTTTTAATGCAAAAGGTGTGGTTCTGATTAATGGTAAATTAAAGTTTTCGGCGAGAACAAAGCTTGTTGATTATCCAACTTTCATGATAAAATCGGAAGTAATAACTCCCGATGTGAAAAAAATCAGCTACAATATAAAAAGTCAATTTATAGAGGACTATCATACACAGAATTTAGTTGGCTATATTCCAGGTAAGTCGGATACTTGTATTGTTTATTCCGCTCATTATGATCATTTAGGACATTTTGGTGAAAAATTTTATCCAGGAGCTAACGATAATGCTAGTGGGGTTGCTATGGTTTTAGATCTGGCAAAATACTTTAAAGCCAAGAAGAAGAAACCTCATTATACCTTGGTTTTTGCTTTGTTTAGTGGAGAAGAAGCTGGTTTGTTAGGATCAAAACATTATGCTGCAAATCCATTGCTGCCTTTAGCCAAAACTAAAATTGTTCTTAATTTTGATATGGTAGCCACTGGCGATAAAGGAATTTATGTAATTAATGGTAAAACAGTGCCTAATGAAATGGCAAAGTTCACTGCCATTAATAAAAAGAAAGACTATGTGTTTAAGATGTTCCCAACTGGTGAATCTTCATCTTCCGATCATGCTTCCTTTCACGAAAAAGGGGTAAAAGCAGTATTCTTTTATACGCATGGCGGATTAGGAGATTACCATGAAACTACCGATACTGCCGACAAGTTAGGATACGATCAGTTCGAAGGTATTTTTAAATTGGTAAGAGATTATACAGAAATGAAATAATTCATCAGGAAATGCTAAGCATCTTTAAGATGTTTAGCATATAAACTAAGATATGATAACACAAAGAGCTTTTGCTATTGGCAAAGGTTCTTTTTTTTATGATATAAAAGAAAACCTGTCAGGATTCTGAATCCTGACAGGTTTAAAATACAATACAAAATGTGACCCCGAAGGAGTCAGAGATTTATAGCACTTCAGTGCTATAAATCTGCGACCCCGTGTGGGGTAGAATCATCTGTTAATCGATTCATTTTAAAAATTAAACTTCAATTTCACTCCTGTATCGCGGTGATGTTTGCCATCGAAACTCCACACCACTTCCACATCAAGCAGAAGGAAAATCTGCGATAAGCCATAACCTACTTCCCAGTAGTTTTGTTTATCGGTATGAGTTAGGTAATTGGCAAATAATTTTTCCTGAATGGCAAGTGAGTTGTTTAAAATAGGCAAGCGTTTAAGTATCAAACGATCGGAGGTATATTGTAAATGTGCTTCCAGGTAATCTTCGTTTGTGGAGTGTTTGTAGTAATCCAGCAATCGGAAGCTATCCCACGAACTGCCAAGCATTACTGTTGGTTTGCTGGTGTTAAAATGGTGGTAATCAGCAAAAAAAGTTTTTTTGTGCGAAAGAAAACTACCTGCTTTTAGCTTATACTCTATTTGGTCGTTAAAACCAATATCGAATGCTTGTTTTACTGATGTTTCCAAAAGAGAATAATTGGTTTCAGAATTAAACACATCTTTAATGCCCTTTTTGTAGAGTAGCGAGAATGTTGGTTGAGAGTGATAGTTAATCATACGTTTAACGCCTTGTTTTACAGTATATCTATGGCGAGGTGTATAGTCCAGCTGAGCAATAAAAGTTAAGGCCTTATTATCGCGTACCAATTCCGGATTGATTCCTGCTGGGATATTTGATGTATATTCATTGTCATCAGGATCGGAAATGTACCAACTGTTGTTATTGTATAGTTGTTTTCTGTTGGCATATTCCAGTTCTGTATAAAGATTTAGGCCATTTGAAAGATCAGTTTCGTGCCAGATACTCAAATAATTTTTATCGTAAAGTTTTAGGTAATTGTCTTTAAAATATAAGCTACTTATTGCATTTAATATTGGATTAATTCCCGATTCCTCATTAAAATCGACAGCCTTGCTTCCTGCCTCGAAAGCAATCCAGGCACGTTTTATTCCGTTGTAACGGTAACTACTTCCAATCGAGAAATCTAAATGTTCGCGAGAAAATGCATAAGTAGGAGCTGATCTTAATTCGAAATAATGTCCCAAAGTATCTTTTTTTGAATAGGAGAAAGGAGCTTCGAAAGTAAAACCCTGAATCGTATTATAGGAAATTTTATCGATAGTAAAAAGACCAGGAACCGATAAACGAGAATTTTCTTCTTTGTATCGATAGGTTTTGCCAAACAGGATGTGATTGAATTTAAATTCGCGATTGGCTCTGCGAACTGAGTCTTTATATTCTGGTGTGTTACGAACAATTTTGAGAGAATCTTTTTGGTCGAAACTAATTTTCTCATCATCAGAAAGTGGGATAGGGCGTATTTCTGCCCAATACAAAGAATCTTTTTCGTTAGCATCTTTTGCCATTTTTACTTTCTCAATTTTTATTTCCAGAGGCTCACGAACCTTTTCCTTTTTAGGTTTTTCGGTATCTTTTTCCATCAGGCGAGCCAATTTTCTCATGTCCGAATTATTCATGTCGCTTTTATCCAAAAGCTCCTGGATTTCCTCTTTGCGTTTCTTCTCTTTAGCTGATAAAACTTCTGATTCTTCACCACCAGTTAACTTGTTGACACTTTCTTCTTCCTGTATTCTTGCCAACTCCTGCTGTTTAAGGTAGTCGTGATCCAAATCAGGATTCAATTTTACCTTATAATCCTTAATCGAGGCAACGTACATTCCCTCTAAACCAAATCCCATGCCTTTAAATTTAATTTCGAAATCGAAACTTACAGGCATCTCCACGTCTTTTGTTACGGGTGCATACAATTGATGCATCTCAACATCGGTCATGGGGAGTGTGAGTTGTAAATCGGCAGAATGAATATTCCAGTAGGTTTCGCTAATATTTAAGTATCCGCGAAACAAATCTTTTCCTTTTCGCTTAGGGATTACTTTAATGCGATTTATGGTTCTGTCTTGATCTTCAAAAACCGATTCCAATTGAAATTTGTATACACTAAAAGCGGTTTTGTCTAAAGGAGAAATAAATCCATCGTCTCGGGTATTGTACAGGTTTGCAGTTATAAATTGCATAGGATTTGCTTGTTCATCTAATCCCGATGTTCGAATAGAAATTACCTCTTCCTCAACTTTATTGGGCAATTCAAAATGAATTTTTGAGATATTTTCTGTCACGAAAGTTTTTCCTACGCTAATATCTTGTTCGGCTAATTTCTTTTTAAAAAGCCGGGGTACACTAGTTATTTTTCCCGATCCTTTTAAGTATACCGTATTATCGTATTCGCTAACCTGTTTGGTGTAATAATCGCCCATGGCAATTGCTTTTCTCATTACATAATAAGCAGGATCTTCACCACTTGCCAGAATTTTTACTTCTGTTAACTGATAGGTTTGAGGAGCTAGAGCAATATTCATCTCTAAGTCGTTTTCACCAATGGTAACTTTAACTTCTTTGGTTTTATAACCTAAATATCGGTATTGCAAATTCCATTTTCCTGCAGGTAAATCTAGTTGGTATTGGCCTTCGATATTCGATGTAGTTCCTGTTGCTAACTCGCTAATGTAGATATTGGCAAAAGGAATTGCTTTTCCCTCGGAATCGGTAATTTTTCCTGAAATTTGTTGTGAGAATAAACTTGCAGGGAATAAGAAGAATAGTAGAAATAGAAAATTTTTTGTCATGTTTGGCTTTTGTTTTTTTATGACGTTTATGAGTTCAGTTTAGCTACAGATTATGCTTATAAATGAATAAAAATAATCTGCTATATTCTATTAAAATGCATTTGATATGATATTGGTTGCCTGAGATTAAAAAAAATATACAAAACAATATATTTGATAATATTAATTGTGAATTTAAATAAAAAAGAAATATCCTGATAAACAGATTTGTGTATTTTATGTTTTTTTAACAGCTTAAAAAAACTCATGTTTTAAGTTTGAGATTCCGACTTGAGTTCGGATTCCCAAAATATTTTTTGTAATAGTTTAATCAGCGAGAATCATAAATATCTTAAACAATCTGCGCATAAATAGAAAAAAGCTGCCTCTTTCGAAACAGCTTTGATATTTTAGTTTTTAATCTTATTCCAGGATATTTTCCTGAAACTTCTTAATCGTATGTAAAGTATGAGAATAAGAATTGGAATGGCTAGCAGAGTACCATAAGGAATAAAACTTATTCCATAATGCAGAAATCCAATTGCTAATGAGGAAAACATAAGCAGCATTCCTTTCAGAAAATTTCCCCCTGAATCATGTGTTTCTCTTTCTTTAGTGAAGGGAAGAATAGGCTCGCTCCACGATTGCATAAGCGATGAAACAATACAGATAGTAAGAAAACCATAAATTAAATCGTCGATTACTTGGATACCCCAAATTGCAATTGTAGCGGCTGATATAATTATATAAATTGGAATATAATATTTTACCATTACCGATTTAAATGATCCTAATAAAACATCGCCTGGTTTATCAATTGGAAGAATTTGGTAAAACCAGCTCGATTTGTTCTGATCGCTGAAGCCAAGTTGTTGGGTAATGCTAAACGAAACCATAATAGTGGTGTAAATAAACCAAAGGTATTTATTGCTTTGGGCAAGAGATTCCATATTAAATGCGTCCTTTGTTTTAAAAGCAAATATCAAAATAAAGATAAAGATGTAACCAAAGGAAGGGTATGCAGATTGTTTGAATTTTCGTTCACGTCCGCTCATTAGCCAAACCATATTAAAAGCTGTTGATTCCACCTGGTTTTTTGTGAATATTCTGCTTAGTCTGGAACTTAAGCTTCTGTTCTCATTTTTTTCTTTGATTACTTTTTTTTCTTTGCTACCTGCAGTGTCGAGTTGAGCTAATGCTTTGTTAAACTTTGGAGCCAGTATCTTCACAACAAAAAACAAACTGATAATGGGAACAAAAACAGCACTAATAAAAAAGATGAAGTGCGATGGGTCGTAAGCACTATTAATGTAAGCATCAAAACTGCCACTCATCCACAAAGGCGGAACAAAATAAGACCACCAGTGAATTTGCATTTGAATATTGGACAGATCGTATAGATCCATCATACGGGGCATTAATTGGTAAGCTCCCATGAATAGAATGGCCATTAGCACCTGAAAATATACGATAATGTCTTTCAGTTTTTGTCCGCTTACTACATTCATCAATCCCAAATAAAAAATATTGGTTAGGAATAGTGTGAAAAGTGCTGAAAATATAATGAGAAAAAGTAAAATGAGTGTTGCAATAAATCCGTGGTTTATAAGTGTTGAGATAATCACAAATAAGGATAAAGAAAGACTCATGTGAAGCATATAGGTGGCAATATGAAGAATTTTTGCCAGTACAATGGTTCTGCTATTTATTGGGCGGGGCATTAATATACTATTGTCTCGGGTATCCATCAATACATTGGTATATTCCGATATCATTAACATAGCAATCATAATCATTACAAAAGCAAAGAAAATAGTATAACTTACCATTGTATTTTTTATGGCAATAGTTGTTAATCCTACCAAAACGCCTAATACTGCATAAACAAATGATTGTAAAAGCAATTGGTTGTTAGAACTTTTTCCTTTTTGCGATAAAGACATACTTCTGCGGTTGTCCATCTTTAGTTTTGCAGAAAGGATAATGCAAAGCTGATTATAGTTGGCTCCCATTGCATTTATTAATCCCTTAAACGGGAGTAAAATAGATTTTAGCATGCTCCCTAGTTTTCGAATACGTTAATAATTTCTTCTGCTTTTTTGCTGTGTCCCGATGTTCCGGTTAATGCTGTGAACAACGATTCCAGAGAGCCGGTACTTGCTTTCGAGTTTAATTCCTCAAAACTACCATCAGCAACTACTTTTCCCTGATCGATGAGTATAATTCGGTCGGATATTTTTTCTACAACATCCATAATGTGAGAACTGTAGAAAATAGTTTTGCCTTCTTTGGCTAGTTGTGTCAGAATCTCTTTTACAATAATAACCGAATTGGCATCTAATCCCGATAAGGGTTCATCCATGAAAATGATATCCGGATTGTGAATTAAACCTGAGATAATTAAGATTTTTTGACGCATTCCTTTCGAGAAAGAATTCAATCTCTCATCGGCATGAGCCTTCATTTCAAATAAATCGAGCAGTTTTTCAGTTTTATTATTAATATCACTTATCGACATACCATGCAATTCGCCAACAAATTGCAAATATTCACGTGGAGTCAGACTTTCGTATAAAACAGCATTTTCCGGAATGTATCCAATTCTTTTTTTGATATTGGTAGATTCTTTTCTCAAATCCATTCCAAGAATATTTATCTCACCTTCAAAATCGGTTAATAACCCACATAAAACTTTAACAGTTGTTGATTTGCCTGCGCCATTGGGACCAATATATCCAATAATTTGTCCCGATTTAATTTCCAAATCAATTCCTCTTAGTACTTTATTCTCAAGTTTCCCATTCTGATAAGTTTTGTATAAATCTTTTATGGAAATAACATTTTGATTTTCCTGCATAGTCTTAAGCTTATGTAAATAATTAAGTATAAAAGTATGAAAAGCTTAAATAGAATAATTGTAAAAACATAATTTTTCGATTTTAGGGCATAATTATACGGGAAAATGAACTTTTTGCACGTTTTTATAGAACTAAGCTGTCAGAATTCTGCTTTTTTTTCACCTTTTCTGTCTTAATGACAGTTTTGTCGTATTGGCACAAGCTTTGACTAATGGGAAACGTTAAAAATAAAATTAATCTTTAAAACAATATAAGTATGTCAACAGGAAAAATTGGTGTTACCAGTAATGATCTGTTTCCGATAATTAAGAAATTTTTGTATTCAGATCACGATATTTTTTTAAGAGAGATTGTATCGAATGCTGTAGATGCAACTCAAAAATTGAAAACTTTATCTTCAACAGGTGAGTTTAAAGGTGAACTAGGTGACCTAACAGTTCGTGTAAACATTGATAAAGAGGCAAAAACCATTACCATTTCCGATAAGGGTATTGGTATGACTCAGGAAGAAATTGAGAAGTATATTAACCAAATTGCCTTCTCAGGAGCAGAAGAATTCCTTGATAAATATAAAGATCAGGCCAATGCAATTATTGGTCATTTTGGTTTAGGTTTCTACTCATCATTTATGATATCAGATAGAGTAGATATTGTAACTCTTTCTCATAAAGAAGGTGCAAAAGCAGTGAAGTGGAGCTGTGAAGGAAATCCAGAATATACTTTAGAAGAAGTAGAAAAAACGGAAAGAGGTACCGATATTGTAATGCATGTTTCGGAAGAAGAAGAAGCCTTTTTAGAGCAGAGTCGTATTCAGGAATTATTAAATAAGTATTGTAAATTCTTACCTATTGAAATTGCTTTTGGAAAGAAAACCGAATACAAAGATGGTAAGCAGGAAGAAACCGACGAGGACAATATTATTAATGATACTAATCCTGCTTGGACAAAGAAACCTGCTGATTTAAAAGAGGAAGATTATGGTAATTTTTACCGTCAGTTGTATCCAATGGGAGAGGATCCATTGTTCCACATTCACCTTAATGTTGATTATCCTTTTAACTTAACAGGTATTCTTTATTTTCCAAAAATTAAGAATAGTGTAGAAATTCAGAAGAATAAAATTCAGTTGTACTGCAACCAAGTTTTTGTAACCGATTCGGTAGAAGGTATCGTTCCTGAGTTCTTAACTCTTCTGCATGGTGTTATCGATTCACCAGATATTCCATTGAATGTTTCTCGTTCTTACTTACAGTCTGATGGAAATGTGAAGAAAATTTCGAATCACATTACCAAAAAGGTTGCCGATAGTCTAAACGATATTTTTAAGAAAGATCGTAAAGATTTTGAAGAGAAATGGGATGATTTGCGCATGTTCGTTCAGTACGGAATGTTAACAGAAGAGAAATTCTTCGATCGTGCTAAGAAATTCTTTATGGTGAAAAATACCGAAGGTAAATATTTCACATTGGAAGAGTATGAGGCAATTATTAAGGAAAATCAGACCGATAAGGATAAGAATATGATTACTTTGTATGCAACAGATGTTGATGCACAGTATACTTATATTGAGGCTGCTAAAGCAAAAGGTTACGATGTTTTGGTAATGGATAGTCAATTAGATAATCACATTATTAATCATTTAGAGCAAAAAACACCAACTACTAAATATGTTCGTGTTGATTCAGATATTATTGACAAATTAATCCAAAAGGATGAAGTAAAAACTTCAAAATTGTCTGAAGAGCAAAGAAATGATTTGATTCCAGTTTTTAATGCTCATTTACCATCGGATAAGGTAAATTACCTTGTTACTTTTGAATCTTTAGGAGAGGATGCTCAGCCATTAATGATTACACAGGCTGAGTTTATGCGCAGAATGAAAGATATGGCTGCTATGAATGCCGGCATGGGATTCTATGGAGAAATGCCAGATTCTTATAATTTGGTTGTGAACTCTGATCATGCTTTAATCGAGGATATTCTTAAGGATAAAGATTCGAAAATGGGAAATAGTTTGACAGAAGTTTCGGCTAAACTAAATCCATTATTCGAAGAACGAGATGCTTTGGAAGCTTTAAAGAAAGATAAGAAAGAAGAAGAAGTTCCTCAGGAAGAGAAAGATAAAATGACCGAAATTCAGAAGCAAATTACTGAAGTAAATGCCGAGAAAGAAGAGTTGTTAAAAGGATATGGTAAAGATAATCAATTGGTAAAACAATTAATCGATCTTGCTTTACTAGCTAACAATATGTTGAAAGGCGAGGAATTGGCAAAATTTGTAAAACGTAGTGTTGATATGATCAAATAATAATGATCTATAGATATTATGAAAGCCGAACTTTAGAGTTCGGCTTTATTTTTTTAGAGTATTTTCTGGGGGTATCTAACAATAGTATTCTTAAATATCACTTAAAAACACTCAGTATTTTTCCTGATTATAATAAATAGTTTTAAGTATAAGTTTTTTCTTATTTTTTCTTGTATCTATTTCTTTTCTTTTGATTTCTCTTTTGTGCTTCCAGTTGTTTTTGTCGGCCTTTCGATATAGAAGGAGTTTTTGAGTTTTTAGCAGATTTTTTGTGAAATGCTCCGCTCTTTAAATCCAAACGAACCGTATTTTTAATTTTAATATTTCGGGTTTGTTTTTTCTCATCTTCTAATAGTTGAGAGGTAATTTCAACATCTAAAGGAACCGACTCCAGCGATACTGGTTTTTGAATTAATTCCTCAATTTTTTCCATTAATTCCTCTTCTCCGGCATTCACAAAACTAATAGCAGTACCTTCTTTTTCGGCACGTCCTGTTCTACCTACACGATGAACATATTCTACATAATTGGAAGGAATATCGAAATTAATTACGTGGCTAATATCGTCAATATCAATACCACGTGCAGCAACATCCGATGCAACCATTACTCTGGCACGTCCTTCTTTAAAAGCATTTAATGCATTAATACGAGTATTCTGTGCTTTGTTCGAGTGAATAATACTAAGATCTTCGCCAAGAATAGTTTCCAGACGTTCCACTATTCTGTCAGCATTCTTTTTAGTTTCGGTAAAAACCATCACCTTGTTAAATACCTCTTTGTCTTCCAGTAAATATTTTAGCAGATTAATTTTACTTAGAATATTTGGTACCTTATATTGTATCTGATGGATATTTTTTACTGTAGATGCCTGAGGAGCAACCTCAATTCTATCTGGGTTTAGCAGAAATGAATCGGCCATTTGAGCAATGGTATCCGAAAAAGTAGCCGAGAACAATAAGTTCTGATGATTTTCAGGTAAGATCTCAAAAATTGCATTTAACTGGGGCATAAAACCTAAATCCATCATTTTATCAGCTTCATCAATAACTAAAGTTTTGACGTTTGTAAATTTCAGGATTCGGGTCATGTAAATATCCATTAAACGACCAGGAGTGGCCACAATAATATCTACACCTTCGTATAATTTTTCTTTTTGAGTGTTGATATTTACCCCACCGTAAACGCCAACAGTCCTAATATCAATATATGGAGTTAGTAATTCGATTGTTTCTACAACCTGTAATACTAATTCTCGAGTTGGAACCACAATTAATGCTCTTGGATCATATCCTTTTGCATACGCCAGTTTCATCAAAATAGGCATTAAGTAGGCTAGAGTCTTTCCTGTTCCGGTTTGGGCTATTCCAATAATATCTTTTCCCGATCGAATAGGAGAAAATACTTTGTGCTGAATATCAGTCGGTTTTTCGAAACCGGCCTCGTCCAGTGCCATTCTAATTTGCTTGCTTAATTTGATATCGTCGAATGAATTCATCGCGGTATTTTTATTGAAAATTTCAGCAAAAGTAACTAAAATAAGTGAATGTGTGAATTTGTATGAAGCGATTGAACTAAAAAAATAAATTTAATTTCAATACACTACTTTATTTCCAAATTATACCAATTTCTTCTTTTAATGCATTAATGGCAATATTAATGGGTGGTTTTTGCAATTGCATGTGTGCTTCGATAACCGATTTGCTTAATCCTAGCGATGAGTCGGTAGGAACTAGTTGCAATGCCTCTGCATTTATAAGCTGTACCATAGCTTCTTTTGCACTTTTAATTTGTTTCCAAAGTTGGGCCGAAATATAAATTTGTTGAGATAAATTATGTTCGAATTCGGTTCTAATGGCATTAATTAATTTTTGTTGTAATTGCTGATTAGTTAATCCATTTGTATTTTCCCTGATAATTAGCGATTCGGGATGAATTCGTTCTAAAAAAATAATTAGTCGTTCATAGGCTTGCAGTCTTATGGGGGTGATTTCCTTTTGATTAGATAGATAAATATCTACTTTCTGTTTTTGATGCTCTTGTTTTAAAAATGCACGAATTACAATATACGCCGCCATAAAAACTACCAGCGATGGTAGTATATACTTACTTATTTCTAAAAAGTCTTTCATTTTTTATACTTGCTTAATGATTTTTTGAATTTTATGAGCTCCCCGAATGTCTAAAAACATTATATTTACAACCTGTTAGCAAAATCAGTTGTAAGATACAATTTTGTTTTGTTAGCATGGGGGAATTATTTTAAACAAAAGTATTAACCAAATTACTAAATCCCTAAATTAAATCTAGAATGTTGAAAGTTTCCGATCGAATTGAAGCAATGGAGCTATCTCCAACGCTTGCAATGTCACAAAAAAGTAGAGAAATGAAAGCTCAGGGGATTGATGTTATCAATCTGAGTGTTGGTGAACCGGATTTTAATACGCCTGATCACATTAAAAAGGCGGCTCAACAAGCAATTGATGAGAATTATTCTCATTATTCTCCTGTTCCTGGTTTTGTAGAGTTACGTAAGGCTGTTGTAAGTAAGCTTAAACGTGAAAATCAGCTGGATTATACGGTAGATCAGATTGTAGTTTCAAATGGTGCCAAACAATCAATTGCAAATGCAATGATGAGTGTAGTAAACCAAGGCGATGAGGTTATTATTCCTTCTCCTTTTTGGGTTAGTTACAGCGAGATTGTAAAATTGGCCGAGGGAACATGTGTGTTTATTCCTGCAAGTATAGATCAGGATTTTAAAATTACTGCCGAACAGCTGGAGAATGCAATTACTCCTAAAACCAAAGCATTCCTGTTTAGTTCGCCAAGTAACCCTACAGGTAGTTTATATTCTAAGCAAGAGCTTAGAGCTTTAGCTGATGTATTTGTAAAGTATCCGGATATCGTAATTATGTCGGATGAGATTTATGAGCACATTAATTATGTTGGAGCCCACGAAAGTATTGCACAATTTGCCGATATAAAAGATCGTGTGGTAGTTATTAATGGTGTTTCTAAAGGTTATGCAATGACTGGGTGGAGAATTGGTTATATCGCTGCTCCATTATGGATTGCCAAGGCTTGTGGTAAGCTGCAAGGACAAATGACTTCCGGAGCTTCATCTATTGCTCAAATGGCATCGGTTGCCGCTTTAGATGGAGATCAGTCTTCGGTAAATGCAATGCGAGAAGCTTTTCGTAAACGTAAAGATTTGGCTTTGGCACAGTTAAAAGAAGTTTCAGGATTCGAGATTCGTGAACCTAAAGGAGCCTTTTATTTGTTCCCACAGGTAACTCAACTGTTTGGAAAATCGAACGGAAGTGTAACAATTAATAATGCTACTGATTTAAGTTTGTATTTGTTGGAAACAGCAAATGTTGCAACGGTAACAGGAGAAGCTTTTGGTGCTCCGGAATGTTTACGTTTGTCTTATGCCACAAGCGAAGAACAAATGGCCGAAGCTATCAAGAGAATTAAAATAGCAGTAGAGAAATTGAAATAGATTTATCTATGATATACAGAAGCCGTCATGTTTATTCATGGCGGCTTTTTTTGTTAAAAACTGTTAAGCTATTTATAAGGAATACGTGATTGGCTTTTAAGCATTGTCATATTTATGTAAGTCAAATATAAAGACTAGAATACGACAAGCTTAAAATTATCATTATGAAAATTGTAACTACATTGTTTTTAGCAACGAACTTTTTTTTATGTTCGAATGTTTCTATGGCTCAATACACTTATCAGAAAAAAGAGCCTGAAGAATCAAAAGTATCAGAATTTGAAGTAGGTTTTCATTTTGGACCAGCATGGACATCGGGAGATGTAAAGGAATATGCTCAAAAGGGTAATTCTTTTAGTTTCGATTTAGGTGTAAATAATGGTGTTTTTTATTTAGGAACCGAGTTTACAATTACCTCCTGGAACGATTTTAAAGATTCTGCTGATGCTGAAGACTTGAATTTTAAGGAGACCAATTTTTTATGGTTAGCAAATGCCAAATTATTTTTGGGAGAGGGAAAAGTTAAACCATACTTGGGACTGGGAACCGACTTAATTAGCTTGGGCGAGAGTATTTTTACATACGAGGATGATGATTGCTATTATAATTGTAATGATTCCGATGATGAATCTAATTATAATGCATGGATTGTACCAAATTTTGGTGTTCGTTGGGAAATGGGGCCGGATGTTTCTGGAAATGTAGGATTTAGTATGAATGCGTCGGATAATTATACTTTTTTACGTTTACAACTAGGTATAGTTTTTTAATTAGTAGTTTATGAATTACAAAGGAATTATTACTACAATTATTATTCTGCTTCTATCATTTACTCATTCCATATCGCAGGTAAAATATTATCAGTATTCAAACTCAGTAAAAAAAGATAAACTCGACTTGGATTTGATAACAGAGTTTGAAATTGGCTTTCATACAGGGTGCAATTGGACGATTGGTTCAACCAGAAAAATTGCAAGATCAGGACAAGTTTACAGTTTAAATTTGGGTTGGAATAATGGGAGGTTTTATGGTGGTGCCGAGTTTAATTTAAAATTTTGGGATGAAGTTTTAAATAAAAATAGAGCTAATAAATTCGATTTTAATAGAAAGCAATTTTTGTGCTTATTGCATGCAAAGTGGTATGTGTGCAAGGGAAAAGTACAGCCTTTTTTAGGTTTGGGTACTGATTTATTATCACTAGCAGAAACAATACTTAATCCGAAAGAAGAGGAAGAAGATTATAGGCGGCAATATAATTATGATAATTTTTTGAATTATAATGCATGGTTTGTACCTGCATTAGGTATTAGAAGTAAGCTGAAAACGAATTTATTTGCCGATCTTACTTTTAGTTTAGATCACTCAGATCATTATGATTCTATACGTTTACAACTTGGTGTTTCTTATCAACCTCAGTTTTAGATATAAAAAAACTCCCCCAATTTGGAGGAGTTTTAAATATATATGAAGTAATTCTATTACTTGTAAAGTTCCTTTAATCTATTTGCCATTCCTTCGGCTAATGCGGCACATTGGTCAAAATCTTCTTCGTTAGGTGCACAAAGAGCTTCTGGTGTTGCCTCAATGGTTTCCCACTTAATTGCCTCGGCAAATTTATTTAATCGCTTAAGGCCACCGCCTCCCCACGATTTAGAACCAAATACACCAAGAACATGATCTTTTATGCCCATGTGTTCTAGTTCGTTAATTATGGTTTCCATTGTAGGAAAAACATCGCCATTATATGCACAGCTTCCTAAAATAACACCCCTAAATTTAAAAATATCATTAATGATATATGATGGATGAGTTTTAGATGAATCGTGAATACGGATTTTTTTGATTCCTCTTTTTACTAGTTGTCGTGCGATATTATCGGCCATTTTTTCTGTATTCCCATACATCGATGAGTAAACAATTACACAACCTTCGTCGGTTTTGTACTGGCTCCATTTGTCATATTTTGCAACAATATCAGCAATATGACTTCTCCAAATTGGTCCGTGTGTTGCACAGATCATTTTAATATCCAGTCCGCCTAATTTTTTAAGAGCATTTTGTGTTGGTCGACCATATTTACCTACAATATTTGCATAGTAACGGCTAATTTCATCTTCCAAATAAGCCAAATCCAATTCATCATCAAAAATGCCTCCATCAAGTGTTCCAAATGCACCAAAAGCATCTCCCGAGAATAAAATTCCATTGGTCGATTCAAATGTTACCATCGTTTCAGGCCAATGCAACATAGGAACCATATAAAAATTTAATTTGTGTTCGCCCAAATCGATTTGTTCTCCTTCTTTTACTTCTAAAAGATTGTTTTTAATTCCATAAAAACGCTCCAACATTGGAAATGTTTTTTTGTTTCCAACAATTTTCATGTCTGGATAACGCTCCGAAAGAGAGCGGATTGATCCGGAATGATCAGGTTCCATGTGATTAATTATTAAATAATCAGCTTTACGTCCGTCAAGAACTTCTTCTATATTATCTAAATATTCATCCATTGTACCTTTTTCAACAGTATCAACAATGGCTACTTTTTCATCAAGGATAACATACGAGTTATAGGCAACACCTTTTGGTAATGGCCAGTAGTTCTCAAACAAATGGGTTCTACGGTCGTTGGTTCCTACCCAAAAAATCTTATTAGTAATGTTGTTTTTATTGTGCATTCTTTATGATTTTGAATATTTTGCATTTTCAGACTTTAAAATCTTTTTGTTGTATCAAATTGAATACAAAACAAAAAGTTAAAAAGCAGAATGTGTTTTTTTATAAACTCTGTTTTTCAGCTTCCAAAATTAAGAATATTTTTTTTTTTGAATTGCTTAAGCAGCATGTTCTTTAAAAAAAATGACTTACTGTTGAAGAAGCCTGATAAGCTGTTGTTTGTTTATGATTTTTATATCTCTTCTGTTGATCTCAATAATGCCTTCTTGTTCTATTTCTTTTAAACTTCGGGCAAAGGAAGGACGAGTTACACCAAAGAAATGAGCCATTTCGGCTTGCGATTTTGGAAATGTTATTTCTTTTTTATCAGGAGCTGCAAGTTTTAAAATGTAATTGGCGAGTTTTCCTTTTATGGTTTTAAAATTTAGGAACATGAGTTTATTCGCTAAAAACTGGCTTCGGTTCGATATTGAATTGAGATAGTTTGTTAGAAATGTTTTATTTTCCTGAAAAAGATCTATTACCGATGCTTTGGATAAAGAGAAAATTTCTACATCATCGTTTGCAGTTACATTTACCGGAAACTGATTTCGTTGCCCGAATAAAAATGCTGATGCGATGGGATAGGGAGCCATAATATCTTCAATTTTTATGCTTTTTCCTGATGGATCGAGCATTTCTCCTTTAACACTTCCTTTTAAAACTATCATTAAATTTTCGCATCGATCTTCACGAAAGGCTACCATGTCACCTTTCGAATATTTTTTAATTTGATATTGAGATTTACTTAATAAAATTTCCAGCTCATCAGCATTTATTCCTCTGAAAACCGGCGATTGAGATAGTTGTTGATACAGCATTATTATTGGTCTTTAATATTTCCTCAATAATAGTAGTTTCCTGTTAATCTTCAAAAATAAAAGATAGTTTTATCTGTTTTTTTGGAATTGGAAAAATTTAGAACTTATTACATTGGCAATGTAAATTTTATAAGTATATAGAATTGTTTACAGCATTTTCAGATAATTGCGTTTGAATGCAATTACCGAAATTGTTGTAAGAACAGCGCCAATTCCTAATAATATCATCATTTTTGGCATGATATCGATCAAAGGTAATTGTCTCCAAAAAATATCAAAAAAGCCTTCCATGGCCCAATAATTAACCGAAATAACAGCAAGTTTTTTCATAATTACTGGCATAAAAAACAGTGGCATCATACTACCTCCAAGAGCCGAAATTACCAATATAATTAAGGTAGATAAACTTTCAACCTGCTTACGGCTTTTGCATACCGATGCCATAAAAATTCCAAAGCTTGAACAAGCTATGGCTGAGCAAAGTATCATTAATATTAATGCGGAAAGATTAATAAAAATATCTAAACCTAAAACCAACCAAGAGTAAATAAACATTATTGTAAGTTGCAGTACCGATATAAAAAGTGTGGACAGCATTTTGCCAAATAAAATTTCGGAAGGATTAATTGGAGTAATTAACAAGCGACGAAAAGTTCCATCTTCTTTTTCTTGTAGTAGGGTAGCTCCACTTGCCGAAACACTAAAGAGTAGCATCATTATTGCTATTCCGGCAATTGCTTGTACTAATCCTAAATTTCCGTTTTTTTCTTCGCTAACTAAAGCAGTCATGGGAAGTTCCGAATTCTCTTCAATTTCTGATGATTCTTCTGAAGATTCAAATCCAATGAACTGTTCTTCCACTTTAGTTTGTATGTCGGTAATTTGAGAATTATTTAGATTAGGATTTTGCTCTTTTATCCAGTTGTTTACCTTGCCTTTTATTCCTTTTTTCATGGTAACACCAAATAAATTAGACCATAAAGCTTGTTGCAATAATCCCATTTCAATTTCTCTGGCTTCATCGTAAAAAAGTTCCATTGGAATTTTTTTTCCGGAATCAACCGAATCCTGAAACCCTTTGTAAAGAACTAGTACAGCGCTATTTTTTCCTTTTCGTATTAATTCTTCGGCTTCCTTGTAGGGTTTGATAATTAAATTTAATCCATCCTCATTGTTCAATTCTGTATATACCTCTTTAGATAATTCAGTATTATCCTGATCGGAAAATAGAAGTGAGATTGGTCTAGATTCTTTTTTTGAGCCAATTCCACCATACATTAATGCAAAAATGGTGATAAGTGCTATGGGAAGTAGTAGCGATAAGAAAACAGCTGTTTTATCTTTTAAATATCGCTTTATGCCTTTTAGTGCTATGGTAAACATGAAAATAGATTTAGTGATGGGTAATTAGTCTCTTAATGATTTTCCTGTTAATTCAAGGAAAATACTTTCTAAACTAAGACTTCGAATGTCGATTTTATCGATTAGAATATTTGATTGTACACAAGACTGAATTAGTTCCAGAAGATCGACATTAGCCTGAGAGCTTGAAAGAACTAGACTGTTATTGTTTAACTGAAGTTGCGTTTTGTATTTATTAAGTAAATCGGTCATGTTAGGCTTTTCAGCGTTTAAAAACTTAAGGTGAATTTCTTCTTTTGCCGCTGATGCTTTTTTTAATTGATCTAGATTTCCTTCTGCAATAAGCTTTCCTTCGTCGATAATACCAATCCGATCGCACAAGCGTTCTGCTTCCTCCATATAATGCGTGGTATAAATTATTGTTAATCCACGAGAGTGAAGTTCTTCAATTACTTCAAAAATAAGATTTCTACTTTGCGGATCGATGCCTACGGTGGGCTCATCCATAAATACAATTTCAGGTTCGTGAAGAAGTGCTGCAGCAATGTTTATTCTTCGTTTCATTCCTCCCGAATATGTTTTTATTTTGTGGTTTTTGCGATCTGTAAGTCCTAAAAAAAATAATAGATCATTGCATTTTTTCTGAAGTTTCTTGCCTTTTATTCCATACATTTCACCCCAGAATTTTAAATTTTCAATTGCAGTTAAATCTTCGTAAAGAGCAATTTCCTGAGGAACAACACCTATTAATTTCTTACAATCGGACAGGTTTTGGTATAGAGATTTTCCATTGTACAATATTTCGCCAGAATTGGGTCTTAAAAGAGAACTTAAGATGCTTATTGTGGTTGTTTTTCCCGCTCCGTTAGGGCCTAGCATTCCGTATAATTCTCCTTTTGAAATGTTAAGGTTTAAATTGGATAATGCTTTTATATTTTTGTAGGATTTATTGAGATTTTTAACAGCTAGCATAGGGTTTACTTTGGATGTGTATTTATTTAGGCAATTTACACAACTTTAAGTAAAATTGAAAGTAGGTTTACCGAAGAAGCGAGACATTGCCTTTTTTTAAGATTTTTCTGTTGTCTAAATAGGTAACTTCCAATATATAAATATATACATCAATATCTTGAAGCTCTCCTTTATAAAAACCATCCCAACCTGTGTTTATATTTTTTGTTTCGAATAATTTTTGTCCCAAACGATTATATATTATTAAGTGAGCATCTTTAAAATCGGTACCCCGAATAAATAATTTATCATTATGTCCATCTCCATTGGGCGTAAATGCTTTCGGAAGCCCTACAAAGGGATAGTCTTCTGCAAATCCAACTTCAATTGTATCTTGTGCAGAACAATTAAATTCGTTATTTACTTTCACCCAATATTTTCCTTCGGTATTTATCGATATTTTTTGAGTAATTTCTCCTGTCGACCATGTATAGAAACAACCTGGATTTCCTGCATCCAGAATAATTCCATCCTTAGGGTGGGATATAAAGTCTTTACCAAGATTAATAATTGGAATGCTTAATGTATCAATATCAATGCAGTCCGATTCAATATTTCCGTTTGCATCTGTAACTTCAAGACATTGTGTTCCTGCTTTTTTTAAATATATTTCAGGAGTATCATGTTTTAAATTTACCCAGTTATAACTAAGTGGATAAGTTGGATTCCCTTCTATTTGCACTGTAAGTAAAACAGAATCTCCTTTACAAATAGATTGATTTTCGCCAATAAAAACTCCAAATTTTTGACCATTTTTATAATCAATATAAATGGTGTCTTTATTTGAACAACCATATTGATCCGATACCTCAACAATAAAAGGTCCACCGCTGTTAATCGTAATTTTTTGTGAATTTTGTCCATTATTCCAGATATAATCGGCACCAAAATTCTTAGCATCAAGCACTGCAGTTTCTCCTTCCCATAGAACAAAATCATCGCCTAAGTCGATAATTGGGTTAGCATGATAAATTACCTTAGTACTGTCGGTTTTAATAAACCCATCGGTATCGCTAACCGTGAGAATGTAATTTCCTTCCTTCTCTATGGGAATGCTTTTATTTGTAGATCCGTTATTCCACTTAAATGTATAGGCTTGATTAATGGATAGTTTTGGGCTTAAACTTGTCTTTTGTTCTCCACACATGTGAAGTATGTCGGGTAATTCGAGCGAGAAAAGATCTTCTTGAGTTTTTGCTTTAAAAGATTTAAAGTTTGAGCATCCAAAGGCCGATGTTTTTACAACTGAATATTCTCCCGTTTCCAACAATGTAAACGAACTGTTCGTCGATCCATCGTTCCATAAATAATTACAGTTTTCAGAATAAATGTCAATTACAGAATTATCCTTATTCAAGATAATACGATCGGTAATATTAATTTCA
The DNA here is from genome assembly GCF_963677195.1 of uncultured Marinifilum sp. Classification (NCBI taxonomy): domain Bacteria; kingdom Pseudomonadati; phylum Bacteroidota; class Bacteroidia; order Marinilabiliales; family Marinifilaceae; genus Marinifilum; species uncultured Marinifilum sp. The sequence continues at coordinate 2,427,204 of NZ_OY781918.1, forward strand.
GGAGGATCATGAACTATTACATCAATATTTGCCGATATAGTCTGATTATCATTTAAATCGGTAATATTTACGGTGTAATTTCCTTCTTTGCTTACAATTATAGATTTACTTGTATCCATAGTATTCCATTTATAAGAATATTGCGATGGTAAATCTGTTTTGGCGTAAAGTGTAATTGTATCTCCTTTGCAAATATGTTTGGTTTCGCCTAAATCTATATTAAATTTTTTTACGGTCTCAATTCCTGCATAAATAGTATCGCTATTGCAGCCAAAACCATCGGTTTCTATTAATTTTAAAATGTGAGCACCTTCTTTTTCCGGCCACTTTACAGTAAGATTAAGCTTTTGATTCTCTGCTGATTCTTTAATATTATTATCGAGTAATTTAGCTCCTTCAGGAAGTAAAACCGAATAGCTTGAATACTTTCCTATTATGGCAGAATAATTTTGTTCTGATTTTGTTTTTGCTTTAGGATAATAGTCTTCTATTTCAGGGCTAGGTAAAGGTAGTATTTGTATTGTTGTTGATTCGTAACCTTTGGCTATATTTATTGGAGTTAAATCTTCGTACCAAGCCTTTTTTAACTCAATAGTGTAGTTTTTAATTTTACCGCTATAATTTTTTAAAAGTAAGGAGATATTGTATTTTGAAAGTTGTATTGCATTTTTGCTATCCAAAACCATTGAAGGGCTGTTATTAATGGAATAGCTAACAAACCATTTTTTATTTTCGGGACCCTCTATTTGAATTTTAATTTCTTGTTCGGGAAGAACAATGCCATTATTAGCTGAACAATACATCACCTGATGGCTCGATTTTATCTTAACTTCTTTGGTTTGAGAGAATAATAAATTGGGCATTAAAATACCGATGAGAATTAAGATTGTTCTCATGCGATATTGTTTTAATATACTTTTAACATCTATCATTCTTTAAAAAACAACTTGCTTATTCAGTAATTTTGTATTTTAATTCTGCTATAAATATACTTTAAAAAAAGCAAAATAGAAATTTAATCACAAATAATAGGTTATTAATCACAATATGTCAACTATTCATCAATATGTATTTTTAACTTAGGATACACCTTTTGACTATGTTCTACGCAAAAAAATAAAATGTGTAACATCGGTTACAGTTTTTTTTTTTGCATAGGTCTACATTTGTATCAGAAAATCATTAAAAATCTTTTTCAAGATGGAGAATCAATATTTTAGTACCACAGATAGTTTGCTTGATATTTGTACAAAATATCCCGAAACGGTAAAAATTTTCGTTTCGAACGGATTCAAGCAATTGGAGGATGAGAAGAAGAGAGCTCTTTTTGGTAAATCACTTTCTCTGGAGATGGCCTTAAAGATGAAGAAATTAAATGTGGATACTTTTACTGATTTACTGGTAGAAGGAATTGATTTGAACCGCAAACAAGTTGATGGTGATTTAAATCAGAATACCAAAGAACAAAAGGCAGATTCGGTGCATATTCAAGGATTACTTCCTTGTCCGGTTCGCGTTCCTTTGGTTGAAGGAATTGAAGGGTTTATTGCTGATTATGAACAGAAAAACGATAACGAAATTGTTTATGATCTAAAGGCTGCTTCAATGGGGTTAGATTGGCTAATTGATGATGTAATTAACCAAGAAAACACAGATAATTTAGCCGATATTTTTATTTCTGCGGGCTTCGATTTGTTTTTCGATGATAAATTAATGGGGAAGTTCAAAAAACAAGGGGTATTTAAAGATAGTACAGGTTTCGATCGTTTAAATAAAGATTTCGATAACGATGATATTTGTTTGAAAGATCCTCAAGGGCATTATTCTATGATTGGTGTGGTGCCAGCGGTTTTCCTCGTAAATAAAGATGAATTAGGCGATAGACCAGTTCCTCGTACCTGGGCAGATATTTTTAAGCCAGAATTTAAAAGAAGTGTGAGTTTGCCAATTAGCGATTTCGATTTGTTCAACTCAATGTTGTTGCATATTTACAAAGTATACGGAGAAGAAGGAGTGAAAGGATTAGGAACTTGCTTGTTAGAGAGTATGCATCCATCGCAAATGGTAAAATCTCATACTAAAAAAAATCAGAAGCCAGCCATTACTATTATGCCTTACTTTTTTACCAAAATGGTAAAAGTAGGTGGCCCAATGATAGCCGTTTGGCCAGAAGATGGTGCGATAATAAGCCCGATTTTTATGTTGACAAAGAAAGATAGATTGGAAAAAACTCAGCCAGTAATTGATTTCTTTGCATCAGAAAAAGTTGGTGAAATTCTTTCTCATCAGGGTTTGTTCCCAAGTATTAATCCGAATATTGATAATCGATTACCTGAACAAAATAAGTTTATGTGGCTGGGTTGGGATTATATTAATAACAACGATATTGGTAGTATGATTAAGAAATGTGAAGGAATTTTTAATAAAGCCATTCAGGATGAATCCTATGCAAACCTGGGACCGCTAAATTACGTACCAAAGAAAGATTAATAATTGTCAGACAATAGTCGGACTGCATATTATGTAATTTTTGAATATTTAAACAACACCAGATATGAACTTAGTTACAGTTTCAGGACCTCCTTCATCGGGAAAAACAGCAGTGATTTTAAAAACCATCGATTCTTTTCAGAAACGTGGTTTAGAGGTTGGAGTGGTAAAATTCGATTGTCTTTATACCGATGATGATATTTTATACGAAAAAGCAGGAGTAAAAGTAAAGAAAGGATTGTCTGGATCTCTTTGTCCCGATCATTATTTCGTAAGTAATATAGAGGAAGTTACCCAGTGGGGAATTAAAGAGGGTTTGGATATTTTGATCACCGAAAGTGCAGGTTTGTGTAACCGTTGTTCTCCTTATGTGAAAAGTGTAACCGCTGTTTGTGTGATAGATAACCTTAGTGGTATCAATACTCCTAAGAAAATTGGGCCGATGTTGAAATCTGCTGATATCGTAATTATCACAAAAGGAGATATTGTATCTCAGGCGGAAAGAGAAGTGTTCGCTTCGAGAGTAAATACAGTGAATCCGGGTGCAAGCATTATGCATGTGAATGGATTAACTGGGCAGGGAGCTTATGAATTAAGCACATTGTTGTACGATGAAAAAATTGAGGTGAAAACTTTGGTTGGTGAAAAACTTAGATTCTCTATGCCATCGGCTCTTTGTTCATACTGTTTAGGAGAAACCAGAATTGGTGAGAGTTACCAAATGGGTAATGTAAGAAAGATCGATATGGAAGATAAAAAGGGGAAAAGGTAAAAGTTTAAAGTAAATAAGTCCAAATAACTAGCAAGCTGTTTTAGTTGGAGGATTAAAAAAGCAAGAACATGATTTCGATACAAGATATACAAGACCAAACAATTGCCGATTTATTTGAGCAATATCCTTTCCTTCCGGGATTTTTTGAAGAAAACACTTTGGAGGTCGATGGACAAATAGACGAAAGCTTAGATGATTTTTTGAAGATTCTCGATGATGAAGAAGAGAAGGAAAATCGAGCAATGGATAAAACTCAGGTAATGGAATCTATGGCGGAGTACATTACACAAATGCTGGAATTCCTTGGTGAAGATGAGGATGAAGGAGTGAATAGCATTACCCTTTTGCCTGGAACCAATAAATCGGGTGAGAAGGAAGAATTTAAAGAGCTAACCATTAATAAAAGCGAGATTGTTTGTATTGTTGGTCCTACCGGATCGGGAAAGAGTCGCTTGTTAGCCGATATCGAGTGGGTAGCACAGAATGATACTCCAACATCCAGAACGATTTTGGTAAATGGAGAGAAAGGCGATAAAAAATGGCGCGTAACATCAGGACACAAACTGGTTGCCCAGCTATCTCAGAACATGAACTTTGTAATGGACCTTTCGGTTTATGAGTTTATCGAATTGCATGCACAAAGCCGTTTGGTTGAGGATGTTGAAGGCGTAATCAATAAGATATTTGAACAGGCGAATAATTTAGCTGGTGAAAAGTTTAGTTTAGATACTCCCATTACAAGCTTGAGTGGCGGTCAGTCAAGAGCCTTAATGATTGCCGATACAGCTATTTTAAGTAAGTCGCCAATTATCTTGATAGATGAGATTGAGAATGCAGGTATTGATCGTAAAAAAGCTTTGGAACTATTAGTAGGGGAAGAGAAAATTGTATTAATGGCAACTCACGATCCAATTTTAGCTTTAATGGGCGATCGAAGAATTGTAATTAAAAACGGAGGAATTCATAAGGTAATTGATACCAGTGGCGAAGAGCAAAACTTGCTTTCCGAACTGGAAAGAGTGGATTCTGTAATACAAAATATGAGAACTCGTCTTCGTCAAGGTGAAATTATTCGTAAAGAAGACATAGGTTTTTAATTAATAATGATGAATTATTAATTAAGAATTAGGATAGACCTGAAAATTTATTTGAGAATAGAAGATTAGGTGAATTCTCCCTTTTTAAGGGGAGATGGCGACAGCCAGAGGGGTGATGAAAGTTGAAATATAGAAAGTAAGAATATAAATAAAACATAGAATTGAAGAGTACTATTTCTCAATTCTAATAACAGGAGGAAATTATTATGCATGATGGATGCGCAGGAAGTTTTGAGAACGGGAAACAAGTAGTTGATAAAGTAAGAATGATGGGTTTTGCACAGCAATTGATGCCAATGCCATTGGATATTGAGTGCCATGGATGTAAAGAAACTTTCACAATGGAAGAATTCGAAGGACACTGCCCTAAATGTGATATGGTGCATGGTGTTACACCTTGCCATGCATTCGACCCTAATAACATTATGGCAGCAGGAATAGGATATTAATTTTAATTGCAGATTAATGTCTTGGTTTGCACGCACAGGGAATCCCGATAGAATATTCTATTGGGATTTTTTTACGCTTTATAATTACAATAAATATGTTTAGTTTATATAGATAGAGGAGTTTTTTGGAAAAAATAGAAGCTGTTTTGCGAAAAGTAAAAATTTTACATTATTAAATAAATATCCGCTTTGCGCGGATTTTTTTATTTTTAAGAAAAAATAGCCCACCAAGCATTTTTTAATTTAAAGAGAAAGTAATGTTAAAAACGATTCAAGTAAGTTTATTAATTAGCTTTTATTTTATGTTTTGTCAGCCTGCTTTTGCTCAACTCAGTAAAACAACAAGTTTAAAAGGCAAAAAAATACTAATTGTGTATGGTGGTTGGGAAGGTCACAATCCGAAAGCTTTTGTCGACAAAATTTCTTCATGGCTAAAAGCCGAAGGTGCCGAATTACGAATTTCGGAAAGCCTAGACTCATATACTAATGAGGAATTGATGGCAGAAACTGACCTGGTAATTCAATCGTGGACTATGGGAAAGATTAGCAAAGAGCAATTAAATGGTTTGCTGAAGGCTGTTCGAAATGGAACGGGTTTGGCTGGTTGTCATGGTGGAATTGGCGATTCTTTTCGTAATCAGGCAGAGTATTTGTATATGGTTGGCGGACAATGGGCTGCACATCCTGGTGGTAAAATAGATTATGAAGTAAATATTTACGACAATAAAGATCCAATAACCAAAGGCTTAAGAGATTTTAAGGTAAAGGATACCGAGCAATATTATATGCTGATAGATCCGAATTCGAAAGTGCTTGCAACCACCACTTTTACTGGAGAACACAATTCATGGATTAAAGGAGCCATAATACCCGTAGCTTGGAAAAAATATTATGGGAAAGGTCGTGTTTACAATTTATCAATTGGTCATGAAGTAAAAGACTTTAATAATTCATCGGTGTGGACACTCTTAAAAAGAGGCTTTACCTGGGCTGCAGAAAGTAAATATCAGGCCAAAGAAAATTTAGTATCTCCTCTTTATGGTACTAAGCATAAATAATTCAATATATACTTTATTTATATATCAGGAAAAATTATGAAAAAAATATGTATTGCATTTATATTTTTAGCAATAGTACTAAGTTTAAATGCACAAAACCTAAAAGACTATCGCTGGGAATTATTGGAAACAAGTGGCGATGTAGTTGGACGTCATGAGAATGCCTTTGTCGAATTCCAAGACAAATTTTACCTGATTGGTGGCAGAGGAATTAAGCCTGTTAATGTATTTGATCCAGCAACAAATACCTGGGAAACAAAAGGGAAAACACCATTAGAGTTTCACCATTTTCAGGCAGTTGTTTATAAAGATGCAATTTATTTGGCAGGTGCTATGACAGGACCATATCCAAAAGAGGTTCCTTGTAAACATATATGGATTTACTATCCAAATCAAGATAAATGGGAAAAAGGAGCCGAAATACCTGCTGAAATGCAAAGAGGAAGTGTGGGCGCGGTCATTCGAGATCATAAAATCTATATGGCTTGTGGAATAGAGTACGGTCATACAAGTGGAACAACAAACCGTTTTGATTCTTACGACTTAGAGACTAAAAAATGGGAAAGTTTAACAAAAGCTCCCCATGTTAGAGATCATTTTTCGGCTATTATACTTAAAAATAGTTTGTATTGCATTGGAGGTAGAAATACAAGTGTGCATTACAAAGACAATTTTGGTGCATTTTTTACAGCAACCATTCCATTTATTGATGAATACGATTTTAAAACAGGTAAGTGGTATACACATAAAAATAAAATTCCAGTGCCAACAGCGGCGGGAGGAATTGTTGCCATAGGTAATAAAATTGTTTATATGGGTGGCGAAGGAATGAGCCGGAAAGCTTATGCCGAAATACAATGTCTTGATATAGAAAGCGGAGAATGGAAATTGCTAGCTCCATTGCAAATTGGCAGGCATGGAAGTAATGCCATTTTCTACAAAGATAAAATCTATTTTGCTGCAGGAAGCCCAAAGCAAGGAGGCGGTAATATGAATTCTATCGAGGTTTTTTCAATTACACAATAAGATAACTTCTAACAAACAATAAGCAATATTATTAATCCCAATAGAAAATACTATTGGGATAATTTTTTGCCTATTTTATTAATAAGATAGAATGCTTGAAAGATGAGTTATTCATGTTCATATTAATTTACTAATTTAGAAGATTTAAATCATAAAATATGAAGTTAAACTTAGTTGATCAACTTACTCTTTTGGCATTAGACGATGAAAAAGGAAGTTTTGTGGCAGATTCAATGTCTTTTGGATATGGATTAGCGGGAGCGGTGATATTGGAACTTTCCTTACAGGAAATGATTGAAGTTCATGAGAAAAAGTTGAGATTAACTTCGGATCAATCTTGTAAGGATGAATTGCTGGATTATTTTTTAGAAATTATTCGCAAAGAAAAAAAGGAAAAGGACATACAGGAATGGGTTGAGGTAATAGGTGCAGAAGAAACGTATATAAAAGAAAATACCGTTGAAAAATTAATTGGTGCTGGTATTCTTCTAAAAAAGGAAGAAAAATTTCTTTGGGTGTTTTCCAATGATAAATATCCTACCCAAAATGTCAAGCCCGAAAATGAACTGAGAAAGGCTTTAATTGATATTCTTACAGATCAACGCGAGGTGAATTTACATGATATGATGTTGTTTAGTTTAATTGATATGTGTGAACTAAATACAGAGGTTTTTGGTAAAGAAAAAGCAAAAAAATACGAAAATAAAATTAAGAATATTGTTGAGAGTGAGCAGTTGAGTTCTTCACTTACTCAGGCGATAAAAGAAATTCATGAGGTTTTAATGTCGGTGATTTTTATGTTGATATCAACAACAATTATTAACAATTAGGAATGAACAAAGATAAGATCATTAATCAGACCATAGAATTTGTAAAACAAACATTAATTAATGCCGAAGGAGGACACGACTGGTGGCACATCTACCGGGTTTGGAAGACAGCAAAAAGCTTGGCTCAAGATGAAAATGTGGATTGGTTTATTGTTGAGTTAGGGGCTTTGCTTCACGACATTGCCGATTCAAAATTTTACAATGGTGATGAAAGCATTGGACCAAAAAAAGCAAGAGATTTCCTGTTGTCTCTGCAAGTTAACGAAGAGGTAATTGTTCATGTAGAGCAAATTATCAGCAACATTTCCTTTAAGGGAGGGAAGGAAAAACAGAAATTTAAATCTGCCGAACTGGATGTGATACAAGATGCCGATAGAATGGATGCAATAGGAGCCATTGGTATTGCCCGCACTTTTAATTATGGAGGTCATAAGAATCGTGAGATCTATAATCCTGAGATTAAGCCAAATCTGCAGATGACCAAAGAAGAGTATAAAAATTCTACCGCTCCAACCATCAATCACTTTTACGAAAAATTGTTGTTGTTGAAAGATCGTATGAATACGCAGGCTGGAAAAGCAATGGCTCAAAAGCGACATGCTTTTATGGAGCAGTATTTAAATCAATTTTATAACGAATGGGAAGGAAGGTAATTTCTATTTGCCGTACTCATCACAATCTAAAAAGATCAAAATAATATCACGATAAGTATGAAAAAAACAACAAGTCTGTTAGTGCTCATTATGTGTGTGCTGGTAGCTTTTGCTCAGAAAGATTTTACAGTTTCGCCTCTTTTTAGTGAGAATATGATTCTGCAGTGGGGTAAAGAATTTAGAATTAATGGCAGAGGAACAAAAGGCGATAAAATCGAGATTCAAATTAAAACCAAGAACCAAATAATTAGCAGATATGCCAAGGTGAATCGAAAAGGAGAATGGTTTGCCGATTTTCCTGCATTAGCAGCCAATTGTAAATGCACAATTCAAATATCTGGTGGTGGTAAAACAATTGAGATTAAAGGAATAAAAACAGGTGATGTTTGGTTGATTGTTGGTGGTTCCAACACGGTTCATAAACTGGGAAATGCCGATTTGTTCGAGGAGGAAATTGCCAAGGTGGATTCAGACCAATTTAAATATCTTGTTATTCCAAAAGGGAGTGCACTAATGCCACAAAGCATGCCTGAAGATGTAAAGTGGAAGAATCATAACAATGTAAACCTTCCACAAATACCAGATATCGCATATTATATGGGAACAGGCCTGTCTTCAAATGTTGATTTACCCATTGGTATCATTAACTGTGGTTATGGAGGAAGCTTGATTGAATCGTGGATGAGTGCTACTGATCTTGGTTATTCTTATGAAAGTTTGGCTCAGAAAAATCAGCAAATTAAAAAGGAATTCAGTGCAGCTAAAATTCAATCATTCCAAAATAGATTCCCATATTCGATAAAAATAGACAGTATAAATTGTGATAGAAGTGTTATTGCTTCACCTGATTTCGACGATTCAAACTGGCAATATACCAGAGTTCCGGAAACTTTCAAATACAAAGGACTGGAAGATTTTGATGGGCTTGTTTGGTTCCGAAAGAAAGTTGAAGTTCCCAATGGAGTTTTAATTAACAAGATTAATATTGGCTACGTTGATGATTCGGATGAGGTTTATATAAACGGACATTTTATAGGAGGAATAGAAGATGGCTATGGAGTGCCAAGGAGTTATAACATTCCCGAACATGTGATGAAAGCGGGTATGAACACCATTGCAGTGCGAGTGCGTGATATTGGAGGAGGCGGTGGTTTGTATGGCGATAAAGCACAATATAATTTATCGGGTAATGGAATTACTATCGATATTTCGGGCAAGTGGAAATATCGGGTAGAGACTTTGGAGAGCGATGTTGCCATGAACGATATTCGTCGTGAAGGTATGTTGTACAATCAAATGATTCATCCGCTTACAAAATTTCCGGTAAAAGGAATTGTCTGGTATCAGGGAGAGGTAGAAGCATTAGGTAAAGCCGACTTGGGGGAATATACCAACAAATTGAAACAATTGGTTCAGGGATATCGACGAGAATTTAAAAATGACGAATTACCCTTTGTAATTGTGCAACTGGCGTCTTATGGACATAAGGATAATCCTGAATTAAATTCTTGGGTAAATTTTAAATATGCACAAGATCAGTTTGCGCGTGAGATGCCTGATACGGAGATTGTATCGATTACAGATTTAATGAATGAGAAAGATCCTTTGAATATTCATCTATCTAATCATCAGGTCACTGGAGAGCGTATTGTAAATACTGCACTCTTAAAATGCTACCGTTCCAATTCTGGTGCAATTTGTCCGAAAATTACCCAATGCGAAGTGGAAAGTGATTTCATAATCTTGCATGTTGAAAATGATCAGAACTTGATGGTTGCCGATGAGTATGCTTACATAAAGGGATTTGAAATTGCCGGATCAGAAAAGCAGTTTGTAAAAGTACCTGCCAAACTTCTTCCTAATAATCGTATTGTTATAAGAATGGGAGACACAAAAGCTGTTTATTTAAGATATTGCGGACATGCAAATGCGCTGGAAGGGAATTTGTATAACCAGAAAGGAATGCCATTAATGCCGTTTTTCACCAAAATAAAAAGGTGATTTATTTATCGTTAGTAATGGTAAAGGAATGGTAATCGATCATAATTGAAATTAAGAAAGTAGTTTTAAGATGAAAATTAATCAGTTAAACAAACGCCAAAGTCTGGAGCAAATTGCAAAATGGCAAAAAGTATTGGTCACTTTTGAAAAATTGTTAGATGAGTTGCGAACACGTGAAATTCCTGATAGAATTATTGAATCGGTGAATGCTAAAATAGATTTGTTTAATGCTTTTTCAGGTTCCGATAGTCAGTACATTTTAAATTTGAAAGCAGAGAAAAAGCAAATTCTGAAATTGGTAGAAAAGGAATTAAATATGGTTACCAAAAATCATTATCAGAACCAGTGGATGGCTGTTGGAATGTGTGTATTTGGGATTCCTTTTGGTTTTGTTTTTAGCCAGAGTTTCGATAGCTTGGCTTATATTGGTATGGGACTTCCTTTTGGAATGTTGTTGGGGATAGGAATTGGAGAATACAAGGATAGAAAGGCAAAAGAAAAAGGATTGCAACTGGATATTGAAGGGTGAGTAAATCCTTATAATAACTTATTAATAGCTTAACATGAAAAAATCTGTTAACAAAGAAGTTCAGAAATTTGTGGATCAGATTGCAAAGAGTGATCCGGAAAAATATCAAATTGTAGAGGAACTGCGTAATCTTGTTTTCGATAATTTCCCAGACGTAAAGGAACGGATTATGTATGGTGGCATCATATTTTCTCTTGCCATTGATTTTGGAGGAGTGTTTGTTTATAAGAACCATGTTACTTTCGAATTTGGCAATGGATATTTATTTCAGGATCCGGAGAAACTTCTGGAAGGAAAAGGAAAATGCCGTCGGCATCTAAAAATCACCTGCCTTGAAGAGATAAAAACAAAGAAAGTGGAATTTTTTGTGAAACAATCTCAAATTACAGAAGCGTAAAAATTAGCAAACGGCAATAAAAATAATTAAAGCGAGGCACAATGGGCTTCGCTTTTTTCGATCTCTAAATTTGTAAGACTTAAATAAGATTAAGCTTTGGGAAAAATGGGAATTGTTTTTACTTTCGCCAGCTGAAAAAATCCCAAAACAAATGAATCGGATACTAAATCTCTGTTCGAAGTGATTTTGATACGAGGTAGAATGAATTGTGTGTGGGAGATATAAAAATTATTTAGAGATGAAGTATAAAATGTTGGTCTTGGATTTGGATGATACGCTTTTGCGCGATGATCATAGTATATCAAGCAGAAACAAAGAGATGTTGATAAAAGCTCAGAAAGAAGGGGTTTATGTTGTTTTGGCATCGGGGCGTCCTACGCCGGCTATGCTTCAATATGCCGAGGAATTGGAATTGAAAAAGTATGGCTCGTATCTTATTTCCTATAATGGAGCAATAATTACTGATTTGAATAAGCAAATTCCCATTTTTGAACAAAGCCTGAGCAAAGAACAGATTCATTCTCTGCACGATTTTTCTTTGGCCAACAATGTGGATATTATTACCTATACATCAGATAGCATTATTAGTGAAAGTCAATCGAAATACATAGATGTGGAAGTGGAACTTACACAGATGAAATTCAATAAAGTGGATTGTTTTAAGAGTGCTGTTAACGAGTCGGCGGTTAAGTGTATTCTGTTGGAAGAACCGGAATATTTAAAAAAAATTGAAAGCAGGCTGAAAAAAGAGAAACCCAATAAAAGTGTTGCCATTTCCAAACCCTTCTTTTTAGAGGTGATGCCTCAGGGCATTGATAAAGCTGCAAGTATTGCTCGTTTGGCTAAGAAATTAAAGATCCGACAGGAAGAGATTATTGCTGTAGGAAACGCGGGCAACGACTTAACAATGGTAGAGTATGCTGGATTGGGTGTTTGGGTTGATAATGTTACACTAGAACTTCGTGACCGTGCCGATGCAATTGTGGCATCGAATAATGAGCATGGTGTGGCCGAGGTGGTAGAGAAATATATTTTGAACTAATAGTATTTTTTATTGTTTGAGGTTCCGACTATAGGTCTGATTCTCAATGTATATTAAGAAAAAAAATGGGCCATTATAACATTTTATGGTAGCAACGCTTGCGTTTGTGCTGAATGTGATCGAATGATTTCCACAATTGAATGGCTACATGATTATTTTCGAGCATGCCAGTTGTTTCGGCAAAACGAAGTCCATCGGCATTTGATGTTTTTAACAATTCGTGCATTAAAATGGATACAAATCCCAGTTTCTGACAGTCGTGGTCGATGCCTGTGAGCATTAAATCCATTTCGATAGGATGCTTGAGTGCTTGTCGTAAATACCACCATCCGAAAGGAAATAGCTTGCCTTTTGCTTTTTGTAAGGCTTTCGATAAGGAAGGTAAGGCAATAATAAATCCAACCAATTTATCCTCTTTGTTAAGAATCATTTTAACATACCGGGGATTTAGGATGGGAAAGTATTTTGAAATGTAAAAGCGAATTAGCTTTTCGGGCAATTTAAAGGTGCCAAACAGATCGGCAAAGGCATCGTTAAATACATTAAATATTTGTTCTTTATAAGGTTCAAGCTCCTTTTTCGAGGTGAAGTTAAGGGTTTGTAAAGCATATCTTTTCTTAATTAATTCGGCAATACGACCTGCTTTTTCTGGTGTTTCTTCGGGAAGGCTGATCCGAAATTCCAACCAGTCAATTTCTTTTTTATAATTAAGTCTTTCGAAATGCTTTTGGTAGTAATCGAAATGATAATCCGAAGCCATTGAAGGAAGCCATTCGTGTCCTTCTATCAACAAACCGGCATGATCAAGATTCGAAAATCCCAGAGGACCACTAACGCCTGTCATACCTTCCTGCTTTAACCACTCTTCAGCTACCGAAAAAAGTTTTTCCGACACTTCGAATTGGTCAACGAATTCCATTCGGGTGATTCTTCCTGTTTTTTCACCTTGTTTTTCTATTGCCAAACGATTCACAATTGCACCAATTCGGCCAACAAGTTTGCCATTTTTGTAGGCCAGCCAGAATTTTGCTTTACAAAAATCGAATGCAGGATTTTTATCTGGAATTATTAATTCCAATTCGCCGGCTTTAAAAGGAGGAACCCAAAATTTATTCTTCTTGTATAAACGAAAAGGAAAGTTTACAAACTCATTACGTTGGCTTTTGCTTTGCACTTCTTTAATCAGAATGCCTGTCATGATAATCAATTTTAAATAGCGTGATATTGATTACATGCTCAAATAAAGCTTGCACCTAAAGCATTTGTTTGTCTGAAATAGGATAATCAATTGCTCTGCAATGTAGCAAAACGATATGAAAGCGTGGTGTTTTTTGACTTTAATTTGAATGTCGTAAAACAACTATTTGTGCAAAAAGTTGATTAGTAAGGTTTTTTGTTAATGTGTTTTGTGTAAACCCAAGCACCAATAATGGCAGTAAAAGGCGCAACTAAAACCAAACCAAAACTACCCACCAGAGTATGTAGAATTTCTCCCGATACATAGTTCAGGTTTAAGATGTTTACCATAGGAGTGCCTTGCGCAATAAATACCATTAAAAGAGCAGAAAAACCTCCGGAGTAGGCCAGAAGAAGTGTGGTAGTCATGGTGCCAACTACAGCTTTACCTACTTCAAATCCCGATTTACGAAGTTCTTTAGTGCTAATGTTTGGCTTAGTTTGATATACCTCCGATTGTGATGCTGCAATATCCATAGAAATATCCATAACCGCTCCTGAAGAGGAAAGAAAAATTCCAGCAAGGAAAATTTCCGTTAAGTTTAAATAATTATATCCCGAGTAAAGAAGTGTTTCCGAGAAAGGTTTTATTGCTCCATGAATATTAAATAGTTTACCAAAAATAATTGCCATAATGCAGGTAATAGCAATTCCGCTCATGGCTCCTAAAAATGCAGTTAATCCTTTTTTATTAATACCAGCAACTAAAAAAACAATTGCCGAAGTTAAAAGGGCAACAATTCCTAGCGATAAAGGAATTGGAGAATAACCCTTTAATAGCCCGGGTAGTAATAATTTCCAAATACATATCCCGGCAAATAAGAATGAGAGCATAGCTTTTACGCCTGTCCATCCAGCAAATGAGATTAAGAAAATAACGAATAAAGCCAAAAGAAAGGCTTCCAGATTTATTCGGTAATGATCAATTACATTGGCACTTATAATTTGTGAATTGTCTTGATTTAAATTAAGAACGGTTAATGTTTTATCGCCCGGAAGGAAAAATTTGTCGAACTCCATTCGTCCTACCAACTGGTTGAAAGCAGTTAGTTCTTTTCCTTTAAAAGGACCGTTTAAAATTTTTATTTGTAATGATTGCGTTCCCGTTTTTATGATTCCCGTTTCCACAATCATACTATTATCGGTGGTTAAAACTTCTGCTTTTACTCTAATTGTATTGTCATTTTCTTTTTTAGAAAATCCGTTGGGACTAAATACAATAAAAAGACTTAAAAGAGTTAAGAGACCAATTAAAAATAGATCTGATTTATGGGGTGTTTTAAATTTAAACATGCTGTAAAGTTATAAAAGTCTGGAAAAGAACAAGAATCAAAAGCTTTTAGTATGAATAAGTTATTTTTGAATATAAATTCTAAATTAGTAGCATTAAAAAGCCCCGCATTTTTGCGAGGCTAATTTCATATATTATTGATTTACTGGATAAGTTTCTTTAGTTTTTTAAAAACATCGGTATTATCGAAAAAACCAGTAAAGTTATCGGCTCCAACTCCAATAGAACGAATTGGAATGGGTGCTGCCGTGTGTGAAAATGAGGTCCAGCCAATACCTGCTTTCTGCGATAAAATATGACAAGCAGTAACAGTAAAAGGATCGTAGCTTCCATATAGTAA
The DNA here is from genome assembly GCF_963677195.1 of uncultured Marinifilum sp. Lineage (NCBI taxonomy): Bacteria > Pseudomonadati > Bacteroidota > Bacteroidia > Marinilabiliales > Marinifilaceae > Marinifilum > uncultured Marinifilum sp. The sequence goes on from NZ_OY781918.1 coordinate 2,442,415, forward strand.
GTAGAATTGGTCATCTTTAGACATTTTATAATCGTAGACCATACTTTTTTCGAAAGCATCTTTTAATTGCTGCAGTTCAAATTTGTTAAGTTTTAGATTTTTTTCTTCATCGTCCAAACCAAAATGTTTCTTAACTAATTCGAGACCGTAATTTACATCGGGTTGTTTTGTATTTTCTCTGTATTTTTTTACCAAGTGAGAAAATTTTTCATAGGATAAATTTTGGTTTTTCAAAAGGGCAAAGGCCGATTGGTAGTGACTTCCTGCAAATCCTAATGCCATTCCACCGGTTTCATGATCGCCTCCAACAAGAATTAAAGTTTCTTTTGGATGTTTTTTATAAAATTCAAGAGCAGCCGAAACAGCTTTATCTAACTGTAATACTTCTTTAATTACTGTGGCAGCATCGTTAGCATGGCAAGCCCAATCAATTTTACCTGCTTCTATCATCATAAAAAAACCATGCTTGTTATCAAGTAGTTCAATTCCTTTACGTGTAAAATCTTCCAGCGAAATATCTGTGTTTTCATTCTGATCGATGGAATAAGGAAGAGATTTTCCTCCAGCTAGTTTAGGAGCAATGCTAATAATTTTATCATCTCCTTTTTTTAGAGATTTAAAACCTTCAAGAGTGTTTATTATTCTGTATCCTCTTGCTTTAGCTACTTCCAGCGAATTTGGTTTTTTCTTAGTTAATTTTTGGTCGGTACCCATTCCAAAATTTGCCATGCTATTATTTTCATCTATTTTTCCATCTCCTTCGGGATGTTTAAATCCTCCTCCGGCAAAATAGTTAAAACCACTCGCACTTAAATCTAAACTTATATCGTAGTACATGTTGCGGGTTGGCTGATGTGCATAGAATGCAGCCGGTGTTGCATGATCGATCGATACAGAGGTAACAATACCAACTTTATAGCCTTTTTCTTTTGCTATTTCGGCAATCGATTTTAATGGTTTTTCACGTTTTGCATCCATACCAATGGTACTTATGCTTGTTTTCTTACCAGAAGATAAAGCTGTGCCAGCTGCTGCCGATCCGGTAATAAATCGATCGCTCGCATAGGTGGTATAAAATCCCTGATTTGGTAATGTTGTAAAGTTTAGTCTTTTAATACCATTGCTTTTGTTTATAGCTCCTAAATAGGCTTCGGCTGTGTTTGCCTGTGATAATCCCATTCCATCGCCTATAAAAAAGAAAATGTATTTAGGTGTTGAAACTTTATTTTTAGAATTATTGTTTGCATAAACATTTACCAATGATGCTGCTAGTATTGCTACAGATAACAGCCAAATACGTATACCTAATCTTGTTTTTAACATGATCTAATTGTTTTTTGAAGCTACAAAGCTTGTGTTATTTATACAAGTAAGAATGTATTTTATCTAATTCTTAAATCATTTTATTAATACTCTCTTTATTTAAGGAGTTAAAGAAATTTTTACCCTTTGGAGAATATAAATAATCTACATAATTTTTAAAGTAAGTAATTACTTTATCGCGAACTACTTTCATGGTTGAATTTAGTAATTTATTTTCTTCGGTGAATGCTTCCGGTAGAATTGCAACAGCAGTAGGAAGCCATCGGAGAGGAAACATATCTTCATATTTGCCTCCCGGGCGATATTCATTTATCTCAGCTTGCAACAATTCCAGAGCAGCTTTTTGTCCTTCTTCGCTATTGGCAGTTAGGTTTATTTTTCTAAGGTGAGCAAGAATTGCGGCTTTATTGGGAACAATTAAAGCTATTGTGTAAGGATTCTGATTGTTATATAGAATGCATTGTTCCATGTAAGGTGATTGATCAACAAAAGCTTCTTCGATTCCTTCTGGGCTGAATTTTTCACCATCGTTGGCAATTAGTAAAGATTTAAATCGGCCCAAAACATGTAGAAAACCATCATTATCCATATATCCCATATCGCCTGTGTGTAGCCAGCCGTCACGAAGACTTTCTGCAGATGCTTTTTCATTTTTCCAGTAGCCTTTCATTACGTTGCCACCTTTTATTACTATTTCACCTTTTTCTCCATCAGGAAGTTTTTTACCTTCATCATTGGCAATTTTAAGTTCCATATTACTTACCAAAAAACCCGAAGATCCTAATTTATGTTTATGGTGAGCGTTCGAGGATATAATAGGAGAAGCTTCGGATAATCCGTATCCTTGATACATGGGGATACCAATGGCATAGAAAAAACGTTGCAGTTCAATATCAAGTAAAGCTCCACCTCCCACAAAAAATTTTAGGTTACCACCAAAGTTTTCTCTGATTTTTGAAAATAGAATTTTATCGTAAAATGCATACATAGGTTTTAGTAATTTTCGTACGCCTTTACCTTTGTCCCAACCGTATCCATTGTATTTGTATGCCAATTGTAAAGCTTTATTAAAAAGTTTTTCGGTTTTAGGACCTTTTGCTTTAATTCCTTTTTCAATATTTTTTTTAAAATTTTTAGCCAAGGCAGGAACGCTCATTAATATGTCAGGCTTAATTTCTTTAATGTTAATAGGGATATTTTTTAAGGCTTCCATTGGTGATTTACCTTGCTGAACAGCTGCAATTGAAGCACCTTTAAGCATAAAGCTATAGATTCCGGCAGTGTGTGCAAAGGAATGATCCCAGGGTAAAATCAGCAGAGTTTTAAAATGTTCGGGAATATGCATTAAACTCGACGACTGAATTACATTACTCGTGTAATTGTTATGAGTAAGAATAATTCCTTTAGGATCGGCCGTGGTGCCCGATGTATATGAAATATTGGCGTTATCATTAGCTTGAATATTTTGTTGAATAATATCCAGATCTTCCTTTTTTTCAGGGCTTAATGTTTTGCCAAGCTCAATAATATCCGAAAGATAAATTTCATTATCATTAATTTCTAAATCTTCATCAATAACAATTATTTTTTCTAGCGTATCAATTTGATCTTTAATAGAACGTATTTTTTCTAAATGATTTCCCGATACAATAACAAATCGTGCTTCGGAATGAATCAATCTAAATTTTAATTCGTTTTGAGCATCTAATTTTACCGATAAGGGAACATTTACACCAGCAGAATATAGAATCCCTAATTCGGAAAGTACCCATGCATTTCTTCCTTCCGATAAAAGTCCGACTCTATCTCCTTTATTTATTCCGGAGGCATATAAACCAAAGGCCAAATTTTTTACTTGTTTATGAAGATCTTCATAACTTAGCGATTCATATTGCTTCTTAGTTTTTTCCCACAAGTAAGGATTTGTACCATATTTTTTAACGCTCTGCTCAAAGAGTTGAATGATTGTATTCATGTATATATTGTAAAAAAAAGTTGTGCTTCAGATTTTAGAATTCCAAAAATAGCTGAATTGAGCGGTCAAAGCAAATAGCAATAGTTAAAAAAAGATAAGTTATCGTATCCAAAATTTGTATAATAACTTAATTATAACAGAATAAAAAGCTGATTAATGTTCTTGATTATGCTGTTTAGAATATTTACTTTCAAGATAATGATTTTTAGAATTGAATTATGAAAGAAACTGAAAGTTTAGATTCTGTTTTAACAAATCGATTTTAATTTCTTGATAGAGAAATATTAATGATACTTTAATACAAACATGAATGAGTAATTTGGAAGAATATTTTAAAAAATTTAGAGAAAATACCATAGGTTACGATGCTAGTTTTTATTCACCTTATGGAAGACAAAATATTATTTATGGAGATTGGATTGCCAGTGGTCGATTATATTGGCCAATAGAGGATAAAATGGTAAAAGAATTTGGTCCTTATGTGGCTAATACTCATACCGAAACAAACGAAACAGGTACATTAATGACTCAGTCTTACCATAGGGCACAAGAGTTAATTAAAAAACACGTTAATGCCGACTCTGAAGATGTTATTATTCATGCTGGCTTTGGAATGACTGCAGTTGTAAATAAATTACAACGTATTTTGGGTTTGAAAGGATGTAGTCCTTTTAAAGATCATCCTAACGAAAAACCTGTTGTATTTTTAACACACATGGAACATCATTCTAATCAAACTTCGTGGTATGAAACCAATGTTGATGTAGTTGTTGTTCCTCCTGGAAAAGATTTAACTATAGATTTGGATGAGCTTCGCAAACAACTGGAAAAATATAAAAACCGTGTAACAAAGATTGGTTCTTTTTCGGCCTGTTCAAATGTTACTGGTATTGTAACTCCTTATCACGAAATGGCAAAAATAATGCACCAGAATGGTGGTATTTGTTTTATCGATTTTGCAGCATCGGCACCTTATGTTGATATCGATATGCATCCTGAAGATAAATTAATGAAACTGGATGGTATTTTCTTTTCGCCACATAAATTTTTGGGTGGTCCGGGTTCATCCGGAGTTATGATATTTGATTCGAAGTTATACAATAGCGAAGTGCCTGATAATCCGGGAGGAGGTACTGTAGACTGGACTAATCCATGGGGTAAATACAAATATATTGATAATATTGAGCTTAGAGAAGATGGTGGAACACCAGGTTTTCTTCAGGCTATTCGTGTTGCTCTGGCTATTGAATTAAAAAATCAAATGGGAACAAAAAATATTATTGCGCGCGAAAAGGAACTTCTCGATCTTGCTTTTTGTAGGTTAAAAGCAGTTAAAGATGTGCATGTGCTAGCCGATAATGTTCAAAAACGCCTAGGTATCCTTTCTTTCTATGTTGAATATATTCATTACAATTTATTGGTTAAATTATTAAACGATCGTTTTGGAATTCAGGTAAGGGGTGGTTGCGCATGTGCCGGTACTTATGGGCATTACTTATTAGAGGTTAGCCAGGAGCAATCCGATGCTATTACAAGTGAAATTACACTGGGTGATTTATCGCATAAACCTGGTTGGGTGCGTTGGTCTTTACATCCTACTTCTACAGATGGGGAGGTTTTGTATTTTATTGATTCCTTGGAAAAGCTTATTGATAATTATGAAGAGTGGAAAAACGACTATTCTTACAACAAAAAAAATAACGAATTTTATTATAGTGGAACTAATGAAATAACAAATAAAATAATGGTTAACGATTTATTTAAACTTCAATAATATGATTTAAAGATATGCATTTAACTATCTAAACAATAAATAAGAATTGGCAGTAAAAATTTATATTCAGATATTTTTATATTTTTGGAAAAGATTAATAAAGCAGAAAATAAAGTGTACGATATAATAGGAGATATTCATGGCGATGCTACAACATTAAAAAAGATGTTATTAGCACTTGGCTACGAGGATGGTGAGGAAGGATTTTGTCACTCAAACAGAAAAGCAGTATTTGTAGGTGATTTTGTTGATAGAGGAGCTAATATTTTTGAGACACTTAAAATTGTTAAGAAAATGGTTACTGTAGGTAATGCATACGCAGTATTGGGTAATCATGAATTAAATGTAATTGCTTATTATACAAAAGATAGTGATGGATTGTATCTGCGCGAACATAGTATAAAGAATAGAGCTCAAATTAAGAATACTTACCAAGAATTTAAAAAAGATAAACCAAGAAGAAAAAAATATATTAAGTGGCTAAGATCATTGCCGGTTTTTCTCGAGTTGGAAGGTTTTAGAGTTGTTCATGCTTGTTGGGATCAGCAAGCTGTTGATCTTTTGAGAAAAGTAAATCCTGAAAATTGTCTAAGTAAATCATTTTTACGAGATATTTATTTGAAAAAGGGAAAGGTGTTTAAAGCACTAATGCTTCTTTTAAAAGGAAGAGAGTTCAATTTTCCGGCCGATATGATAATTAAAGATGCTTATGGCTTTAAGCGTACTGCCTATCGTATTAAATGGTGGGAGCCAATGGATGGGAAAAGTTTTGAAGATATTTCTTTTGGAAACCGATTTAAATTGCCAGAATATACAATTCCATCGCAATTATGTTACTATATACCTTTGTATAAAAATGAAGAACCTCCTGTATTCTTTGGGCATTATTGTTTAAATGGTAAAGCAGGTGTACTTAGCAAAAATTTATGCTGTGTAGATGGATGTTTGGCAAACGGAGGTAATTTGGTTGCATATCGTTTTAATGGTTCTGTAAAATTAGATCAGACTAATATTTTTACTGTTAATAAAGTTATTTAAAGCTCTTAGTTAGGGATTTTTTCTTGTATGTATTAAAAACATAATTCCCGAAAAGCATAGTGGTATTAAAAGTAGAAAAACTTCCCATCGCATAGAATCTAAGAAACCGTATAAAGCAATTCCAATGCTACATATAATCATTGTTATTGCACCTGCTTTAATCTTCCAAAACGTAAGAAGAAAGCCTAATCCGTAGGTTAAGGATAGTGCATAAAATAAAAAGACCCAAAATTCGCTTTTATTGTTTAGTGTATCAAAATTAGATATAAACTCGGGAAGAATAAATAAAATATAAACTCCTGCAATAAGAAACCCTACAATACGAGCTAAAATAAGCATAAAATGGGAAGGGTGATCTTGGTATTTCAGTCTTTTATTCATATTGTATTTTTTTGTTGGGAAGCAACTAAACTTGCTTTATAAGTAGTTTATACATAATTAAATGTACAAAATACTATTTCGATAATCAATTTTTAAACTGAAAAAGATAATAAGCTTATTGATATAAAACGGGTTTGTACATTAAAGGTTTGTATTTTTACACTTTGGAATTATTGAATTATATTGTGGCCTTCCCAAAAAAGGAACATGATATCTGTTTAACAGTAGTGCTAAATTTTTATAATTAATTTTTTAATGAAAAATATAAAAGTAATAGGTTTTGATGCCGACGATACTCTATGGGTAAATGAACCTTATTTTAGAGAAACTGAGAGAAAGTTTTGTGATTTATTACGAAACGGAATGAGTTTGGAAGAAGTTACAGAGGAATTATTGGCAATAGAAATTGGAAATATTCCGCTCTATGGTTATGGAACCAAGGCATTTACACTTTCGATGATAGAAACCAGTCTTAAAATTACAAATGGAAATGTATCTTCCGAAAAAATTAGTGCAATACTCGATTTAGGAAAAGAGCAAATAAACAAACCCATCGAACTAATTGATGGTATTGTTGAGGCTCTGGAAAATTTGCAGGGAAAATACAAACTTGTAGTTGCAACAAAAGGCGATTTGCTTGATCAGGAAAGAAAACTAAAGAAGTCGGGTTTGCAAAAGTATTTTCATCATATCGAAGTAATGAGCGATAAGAAGGAAGAGGATTATAGAAAATTAATTGAGCATTTAGATATAAAGCCCGAAGAATTTTTAATGGTAGGGAATTCATTAAAATCGGATGTTCTGCCGGTTTTAAATCTTGGAGCCAAGGCTATTCATATTCCTTTCTATACTACTTGGGTGCATGAAATGGTTTCGGAACACGAAATTTTAAATGCTAATTTCCAAGAAATTGAACGTGTTAGCGAGCTTCAGGACTTATTGTAATATGCTTATTTTCTTTTTATGGATAGGATAGGGATTGTTTGCTTAAGCATTTGCTTGTTGTCTTTCATATTCTGAATTTTTTTAACAATACTCATTCCCGAAACTACTTTTCCAAATGCTGCAAATCCTTGTTTATCTGGGTTTCTACTGCCATTATAATCTAACTCAGGTTGATCGCCAACACAAATAAAAAATTCTGTGCATGCTGATCCAGGCTCTAGCCTGGCCATAGAAATTACTCCGTTTTTATGCTGTATTCCGCTTATTTTGGTGTTTTCATGTTTAATTGTTGGCATTTTATCAACAAGCGAATCGTGAAATAAACCTCCTTGAATTACTTCAATTTTTATTTTATTGTTTGGCTGATTATCTGGGCGGACAACTCGGTAAAAGCAAGCATTTCTAAATATATTTTTATCTATATTGTTCAAAAAATGTGTTGCCGTAATAGGAGCTTTATCCACATAAATTTCTAGTTCGATATTCCCCATAGGTGTTTTTATTTCAACTTTAGGGTTTTGAGATTTTACATTGCAACAAAAAAGAGAAAGAGATACAATAAGCAGGTAGAGTTTTTTCATTGGTATTTATTTTTAAATTAAGCCTCTCGATTTTAGTTCCAAATATTTATTTAAAGCATAGGTAGTTAGGTTTTTAGGGTCGCTTAGGATAGCATGTATACCATATTTTTCCAGTTCTTTTACAATTAGTTTTTTATCGTAAATAAATTTTTCAGCAATGGTTTTGGTGTAGATATCTTCAATACTATTTGCACTTTGTTTGCTTAATTCCAATATTTCGCTATTATTAAAAAACACAACAACCAGTAAGTGATTCTTGGCCAAAGCTTGTAAGTACGGAAGTTGGCGTTTCATGGAATCCAAACTCTCAAAATTGGTATATAGCATAAGTAAGCTGCGGCCGCGCACAAAGTGTTTTACCGAAGAATATAAAAGTTCGAAATTTGGCTCGGGATAATCAGTTTTCTGATTATAGAGCAATTCCATTATTTTTTTTACCTGAGTTCTTCTTCCGCCAGCAGGAAGGTGAGTGTGAACATTTTTTCCGAAGCATAATAATCCTGCTTTGTCGTGTTTTAGAATAGCAGTATTAGATATAACAAGGCTTGTATTAATTGCATAATCCAGCAAGCTAAGTCCATAAAATGGCATTTTCATTGAACGACCACAATCAATAATAGAATAAATTGGCTGGGCTTTTTCGTCTTGATATTGGTTTACCATAAGCTGAGACTTTCGTGCTGTAGCTTTCCAGTTTATGGTTCTATAATCGTCTCCTTTTACATATTCTCTAATTTGATCGAATTCCATTTGATGTCCGATGCGACGTATTTTTTTGACTCCAAACTCTGTAAGTCTGTTTGAAGTTGCCATTATTTCATACATATGCATTTGCATAAATGAAGGGTAACAAGGAAGCATTTTATGTGCACTAATTTTGTATCTGCGCTTAATAATTTTTATAAACGAACTAGCATAAACATTAATGTTTCCAAAATGATATTCTCCTCGCTCAACCGGTCTTACATTATAATTAATTCTATTCTGTTTGCCTGATTTAAGCAAAAATTTATAATTAAAATCTCTTTTCTGAAATTGTATAGGAATATCGTCAATTAATTCAACGTAAACATTAAAATTGTAAGTGTTTTGAATGTTTATGCTTATTGGATTTTGATCACCATTGGATAATTTTTCCGGACAAATTCGATCGGCCTCAAGTCCGTTTTTTACCCGATAGAGTAAAGCAATATCCAAGCCAATTGTAATTATAAAAAGCAGAGTTGCCAACCGTGCGATAGCATAAAGAATCGGATAAAAAAATCCAAGAACCGAACATACTGCTATTGCGCTAATAATCCAGTAGAAAAATGGCTGTAGATATAGAGATTTGAAAAATTTCATTCGCTATTTTGTTTCTAATGAATTGCTTATCGAGGAATTTCGATTCCTTCAAGAACCTGATTGATGATTTCTTTAGCTAAAATGCCTTCCATTTCTTTTTCAGGCGTAAGAATTATTCGATGATGAAGAACTGGAGCAACTACCTTTTTAATATCATCGGGAGTAACAAAATCTCGACCATTAATGGCTGCAAATGCTTTTGCCGCAGTCATAACAGCAACCGATGCACGAGGAGAAGCTCCTAAAATAATTCCAGTATTTTTTCTGGTATTTTGTACTATTTGTACAATGTATCTTTTTAAATTTTCATCGATGTGAATAGATTGAACAAGTTTTTGCATTTCTTTAATCTGTTCGGCATTAATAACTTCCGATATTTCATCGATTTCAGAATTCCCTTTTCGTTCGTGTTTGGTATTTAGAATTTTTAATTCTTCATCTTCGTTCGGATAATCAAACTCAATTTTCATTAAGAATCTATCAAGTTGAGCTTCTGGTAATCGGTAGGTTCCTTCTTGTTCTATAGGATTTTGAGTTGCTAAAACCCAAAAAGGCTCATCCATTTTATAAGTGCTACCATCTATACTAACCTGATATTCTTCCATCACTTCGAAAAGTGCAGCTTGCGTTTTTGCAGGAGCTCTGTTAATTTCATCAATAAGAACGATATTAGAAAAAATAGGTCCTTTGTTAAAATCGAATTTCGACTTAGCATTATTAAAAATTGTTGTTCCCAACACATCAGAGGGCATTAAATCAGGAGTAAACTGAATTCTTGAAAAATCAGAACTAATTGTTTTTGCAAGTAATTTCGCCGATAAAGTTTTAGCTATTCCGGGAACTCCTTCTATTAATACATGTCCTTTGGCAAATAGGCCAACCAGTAATAAATCAATATTTTGTTCCTGTCCGATTATTACTTTTTGTATTTCCAGTTTTATTTGACTGATTAATTGATTCAATTCATTTAAATCAATTCTATTTTCGAAATGTTTTTGACTTTCCATATTTGGATTTTATCTTGTGTTTTTATTTACAATTGTTGTAGATATATTCTATTTTAGAATGAAAATCTTCTAAATCTTCCTGCAATAAAGTATCTTGTTTTTCAATCAACTTAGCCTGATTGAATAATATTTTAAGAGTTTTTAAAGCAATACCCGAGCGTTTGCTCAGCTCATTAAAATTATCTTCCTTAAAATTGGTGTGATATTTACTTCGTATAAACTCTTTAAAATATTTGAATTTTTTTTCTGCTATATCTTTGTGATTTTTTCTTGTGTAGTATAGTCTTCCCAATGTTTGTATAAAATCTAAGGAAGAGTTACGCAATGGTTTAATTTCGGGAATAATTTGTTGTTGCCTTTTACCTTGAAAAATTAAGAGGAATAGTAAACAAAATAAAAGTAGATAATAAGCCAAGCGTAAGGGCGGTTTTGTCATAAGATAGCTTAGTGGAGAGCTTGATATGAAGAGAGTTATGGGTTTGTAATATTCATCCCAAATTATTGGTAAATTGGGTAAATAATTAAAAACACCTGTTACATACTCTGAATTATTACCCGATAAAATATTGTAGTTGGTAAATGCTAATGGCTGGCAACTAATTGTTATGTTTCCTTTTCCAATTTTTTTCTGTATCAATTGAACCATGTTATTTTCATCGACTCCTAGTACAGTAAGACTATCTTTATTAAATTTTATGATAGAATTAGAATCAAACGCTTTCTCGTATTTATACGTTTTATTATTAGTAATATTAGGATTTGTAAAATGTTGTTCTTTAGTTTTTTGACTAAGGTTTTCGAATGTAATATTGTTATCTATTTTTAAATTTAAAGTATCTTGTAAATCCTTACTAATACTCGAAGCAGCAATAAATATCTGATTGCCTTTTTCTACCAGATTAATTAAGCGGGAAACATCCCACTTTTTCATTTCTAAATGGTTGGTAATATATATGTAGTTTTTTAAGCTTAACGAGTCTTCATTGTCTGGATAATTAAAAACAGGAAGTGTTCTAATTTCAATATCCTGACCGGGAAAAAATTCAGTTTCTACCAAATCCATCATTAAGAACGATCCATAAGGTCTTTTATCATGAGAATTAAAGTTTGGTGTCCAGTCAATTGGAGTAGGAGTTAATAATTCGACTAAAATTAGTAGAATCAAAACTCCTATAAAAGGATATAAGGATTTAGGAATAACTAATTTCATTTTAACTATTTAGAGTCTTTGTGAAACATTGAATTAAAGCGATTAAAATCGTCACCAATAATTTTATAATCTTCCTGAGCAATAGGGAAATTGCCATACCAAACTGCTTCGTATAATTTACTGAGATTTGTAAACTCCGATTTTATTGCTTGGTTGTTAATTTCGAGAATGTAATCGCTATTTGTTTTTTCCGATTTCCAATGAATAAAATTCAGCGTACTTAATTTTTTTAAGCTTGCTAAAAATTGGTAACGTACAGCCAATCTAAATTCTTTATTTTGTATTGCTTTGTTAATTTCTTCTTCCCACTTAATTGTATTTGGATCAATATTATCAGTAAATTTAAGTGGAATAATTTTCTGATTAGGCCTGAATAACCCACTTGAATTACTTTTGGCTATTATTACAATTAGAAATATAATTAAGCCCCCAATTAATATATATCTTAAATACCAAATTACCCCTAAGCTTTTCGATATAAACGAAATCCATTTCTTAATCATTATCAATATTCTCTCAAAAATATTTTGTGATTCTGGTTCCGATAGATCATAATTAAATTCTTTTAGATGTCGATAGCTTTCAATTTTTTCTTTAGGATTATCTTTTTTATAAATAGTAAGTTGCCCATTATCATAAATTAAACTATCCTTTTGTATTTGATTTGGAATAGCAAAAAGTGTGGTTCCCGAAAAAATCAGGAACCAAATATTCAAAAATATTTTTAAAAATTTATTCATCGCTACCTACTGTTTCCAGATCTTTTAATAAGGAAGGATTTTGTTTTTGTTCAATTAAGCTAAAGTATTGCATTGCAATAGCAGTAATTGGAAGCATTTGTACAAATGCAGATCCTGCTGCCTGAATAATAGAAAATAAAATGCTTAAAGCCTTGCTCGGTGTAATTGGATCGCCACTACCAACAAATACTGCCAATACTACCTGATAAATTGTAGTAGGTAATTGTGTAACAAAATTTAAAGAATAACCAATAATACTAATAACAAATAAAAAAGCGAAGGTATTCCACCAATTATTTTTAATGAGTTTAAAGCAGTTACTTGTTGCGGCGCCAACAGTCTCGTTTTCAAATATTACAATTGGAATTACTAAACTTACACAAATGGCAATATATATTCCAGGAATTACAAGAAGAATAAAACCAAATCCCGAAATAAGGCCAGTAACGAATAAAGCGGCAATAATTTGTGGTATATCTTTCAGCATTTGTTTCCATACTTCGCTTAACTCATAATTATTAGCTCCTTTTTCTTTATTAAGTTTTATATAGTTCATAACAAACGACACGGCAAAAGAATAGGCTATAAACATTAAAAAGTAGCTAATAAGTGTCGATATTATTACAAAGCTGGAACCATCTGTAAATAAACTAGTTCCTGTGCTTATGGAATTTACCGATTGGTATTGTACCAAGCCCATTGCAATTCCTTGTATTAAACTAATTGGTAGGACATAATAAAGAAGACCTTTTGCTAAATTTTTAAAGTTTTGTTTAAGAAATAGAAAAGTATCACTGAAAAGTAGTCCAAAGTCGCGAACTTTTTCAAATTTAAAGTTGTTTGTATTCATTTTTAATATTTAGATAGTTATTAATTATTTGCTTCTTTTATTGTATACTTTAACAGGATTAATTACGAAGTACCAAATTATAAATGTAAAAGAGCTGAGTATAATTAGCCAACTTAAAGCAATTGGCATTTCGGTATGTCGGGTAACAAAACCCTCGAGAAAGCCCGCTACAATAAAAATGGGAAAAATACCTGCGATTACCTTTATACCTTTTCGTACTCCATTTTGTAGGGAGGCTTTTCGCGATAAGGTTCCTGTAAAAATAAGGCTGTTACCCAGCGTAATTCCTGCAGCTCCGGCTATTATAATTACCGATATTTCTAAAGCGCCATGAATCCATATTACTCGTGTTGTTTCCCAAAATAAATCGTGTTGTACAAAAAAGTAAGTAAAGCTGCCTAACATTACACCGTTCGAAAAAAGAACATAACCTGTACCAAAAGCTGTAAATATCCCTAATACAAATGCTAAAAAGGAAACTTTAATATTGTTTATTGTAATCCCTAAAAACATTTCGGTAGAAGCTTGTTGTTTGTAAACAGCCATAGGATCGTTTTTACGAATATTATCGATCGTCATATTCACATAATTGTCGCCTAAAATACTACGCACAAATGATTGATCTCCTTTTGATGATATGATGCCTATTAAAACAGAAACCATGAAAATTAAAAAGGCATAAAGTAGTTGTTTTCTTATGTCGTAAAGAGTAAGTGGCAGATCTGTTTTCCAAAAATTCTTAAATGCACCTTTTTTTACCTTCTTATTTTTATAGATTTGCTGATGCACTTGCATGCTTAATTGATTAAGGTATACAGTGGTAGATGACTCGGGGTAAAATGTTCTTGAATACGATAAATCATCGGTAAGTTGAATATATAAATTTGCAATGGTATCAGGATTATTTTCGGAAGTTTTATTTAAAAGGCTTTCAAATTTTTCCCATTTGTGTTTATTGCGATTGAGGAATACAATTTCTTTCATATAAATTAAGCCAGCAGTCTTTATTATAATGTTAAAGTTATCTTTAATTATGAAATAAACAAATCACTTTTACTGTTAATACAATCTCTGCGTTTTAATAGTCAGAATAACAGTATTATGAATGTTGTTATATTATTTATCAAACCTGAATATTTTTATCTTTAATTTATGATAGGTATATTCGTTAGCTCTAAATTTATTATACTTATGTCGAAAATAAATATTGAAACCAGCCAAAATGTACAATTAAACTTTCCTGTAGCAAGTGTTGGAGAACGAATGGTTGCTTATCTTCTTGATATGGTATTTATTGGAGTGTGTTTTATGTTTTGTGGTTTATTGTTTGCAGCACTAGGAGAGGAGTATGTCTTGGTTTTTGTTTTAATGATACCTTTTCTTTTTTATTCCTTATTGTTCGAATTGTTTATGGGAGGACAAACTCCAGGTAAGAAAATAATGAAAATTAAAGTTTATAAAATAGATGGCGATTCCGCAGATTTTATTAGTTACCTTATAAGGTGGATGTTTAGATTGGTGGATATTAGTTTAACCAATGGACTTGCTGCAATTCTTACCATTGTAATAGGAGAGAAAGGCCAACGAGTTGGTGATATTCTTGCAAAAACTACTGTTGTAAAAATAAATGGTAAAGTTAGTCTGAACAATACCATTTTAACTGATATTCCCGATGATTACAAATTAATTTTTCCTGAAGCAAAAAAATTAAAGGATAAAGATCTGGAGCTTTTCAAGCAGGTTATTAATCAGTTAAACTCTATGAACGATTATGTAGAAAAACTCACTTTTGGTTTAAAAGCAAGAAAGAGAGTATCCGATCAGTTGGGCATAAATACGGAAATGCCTCCCGAGCAGTTTTTCCAAACATTAATTAAAGACTACAATTATATTCATAAAAATTAGGAGTTACAGATATATCGGCAAAAAAATAATTTTGTCGATTTTTTTTGCGTCTATTTCTTAAAGTCTACGTCTACCTATTTGAAAGTAGAAATTTAATAATTTAAGAAAAATAAGCTATGAATAACCAATGTTGTGGATCGCAATTATATCACACCGGAATTTGTTGTAACGACGATAGTGTAAATGTTGAATTGGTAAATCAAGTGTTTGAAGCTCCAGAAGAAAAAGCTCTTAAAGATTGTGCCTGTAAAGGATTAGGACCGTGCCAGTGTCCACCAGAAGAAAAACAATCGGAGAAGATTTCAAAGCAATTTACAGATCTAAAATATGCTGGTAATGCATGTAGTTGCGGAGGAAATTGTAACTGCTAATTGTATTTAAGACCTATTCTCGCTTTAATGGGAATAATGAACTAATTATTTTTATGAACCATTTTTGTTAATTCTATTTTAGAAATAGCAAAGATGGTTTTTTATTTAGAACGAATTCAAATAATTAAACTGCTTTTTGTATTTTTGTTTTGTTCTAAAATTAAAAATGAATAAATGGTAGAAAATATCTGGAGAGAATATCATAAGCAATTGTTAACTTTTATTCAAAAAAGAGTAAGCGATCCTTCTTTGGCTGAAGATATTTTACAAGAAGTATTTTTAAAAATATATAGTAAAATTGATAGTTTACAGGAGGAAAGAAAGATAAAAGCATGGTTGTTTCAAATCACCAGAAATACCATTATCGATTTTCATAGAAAATCATACTCAAAAGCCGGTTTAGAAGAGCAAATTATCGATTTGGAAGAAGAGAACGACCCAAAAGCAATGGAGGATATTCAATCTTGTATTGTTCCGATGATAAAATCTTTGCCAAAAGATTATCGGGAGGCATTAATACTAACAGAATTAAATGGCTTAAGCCAAAAGCAGCTGTCAGAAAAATTACAAATATCTTATTCTGCAGCTAAATCTAGAGTTCAAAGAGGGCGAAACCTATTAAAAAATGCTCTAAATCAATGTTGTAGTTTCGAACATGATTCCAAAGGAAGGATAATAGATTACGAAAAAAAAGTTCCCAGTTGTAAAAATTGTCAGGATAATTAATTAAACTAATATAAAAATTATCTAATACTTGTTGTGGAATAGGTTTATTAGTTGATATATTTATGTGATATTTTATAGGGGAAACTATCTATTTTTAAGCTCGGAGAATGTTGAGATAGAATAATAAAAAAAGCAGTATAATGAATTTGAGGAAAGTATGGGTAGAGATAAAAACAAAGGAGAATAGAAGCACTTATTATTTTCTGTGTAAATTATTAATATTGTCTGCAATTTTTTGGATAGTTCTGTTAGTTGGTATTTTTATAACCTTAAGAAATTTTAATGAATTAGAGCATAAAACGCTAAAAGATATAGAAGATAGTGTTTTAGCTACCAAGTTGCAAAATGTTCAAGAAGAAATAAAATCAGCAACATCAGTTCTAATGATGTTAGCAAATTGCAATTGTCTCGATAATTATTTAAATAGCGATAGTGATAACCTAAAGTATCTCAATAAATCTTTTGCTAATATTTGTAATAATTATGATATTTTTGATCAGGTTAGATATATCGATAAAATAGGAAAGGAGATTGTTCGTGTTAACTATAATTTGGGACAAGTTGAAATTGTACCTCAAAAGAATCTTCAGGATAAAAGCAACCGCTATTATTTCTATGAGGCGATTAAACTAAATAAAAATGAGGTTTTCATTTCCCCTCTCGATCTTAATATAGAACATGGTGTAATCGAAACTCCATTAAAGCCAATGATTCGTTTTGCAACACCTGTGTTTAATAGCAAAGGAGAAAAACAGGGGGTTATAGTACTAAATTATTTAGGGCAAAACATAGTTAGACACTTTTTAGAAGATAATAACCCTCTTATAAAAGGACAGTTAATGTTTCTTAATTCCGAAGGTTATTGGTTTAAAGGACCAAATTCTGTCTACGATTGGGGATTTATGTACGATCATAAGAAAGATATTACATTTAAAAGTATATACGGAAATGTGTGGGATAGTATTAGTGAAGAAGAAGGTTCACAATTTAGTACAGAACAGGGCATGTTTACCTTTAAAACTGTTAATCCTATACTCCAAAAATTAGCTCCCAAAAGTATCGCTACAAGCATAAAAGATAATTATCATTGGAAAATAGTTTCATTCATTCCGTCTTCAGTTATTAAAGAAAAAAGTTACGAAAGAGCTAAACAGGCTATCTTTATATTATTGATTTTGTTTCTTGCATGGTTATTGGTTGTTTACCGTTTTATTAAGCATGAGTATTTTAAGTTCTTAGCACAACAGGAATTGCAGCAAAGAAAAGTTCGTTTGATAGAATTAAATGCTACAAAAGATAAGTTGTTCTCTATTATTGGACACGATTTAATTAATCCCCTAAATAGAATAGAAGGATTTAGTGATTTGTTGTTAGAGTATATAAAAGAGAAAAATTATAGTAAAATTGAAGAGTATGCGGGTATAATTCAGAGTTCATCAAATAAGGCAAGTCAATTGTTGTCAAATCTTTTAGATTGGTCGCGTTCTCAAATAGGTGGAGTTACATTTAAACCTAAAACTTATTGCTTAAATAATCAGTTAGATGAAATCATATTATTGATGAGTGATGCTGCAAGCCTTAAATCAATAACGATAAAAAAAGTTGTTCCATATAATTTAACAATTTTTGCCGATAGTGAGATGATAAGTACGGTTTTGCGAAATTTAATATCAAATTCAATAAAATTTACCCATAAGAACGGATTAATTACTGTTTCTGCTGAAAAAACACATAAGAATATACAAATAAGTGTTTGCGATAATGGTATTGGAATCGAAAAGATTCAAATGCAAAATTTATTTGAAATAACAAAGAATAATTCTAGTTTGGGAACAGAAATGGAAAAAGGTACAGGCTTAGGTTTGGTGTTGTGTAATGAATTTATAAAAAAACACAATGGAGATATTTGGGTTGAAAGCAAGGTGGGTAAAGGCAGTTGCTTTAAAATTAGTTTACCTAATAAATAAATGGAGATATATTGAATTTAATGATTTCTTAATGAAAAAGTGCTTTTTCTATATTATTTCATAATAAATTTTAGCTAGTAAGTTAACAACAACATTTTACTTTTGGATATAATCAAGTTGTTGAACTTATGACAAAAGTAAAGAGAGAAGTAGAAGTCCTTGTTCTGTCGGATATTCATTTAGGAACGAAAGGTTGCAGAGCAGAAGAGCTTCTAAAGTACCTGAATTCAATTCAACCAAAAAAGTTAATTTTAAATGGTGATATTGTTGATATCTGGCAGTTTAAAAAGAGATATTGGCCTAAATCTCACATGAGAATTATAAAGCACTTCACATCACTATTATCTAAAGGTATTCCAATATTTTATATTTCTGGTAATCATGACGAACTTCTTCGAAAATTTGATGGTTTCACTTTGGGAAAACTAAGTATTGTAAATAAATTGATATTAAATCTTAATGGAAAAAAAGCATGGGTTTTTCATGGTGATGTTTTTGATATTACCATGCAATATGCAAAGTGGTTAACACGATTGGGATCTATTGGCTATGATTTATTGATCATGATAAATTCTGTAGTAAATTATTTTGCAAAACTAATGGGGCGAGAGAAAGTTTCATTATCCAAGAAAATAAAAAATAGCGTAAAATCTGCGGTTAAATACATTAATGATTTTGAACAAATTGCTGCAGAGATAGCAATTGATAAAGGATATGATTTTGTATTGTGTGGACACATACATCATCCCGAGCAGAAGCAAATTTCATCTAAAAATGGAGCCACTACCTATTTAAATTCAGGAGATTGGGTAGAAAGTTTAAGTTCTTTAGAATATAACGATGGAGAATGGAAGATCTATGAATATGATGAGGATCAGAAAGCTAAAGCGATAGAGCCGGATTTAGAAAGCTACAAACTCGACGATAATGAGAAGATATTTAAAGAACTACTGACCGAATTTATGTCTGGGTCAAACTTAAAAGTATCCTGAAAGATGAGAATACTTTACGGAATACAAGGTACGGGGAATGGTCATTTGAGTCGTGCGATTGAGTTAATACCTCACTTCCAGAAAGTGGCGGAAGTAGACATTTTAATATCAGGCTTACATTACGATTTAGAATTTAAACACCTCATAAAATATAAGAAACAAGGATTAGGTTTTTTCTTTGGTAAAAACGGAGGAATTGATTTTTATAAAACAATTCGAAAATTCAATATCTATCGATTTATTAAAGATATAAGATCTCTTCCTGTGGAAGAATATGATTTGGTAATTAGTGATTTTGAACCAGTAACAGCTTGGGCTTGTAAAATTAAAAAGGTGTTTTGTCTTGGTTTAAGCCATCAGTCTGCAATGCTGAACACTAGAACCCCTATGCCAGAAAAGATTGATAAATTCGGATTTCAGATATTAAAAAAATATGCGCCCTGTAATCAGAATGTAAGTTTTCATTTTCAGGAATATGGACATAAAATGTTTACACCTGTTATCCGAAGAGAAATAAGAGTTTTAGAAGCTGATAATAAAGGATATTATTTGGTTTATTTACCTGCCTATTCCGATCAAAGATTAATATCCGTTCTATCACATTTTTCTAAGTGTAAGTGGGTCGTTTTTTCCAAACACTGCAAACAGAGGTATAGAAGCGATAATGTGGAAATTAATCCTGTTAATGGTGAATCGTTTATCAATAAATTAAAAGATTGTGAGGGTGTGCTTTGTGGAGCAGGATTCGAAACTCCCGCAGAGAGTTTGTTTTTGGGAAAAAAGTTGGCTGTAATTCCAATGAAAAATCAATTTGAACAAATGTGTAATGCTCAAGCGCTAAAAAAAATGGGTGTTCCTGTATTAAATGATTTAGAATTTGATGGTCCTAATAAAATTAGGCGGTGGATTAAAGATGATTGGAACCTAGGGAAAATCAATTATCCTGATAATTCAAAATCGGTTATTGAATTCATTTTTAAACATTACCTCTTACCGAAAAAGTAGATAAAGAAGCATCTGTGTTGTTAGGCTTTGGTATTTGTAGTATTTTCATAGAATAAAATAATTGTTAATATACCAATATGTCTGAGTTTATAAATAATAATACCCGTATTGAATCAATCTTTCAGTTTTGTTTTAGCCTTATTAAAGGAGAAAAAGGGACAGAACTAATCAGGAAACATCAGGAGGCAATAAATAGTGTTACACCCAACGATATTGTTGTGGTTGTGCATCGTTTGGTAGAAGGAAATTTGCCTATGAGTGATTTAAAAATAGGGATTAATAAAGCATTAAATGTTTTTCATAAAACTATTGTAAGTAGACCGAAAATTCAGCTTTCGCCCAATCATTTTTTAGGAATTATGATGAGAGAAAACCGAGAATTGGAAAAGCATCTGAATGAAATTAAACCTCTGGCAAAAAAAATAAACCTGCTTAAGGATGAGAATGAAATTGGGCAAACATTATCTAATCTTAAGTTTAAAGTAGAAGAGTTAGCAGTAATAGATAAGCATTATTCTCGAAAGGAAAATGTATTTTTTCCTTATTTCGAAAATCAATATCCTGAATATAAATGTTTGGGTGTAATGTGGTCAATTCACGACGATATTCGTAAAGTGAGAAAAGATTTAGTTGAAGCTTTAGGAGAATCAGCTCATAATTTGAAAAGAATTAATAAGCTAATGGGAGACTTATTTTTCTTTATGAATACTATAATATTTAGAGAAGATTATTTATTGTTTCCGGTTGCTGTTAATGCTGTATCGGAGGATTTATGGGAGGAAATGAATCAGCAGAGCCTTGAAATAGGTTTTAGCTTTATTGATATCCCTATTTTTGAGGAGAAGAAGAAAATTGCTAAAAAAGGATTTGTATTTGACGAAGAACAGCTGGATTCAATTCAATTGAAGGATACTCTTCTTAATTTTGATACAGGATTAATGACATTGCAGCAGGCCATGATGCTTTTAAATAATTTGCCAGTTGATATTACTATGATTGATGAAAACGATAGGGTGCGTTTCTTTTCAAATCCTAAAGATCGATTTTTTACCCGATCGAAAGCAATAATCGGAAGAACCGTTCAAAATTGTCATCCACCAGAGAGTGTACATATTGTTGATGAATTGCTAAAGGCTTTTAAAAGTGGTGAAAAGGATAGTGAACCTTTTTGGATACAAATGAAAGGTCGTTTTATTTTAATCCAGTATTTTGCTTTGCGCGATGAGAATAGAACTTATAAAGGTTGCATCGAAGTAAGTCAGGATTTAACCGATATAAAAACACTCGAAGGGGAGAAAAGATTGATGTAATTGTATTAAAAAAGCCTGATAGATTAAGTTCTATCAGGCTTTTAAATATTATTAAATAGAATCTTACAATCTATCCATAAATTTTATTGGATCGATAATGTAGCGGACATGGTATGCAGAGCCAATTTTTCCATCTTCATCAGATGCTTCAATCTCGAAAGTTAATTTCTTACCATCAACTTTAACCAACTTTGCTGTGCAGTTAACTTTTGCATTTAATTTTGTTGCTTTAATGTGTTTGGTGTCAATTTGAATGCCAACACTATCTGTTCCTTTTTCCATATCTTTATCGATACAGGCAACAGCTGTATTTTCCATAAAAGCAACCATAGCAGGTGTTGCGTATACTTCTAATTTTCCCGATCCATGATGTATAGCAGTATCTGTTTTGCCTACAATCATTGTTTGACTTATTGATAATCCTTCTACTAATGCCATAATAAGCTATGTTATATTCTTAAAATTCTGAGGTAAAGTGAAACTCTAAATCAGTATAATTATTTTGTGCCATTTGAAGCATATAACTTGAATCGGCAAGGAAAACATCTCTGCCATGCTTGTCTTTAGCGATGTATTGGAATTTAGCTTTTTTAAACTCCTTTAATTGTTCATCGTTATTCGATTTAATCCAACAAGCTTTATGTAAGTTAATGTGCTCCCATCTACACGAGGCAGAATATTCGTGTAACAAACGATATTCAATAACTTCGAATTGAAGAGCTCCAACGGTTCCAATTACTTTTCTACCATTAAATTGTGAGGTAAATAGCTGAGCAACACCTTCATCCATTAATTGATCGATACCTTTAGCCAATTGTTTCGATTTCATAGGGTCGGCATTTTCAATATATTTGAAAAGCTCTGGAGAGAAACTAGGAATTCCTTTGAAATTTATTTTTTCTCCTTGTGTTAATGTATCCCCAATTTTAAAGTTTCCGGTATCGTGTAAACCAACAATATCTCCAGGGAAAGCTTCTTCTACAATAGATTTTTTCTCTGCCATAAATGCAGTAGGACTCGAGAATTTTAACTTTTTACCATTCCGTACATGTAAATATGGTGTGTTACGTTTAAATACTCCCGATACAATTTTTACAAAGGCAATACGATCCCTGTGGTTAGGATCCATATTAGCATGAATTTTAAAAACAAAACCAGAGAATTTTTCTTCGGTAGGCTCAATTACTCGTTCAACAGTTTGGCAAGGCAGAGGGGAAGGTGCAATTTGAATGAATGCATCCAATAGTTCACGTACTCCAAAGTTATTTAATGCCGATCCAAAGAAAACTGGTGCAATCTTAGCATCTAAATATTCCTGAACATCTAACTCGGGATAAACGCCCGAAACAAGTTCCAGTTCTTCCCTTAAAATTTCGGCATCATCACCAATATATTCTTCCAACTGTGGGTTCGAAAGATCATCGAATTCAATTGTTTCTTCAACAGTTTGAGTTGCAGGTGTAAATAAACTTAGTTTTTTCTCAAACATGTTGTAAACACCTTTAAAATCGGGTCCCATATTAATTGGCCAGCTTAAAGGGTTTACATCAATTTTTAATTCAGCCTCAATTTCATCGAGCAAATCGAATGCATCTTTACCACTGCGATCCATCTTGTTAATAAAAACAATAACAGGAGTTTTACGCATTCTACAAACCTTCATTAATTTTCTGGTTTGTGCTTCCACACCTTTGGCAACGTCAATAACTATTATTACGCTATCGCATGCTGTTAATGTTCTAAATGTATCTTCTGCAAAATCTTGGTGACCTGGCGTATCGAGAATATTAATTTTGTGGCCTTTGTATTCAAAACCCATTACCGATGTGGCAACAGAAATACCTCTTTGGCGCTCAATTTCCATAAAGTCGGATGTGGCAGTTTTTTTTATCTTATTCGATTTTACTGCTCCAGCAACATGAATTGCACCACCAAATAATAACAGTTTTTCTGTTAATGTTGTCTTACCCGCATCAGGGTGCGATATAATTCCGAAAGTTCGGCGTCTTTGTATCTCTTCTTTAAACCCCATTTATTGTATTGTATTTACTTTCAAATTTCAGCTTGCAAAAGTAATAATTTTAACCGATAAGCAGTACTCTTAACGATTATATCCCATCGAATTTATTACATTAAAAGTCTTAATCTTATTTATTGCTAAATTATTTTAATTGATATTGAGATTATTTTTCTGCATTTCTTTTCTTACCTTCACGCCTCAAAATTGTGAATATACGCTTAAATGAAACGGATAGGTTTACTTTCGGATACTCACGGACATTTAGATCCGCTTGCAATAAAACATTTGAAAGAATGTGATGAAATATGGCATGCCGGTGATATTGGAAATATCGAAACTGTTAATACCCTGACTCAAATCGCACCACTTATTGCAGTTCATGGTAATATTGATGGTCAGGAAATTCGAGTTACTTATCCGAAACATCAACGTTTTTTATGTGAGAGTGTTGATGTGTGGATTACTCATATCGGAGGATATCCGAAAAGATATGATGCTAATGTTAAGCCAGAGATTTTCGAAAATTCACCTCAGCTTTTTATATCGGGGCATTCACATATTTTGAAAGTTGTGTTCGATAAAGAGTTAAATCTATTACACATAAATCCTGGAGCTGCCGGAATACAAGGATTTCATCAGGTTCAAACTTTGGTGAAATTTACCATAGATCAAAAAGATATAAAAGATCTACAGGTGGTCGAATTTGGTAAAAAAGGACGTTTATAATTCGGAATTATACCAAAATTAACACCTAACATTTCAAATTATTTAAGGGGGAAAAAGGTAATTTAAAATAGATATTTAAAAATCTTAATAAGCTTATTTCTTAAACAAGATTTTTGGATTCATCTTTTTAAAATACCAATATTTTAGTATATTTAGATACTTGAATTTAATGATATTTAACATGGTATTATAGATATGGTGCTATGCTAAATATCTGTCTGGTAAGGCTTATGCTTTTTACTTCTTGGTAATGTAAGCGCATAAAAAGATCTGCTAATCTTAAAATATGTAAGCTTAAGTTTTATTAGAAATAATTTAAATTTTAAAATAATCAAAAAAATTATAGAATATGCTATTCGATTTTGACTTAATAAAATCTGTTTATGAGAAAATGCCCGATAGGGTAAATAAGGCCAGAAAAAACCTGGGAAAACCATTAACTCTTAGCGAGAAAATATTGTATTCTCACTTGTCGGTTGAAGAAAAAGGAGATCAATTTAAAAGAGGTGAGGATTATGTGAATTTTGCTCCCGATAGAGTAGCAATGCAGGATGCAACTGCTCAAATGGCTTTGCTTCAATTTATGAATGCAGGAAAAGCAAAAGTTGCAGTTCCTTCAACAGTCCATTGCGACCACTTAATTCAAGCTTCAATAGGAGCAGAAAAAGATTTAGCTGATGCCAAGCTACAAAATAACGAAGTATATAATTTCTTAGAGTCGGTATCTAATAAATATGGTATCGGTTTTTGGAAACCCGGAGCAGGTATTATTCATCAGGTTGTACTTGAGAATTATGCTTTTCCGGGAGGAATGATGATTGGTACCGATTCTCATACTGTAAATGCAGGAGGCTTGGGAATGGTTGCTATTGGCGTTGGAGGAGCCGATGCTGTGGATGTTATGGCAGGAATGCCCTGGGAATTAAAAATGCCAAAATTAATAGGCGTGAAGCTAAGTGGTAAATTAAGCGGCTGGGTTTCTCCTAAAGATGTGATTTTAAAAGTGGCAGGAATTCTTACTGTAAAAGGAGGAACTGGCGCTATTGTTGAATATTTTGGAGAAGGAGCCGATTCTATGTCTTGTACTGGTAAAGGTACAATTTGTAATATGGGTGCCGAAATTGGAGCTACAACTTCTATTTTTGGTTATGACCGAAATATGAGTAATTATTTGCGACTTACTGGTCGCGAAAAAGTGGCCGATTTGGCCGATGTGGTAATGAAACATTTACGATCGGATGATGAAGTTTATGAGAATCCGGAAATGTACTACGATCAGGTAATTGAAATTAACCTTTCTGAACTTCAGCCATATATCAATGGTCCGTTTACTCCAGATTTGGCGCACAGCTTATCGGAATTTGCTGCTGCTGTTAAGGAGAATAATTATCCTCGTACTCTCGAAGTAGGTTTAATTGGATCTTGTACTAACTCTTCTTACGAAGATTTATCGAGAGCTGCATCTCTGGCTCGTCAGGCAAAGGATAAAAACTTAAAAGTAAAGGCCGAATTTGTAGTTACTCCAGGTTCCGAATTGGTTAGATATACTGCCGAAAGAGATGGTATTTTGGGCGAATTTGAGGATATTGGAGGACTTATTATGGCTAATGCTTGCGGACCATGTATTGGTCAGTGGAAACGTCATACCGATGATCCTTCAAGGAAAAACTCTATCATTACTTCTTTTAACAGAAATTTTGCAAAAAGAAACGATGGTAACCCGAATACACACGGATTTGTAGCATCGCCAGAAATTGTAACAGCAATGGCTATTGCCGGCGATTTGTGCTTTAATCCAATTACAGATACCCTAGTAAATGAAGATGGGGTAGAGGTTAAATTAGATGAGCCTGTTGGATTGGAATTTCCTCCTAAAGGATTTGATATGAAGGATTCAGGATATCTAGCTCCAAAAGAGAATGGATCTGATGTTCTTATTAAAGTTAGCGATGATTCGGAACGTTTACAGTTGCTTGAGCCTTTTAATGCCTGGAATGGTGATGATTATAAAGGATTAAATCTACTGATTAAAGCAAAAGGAAAGTGTACAACAGATCATATTTCTATGGCAGGTCCATGGTTACGATATCGCGGACACTTAGACAATATTTCCAATAATATGTTGATTGGTGCAATTAATTTCTTTAATGAAGAAACCAATTCCATTTTTAATCCTGTATCAAAAGAATACAACGAAGTTCCTGCCACAGCAAGAGCACTTAAAGAAAATGGTTTTGGGTCGATTGTTGTTGGCGACGAAAATTATGGAGAAGGATCTTCGCGAGAGCATGCAGCTATGGAACCTCGTCATTTAGGAGTGAAAGCAGTAATTGTGCGTTCATTTGCTCGTATTCACGAGACTAATCTTAAAAAGCAAGGAGTATTGGCTCTTACTTTTGCTGATAAAGCTGATTACGATAAAATACAAGAAAAAGATAAGATTGATATTATTGGCTTAACTGAATTTAAATCGGGAAAGGCTCTCAAACTAATTATTAATCACGCAGATGGAACTGTAGATGAAATTATGGCAAATCATTCGTATAATGATGTTCAAATTGAATGGTTTAAGGCGGGTAGTGCATTAAATTTAATCAGAAAACAAAATAGCTAATAATAAATTGATTATAATCATGAAATAATACTAGGTATTGTTTCTGATATTAAAAATATATCAAGATGAAAAAAACACTAAAACAGATCTTATCTGAGAAAATTGAAAAACAAAAACCTCGAACAAAAAAGTTATTAAAGGAATATGGAGATGTAGTAGTTGATAATGTTACCATTTCTCAGGTTATTGGAGGAATGAGAGGACTTAAATCCTTAGTTACCGATATTTCTTACCTTGATCCAGAAGAAGGGATTAGGTACAGAGGATATACTTTAGGAGAGGTTATTGAAAAATTACCAAAACCTAAAGGTGGCGATATGCCTTATGTAGAGGGATTGTTTTACCTTCTTTTAACAGGTGATGTGCCTAATCAGGAAGAGGTTATGCAAGTGGTTGACGAATTTAGTAAACGACGAATTGTACCTCGTTATGTGTACGAGGTAATTGATTCATTTCCATGCTGTAGTCACCCAATGGCAATTTTTTCGACTGCTATTCTTACGTTAAATAGAGAGTCGGTTTTTAATAGACAGTATCATGCTGGTTTAAATAAAAAAGATTATTGGGATGCAACTTACGAAGATGCATTAAATTTGCTAGCAAAATTACCCGAAATAGCTGCCTATATATATAATAAACTGTATCGTCAGGGCCCAAGAATTCAATCGGATCCTAATTTGGATATGGGTGGTAATTTTGCTCACATGATGGGAATTGCTAAGCCTTACGACGATGTTTCCCGTTTGCATTTTATTATTCATAGTGATCATGAAAGTGGTAATGTAAGTGCGCATACTGGTCATTTAGTAGCTAGCTCTTTATCGGATATTTACCTTTCTATTTCGGCTATGATTAATGGATTAGCTGGTCCTTTGCACGGTTTGGCGAATCAGGAAGTTTTAAGATGGCTGCAAGAGGTTATGGATAAAATGGGTAATCGTTTACCAACCGAAGAGGAAATGCAACAATTTGTTTGGGATACATTAAATTCGGGACAGGTTATTCCTGGTTTTGGTCATGCGGTATTACGTAAAACCGATCCTAGATATATGTTACAACGCAAGTTTAGTTTGAAGCATTTGCCCGAAGATCCTATTTTTAAATATGCCGATTTACTTTATAAAGTAGTTCCTCCAATTTTACAGGAACATGGCAAGGCAAAGAATCCATGGCCTAATGTGGATGCTCAATCGGGAGTAATTCAGTGGCATTATGGTGTTACAGAATATGATTTCTATACCGTACTATTTGGTATTGGACGATCGATAGGTATTTGTGCTAATATTATTTGGGACAGAGCTTTGGGATATCCTTTGGAAAGACCTAAGTCTATAACTACCGAAATGCTTGAGAAAATTGCCGGTATAAAAAATGAGCTTGCCGAAGCAGAAAAAAATTAAGAAAGTATAAAATTTATGGGAGCTGGATTCTATTATTGAATTCAGCTCTTTTTGCTTAAAAAAATAAAACTGTAAAAGATTGGTGAAGATCTTTTACAGTTTTGAAGCAAAAACTAACAATATGGAAATATTCCAATAAAATTCTAATAAAAAAACACTCCGAATCCTACATTCTATTCTAACCTTAACCTAAATCACTGTAGGTTCGAAGTGTTGTTTGTAGTTAAAAAATAAACTACCCTTTCTGCACTATCACAATTTTGAAAATTCATTACTGTGATCTCCCTCGCACAGTACAAATATGCAGCCTTTTAGTGAATTGAAGTTCAGGTATTTTACCCAAATAGCAGAAATAAACACTCAAAATAGAATAGGTGTTTTACGCCAATCATAACATAATAAGTAGTGTAAGATTCAGTTGTGTAGTTTACTAAGCAAAAGAGTCAGGCTTTTTTAAACCTGACTCTAATTTTATTAAAATTCTGATTGTATCAGAGTATTTTTAATTTTTACTTCAAGATTATTCAAATCTTTTTCGATTTGAGTTTTCATATTTATAAATTTATCAGAAAATTTATGTGATAAATCTTTATAATAATTTACACCGTTTAATAAATTATTTTTGAATGCATTAAGCGATTTAATTTGTTTAGGAACGGGTTTTTTAAGCTCTTCTATTTGTTCCTTTAAATAGTCGTAATAAATACTTAATTCTTTTATAAACATGTGTGGCCTGTCTTTTCTTTCAATCAGGTTGGCTCTGTTGTAGATATGATTAATCATATCTTTTAAGCTGGCTCTTTTCGAGAAATAAGCTAAATTAGGGCCCGGACAAATTGAAACACCATCACCATCGCTCTTTGTGTCTATATTATTAACAATGTAAGTTGATGCTGATAAACCTTTACATAAACATGTTTTTTCAAGTAAAAGATTAAGTTCTTTTTCGTATGCTTCTTTCGAAAGATTTTGTTTTTTTAAATCGGCGATTTTTAGTCTTTGGTATTGCCGGGAAGCAGTACAAATAGGTTTGTCTGTAAATTCTTTATTTACAATCATATATCTTTTTGTACACAGGCTGCCTGCTTCGTTATTAGCCAAGCGTTCCCATTTTCCAATGTCGCGGGTGTTGGTAGCCAAGTTATTAAACCTTACACCAAGAGGAGAGGCATGACTTAAAAACAAATCTTTTTCTTTTGCTTTTTCCAAAAGCGATAATGTTTGTTCATCAACATTACATACTTCAGGAACCAAAAGAAAAGGAGTTCCCCAGCCAATAGAATCCAAATTGTAATGATTCATAAGGAAATCGTGTTCCTCGGCAGTTCCCACTCCACCTTGAGCGGTAATTTTAATCTCGAGAGGATTTGTGGGAAGTACTTTATTCTTTCCTTTTAATGCCTCGATTAATACCTGATATGTACTTTCCTTTAGCTCATCTCTTTTGTCTTTAAAATCCTGTAAAATAGGACCCATTAAAAAGCCGTCCGTAGCAAATGCATGTCCACCACAATTTAAACCCGACTCTATTCTGTATTCCGAGATCCAAATTCCCTTTTTAGCAAGAAATCTCCCTTGAATTAAAGCAGAGCGATAATCGCTAACCTTTAAAACAATTTTTTTCTTGATATAGCCATTGCTATCAGGATAAAAATCTTCGAATTGCTCAAGGTATCCATATAAGCGAGGGTTCATTCCTGCAGAAAGTACCATGGAGCTCTCCAGGTTACTCATCGCAAATCCACGAAGAGCTGCATGGGCATCATTGAATTCTGTTGGCAATTGTTCCCCTTTATAAAAGTTACTCTTGTCTAATTTGGTCATGATGTTAACATCAATATCCCCTAATGGAAGGTGTTTGCTTAACCATTCTTTAGCTTCCTTAATATATGGATTGTCGGCAAATTTGGCTTTAAACTCCTGTTTTACCTCCGAAATATCTGGTAGCATATCTAAATACTCTTCCAATTCTTTACTTTTATCCTGAATGGATTCTTTTAGATTTTCAAACTTCTTAGTAACTACCTCATCTAATAAATTTAGATAAGAGGTAATTCTTTCTGCTCTAAAATCTTTGGTTTTTTCCGTAATTGGTTTGAACGGCAGACTTAATTTACTGCAATATACTTCCCGCATTTTTTCTACTAGCAAGTCATCTACTATGGAAACTACTGATGAAATTCCAAGGTGAGCGACTTTTACAGGAGTATCCACAGTAAAGCCTGTGCCCATAACCGGAATATGGAAACTGTGTCCTAAAATTTTACTCATGAATTAGTTTATTGATTTAATGATATAATTCTAATTGTATTTTATGCTATAAAGGCACAAGATTACAATAGATTGGCAAGTTATATGAATTAGCCCTTAAATCAAAAATAAAACGAGCTTATTGCAGAGTATTAAGTTTTATTGCACTAAACCTTAATATGTGGAGTTTAATTTATTTCAGAAGAAAAAATATGTCAATTAAAATAATTTAAATTGTTTCGAATCTTTTTTAAATTCGATATTCTCTAATTGTAAAAGTCTGGCCTTATTTTCCAGACCTCCTGCATATCCGGTAAGTTTACCATTTTTCCCAATTACTCTGTGGCAGGGAATTATAATTGGTATAGGATTTAGAGAATTAGCCATTCCAACAGCTCGGCAGGCTTTGGGCTTGTTTATTGAATTTGCAATGTCTTGATACGATTTTAATTCTCCGTAAGGAATTTCCTGTAATTTTTTCCAGATTTGTTTTTGGAATGCTGTTCCATCTGGGTCTAAAATCAAGTTAAACTGATTTAGTTCTTTTTTAAAGTATGAGTCGAGTTGTTCTTTAGCTTCAGATAATTCCTTACAACTGTGCTGCCAATTTTTATTAATAGTGATATTTTTAAATTGCAATTCGAAAAGAATCTTCTTTAATCCTTTTTCGCTTGCTAATAAAAGCAGTTTCCCAATTGGAGATGATATTATATCGTAATATAACATTGGTATATAAATGTATGGTTTATAAATTATGCTTCAGCTAAAAGTTCATTAATAACAACTGATGAAATAAAGCATCCGAATAAGGGAGGCATATATGAAATTGTACCCACATTTGATTTTTTATTTTTACTTTCATCAATAACTACTGCATTTTTAGAAACATCTTCGGGCGAAAATACAACCTTTACACCTTTATGAATACCTAATTTGTGAAGTCGCTTGCGAAGCATTCTTGCAAGCTTACAATTGTATGATTCCGAGATATCAGCAATTTGTATTTTACTTGGGTCGGTTTTTCCTCCAGCACCCATTGCACTAACTATTTTTAAATTATTTTGCAGGCTGTATTCAATTAAAAATAGCTTAGGCGTTAAGGTGTCTATGGCATCAACAACATAATCGAATTGTTCCGATTTTAAAATCTCACTAGTTCTTTCTCCTTTTAAGAATTCGTTTAAAACAGTAAGTTGCAGGTTTGGGTTTATATCGAGTAATCGATCTTCCATTACCTTGGTTTTATCTTTATTAACATTCGATGTGGTTGCTGCTAATTGTCGGTTAATGTTTGAGGTATCTATAGTGTCGCCGTCAACTATAGTCATTTTACCAACACCCGAACGACAAATTTGTTCGGCGGCATAAGCTCCAACACCTCCTAATCCTACAACTAAAACATGAGCTTTTTGTAATCGTTCTAATTTTTTATCCCCCAAGAGCAGTTTTGTTCTGCTTAACCATTCTTCACTCATAATTTTTAAAACAGGTATTATAGTTTATTTGTATTTGTTTTTTCAGATCTTCAAGTTTAATTTCCTTTAGTTCTGCTGCTTTATTGTAAATTTTAATGATAGATATTTCACTATCATCGGTTTCTAAAAAGAATTTATTGTTTGGTATTTGTTTAAATGTAGTTTGAAGTTTTTCATTTTTAAGAATTGCTTTTCCGAATGATAGGTAGCAATTTGCTTTTAGCAAACTTCTTGCTATTTCCATATTTTTTTGATAGCCATGAATAATCCACGCTGTATTGGTTTCGTTTTTCTTTTTTATTGTGAGTAATTCAGAAAAGGCTTTAACGCAATGAATAATTATGGGCTTTTGTAAATGTTTGGCAACTTTTAATTGGCTTGTAAAAACACTTTCCTGCAAAGAAAAATCTGTATTTATAGCCTTATCTAAACCTATTTCTCCAATTGCAATGGCATTAAATTTTTTTGTTTCGGAAATTAAATGTTGCTCAAAATGGAATATTCCTTCTTTTATATTCCATGGATGTAAACCTACCGAATAGTTTAAATTATTATTGATAGTAGCATTATTTTCGAACAATGAAACATTCACAATTGCCTTAATTTTCTGAAAAGAATCAAGATTATGAGTATGAATATCGATATAAGGAATTGGTGTCATTGCAAAAAAATTAGTCGGTAAAAATACAAATATTGCTAAAATGAGCAAAGCTGCTATTAATTTCTTAATAAAAATTTAGTGACTAAGTATTTTCTAAAAAATTCATTGCTTGAATGTTGCAGGCTTTTATTATTTATATTCGTCAAAATAAGTTAAAAATTTTATTGTAGCCCTTGTTTTATGGGATATTCTTGCTTAATTTGCATGTATAAAGAACGTTCTTTTAATACAAGATATAGACATACCGCATTAATTAGCGATTGTTAAACTCAACAGTTATCACATACCGAGAAAGCAACATGCTTGCAAAAGCAGGCCCCAACCTTCGGGTTGTTTCGGCACAGGGGAAACTTGACCAAGCAGGCACTCAAATCCTGTCATACAGGAGTTTAAAATCCCATCAATTAATGCGGTTTTTTTATGTTTTAATGTAAATTATTTTGGGAAGAATTGTTCTGGGATTGTTTAATTTTATAGCGTGTTATATTTTCCTCAAATTCAGGCTCTATTATATCCCAGCAAATTAATTTTACGAGTATTTTTTCGGCTTTATATCTACTAATTTTAGCAAGTTTATAAAATTTGTTAAGGCTAATCTTATCGTTAATTTTTAAATAATCTAAAAGTAGGCTTTCTGTTGTGCTGTACTGTAAATAAGTACCTTTTGTTTGTGACTTTTGTTTCCAGACTTCCAGAATAATTCTATTGGCCAATTTATTTTCATCATCTTTTCGAATGTATGCCAGCCATTTACCGTCTTCGTTTTGTGCGTAATGGGGCTTTTCGGCAGATGCCTGAATAATAATTTCCAAAACATTTTTTCCGTGAATACGCCAGACTTTACTATCGAAGCGTATTTTTGGGCGGCAGTACATTTCTGCTGCCGCCTGAATCATGTAGTATTCTTCATCTATTTGGGCTCCGGCAATTTTACCATTGTCTTTTACACCAATAAGTAATCTGCCTCCGTCGGTATTGGCAAAGGCCGATAAAGATTTCGCAATTTTTTTAGAATCGGTAATACAGAATTTAAAATCCTGTTGTTGATGTTCACCTTCGCGAATTAATATTTCTATATCAGTAAGCATAAGCATTACCAGTTTTTAAATCAAATATTCAGCCTTTAGCCAAGAACTATTTAAAATTTAATTACAAAATAAGAATTGCAAATATATCTAACAGCACTTCTTTTTTTAAGCTTGAAGAATTTAATAATTTTATTCGAAAATAATTTTCATTTCGCACCTCTGGCAATTAAATTCTAATCTGTATCTGTTTTTATTATCAACTAAATACAGTGGAGAATTCTTTTTTATTCCCGTTTTAACCTCTTTATTGCACAAGCCAAATTCATGTCTTAAGCAATGTTTGGTAGTCATTATTGTTTTGCCCGAATTATTTTGCTGTAGTTCAAATCCATCTTCAATTTTTTCTACGCCACATTTATTATAAAATTCTTTGGCATTGCAATTTACCACATTTCCCATATAAGTTAGTTCCTTAGTGGGATATTGGGGATGTGAAATTAATGGCCTCGACTGTTCTGTTTTTGCGGCAGCTAATCTGTTTTCGTTTAATTGCTTTAAACAATCGCGACGAAGTTCGTTTAGTAGTTTTGCCTGTATAAATGGTACTTTATCGTATTCGGTTTCTATATTGTTAAGTGTAAAAATTGAATCACCTGTTTTTTGCAATTGTTTTTTAATGTTGGCTATGGCCATTTCTTCGTTTCGGGCAATCTCAAATTCTCCTTTTAATTCTATATTCGCCGAAATTTCGTCTTCATCAATAGCGGTAAGATTCAGGGTGTTTTCAAATATATTTAGAAAAAATTCTACCGATATTTTTCTTATGGAATTATCGCGTTTTAATATTTTTGAAAATTCATGATCGTTATTTCGATATAAAATAACCCCGTTTTGAATCATACTCATGTCGTTCGGAAAAACCTTATTTCCCTTAACTCCGTTCACCAAAATTCCCTTTAACAGTTTATTTTTATTGAAAAAACACAAACCATCGCCATTGTTTAATGTAAACTTGCTATCAACTATAAAGTGGTCTTTTTTTACATCAACAATCTTTCCAATTTCTTTTCCCAGCGATTTTGGTGTGTAGAAATTGGCAATTTCGGGAACTCTTCCTGAGAAGAAATAATTGGTGTATCCTCGGTTAAAAGTTTTATTTAAATCGGGAGTGAAATTAATATTAATTTGGCCCGATGAGCTGGCTTGGAATTCTCGTTTTTTATCAAAAATAGAATCTAATTTCTGGCGGTAATAACTAGTCACATTTTTTAGGTAGGAGCTATCTTTTAGCCTGCCTTCAATTTTTAATGAGCATATTCCACTTTCAATTACTTCTTCTAAGTGATCAGATAAATTTAAATCTTTAAGAGAAAGAAGGTATTTATCTTTTGCGATAACTGTACCTTTTTCATCTACAAGATCATATTTCATTCTGCAGGCCTGACTGCATTCTCCGCGATTTGCCGATCTTCCATTAATGGCCTGAGAAAAGTAACATTGTCCGCTTAGCGAAACACAAAGTGCACCATGAATAAAGTATTCAAGTTCTACATTTGTATATTTTTTAATGTTTTTAATTTGTTCGAGAGATAGTTCTCGAGCAAGAATGATTCTTTTGAAACCAACTTTTTCTAAAAATTGAATTCTCTCTAAATCATAATTGTGAGTTTGCGTGCTTGCGTGTAATTCAATAGGGGGAAGGTCCATTTCAAGAATTCCCATATCCTGAACGATTAATGCATCGGCACCTATTTCGTATAATTTGTGAATTAATTGTTCTGCTTCTTTTAACTCATTGTCATACAGTATGGTATTCATGGTAATAAACACCTTAGCCCAATATTGGTGAGCGTAATCGATTAATTCTTTGATATCATCCAGTGTATTACCTGCGGCTGAGCGAGCTCCGAATTTTGGGGCTCCAATATATACGGCATCAGCTCCATAATTTATGGCTGCAATACCTGTTTCCAGATTTTTAGCTGGAGCTAATAGTTCAATTTTTTTCATGTGGATATAATTTCCCTGGTGTTGCAATATTTAAATCCAAGCTAAATCTTATCCAACTCACTTGCGTTGATATTGAATTTACATGCTTGTATTTGTGTTTATTGCTAATTTCGGACGAAGATACAAAGCAATGATGGAATCTGTAAACTATTCCGAATCTAATTTGAATCTTGTTTGTTAATGGCTTTCTATTAATTTATTTATACTATTCTAAAAATATACTTTATCAAGATATAAAATCTTATTTGTATTTTGTATAAATAAAAATAAGAAAGATTCGATGAAAAATAACAGACTATTAAGTACTTTCTCGATTGGAGATTTAGACTTAAAAAACAGAATGGTAATGGCTCCAATGACCAGAAACAGAGCTGGGGAAGGCGATGTACCTACAGATTTAATGGTAAAATATTATGAACAAAGGTCGGGTGCAGGTATTATTATTACCGAGGCCAGCCAAATATCTCCACAGGCTAAGGGATATCCGGCAACACCGGGGATTTATAGTAAGGATCAGATTGATGCTTGGAAAAAAATAACAAAAGCAGTTCATCGGAAATCTGGAAAAATTTTCATTCAACTTTGGCATGTTGGACGTATTTCTCATCCCGATTTTCATGATGGCGATTTGCCTGTAGCACCTTCTGCTATTAAGCCGGCCGGACAGGCATTTACTTACGAAGGCTTAAAAGATTTTGTGAAACCAAGGACTTTGGAGATATCCGAAATAAAGAATATTGTTGAGGATTATAGAATTGCAGCTAAAAATGCAAAAGAATCAGGTTTCGATGGAGTGGAAATTCATGCGGCCAATGGTTACCTTATCGATCAGTTTTTGGTTGATAAAACCAATAAGCGAACCGATGAATATGGTGGAAGTATTGAAAATCGATCTCGATTTTTATTTGAAATATTGGATGCCGTAACAGAAATTTTACCTAGTAAAAAAGTTGGAATTAGATTGTCTCCTAGCGGTTTGTTTAATGATATGGGAGATTCCAATCCTGTGGAGCTGTTTTCTTTTGTAATTAAGAAATTGGATCAGTACAATTTGGCCTATCTGCATTTAATTGAACCACTAATGCCAATCGATGAGTATCCGCAGCTGATAAAGAATGTGTTGAATTATTATGGAAAGCTCTACAAGGGAATACGAATGATAAATGGTGGCTATACCAAAGAGTCTGGAAATAAGGCTATTCAGGATGGTCTTGTGGAGTTGGTATCTTTTGGTGTGCCTTATTTAGCTAATCCTGATTTGGAAAAGCGATTTGAGTTGGATGCTGATTTAAATGAAGCGAATCAGGATACTTTTTATGGAGGAAACGAAGTGGGCTACACCGATTATCCATCATTAAAATAATTGAAAAGAAAACGCGCAGTAAAATTGGTGTACTGCGCGTAATTTTTATTCTTTTATTTCTATGGAGTATTCTGCTTTAAATGTTTTTGAAACAGGAAGTTTCTGGATTAATTCTTTGCTTTCGAATTCTCTGTTTGTATCTGCAGAATCGGCAATTCCAATCCAGGGTTCTATGCACACATAAGGAGCATTGGGTTTGGCCCATAATCCTAGGTAAGGAAAATCTTCGAATCGTACTTTCAACTCAAAATCAGACTTTTTGCATTTCAGGCTTATTGCCGATGATTTTAAATTCTTAAAAATCAATGCATCATTGGCAAAAATTTCAGGATGTAAGTTGATTTGATTTTCATTGTTTAAAATTTGCTCTCCTTCTTTTGCTATTAGTCCGCCTTCTGCTAAATTCCATGTGTTGAGAGTTTCATTTTCTTCAAATTCTAAATAGTAATCTTCGTAAGATTCGCCTTTTTTAAGCTGACAGTTGAAAGCCGGATGAGCGCCAAGATTGAAGAGCATTTCGCCATTTCCTGTATTTATAATTTCGTGAACGACTTTTAGTTTATTCGATTCTAAAATAAAATGAATACGAAATTCAAATTCGAAAGGATATATGGCTCTTGTGTTCTCATTCGATTGTAGGACAAAACTTAGCTTATTTTCACTTTTATCAAGTAATTTTATATCTGAATTGTTTCTGATAAAGCCATGCTTAGGTGTTGCATATTCTTTTCCGTTATAAATAAAAGCATTGTCTTTTAAACAGCCAATTATGGGGAACAGGTTAGGAGCATGACCCGCCCAAATATCAGGATTAGCTTGCCATATAAACTCTTTACCGCTTGCCATAGATTTTATGCTACACAATTCTGCTCCGGTTTCTTTAACACTTATTTGTAGGGTTTTGTTTTGTATACTGTGTATCATTTTATTGTTTTTTTGCAGATTAACACAAATGATCTACCATTTTTTTAAACAGAAAATTGGAGTTTACTTAGTGAGAATTTGCATTAAGGTTTGCAAATTTTAGCAATAAATAATTTTGTAGCTTATAAAAAAAGCTGCCAGAAAAACCAGCAGCTCATTTCTTATATCATCTCAATGTCTTCTTTTTTTAGCCAACCTTCGTTTCCATCGCTTAACTGAATATTTCTCCAGTCGCCAAGTTGGTCGATAACTTTTACTTTTGTTCCTTCATGTAAAAGAAAAAGTTCAGTTCCACTATCATCGGGCGATCCTTTAATGGTTACACTTGGATTAAAAATAATAGCATATTCCCGAATTGCAATTTCTTTTGTTTTTTGCGAAGCAAAAGAGTACGAAAGAATACTTAATATCAGGCAAAGTGTAGCCAACAGAAAACCAAGTTTTTTTAATCCTACTTTGTTACTATACAAGTAAAAGCATGCAAAAACAAGACAAATAAAGAATAGGGCAATTGAGAAATAAGACCATAACTTAGCCGAAAATGCATTTCTAATACCTGCATACCATTTGCTTACTAGTAATTCGGGTAATACCTCTAATTTATCAAGAACATGAACCTGTGCCAATTTTAAATTGTATTGGATATCTCCATCTTCGGGAGCAAGAAGTTTTGCTCTTTCGTAGTTTAAAATAGAGGGAGCTATTTGGCCTGTTTTGTAGTAAGCATTTGCCAGGTTAAAATAAATTTCAGGCGATTCTATATGAGTTTCTAAAACAAATTCGTAGGACTCGATTGCCTTTTCATACTCACCTTTCTGATAAAAATCATTTGCTTCACTAATTGGAGTTTGTTGAGCCTGAACTGAAAATGTGCAGACCAAAACAATTAGTATATATAGTAAATTTTTCATTTTTCGAATGCTATTAAATCTTTAAAGTCTAGATGTTCTTTTCTAATTTAGTAATAGTTTCCATTGTTTTTTTATACAACTCGTCCATTTCCGATGATCCCGATGATGGGGCATATCTTGCAAATTCGCAAGTATCCAGAATGTTTAGGAAATCAGCAATTAATTCATCAGCAACACCTTTCCCTTTAAGAATTTCGGTGATGTTTTCCTTATTTAAATCTGCCAAAGGCAAGTTTAACTTGTCTGAAGTATATCCCCAAATAGCTTTTAAGATTTCATCGTAAAATTCTTCTTTTTGTTTTGCTTTTAAGCGTGCCGATGCAGCTTTTAATCGTTTCATGGCAACGCGGTTGGCACGTTTGTTTTTTACTCGGGCAACATCAGCATTTTCTTTAATGCGTTTGCGGTTAAAAATAAATGCAAGAATAAAAATCACTAAAGGAACAATATAAGCAAGGTAAAAGTTTAAGCTTCCAAAAAATACTTCTCCTTTTATTCTTGGAGTAAAATCGTTGGTTTTAATAAATCGGATATCTTTCCCAATAAATTTCACATCTTCTTTCGAGAAAGAGCTGATAACCGTTGATGCAGCATCGCCTTTTCCTTTGCTAACCTTAATGTTGAATTTAGGTGTTGACCTTGTTCTGTATATTCCCGCTTTTGGATCGAAATAACTAAAATCAACGGCTGGAATTTCATAATTACCTGCATGGCGTGGAATAATGAGGTATTCGAAAGTGGTTGAACCACTTGTTCCTGTTGTTGTATTTTTAAGATTTTGTTTTGTTGTTGGATCATAAACCTCAAAGTCTGCAGGGAAATCAAATTCCGGAGGATTTATCAGTTTTAGGTTACCATTACCAGATACTTTTACTTTAAGAGCAATGGCATCGTTGGCTTGTACAGAATCTTTATCAATTGTAGCAGATAATCTAAATTTACCAACTGCACCATCGAAATTAGCAGGTTTATTAGCCGGGAAATCTTTTACACGAATGGTAACTGGCTTACTTTTACGCGGAACGCGAACATCCTGATAATTGTCAAAGAAATCGTCAAAGAATCCTCTGCCACCACTTGCGCGATTCTGGCGAATAATACATTCTAATTCGAAAGGATCAATTGTTATTTTACCTGTGTGCTGAGGAAACAAAATTAATTTTCGGATTGTTCCAACATTATATATTGTTCCATTTACATTTTCTCTTTGTAAGGAAATTTGTCCCGAAGTTGGAATTTCCTGACTTAAGAATCCGCTGAACGAAGGGAATTTAGAATCACCAAAGCCAGCAATATTTAATCTTGTGTAAACCTTAATGGTGGCAACAATATGCTCGCCCATATAAACATTTTTACGGTCTACATTAACCTTAACAAATAAATTGGCTTGAGTTATTTTTGTTTCACTGGCTCGGCTTTGTTTTTGACTACTTTGCGAGTTTTGAGTTTTAGTGTTGGCTTTAACAACCTCTATATTAAGCGAGTTGGAAGTGAAATTGTAGTCTTTTACCTTAATTTTAGCCGGATTAATGGTGAATTTACCTTCTTTCTCAGCTAATAAAACATAAGTGTAGGTGTAAGAAGTGGCAGAAGACCATTTTCCATTAATGTATTGAGAACTGGAACTTCGCGAAGTTGATGGCCCCATTAATACTCTAAAGCCTGCAAGGGAAGGCATTTTTAAATCCTTTCCCTTTTCGTTAATACTGTAAACAAGTCTGAATTGTTCGCCTACTTCGACTACTTTAGGAGCCGATGCTGTAAACTTAACTTCTTCGGCAATGGCCGAAGAGCTAATAAAAATTGTCGCTAATAATAAGAAAAATAATTTCTTCATCCGTATATAATAGTTTTTCAGATGTTTCTTTTAAAATATCAATAAATTGATCTGTGGCACAAATGTACTTATAAATCATTAGTTAAATAAGTTGGTTTTTCACCTAATTTGCGAAAAAGAGAAAGTGCTTTACTTTCAGCTTTTTTTAGGTCACTTCTATTTTACCAATCTTTTTTAATTTTTGTTTTTTTCGCTTTTTGTGCTTTTGCTTTTGCTTTTTGGAATTTTTCCTGCACTTTTTTCTCGTCGTTTTCTAGAGCTTCCAGTAAGCGTTGCGCATCTTGTTTAGAAATTTTATTTTTTTGCTGCTGCTGATCCTGTTTCTTTTTATCCTTATCGCCCTGCTTATCTTTCTGATCCTGCTTTTGCTTGTCTTTGTTTTGTTGATCTTTCTTGTCTTGGTCCTTTTTATCCTGATCTTTTTTGTCTTGATCTTTTTTATTCTGGTCCTTGTTTTGATCCTTTTGATCTTTGTTCTGATCTTTATTATCCTTGTTTTGCTGATCTTGTTTTTTTTGCTCTTCTTCCTGTTTTTTCTTCATTTGGCGAGCATATTCGAGGTTGTATTTTGTTTCCTTCGAATTGGGAAAATTGCGCAAAGATTGTTTGTAGGCTTCTATGCTTTCATCAATTTTTTTATTGGCCAACAAGGTGTTGCCCATG
The DNA here is from genome assembly GCF_963677195.1 of uncultured Marinifilum sp. Lineage (NCBI taxonomy): Bacteria > Pseudomonadati > Bacteroidota > Bacteroidia > Marinilabiliales > Marinifilaceae > Marinifilum > uncultured Marinifilum sp. The sequence goes on from NZ_OY781918.1 coordinate 2,483,741, forward strand.
TTGTGATAGAGCTCTCCCAGTTTTTTAGGATCTTTTTCGCTTACGGCTAAAGTCTGAAACTGTTTTAATGCTTCATCATATTTTTTTTGCTTATATAAAGCATCACCTAAGTTAAAACCAGCTTCGTACGAATTAATTTTTTTATCGAGGGCTTTTCGGTATTCAACTTCCGAGTTTTCGAATTTATCATTTTCAAAAAGATCATTTCCTGCACGAATAAATTTTCTTTCTTTTTGGGCATTGGCCTCCATACTTAGAAGACAAATCATGCTCATGAACAGTATTAAATATTTTTTCATAATTGCTCTGTTTGTCTGTTGCTATTTCGATGGTTTAAATAAATCTATATCTTTTAAGTGTCGGTTTTTACGTTCTAATACAAACATTTCGAAAAATAGAAGCAGAATACCAATGGCGATAAAAATCTGAAATTTTTCATCGTAAGCAGCATAAACTCTAGCTTCTAGTTCTGTTTTGTTCATTTTATTTATTTCTTTAAATAAAACGTTTAAGCCTGTTGTTGTATTATTGGCAATAACAGGTTTTCCACCTCCGGCAATGGCAATTTGCTCGACCATTTGCTGGTCTAACTTCGAGATTACGATATTTCCTTCCTCATCTCTTCTAAAGTCGCTTGATCCTGAACTAATCGGAATAGGAGCACCTTCGGGTAATCCCATTGCAATGGTATGAACCGTGATGCCTTGGGATTGTGCCATTTTTGCTGCTGCAACAGCGTCATCTTCATGGTTTTCCCCATCGGTAATAATAATAATTGCTTTGCTGGCTTCGCTATCAGGAGTAAAACTCTTTGTTGCCAGGTTTATTGCCGAACCAATTGCGGTTCCCTGAATAGGAACGATATCGGTACTTATGGACGATAAAAATAATTTTGCCGAAGCATAATCGGTTGTTATTGGTAACTGGGTGTATGCTTCTCCGGCAAATACCACCAAACCAATTTTATCGTTATTTAGTTTATCAACCATTTTTGAGATGGCACGTTTTGCTCGCTCCAGACGGTTGGGTTGAATATCCTGAGCCATCATTGAGTTGGAAACATCAAGGGCAATTATAATTTCTACTCCCTTTCGTTTTATTTTCTTAAGCTTGGATCCAAATTGAGGACCTGCAATGCCGATAAAGATAAATGCCAGCGATAGGGTAAGAGTTATGAATTTATAAATTGGCCTTGTAAAAGATGCAAAAGGCATTAATTGAGAAATAACACTCATTTCGCCAAATTTTTGCAAAGCTTTTTTCTTGATTACATGGCTCACCCAATACAAAACCACTAAAATGGGAATGAGTAGGAAGAGATATAAATATTCTGGATGATCGAAACGAAATTGATCCATTTTAAAATTATTTTCAGTTATTCAATAATGTTATTCTTACGGAATATTCCGTAAAATTGAATTGCGCAGTGCTATTTCCAATAGAAGGAAAAAGGCTCCTAAAAAGGCGAATAGTAAATATTCCTCGCTTTTAGTACTGTATTGTCTTACCTTTATTTTACTTTTTTCGAGTTTGTCAATTTCAGCATAAATTGCTTTCAGCTTGTTATTGTCTGTTGCACGAAAATATTTTCCGCCTGTCATATCAGCAATTTTGTTTAAGACTTCCTCGTCAATTTTAACAGGCATATTTCTCATGCTTATACCAAAAGCGGTCTGAATCGGATAGGGAGCTTCGCCCATGGTTCCTATACCAATCGTATATACTCTAATGCCAAAAGTGCTTGCCAGTTCGGCAGCGGTTAATGGAGCAATTTCTCCCTGATTGTTTACACCATCGGTTAATAAAATTACCACTTTCGATTTGGCTTCGCTGTCTTTTAATCGGTTTACGGCATTAGCCAATCCCAGACCAATTGCTGTACCATCTTCAATCATACCCGATTGGATATCCTGAAAAAGGTTGATTAAAACGGCATGATCGGTAGTTAAGGGACATTGTGTAAAGCTCTCACCACTAAAAATTACCAATCCTATTTTATCTTCAGGTCGGCCGGTAATAAATTGTGTCGCCACATCCTTAGCAGCTTCTAATCTGTCGGGATCAAAGTCGCGGGCAAGCATACTGCTCGAAATATCCAGCGACATTACAATGTCGATACCTTCGGTACTTGTGTTTTCGAATCGGTTACTCGATTGTGGTCGGGCCAGTGCTGTTATTAAAAATGCAATAGCCAAAATCCGGAATACAATTAGCGCATGACGCAAATAATATTTGTAGGTTTTTGGTGCTGCATTAAAACTTTTTACGGTTGAAACCTGAATACTTGCCTGTGCATTTTTATCCTTAAAAATATACCATGCAATAAATGGTAATAGAAGTAATAAAAAGTAGAAATATTCGGGATTTGCAAATTCAATTGAACTCATACTTTGCTGTTTCAATGTTTATTTATTATCCTCAGTTTCCTTGATATCAGTTGTTTCTTCTTCTTTTTCCTTGTCAACAAGAATTGTGTTTTCAACAATCTGATAAGCATATTTTAAGCTGCGCTCATTTTCGTCGGGCAAAGGTTGAAATTTTGCGAACTTTGCCAAATCGGCACGTTGTAAAATTTCTCTTAAATTACGATGCCAGTCATTATTTACTTCAACAGAGCTTACTGCTTCAAGAATTTCATCGGTAGTAGATTCCTGTGTCGATAAATTATAACGCTTGTCTAAATAACATCTTATGGTATCGGTAATTTCGGAATGAAACATTTTTATTTTACCCGATTGCCATAGTTTTTCTTTTTTTAACTCGTCTAACTTACGTAGAGCTATAATGTGCGCAGGTTCGTCGGGTTTTGCGGCAGTAAACAAAGGTTGATCTTTTTTCCTGAATCGGAAATACCAAATAAGAAACCCTATGAGCGCAATAAAGAGTATAGCTCCTAGTAACCAAGGGGCTATCTCTGCTAAAGATAGGGGCGTTTCTATTGGCATTACAATATCGAAATTAGCCTTTGTTGTATCTATCTGCATGGTGTGTACGCCCAGTAGGATGGTATCGCTTTTGAATACTCTAATTGAATTTTTATCGTAAACCTTAAGTTCGAAAGGTTTTAGTTTGTACACACCTCCTTCGAAAGAGGTAATCAAAAAGTTTTTATTAACCTTAATTCTACCTTCGTCCAGAATGCTTGTATCTTGAGGAAATTGATTAATTATTTCTACTCCGGTAACAATGCTATCTGAGAAAACGGGAAATCCGATTTTAATATCTTTAGCTTGTTCTACCGATACTTGCAGCTTAATCTGATCTCCAATTACAATTACATTGGTGTCGAGCTTTACACTGTAGTTGATTCCTTTATTGTCCTGTGCAAAGGACGATTGGGTGAAAACTACTATGCTTAACAAGAAAGTAAAGGCAGTAATTGTCTTTATCAAGAAATTTTTATTTGTTATTATTTTATTTGCCATAGTTTTTAGTTTCCTGATTTTATTTATCCTCTACGTTTAAATAAAGCGATTAAGGATTTCACATAATCCTGATCGGTTCTGATGTTTGCCACATCAACGCCCGATTTTTTAAAAACTTCGGTGGTTTTTTCTTCCTGTTTGCGCCACCATTCAGCGTATTTATTACGCACTTTTTTATTCGATGTGTCTACCCAGGAGTATTCACCTGTTTCGGCATCTTTTATTTTAATTAAGCCGATAGAGGGAATTTCCTGCTCGCGTTTATCGTAAATTTTTAGTGCCACCAAATCGTGTTTTCTATTGGCGATGCTTAGGGCATTTTCAAAATCGTTATCAATAAAATCGGATATCACGAAAGTAGTACACCGTTTTTTAATTGCATTGGTTAAATATCGCAATGCATTGCTAATATCGGTACTTCTGTGTTCTGGTTTAAAATCGATTAATTCACGAATAATTCTAAGAATATGGGATTTTCCCTTTTTAGGAGGAATAAACTTTTCTATGCTGTCCGAAAAAAAGATAACTCCAATTTTATCGTTGTTCTGAATGGCCGAGAATGCCAAAACAGCGGCAATTTCGGTAATTTGGTTTTTCTTTAATTTCGACATGCTACCAAATTCGCGACTACCACTTACATCAATCATTAGCATAACCGTAAGTTCCCGTTCCTCTTCGAACAGCTTTACGTATGGGTGATTGTAACGTGCGGTAACATTCCAGTCGATGTTTCGGATGTCGTCACCATACTGGTATTCACGAACTTCACTAAAAGTCATTCCCCGACCTTTAAACGCAGAGTGGTATTCACCCGCAAAAATATTGCGGGAAAGACCTCTGGTTTTGATCTCTATTTTTCTAACGCGCTTTAATAATTCACTAGTCTCCATAAAATAATTAAGAATGATATCCCGATAGCTATCGGGAACGAATTAATAATTAAGTCGTAACAATCGTGAATTACGTAATGATATTCAATTCATAATCCATAATTGCTAATTCATAATTCTTAAGGTACCTCAACCGTATTTAGGATTTCGCTAATGATATTTTCGCTGGTGATATTATTTGCTTCAGCTTCGTAGGTTAATCCAATTCTATGGCGCAATACATCGTGACATACTGCACGAATATCTTCGGGAATAACGTAACCTCTTCGTTTTATAAATGCATAAGCTTTAGCTGCCGATGCCAGTGAGATACTTGCACGAGGCGATCCTCCAAATGCAATCATATCTTTGAATTGATCTAATCCATAATCGGAAGGGAAACGAGTTGCAAAAATGATATCAACAATATATTTTTCAATTTTTTCATCCATATAAACATCTTTAACCACATCTCGTGCTTTAATAATGTCTTCTGGTTTTAAAATCTGACTTGCTTTTGGAAAGGCTTTTAAAAGGTTCTGACGCATAATAATTTGCTCTTCCTCTTTTTTAGGGTAGTTAATTACCACCTTAAGCATAAAACGGTCGACCTGTGCTTCGGGAAGGGGATAAGTACCTTCTTGTTCAATTGGATTTTGTGTTGCCATTACAAGGAAAGGCTCTTGTAATTTATAGGTGTTATCGCCAATTGTAATTTGACGTTCCTGCATGGCTTCCAATAAGGCAGCTTGTACTTTGGCAGGGGCACGGTTAATCTCATCGGCAAGTATAAAGTTAGCAAAAATAGGGCCTTTTTTCACCACAAATTCCTCTTTCTTCTGACTGTAAATCATTGTACCCAAAAGGTCGGCAGGAAGAAGATCCGGAGTAAACTGGATTCTACTAAAATCAGCTTCTACTGTAGTTGCAAGTGTATTAATAGCAAGTGTTTTTGCCAAGCCGGGAACTCCTTCCAACAGAATATGTCCGTTAGATAGCATACCGATTAATAAACTTTCAACAAGATGTTTCTGACCAACAATTACTTTGTTCATCTCCATAGAAATCATATCAACAAAGGAACTTTCTCTTTGGATACGTTCATTTAATTCTTTGATATCAACAGTTTGGATCATAGAAATATTATTTAATGCTTTAATTTTTACATAAAAAGTCTTTCTTTTTCGAAAAAACCTCTACAAAGTTAAACCTTTGAAGCTTTTTTGAAAGTTCAGCATCGTTAAAAAGTGTTAAGAATGTTATATAGAACAAGTCTCAGGAAATAAGCCTCAGGGTTTAGGGACTAAGCATCAAGCTCAAAGCTTTAAACTTCAGGTATCAAGTATATAGTTTCGAGTAGCCTGAAGTTTGAATTATTTCATCTTTCATTCTCTTTTTTTTTTCTTGTTCTACTTCTGCTATTGAACTCTTTTCTTGTTCTACTTTTTATTACTTTTGTACAGGATTTTGAAAATAGGAAAGATTTGAAGAAGCGATATTTTATCAGGTTAAGTTATAAAGGAACAAATTATCATGGATGGCAAATACAGCCTAATGCAATTAGTGTTCAGGAGGTGTTAAATAAATCATTGTCTACAGTTTTAAATTGTGCAATTAATGTTGTGGGTTGTGGTAGAACCGATACCGGTGTACATGCAAGTGATTTTTATGCTCATTTTGATCTGGATAAAGATCAGCCAGTTGATCGTGATAAATTGTGTTTTCGCTTGAATCGTTTTTTGCCTCACGATATTGCTGTTAAATCAGTTTTCCCGGTTAAAGAAGATGCTCATACGCGTTTCGATGCTGTTTCGCGAACCTATTGTTATTTTCTTACCAAAGAGAAGAATCCTTTTCGCAAAGAATCGCATTGGCAGGTTCCCTATAAATTAGATGTACAAAAAATGAATGAGGCTGCTAAAATTTTGTTCGATTATCAGGATTTTACCAGCTTTAGCAAGTTGCACACCGATGTGAAAACTAACAATTGTAAAATTTATAAAGCACTTTGGGAAGAATCGGAAGATGGGTATGTATTTACTATTAAGGCAGATCGTTTTCTTCGTAATATGGTTCGTGCAATTGTGGGAACTTTGGTAGAAATTGGTCGTGGTAAAATGAGTACTGATGAATTTCGACAAGTAATAGAAAGTAAAAATCGTTCGAATGCTGGTTCTTCGGTTCCTGGTCATGCTTTGTTTTTGGCTGAGATTGAATATCCAAAGACAATTATTAATAGCTAATTAAAAACAATAGTTAGGGTATTAATTTTATGCTTGCTAATAATTTCCTATTTATCGATGCTAGTGTAAATCCACAATCTAAAATTGGTTATGGTGCATGTTTATTGTTAACCAATTTGGATATGCCAGTAAATGAAGCAAAAAACTTGGTTCAAATAAAAGGCTTTGAAAATACTTCTTCATCTAAATTAGAATTACAAACTCTTTTATGGGCTCTTGCTAAAATTAATAAAGGTGAGGGAATTTATACTGTTTTTACCGATTCTCAGAATATTATTGGTTTACCTGCTAGGCGTTCTCGCTTTGAAAAGAATAATTATATCTCGAAAAATGGAAAGAGAATTGCTAATTATTTATTGTATCAGGAATTTTATAAAATTACAGATAATATAGATTATAAGCTTGTTAAGCTAAAAGGACACAAAACTTCTGCAGAAAAAGACAAATTAGATAGCTTATTTACAATAGTAGATCGGGCTTCGAGAAATGCTTTGCGTAGCAATACTGCTTTGTAAATACTAATTCCGAGATAAAATTAAATGTCGATAATAAATTGAACTTAGCGTTTTTTGGTCGAATTTAATTCACTTATCTCAGCTCTCAGTTTATATTTGTGAGTAGTTATTTTTGTATTGCACAAAATCATTATTATTTGTTTGTGATTTTCTTTTCGGATTTAAAATAAATCACTTACTGAATTTTTAAATGAGAATATTCTCATTATCTTTGTATCTCAAATTACGAAACACAGCATTAATACATCTCAGGTATTAGATTTAAAAATTAGCACAACTCCTTAAAATATAAAAGCTGTTAAGTAAATTAATTAAAGCATTTAAATTTTAAATACTAATCGGAATTTCGATTGGTGAACATTATAATAAGATGAACAATTTGTACACGAAAGAATTTCGTAAAATAATGCAAGTAAATTATGATTATACCAGTATGAGTGCGAATCGTATTGAGGAGATCATGAATTTTGCAAGAGGAATTAACTTTGAGCGTATTGGTGTGGCCCATTGCATAACATTTTCGGAGGAAGCTCGGCTGTTAAAACAGTATTTCTCGAGATATTTTGATGTTTATACAGTAGATTGTAAATATGGCAGAATACCTAAAAAGGATATTCTTGGGGGAACGGGCGGTCGAATTTTATGTAATCCAGCAGGGCAGGCCGACTACTTAAATAATAAAAATACAGATTTAAATATTTCAATGGGCTTATGTGTTGGTCATGATATGATATTTAGTAAAAAATCAAATGCATTGGTAACAAATTTGTTTGATAAGGATTTTACAAATAATAATAATCCCGCTCAAGCTATTGCTCAAATTCAAAAACAATTTAATTATGAAGACTATTGATTTACACATTCACACAACAGCTTCTGATGGTTCATATACACCTAAAGAGCTTGTCGATTATGCGGTAAAAAAGAAACTTTCAGCCATTGCTATTACCGATCATGATACGATGAGAGGTATTGAAGAAGCGATGAATTATATTGAAAAAAAACATTTGCGCATCGAGTTAATTCCCGGAATGGAAGTTTCTGCATTAGGTATTGGTTCGGTGTATGGAACTCATATTCTGGCTTATTTTGTTGATAAAACTCCCGAAGAAATAGCTCACCTTATTGGTCATGTAGAATTTGATATTCGTAAGTGTTCCGGAACTCCTAAAGAGCTTATTAAAATTATCTCGGCCTATGGGGGTATTGCATCTTTGGCACATCCTCTGGAGTATTGTTTATCAATGTCCGAAATGGATCAACTAATAGGAAAGCTTGCATCATACGGACTAAAAGGGGTAGAAGCTATTTATACCACTCATTCCGATTCTGTGATAGAGCAGTTGAAAAGTATTGCAACTAAATATAATCTGTTGATTACCGGAGGATCGGATTTTCATGGCACCGGAAAACCGGGCGTAGACCTTGGAAATGGTTTTGGTGATATGCGTATTCCTTATGATATTGTAAATGCGATGAGAAAAAACTAGCAAAGTTTATTCGAGTATATAAAATTTATTTTTTGCGGTGCTGCAAGTTGTACTTAGCAGCACTGCAAAGTTTTTAGATTGGATCTGTTGGAGTTAAGTAATCTGATAGAAGCTTAAGCCATATTTATTTTAAAATTGCTTGATCTACCTTGCTTATATAATTTAAATTTTGAATTTATTACTGAATATTTAACAATCCACATTTATCAATAAAATAAGTAAAAAAGAGAGATAGCGAAAAGGCTATGATTGGTGCAATAATCCACATAATAAAAAAGCGATCGACCTCGGTTTTTCTAAAAATATTTCGAAAGCCAAGTTTAGCAACGCCAATACCAATAATAGCTCCTACATTTAGCTGAACCAAGGATGTTGGAATTCCTTTAATTAAGGATGCACTAAGTAAAAGACTTGCCGATATAAAGGCTATGATAACAGCCTCTATTTTGCCGAAAAGAACAATTTCTTTACCGGTATTCTTAACAATTTTCTCTCCAAAAATTGAACTTCCAATACTAAAGCTTGGTGCTACAATTAAGGTGGCTAAAATCATAACCTGCAAATATTGATTTTGAGCTACCTGTAATTCGTTGCATGCCATTGATGAAAGGGGGCCTGCTGCATTGGCAACATTATTTGTACCTATGGAAAAGGCAACATACATCGACATTAATACAATTAATCCTTTTAAAATATAACTATTGTTTAGCGATTTGGAAATGGTATAACCACGTTTACGAATAGGTTTATAGATGTATTTACCTATGATAAATGCAAGCAAGAAGGATAATAAAGGCATTATAAACCAGGTTGGAACAATTTCGAAAAGTAATTTGTTCGAGTTTAAAGAATTAAAATAAACAGCTGGTGCTGTAACTGCCATTACCGTGGCCTGACTAGTTGATTGAGGAATACCAAAAAGGTTGGCAATTAATAATGAAAATGCTACCGAAAGTAATATGACCGATACAATTCCAAAACTCATTAATTCAGGATCGAGCAATCCTTTCCCTATTGTTTTTGCTGTTTCTTTTCCTCCGGTTATTGCTCCTAAAAAAACCATTAATCCAAATAAACCGGGAATTAGATTTTTTTTAATCACATTGGCTCCATAAGCTGCCGAAAAAGCTGGAGCAGTGCCACTGCCGCCCATGGTAATAGCTAAGAAAATGGCAATAACAAAAGGTATTAAAAATGGAATTAACATAGCTGTACTTTTGAATGAATAATAATCAAAGGTATTGCTGCTTAATTGCTTAAGAAATAGCTTTTGTACGTAAAAAAATAAGTGTTTGTGCGTATTTAAAGTTTTTTACCGAACTATACTTCAAAAATATGTTGTTTTATGGCGTAAACAACCAGCGATGCAGTATTTTTCGAATCGGTTTTTAGAAGTATGTTTTCGCGGTGTTTATCAACTGTTCGTTTGCTTATGTAAAGAAGATCGGCAATTTCCTGATTCGATAATCCTTTGCAGATGTTGTAAAGAATTTCTATTTCTCGATTAGTAAGATCTGATTTGTGTTTGTCTTTTGGATTTAAGTTTTTAATAATACTTTCCAGAATTTCGGTAGAGAAAAAGCTGTTGTTGCTGTTTACTGCCTCTATTGCTTGTTGCACCTCTTCAAAGCGAGAATTTTTTAAAAGAAAGGCTTTTGCTCCGGCATTTATCATTTCGGAATAATAGTTTTCGTTGGCATGCATCGATAGGGCAATAATTTTTGTGTTGGGATATTTTTGGCTCACTTGAATGCTGGCATCTATACCATTCATAACAGGCATTTCGATATCCATTAGCACAACATCGGCAGGCCAGTTTTCGAGCATTTTTAATAGCTCATATCCATTTCCTGCTTCTTTTATTTCGCAATTTTCCATTTGCTGATCGAGAAGAAATCTTAGTCCTTCACGAAATAGTTGGTGGTCGTCGACAAGGGCAATATGTAATGATTCTTTCATTTTGTTTGATTGTGCGAATGAATGGGAATTTCGATTTTTGTAAAAAAGCCTTTGTACGAACTTTTACTCTTTTCTATAGTTCCGCCAATTGATTTTACCCTCGATTCGATATTCGACAAACCCATTCCACCGAGCTTTTCTTTTTGCACAGGAAGACCTTTACCATTATCGGAATATAAAATTTGTAAGCCATTGTGAAAATACAAAAGGTTAATTTGTAATTGAGTGGCGCAGGCATGTTTAATGGTGTTGGTTACCAGTTCACCAATAATGCGGTAAATAACAAGTTCAATGTTAAAATCGAATCTTTTATTGTTAAGATCGAGATTTAAATTTATTTCGAAGTTAACAGGAAAATGGATGCCGGCAATAAAATTCTTAATGGCTTTTTCCAGTCCGTAGCGTTCCAAATTATGCGGACTTAGTTTATTCGAAATTTCTTTAATGGCGATAATTGCTTCGTTGGTGGCATGGTCCGATTTCTGCAGCAATATTAGGTTCTTTTCTTCGTCTAGTTTGCTGCTCATGGCCGAAAGGGTCATTTTTATATTCGATAAAATAGGTCCCAGTCCATCGTGTAGTTCTTTTGAAAATATTTGTCGTTCTTTTTCTTCGGTTCTGATAATAGCACCAAGAATTTTGCTTTCGTTCTCCTTGCGTATTTTATCAATTTTATCCTGAAGTTGAAAAATGCGGTTAATATAAAATGCACCTGCAAACATTAGTACGGAAATTAATACTGCTATCCAGTTCGAGATGGTAAAATCATGGCTTATAGGTGGGATATAAATAAGCTGTATTAACTCTATACATCGCCTGATTGCCATAAGTAAAAAACCTGCAGAAATCATGATCCAAGATCCGTTGAATCTGGTTTTTGGGATTAATTTTATTGTAATAATAAATGCCCCAAACTGAAGTAAGACCGAAATTATAAGAGCAAATTGTAAAACCATAATACAATATTAGTGATATTATTTCTGATAAAATTACGTAGATAGACGTATGAGCAGAAGAAAATGCAGAGCAGCCACTTGGCTGCTTTAATTTTTCATGATAGTGAAAGTAAGTCCAGCTTGTCCTATGAGTTTTTTTTAGTTTTTACATTACTATAAACACTTTTTTAGATTTTAGTTTTCTCATTTGTAATTTCGGGTGTTATTATCAGTAAGTAAAGTTTTATTGAAAATTTTTAATGTTTCTATTAAACCATTCGGATGAATGCTAGTCTTATGTGCAGTAATCATGAAAAAAGAAAAAAATGAAAAAGATATTACTTGCCTTTTATTCTCTGTTCTTAATGTTTGGTAGCAGTTTGTTTGCTCAGGATTTTCAGGGGAAAGTGTACTACGAAAGTAAAACAAGTGTGGATATGGATTTTGGCGGTAGGCAAATTCCTGAAGAACATAAGAAGAGAATTTTGGAACGTATGAAGCAGATGAGTGAGAGAACTTATATTTTAAGTTTTAACAGAACAGAATCGATTTACAAGGAAGATGAGAAGCTGGAACAGCCCGGAATGCAACAAAGGGGTGGTATGCGCATGGCCATGATGATGGGCGGTGGAGAAGATTATTACAAAAACGTAAAAGAAGGTACTTATGCTGTTTCGAAAGACTTGTACGGAAAAATATTTTTGGTTAAAGATAGCTTGCCAAGTCTGCAATGGCAAATGCAGGCCGAAACCAAAAAGATCGGAAGATATACAGCATATAAAGCTACGGCAATTAAGAATGTTCGTGAGCCAAATATGAAAGCAATTTTTCAGCCAGGAGGCAAATCGAAGGAAACTGAAAGTAAAGAACCAGAGATGATTGAAAAGGAAGTTAAACTTGTAGCTTGGTATTGTCCGGAGATACCTGTAAACCAAGGTCCGAGTGAATATTGGGGATTACCAGGTTTAATTATGGAATTGAACGATGGCAGAACAAGTATTCTGTGTTCTAAAATTGTAATTAATCCGAAAGAGAAAATTGCTATTAAAGAACCATCGAAGGGGAAGAAAGTGAATCAGGCAGAATATGACGAGATATCACGTAAGAAAATGAAGGAAATGCGTGAAAATTTCAGAGGAATGAGACCTGGCGGCGGCAGAGGAAGAAGATAGCGATTATCAGTTATCAGCGAAAGCGAGTGATTAGAACAAAACCCACTACTTCATTAAAGTGAAAGTAAATTAAATATTATGAAGAAATATTTTTTCATACTCTTATTTCTGTGCAATTATATTATGACTTATGCACAGGAAGATGTTACCCTTAAAGGTACTGTAAAAGATAAGCAGGGTATAGCTGTTGAAATGGCTAATGTCATTGCTGTAAATTCCGATACAAAATTATTGGAATCGTATTGTGTAACCAATCATAGTGGATTGTATAAACTAAAGCTTAAATCGGGATCTAGTTACGATGTTAAAGTAAGTTTCATAGGATTTGGAGTCGAAGAATTTCATTTCGTGGCCATGGAAAGCGATGCGGTAAAAAATGTAGAAATATCGGAAAAAGAAAGTATGCTTAAGGAAGTAGATGTAACCTATACCATGCCTGTTATGGTAAAAGGAGATACTATTGTATATGATACCGATTCGTTTACAACTGGCACCGAAACAAAATTGAAAGATGTGCTGGTAACTTTACCTGGAGTAGAAATGAACGACGATGGGCAGATTGAGGTGGAAGGCAAGCAGGTGCAAAAGGTAATGGTTGAGGGAAAAGATTTTTTTGATGGCGATTCTAAAATTGCATCGGATAATATTCCTGCTGATGCGGTTGATAAAATTGAAGTGCTTAGAAACTACAATGAAATTGGTCAGATGAAAGGTTTAACCAATGATGAGGATAATATTGCTCTTAATATTAAATTAAAGAAAGGGAAGAAAAGTTTTTGGTTTGGAGAAATTACTGGCGGAGCGGGGCCCGATGAGAAGTATTTGGCACATCCTAAGTTATTTTATTATAGTCCTGAATTCAGCTTAAATGTTATTACCGATGTAAATAATATTGGTGAAGTACCGTTTACGCGCAGAGATTACATGAATTTTACAGGTGGATTTAAAGGATTTAACCCTGGGGGAGGAAGTTCAATTGGTACCGGATCGGGAGGCTTGGGCATATCAACAGCCCAAAATAACCGCGCTAAAGATATTAACACCAAATTTGCAGCACTTAATTTTAGTTATGCTCCTTCAGATAAATGGGATATTGGTGGATTTGGAATTTATTCTTACACCGGAACATTAATGGAAACTCAGAAAACGACTACTTACGAACTAGAGGGAAATCAGTCGCAGGTAGAGGAGAGTATCACCAAGAACGATCAGGATGCAAGTTTGGGATTATTTAAGTTTAATTCGGTTTACAAACCAAATTCAAATTTCCAGTTCGATTATGATATTTTTATTAAGCAATCGGACGATGATGAAGAGGAGGAACTTGTTTCGGTGGTTGATGGAGTATCTGACCAAATAAGTCAGCTAAAACAGCAAAAACCTATTTCTTTAAATCAAACAGCAAAAATATATTATACGCTTAACGATAAAAATATATTTGCATTCGATGCTCAGCACCTCTACAAGAATGAGGACCCATTTTATAATTCTACTCGCGATGAGTTTGCATTTACCGAATTATTTCCAGTTAACGAGTCGGTAAGTTTGTACGATTTAAATCAGAGCAAGGGTATAATTACCAATAAATTTGATGCCATGCTTGATTATTATCTGGTAACAGGAGATAAAAGCAATTTGCAGTTTACTTTGGGAACAACGCAAAATCATCAGAATTACGATTCAGATATTTTTCAGGTTTTAGATGATGGTAATCAGAATAAAATGTCTGGCGATGATTATACAAATGATGTAAAGTTTAATGTTTCGGATCTGTTTTTTGGTTTTCATTACAAGCTTAAGGCGGGATTATTTACATTTAATCCTGGTTTTAATCTTCATCAGTTCACAACTAAGAGTGAGCAAAAAGGAGTCACTTTTAAAGATGATTTAACATCAATATTACCAGATGTTTATATTAACATGCAGTTAAAGAAATCGGAAAACCTGCGATTTAACTACAATATTACCAGAACTTTTACCGATGTTTCGAAATATGCCGAAGCTTATGTTTTAAGTAATTACAACTCGGTTTATAGTGGTAATCCTGAGCTGGAAAGTTCCTTAAAACATAATTTATCTTTGAATTTTTTCAGCTTTAACATGTTTAATTTTACCAATATGTTTGCCAATATAAAATACTCTAAAAGTATCGAGGGTTTTAAGAGTAATGTTGTGCCTATTGGAATTAATCAAATTACTACCACTGTAAATTCCGATTTGGCCGACGAATCGCTAAGTATGAATGCTCGATATCAGAGAATTTTTGGCAAGATAAAAACATCCTTAAAAGGAAGTTTGTCGTGGGCCGAGAATAACAATCTAGTAAATGGAAATCCGAGTAAATCGAAAACTTTTGCTCAGAATTATACTGGTTCGGTAGAAACGAATTTTAAGAATGCGCCTAATATCGAATTGGGATACAAGTATGCGATTAATGATTACGAAAGAGGAGCTACTAAGTCGACTTATTACACACAGCGACCTTTTGCCAAGTTGGATGTGGCCTTTTTAAAGAATTTTATTTTTACGGCCGATTATGAATTCTACTCCTATACCAATAAGGAAAATACCATAGAGAATGAGTACAGTTTTCTGGATGCAGATTTACTGTACCGAAAAAATGATAGCAAGTGGGAGTTTGGAATAAAAGGAAAGAATTTGCTAAATACCGATTCTCTGGATAAAAATAGCGAGAATGACTTTTCGTACTCATCATCGACCTATTTTGTTCAGCCTAGATATGTACTGTTCACTGTTAAGTACGATATATAATGAATTATAATTTGTAAATGATGTTTTATAAATGCAGCCGGTGATGATATTACTGGCTGCATTTTTATGCTAATGATTCTGGATCTGTTTTTATTGATGCCAGCAATTTTATTGAATGTTTATACAGGGAAATTAGAATTCAACTCATAATTTTTCAGTCATTATTATTTGTCCAGATTTCCCAGTTTTTCTCAGCTTGTAGATGTAGCATTCGTAATCCATTGTGAGTTTTTGCTCCTTGTGCAGCTCCTTTTTTCATGAATAAGGTTTCTGCCGGATTGTAAACCAAATCGTAAAGAAAATGCTCTTTTGTTAGCAATTGGTAAGGAATATCAGGGCAAGTATCTTCTTTTGGAAAGGTGCCCAATGGAGAGCAGTTTACAATTAATTTGTATTTGCTCATTATGTCAGCATCCAATTGGTTGTAGGTAAAGCAGTTTTCTTTTGCATTTCTACTTACGAATTTAAAATCTAAGCCCAATTCTTCTAATCCGCCGGCAATTGCTTTCGAAGCGCCTCCAGTTCCTAAAATTAATGCCTGTGGGCGTTTTTGACCTAAAAATATTTTTAAGGATTCTAAAAAACCATAAATATCGGTGTTAAAACCTTTCAGTTTTATTAGATTTTTTTTACGTACGATTTGAATGGAATTTACTGCACCCAGTTTTTCTGCTAAGGGATCAATTTCATCTAAAAATTGAATAACCTCCTCTTTATATGGAATGGTAACACACAAACCATTAAGCTTAATATTCTTTTTTAGTACTGCAGGCAATTTCTGAATTGTGGGCAATTCAAAATTCAAAAATTCAGCATCCAAGCTAAGCTGTTCAAATTTTTCGGTAAAATATTTTTTCGAAAAGGAATGTCCTAAAGGATAACCAAGAATTCCGTAGGTTTTCATGGGGATGCGTTTTAATTATGCTTTATTTTGAGTAGTGTCGGGAGAATATTTTTCCATAATCCATATTAGCAAAAATCCTGCAATGGCAAGTGCTACAGCACCGATTACCTGCGAGTCTTGATTGGCAATATTTTCGAAAGTAGCAGGCAGAATGTTTTTCTGAAGTAAAGGTTTATCTATTCCATGGCTATCTACGAAAGTGCTAAGTGTTTCTTTCCATGGCCACACTTTATTTAGCGAGCCAATCATAAAACCAGATAATAAACCAATGGTCATGTTATGGTATTTTCTAAGTAGCCAGCTAAGAAAATGCGAAAAGCTTAAGATTCCAATACCTGCTCCGGCAGCAACCACAGCAATAACATCGAGTTTTAAATTGCTTAGGGAATCGAGAATATGATTGTAGGAACCTAAAAGAACTAGTATAAATGCACCTGAGATTCCAGGTAATATCATGGCGCAAATTGCCAGTGCACCCGATAAAAACAGGAACCAATAGCTAGTTGGAGCATGCGCTGGAGTAATAATTGTAACCATATAGGCTATGCCAATACCAATTATCATGGCAATTATGGTTCTTATTTTCCATTCTGTTATTTTTTTAGCAATAACAATTGCAGAGGCAACAATTAAACCAAAGAAAAACGACCATATTAATATCGGATGAGTTTCTAAAAGATATTTAATTGCAGTGGCTAATGATTTAAAACTGATGAGGATACCAGAAATTAATGCCAAAATAAAATTTCCGTTTATTGCTTTCCAGAAATCTTTTAATTTAAATTGCAAAAGTAGCTTAACAGAGCTAAGGTTAACCGATTTTATGGTATTAATTAATTCTTCGTAAATACCAGTTATAAAAGCTATTGTTCCACCAGAAACTCCCGGAACAACATCGGCAGCTCCCATGCCCATTCCTTTTAAGGCAATAATAACATAATCTTTAATTTTTCTGGACATAGCTATTTTAGAGTTGAATTTGTAATTATTAAGTTGACTTGTTTAAGAGTATAATTTGATAATATTATTGAAATCTATATTGTTTTCCAGTTCTGGAAATTGCAAAAATATTTCTTTAATATTCTCAGAATCGATATCAATGGCTTTTTTGATATAATGCTCGGCTGCATTTAAATTATCTGTTAGCATATAATAGGCTGCCAGATTGTTTAAAATTTGCGGAACATCAGGAGTAAAGCCTAGACTTTCCAAAAGTACATCAATGGCGGTTTCCAGTTTATCGTTCTGATGATAATATTCGGCAAGAGTAACTGGATATGTTGGATCGTAAGGATCTAAATCTATTGCTTCGCGAAATGCCTGCACTGCTTTTTGAGGCGATTGAGATCTTGTATATGCCGAGCCTAAAGCAAACCAGTAATCGGGATTCTCGATATCTAGTTTTTTTGCTTTTTCAAGGTAAACCAGTGATTCTTCAATTTTATCCTGATACATTAGAATTAATCCCATTCCAAACCAGGGCTCGGGAATATTTTCGTTTGTTTTAATGGCTGTTTCGTAATAATTAAGGGCCTGATCGTACTCACTTAATTTCTCAAAACATTCCCCAATATAGGAGTAGGTTGATGCATGATCATCTTCAAATTCGAGGTATTCGATATAGTGTTTTATTGCATCTTCAAACTTGCCCATGTTTGCAAAAGCATTGGCTTTGTTAAAATAAGCCTTACTGTGCTGATCATTTACTGCTAAAGCAAATTCATACGCTTCAATTGCTTTTTCATAATTTCCAAGGCGATTGTAAATGATTCCAATATTATACCAGGCATTATCCGAAAAAGGATTTAAATCCAGATAGGATTCATAGGTTTCTATGCTTTGCTCATCGAGTCCGGTTTTTTCGTAGCAATAGGCAAGTTCAAACAGAACTTCCGAATCTTCTTTGTTTATTCTAATTGCTTCTTCTAAATAACCAATGGCAAGGTCGAACTGATTCAATTGTTCGAAGGCTAATGCAATTCTAAAAAGCAGATCTTCGCGGCTTTCATGCTCTTTTTTAAGGGCTTCGTCGAATTGTATTTTTGCATTATGGTGTTTGCCCATAAGGTTATAAATATTACCTTTTAGCAACCAAATTTCCTTATTCGACGATTCAATAGCCTGTACTTTCTTAAGAATAGAAAGTGCTTCTAAATGCTGTCCGCGATTAATTAAAACCTGTGCTTTTTTTATTTGTAAAGAAATTGCAGCAGGGTGCTGTTTGCCGGCGATATTAGAGACCTTTACCGCTTCGGAAAGTTTATTTTTTTCTATGTAATGATCGATTATGCTCTCGAATTCGTGTACGTCAAAATAATAAAGCTTTTGGGCTTCAATCATTTCCTCAAATCGACTTACAAGAGTAAGTGCATCTCCGTCAAGATAGTTTTCCGTATTGTCTATCATCTACCAAATTAAAATGATTACTGCACTGCAAAAGTAGAATTTATTTTAAAAAATTCAAGCTTAAGATATTAACATACGTTCACCAGAAGCAAATGTTTCAGCTGTATTTGTCTAAAACAAGTGGCCTTGCAATGCAAGGCCAATGTTAATTATAAGTTTCTATGCTCTATTCTCAGCAAATCGAATATTGTTTTTACCGGATTAAAAGTAACAATTGGTACTTCTACAAAAATTGTATTCCAGTCAGACATGGCTCCATTCCATAATCCGGGTAATTCCATGGCTTTTAGATCGGTACCATTATGCGATTTCTCTGATATAAATCCAGTTTGCTTATCAATGTATTTTGGTAAATCAAATTTGTTTCCTTTAAAATCTTTTATTCCACAAATCAGGTCAACAGGATTAAAATGAGTCGCTTTTTCTAAGATGTTTTTTTGTCTCACATCCGATTTATCAATTTGTGAACCTTCTACAATTTGTAAAGATACCGAACCATCAATGTTTCGTGCCCAGAAAGGACCACCACCAGGTTCACCTTCATTTTTTACCATACCGCAAACACGCATGGGTCTGTTAAATTTATCGAATAAATACTTTTTCAGCTTTTCAGGATTATCTTTCTTTAAGCTTGCAGGAGCAATTGTACAAAGTTTTTCTTCCAAGAAAGCCGACATTTCTTCAAGTTTTTCCTCACTTATATCTTTGTCTTCTTCTAAAATTTTAAGATAATTAAAAGTAATTGATTGATATTCTAAAAGTAATCCAGCCAATACTTTTTTAAACTGATAGGTAGTTTCTTTTAATCTGTCAGGAACAACATTGTCAATATTTTTGATAAATACCACATCGGCATCCAGTTCGTTCAGATTTTCAATAAGAGCACCATGTCCTCCCGGGCGAAATAAGATAGAACCATCTTCGTTGCGGAATGGATGGTTGTTAATATCCACAGCAATGGTATCGGTAGATGATTTCTGAACCGAATAATCAACTTTTAAATTTCCCTTGTATTTTTCTTCGAATGTTGATTTTGTTTTCTGAAAACGATTATTAAATAGTTCCTTGTGGTCTTTAGAAACTGTTAGGTGAATCTTAGCTTCTCCATTTTCGTTTTTTGCGTAGTTTAAGGCCTCAACCAGATGTTCCTCGAAAGAGGTTCTCGAGTAGTGCTTGTATCTATGGAATTTAAGAAGTCCTTTAGGCAAATTTCCATAATTAAGGCCTTTGTGGTTCAGAAGCATTGATAAGATTTGCTTGAATTGGTTTTTTTCTACCATTTTATCCAAATCGATATCTTGTTCAATGCATATATTCCTTAAATCTCCATAGAAAGCAAAATCCTCTAATCGCTCAAAGAAATTGTACATGCTTTCTGGACCTTTATTACACAAAAATTTTAAATATTCATCCTCAGTGTCCTGATAGGTATTTAAAAAATCGTATAAATATTTAAACATTCTCGAAGCTGCTCCTGAGGCAGGTACAAATTTTAATAAGGACAGATTTTTAGAATGATTATCATATACCTCTTCGTATACATCAAGCTCATCGTCTTTTATCTTGGTAATTCCCTGATCAATTGTAGCGGGTTTTTTTAGTTTCATTTTAGGAAAACCATTGTTGAAGTTCCTTATTTGTTCTTCAATTGTTTCCTTCGAAATTCCTTTCGATTCAAATTGAGATAGATCTTGTTCTGAAAACATGGTTAAAGTTTTTGATTTAAGTCTCAGGCAATATAATTAATACTTTCAATAAATGAAAAGTCATTTTTATTTAAATAGAAAATAATTATGCATCCAGTTTTATGTAGAAAAAACTGCATGTCAAATTGCTGATTAATGGTAAAATTAGTATTTGTTATGGAAAGTAAACACATTAATTAAATTAATTTATATGTTTTTTTTAAATTTTAAGTCTCGAAATCATGGGCTGCTATTCATTAAGTTTGTCTTATGTATTGCTAATAAAATGTGCAATTAATAGCGTGTAATTTCAAAGCTTTATTGGCATAATTAAATCAAACTAATGTGTGTGATGATTTTCTTTTGTATTTTTGGGCAAAATATAAAATTAGCATGACAGATATTATCTATTCCTGGGGACATAGCAGAAGATACAACGATTTTCCATCTTATTTTAAAAGCCGTTTTACCGAAAGAATTCAAAAGGTTTCTATCGATGCGGGTTTTACTTGCCCTAACCGCGATGGGAGCAAAGGAGTAGGTGGTTGTACTTATTGCAATAATAATAGTTTTAATCCAACTTATTGTAGTCCCAAAAAATCGATTACACAACAAATTAACGAAGGAGTAGATTTTTTTAAAGCAAAATATAAGAGTCAAAAATACCTGGCATATTTTCAGGCTTACTCTAATACTTATGGCTCTATCGATTTAATTAAAAAATTATACGAAGAAGCTCTGTCTCACGAAAAAGTAATTGGCCTTGTTATTGGCACCAGGCCCGATTGTGTTAGCAGGGAGGTCTTGGATTATTTGGAGCATTTAGCCAAAGATTATTATATAGGAGTTGAATATGGAGTTGAGTCGGCTAATGATTTGGCTTTGCAGGCTATTAACCGCGGACATACTTATGCTGAGGCCGAAGATACAATATTAAATACTGCAGGAAGAGGCATTCATATTGGTGCTCATTTGGTAAATGGATTGCCTTTTGATAGCAAAGAGGATATGATTGCTCATGCGATTCGGGTATCTAAATTGCCAGTTGAAACGTTAAAATTGCATCAGTTACAGATATTGAACCACACTCAAATGGCCAAAGAGTATAAACAGGATCCCAATAAATTTTACCTTTTCGGATATGATGAGTATTTGGAATTTATCGTTGATGTAATCGAGAGAATTAATCCGGATATAATGCTAGAGCGTTTTTTAAATCAAGCCCCTCCGGGTTGGTTAATTGCACCCAAATGGGGAGGTGTTAAAAATTTCGAATTTATAAATCAGTTGGATAAAAAATTAAAAGAAAGGGAAACCTGGCAAGGGAGACTCTTCGAAAAGTAACTAGTCGAATTGCTCTAGATCGATTCCTTTATAGCCCATTTTTTCGGCTTTCTGAATGTCTTTTAGAGCATTTTTTTTATCTCCGGTTTTTAGTTTGGCAATTCCTCGGGCATAATAAGCACGATCGAGCTTTTTATCTATATTAATTGCTTTGGTATAGAATTTTATTGCCTCTTTAAAGTTTTTCGAGCAATCTAAACAAACCGCTTTATTGTAATACACTCCCGACGAGTTTAATCCAAGCTTAATGGCGTGATTGTAATCGGCAATTGCTCCCTTATAATCTTTATTATAGTACTTACAAATTCCGCGGTAATGATATGCTTTAAAGTTCCCGGCATTTATTTTTAATGTTTGCGTATAATCTGCTATTGCTTTTTTATAATTTTTCTGATTCTCGTATAAAATAGCTCGATTAAAGTAAGCCTCTTCTTCTAATTTTTGTTTCTCAATTACAACACTTAAATCTTTAATGGCAATACTGTTATTATTTAAAAATGAGTAGCATACAGCGCGATTAAAATAAGCAGGAAGATAATTTTTATCCTTTTTTATAATTTGAGAAAAATGCTGAGCAGCTTGCTTGTACTTATGGCTTTTGAGCAATTCAATACCCTTTTCATTTTCAATATCTTTTTCATTTTTATTACATCCGCTAAAGGCAAATAAAAAACTTGTAAGAAGTAGAAAGAAAAATGCTTTTTGAAATGAATGTGCCATATAATAAAAGGTGCTGTTAAAAAAGCTAATATACAATATATATAATAAATATTAAAATTTAAATCCGGGGAAAGTTTTTATCAACTCATTTTAGATCTAAAGGATTAATTCATAAGGTGTACTCGTAAAGTTATTCTTTGTGATTTAAAATATTTCGGCATCCTATTTAATTGTTAGGATGCCGAATAATCTTTGGGAACAGATATTGATATCTTAGCTAAGTTATTTTTTATAGTGCTATTAACTACTTAAATAATTTGTTGATCATATCCTTTTTACCCATCATAGTTAATTCGTTTTTAATTGCTTCGCGATATTCTCTTTTGTACCAGAATAAGAATTTACGTTGCGATAATTTTTCTTTTTTCGATTTGGCAGTATATACTTTTTTTAAGGTATATGGATGATAACCAGAATAGTAAATAACCGTTGCCACAGTCATGGGTGTGGGGGTAAAATCCTGAACCTGTTCCAGTTTAAAATCCAGTTCCTTGGTTTTTATTGCCAAATCGGCCATGTCGGCAGCATGACTTCCTGGGTGACTGGAAATAAAATAGGGAATTAACTGTTGGTTCATTCCTTCTTTTTTGTTTATGCTATCGAATAAGTTTTTTAGTTCGTAAAAAAGTTTAAACGAAGGCTTTCTCATCACATTTAAAACTTCGTCGGAAGTGTGTTCGGGTGCAACCTTTAGTCTTCCGGAAACATGATTTTTAATTAGCTCGATAGCATACTCTTTATTCGATTTATTAATAGACTCATTTTTTGTTTTATGCATCATTAAATCGTAACGCACACCACTTCCTATAAAGGATTTTTTTATTCCGGGAACTTTATCGGCTTTCCTGTAAATGTCGAGCAAAGGCTTATGGTCGGTATTTAAATTCGCACACACATTAGGATGCACACAGGAAGGTCTTTTGCAGTTTTTGCAAATCGATTCATCAATACCTTTCATTTGGTACATATTAGCCGAAGGACCACCTAAATCGGATAAATATCCTTTAAAACCATCCATTTTAGTGATTTGTTCCACCTCTTTTAGTATTGATTTTTCGGAACGATTGGCAATAAATTTACCCTGATGAGCCGATATGGTACAGAAAGCACAGCCGCCAAAACATCCACGATGCAGGTTTACCGAAAACTTTATCATGTCGAACGAAGGAATAGTTTTTCCTTTATATCTTGGGTGCGGCAAGCGAGTATATGGCAGGTCGAATACTGCATCCAACTCTTTTTCAGTCATCACCTTATAAGGTGGATTTACAATAATTTGCTGGTCTTTGTAATTCTGGATTAACTTTTTGGCCTGCATTGCATTCGATTCCTCTTCGATATGGCGAAAGTTTGCTGCAAACTTTTTTTTATCAGAAAGGCAATCTTCATGAGAATTTATCTGTAAGCTTTCCCATTGTTTTTTGCTTGCATATTTTTCATCTTTATTAATCAGGAACGAGGTTTGAGGAATATTAGTAAGTGAATAAAAGGGAACTCCTCTTTTTAGTAATCGCACAATTTCTTTCAGAGGCTTTTCTCCCATTCCATAAACAAGCAAATCGGCATTACTATCGCACAATATGCTGGGACATAATTTATCTTCCCAGTAATCGTAATGGGTTAATCTTCGTAACGAAGCTTCTATTCCTCCAATTATTATGGGGGTGTCCGGAAATAATTTCTTTAGTATTTGAGAGTAGACTATTGTAGGTTTGTCCGGACGAAAACCATGCTTACCTCCGGGAGTGTATGCATCATCATGTCGCAATCTTCTGTTTGCTGTATAATGATTAACCATGGAGTCCATATTTCCGGCAGAAATACCAAAAAATAGCTTTGGTTGTCCCAGCTTTTTGAAATCTCGTAAATCGTCCCGCCAGTTAGGTTGTGGAACAATAGCAACTTTTAAACCTTCTTTTTCTAAAATACGACCAATAACCGATGTTCCAAAGGAAGGATGATCTACATACGCATCTCCACTAAACAGGATAACATCCAATTCGTCCCAAGCTCTTTCCTTTACCTCTTTGGCCGATGTAGGTAGCCATTGCCTATATTGAGTATTATTTTTTTTTGCCATAAATTTTTAAATTACCGCAAAGATAAGATTTTAATAATCATTTCTACTAGCTACGCCTTTATCTATAAGCTAAGGAGGAATTGCGAGTTTGTTAGTTCCGAACTTTGATTTTATATTTGTCAACATAAAAAATTTATGACTTATTTTTCTTTTCATACACACTCTTCGTTTTGCGATGGTAAAATGTCGCCCGAATCTTATGTCTTACAAGCTATCAGCATAGGAATGAGTTCAATTGGTTTTTCGTCTCATGCTCCTTTGCGCGATAATTTTGTGTGGGCCATGAAATCAGATAATTTAGATTCCTATTTATCCGAAATAAAAAGACTTAAAAACAAGTACAAAGGAGAAATAAATATTTTTCTTTCTCTGGAGATAGACTATATTCCTAGAGTAAGTAAATCTATTGCCAAGTGGAAAGAGGAGTGTGCTTTAGATTACACAATTGGATCTGTTCATCTGGTTAAAGCTGATTCGGAAAGTGAATTTTGGTTTTTAGATGGTCCGGACAGCAATTATAGTAAGGGAATTAAAGAATTATTTAATGGAGATGTAAAAAAAGCTGTTGGTTCATATTACAATCAGGTAATTGAAATGATAAAAGAACAAAAGCCTGATGTTATTGGTCATATCGATAAAGTAAAAATGAACAATAAAAATAATTTTTTTAAAGAAAATGAAGATTGGTATGTTGATCTTCTTGATAGAACTTTGGCAAGCGTAGAAGAATCTAATTGTATTGTAGAAGTAAATACTCGCGGTTTGTACAAGAAGAAATCTCAAGAATTGTTTCCCGATTCTTATTTTCTGGAAGAGTGTTATAGAAGACAAATACCGCTTACGATTAGTTCCGATGCCCATCATCCTGCAGAATTAATTGAAGGATTCGATTATACAATAAAAAGACTGAAAGATATTGGTTTCGAGAGTGTTTATATCTTTCGCGGAGGAGTATGGATAGCAGAGGCAATTTAAATTCATAAAAAACTAATTTTTAATTAAGCAGATAATGGGAAGGAGTGTTGATAATTTATACTATTTTTACTCACTTCAAAATGCGGGACTACCTTTGTAAAAGAAAATGGAGTTCGGTTATTTAAATTATTAGAATTAGACCTTAAAATAAAACTTAAAACATGCTTTTCTTGCTAAATTAGATGCTAAGATAGAGCCTGGAGGAAAAATATTATATATGAAATTAGTCGATCCTAAAGATTTGCTGAAAGCTAGTGAAAGTCTTAATTGGTTTGGGGGAGAGAGTTTTGCTAAATTGTTAATGTACATTCTTAAGTTAAACAAACTTAACGATTTGTATTCTGCTAACTGTCGCAAAGATGGAATAGATTTTATTGATGCTTTAATTGACGATCTTGGAATTAAATTTGAAATTGATGAGGAGGAATTAAAGAGAATTCCCAAAGAAGGACCATTTATTAGTATTTCCAATCATCCTTTTGGAGGAATAGATGGCATTATATTAATAAAAATAATTTGTATGGTTCGTCCCGATTTTAGGGCAATGGCAAATTTTTTATTAAAAAAGATAGAACCTATTCAGGATTATTTTTTAGGTGTTAATCCTTTCGAAACCCGCAAAGGTGCTGCTTCGAGTACCGGAGGTTTAAAAGAGGCATTAAGACATTTAAGCGATGGGAAACCATTGGGAATTTTTCCGGCAGGAGAAGTTTCTTCTTATCAGTCCGAAACACATAATATTACCGATAAGCAATGGATGCCTTCTATCCTGAAGTTTATTAAAAAGGCAGAAGTTCCGGTGGTGCCAATTTATTTTCAGGGAAGTAATAGTTTGATATTTCATCTTTTAGGAATGATTCATCCTACTTTAAGAACCGTGAAATTGCCTTCCGAATTACTTAATAAAAAGAACAAAACCATACGCATAAGAATAGGGAATATTATCTCTGTAAAAGATCAAAAAGATTTTACGGATATTAATCAATACGGACGTTTTCTTCGTGCAAAAACCTATATGCTGGGCACTCCCATAGAGGTAAAAAAGTTTTACAAATTTAAGCGCAGAACAAAAAAAGAAAAAGTAGAGGAGCTTATTGCACCTGTCGATCCGAAAATAATTTTCTCCGAAGTAGAGAGTTTGAACGAGGATTACATGTTGTTTAAGAGTCGTTCTTATGTTGTGTACTGTGCTCCTTCTTCCAAGTTGCCTAATATTTTAACAGAACTGGGGCGACTGCGTGAAATTACTTTTCGTGAGGTAGGGGAAGGAACCAATCAAAGTATAGATGTTGACGAGTACGATTTGTATTATCATCAACTTTTTATCTGGGATGAAGAGAATCGTAAAATTGTAGGAGCCTATCGGGTAGGAAAAGGAAATGAAATTTTATCGGGATATGGCCTTAAAGGCTTTTATTTGCAAAGTCTCTTTAAAATGAGCAAGCAATTTCAACCTGTATTAAATCAATCGCTCGAATTAGGTCGCTCGTTTATTGTTAAGGAATATCAGCGAAAGCCAATGCCTTTGTTTTTATTATGGAAAGGGATATTATATTTTCTCCTTAAAAATCCTGAATCTAGATATTTAATTGGTCCGGTGAGTATTAGTAATCAATATTCAGACTTATCTAAGGATTTGATAATTAAGTTTATCATGTCTAATTATTTTAATTATGAATTAGGTCAGTTGGTTAAGCCCCGAAAGCAATTTAAAGTTAAAACTACCGATTTAGATATTGACATTTTATTGGAAACAGCAAAGAGTGATATCAATAAATTAGACAAGCTGATTGGTGATTTTGAGATTACAAATGATAAGCTGCCAGTCTTGTTAAAGAAGTATATTTCCTTAAATGCCAAGATTATAGGTTTTAATATCGATCCTAATTTTAATGATTGCCTGGATGGTTTTATTGTAATTGATCTTTTCGATGTGCCGGTTAAGGTAATTGAGTCTTTATCAAAGGAATTTAACGATGATACAATTCTACAGAGATTTTCTTCGGAAGAAATAGAGTTTTAGAAGATATTTTACGAACTTTGCGATTCAATTTTGTTAACTGAAAAAGACGAGTAATTGGACTTTCAATATATTTTTAAAGGCATTGTTGTTGGCTTAATGGTTTCTATACCTTTGGGTCCAATTGGTGTGTTAATCATTCAAAAGACAATACAAAAAGGGAAGCTTGCCGGTTTTATTTCCGGAATGGGTGCTGCTGTTGCCGATATGTTTTATGCAACGGTTGCAGCATTTGGCTTAGGGATTGTGCTGAATTTTATAAAAACACAGGAGTTTTATTTGCAATTAATAGGTAGCGTTTTTCTGGTTTATGTGGGCATGCGAATTTTTCTCACCAATCCGGTAAAGCAAATTCGAGGTGCTAAAAAAACAGGTAAAAAAGGTATGCTCGGCGATTTTTTATCTATCTTTTTTCTGACTGCATCGAATCCAATTGCGGTATTTGTTTTTGTGGCTGTATTCGCCGGAGCATCTATTTTTGGTAGTAATCCAACCCTAAGAATTGAGTTGTTTTTAATTCTCGGAGTATTGTTGGGTGGCGCACTTTGGTGGTACACTCTTTCAACAATTATTAATGCTTTCCGTAAAAAATTCAGGTTAAAACAATTGTTCTGGATCAATAAAATATCCGGAATTATTATTGCTGTTTTAGGTCTGCTCGCATTTTTGGCTTGTTTCGAGCCTATTAAGTCTTTTATTCATTCTTAGGCCGTAGGCCCCGAGTTCCAAGCTTCAAGCTCCAAGTAACAAGTAACAAGTAACAAGTTCCAAAACCCAAATTTCAAAATCCAAGAACCAAAAGCTAAGTATTAAGGAACAAGGCTAAAGGGTAAAGAAGTAGTTGCTGCTGATTTCAGATCGTTGATTATTGTACCTTACCCCAGAGGGGTAAAATGTCTGTAGCCTAGTATTGAATAATGTAAATAGAATCGTCGCACAGACTTGCTTGAGTAAATGCAGATGGCTTTTGCGACGAAATAGAAAGCCAGAAAATAAGTATCAAGTTCCAAGCTCCAAGTTTCAAGCTCCAAGCTTCAAGTAACAAGTTCCAAAACTCAAATTTCAAAATCCAAGAACCAAAAGCTAAGTATTAAGGAACAAGGCTAAAGGGTAAAGAAGTAGTTGCTGCTGATTTCAGATCGTTGATTATTGTACCTTACCCCAGAGGGGTAAAATGTCTGTAGCCTAGTATTGAATAATGTAAATAGAATCGTCGCACAGACTTGCTTGAGTAAATGCAGATGGCTTTTGCGACGAAATAGAAAGCCAGAAAATAAGTATCAAGTTCCAAGCTCCAAGTTTCAAGCTCCAAGCTTCAAGTAACAAGTAACAAGTAACAAGTTCCAAAACCCAAATTTCAAAATCCAAGAACCAAAAGCTAAGTATTAAGGAACAAGGCTAAAGGGTAAAGAAGTAGTTGCTGCTGATTTCAGATCGTTGATTATTGTACCTTACCCCAGAGGGGTAAAATGTCTGTAGCATGGTATTGATTAATCTAAATAGAATCGTCGCACAGACTTGCTTGAGTAAATGCAGATGGCTTTTGCGACGAAATAGAAAGCCAGAAAATAAGTATCAAGTGACAAGCTCCAAGTGACAAGCTCCAAGTGACAAGCTCCAAGTTCCAAGCTTCAAGTAACAAGTAACAAGTTCCAAAACCCAAATTTCAAAATCCAAGAACCAAAAGCTAAGTATTAAGGAACAAGGCTAAAGGGTAAAGAAGTAGTTGCTGCTGATTTCAGATCGTTGATTATTGTACCTTACCCCAGAGGGGTAAAATGTCTGTAGCCTAGTATTGAATAATGTAAATAGAATCGTCGCACAGACTTGCTTGAGTAAATGCAGATGGCTTTTGCGACGAAATAGAAAGCCAGAAAATAAGTATCAAGTGACAAAACCCAAATTTCAAGTTCCAAGCTCCAAGTATCAAGTGAGAAGCTTCAAGGAACAAGCTCCAAGTTCCAAGCTTCAAGTATCAAGTAACAAGCTCCCAAGTCTAAACTTTGATTTTGGATTTTAAAATTTGATATTTTGAAATTTGGGATTTGGATTTTGATTTTTTGGATTTTGAAATTTGATTTTTTGGATTTTGGATTTTGAAATTTGGAGCTTGAAGCTTGGAATTTGATTTTTTGAAATTTGTTTTCTGCCTTACCTAATCGTAACCATAGTAGCACCCCAGCCATACTCTTTAAACGAAGCATCTTGCTGGTAATATTTTTTGTATTTGCGGCGCAATTCGTCGTGTAGTTTCTTTTTTAAAGTGCCATTCCCAATGCCGTGAATAAATACTATTTTTTTGCCTTTATTGTTTTGATTTTCTCTTAGTATTTCATGAAATTTATTTAACTGGTAGTCCAGAATATCAGCATTAGATAAGCCCGTAACCGAGTCTATAAGTGCATTAATATGCAGATCGATTTCCAGAATGTCTCCCTTCGATTTAGTGCTTGTTTTTGGTGTTTTAGTAATGCCTGAAAATTCTTTTTCACGTATTACCTTCTTAAACTCCTTTTTGCTTAACTCTTCTAGCTTATGTTCTATTGTTTCTTCGGTAAGCTTGTGGAGAATCACATTTTGCTGAAAATAGGCAGTCTCTTTATATGAGCTTAATTTATGGAATTTAACTGCTTGTATTTTTATATTTTTTTCCAAAGGCTTCTTTATTGCTGATTTTCCTTGTTGATAAAAGATAACCTGAAAGAAACAGTTCGATAAATCGTTCAATTCTTTTGGGTCGTACTCGCTTAGCAAAATTTTCGACTTGGGATCCAGATTCCCTGCGGTTCGCCCTTCCATTACACCCGCTTTTTCGTCGTAAAACGAATAAAGCAAAATATGATTGCTGTCATTTATTAAATATAGTTCCAGCGGACTTTCTGTTGCATTATAATCCTGAAGAGGAGCAAATGCAATGTACACATCTTCCTTTTCGACATGTAAAGCTTCTTTTGTGGCTGTAAGAACAGGATTATTTTGTAAAGTGCTTGTATTTTTTGGAGACTTATTATCTCCTTCGGTCGATTCTACAACTACCAAATTTTTTTTGAGTGTAGGAATCTCAAACTCATCTTCATCGTTTAAAACCATAACCGTATTGGCATCTATAATTCGAGTAACAGCACCACCACCAATTTCATTTAAGAATCTAACTTTATCTCCTATGTTAATTTGCATCGCATTTGTTTTTTTATTGATATCAATTCAAGTATCCATAAATTATGAATGATAATATGCTTGAATCGCTCACTATGTTTTCAATTTCGAACAAAGTTAGCTATTTTTGCCGATCAAAATTAATCGCATAGCTTAAAATATATGCAGGGAGATAAAAGTAGGATGGAGACAATTACCAACAGCTTAAAATCGGAGCCTAAAGAAATTCAGATTTCAGAATATACTTACGATTTACCAGATCAGCGAATAGCTAAACACCCTTTGGAGAATAGAGACTTATCTAAATTGCTGGTGTTTAAAAATGGTCAGATTAAAGAATCTGTATTCTGTCAGCTTTCTGAGGAAATTAATAAGGGAACGAAAATGGTGTTTAATAATACCAAAGTAATTCAGGCGCGATTAATTTTTCATAAAGAGACCGGAGCCAGAATTGAAATATTTTGCTTAGAACCCATAAATCCTGCCGATTACAGTCTTGCATTTCAGGCAAAAGAGCAGTCTTCCTGGAAATGTATTATTGGTAATCTTAGAAAATGGAAATCGGGTATATTAAAAATGCCATTTTTTGTGGATGGACAAGAGTTTTGTTTGCAGGCCGAAAGAATCAATCAGCTCGATGGAGCTCAGGAGGTTCAGTTTTCCTGGAATCACCCTGAACTTTCTTTTAGTGATGTATTAGAGCAAACAGGAAAAATTCCAATTCCTCCCTATTTAAACAGAGATACCGAGGCTTCCGATTTGCTTCGTTATCAAACGGTATACTCTAAATATGAAGGTTCGGTGGCAGCGCCTACCGCAGGCTTACATTTTACCGACAATGTATTTGCTAAACTCGAAAGCAAGGGAGTACAGCGCGAGGAGTTAACTTTACATGTTGGTGCAGGAACTTTTAAGCCTGTAAAAGCAGAGCAAATTGGCGATCATGAAATGCATACCGAGCACATTCAGGTGAGCAAAGAAAGTTTAAAAAGTATATGTGCTAACACAGAGAGGATTATTGCCGTGGGAACAACTTCGGTGCGCACACTCGAGAGTTTATACTGGATGGGCGTAAAGATTCTTAGTGGAGTAAGTGATCCTGCTTTGCTCAAACAATGGGAAGCATATCAGCTGCCAAAGCAATATTCTTTAAAAGACTCTTTCGATGCGATATGTGATTATATGGACGAAAAAGAGCTGAGCTTGTTTAATGCGGCTACGCAAATTATTATAGCTCCAGGATACGATTTTAAAGTGATTTCGGGTTTGTTAACCAATTTTCATCAGCCAAAAAGTACTTTGCTTTTGCTGATATCGGCACTGGTAGGCGATAATTGGAGAAAAATATACAAATATGCAATGGAAAACGACTTCAGGTTTTTAAGTTATGGCGATAGTTCTTTACTAATGAAAGAATAGAATTTTACAATTGTACTTAGTGGATATTTTTTTATTTGTTAATTAAAATATTTCTTGTCTGCATACAAGCACTGTGACTATTTACTGCCGATATATGTGGTTTATAAGTACTAAATGAGTGAATTTGTCAAAAGCAGTCTTTGTTTAATTAATTTTATTTTCTATCAAAGAGTATTTTATTATATTTACTATTGTTAATCTGATGAAATAAACTCAGTGTTCCATTCTACCTATTTGTTATGAGAAACATATTCTTTTTGATCTGTATTTCTTTATCAGCCGGAATCGTTAGCTATTTTTCACCTTTTTTTGATATCAATTTTAGCTCATCGCACTCGGAAGAAAAAGCGTACGCTGTTGAAATTGCAAAATACAAATATCCGGTTTATACCGATTATTTTGATAAGCTTGAGAATGTGATTGAATTGAATGGGAAAAATGGGGAGTATCGCTATTTTTCGGGCATCACAAAATCAATGGATGAGGTAGAGGAGTTAAGTGAAAAAATTAGAGAATTAGGATACGATGAGGCTCGTGTTGTTAATTTAAAAGACGAGTATTCTTCAGCTGTTTTAAAAAGAATTTTATCAGATCATGCCCAGGTAAAGAAAGCAGATAAGCAGCTTGCAATGTCGGAAAAGAATCCGGTAAATCCTGTTGTTAAGGTAGATATTCCGGCTGCTCCAAAAAAGATATCTTCGAATAATAAGCAAGCAGTTCAGGATAATATGGGGCGCAAAATGCGTGGTAAAGAGTATTACGATTATTATTTTGAGCTGTCGCACGAATTAAGTACTGCTCCTGAGTATCATATCGAATTGGGCGCTTATGCCGATAAGGAAAAGGCAAAAGCTGACATTCAGAAATTAAAAAATGCAGGTTTCATTAAGGCAAAAATAAGAAGTGCCGGAACTCAGGAAAACTCTCTTTCTAAAATCAAAAGTTCCACTACTCCCCATTATACTATTCAGGTTTTTGCAGGAAAAAAAGCATTGGAAAACTCTCAATTTTCCATTAAGGGAATCAGCAGAAGTTACGATCCGCAAGAAGAGCTGTATCGCTACTTCTCAGGCGATTACGATAACTATTGGGTTTGTCGTCGTCAGTTACGCGAAATTCGACATAAAGGCTTTGTTGATGCTTTTATTGTGAAGTTGTAGTTTTATAAACCAAGTTACAAA
The DNA here is from genome assembly GCF_963677195.1 of uncultured Marinifilum sp. Lineage (NCBI taxonomy): Bacteria > Pseudomonadati > Bacteroidota > Bacteroidia > Marinilabiliales > Marinifilaceae > Marinifilum > uncultured Marinifilum sp. The sequence goes on from NZ_OY781918.1 coordinate 2,517,011, forward strand.
TTCCAAATCCCAAGTTCCAAATATCAAAAAACAAATACCAAAAATAAAACAAATTCTGAAAACCAAATAGCAAATATCAAAAACCAAGTTTCAGATAGTAAATTTCATTAAGTAAACATAGTATTAAAAAAATATCAAAGTTTTACTCCTTAAAATTAGATTTAATGGCTTCTAAATTCGACTTACAGGAAAGATTATTTGATTTTTCAATTTTTGTTGTGAATGAAGTGAGGAGATTGCCAGTTTCAAATGAGTATAGGGTGATTTCTTATCAAATTCTCAAATCAGCGACTTCTGTAGGTGCTAATTTTGAAGAAGCGCAAGCAGCTGTTTCTAAGGCAGATTTTGCTAATAAGGTTGCTATTTCACTAAAAGAGGCAAGGGAAACTAACTATTGGATCCGAATTATTATTGCAATTTCAACTGCTACTGGCGAATGGGCAAGGCTCGAAAAGGAATCAAACGAAATTATTAAAATATTAGGAAGTATCTACAATAAAACGCTTGTGAAAAAATGAGTCTATTTTGAAGCTTGGTTTTTGGGATTTGATATTTGAAACTTGCTATTTACCACTTATTCCTTATCTTTGCGGCGGCAAACCGTTCTATCGCTGCTTCGCAGGAAGGAGAGGAAAGTCCGGGCAACACAGAGTAACATGCTTCCTAACGGGAAGAAGGCCGAAAGGTTTTAGTAGTAGAACAGAAAATAACCGCCAATAGTGCTTTGTAAAAAATTGGTAAGGGTGAAAAGGTGAGGTAAGAGCTCACCGGTACCTGTGGTGACATGGGTAGCCGTGTACCTTATGTGTTGCAAGATCAAGTATACCGGCAGCTGTAGGCTTACTCGGCCGATGTCGGGGGGTAGATTGCTTGAGGCATTTGGTGACAAATGTTTTAGATAAATGATAGAAACCTCTTTGGAGGGACAGGACCCGGCTTATAGGTTTGCCTCTTTTTAATTAGTAATGAAAAATTAGTGATTAATAATACCATCTCAGTAAATTGGGGTGGTTTTTTTTTTATTTTGCTGGTCTAAGGCTAGATTTCAAGGGGCAAACTCCAAGTTCCAAGCTTCAAGATTCAAGCTTCAAGTTTCAAGCTCCAAGGAAAAAGCTCCAAGGAAAAAGTTCCAAGTTACAAGTTTCAAATTCCAAAATTCAAGTTTCAAGGAAAAAGTTTTAAGTTACAAGATTCAAATTCCAAAATCCAAGTTTTAAGGAAAAAGTTTTAAGGTCCAAAGACCAAATTTTAAGTCCAAAAAATCAGGAATAGATGCTTTTCTTTCCTCGGAATGACGAAGCTTGTAATTATTGTTTCGACGCAGATGATTATGATTTATTAGCTAATATTCTAAATGTTGATATCTTGCACTGTGTAAAAACTTTTTTGTTTTTATTCATAGCCTTTATTTTTTTTGGTTCGCAACCTAAAGATGAAGGCTATTTTTGTTTTTGCAAGTGATGATTTTCAATTGCGAAAATTTGATGGTACAAAGTTTCTATTTACAGGCGAGGTCAGAAAAAAGCCACCAGAAATTCATAATTACATTTGCTCAACTGAATTTGTGTTGATTCGTGTTATCTGTGTGATTTGTGTTCCCTTTACCCTTATTCCTTCTCCCTTGCTACTTGGTTTTTGAAGTTTGGTTTTTGGATTTTGAAATTTGGCTTTATTTTTCCTTCTCCTCTAGCCGGAGGGGGCTTTCTCTTTTTCTTGATAAAAAGAGAAGAAAAATCAAGACTGCGCCAATCGGTGACCCATCACGCTTTAAAGGCTAAACAGAATAATATTCGCTCGTTCCTCTCTCATGGAATTCTGTTCTTAACGCCTTCTTCAGCTATGGGTTCCCCACCTGCACTGGCGAGGTCAGAAAAAAGCCACCAGAAATTCATAATTACATGTGCTCAACTGAATTTGTGTTGATTCGTGTTATCTGTGTTCTCTTTCTCCTTTATCCTTGTTTCTCCTTTACTCTTGGATTTTGAAATTTGGCTTTTGGATTTTGAAATTTGACTTTTGAAACTTGGTTCTTGAAACTTGATCCTTTACCCTTCTTCTTTTCTACTTGTTTTTTAATTTTCTATTTCGTCGTAAAAGCCATCTGTATTTATTCAAGCAAATTTGTACGACGATTTTATACACATCTTCCGATCCCGGGGTATCATTCGTTTCACTCATTCTACCACGGGCTACAGACATTTTGCCCCTCTGGGGCAGGGATTCACAACCAATGATTAGCAGGTGCTTTTTCCTTCATCCTTTTTCCTTGTAACTTGAAACTTGGAGCTTGAAACTTATTAACTTTATCCTTTCTTTCTCTTTCTTCCTTGCTACTTTTTTTTGCTATTTGCTTTTTGGAATTTGCTGTTTGAAACTTGTTTTTTGACTTTTGGATTTTACCCACTTGGAACTTCGCTACTTTACCCTTGTAACTTTTTCCTTCATCCTTTTTCCTTGTAACTTGAAACTTGGAGCTTGAAACTTATTAACTTTATCCTTATTCCTTCTCCCTTGCTACTTGCTTTTTCAAGTTTGGTTTTTGGATTTTGAAATTTGGTTTTTGGAACTTGGTATTTGAAGCTTTATCCTTTACCCTTTTTCCTTGTAACTTGATACTTTAACTCTTCAATTTTGATAAAAAAAATGCCCCCATTTTCATGAGAGCATATCATATATTTATTTAATAAATATTAGGCAGTTCGTAAAGCCTCTTCTTTTTTTTCTTTACGCTTTAAAAAGAAACTTGGCAGCCAGGAAAAGAATGTTCCCATTGCAATTACCAAAGCTAATAGAATTTCATTACTAGTATCTTTTAAAAGGAATGAAGTGCCGATAAATAAAATGTTAACCGCCATAATTCTAACTGTTGCAGCAGCATGCTTAAAGCCTAGACTAATCATTCTGTGGTGAACATGATTTTTATCTGGTTGAAAAGGTGATTTTTTGTTTTTGATACGTATAATCATTACTCTTGCTGTATCAACAAGTGGGATAGCAAGGATTCCAATGGAAACCGCAGGAGCTGCTTTAATGGCATATTCAAAATCAGGATAAATGTTTAGTTCGTTGAAACGAATTACCAAAATAGAAATTAGTAACCCGAGTATGAGGGAACCTGTATCGCCCATAAATATTTTATTTTTACGACTAAACACATTGAATCTAAAAAATGCGATTAAGGATCCAAGCAGAGCAGCAGATAGCACTACATACTCATAATTACCAGTAATATAAAACCAAGTTCCGAATGTTAATGTGCAAAGGCCGCTAATACCCGAAGCCAGACCATCAATTCCATCTATTAAATTAAAGCCATTGGTAACCACTATCATTACAAATACAGTAAATAGTACACTGGAAAGATAATTGATTTCGTAAATTCCAAAAACACCATGAAAATTGGTAAATCTGATATCTCCAAGAATAATAACAATTAGGGCGGCGAAAATTTGCCCGGCAAGTTTTTTCCTAGGGGAAATTACCATGATATCATCTTTTATTCCCAGTCCGAACATGATTAAAGTGGCTGCAACAATATATTTTAACTCGTGCACCATAAAACCATTGCTAAATATCAGTATTGATAAGGTAAAGCCAAGAAAGATAGCTACACCTCCTAACGAAGGAATTACTGTAGTGTGAGAAGATCGGTGATTAGGTTCGTCGTAAAGTTTCTTTTCTTTTGCAATTGTAATTACTGTAGGTATCAGTCGATAACAGAGTAATAAGGAAAAGATGAAACTTGCTGCAATGTAAAATGTGTGTGTGAATGGATACATATTTAGTAATAGTGTTTGATTCAATTAATCATGGCTTTTCAAAATACAAAAGTACAAAATAAAAGAACAATAATTTGCTGTCAAAAGTTTCAAGTTTAGTCGGACTTTATTGGTCTTGTGGTGAAGTACCGAGTGATCAGCGTTTTACCCTACGTGAAATTAATGAAAAATTTCCAATGAATATAATTTTATTTTGCTGGGTATGTGTTTTTTATCGTTTGCATGCTAAAAAAATACTTTTGTCACAATTTTTATTGCTTTAGTGTTGCTTGTGTATTTAACCCGATTTATTGATAATTATTACATATTGTTATTTTTTTAATTCTTTAGGTAAAGTTTTTACTTACATAAGTACAAAAAAAATGATAAATAGATTTTGCCAGTTTATTCAATTCCATACTTTTTTCCATAGATAGCAACTTGGCACATTTGGCAGATCAATAAACTGGTAATTTCTATTATTTTTGCGGCTCAGAAAAATGAACTATTGTTTTGTATTTTTTTCTAGATTTTAAATTATTGTATGTTTTATTGTTAATGAGTATTCGATGCTTTGTTAGACGGATTTTATTGAAATATCATGCTAAAGCAGTATTTTTTTTAGTGTTTTATTGAAAAAAAAAGGTTTTTATGCAAATTTAACTTTGTTTATTTACTTGCCTTTCAGGATAAAAGAGGCTGTTTTTAATTTTTAAATCGAATGCCGTAAAATAGTATGTAAAAGATGAATTAAAATTAGGGAATTGCGGAAGTGTTTTTTAATTTTGCACAGCTAAAAAAAAACATTAATCCTAAAAAATTAGGCTTTTGTCAACGCAAAGTGATTTTTGAAAAATAGATTAAAATAGACCGAATATTAAATATTTATAAAATTATGATTCGATTCATTCGAAAGTGTTCTTTCTTACTGGTGTTCTTATTTGTTTCATGGACTAGTGTTTCAGCTCAGTCGACGAATATTAATCCGGCGACTGTAAATGTTGAAGCTTTAAGCGATGCTCAAATTCAGAAGCTGATTGATGAAATGCAGAAAAATGGCATGAGCATGGAAGAGGCCATGACTTTGGCTCGTGCTAGGGGTGCCTCTCAAATGCAGATTGATCAAATGGTGCAGCGAATTAATCAGATGAAAATGAATGGGGGCGCCAAAGCTACTGTTCTCACAAGTGAGGAGGATGTGAAAGAAGCCACCGAACTAATATCTGAGAAAGAAGATTTTAAGGCCAGTGAAAAAAATAAGGAGATTTTCGGATTTCATTTCTTTAATTCAGAGAATTTAAGTTTTTCACCCAATGTAAATGTTCCAGTATCCGATTCCTATACATTGGGACTTGGCGATGAGGTGAGCATAGCCGTATATGGTGCTTCTCAGCAAAATTATCTACTTAGCGTACAGAAAAACGGAGCACTTCAAATTCCCGATTTGGGACCTGTAAATGTATATGGTCTTAGTTTTAAGGAGGCGAAAGAAAAAATAAAAAATCGTTTGGTGAGCATATACAACGGCATGCAGGGAGAGAATGCAAATACCTTTGCCGATGTGAGTCTGGGTACTTTAAAAGGTGTTAAGGTAAATGTAATTGGAGAGGTGAATGTGCCGGGTACTTATACTTTGCCAGCAACAGCTTCGGTGTTTAATGCTTTGTATTTGGCAGGCGGACCCAATGAGAATGGCTCTTTCCGTAAGATTGATGTGATTCGCGATGGCAAACGAATCAATTCGGTGGATGTTTATGCTTATCTGATTGATGGGAAAACTCAGGCGAATATTCAACTTCGCGATCAGGATGTGGTTTTGGTGAGCCCTTACCTTAATCGTATTAAAGTAGAAGGGGAGTTTAAAAGAACCGGTTTGTTCGAAACAAAAAAAGAAGAAACCGTTGATGATTTGCTTCGATATGCTGGTGGTTTTACCGATAAGGCTTATACTCATCGTATCGAATTGTATCGAAATAATTCCAGAACTCTCAGTTTTTCTGGTGTAAGCGCCAGTGAATATGGTTCTACCGCTTTAAAAAACGGGGATATGATACATGCTGGAGAAATTGTAGAGCGTTTCGAAAATCGAATCAGTATAGAAGGAGCAGTTTATCGTCCGGGTAATTATGAGTTAAGCGAGGGCATGAGTTTATCGAAACTACTTGAAAAAGCAGAAGGCTTAAGGGAAGAGGCTTTTATGGAGCGTGGAGTAATTACCCGCAAGAAAAGTGACATGAGTCTGGAAGCAATTTCCTTTTCTCCCCGCAAGGTGCTTAATGGAACAGAAGATTTAAAATTACATAGAGAAGATAAGGTTCTGATATCCTCGATTTTTGAAATGCGCGAAGCTCGTACAGTTGAAATTGTTGGGGAAGTGCAGTTTCCAGGGACTTATGCCTGGGCAGAAAATTTAAATGTTGGCGATCTTATCTTTCAAGCTGGTGGTTTTAAGGAAAATGCCGAAGTCTCGGGAGTAGAGGTAAGCCGTGTTCTTGATTATAATGAAACTGCAGACTTGAATAAATCTCTTTTGCATACTTTTCAGTTAGGTTTAGATCGCAATCTCAAGCTTAGTTCAGAAGGTGCCGCTTTTGTTTTGCAGGCATTCGATAAAGTTTACATTCGCCGTGCACCGGGATATCGTCCGCAGGGAACAGCCAGCGTGCAGGGAGAAGTGAAATATGCAGGAGACTATGGAATCACCCGTAAGGATGAGAAGATATCAGATATCATTCACAGAGCAGGTGGCTTAACGCCTGAGGCTTACGTGAAAGGAGCATCTCTAAGAAGAAGAATAACACTGAGTGAAGCAGAATATCAGGCTAAATTGGCTATTGTAGCTCAGGATACTACCATGAATCCTGGTGAAGTGGAGAAAACCAAATATCAGGTTGTAGGACTCGATTTGTCAAAAATAATGAAAGATCCGGGTTGTGTAGAAGATCTGCATTTGAAAATGGGAGATCAGATTCTGGTGCCATCTAAATTGGAGACCGTAATGGTATCGGGTTCGGTGCTGAATCCTGTTGCGCACACTTTCACAAGCAGAAAGAAAGCAAAAGAATACATCATGAACTCTGGAGGCTTTGCCGAGCGAGCTAAGAAAGGAAAAGTATATGTGCTGTATGCCAATGGAACAACTCAGGCAACCAAAAGTGGTTTGTTCGGTCGTCGTTTTCCAAAGGTAGAACCTGGCTGCGAAATTATCGTGCCAGAAAAACCAGAGGTAGACAAAGCAACACAGGCAAGCAAATGGCTGGCCATAGCATCGACTTTTGCTACTTTGATTACGGCAATAGCAGTGGCGACGAGATAGTCAATGGTTGATTGGTCAATAGTCAATGGTCAATGGTCAATAGTCAATGGTCAATGGTCAATAGTCAGTAGTCCGAATGACTAGTGTGCTAGTGACGAATTAAACGAATGAAGTTATGTCCGACTTAAAAGATTTACAAGTTTATCAATTAGCCTATTCTTTTGAAGAGAAGGTTTGGGAATTGGTTGAAAATTGGCAGTATTTTGAAAAGTCGACAATAGGAAAACAATTGGTAAGATCGGCCGATTCAATATCTGCGAATATCAGTGAAGGATATGGACGGTATCATTATAAAGAGAATAAGAATTTTTTGTTTTATGCACGTGGATCATTGTACGAAACTCAAAATTGGTTGAGAAAAGCTAATGATAGAAACTTGATTGATGAAGCCATTTATAAGGATTTGAAAGAAGAAAGTATCCGGATAGCAAAAATGCTTAATGCATACATCCGATCAATTGGAAGAAAAGGTAGTTGATATAAAAGTAACAAGATGGTCAATAGTCAGTAGTCAATGGTCAATAGTTAATAGTCAATAGTCAATAGTCAATAGTCAGTAGTCAATAGTCAATAGTCCGAGTGACCAGTGACCAATGACCAATGACCAGTTCATCAATGACGAGTCAACGAATGACAAGATGGTCAATAGTCAATAGTCAATAGTCCGAGTGACCAGTGACCAATGACCAATGACCAGTTCATCAATGACGAGTCAACGAGTGACAAGATGGTCAATAGTGCACTAGTCAGTAGTCAATAGTCCGAGTGACCAGTGACCAATGACCAATGACCAGTTCATCAATGACGAGTCAACGAGTGACAAGATGGTCAATAGTCAATAGTCAATAGTCCGAGTGACCAGTGACCAATGACCAATGACCAGTTCATCAATGACGAGTCAACGAGTGACAAGATGGTCAATAGTTAATAGTCAATAGTCAATAGTCCGAGTGACCAATGACCAGTGACCAATGACCAGTGACGAGTTAACGAGTCAACGAGTCAACGAGTGACAAGATGGTCAATAGTGCACTAGTCAGTAGTCAATAGTTAATAGTCAGTAGTCCGAGTGACGAATGACGAATGACGAGTGCACCAGTGACCAATGACCAATGACGAATCAACGAGTGACAAATGAGTAACCAATTAATATGAGATTGAATAGACACTACATACAAACAATAAAAGCCGAAGCCAAACAGTTTTACGGTGAATCCGCGAAAGTATGGTTGTTTGGGTCACGTGTAGATGATTCCAAAAAAGGAGGAGATATAGATTTATATATCGAAACAAATAAAATTGTTGGGATAGATATTAAAATTAAATTTGTAGTGCGCTTACAAATGTTGTTGGGAGATCAAAAGTTTGATGTCATTGTGAATAACAAACAATCTCCCGAAAAAGAAATATATCGTATCGCAAAAGAAGGAGTTGAGTTATGACATTAGAATTGGTTTTTAAAAGTCTGGACCTGCAGTTCCATCGAATGGATCAATTGACATCGCGATTGCAGCAATTGCCAATTTCCATCCATACCCTCGATGATGACGAGAGTCGTACCCTAATCGATGCTTTCATTTATCGATTTTCTAAAATCCAGGATATGATGGGACAAAAATTATTTCCTGTCTTTATGGACTTTATTCAGGAAGATGCAAGACGAATGCCTTTTATTGATATACTGAATTTGTTGGAAAAACTAGATTTGATACCCGATGCAGAAACCTGGTTGTCTTTTCGAACATTGAGAAATAATTTATCACACGAATATCCCGACAACGAAGAGGAAATTATAGAAGGAATTGAAAAAGCCTTAGAGGTTTATCCTCAGGTGAAAAAAGTTTATGAATCATTTAAAAACGAATACGAAAAAAGGAAATAATCAATAGTACACTAGTCAGTAGTCAGTAGTCAGTAGTCAGTAGTCCGAGTGACCAATGACCAGTGACGAGTCAACGAATGACAAGATGGTCAATAGTACACTAGTCAATAGTCAATAGTCAATAGTCAATAGTCAGTAGTCAGTAGTCAGTAGTCAGTAGTCCGAGTGACCAATGACCAGTGACGAGTCAACGAGTGACAAGATGGTCAATAGTGCACTAGTCAGTAGTCAGTAGTCAGTAGTCAGTAGTCAGTAGTCCGAGTGACCAATGACCAGTGACGAGTCAACGAGTGACAAGATGGTCAATAGTACACTAGTCAGTAGTCAGTAGTCAGTAGTCAGTAGTCCGAGTGACCAATGACCAGTGACGAGCCAACGAATGACAAGATGGTCAATAGTACACTAGTCAATAGTCAATAGTCAGTAGTCAGTAGTCCGAGTGACCAATGACCAGTGACGAGTCAACGAATGACAAGGTGGTCAATAGTGCACTAGTCAGTAGTCAGTAGTCAGTAGTCAGTAGTCAGTAGTCAGTAGTCAGTAGTCCGAGTGACCAATGACCAGTGACCAATGACGAATGACCAATCAACGAATGACGAGTCAACGAGTGACAAGATGGTCAATAGTCAATAGTTGAAAGCCGAGTGACGAGTGCACCAGTGACCAATGACGAATGACCAATCAACGAATGACGAGTCAACGAGTGACAAGATGGTCAATAGTCAATAGTTGAAAGCCGAGTGACGAGTGCACCAGTGACCAATGACCAGTGACGAGTCAACGAATGACCAGTGACCAGTCAACCAGTGACGTGAAACACGACAAGATTAGAAACTGAAAAGTAAAAGATATATAATGAGTGAAATAAAAGATACTAACCAACAAGCCCGTTCTCGTGTTGAACACGCCGACGACGAAATCGACCTAATCCAATTAGCCAAAACCCTATGGGAAGGCCGCCGCACCGTAATCAAATGCACTTTGATATTTATGCTACTAGGCCTATTCGTAGCCATATTCTCACAAAAAGAATACACCGCTTCCTGTACCATGGTACCACAATCGGCAGAAGGAGGAAGCAAACTGGGTGGTAGCCTTGGTGGACTGGCAGCAATGGCAGGAATCAACCTAGGTTCAATGGGTGGTTCAGATATCCCACCAACTCTTTATCCTAAAATCGTAAACAGCATCCCTTTCCAAAAGGAGTTGATGAAAACCCCTCTTTCAATAGAAGGTGAAAGCGAACCAGTAACATTCGCACATTACTACGAAGAAATCCACAGCCCTGGATTATTCGGCTACATAAAAAAATACACCATCGGCTTACCAGGAGTAATTATAGGTGCCATTCGTGGCAAAGCCCCAGTGACCAATGACCTAATGACTAATGACCAGTCAACCAGTGACCAGTTATTATCTGTCAATCAGGATGAAAAAGAACTCATAGAGAAACTGCAAGCTCAACTTTCCATCGAATTCAACGACAAAGACGGCTACATCTCCCTTTCTGCTCGCATGCCACAAGCTAAAGCAGCTGCTCAAATGGTACAAAAAGCGCAAATTCTTTTACAAGATGCTATTACCAATTTTAAAATACAGAAAGCAAAAGATCAATTGGTTTTTGTGGAAGAGCGTTATGCCGAAAAACAGAAAGAATCTGAAATAGCTCAGCAAAAACTAGCGAACTTTCGCGACCGAAACAAAAATGTGAGTACAGCCAAAGCACAGACCGAACTGGAAGGCCTGACGGCAGACTATAATTTAGTTTACGGTGTGTACTCAGAATTGGCCAAACAATTGGAGACTCAAAAAATACAGGTGAAAGAAGATACGCCTGTTTTTACGGTGATTGAGCCGGTATCTGTACCAATTGAGAAATCAAAGCCTAAACGTGCTATGATTTTGGTGATTTGGACTTTCCTGGGGGGAATAGTTGGTGTGGGAATGGTGTTTGGGAAGGAATTCCTCAGTGGAGTTAAGGATAAGTGGGAGGGAGAGTAAAATTAGTAGCAGTAAGTGTTTGAATTTTAGTAGGGATTATGCTATGTAAAGAGCTGATAGCTGATTCATTAGGTAGTTTATTTTAGAAATTTTGATTTTAAATATATGAATGAAAAATTGAATGTAGGAATTGTGTGGGTTAACCCGTATAATATAAACTTGGGAGTCGCAGCGCTTGCATATTCTTCTTTGGCTCTAATTTTTGATGCAGCAAGGGAAAATAAGCAACAAATTGAGATAACAATTTTAGGATCATCTAAATATGGTGATGACAGCCTTACGATTAATGAAATTGAATATGAATTCAAGAATTTGGTAGGTCTTGATTATTCTTTAAAAATAAAATCTATTGCAAAAATAATTTTGCGGTTTAATCAGCATAAAATTTGGAAGCTATCAAAATTCGATATCGTTTTTGATATGGGGGAAGGTGATAGTTTTTCCGATATTTATGGGCAAGAAAGGTTTCATAAAATAAATAGTTCAAAAAATCTCTTTAATAAAATTGGAGTAAAGCAATTCTTATTGCCACAAACAATTGGGCCTTTCTTGGATGTAAAAGTGAAGAGGAAAGCTATAAAGGCTATGAAATCTATGGAGTATATTTTAGCAAGAGATTATCAAAGTTATGATTATGCGACTAATAACATCCCTGAGAAAACAGTTGTTGAATCTATTGATGTTGCCTTTTATATGCCTTTTATAAAGACTAAATATAGTGAAGAGTTAATCCATGTTGGTCTAAATGTTTCAGGATTGTTGTGGATGGGTGGGTATACTCAAGATAACCAATTCAATCTTTCTGTAAACTATCAAGAGTTAGTTTATAAGACCATAGAGTATTTTTTGTCTCAAGAAAAAGTGCGATTACATATAGTGCCACATGTTGTGGGTAATGAGTCTTACACTGATTCCGATTGCTATATTTGTGATGAACTTCATGAGAAATTTCCGGACACAATACTGGCACCCAAATTTAGCACCCCAATTGAAGCAAAGAGCTATATTAGTGGTTTAGACTTTTTTACTGGAGCAAGAATGCATGCTTGTATTGCTGCATTTTCATCAGGTGTGCCAGTTTTTCCTATGGCATATAGCAGAAAATTTAACGGCCTTTTTGAAGATACGTTAAAATATAGTTTTATGGGGGATTGTGTTAATGATAGTACGTCAAATGTTTTACAGCAAATGACTACCGCATTTTCTAATAGGGAAGATTTGAAAAAGAATATTGCCATTGCGACAAGAGAAATTATATCACCTAGGTTGAAGGAATTGAAACGGTTAATATCAAAAGCGCTAATGAATGCATAATAAATTGTTTACAGATAAAATAGTTGATTTAGGATTATGCTTGGGTTGTGGCATATGTACGGCAATATCCGCAGATGAGAATGCAAAAATGGTGTTACATGAGGATGGTTTTTTGTATCCTAATATTACTAAGGAAATAAAGGAGGATGAAAAACTAATAAAAAAAATATGTCCTGGCTATAATTTAATTTCCAAAAACGAAAAGAATAATTTCCAAAAACTTTGGGGGGAATGCCTTGTTGTAGAGGAAGGATACGCTTGTGATAATGAAGTGAGAGGGAATGGTGCATCTGGCGGTTATATAAGTGCAATTGCAATATGTCTTTTGGAAACGGGTAAAGTTGATGCTGTGTTGCATGTTGGTGGGGATGCTAATAATTATGAAGCAAATAATCTCAAAGTATCAAAATCAAAATTAGATATTATAAAATATAGTTCATCAAGATATGCGCCTGCGCTTGTATTTGATTGTATTAAACAAATAATGGATGATAGTGCAGATGTATTTTGTTTTGTAGGAAAACCATGTGATATAAGTACTTTAAATAGATTTTTACTTGTATATCCTCAATATAGTGGTAGAATTTACTTGACAATTTCTATTTTTTGCGCGGGAATGCCAAGTTTCAATGCTACTAAAAATATTATTAGTTCTTTTAATGCAAAACTACCTGTTAAAGATTTACAATACAGAGGGAAGGGGTGGCCAGGTTTTTTCACCTTTACCGACAAGAGAAATGAACAATTTAGTATGACATACAATGATTCTTGGGGTAATGTTTTAGGTAGAAAATTGTGTTTTCGATGCAAAATATGCCCAGATGGTATTGGGTTGGTTGCGGATTTTGCAATTGGAGATTCTTGGGAAACCAAAGATGGTTATCCTGATTTCGAAGAGAAGGAAGGAAAGAGTTTGGTCATTTGCCGTACTGAAAAGGCCGTTGAAATTCTAGATTTTATAAAATTGAATAAGGCAGTAGAGTCTAATACACTAGATGTTAAGAAACTCCCTATTGTTCAGCCTTATCAATTTCGAAGGAGGCAGTTTGTAGGAGTGAGAGCTTTAGCTTTCTCGTTTGCAAAATTTGTTCCTATGGCATTTTCATCATTTATGTTATTTAAGCAAACGCCTTTAAATAGGCCAGTTACAATATTGAGAGAATTTATTGGAACTTTTTCACGAAGCCGAAAAATATGATTGGAGAGTTTAAAGGTTTTATTTTTGGGATTCTGTCCAAAATAATTGCAGCTCTCAGCCAATTTATAATGATTCCATTGTTAATTGGATTTTATGGGAAAGGTGATTATGGGCTCTTTGTTTTGGCATTTTCTTTAAATGCTTATTTGAGACTTATGGAGCTTGGTGTTTCAAATGGATCAATACGTTTTTTTGCTATTTGGTTTGCTAAAGGGGAGACTAATAAAGTGAAAGAAGTTTCACGTTCGAGTATGGTTTTTTATGGTGTAATTGGTGTAATTAATACCATTGTGTTTTTATTAATGGGTGTTTTTTCTAATCAATTATTCAGTTTAGACACAGGTCAGTATTATATATTTTTATGGTTGATGATTATTTTAGCATCATCAACAATTTTTAATTGGCTGTCTTTTGTTGTTGTACAGTTATTAACGGCATTTGAAGGAGTCGCTTGGATCAATCAAATGAATTCGGTGAAATCTATATTGAATTTATTAGCCGTATTTATTTGTGTTAAATTTGAATTTAGTCTTGCTGTATTTTTTATTGTATTTACATTAACTAATATGGTTATTATTCCATTGAACCTATACAGATTCTATAGGGTTAAGCTTTCTGTAGTTTCTTTTTTAAAGCCTCGTTGGAATTATCCAGCTTTTAAAGAGGTGTTGATGTATAGCTTATCTCTTTTTGCAATGGGAATTTTTCAAATGTCAGCGCTTTATTTACAACCAGTAATTTTGGGTGCATTTGCGGATAATGGAGTGATGTTAGTTGCCGATTATGAGATAATTAGAACAATATCTTCGTTTGTCATTGTTTTAGGTGGGGTTTTTATGCAGGTTCTTTTACCTAAAATTTCAAAACTTTATGCTGAAAAGGATGTTGAAAAGATTAACCAAATTATATATGATGGAACAAAATTGATTTCGTTATTCGTTTGTTTTGTTGTTTTTAATATTGTTATAAATACACAGGATATTCTGAATATTTACTTAGGAAGTGGGTACAATAGTCTTGTGCCATGGTTAAATGTTTCGTTGTTTACAGTTTTGTACATGCATAATTCAGCAATTTCAACTCTAATTCTAGCTACAGGTAAAACGAAAGTATTAGTTTATGCATCTGCAATTTCGTGTTTTTCCTCCTTACTCATTACTATGATTACAGTAAGTAAATTTGGGGTTGGTGCCGCAATAATTGGTTATGCTGTTTATATATCCATTCAAATGTTAGTTATGTATTTTTATTATATGCCATTTGTTTTAAATATAAATCCAACAAAAGTTTTCTTTCAATCTTTTATGCCATTTATACTTATAAGCTTGATTGTTTATTATTTTGAAATAGTATTGTTTAACATGATTGACGTATCTAGCATATATATAATAGTGCTTTGTAGATGCTTGTTTTTTTCATTGTGTTTTATTCTTTTATGTTATGTTTTAATGCCTCGACTAAGAAGGAAAATACTTGTTTATAAAATTTGGGTTTAGAGGTATATGTAATTGTAATTTGATTGTTTCTTAATCAAAATTTTAAAAAAGATATATGCTAGGAATTGTATTATTAAATTATAAGAATGAGGAAGAAATCATTGCCTATGTGCGTGAGGAACTTTCAAAAATTACTACCCCAAATAAAATTGTAATTGTTGATAATAGCTGTAGTTGCGATTCGATAGAGACACTTGAAAAGGCATTTGATACGAAGAGAGTTGAGCAGAAAGTAAATCATGCGGATTCAATATTTATAATCGATTCGAAGGCTAATTTAGGTTATGCAAAAGGTAATAATCTTGGAGCTGAGTTTTTAAACGAACATTTTAAGTTGGATTATCTTCTTTTTTCGAATTCAGATATTCGTTTTATAAATAGTAATGTTGTGGAAGTATTGTGCAATAAGCTTAAGGAAAAACCGAAGGTGGGTGCAATAAATCCAAAAATTACAGGACTTGACTCGAAATGTCAATCTCCTATGATCGATATTCCTTTTTATAAACTTCATATTTTACGGTACATTCTATATCCTTTTTTTCGTAAAATAACACCTATACTACAGAATGCCATTGAAGGTGAGTATTACCGATTAATGGGGTGCTTTTTATTAACAACAAGAACAAGCTTTTTTCAGTCTGGAATGTTCGATCCTGAGACTTTTTTGTATGGTGAAGAATTGATTTTGGCTGAAAGGATGCGAAGAAATGGTTTTGTGAATTATTATTATCCATATGTTGAAATTTTGCATGAACATGGAAAGACCATAAGTAATTCACATTCGTTAAAAAATCAATTAAAGCTTATGTTTAAAAACGAAATGTATTATTATCAACAATACATTCATATATCTAAAGGGTTATTGTTTTGTAGTAAATATTCATTTATTGTGTACATAAACATCATTCTTCCTTTTTTATTGATGTTAAAAAGCTGTAAAAGAAATTAAATATATTGTAAACCGATATTATGAGAAGCGATGACAGTTTATTTCGTGCGGCTAAATACATTATAATAATGTTCTCATTGTTTGTATTTATTAGTTTTTGTTATGCAGTAATTACAAAAACATATAATGGCGATTTTTTAGGGTTTAAAGTGTCGATATCATTTGGATGGTTGGTGTTAAATTTATTTATTTCAGTATTACCATTTTATTTTTTGTTTCTGATTTATAAAAGATTTAAAAATAAAGAAATTCGGAAATCTGTACGATTTAGGTATCCTTATGTGGAGATTTTATTCTATTTATTATTTTTTTGGCAATTATTCTTAATAATAAGTTTTGGTGTTGGTAAAATGACGGCGGGTGTGTATTCCGCTCCTTCATTTTTACTTCCTGTAATACAGGTTAGTAATCGACTCTCTCTTGGATTTATTTATTCTATTTTAGTTTTCAGAACGGATAAAATTCGAAAGATTATTTTATTTACAACAATGATGATTATACTAAGTTTGAGTAAATTTAGTATTGGAATTTTTCTATTGATTGGTTTAGTTCTATTTGTTAAGTATAATTCGAAATGTTTTTATATTTTAAAGCGTTATAAAATACTTCTTATTGTCGGTTTATTGTTTTCTTCTGTTTTAGTGAAGTCTCTTTATATTTATAGAAATAGCCTTAGGGGAGTGAGTACTGAATATGATAATACTAATATTCTTACAGGTGTTTTGGTGGGGCGATTATCAAGTTTTGCTAATTCCGCCCAAATTTTTGAAAGTCCAGGTGTTTTTTTCATTAGTGCCCAACAATTAGAATACTTTTATTTTCAAAAGCAAGCACTTGGCGGATTTTTAAGTGGAAAGTTTTTACCTAGAGACACCCCTGAATCAATAATGATCAATAGTAAGCATGGTGAAAATATTAAAAATGTTTCGTACATGACAGGCACTCAAGGGAATCTTATTTTCTCCTTATTTAAGTCACCTCTTTTATTACTATTGAATGTATGTTCTATTTTATTTTTAGTGTTTTTAACTTTTAGAACAACTAGACTAATGGGGATTGAACAGGCTAATGAATTAGCGTTAGTTTTATTAGTTAATCCGATGGCTAGTGGAGTTGCAAATGAATTTTCAAGTGCATTTTTTACTCCGATTGTTATATGGATTTATTTACTTTTTGTCAGTGCTTTTATTTCAATTAACAAACAAAAAACAGAGATTATATGATTAAGATTATAGACTCAATGCGTTATAATGGAGAGCATGTTCCGTTTAATAGTGCATTCTTTTATGTATTGAGCCTATCGTTTCCAAAGGAAAGGATAAGCTTTTACGCGCAAAAAAGACATCTCTTAGCTGTGCGTGATAAATTAGATAGTAATGAAATTAAATTGGAATACTTCGAATTTAAGGAGATTAGAGGTGTTTCCAATAAAAAGGGAACTGCCTCTATTTTTTGGTCTTACCTTTTTTGTTTGGTTCAGGATATTTTTCAATTACTATTAACCAAAAGCCATGATATCGTTTTCTTCACTTCGACGAATCCAATTTCTTTGCCTTTTGTGAAGTTATTAAATAAGATTTTAAGGCGAAAAGTTTTTATTGTTCTTCATGGTGAATTAGAATATTTAAATGATGAAAATGACAAATTACATGGTTCAATTAAAAAATATATTCGAATTTGGTATCGGTTAGTTTTTTGGAGGTTTTTAAATGATAAGACAAAATACATTGTATTGGGTGGTAGTATATTCAATAACCTAAAACAAATTCATCCAAATCTAACAAGAGATTCATTTATCATACTAGATCATCCGTATTTTTATCCAGGGATTAAAAATGTTCCTATAGTTGATAAAAAACGAACGGTTGTATACGGTACTGTGGGTTATGCTGCTTGTATAAAAGGTTCTGATAAAATATTCACTCTGGCAAAATTATTGGAAGATAAGATTCTTAATCAGGATATCGAATTAACTATTGTTGGTCAGACATCTGCATGCTTAACAGAATTCAAAAATAATCTGGTGAATACATTTGACTCATCTAGTTTTATTCCTTCTGATGTATACAATAAAGCTGTTGAAGATCTTGATTATGTCCTGTTTTTTTATCCAGATGATTTATATCGGTTTATTGCGAGTGGAGCATTTTTTGATGCTATTGCATTTGAAAAACCAATTATTTCGCTCCGAAACTGCTATTTTGAGTATTATTTCGATCTTTTAGGTGATATTGGTTATCTCTGTGATAATTTGGATGAAATGGTACAAATAATTAATAATTTTGATGTTGAACGTTATAGGAAACAAAGAAGGAATATTCGAAATGCTAAAGAAACTCTTTCTATAACTCAGATAGCAGAAAATTTAAGTTCGCAAATAATTGTATAATGAAATTACTCGTTAATTCTTCCACTTTAAGTGGAACAGGTGTCGTGCAAGTGGCTGTGTCATTTATTAATGAATGTAAGAAACACAAAGAGCATGAGTTTTTTGTTGTTTTAAGTGATACGGTGGCATCACAAATAGATGTTACTAACTATCCCGATAATTTTACATTTTATAATATACAGACTCATCCTAGATTTTTATTTAAGGGTAGGGAGTCTAGAAATCAACTTGATAGGATTGAAAAAGAGGTTAATCCTGATGCTGTTTTTAGTGTGTTTGGTCCTTCATGGTGGACTCCAACTAAGCCTCATTTAATGGGGTATGCTTATCCGCATTATGTCTATTCTGATTCCCCTTTGTTTTCTAGCTTATCACCAATTTCTTTATTCTCAGTAAAAGTAAAGCAATTTATTCATCGTTATTTTTTATTAAAAAATGGAAAATACTACGTCTGCGAAACGAATGATGTGAATAAGAGACTGCAGACTTACCTTGGTTGTTCTCCAGAACAAGTTTTTACTGTGACTAATACATGTAATAATTTTTTTAATACATTTAAAGTAAGTGATAAAAATCTTTTGCCTGAAAAGAATTTAAATGAGTTTAGATTCTTAAGTTTATGTTCTTTTGCTCCGCATAAAAATTTGGAAGTTTGAATCGTCTTGTTCCAAAATTGAATAATAAATTAAAGGAAGTTAATGTTAAGTTCATATTAACTGTTGATGATGATTTGTTTCACTCAAAGCTAACTGAAGAGGCACGAGAATCAATCATAAATGTTGGGAGAGTTGATATATCAAAGTGTCCTCAATTGTATTATGAAAGTGATGCATTATTTCTTCCCACACTTCTGGAATGTTCTACAGCTAATTATCCCGAAGCTATGAAGATGGAACGTCCGATTTTGACTTCAAATTTATCTTTTGCTACGAAGGTATGTGAAGATGCTGCATATTATTTTGACCCAATGGATGTAGATGATATTGTGGATAAATTAGTTTTTTTTATTAATTCTCAGGAATTAAGGACTGAATTGGTAATGAATGGTAAAAAACAGTTAAATACATTTTTTACTTCAGAGCAGCGTGCGAATAAATACCTCAAAATTTGTGAATTAATATCTAAAAAATGATAATCAATAATCTATTCGAGTTTATTAGAAAAAACGGAATTGGTGGGGCTTTATATTTGGTCTATTGTTTTGTAAGGTCGAAGATGAAGTTTTCTAATGCAAGATTAATTCGTTTCCCTTTTCGAATTAGAGGGAAGAAATATATTACTGTGGGTGATGGTTTTACTACAGGTTACAATTGTAGATTAGACGCATTCCCTATTGATCCAACTGCGGTTACATGTCTTAGTATTGGTCGAAATTTTCAAATGAATGATAACGTTCATATTGCAGCTGTGAGTTCGGTTGAAATAGGGAATAATGTTTTGATTGCGAGTAAGGTATTTATTACGGATCATGACCATGGTTTTTATGGAGAAAATGAGATCCACGATCATCCTGATACAATACCCAAAGATAGAAAATTGTCATTTGCACCCATTCGTATAGAAGATAATGTTTGGATTGGACAGAATGTTTGCATTTTAAAAGGCGTAACGGTAGGGAAAGGAAGTATAATCGGAGCTAATTCGGTAGTAACTACGAGTATTCCTGATTATTCGATTGCAGTTGGTTCGCCTGCACGAATTGTAAAAACATATAATACATTAACTGGGAAATGGGAAAAAGTTTAATTACAGGTTCTATAGTAACCTATCATAATCCTATTGGAGATATTCAAAAGGTAATAGAGTCTTTTTTTAAATATTCTTGTGACTCAATTCTTTTTATAGTCGACAATTCTTTAGATAATTCACTTTCGGAATTGTGTACAGATTCTAGAATAAAGTATATATTCAATAATGCTAATATTGGTTTTGGGGCTGCTCATAACATAGCTATTAAGCAAGCCATTAGTATGAATTCTAAATATCATATTATTTTGAATCCAGATATTTCTTTTAGTGAGGGAGTAATTGAAAGTTTAGAGAATAAATTAAATATTAATTCAGAAATTGGATCAATCATGCCAAAGATTAAATATCCAAATGGGGAAACACAATATTTATGTAAATTGTTAGCGACTCCATTCGATCTTTTATTGCGTAGATTTATTCCTTTTCAGAGTTTTGTGGCAAAAAGGAATAAAAAATATGAATTTCGTTTTTCTGACTATAATTCAGAAATGGAAGTTCCGAGTTTATCAGGATGCTTTATGTTTGTGCGAACATCTATTTTGGAGCAAATAGGTGGGTTTGATGAACGCTATTTTATGTATTTGGAAGACTTGGATTTGTGTAGAAGAATTGGAGAGGTAAGCAAAACGGTTTACTATCCGGCAGTTGAAGTTACTCACGCTTATGAAAAAGGATCTTATAAGAATAAAAAATTATTGTGGTTTCATATTTCTTCTGCAGTAAAATATTTTAATAAGTGGGGTTGGTTTTGGGATAAAAAACGATCGAATACGAATAGAAAAGCATTGTTACAATTTAAATAAGTAATTATGAAAGGAATCATCCTAGCAGGAGGCAGCGGAACCCGCTTGTATCCTATTACCAAAGGGGTTTCGAAGCAGCTCTTGCCTGTTTACGATAAACCCATGATTTATTATCCATTGTCAGTTTTGATGTTGGCAGGGATACAGGAAATATTAATTATCTCAACACCAGAAGATTTGCCAAATTTTGAGAAATTATTGGGAACTGGAGAGGAATTGGGATTGAAATTGTCTTATAAAGAGCAACCTAGCCCTGATGGATTGGCACAAGCATTCATTATAGGTGATGAGTTCATTGGAGATGATGATGTTTGTTTGGTATTGGGCGATAACATCTTCTATGGACAAGGATTATCTGCCATGTTGCAAAATGCCCGTAAAAATGTTGAGGAAGAAAAGAAGGCAACTGTATTTGGTTACTATGTGAATGATCCGGAACGATATGGAGTAGCAGCCTTCGATAAAGCAGGTAATGTAACATCAATTGAGGAGAAACCAGAAAATCCTCAATCGAACTACGCAGTAGTTGGTTTGTATTTCTATACCAATGATGTGGTACAGGTTGCTAAGAATGTGAAACCTTCACATCGCGGTGAATTGGAGATTACTACGGTAAATCAGGAGTATTTGGCACAAGAGCGATTAAAAGTTGAGTTAATGGGACGTGGTTTTGCCTGGTTGGATACCGGTACGCATGAGTCTTTACTGGATGCTGGTCGTTTTATTGAAACCATTGAAACCCGTCAGGGCTTGAAAATTTCTTGTTTGGAAGAGATCGCCTACCTAATGGGTTATATTGATGCAGAACAGGTAAGAAAACTGGCAGAGCCATTGAAGAAGAATGGATATGGGCAGTATTTGTTGAATCTAGTGGAAGAAAAAAATTAAAACCACAGATGACACAGATTTGCACAGATTAATAATTTTAAATAAAAGATGATTGCGATGAGCTATAATAGTTTCTTATTTAAAGATGAATGCTATGATATTTTAGGTTGTTGTATGACTGTACATTCTGAATTAGGTTGTGGTTTTCTAGAAGCAGTATATCAAGAGGCTTTAGAGTATGAGTTTTCGCGAAAATCTATTCCTTATGAACGAGAAGCTCAAATTGATATCAATTATAAGGGAATTATCTTGGATAAGAAGTACTATGCCGATTTTATATGTCATGATAAGATCATTTTAGAGTTGAAATCAGTTAAAGCAATTGAAGATGTTCATATCGCACAGTTGATGAATTATTTAAGGGCGACAGGAATGCCGGTCGGTTATCTGATCAATTTTGGAGCAACAAGGCTTGAATATAAACGTTTTGTAATTTAATCTGTGAAAATCCGTGTCATCTGTGGTTAATAAAATATAATTAATGCGATTTATAAAAACAGAAATACCAGAAGTAGTGATTGTAGAACCAAAAGTATTTGGCGACGACAGAGGCTACTTTTTTGAGTCTTTCAATCAGAAAGAATTCGAAGAAAATATTGGAAAAGTAGATTTTGTACAGGACAATGAATCCAAATCATCTTATGGTGTTGTACGTGGTTTGCATTTTCAGAAACCTCCTTTTAATCAAGCCAAATTGGTTAGGTGTATAGAAGGTGAAGTTGTTGATGTGGCGGTAGATCTAAGAAAAGATTCACCAACTTATAAAAAATATGTGGCAGTGAACCTGAGTGGAGAAAACAAACGACAATTGTTCGTACCAAGAGGTTTTGCTCATGGTTTTGCAGTACTAAGTGAGAAAGCAGTATTTGCCTACAAGGTAGACAATTGGTATTCGGCAGAGCATGATTCGGGTATTGCCTGGAATGATGAGGAGATTGCTGTGGATTGGCAAGTTGAAGCTGAGAAAGTTCAGTTGTCAGGAAAAGATCTGAAGTTAAAACCATTGGCAAAAACTGAAAATCCTTTTTAGAATATGTAATGTCCACAAATTACTCAAATGACACAAATTATGAATGAAAAATATATTTTCAAAAGAGAATGTTATGAAATCATAGGTTGTTGCATGGAAGTACATTCTGAATTAGGCTGTGGTTTTCTTGAGGCTATCTATCAAGAGGCATTAGAACTATTGTTTATGGATACAGAAATACCTTTTGAAAGAGAAGTACAACTTAGTGTTTTTTATAAGGGACGAGAGCTTAACAAGAAGTATTTTGCTGATTTTATTTGTTTTGATGAAGTAATTGTGGAATTAAAGGCGGTGAATGCACTTACTGATGTTCATTATGCCCAAGTTTTGAACTATTTAAAAGCGACAGAAAAACGTGTTGGCTTGCTTGTTAATTTTGGCTCAAAAAGCTTACAGTATAAACGTGTTATTCTTTAATTTGTGTCATTTGAGAAATTTGTGGAAAAATATAAGAAAATGAAAATTTTAGTGACAGGAGCCAATGGACAGTTGGGCTCTGAAATAAATGAGTTGAGTTCATCCTTTCCAAATTTGGACTTTGTTTTTTCGGACTTACCAGATTTAGACATTTGCAATAAAGAAATGCTTTCTCAATTTGTAATCGAAAATAAAATTGAAGCGGTTGTTAATTGTGCAGCTTATACGGCTGTTGATAAAGCCGAAGAAGATGCAGCAACAGCAGAATTGGTAAATGCAACTGCGGTTTCTAATTTGGTGAGCATTGCAGAGGAAGAGAATATAAAGCTGATTCATATCTCAACAGATTACGTTTTTGATGGAACTGCTCACTTTCCTTATGCCGAAACTTGTGGAGTTTCTCCAATTGGAGTATATGGTGAGACCAAGAGAAAAGGAGAGGAGTTTGTAATTAATTCTTCCTCTGATTCCATTTTAATTCGTACTTCATGGTTGTATTCCTCTTTCGGGAACAACTTTGTGAAAACCATGATGCGATTGGGCAATGATAGAGATGAATTGGGAGTGATCTTTGATCAGGTGGGAACGCCAACTTATGCCCGGGATTTGGCTAAAGCATGTTTGGAAATCTTATCAAAATCTGAACGATTAGATTCTAAAGGAAAAGTTTATCATTTCTCGAACGAAGGAGTAGCCTCATGGTACGATTTTGCCAAAGCCATTATGGAGATCGGACAAGTAGATTGTCAGGTTAATCCAATTGAAACCAAAGATTATCCTACCCCGGCAAAGCGTCCTCACTATTCGGTGATGAACAAAGCCAAGATCAAAGCGGATTTTGGAATTGCGATTCCTTACTGGCGAGACTCTTTGAAGGATTGTATTGAGAAATTAATGAAATAACTATTTTATACACAAATGATCACAAATTATTATTTATTTAATCAGTGAAAATTAGTGTAATTAGTGGTTTGAATTTGTAAAAAAATAAATATGAAATCAATTCTAGTTACCGGTGGAGCCGGTTTTATCGGATCACACTTGGTTCGTTTGTTGGTAAATAAATATCCGGAATATAAGATTGTTAATATGGATTCCCTGACTTATGCAGGTAATTTAGCCAATTTAAAAGACATTGAAAACAAAGAAAACTACACTTTTGTAAAATGTGATATTTGTGATTTTGAGAAAGTTCAAAAAGTGTTTGCAGATTTTCAAATCAATGGTGTAATTCACTTAGCGGCAGAATCTCATGTAGACCGTTCCATTAAAGATCCATTCTCATTTGCGCAAACAAACGTAATGGGAACTTTATCATTATTACAAGCTGCAAAACATGCCTGGGATAATGATTTTGAAGGAAAATTGTTCTATCATGTTTCTACCGATGAGGTATATGGATCATTGGGAGAAGAAGGTTTCTTTTTGGAAACCACTGCTTACGATCCACATTCGCCATATTCAGCTTCAAAGGCATCTTCTGATCACTTCGTGAGAGCTTTCCATGATACTTATGGTTTGCCAACAGTGATTTCTAATTGTTCAAACAACTATGGTTCCTATCAGTTTCCTGAGAAATTGATTCCTCTGTTTATCAACAATATCTGTAATAACAAACCTCTTCCGGTTTATGGCAAAGGTGAGAATGTTAGAGACTGGTTGTACGTGGAAGATCATGCAAGAGCAATTGATGTAATTTTCCATGAGGGAAAATTAGGAGATACCTACAACATTGGTGGTTTCAACGAGTGGAAAAATATCGATTTGATCAAGGTAATGATCAAAACGGTTGATAAATTGCTTGGCCGTGAACAGGGAGAATCTGAAAAATTGATTACTTACGTGACCGATCGTGCTGGACATGATTTGCGTTATGCTATCGACTCTACCAAATTAAAAGAAGAATTGGGTTGGGAACCATCACTTCAATTCGAAGAAGGAATTGAGAAAACGGTAAAATGGTATTTGGAAAACACCGAGTGGTTGGAGAACATTACCAGTGGTGAGTACGAAAAATACTACGAGGAGATGTATAAGTAATCCTCGCAATGACCCTAATAATGGGTGGTTTTTCCAATAAAAAATAAAGCCTCAAAGAAATAAATCCTTGAGGCTTTACTATTGGAGTTTAATTTAATCAAATACAAAAATCCAATACCGTGGCGGCATTTTCCTGTTCGCCTTTTTCCAATAGCTCATTTGCTATTTTAATCAACTGACTGTCTTCTGCACCGCCTTTAATGATATCGGCGATTTCCTTAGGTAAATTTTCCATTTTGGTAATCTTTATAGTAGTGTTTACTACAAAACTAAACAAAAAAAATAACATGCTAAAGTGTCAAACTTGTCAACTTGTTTTTTTAGTCGTTAAATTTTGTGTTTTTATCTGTAAAAATAACGTATTCATGTAAAGGAGGTATTTGTTGATTTTTGCAAACCTTTGCAAGGAGGGAGGAAGGGAGGAATAAGGAGAAAGGGAAATAAGGTTAAAGGTTAAAGGAAGAAATTTTAAAACCCAAAATCCAAATTTCAAATTCCAAACTTCAAATACCAAGAACCAAATTCCAAACTCCAAAAGCCAAACACTAAACTCCAAACCCAAATTCCAAACTCCAAAAGCTGCAACCAGCCAATCCGCGTATATCATTAATTTCATAATCATCAGCGTCTATTTTTATTTGAGTATTTATTTGTGTAATTATTTGTGTGTATTTGTGGATGCAATTTTTTGTTGGTTTTGAATCTTCTGCTCAATCATCCGTGTTTATTTTTATTTGAGTATTTATTTGTGTAATTATTCGTGTGTATTTGTGGATAGTGCTTTTTGTTTGTTTTGAGTCTTCTGCTCAATCATACGCGTCTATTTTCATTTGAGTATTTATTTGAGTAATTATTCGTGTGTATTTGTGGATAGTGCTTTTTGTTTGTTTTGAGTCTTCTGCTCAATCATCCGCGTCTATTTTTATTTGAGTATTTATTTGAGTAATTATTCGTGTGTATTTGTGGATGCAATTTTTTGTTGGTTTTGAATCTTCTGCTCAATCATCCGCGTCTATTTTTATTTGAGTATTTATTTGAGTAATTATTCGTGTGTATTTGTGGATAGTGCTTTTTGTTTGTTTTGAGTCTTCTGCTCAATCATCCGCGTCTATTTTCATTTGAGTATTTATTCGTGTAATTATTCGTGTGTATTTGTGGATAGAATTTTTTGTTTTAACTCTTCTGCTCAATCATCCGTGTTTATTTTTATTTGAGTATTTATTTGTGTAATTATTCGTGTGTATTTGTGGATAGTGCTTTTTGTTTGTTTTGAGTCTTCTGCTCAATCATCAGCGTCTATTTTTATTTGAGTATTTATTTGTGTAATTATTTGTGTGTATTTGTGGATAGTGCTTTTTGTTTGTTTTGAGTCTTCTGCTCAATCATCCGCGTCTATTTTTATTTGAGTATTTATTTGTGTGTATTTGTGGATGCAATTTTTTGTTGGTTTTGAATCTTCTGCTCAATCATCCGCGTCTATTTTTATTTGAGTATTTATTTGAGTAATTATTCGTGTGTATTTGCGGATAGAGCTTTTTGTTTGTTTTGAGTCTTCTGCTCAATCATCCGCGTCTATTTTCATTTGAGTATTTATTCGTGTAATTATTCGTGTGTATTTGTGGATAGAATTTTTTGTTTGTTTTAACTCTTCTGCTCAATCATCCGTGTTTATTTTTATTTGAGTATTTATTTGTGTAATTATTCGTGTGTATTTGTGGATAGTGCTTTTTGTTTGTTTTGAGTCTTCTGCTCAATCATCCGTGTTTATTTTCATTTGAGTATTTATTTGTGTATTTGTGGATAGAGCTTTTTGAGGTTTAATATGATAACTAATCAATTATTGGTGACCAATTGTAATTTTACTATGATGAATACCAATTCATCTGTGTTTTATGAGTTAATCTCGAATAATTTCTGCTTTTTATTCCTAAACTTAGAATTTATATGTTATATTTAAGCCTTCATTATGATTTGGAAGTTTTTTGTTATTCTAATCATTTGAATTGTTACAATTTAAACCCCTATAATAATTTAAGCGGCAATGAAAAAGAACCGTATCCTCATAGTTGATGATGTTCCTGATAATATTAAAGTTTTACAAGCTATTCTTTCTGGTAATTCGTATGAAATACATTATGCATTAAATGGAAAAGATGCCATTATGCTTTGTGTTGAACATAGCTTTGATTTGATTCTTTTGGATATCATGATGCCCGAAATGGATGGGTATGAAGTCTGTAAGTATCTAAAATCGAAGGATAAAACCAAAGATATTCCGGTAATTTTTCTGACTGCAAAAGTCGACGAGGAGGCAATTATTAAGGGATTTGAAACGGGAGCTCAGGATTATGTAACCAAACCATTTAACACTCAGGAATTAATTGCCAGGGTAAATACTCATCTCGATTTAAAACATAAAAACGAGGCTCTTAAGTTCATGAATCTTCAGTTAGAAGAGCGGGTTGCAGAGAGAACAATGGCCTTGGAAGACTCCAATAAAAGTTTAGAAGAAGCCAATCATCAATTGTTAACATTAGAGGATTCGAAAAATGATTTTCTTTCTCTTATGTCAACAGAACTGCGCGAACCATTAAATGGGATTGTTGGTTTTGCCGATATGTTGGAATATTCAATTAAGAACAAGACAAATCTTAGATATGTAAAATTTATTAAGCAAGCCTGCGAGAAGCTAATTGGTGTATCCGATATTGCTTTACTGCTGTCTGCTTTGCGTTTCGATCGTTATGAAATGAGGATTCAGGGAATTCCGGCTCATGATATTGTAAAAGAGAGTGTTGACAAGTTACGACCTTTAATTACCGAGCGCAAAATAAAGCTGAAAATTAGTATTCCCAAGAACTTTATTATACGAGGAGATGAGCGTTTGCTGGTAATTTGTATGGAGAAAATTCTCGAAAATGCAATTGCTAATGCACCATCAAAATCAGAAATTCTTGTGGGAGCCGAATTGCAGGGACAAAAAGTGAAGATCTTTGTTCAGGATTCAGGTACTCATTTTGCCGAAGGAGAGGTAAATTATACTTTCCGTTTCTTCGAGCTTAAGAAAGATCAGGATACCCAAAGTTTTAAGCGTTTTACTCCTGGTTTGGTGGTTGTAAAGCTGGTAATGGATTTACACAAGGCAAAAGTAGAGGTCGAGAACCGAAGCGAAGGTGGAGTTCAGGTGTCTTTCCTACTTCCTCAGTATTAGATTTGAATAAGTTTTATTCGCAGATAAAATATAGTTAAGGTGCATTTATTGCACCTTTTTTTGTGGCTATTTGCATGAAAAAGGAATAAGGAAGAAGGAATAAGGGAACAAGGAACAAGGTTAAAGGAATAAGTAGCTGCTGACTGTTTTTAATTAATAATGGGTAATTAAGAATTTATAATTGGTGACAATTGATATTGATGAAGTTTTAAGAAAGAAGGAATAAGGAAGAAGGAACAAGGGAAGAAGGAACAAGGAATAAGGATAAAGTAGCTGCTGACTGTTTTTAATTAATAATGGGTAATTAAGAATTAATAATTGGTGACAATTGATATTGAGGAAGTTTTAAGGAAGAAGGAATAAGGAAGAAGGAAAAAGGAATAAGTAGCTGCTGATTTCTGATTGATGATCCTTGCCCCAGAGGGGCAAAATGTCTGTAGCCCGGGGTAGAATGAGTGAAACGAAAGACACCCCGGGATTAGAGAATACAGATAGAATCGTCGCACAGCTTTGTTTGAGTAAAAGCAGATGGCTCTTGCGACGAAATAGAAATCCTAAAATAAAGTAGTAGGGAAGAAGGAAAAAGCTCAAAGTAATAAGGAAAAAGTAATAAGGAAAAAGGAATAAGGAAAAAGGAATAAGGATAAAGTAGCTGCTGACTGTTTTTAATTAATAATGGGTAATTAAGAATTAATAATTGGTGACAATTGATATTGATGAAGTTTTAAGAAAGAAGGAACAAGGTTAAAGGAATAAGTAGCTGCTGATTTCTGATTGCTGATCCTTGCCCCAGAGGGGCAAAATGTCTGTAGCCCGGGGTAGAATGAGTGAAACGAAAGACACCCCGGGATTAGAGAATACAGATAGAATCGTCGCACAGCTTTGTTTGAGTAAAAGCAGATGGCTCTTGCGACGAAATAGAAATCCTAAAATAAAGTAGTAGGGAAGAAGGAAAAAGCTCAAAGTAGTAAGGATAAAGTAATAGGGAAAAAGGAAAAAGGATTAAGTAGCTGCTGACTGTTTTTAATTAATAATGAGTAATTAAGAATTAATAATTGGTGACAATTGATATTGATGAAGTTTTAAGAAAGAAGGAATAAGGAAGAAGGTTAAAGGAAAAAGGTCAGAGGAATAAGGATAAAGGATAATGTTTACTGCTAGTATCTCCTAAAGAGCATAAGTAAGGTCGTGATTTTATGTTAGTTTTTACAGTAACTTTTAAAATATTTTTTCAGGTTTTGATCCTTTAAAAAAGAAAGAATTTTTTTTCCGTAAGTGGTAAAATAACAATGGTGTTTAAGAAATTCTACATTTTGATCGCACCAATAGCTAAAAGGAATTTTCTGATCGGTAACCGATTCAATCTCTTTCTTTAGGTTCATGCATCTAAGCTCATAATCTTCCGATCCCAGATGAAACATATCGGCATCGCAAAGCACTTTTTGAATTTCATTTTTAGGATTGGGAGGATAGTTGGTTGCTAATATGCAATCGAAAACTTTCGAGCTTCGGTCCGACGGATATTTTATGCTCTTAAGGAATTTTCTGGCAATATCAACACCAGCTTCTTCATGTCCGAAGTAAGTTGCCGAATGTCCCGAGTCGTGGAACCAGGCTGCAATAATAACAATCTCACTTTCTATTTTGTTTAAATTACTTTTAAGAGCCAATAATTTACAGGCATCAACTACTTCTTTTGTATGTGCAAGATTGTGATAGTATAAATTTTCGGGCAGATTATTTAGTAATTTGCTTACGAACTCTTCTACTTGCTTTATGTATTTATTATTGCTGTACATTATATTATTTTAGGCTGGCTAAGTAAGTAATGTTTACGTTTATCAGCAAATGAATTTATTTAAAAGATGTTATCTAATGTTAATG
The DNA here is from genome assembly GCF_963677195.1 of uncultured Marinifilum sp. Lineage (NCBI taxonomy): Bacteria > Pseudomonadati > Bacteroidota > Bacteroidia > Marinilabiliales > Marinifilaceae > Marinifilum > uncultured Marinifilum sp. The sequence goes on from NZ_OY781918.1 coordinate 2,547,336, forward strand.
CTCGTTTATTGTATAAAACTAATAAACTATCTATTCTAACTTTTAAAACGATAGTTTATTAAATATGTTATCAATAATTAAACTTTTTATTCAGTTTTTTATAAATCGGCTACTATTTCGTTTAAAAATTGATTCAAAGGTCGTAGTGTTTTAAAAGTATTTTCAATTTCAAGTTGGAAAAAATCAGACTTAACAGTTTTATCGTCAATGGCTTTTAGGACAGCATAATTTTTGTAGTTCAATAAGCTTATATCTTCAAAGTCTTTTGGGAATCCTCGTGGGGCAGTTTTTAACTTTTCTCCATATAATTTTTTAAAATGCATTTTAAATTCCTTGCTGTCTATAATGTTTTTAAATTCTTGGGTATTATGATATATTTCTGTACGAATTGCCTTTAATACACTTGCTTCGGGCATATAACAACCACCACCTAAAAAGCTTTGTTCAGGCTCAATGTGAATGTAATATCCTCCATACCTGCTTTTTCGTCCCTGTTTAGAAATAAAAGCACCAAAATTGGTTTTATATGGACGTTTGTCTCCCGAAAATCTTACGTCTCTAAAAATTCTGAATATGCAATCTTTCGCCTGAACACCCGAAATATCCGGATCTATATCTTTAATTTGTTCTATGCTAAGTTCAATAAAAAGCTGAAAATCTCTTTTTGCCCGATTATATTTTTCTATATTGGCCTGAAACCATTCTCTATTGTTGTTTTCTCTCAATTCCAAAAGGAATTCGTAAACAGATGAATTAAGCATTTTTTTATTTTTAAAATGAGACAAGCTAAATTATTAATTTTATTCGTATTTTATGATTTAATGGCAGCATAATGATTTTATTTATTCTATATTTTTTATGAGATTAAAATTCCAGAAAATCGTACTTACCAATAAATAAAATAAAGTAAAATTCTGCTGTTTTTTTAAGAATTATTAAAATAATAAATCGATTGATAAGATGTCTTTTAATAGAAAACAATAAATTAGCTGAAATTGCGTTGCCTCAGTTAAATAAGAAAATCAGCTTTATGTGGAGAAATTAAAATTACTTATCAAAAAAAATAATTTTATTTATAAGTAATGCTCTGTTGTAAGTGAATAATAAGTAATTTAAAAGAAAAAAACGGATGTGGAAATTGTTAAAGTTATGTATATTTTTGTTTTTTCTGATTCCTGTGGTTTCATGGGTAAGTTGGAAATTTAAAAAAGAAATTCCCATTAATGTTTTGGTTATTGATAAGACCACACCCGATGAGAGGTTCTCTGAACATCTCTCTTTTTTTTGGTTAATAAATCAAAATAAATGGGTAAAACGAAATGGCGATGAGTATGATTATGCGAACGATTTTTTAGGCTTTTATCCGAATAATGATGGTACATATAGCATAAAAGATTTAAAGAAATTAGCCCCTAAAGATATTGCAGAAATGGCAGATACTTTAGATCTTGCTTTTTTTGCAGATACTTACGGTATTTATAATTCGAACTGGAAAGATCATCCCGATTATGGAAAAGATACCATTTCTTTTGTTTACGGGGGAATGACATCGGAAGAGCTTGAATTAATGAGGGAATTAAAAAAAAGAAAGAAAGCCCTTATTGTTGAGTTTAACTTATTTGCTTCGCCAACTTCTGCTCATATTCGAAAACAAACCGAAGAATTATTTGGTTTAAAATGGAGCGGCTGGGTTGGTAGGTATTTTACCACTTTAGATACGCTTATCGATACTGAAATTCCTAAATGGGTGCCCGAATTATATCGAAAGAATTATAATAAAGAGTATGATTTTAAAAAGGCAGGTATTGTTTTGGTCGACAGTAAAGAGCACATAATTATTTTGGAAAATGAAACACACCTAATCGATGAATTTCCGATTTTAAAAAGTACGCAAAGTACTCAGGAGGAGTATCAGGTGCCGGGAGAAATTTATTATCCCTTTTGGTTCGATATTAATACAAGCGATTCGAGAAATGAAATATTAGCAAATTTCCAGATTAATGTAAATGAAAAAGGAAAACAATTAATGGATTCGCTTAATGTACCTTTGGAGTTTCCGGCAATATTTCAGCATAAGAAAGATTATCATTTTACTTATTTTGCCTGTGATTTTTCCGATAATCAAATGGGAATTTATTCGTCTTATTTCGATGGAGTTGAAAAAATAAACGGAGCTTTTTACAGTGCAAATCAGGTGAAGGATAGAAAAATGTTTTTTTGGAAATATTATCGACCATTTATGACAACATTAATGGATAGTATTCACTCAGGAAATAAATAAATTGATGGTAAGGATAGAGCAGAGATACATTTTTTTATCTGCATCTTGAATTTAAAATATAGTTAATATGATAAGACTTTTACGCCTCTTTATAGTCGCGATTTTTATTTTACTGCAGCTAATTCCTGCTTTTGCTCAGCAGAATGTGGAAAGTGGTAAAATGAATCTGACTCAGGAATTTAAGCGTGCACAAAAAATGGCCTTTGAAGGAAATCGGGAAGAGGCCAGACTAATTTGTGCTGTTATCTTAAAGGAAAATCCTAAATATTACGATGCCAGAATATTAAGGGGACGAACTTTGGCCTGGGATAAAAAGTATGAAGAATCGAGAAAAGAATTGTTAATAGTTTTGGAGGATGATTTTGATAACAGAGATGCTGTTTTGGCATTAATCGATCTGGAAAAATGGTCTGGTGACTTATCAAAAGCATTGTTCTACTGTGATTACGGACAGTCTTTTTATCCTCGGGAAGAGAAGTTTTTAATTCAGAAAATTAAGCTACAACAGCAATCGGGTTTGGAGGATAAGTCCTTACAGACAATTAATGATTTGTTGGAAATAAATCCGGGAAGTGAAGAGGGAAATGAGCTGTTTAAAAAATATACTTCGGCTTTTAGCAAATACACAGTAAGTTTAAAACACGATTTTGAGCATTTTTCGGAACCTTATGTTCGCCGATGGCATATTACTTCCCTGCAGTTAAGTAAGCGAAATTCATGGGGAAGTTTAATAGGGAGAGTCAATTTTGGAGATTTAGTTTCCGACGGAGAAGGTCTATGGTCTAAAGATGTAGCGAAGCAATTCGAAGTAGATGCTTATCCCAGAACCACAGCAACAGCTTATATGTATCTGAGTTATGGGTATTCTCCCGATAATTTATTTCCGCAACACAGGGCAGGAGCTGAATGGTATCAGAAATTGCCAAATAAGTTTGAGGCCTCGGCCGGATTGCGATTCATGAGATTTAACGGAAGCAGCGGTGCTAAAAATGTGTTTATATATACCGGTTCGCTAGGGAAATACTACAGAAATTACTGGTTTTCGCTTAGGGGATATTTTACACCTAAAAATAGCGATGTATCCAGATCTTTTATTTTTACCACTCGCAGGTATTTAAGAGATGCCAAACAGTATGTTGGAATAGAATTGGGCACAGGAACTTCTCCCGACGAGGCAAGAGGTAATGTTTCTGATTTTAGCACCTATAAATACGATAGCTGGAAAGTAAAACTTTCTTATCAGGATCAGTTACTCGATAAACGTCTTACCTATTTGTTACGAGCAGGTTTCGAAAAAGAAGAATATCAGGTTAACGAGAAGAGAAATATATTAAGTTTTTCGATTAAATTATCTTATAATTTGTAATTGGCTTATGCGAATATTTCTACTCCTATCGTTTTTAATTATTTTTCAGCATGCTTTTTCTCAAATAGATACCAAGCAGGAAATTATCCCACCCGGAAACGAAATATTCAATGCGGATACAGTGCATGAGATTAGAATTAATTTTCTACAATGTTCGGTGTGGGATTCTTTGGTTCACATAAAGAAGGAACGAGATTCTCTTCAAATAAAGAGGCATTTACAAGGAAATGTAGAGCTTAATGGGAAAATGTATTATTCCTGTGGACTAAGGTTTAAAGGGGAATCTTCTTATGACTTCTATCCGGGATTAAAAAAATCATTTAAAATTAATTTTGGAAAATTCATAAAAAAGCAGCGCTGGAATGGAATAAAAACCATTAATCTGAACAATGCTTTTAAGGATCCAACTTTTATGAGAGAGAAACTGTTTCTCGATTTTATGAGATCCGAAGGGCTTAAAGTTCCTAGATGTACTTATGCCAATGTTTATTTAAATGGTAAGCTATTGGGCTTATATCTTCTGGTTGAAGAGATAAATAAAGGTTTTTTAGAGAGAAATTTTGGAAATAAAAAAGGTAGCTTTTTTAAGGGAGAGCCCAAAGCTTATTTAAAATATGAAGGAGATAGCATAGATACTTATAGACGAAGTTATCAAAATAAGAAAGATTCTTCCGAAGGATATCAGGATTTAATTGAGTTTATACGAACAATTGATAACAAAGGAGATCTATCAAGTATTTTTAATGTGGAAGATTGTCTTAAAATTTTCGCCATAACTTCTTTGTTTGTAAATGTTGATGCCTATAATATAATGTTCCGGCACAATTATTATCTCTATAAAAACATGTTAAACGATAAGTTTGAGTGGATTCCTTATGATGCCAACTATGCATTTTGTGCTTTTAGTAGAGAATTAAATCTTAAGCAAGCCGAAAATCTTAGCATTTTTTATAAAATGGATAATAATGAAGCTCCTTTAATGGATTTATTGTTTGGAAATAAAAAGTATAGGGACTTTTACACAGAGTATCTTAAAGGGCTTACTGCTAAAAATAGAGTGGAAAATTATGTTGAAAGTAAAGTAGACAGCCTTTCATTAAAAATTCGTAAATATATTTATTATGATACTAATAAAATGTATACCAATGCCGATTTTGAAGTTAATTTAAACAAAGTAATTGGCGATGTAAATGATCCTGGAGCTTTTATTCCCGGTTTAAAACCTTTTATTCATAAAAGGATTAAGGCAGTTAAAAAAGAATTGAAACTTAAAAAAGAACAGAGAGACTGATATGTCTTTATTACTAGAAATATTCATCGATAATAACAGTCAGGAATTTATAAGATTTATTCCTGATACAGCAATTGCTATGTTCGATTATATGAGTATGTCAATTGAATATATTAAAGCATTATTTAACTATGTATTCGATAGGCTGCCCTATAATCCGCTTAATAGAATGATTGTTTATTTAATACTTACATTTCTTTTGTTATTAGCAATTTTGCTTCCAGTAATATTACTTTCTAAATTGTATATTACCCATAAAAAAAATAGATATAACGATCTTTATATTAGATATTCACAATATATAATTGGTTACTTAATTGGAACGCATACTGTCGATGAAATTAAAGAAATTGAAGGCTTAAAGACGAATAAAGTTCACCGTAATGTTATGATTGTTGTCTTAATGGCCATTGATAAGGCAGAGAATGGAGATGTGAGTGGCAGAATTAGAAGGCTTTATACTGGTTTAGAACTAGATAAAGATTCTATTGATAAATTGAATAAACGAGCCTGGAATAAAAAAATTGTGGGTATACGAGAGTTAAGTCACATGAGAGTAAAATCTGAAAATAAAAGGATTATCGAATTTCAGCAAAAACCTAACGAAATATTAAGAATTGAAACGCAGATTGGTTTGATAAAATTGTTGCCATTTGTTCCTTTTGCATTTCTCGATTCTCAGGAAAAACCATTTACCGTTTGGGAACAAATTAATGTTTTTGATTTAATTCGTAAAAAAAGAATAGAAATTCCAGAGTTTGTTTTATGGCTTAATCATTGGAACGATTCGGTTGTTATGTTCAGCCTGGATATGATTCGTGTTTTGAAACAAAAGAAAGCAGCTCCCAATGTGCTTAAGCTGCTTAATCATGATAATGATTTGGTAAAGGGGAAAGTTATAAAGACACTGGTAGATCTCGAAAACAGAGAAGCTGTTGATAAACTGAAAGAAATTTTTATTCTGGAAGAACTGCCAAATCAATTAAATATACTTCGTTCAATTGGACGATTGGGAATGGAAAAAGAACTGGATTTTCTGGAAGGGAAATTAAACGATGATGAGTTCAAAATTAAGATGGAAGCCTGCAAATCTATGGCCTTAATAGGAGATGCAGGAGTTGAAAGATTGAATAAATTATCGGAGAATGCCGAGGAGGAATTAAAAGCTATTATAAACCATGTATTAGATCCAAGAATATGAATTACGATGAGTTAATTAGGTTTATTAGTTATTTTTTGGATAAGATATTTATTTCTTATGCATTTTTATTGATATTTAGTTATACAACATTAAGTATAATATCGGCTATTGCTTTAAATCATTATTTAAAGAAAAATAGTTTTGTAGATTATAGTGTAATTCTCGATTCACCACTTGCCCCTTCGGTTTCGGTTCTTGTACCAGCTTTTAACGAGGCAAGAACAATTGTAGATAATGTAGAGTCGATTTATACAATTCATTACAATAATTTTGATGTTATTGTAATTAACGATGGAAGTACCGATACGACTTTTGAAGAGTTAAAGGAGGCTTTTAAGCTCGAAAAAGTGAATTTTGCCATTAATATGGAGATTAAAACTGCCGAAATAAGAGGTGTTTATAAATCTAAAATTGGTACATACTCCAGTTTAATTGTTGTTGATAAAGAAAATGGAGGAAAAGCAGATGCATTAAATGCAGGTATTAATATTGCCGATAAGGATTTGTTTATGGCCATAGATGCCGACTCGATTTTGGAGCCCGATGCGGTATTAAAATTGGTTAAACCTTTTTTAGAACGTACCGACAGAAGAGTAATTGCTGCTGGAGGAGTGGTTCGAATTGTGAACTCTTGTATTGTTGAGAATGGAAGGATACTTGAAGTTAGAGTGCCCGATAACTTACTGGCAAGAATGCAGGTTCTTGAATACACCCGATCGTTTTTAATGGGTCGTATGGCCTGGGCGAAACTCGATGGTCTTATTATTATTTCGGGTGCAATGGGGATGTTCGATCGTAATGTGGTGGTTCAAAGTGGTGGATATGCACACTCTATTGGGGAGGATATGGAGCTGGTGGTTAGAATTCGCCGTTACATGTCCGAACAAAGAGAAAAATATAAGATCGAGTATATTCCCGATCCTTTGTGTTGGACCGAGGCACCGGTCGATTTATCTACTTTTGGACGCCAGCGAAGTAGATGGACAAGAGGTACTATTGAAACTCTTACCGATCACTCAAAAATATTTCTCTCATCGCGTTATGGCTCAATGGGTATGTTAGGATATCCTTTCTGGTTTTTATTTGAATGGTTAGCTCCTATAATCGAGTTAATTGGTATTATATATGCCATAATTCTATATGTAACAGGTAATTTAAGTTTGCATTTTATTTTAATTACTTTTCTTTTTGTTTACACTTTCGCATTGTTTTTTTCAACCTGTGCTATTCTTTACGAAGAGCTTACTTTTCACAGATACGAGAGAAAAATTGATGTTTTCAGACTGTGGATTGCTGCGGTTTTAGAACCGTTTTTATTGCACCCTGTTTCTTTGTTCTTTTCAATTAAAGGAAATATTCAATATGCAATGGGTAACAGAAAGTGGGGACGAATGGAGAGAAAAGGATTTAGGCATAAAGGTAAACTAGAAAAGAAATCTGAACTAGCCAAAGAGTAACAGGCTTTTACTTTTTGGCGAAGTAAGATTAAAGTAATTTTGAATAATATTTCTTAGTCTGCCTATATAGTTTCAATTGTTTTGTGAGAATACCTTGAGAAAGAAGCACAAAAATTTATTAATATTTTACTTTTTTATTGGTATATTTTTTGATTGATCTGCTGAATGTGGAATTATGAATATAAATTTTGAGCCTGATTGCTCTTCAGATTTTAAGTACATTTCACCATTTAGTAATTCTATAATTCCCTTGGATATGGGAAGTCCAAGACCAGCGCCCCCAAATTGGCGAGTGTGAGCATTTTCTATCTGTCTAAATCGTTGAAAAATAATATCTTGTTTTTCTTTGGGAATGCCAATTCCACTATCTTCTACAGAAAATTCAAGCAGAGAATTATTTAAGTCTACTTTTATTTCTATAAAACCCTCTGTTGTAAATTTAAAGGCATTATTTATCAGGTTAATTAATACCTGCTTTATTTTTCCCAAATCAGAATTAATTTCATCAAATTGTTTAGGAACCTTATTTATAAAGGAGATTTTTATGTGAGCTTTATTGTATTTTAATTTTTCATGATCAAAAAATATTTCTAAATCGGTAAAAAGTTTTGATATTGAAAAAGGAGCAATAAAGGTTTTTAATTGCTTTACTTCCAGATAAGATATTTCGATTATGTTATTAATAATCTCTAATAGCTGTTTCCCATTCTGATCAAGTATATCCAGATAATTGTCTTTTTTTTCTTTGGATAAATTATCTTTACTCAGCAATTGACTAAAACCTAAAATTCCATTCATAGGAGTTCTTATTTCGTGACTCATATTTGCTAAAAATGCCGATTTTAATCTGTCACTTTCTTCAGCCTTTTCCAATGCTATTTTAAGTTTATTTTCTACTTTTTTAATAAGAGATATATCTATAACAAAACCCAGAAACTCATTATCATTAATTTTAACTGCACTGATATATGCATATATCTCATGCCCCTTAAGCGATTGTATTATTACTTCTGCTTGCGCTTTTCCTTTATGTAAAAGTTTAGAAAGTAAGTCCTTGTTTTTTTTAACTTGTTTTGGTGAAAAAAAGTCGGAAATATAATGTGATGATTTGGATTGATTATCAATTTTTAAAAGTTTTGAAAATGCTGGATTCGAAAATGTAATTTTTGTGTTTTTGTTAAAAATAACCAAACCATTTGGCGATTCATTAATATAGGTTCTGAGTTTATATTCGCTGGAAATAAGTGCTTGTTCGGTAGCAACTCTCTGGCTGATATCGTTCATTAACCATATTTCTTTATTTTCAAATCTGTAAGCATGAAATTCAACATGTATTTTTTTTCCACTTTTTGTTGTTATACAAGTAACAGATGGTGTTTTAAAATTATTTTTTTTCCACTTTTCGTAAATGTCAATATATTTGGTTTCTTTATATAGCTTAGAAAACCAGCTTTTTATATCTGGAATTTCTTCATTGGAATATTCGGTTATTTCAAAGGCCTTTTTGTTTGTAAGTATTTTATTTCCCTCTACTAAAATAGCTCCCGATGGAAGGTTCTCTATCATTTCTCTAAATCGTTTTTCAGATTTTTTCAGGGCTTTTTCGGTGCGTTTCTTTTTCCTTATTTCTTTTTCCAGTTCTTTATTTTTTAAACTTAAATTTAGGGTTTGTTTTTCTACTTCGATTTTAAGTTGCCTTGTAAAGAAAAATAAATGTAAAGTGTAAAAAGTTATTATGCTGCCAATTACTATTGTGATAAGAATTGCCCATTTTAACCAGGATGGTGCTTTTGTTTTTTTTCTATTGTAAATAAATTCATCTAAATTATAATTGGGAGGTATCATTCCCATTTGTGCACATGTTTTTGCGATATTACTAAGTCTGCCCGAATTAATATGTCCTATTTCCACATAATCGTTCATTATTAGTTTTTTTATCTCTGTAGCTTCGAATTCAAGATGTTTTCTACTTTTATTCACCTTGTAGGTGTTTATTATAATATCAATAATTTCGTTGGTATTATTTAGTGCATATTTCCATCCTTTTTTGCTGGCTCTTAAAAAGGCATCTACTCTTTCAGGATTATTTCTAATCTCTTTTTTTGTGGTAAAAATTCCATCTCCGTAAAAGTCTATTCCATAAGTTTGTGGGTAAATTATGGTATAGGGAATGTTTAACTCATTTAAAAAATACGGCTCATTTGTCGAATAGGCGTTTAAAACATCTGTTTTTTTATTGATAAGATCATTTACATTGTAAGTGGTGCTAAGTCGGGTAAAATTGTCGGGATTAATACCTTCTTTATAAAAAATAGCTAGTAATTCAGGATCTCTGAAATCGTTAAGTAACATAATACGTTTGTTTACAAGATCGTGAGCAGAATTAATATTTGAATTTTTCAGACATAAAAATATAGAGGGTGAACTTTGAAATATGGAGGCTAAAAGTACTATTGGTTTGTTGTTGACATATTCAATTAAAACATCTGTTGAGCTTATTCCATAATCTGCTTTTCCTTCTATAACTTTATTTACAATATTTTTTGTGCTTCCTTCTATTAGTTCAACCTCAAGCCCCTCGTTGGCATAAAAGCCTTTGTGAATTGCTGCGTAATAACCTGCAAATTGAAATTGGTGTTTGTATTTTAATTGTAATTTTATTTTTTCTTTCTTCGGCTTGTTTTCAGTTTGTTCGGCATTGCTTGTAGTGCAAATAAATAGGGAAATGAAAAATATAAGTGTAAATGGAAGGAATGAATAGGTGTGTTTTTGAAATTTATTCATGATTAACTGAGATTATTAGGCTACTAATAAATATACAGTTATCGCAGTAATGAAAAAAATTTTTTTTAAGAAGTGAATAATTTCTGTTTGAGTTAGTCTGGAAAGTGTGAATTTATAATATCAATTTTTTGTGCTAAAATAGATTTTGCAATTTCAACAGAAATAAGTTGACAAAAAAGAAGCAGGAAAAAAGAAGATATTATCAACTTTTCCTGCTTTTACAAGTTTTTCAGCTTTTATAATGTTTCTAAGAATATTCTCTATTTTAAAGCCCAGTTTATAGATTTTCCTTCTACTTGCTGTTTTATTTCTGCCAGATTATAATTGTCAGGATTAAGAGAAATTATATCTCCATTAGGTTTGTATATTTCAATAAGATTAGCTTCTTCCTGAATGCTAACTAGCTTTTGTAAATCTTTGTCTCCATCTTTCAAACTCCAGCTTTCTGTTGCAGGATCGAAAAGTAAGTCGGCATATCTTCCTTTATCCGGACCTTTAATTTGTTCGATATGAAATTTGTTTTTGCTAGCGGTAATACGGTACTTTTTACCATCTTTTTTTACAATTTGTACATCTTTTTCGCCTTCTTTCATGGCAATTGGATTATCGCCAGTCCAGAATTCTATAGTGTTAAGAACAACTCCATCAACTAAAACTGCAACTTCGTAAACCGGTATAACTATAAATGCAAAAAATACCAGTGCATTTATAAATTTATCGCCAACAGTACTATTCCACTCGTGTAAGTTTTTGGTTAAACGAAAGGGGCCATAACATCCGGTTTGTCCTATGCTAAGAATAAAAAAGAGGCAAGCCAATAGAAAAACATTTACTTTTTTCATGATCATCAATTTTGAATTAAATATTGTGTGTAATTATTTTCTGGAATATCAAATAAACGTTTAAGTCTGTTTTTTAGTATTGAATAAAAATTAAAGTTATAATAATTTGATCATAAAAAACACAAAGTATGTGACTATAATTGGGTTTGTATGAAAAAAAAGTGACATAAGAAATTAATCTTATGCCACTTAATTGAGAAACGAGTATAGTTAAAAGTGCTAGTGGTATGCTTTTTCTCCGTGTTCATATATATCTAAACCTTCTTCCTCTATTCTTGCAGGAACTCGAAGACCGATTGTTACATTTAATATTTTGAATAGAACAAAAGCTGTTCCAATTGCCCATGCAGCAACGGCAAGTACTCCTAAAATTTGTACGCCAAGAAGGCCAAATCCTCCTCCGTAAAATAGTCCGCCTTCTTTTGCGAAGAATCCGACCATAATGGTACCTAATGCTCCATTTACACCATGAACTGTAATTGCTCCAACAGGGTCGTCTATTCTTAGTACTTTATCGATAAATTCTACCCCAAAAACAAGAGCTGTACCAGCAAGAAGACCAATTATTATTGCAGCTTCAGGAGATACGATATCACAACCGGCTGTAATTGCTACTAAGCCAGCTAGTGATCCATTTAAGGATAATGATAATGTCGGACGTTTGTATCGTAACCAGCTTATTCCCAGTGCTGCTAAAGTTCCAGCGGCAGCCGATAGGTTGGTGGTTAAGAATATATGAGAAATTGCTTTTGTATTTTCTGTACCGCTTGCTGCTAATTGAGATCCGGCGTTAAATCCAAACCATCCAAACCATAAAATAAATACACCAAGCGCTGCAAAAGTAAGGTTGTGACCAGGTATTGCATTGGCTTTTCCGTTGTATTTACCAATACGAGGACCAATAAGAATAGCACCAACTAATCCCATCCATGCACCTACAGAGTGTACAACTGTTGAACCTGCAAAGTCGTGAAATCCAAGTTCACTTAACCAGCCGCCTCCCCATATCCAATGACCTGATATTGGATAAATAATAGCTGTTGTTATAATACTAAAAAATAGGTAAGCTTTAAATTCTGTACGTTCTGCTACTGCTCCCGAAACAATAGTTGCTGCAGTGGCGGCAAATACGGTTTGAAACATAAGGAAAGATAAGTCGATTTCTGGAGCTACATCTTCCATAAAAGGTAGTTTCCCGATTAATCCACCGATATCAGTTCCAAACATTAAAGCATATCCAACAAGAAAAAAACTAATAGAACCTACTGCAAAATCCAAAAGATTTTTCATGAGAATATTGGCTGTATTTTTTGATCTGGTAAATCCGGCTTCTGCCATGGCAAATCCAGGTTGCATAAACATTACTAATGCTGCTGATATTAAAACCCATACTACATCTAATGAATGTCCGGTTGCTGTTATTGTTGTTTGTAGCGTATCTAAAGTAAGTGTTTCTTCCATAATAGGTAAAATTTAAATTCGTAAAAAAATAAGTGGCTAATGTTATTCTTCATCATATAATGAACGATCGCCCGAATCACCGGTACGAATTCTATAGGCATCCTGAACATCATAAATAAATATTCTTCCATCGCCTATTTCCCCAGTGAATGCATTTTCACGAATGCTTACGATACTGGCATCGACAAATTTGTCGCGAATAATAAAAGAGATTAGTGTTCTTTCAATGCTGCTGGTATCATAGGTTACACCACGATAAACTCTTTCTTCTACAGATTTACCAACGCCTCTTACATCCCAGAATGAAAAATAGTCTATTCCTATTTCGTGAAGGCCTTTTTTTACATCTTCGAATTTTGTTTTGCGTATAATTGCTTCGATTTTTTTCATAAACTAATTGGTTTTGATTTTTTGGCTAATTAATTTTTTTGTGGTTTTTTTTGGTAAAAACACCAGGGCTTCCCGGATTAAGAAACCCTGGGTTTCGTTTTAGACCAAGCGTAAATTCGACCGTTGTCGATAAATTGAAAACTGTGTTTGCATTTCTGCAATTTTAAAATGGGTAGTAATGCCATTTCGATATGGATATAAATTAATTTGCATGTATATAGTTTTTTCTTGTTAGTGAAAAATGCTTTTTTTTAGAATTACCCTATTTTTTTAGGGGGGTAATGTTCTATTAAATACATTATTTTTAACTAGCACCCCTTATTTTTATAGGTTGATGTTGTAAAAGTATAAAAAAATATCAATTAACAATGAAAAAATAGGGGGTGTATTGAAAAAAAAGTACTTTTTTTTGATTGTAACGTTTCCGTAAGGGGGGGGTGTTAGTCGAAAAAAGCATTTTTTTTAAATAAGGGTGCTTGTATTGTAATAGTTTTTCCACTTTAGTGTGTACTCTTATATATAGTAGTGTAAAAATAGGGGGTGGTTGAATAATTAATATTTTTTCAAAAAAAGATATGCAAGATTTGGTGAGATAAAATATAATGCTAATCTTTGTCGAACAATAGAAAGAAAAAAATGAATTTTATAGCACTACATCATCATCATCATTATACTTACCCGCAGGTGAGCTAAGGATGTTGTGCCATATTCATAAAGATATATTAACTAACATTAAAAATGCCCGCCTGATTTAGGTGGGCTTTTTTTTTGCCCTTTCCTAAACTCAGTCGGAACCAAAATTTAAAAACCATGGGCGAAAAATTAAAAATCGCAGTACAAAAATCAGGACGACTAAAAGAAGATTCTCTAAAAATTTTAAAAGAATGTGGAATTTCTATCGATAATGGAAAAGATCAGTTAAAGGCGAGTGCATTTAATTTTCCTTTAGAAGTTTTGTATCTTAGAAACTCAGATATTCCTCAGTATGTTGAAGATGGAGTTGCAGATATTGCAATAATTGGAGAAAATGTAGTTATAGAAAAGCAGAAGGAACTCGATGTTCTTCAAAAATTGGGATTTTCTAAATGCAGACTGGCAATGGCTATTCCAAAAGATGTGGAGTATACAGGTTTGGATTTTTTTAATGGTAAAAAACTCGCAACTTCTTATCCTAATTCGCTGCGACAATTTTTAGCTGCAAATAATTTAGATTGTGATATTCACGAAATTTCGGGATCGGTAGAGATTGCACCTAATATTGGTTTGGCCGATGGAATATGCGATTTGGTAAGTTCCGGGAGTACTCTTTTTAAGAATGGATTAACCGAAGTAGAAGAGATTCTTGTTTCTGAAGCCTGTTTGGTAGCCAATAAAAATATTAATGATTTAAAAAGTGCAATTTTAGATCGTTTGTTATTCAGAATGAAATCGGTACTTGCCGCAAAAAATAACAAGTATATTTTATTGAATGCACCTAATGATAAGATTGATGATATTATAAAAGTTCTCCCTGGAATGAATAGTCCTACAATTATGCCTTTGGCAAAAGAAGGATGGAGTTCATTACACTCTGTAATTACTGAGAATGATTTTTGGGGAGTTATCGACCAGCTTAAATTAAACGGAGCAGAAGGTATTTTGATAATTCCAATCCAAAAAATGGTACTATAGCCATGCTATTCTGAAGTTAATATTTAATCAGACCATAAGCCGATACAATAGAAATACACATAATCATGCAAGTAATAAATTATCCCCAAAAACAAGACTGGCAGAAAATCTTAACTCGTCCTGCAATTGATATGGACGAGCTAGAAGAAGTCGTAAATCAGATATTTAAAGAAATTAATGCCGATGGAGACAAGGCATTGTTAAAATACACTTGGTTTTACGACAGAATTAAAATCGATGATTTGGAAGTGAGTGCCGAAGAAATTAATGCTTCAGAACAGGAAATTAGCGAAGAGTTAAAAGAAGCAATGGCAATTGCAGCTGGAAATATCGAAAAGTTCCATGGATCTCAATTTTCTAAATCAGAAATGATAGAAACCACAACAGGTGTAAATTGCTGGAGGAAAGCAACACCAATCGAAAAGGTAGGTTTGTATATTCCTGGTGGAAGTGCACCTCTGTTTTCTACGGTTTTAATGCTGGGGATTCCTGCAAAACTTGCTGGTTGTAAAGAGATTATTTTGTGTACTCCTCCGGGTAAAGATGGGCGAATTGATCCTGCAATTTTATATGCTAGTAAATTGGTTGGTGTCGATCGTGTATTTCGGGTGGGTGGAATTCAGGCAATAGGCGCTATGGCTTTTGGGACCGAATCAATTCCCAATGTATTTAAAATATTTGGGCCGGGTAATCAGTTTGTAACTGCTGCAAAACAGAGGGTTAATAAGGTTGGAGTTGCTATTGATATGCCAGCAGGCCCGTCGGAGGTATTGATTTTGGCTGATGAAAGTGCCGAACCAGCTTTTGTTGCTGCAGATTTACTTTCGCAGGCAGAGCATGGTGCCGACAGTCAGGTTATTCTCCTTACATGGGATAAGAGTTTGGTTGATAAGGTGCTTGCTGAGGTAGAAAGTCAATTGTCGGCTTTATCGAGAAAAGGTGTAGCAGAACTGGCTCTGAATAATTCAAAGATTATTTTGCTAGATTCAATGGAAGAAGCATTGGAAATGTCGAATCAGTACGGACCTGAGCACCTTATTGTATCGGTTAAGAATGAAAATGAAGTGGTAGACTTGATTCAGAACGCAGGATCGGTATTTTTGGGGAATTATACTCCCGAAAGTGCTGGAGATTACGCTTCAGGTACAAATCATACATTACCAACAAATGGTTATGCAAAGGCATATTCGGGTGTAAGTCTGGAATCGTTTATGAAGAGTATTTCGTTTCAGAAAATAAGTGAAAAAGGTCTGCTGGAATTAGGACCAGTTATTGAAACCATGGCAAAAGCAGAGCAATTAGATGCTCACTGCAATGCAGTAAGTGTGCGCTTACAGAAAATTAGAGAAGAATAGAACTTATGGAAACAATATTTAATTTACTGGATTTTGTTCGTGAAAATGTAAAAAATCTTACCCCATATTCTTCTGCCCGAGATGAATTCTCAGGTGTTGGATCTGTTTTTTTAGATGCTAACGAAAATCCAAACGATAATGGAGTTAACCGTTATCCTGATCCTTTGCAAAAAGAATTGAAAAAACGAATTGGACTAATTAAGCGCTTAAATCCTGCCCAAATGATTTTAGGAAATGGTAGCGATGAAATTATTGATCTTTTGTTTCGTGCTTTTTGTGAGCCAAATCGAGATAATGTTGTGATTTGTACGCCCACTTATGGAATGTATGAAGTAGCGGCTGGAGTAAATTCTGTTCTGATAAAGGAAGTTCAGCTTGATGAAAATTTTCAGCCAGATGTAAAAGCCGTATTGCAAGCTGCTGATGATAACACAAAAATGCTTTTTTTGTGTTCGCCTAACAATCCAACAGCAAATTTGCTTGATGAATCGAAAGTTGAGCACTTGCTTAAAGATTTTGATGGAATTGTAATTGTCGATGAAGCCTATGTTGATTTTGCTCCGGGAAAAAGTTTGACTGATAAATTATCCGATTATCCGAACCTTGTCATCTTACAAACATTATCAAAAGCATGGGGAATGGCAGGTATAAGATTGGGAATTGGATTGGCCTCTCAGGATATTGTCGAAATTCTGAATAGAATTAAGCCTCCTTATAATGTGAATATTTTAACACAGGAGAAAGCTTTTGAAATGATGGATACAGAGCCTTTTTCATATCAATTAAATGAAATTCTAAAGGAGAGAGAAAGCTTATCGGAAGTTTTAGCTGGATTAAATTTTGTGAAGAAAGTTTATCCTACAGATGCAAATTTTATTTTGGTTAAAGTGAATGATGCCAGGGCTTTGTACAATTATTTATTGAGTAAAGGGATTATTATTCGCGACAGATCGAAAATAAAAGGTCTCGAACAGTGTGTGAGAATTAGTATTGGAACCAAAAGTGAAAATGAGATGCTAATTAAGGCTCTACAGGCTTACGACTCAAATCTTTAAAATATGACAACAAAAAAGAAAGTACTGTTTATAGATAGAGATGGAACCTTAATTCTTGAACCTCCTGTTGACTATCAGGTGGATAGTTTGGAAAAGTTGGACTTTTATCCGGCGGTGTTTAGCAATCTTTCAAAAATTGCCGATCAATTGGATTATGAGTTGGTTATGGTTACCAATCAGGATGGCTTGGGCACTGAATCTTATCCAGAAGATACATTTTGGCCTGCTCACAATAAAATGATGAAAGCATTTTCGGGCGAAGGAATTGAATTTGCCGATGTCTGCATTGATAAAACTTTTCCGGAAGAAAATGCTCCTACCAGAAAACCAGGAACAGCCTTGTTAACAAAGTATTTTTCTGATGATTATGATTTGGAAAATTCCTATGTAATTGGCGATAGATGGACCGATGTGGAGTTGGCGAAAAATTTAAATGCAAAAGCTATTTTTATCACGGCAAGTGGAAATATTGGAGACGATGAATTGTCGGAATCGAAGAAAGAATTAGAATCTTGTGTCGCTCTTAAAACAGAAAAGTGGAAGGAAATTTATGAGTTTTTGCGATTGGATCAAAGGACTGCCCGAGTGATTCGAAATACAAAAGAGACTCAAATTGCCATTGATTTGGATTTGGATGGACAAGGAATGGGTGAGTTTGATACGGGAATAGGCTTTTTCGATCACATGCTCGATCAGATAGCCAAACATGCCGGTGTAGACTTAAAAGTAATGGTAAATGGAGATTTAGAGGTTGATGAACATCATACCATTGAAGATACAGCCATTGCACTGGGAGAAGCTTTTAATAAGGCTTTAGGAAATAAATTAGGTTTGGATCGTTACGGATTTTCTTTGCCTATGGATGATTGTTTTGCTCAGGCAGCCATTGATTTTGGAGGAAGAAACTGGTTGGTTTGGGAGGCTGAATTTAAGCGCGAAATGATTGGAGGAATGCCTACCGAAATGTTCTATCATTTCTTTAAGTCTTTTACCGATGGAGCACAATGTAACCTTAATATTAAAGCCGAGGGAGCAAATGAGCATCATAAAATAGAAGGAATTTTTAAAGCATTGGCCAGAGCTGTTAGAATGGCAATTAGGCGCGATGCAAATTGTTTACAGCTGCCTTCAACCAAAGGAAAATTATAAAGTAAACCATGAAAAATCAAAATATTGTAATTATAGATTATGATGCCGGTAATATTCAGTCTGTGAAATATGCTTTTGAGCGGCTTGGAATTGAAGCTATCGTTTCCAATAATGAGGAGGTGATTCGAAATGCCGATAAGGTGATTTTTCCAGGGGTTGGAGAAGCTGCCTGGGCAATGAAATCTTTGAAAAAAAACGGTTTGGATCAACTCATTCCGCAGCTAAAGCAACCTGTTTTGGGTATTTGTTTGGGAATGCAGCTAATGTGCGAAAGCTCGGAGGAAGGAGAAACCAAAGCCTTGGGAATTTTTCCGGTTCAGGTAAAGAAATTTACAAATGAAAGAAAAGTGCCACACATGGGCTGGAATCAGCTAACAAATATGAAAGGTGAGCTATTTAAAGGAGTTCAAAATGATGAATATGCCTATTTTGTGCACTCTTTTTACGTTCCGCTTTTTAGCGCAAGTGCTGCAGAATGTGAATATATTCTTCCGTTTAGCGCTGCATTGCAAAAGGATAATTTTTATGCTTGCCAGTTTCATCCCGAAAAATCGGGAGAGCTTGGAGTAAAAATTTTAAAGAATTTTATTAATCTGTAATGATGAGAAAAATTAAAATTATACCAGCCATAGATACCATTAAGGGACGTTGTGTACGATTAACCAAAGGTGATTATGATACCGAGAAAGTGTATAGCGAAGACCCTTTGCAAATTGCAAAAGAATTCGAAAAAATTGGAATTAGCCGATTGCATCTGGTAGATTTGGAAGGGGCAAAATCAGGACATATTTGTAATGCCGAAGTATTGAAGAGGGTTTCCACAGGCACAAATTTGAAAATTGATTTTGGAGGAGGAGTAAAATCCGACGAAGATATAAAGCTGGCTTTTGAGTCGGGAGCTGCTCAGGTTACAGGAGGAAGTATTGCGGTGTCGAATCCCGAACTGTTTGAATCCTGGTTGGAAAGCTATGGAGCAGAAAAAATTATTTTGGGTGCCGATGTACGAAACGAAATGGTTTCTATCTCGGGTTGGCAGAAAGATTCCGATTATCATTTATATAAATTTTTGGAGAAATATCAGAAACAAGGTGTAAAGAGAATTATTTGTACGGATATTTCGAAAGATGGCATGTTACAAGGGCCTGCAGTTGAACTGTATAAAGGAATTATGGAAGAATTTCCTTCTTTGGAATTGGTAGCTAGTGGCGGTGTTGGTGAATTAAATGATGTTCGTATTTTGAACGAAATTGGTTGTTGGGGAGTCATTATTGGTAAAGCAATTTACGAGGAACGCATTGATATGAACGAATTGGTAAGTGAATTTATAAAGTAGCCTATGTTATCGAAAAGAATAATACCCTGTTTGGATGTAAAAGACGGAAGAACAGTAAAAGGGGTGAATTTTGTTGATTTACGCGATGCTGGAGATGCGGTTGAACTGGCGGCCTACTATGCGGAACAAGGAGCCGATGAGCTGGTGTTTTTGGATATCACGGCTACGCACGAAAAGAGAAAAACTTTGGTTGAACTGGTTCAAAAAGTGGCCAGAGAACTAAATATTCCTTTTACTGTTGGTGGTGGAATTTCAAGTTCCGAAGATGTTGGGATTTTACTAAATGCCGGAGCCGATAAGGTCTCTATTAATTCTTCAGCAGTTCGAAATCCTGACCTTATTTCCGATTTGGCTTCGCGTTTTGGCAGCCAGTGTGTTGTTGTGGCTGTCGATGCTAAATGTGTTGATGGCAATTGGGAGATTTACCTGAATGGAGGTAGGATTCCAACAGGAATAGACATGTTTGAATGGATTCGGAAAGTAGAAAAATTGGGCGCTGGTGAAATATTGTTTACCTCTATGAATCACGATGGAACAAAAAATGGATTTGCAAACGAGACTTTAGCCAAGATATCTGAAATGGTAAATATTCCTGTAATTGCTTCGGGAGGAGCTGGAAATATGGAACATTTTGCTGATACATTTATAAACGGGAAAGCAGATGCAGCATTGGCTGCAAGTGTTTTTCATTTCAAAGAGATTGAAATACCAGAATTAAAGAAATATCTGAAAAACAAAGGAATACCAACAAGGATATAAACAAACCACATAATATAAAACAAATGAATTTTAAAGATCTAACAAATCAAATTGATTTTGAAAAAGGAGATGGACTTGTTCCTGCAATAATACAAGATGTTAAAACACAGAAGGTTTTAATGTTGGGGTACATGAGTAAAGAATCCTACGAAAAAACTATCGAAAGTGGAAAGGTGACCTTTTTTAGTCGCAGCAAACAACGTTTATGGACCAAAGGAGAAGAGAGTGGTAATTTCTTAAATTTGAAAGATCTTAGTCTGGATTGTGATAATGATACTTTATTAATTAAAGTAGATCCAGTAGGACCGGTTTGCCATAAAGGTACCGATACTTGTTGGGCCGAGGATAATCGTGAGAGCTCAATTGATTTTTTATTGCAGTTGCAGCAGGTGATCGAAGAAAGAAAGAAAAATTTATCGGAAAAATCGTATACGGCAAGTTTGTTCCAGAAAGGAATTAATAAAATTGCTCAAAAAGTTGGCGAAGAGGCTGTGGAGTTGGTTATCGAAGCTAAAGATAATGATGAAGAGCTGTTTATGGGAGAAGCTGCTGATCTAATGTTCCACTATTTGGTACTTTTAGTTGCAAAAGATTACAAGCTAGAGCAAGTTGTTGATGTACTTAAAAATCGACACTCTTAGTGGATTATAAAAGTAGGAAAGAACAAAAAACGGAAGCCATTAAGCTTCCGTTTTTGTTTTAAAATTTGTTGAAATGTATTTTCTCCCGTTTTAGGAAAGATTCGTCACGGGCTTCTTTTTCGGTATCTTTATTTCCTAAGGCAATTATTGCCAGAACTCTGTGAGAATTGGGTATTCCCAGTAAATTTTTAATATATTCTTCGGCTCCCATTAAATCCTTATGAGGGCGTTCCCGAATCTGAACCCAACAGGCACCTAGATTTTCTTTTTCGGCCTGTGCAAGCATATAGCCAGCTGCAATAGAGCAGTCTTCAATCCACACATCGCTTAATTCTTGGTTGCCGGTAATTACAACAGATGTTGGCGCATATTTTAGAAAGTTTGCACCCATGGGTTTGCTTTCCGAAAGTTTCAGATTAAGATCAGCTTTATCGCAAACAACAAAATCGAATGGATATTTGCTTTTCGAGGATGGCGCTAATAGTCCGGCTTGCAATACGCGGTCAAGTTTATCTTTGTCAATTTGTTTATCGGCATATCGCCTTACACTTCTTCTCTTAAATAGTATGTCGAGCATGATGTTTGTTTTAAAATTAGGCTTTAAAAATATAATAATAGCCTGAATTATTAAATTATTTTATTCGCGACTAAACCTGTTTAGTTATGATACTCGGGAGGAGTTGTGCTATTTTTCCTTTCTGTTCGGGCATTAGGGCTGCTTATAATCATGAAAATATTGCTTAGATTAGCTTCGAAAATTGATAAAAAAATGATCTAAAATGAAGAAATTATCTGTTTTATTTCTCGTATTGTGCATTTACGGGAATTTGTTTGCTCAAAATTATCCCGAATCTTATATGTGCTATAAATCATCTGCTTTGCTAAAAATAGATGGATTGCTAAGCCAAGAGGAATGGGGAAATGTAGAGTGGTCTGATTATTTTACCGATATAGAAGGAGATAAAAAGCCGGAACCCGAATTTAAAACCAGAGTAAAAATGCTATGGGATGAGGAGTATTTTTATATAGCTGCCGAACTAGAAGAACCGCATATATGGGCAAAATTAAAACAGCGCGATACGGTTGTATTTTATGATAATGATTTTGAGGTTTTTATCGATCCTCAGGGAGACAATCACCAGTATTACGAGTTTGAAATGAATGCACTGAATACCGTTTGGGATCTTCTGCTAGCCAAACCCTATCGCGATGGAGCACCTGCAATAAACGCATGGGATATAAAAGGTTTACAATCGGCAGTGAAAATTTATGGAAGCCTTAATAATTCAGATGATATAGATGAAAAATGGACATTGGAAATAGCTTTTCCCTGGGATGTTTTAAAAGAATGTGCTGCTGAGGGAAGAAAACCAAAACAGGGAGAACAATGGAGAGTAAATTTCTCGAGGGTAAACTGGGATATGGAAGTACTTGATGGAAAATACCGTAAAAAAGTAAATCCGGAAACGGGAAAACATTATCCAGAACACAATTGGGTTTGGTCTCCACAGGGAGTTATTGCTATGCATCAGCCCGAAACCTGGGGGTATGTAGAATTTTCGAATAAAGTGGTAAGTGGTGAAAAAGAAAAGCCTTCTGTTGATATAGATTATCCTGCGAAAATGGAATTGATGGATGTTTACAATAAACAGAAACAGTATTTTTCGAAAAATGGATGCTACTCTAATAAGTTTGATCTTAATTCTTCCATCACACTTGAAATTACCAAAAAGCAATTTTTAGCTTATATAAAAGGAGAGTCTGGAAAAATATGGTATATAAATCAGGTAAGTAAAATTTGGTCGGAATAGAAGATAGGGTGTCGGTATGGAGGCTACTGAAAAACTATCTGTTTTAGGATAGTAAAAAAATTAAAGAAGGTAATTTATAGGCTAAACACCTAGATGTTGCCTTCTTTGTTTTTTTGTGAGATTAATATTTGATTAGCTCTAAATGGCGGAAAATGGGCAGAAATGATTTGTTTTGGAAAAAATGCAAGGTATTATGTGCTTTACCTACATCAGTTTCAGTATTCTTTTCAGATTTACTGCAAATATTGTCAATGCTCCTTGCATTTGCATACAATCCAGACCATATGAAGTGGCTCGATCAAAGCCATGAGAGTTTTTAAGTTCTCCATTTTTAGCTTCTATCTTATACCGATGTTTTGATTTTTCTTTAAAGACTTCTGAGTTCTGAAACTCTATCTGTTTTTCATGTTCTTTAGAGTTTATTGTAACGGAATATGATTTACTCTTGGCTCCATCTTTATAGCATCCTGCTCTTTGTGAACAGACTTTACATTTTTCGACATCAAAATAGTAGGCTATTACTTGATTTGTCTTTCTAGCTCCTTGCTTTGCTTTTCGTATAGCCATATGTCCTGCGGGACAAACAAACATATCAGCATCTTTATTGAATTCAAATTTGTCTTCCTCCTTTCTAAAACCTTGTGTAATTGCCGGGTTTAATTTTGAGACTATTTGTATGCCATTTTCTTTTCCATAAATTAAATTGCTTTTTCCTGAGTAGGCAGAGTCCCCAATGACAGTGTCTACTTTTTCTATTCCGTTTTGAATGCTTTGCTCTATGATTTCAGGTAACAAAGGACCATCGCCTTTTTCGCCAGAAGTTATTACTGCAGCTGTTATGATACGTTCTTCTGTCATTCCAATATGACTTTTATAACCGAAAAAGGAAGAGTCTGTTGATTTGTGACCAATTCGTGCATCTTCATCTTTCGATAAAGTATACTTGTGCTGGGTATCTTCTATGATTTCTTGAAGATGATTTATTTTCTCTTTTACTTTTGGGTAACTGGAAATGACATCGTTTTTAGAAATAAAATCTACTAAATCCAAACAGTAGCTTAGCTCTAGCTCTAAATTATCATTTGTGTTCTTTTGTGGTAATTGCTCTTTTATATCTTCATCTACACTATAGATCATTTTTCGAAGCAACTTTGCTCTTTTTTTTAACACTTCTATAGGAGACAAGGGATTGGATCTACTTTTTGTATGAGTAGCATCTACAATAATAGAGGTGGATTTGATTATTCCTTTTTCTACAGCAATAGAAACTGTTTTGCCAATGAGAAGATTTAACAATTTAGTGTCCTTAAGTCGCAAACGACGAAATTTTGTTAACGTACTTGGATTAATTACATCCTCCTCAGGAGCCATACCTAAAAAGTACTTAAACGACATGTCAAATCTTGAACGTTCAACAACATCTACGTCCGAAACGTTATAAATAACTTTTAGTAAGAGGTACTTAAACAACCTTATTGGACTCTCTGCAGTACGCCCATTATCCTGACAATATTTAGAAGACAACTCATCATAAATAAATGTAAAATCAATCAAATCATTTATTTGTCTCAGGATATTATCCTTGGGAATAATGAGGTCGTATAACCCCGAATGGGAGCTAAATGATATGCTTTGTTGTTGTGCTAACATGAGAAGTTATTTGAAAAATACTCATACAAAGAAAGCAGTAAAAAAGAAGAATGAATCAATCTTTTTACTGCTTTTATTATTTATGAGACTTTTTCAGTGGCCTCTCGGTATGGCACCTTTTTTTTGTCTAACTAACCAATATATCTGTTTAATACTGTTTCCAAAAAAATCGTTGATTAACTTGTTTATAAAATATCTTGCCAAATAATAAAAAACACAAAGCTATGTTATCTTTAAGGGATTAATCTAATTGTTTTACTATGATTTTAAAAAAGTATTTGCGGGTATTAATCGCTCTATTTGTTATTCTTGGGGTATTTTCATGTACGCAAAAGACTAGTGTTAAGCATCGCAAGGGAATGGTAGTTACTGCTCATTTTTTAGCATCAGAAGTTGGACTAGATATACTAAAACAAGGAGGCAATGCTT
The DNA here is from genome assembly GCF_963677195.1 of uncultured Marinifilum sp. Classification (NCBI taxonomy): domain Bacteria; kingdom Pseudomonadati; phylum Bacteroidota; class Bacteroidia; order Marinilabiliales; family Marinifilaceae; genus Marinifilum; species uncultured Marinifilum sp. The sequence continues at coordinate 2,572,262 of NZ_OY781918.1, forward strand.
TCGATGCAGCTGTTGCTGTGCAGTTTGCTTTGGCAGTAGTGTATCCGCGAGCAGGAAATATTGGGGGAGGAGGATTTGCAGTTCTTCGTACTAAAAAAGGAGAATTAAATACCCTCGATTTTCGTGAAAAAGCGCCTCTTGCTGCAAGCGAGAAAATGTATCTGGATAGCCTGGGTAATGTACTTGCCGGATTAAGTCAGAATGGAAATTTGGCTGTGGGAGTTCCTGGTTCTGTAGATGGAATGTGCGAGCTTCATAAAAAATATGGGCGTCTGAATTGGAATAAGCTTATACAGCCGGCTATTAATTTGGCTGAAAAGGGAGTGGTGTTAACCGAATTAGAAGCCGAGAAATTAAATGCATATCAGGATAGGATATTGGCTCAAAATCCTACTAAAGAGAAATGTCCATACCTTAAGAATACTGGTTTTTCTAAGGGTGATACACTTGTCTATTCAGATTTAGCTGAAACATTAAAAAGAATACAAATCCATAAGCGAAACGGATTTTATGCTGGAAAAACTGCACAACTGATTGTAGATGAAATTAAGCGTGGAAAGGGAATTCTTAGTTTAAAAGATTTGGAGACTTACCATTCGGTTTGGCGACCAGCCTTAGTTGGAGATTATAGAGATTGTCGGATTATTTCAATGCCTCCGCCTTCAAGTGGAGGAATTGCACTTATTCAGTTGTTAAAAGGAGCTGAGAAATTTAATCTTAAGCAGTATAAGTTTGCCTCTTTTGAACACTTACATATTATTACAGAGCTGGAACGTAGAGTGTATGCCGACCGAGCCAGTTATTTGGGAGATCCGGATTTTTTCGAAGTTCCTGTTACAAAGCTTCTAAGTAACGAGTATCTGAATGATAGATTTTCAGATATATGCTTAAGTAAAAAGTCGAATTCACAAAAAATTAAAGCAGGTAAGGTTAATTTAATAGAAAGTTTTGAGACAACTCACTTTTCTATTGTTGATAAAGATGGAAATGCCATAGCTGTTACTACAACATTAAATGGAAATTACGGAAGTAAAGTGGTAGTTGACGGAGCCGGATTCTTTTTAAATAACGAAATGGATGATTTCAGTATTAAGCCAGGTGTACCCAATCAATTTGGTTTACTTGGAGGAGTAGCTAATTCTATTCAGCCCGAAAAAAGGATGCTGAGTAGTATGACTCCCACCATTGTTGAAAAACAAGGCAAATTATATATGGTTTTAGGATCTCCAGGAGGTTCTACAATAATTACATCGGTATTTCAGAATATTATAAATGCCGTTGAGTTTGGTATGCAGGCTCAGCAATGTGTTAATGCGCCACGGATTCATTCACAATGGTTGCCCGATAAAATTTATGCCGAACCTCAAGCCATAAGTAAGAAAGTTAATGAGCAGATGACCGGCTTGGGGCATATCATAAAGACTCAAAAGCAAATTGGAATGATGGCGAATATTTTTATTAATGAAAATGGATTAATTGGAGCTGCTGATACATTGAGACATAAAGACAGTCGGGCTATTGGCTACTAAAAAATAAAAAGAGACATTCTTAAAATCAGGAATGTCTCTTTCTCTCGATATGTAAGGTTTGGGTTAGCTTATTCTGGAATAGGTGTTTTTATACATTCAATAATACTTGAAATTGATGGCTTACTGCGACTAAATTAATAAGTATTCGGCAATATTTAAGGGGATTTATCTGATAAGAGGATAGTTTACTATTAATCTAAATAGTTTAGTAGGAATTCTATAGAATGAAAATACGGTACATAAAAGGGCTTTATAAAACTAAAATGAGAATTCCTGTAAAAATAAGCTTACTCTATTGCGAAACAAAGCTCATTCTTTTAGCTTTGTTTTCTGTAAATATTTAAAGAGTTTGCAGATTGTTTAACTGAATAATAAAGAATTTGTATGAAAAAGGATAGTAAAAGAAAAAAATATCAAAGATTAAATAAGCAACTTCAGGGGATTTTAGGAACTACTGATAATGTAAAATCACGTTTGGCAACAATCGAAGCTATTTTACACCATAAAATGCAATATTATTTCTGGACAGGGGTTTATATGTTGAGAGATGGGGATTTATTGGTAGAATCATATCAGGGACCGGTAGCATGTCAAAAATTAAAGAAAGATGTTGGGGTTTGCTGGGCAGCCATTAATCAGAACAAAACATTGGTTGTTCCTAATGTAGAGGAGTTTCCGGGACATATTGCCTGTAATTCGGCAACAAATTCTGAGATTGTGGTGCCTTTAAGAAATCAAGAAGGAGAAGTAATCGGATGTTTCGATGTAGATTCCAAAGAGTTAGAATCGTTCGATGAGGTAGATGCTGAAGAATTAGAGAAAATTCTTGATCTGGTTTATTCTGTTCCAGTAAACAAATAATTTTAATGAGTCCAACTTTTCCCAGTAAAGTAATTGGCTTTTGTCCTAAGTGCGGAAGTCCCGAGTTTTATTATAAAGAGGATAATTCATTTTTATGCGCTACTTGCCAGTTTCATTTATATATAAATGCTTCTGCAGCAGTTGCCGCATTAATAATAAATAAAAAAGGAGAGATTCTTTTAACAAGAAGAGCTGTTGAGCCCGATAAAGGTATGCTCGATTTGCCTGGAGGTTTTGTCGATATACAGGAAACAGCAGAGCATGCAGTTAAGCGAGAAATTAAAGAAGAACTCGATTTAGAAATTCAGGATATGAGCTATTTTATGTCATATCCTAATGAATATATTTTTGGTGGAATATCTGTTTTTACAATCGATTTGGCCTACATTTGCCGAATTGATTCTTTTAATGGAATAAGTGCAATGGATGATATTTCAGCTTTTGAATTTTATCAGCCAAATAATGTGCCTTTTGAAGAAATAGGATCGGTTTCGATGAAAGAAATTGTTAAGGCTTTTGTAAAAAATATTTAATTAATAAAATGAACAAAATAAAAATTTGTTTGATAATCGTGCTATGTGTATCGGTTAATGTTCTTTTTGGACAAAAGAAAAAAATTAATTATGAGGCTGAAGTGTCGGCTCAGTTTTCTTCAGAAAGTTCTCTTCCCTTTTGGATGGTAAGTAATAAGTATGGTACCATACCTAATGAAAATAGTGCTGTTGCGAACTTTAAAATATACAGTACTCCTGCTCCCGGGAAAAAAGGATTCGATTTTAATTATGGTACTTCATTGATAGGAAGTCAGGGAGGGAATACTGATTTTTTTATTGATGAATTATATGTTTCGGCAGGATGGAAAAAGTTTAGTGTTGACTTGGGAATGCAGCACAAAGAAGTAAAATATGATGGTTTATCTGCTACAAATGGAGATATGCTTTATTCTGGTAACGCCAGAATGTATCCCGAATTAAATTTACAGTTAAAAGATTTTGTTTCATTGCCATTTACCAATAAGTGGTTGTGGGTAAAAGGGAGTTTTTCCAATGGAATTATGTATGATGATAGATACGTAGATAAAACTAATATTCATCATAAAAGTGCATTCTTAAGAATAGGAAAAGAAAAAGGATTGTCTCTTACAATTGGTTTGGATCATTACGTTCAATGGGGTGGTACCTCACCAGTTTGGGGTGATTTAGGAGGTTTTGATGCTTTTATGGATGCAGTTCTTGTAAGAGAAGGAAAGGTATTGGTTGATGAAGATGGTAATCAATCAATAAATGAGAGCTATAATAAGTCTGGAAATCATATTGGACAAAATAGCTTTGATCTATCTTATTCAAATTCTGAATTCGAATCGGTCTTAAGCTTGAAAAATATTTATGAAGATAAATCAGGTGATTTTAGGCATCTTACTAAGGTGAAAGATTGGAATTTAACATTTTTTATTAAGCTCAAAAAATCAAAATTGATTTCATCTTTTATTTATGAATTTTATTATACAAAAGATCAGGGAGGATATAGCATAAGACCAGATCATCCTATTGAGCCGGTAATTGGTTTTGATGGTTATTTTTCAAACTCGGTATTTCGATCTGGCTGGACAAGTCATCAGCGTACAATAGGTATTCCGTTGTTTACTCCAGCAATTAGTAATGGTTTGGCTAATGGAATAAGTAATAATGCCATAGTAGCCCATCATTTCGGAATTACAGGTACTCTTGGTAAATTTAAATACAGAACTCTATTAACTTTTTCAGATAATTATGGTAGAGCATTTCTTGTAAACGACGGGCAGGGTAATCAGGAAGAGAATTACTCTAAAAGTTATACTTATCCAGATGGTCTTTCCCAGCAATCTTATTTAATGGAAGTAACTTTTCCTCATTGGGAAAAATTTCCTTTTCAACTTTCAGCAAGTATGGCTATTGATAATGGAAAATACTTAGATGATAATGTTGGTTTTCAAATTAAATTAAAGAAAGAAGGATTCTTATCAAAGAAATACTAAATATTCTGAGTAGATGGTTTTAACATATTATGTTGTAAAGTTTCCTTATAAATTGATTTGGAATGTTCTTAATTTATTTAAGAAAAGGAAAGAGGTAGTATTTTATTGTGCAAATGAATTGGATTTGGAAATATTTAAAAATGTTCAAAGGCAACTTCGACCAATTCCTGTTGTTGCTAAAACTGGTAAGTTACAAAAGAAATTACTCGAGCAAGGAATAAAAGCACGTGTTATGCCTGTATTTCCAAAAGGAGTAATCATGTGTAGACAAGCATGTTATTTATTTCCGGAGTCGAAAATTATTAAAATAGGAATAAATCATGGAGCTTATCATTTTAAACCTTTCGCCAATGTGAAAGGGCATAATATGTTTAATCAATTTCATTTTACCAGTTCGAAAGAGGTTGAAGAAGCCAAAGCAATTGGAATTACTTCGGGTGTAGGTTTGGGGTTTCCTAAAATGGATGATGCCTTTAATGGTACTTATTCAAAAGAGGTATTGGATGAGTTAAAGGATGAATTAAATCTGGATAAGAACAAAAAGACAATTTTGTTTTCAGCTACTTGGGATAAATCTCAATTGTCAGCAGTCGATAAATGGTATAATAAATTATCTAATTTTACCGAGAAATATAATGTGTTGGTATCATTACACATTTGGACTTCAGAAAATTTTAAAAATACCATCAAAAATACTTTGGGAGTTAAATATATTGAAACACAAAATATTACTCCATATATAATGATTTCGGATATTTGTGTTGGTGATACAAGCTCCATTCTATCCGAAATGTGTGCCTTACATAAACCAATTGTTACTTTTAAAACACCAATAGTAAAAAGAACAGTTCCTGAAGTGAGGGAAATTATTAATTCTATTAGTTTTCAGATAGAAGAATTTGATGAATTGGAGGAAATGCTCGAATTTGCATCTGAAAATGCTCAGCAAAAGAGAGTAGAACAAGAAGTAGCAAATAAAAGAATGTTTGAGAAATTAGATGGTCGGGCAGGAGAACGTGTTGCAAACAAAATCAAAGAAATTTTGCCAGAACTTACTAAGGAGGGAGAAAGGGATAATGTCTAATAAGAATATGCGTTACATTATTAATAAGGATTATTTTGTTCTTATTGATTTTATTAAAAAATTAGATGATATTTTTGAGAAAGAAGGTGAATGCATCTATAAAGGTCGAAATACAATTAAAATCTTTAAAGAAAAGGGACTTATAATTAATGTTAAGTCCTTTAAAATACCTCATTTTATTAATAAAGTTGCTTATGCTTGGCTTCGCGGTTCTAAAGCCAAACATTCCTATGATTACGGGATGGAAATGTTGAAACGTGGAGCAAATACTCCAGAGCCCCTTGCCGTGGTTCAGCTTTTGAAAAACGGATTATTTAATAGGAGTTATTATGTATCTATTCATCATAAGTATGATTTCACAGTTCGGGATGTAATAGGTTTTGAGTTTCCTGACAAAGAAAATATATTAAAACAATTTGCTCTATTTACCTACGAGAAACTTCACAAAAATGGAATTCACCATTTGGATTATTCCAGAGGTAATATTTTAATTACTAAGAAGGGAGAGGATAAGTACGATTTTTCAGTAGTTGATATTAATCGTCTTCGATTCGAAAAAATGGATTACCTAAAAGGCTTAAAAAACTTTTCTCAAATTTGGGCTAATGAGGATGAATTAGAAATTGTTGCCCGAAAGTATGCTCAAATGAACAACAAAAATGAAGATGAGGCTGTTTTTTTATTGATTAAATACGATAAAGAGAACAAGGCAAGAGTATATAGGAAGAATAAATGGAAATCGTTTTTTAAGAAAAAACAAGAAATATAGCTATTATAAGTGCTTCATTATAAAGATTATAGTAAAACATACCCTTTAAAACATCAGAATGTTAAAGTTGCAAATGGCTTAATTAATATTTAACTGACATTATTTTTAGGGAGAAGTGAAATTATAAATTAGATCGTAATAAATTTTTGTTTATCCCTTTTTCAATAAACTTTCCCCCAGTTCCAAATCCCCTTCAAAAGTAATTTTGATATTTTTTTCTTCTCCCTTCACAATAAATATTGCTTCGTTGGGCAAATAGTTAAGAACAACACCACAATCGTCGCTTGCAATAAAATTGGGATCTTTTAGAGCATTATCATAGGCCATTTTTATAGTAGAATAAGCAAATGCCTGTGGGGTTTGCGCGCGTCTTAAATTCTGTCTTGGCGGAACCGATTCAATAGTATTATTTTTATTCAGGCAAAAAATAGTATCGCTACTGGGAATTGCTACGGCTACCGATTTTCCATTGTGTAGTTCAGAAATCACATCAGAAATAATTCTGTTTGAAACAAAGGGGCGAACTGCATCATGAAAAATAAGGTAAATATTTTTGTCTTTTTCATAGGCATTAATAGCTGCAAGGCTCGAATTGCTGCGCTCTTTTCCTCCACTTAGTATGTGTTTTACTTTAGGAATATGATTAGATGTAATTAACTGATTAATTTCCTTATGGTAATCAGCATTAATCACAACACAGATTTCATCAATTTGAGGATGATTTGAGAAAGCCTCTATACTGTGTTGAATAATTGGTTTATTGCCAATTGGTAAAAATTGTTTCGGAAGAGTGCTGCCCATACGTTTACCACTACCGCCAGCTAAAATAACAGCTACATTTTTCATTCCATTAGTTTTAATATTTTGCTAAAATAGTATAAATAATTCTACAGATAGAGTAAAAAAAGAACCGTCTCAAAAATTAATTCGAAACGGTTTATATTTTAATAACTCGTATTAGTTTCTAAAATCAGATTTTAGAAATTTATGAGAATTATTTTTATCTGAAAATTTCGTAATCTCCAACATCCGATAAAATTTCGTAACCATCTTTGGTAACCAAAATGGTATGTTCGAATTGTGCTGAAAGTTTATTATCGATTGTTCTTGCGGTCCAACCATCGTTTTCATCAACTACAGCACGAGCTTTTCCAAGATTAATCATTGGTTCAATGGTAAATATCATTCCTTCTTTCATTTTAGGACCTGAGTTACGAGGACAAATATGTTCTACCTGAGGTTCTTCATGGAATTCTACACCAACACCATGACCACAAAATTCGTAAACCACACTATATTTTCTGGCTTTGGCAAATCGTCCTATTCCAAAACCAATGTTTCCAAAATAGTTTCCTGCTCTAACCTGTTCAATTCCCAAGTAAAGTGCATGTTCTGTATCTTCAACTAATTTCATTGCTTCATCGCTAACATTACCAATTGTAAACATGGTGCTTGTATCGCCATAATATCCATCTAAAATAGTGGTAACATCTATGTTTAAAATATCACCATCTTTCAGAATTGTTTTTTCATCAGGAATACCATGACAAATTACATCGTTTAACGAAATGCAGCATGATTTTGGAAATCCATGGTAATTTAAAGGTGCAGGAATAGCACCATTATCTCTAATGTATTTTTCTATTAATGTATCAAGATATAGAGTAGAAACGCCTTCTTTAACGTAGTTACTGATATATTTTAAAGTGTTTCCGGCTAATTGAGAACTTTTTCGTATTCCTTCAATTTGTTCCGGCGTTTTAATAATAATTTTACTCATAATAACTTTCTATTCAGAAACAATTTTAATTAAGGTGCAAAGGTCAACATTGAAAATGAATTTTGCAAACCAAATAAGCTGAATATCCTTTTAGATAAAGAGCAATGTTAAAAGTATGCTGGATTTATAGAGAGATGTATATTATTGAACTAATCTTTAAAGATCCTTTGCTAGCAATTATAAAAAATTATCTAGTTTAAAGTATATTTGTTTACTATTCGTTAGCCTTAATGTTATCACATTTAATTCTATGTTTAAAAAAGGAATTTATACAATAATATTGATTTTCATGGTAGTATCAGGATATTCTCAATATTTTGATACAGGTCAGGATCCAGCATCCATTAAGTGGAAACAGATTAATACCAGTAATTTTCAAATAATTTTTCCTCAGGAATCGGAACATAAAGCTAGATATGTGGCTGCTATATTTGAAGATTTATTGAATAAAGGAGGAAAAAATTTAGGTCACAAACCTAAAAAGTTTTCGCTAATCATGCATACTCATAGCGCTACTTCGAATGGAATGGTTGCCTGGGCACCTAAGCGTATGGAGATGTTTACTACTTCGTCGCAGGATAATAATGCACAATTGTGGCTCTATCATTTGGCTACTCACGAGTATAGGCACATTGTTCAGCTAGATAAAATAGAACAGGGTTTTACACGGGTACTTAATTGTATTTTTGGACAACAAGCTACAGCTGTTGTAGTTGGTTTATATATTCCACCTTGGTTTTTAGAAGGAGATGCAGTGTGTACAGAAACCTCTTTAAGTGAATCGGGAAGAGGTCGTATGCCCGAATTCGAGCAGCAATTGAGAGCACAACTATTAGAGAAAGGTAGATATTGTTACGATAAAGCAGTAAATGGTTCATATAAGGATTTTATCACCGATAGGTATAAATTGGGGTATTATTTAGTTGGAAAAGCCAGAACTAATTATGGCGATAAAGTTTGGGATAATGCTATAAATAAAACAGCAAAAAAACCTTATGGAATAACAAGTTTTGCCGATGGAATTAAAGAGGTGCTTGAAACAAAGCGTGATAGTGTTTACGAGTTATTATACGAAAAGCAAAAGACATTAATGCAACTTGGAATTAAGGTGGAAGAGATTGATTGGGAAATGGTAAAAGAGAAAAATAGCTATTCCGATGGAAAACTTATGCTTTATTTCGATACCATGGAAGATTTACTCATGGAATGGAAGATAAAAGATGCGACTACTAGTAAATCGGAATTTATACCAATAAGTAAAAGATGTGATTATTATACCAATAAGCGATTTCCGAAACAAACCGAAGCTGGCGATATTATTTATTTAAAATATGGCTTGTCGGATGGGCTTTGTTTTGAGAAACAAAAGATTGATGGAAGCGCAAAACAAATATTTATCCCTGGTAACTTATCTAATATTGCTTACGATTATTGTAAGGGAAAATTAGTGTGGGCCGAATCGAAAGAAGATATTCGTTGGGAGAAAGCTGATAAAAGTATTTTGGTTTGTTATGACATCATAAACGAGAAAAGAAAAGTTATTTGTAATGATAATTCTTTATTTGCACCATCTTTTAATGCCAATGGAGAACAAATTGCTGCGATTGAGTCGGACAAAAAAGGTGATAATAAATTGGTAGTTATAAACACCAGCTCGGGGCTTATATCAAAAAAAATAATTGCTGGAGAGAAGGAATATTTTCAGAATCCTAAATTTATAGATGATAATAATATTGTTCTAATTGTTCTAAATGAGAAAGGAAAACATTTGGTGAAAATTAATCTTGAAAGTAAGGAGAAAAATATTTTGTTTAGCTCTGCTTTTGCCGATATGTCTTATCCTGTGGTGGCAGAAAATATGCTTTATTTTAATGCTACATTCACGGGGATCGATAATTTATTTGCTTATGATCTTAAAACAGGTAAAATATTTCAGGTAACATCATCGAAATTTGGTGCCAGAGATGCTTTTGTTGCTAAGGATAGTAGAATTTATTATTCAGATTATTCGTCGGACGGATATTTGTTGGTTTCTGCAAAAATTGATTCTTCTAAATGGAAACAATTTAAAGCTGAGTATTATAAATATCCTTTAGCTGAAAAGCTTTCGGAGCAACTGGGAGAAAAATTAAAGCCAGATACTACAAATCTTAATCGCTATCAGGTTAAAAATTATTCCAAGCTAACTCATTTATTTAATTTTCATTCCTGGGCACCTGTTTTTATCGATGGAATAGATGCTGAAGCTGATATTGGAATTTCATTTGCCAGCCAAAATAAGCTAAGCTCATTAATGACTACAGTTGGTTATAGACGAGAAGAAGGATTCGATAATGGTCAGTTTTATGTAAATTTGTCTTACAGGGGATGGTTCCCTATTATTGATTCTAAATTAACCCTTGGCAATAAAAGTAGCGAATATGCAAGTTTAGCCGAGCGAATATCTCCGCAACAAACCGATACTGTTCTGGTAAATACTGATTGGCGACAGTGGGAGTGGGAGAATAGCATAAGTCTGCCTTTTAATATTTCTGCGGGACAGTATAGCCGCAAAATTATTCCAAAAATAACTTATAATATTGCTCGATTTGCCAATTTAAATACAACAGCTCTGGCAACAACTCAATCTAATACATTGGGCTTAGGAGAATATAATTTCGATGATCAGTCATTTACTCAGGAGATTATGGAGTATCAGCTGTTTGCATATAATATTGCAAAAATGGCTCCTCGGGATGTTCAGTATCAGTGGGCACAAATAGCCGAGTTTAACTATAGGAATACCCCTTTTGGAGATCGTGAATTGGGAAATACCTGGTCGGCCGAAGGATATTTGTATTTTCCGGGTTTGGTAAAGCACCATGGTTTTAAATTGTATGGTGGGTACCAATACCGATCATTAATTAATTCGCGATTTTCGAATTCTATAAAAAGTCCGAGAGGAATGTTAAATTTATATGGAAAACATATAGTTACTGCGGGGGCCGATTATGCTTTGCCGCTCTTTTATCCCGATTGGAATTTAGGACCATTGGCTTATTTTAAGCGTGTAAAATTGAATACTTTTGTAGATTTTGGATATCAGCAAAGAAGCTTTGAAAGTGATGAGGGAATATTCCAAATTAATGATAATTACCTATCGGGAGGAGTTGAGCTAAGAACAGATTTACATGCCTTGCGTTTTTCTGCTCCTGTTGATGTGGGGGTTCGTATTGGCTACGAGAATCAAAGCAATAGTATGTTTGCCGATTTTCTGATATCCTTTAGTTTATCGTCTTATTAATTTTAGCGTTTTATCTACAATTATAAAAGCCATAAATTCGATAAGAATTTATGGCTTTAAGTAATCTTAAAATATTAATTTAAACTTGTTCTTCTACTTTTTTTGCGTTCATATAACGAAGGCAAATCCAGAAGATTCCGGCAATAGCAAATAGAATAGCTCCGCTAATTGTTGATATCATACTAACTTTTAAGCTCCCAGCAATTGCAGCTGGTGATATGTTTGGGTATTGTTGAATAATATTTAAGATTTCGGAAAGCCTAATTCCTTGCCATAAAAAGCCAGTAAAAAAGCTAAAATTTCCTAGAAATAAAATTATCTAAATGTTTCTTTTATTTTATGTCAATTCGACCACAGTAATTTCTGGTGGCATACCTATTCTACCAGGAAAACCAATATATCCAAAACCTCTGTTCACATACAGATATTGTTTTCCTTCCTGATACAATCCGCCCCAGCGTGGATATTTGTATTGAACCGGACTCCATTTTATACCTGCGCGTTCAATTCCAAACTGCATACCATGTGTGTGTCCGGCAAAGGTTAAATCAATATCTGAGGTTTTTATTACCTCTTCGTCCCAATGAGAGGGATCGTGACTCATTAATATCTTAAAAGGCTGCTGAAGTCCTTTGGTTGCCTTTTTTAAATCGCCATGCTGAGGGAAAGGAGGTTTACCCCAGTTTTCGACTCCTACCAATGCAATATCTTCACCCTTAAAGCTAATATTTTCTGTTTCGTTCAATAGCAAACGAAACCCCATTTCTTTATGGAAATGTTTTATGGCAGCAAGGTTTTTAGCTTTATCTTCAGCAGAGTTCCAGTAAGAATAGTCGCCATAATCGTGATTTCCCAGAACTGAATATTTTCCAATTTTGGCTTTCATTTTTGATAATACAGGTGCCCATCCATCAGTTTCTTCGGCAAAATTATTTACCAAATCTCCGGTAAAAAGTATTAAATCTGCTTCCTGTTCATTTATTAATTCAACGGCTTTTTCAATTTTTTCATAATTTTTATTAAAACTGCCCAAGTGCATATCCGATATCTGAACAATTTTTAATCCTTTAAATGATGCTGGTAGGTTTGGGAAACGGATTTTTTCGCGCATAACCCTAAAGTTGAACTTTCCTTTGGTTACTCCATAAAGTATAGATGCAAAAGGGATTGCAGCTAATATCAAACCCATTTGATATAAAAATTCGGATCTCTCCATTTTGTTTTTCGAATTTAATTGTGGTACACTTTTATTCTTTCTTTCACTAAACCATTTAATGGTTCTCATCATCGCCTTTTGTATATCTTTTATTAAAACGAAAAGTATAAATACAAATTTTGGAATATAAAACAATGAAAAAGCGGCTACCAGATATCCCACATAAATATAGGATTCGGATTGTTTTACATGTTTTATGCCAAACATAAATAGGCAAAAAGCACTAAATATTAAGATTGAAATTCCCCAGAAAAATATCTTTAACGATTGTCTTGCAATTGAATATTTAATTTTTGCAATCAGAGGCTTTATGCCACGATAGGAATAGATATCCACTATCAACATAAATAGTAGCAGAGGTATTAATAAAAAAACGCTAGCTTTCATTTATTATGAATTCGGTTAATCGAGTTTTAATCAGTCCAAATATATAGAATAAAATACTAGTAAGTCCTTAATAATTGTTAAAAAAAAGCTATATTCAAACATGAGAAAATCAATTGGCAAATGTTACGATATAACAGTCTAATGGTTTCAGGTTAAAATTGGATATTCACTTATAGCTAACCATAAAAAAGAATATAATGGTTTAAAAATTGATTCTAACAGAAAATAAAAATAGATATCACTACAAAATATTTTAAGCTATGTCAGAAAAAGTTCACGAATTAATAAAGAATAGATGGAGTCCTAGATCTTTTGCAGATAAAGGAATTGAAAAAGAGAAAATTAAGCAATTGTTTTTAGCAGCCTCGTATGCTCCTTCATGTTTTAATGAACAACCCTGGCGTTTTATTTATGGAACTAAAGATTATCCTGAAAGGTATGAACAACTTTTATCTTGCTTAGTCGAGTTTAATCAGATGTGGGTAAAAACTGCACCAATGATTATTTTGGCATTATCGTCAAAGAAGTTCGCAAAAAATAATAAAGAAAACACCTATGCTCGATACGATTTGGGTTTAGCCATTGGAAATATGTCTTTGCAGGCAACAAGCATGGGATTGTATGTTCACCAAATGGCTGGTTTTTCGCCCGAAAAGGCCAGAGAGCTTTTCGAGGTGCCCAATAATTTTGATATTGTAAGCATGCTTGCAATTGGTTATCTTGGCGATCCACTTCAGCTTCCAGAAAGTTTACAGGAATTGGAATCATCGGCGAAAGACCGAAAAAAATTGGACCTCCTTTTATTCGATGGTGATTGGACCAAATTAGAATAAATTACTTATTGTAGCATAAATTGTTATGCAGATATTATTTAAGAAGTTAAAAATAAATAATAATGAAAAAAATTGTATTTGTTTTCCTATTTGTATGTATGTGTGCTGGTTTTCTTTCGGCACAGGTATTGCCCGCAAAGCTAAATGTAAAAGGAGAAAGTAAAATATTTCAATTGCCAGATATTGTAAATATATCCATTACAATTAGTAGTAAAGAGTTGGAGTACACTGATTGTGTTGAGGCTAACTTTAATGCTGTAAATAAGTTGAAAACGGATTTAAAAATAGCATCGATTGAAAATTTAGAAATTCATGATGTAGGACAAAGAGTAAATGAGGAGAAAACTTATTCGGGGGGAAGATCTGTTCCCGACGGTTATCGTGCTACCTATAATATTAAACTACAATTAAATTCGAAAGCAAAACTAATTCATGAATGTTTAGAGGTTTTAAAAAAATCTGGTGTTAGTATGAATTATCAGGTGGCTTATGGTTTAAGTCCGGAATTGTTAAAATCAGTAGAACATAAATTAATTAGAGGAGCTGTTGCCGATGCAAAATTAAAGGCAGAAGTAATTGCTAAAGCCTCCGAAAATAAGCTGTTTAAAATCACAAATATTAATTACGGAATGTCGCCTTATGTTTCCGGTCCTAAGCAATATATGACAGAAATTAGAACTGCTAAAATGGGAAGAGGAGATAATCAATCATTTACAAATCCTGATCCAATAGAGTTAAGCGATAATGTTGAAATTACCTATTTAATTGAGCCCAATTAGATCTAGAAACTTTAGTTCAATTGCTTGAATTTAATATCAACTTGTTGTAACTTGATTAGAGAATTAAAGAACAATACTTATTAATTTGATAATCATCCGTTATGAAAGCTGTTGTTATGCGAAAATATGGTGCTCCGGATGTGTTGGAGTTAATTAATTTGGATAGACCCATAATTAATGATAATCAAGTATTGGTTGAAGTGTATGCTTCATCGATAAATCCTATCGATTGGAAGATGAGGAAGGGGAAGCTAAAGTTTTTTATGCGGAAAAAATTACCTTGTATTTTGGGTGGTGATATTGCGGGTAGAGTTCTCAAAGTAGGTAAAAATGTTCAATTTTTCAGACCAGGCGATGAGGTGTTTGGTAAAGTTGATATTTTAAAGAATGGTGCTTATGCCGAGTATGTAGCTACTACCGCTGATCATTTGGCACTAAAACCACAAAAAATGAGCTTTGAACAAGCTGCAACACTTCCATTGGCTGGCTTAACAGCTCTTCAGGCTTTACGAGATATGGGGAAAATTAAGAAAGGAAATAATGTTTTAATAAATGGATGTACAGGTGGAGTTGGATCTTTTGCGGTGCAAATAGCAAAAGCTTTTGCTTGTAAGGTAACAGGAGTATGTAGTCCGCGAAATATTAAATTTGCAAAAGAATTAGGCGTTGATCGGTTTATTAATTATCAAAGTGAAAGGATTGAAAATGAACAAAAAGAATTTGATATTCTCTTCGATGTAGTTGGGAATCTTGAGTTCGGAAAGGTAAAGCATATTTTGCACAGAGGAGGCGTTTATATTACAACTTTACCTTCTTTTAATATACTGATTTTGGGTTCGATTCATAATATTATGAATTCGAGAAAAATGAAGAAAATATTTGTTCATGAAAACAAGAAAGATTTAGAATTACTTGCCGATTTTGTAGATGCAGGTTTAATAAAAACTCATATCGATAAATCTTATGATATTGCTAATGTTGCTGCGGCGCATCAATACAGCGAATCGGGCAGAGTAGTGGGAAAATTATCATTAAAAATAGCCGAATAAGAAAGCTTACCAATAAAAATAAAGCCTGAAAATAAGTTTATTTTCAGGCTTTATTTTTATAAATATTTAATTGGTTATTTGCTTTTAATTCCGCAGCCAATTGCTTTAGTAGAAGTTATTTTTGGTTTTGAGTTTTGTAGTAATGCATCAACGGCATCATTAATATAGTGTTCTGTAACTTTCGATTCATCTTTGTAGTTGTTATCTATTGCACCAATATATTCTACAGTATATTTCCCTTTATTATTGCTAAGAATAAAAACATGAGGGGTTTTGGTAGCTCCATATTTTTTATAAACTTCCTGAGTTTCGTCAATTACATAAGGAAATGTAAAGCCTTTTTCTTTCGATCTTTTAATCATATTTTCAAAAGAATCGCTAGGATATAAGTCTGGGTCGTTAGGATTAATCGCAATAACCGGGTATCCTTTAGATTTGTATTTTTTATCAATTTCAATAATTCTATCTTCATAGGCAACAGAATAAGGACAATGATTACATGTGAAAATTACAATAAAACCTTTGGCATCTTTGTAGTCAGCCATTGAAACTTTTTTTCCGTCAATATTTTTTAATTTAAAATCGGAGGCTGTATCACCCACCTTATAAGCTTGTGCCTGAATGGCAATAACGGATAGCAATAAGACTGCTATTGATAATAACTTTTTCATTTTTTTTAATTTTAAATTGATTAATTACTTATTTGATCGATAGTTTTAGCAAGTTGGGAGTAGGTAACTTTTCCGGCAAAGAATTTTTCCTTGTCTTTCTTATACACTACTGTTGCAGGTAGTGCACCATCCCATTTTTCATTTACCTTGCCAACCCAGCTGTTTGCATCAGGATCGTCAAGAATAATAACTTCAACATTAATTCCTTTTTTATCAAGAAATTTAACCAATCGTTTTTCTACATTCGATCCAAAATCCATACTAATTAGTAATACTTTAACTTTTTTATTCTGATATATTTTCCTGATATGTTCAAATTCGGGAAGCTCTTCTACACAAGGTTTACACCACATAGCCCAAAAGTTAATCACGTAAGTTGTATCGTTTCTGATATTAAATTTTGGTTCAAGTTCTTTAAAATCAACTGTTTTTATTTCCTGAGAATACAAAGAGCTAAAGGTTAAAATGACAAGTGTTAGGAGAATGAATTGTTTTGTAATCATATTGTTATATATTAAAAGACTAATTAGTATTAAATATACTACAATTGATTGAAAAATAAATTTCTATACTGTTATCGATTTGTTAAATGAAAAGTAAACAAGTTTTTGTGAATTTTACAGCTAGTTATGAAACTTCAAATTTTAGATGAAGCTTGATTATTAAAATATTTTTTTACCTTTGGTCTATTAAAGAATTAAAAAATGACAAATTACATATATACGAAACGATTTTTCTTTTTTAGCAGTAGATGTTAGAAAAGGTTTTGTATGTGATAAAATATTTACTGAGCCTTTTTTAAGGCTCTTTTTTTTTATATTATGCCGACTGTATTTTTCCATAGTTTCTTTTTTAGCTTTTTCTTTTTTGGTAATGAGAGAGACAGGATTCTTACAGTGTAAATTATAAAAACACATAAATGAGTCCTGTTTTAAACAGGACTTTTTTTTTGATTAAAATCTAACAATAACCAAAATAACCATGGACAAAAGAAGAATTGTTATTCAAGGAGTAGAAGGCTGTTTTCATCATATTGCTGCAAATGCATACTATGGAGAAGATGTTGAAATAATTCCAGCAGAGAATTTTGCTAAATTAATAGATCTGGTAAATGATGAAGCAGTTTGTGATGGTGGAATTATGGCCATTGAAAATTCAATTGCCGGAAGTATATTACAAAATTATGGTTTGTTACAAGATTCGGGTTTGGTAATCGAAGGGGAAATTTATTTGCGAATAAAACAAAATTTAATGGCACTGCCAGGGCAAAAAATCGAGGATTTAATAGAGGTTCATTCGCATCCAATGGCAATTAATCAATGTAGAGCATTTTTTAGAGATTATCCGCAAATTAGATTGGTCGAAACCGAAGATACAGCAATTAGTGCCCGAAATATTCGTGAAAACCAATGGGAAGGTATTGGTGCAATCGCCGGAGATTTACCATCACATTTGTATAATCTGGAAATTTTAGCTGAACAGATTGAAAGTATTAAAAATAATCAAACTCGATTTTTTATTTTAAAACGAAAAAAAGATGTTGTACCTAATGGTGGTTTTACCAAAGCATCTCTATATTTTAGTACAAGCCATGAGCCTGGCAGCTTATCTTATATTCTCGATTGTTTTTCGAAAGCAGATATAAATTTATCTAAAATTCAGTCTTTGCCAATTCCCGGAATTAACTGGGAGTATTTTTTTCATGTCGATTTGGAATTTGAATTTCCTAGTCAGTTTAAAACTGTCATGAATAAAATATCAGATACAGCAAAAGAAATGACCATATTAGGAACATATAATCAGGGAATTGTAATTAGATAGAAAATACCTTAGATTCATATATTTGATCAATTTGTTTGGCTAGCAGAATATCTTTGTTTGTTATTCTTCTTTTAGAATAAGTGGTTAAGCTAATTCTAACATTCCTGTGTTTATATAGTTTAATATCAGGATGATGGTTTGTTTTTTCAGCTTCGGAAGCAACAGAGTTGATAAAATGTATGGCTTGAGAAAATCCTTGAAAAACGTAGTTTTTAACTAATTTACTATCTATTTCACTCCAGCCTTGTTCCAATAAAATGTTCATACCTTATTTTTTTGATGTACCATAAAGTTAAGGAAAGAAAACTGCAATGTAAATAGTAAAAAAGGGCAGCAGTAATGTTGCCCTTAATTAATTTTTAAGGTCTGATTATTAAAACATTACAACTCTATTTTGCGGTCTAATTCTTCACCTAAAATTTGTGCTCCGCCGTATAAAACCGATCTTTCTTCGGCTTCCATAAATAAGTCGAAGGGAAGTGTAATGTGGTAAGCCGACTGTGCGATTAAAGCAATGTCGTCTTTTGCACTTAAATGGGTGCGCCAGTTAATGCCGCTTTCGTCTAATAGATATGCATATACAGGTCCAGAATAGTAGGCAAAGCAGTTTACGAAGGAGGAAGATTTCCATAAACATTCAAGTTTTGTATGCAAATATTTTTTGAATGATTCTTTAGTACGGCAAATCTTATTTGCAGTATATTCAGCCATTCCTTCATGAATTTCAAATCGATTTTCACAAGCTTTGCAATCAGAAAAAATGGCTCTTCGGTATTTTCTAAAGCAAATCGCATCAGTAATTGCCTGTATTCTATTTCTACCTTCAGCATTAAGCGCTAAATCCAAAGCTTTCCATTCAAGTTTTAACCAAACTCTTGCTTCCATCTCTTTCATGTGCTGATTTTTGTATGGAATAGGATTTAAATCCAGCTTAGGTTGTAAACAATGAAATGCTTCATGTAAAATAATACATTGTCTTTCAATTTTATCTTTAGGAAGAGGAAGAGGAATTAAAGCCCAAATGTGCTTACCTATTTTTACAGGTCCTTTTTTCACTGATATTATTTGTGGGAGCAAACCTTTAAAAAAACCATTCTCTTCTGTTAAATTTAAAGCAGAAGAATTTTTATTGGCATAAATCGTTCTATTTTCTTTATCAACCAAAAGAATTGGAACATCTAAACTATGTCCCCAAAGCAAGCCATTATCTTTAGAAGATAATTGCGATGTTTCTATAAAAATGGTCTTTATTTCCTTAGGAGAATATATCTGACAAATTCCCATTGGAATGCTTAGTCCCAATAAGAATAGTGCAAGTTGCAGCTTTAGAAAATATCGTAAGGTTTTCATACTTGCTAGAATTAATCGTTTTAAAGCTATTTGTATATGTGATTCAAATCACAAATAAGAATAATGATATAGTTGCTATTATTTTATACTCAGGATTTATGCCATGAGTTGTTAGGTGCAGTAGTATAGTGCTTTAAGTAATTTTAGTGTGGTAAAATTTAGTAAACTATTGTAGATAATCGTACATAAGGTGTTCGTTAGTGAACACAATTATTCGTTTCAGCATAATGATGAAAATTGCATGAATTAAGATTATTCAGTATCTTAAAATAGATTCATTTTTAGATATGATGGATATGCTACCTGTATTATAGTTAATTAAGCATAACTTAAAAAAATAATGCATGAATGAAGTGGCGGAGATAGGGATCATACTTGCTGGCTTTATAATTGTTTCTGTTGCAGCAAGCAGAATTGCAAAGTACTTTCCAAAAGTAAAATTGCCGGTAATAACTGGCTTGCTTTTTATAGGAATTGTATCGGGTCCTTTTGTTTTAGATTTAGTGCCAAAAGAAGCCATTTCTAAATTGTCTTTTGTAAATGAAATTTCCTTGTCGTTTATTGCATTTGCAGCAGGTGCCGAATTATATCTCAAAGAATTAAAGGGGAGAATGAGAAGTATTCGGTGGATGACTATTGGGCAATTGGTTTTTACATTCGGAATAAGTATTGCTGTGGTTCTTCTCATATCAGAGCGCATTCAGTTTATGGCAAATATGTCTTTTGAATATAAAATGGCAATTGCCTTATTAATGGGAACCGTGTTTGTTACTCGTTCACCAGCTTCTGCCATTGCGGTTATTAACGAATTGCGAGCCAAGGGGCCTTTTACTCAAACAGCAATAGGGGTTACAGTAATTAAAGATGTATTGGTTATTATTCTTTTTACAATATGTTTTGCTGTGGCCGATGTGCTTATTACAGGTGTTCCTTTTGATATTTGGTTGGTAATTATTCTTGTGGGAGAATTGTGTTTATCAGTTTTGCTGGGATTTGTCTTAGGACAATTTATGATTTTAATTTTATCCTTAAAGATAACAACCCATATAAAAGCAGTTGTACTCGTTTTATCGGGATATAGTATTTATTTGCTTGCATCTTTAGTCCATAATAAAAGTTTAATTTGGTTAGGTTTCGATATTTATATTGAACCTTTGTTAATTTGTATTTTAGGAAGTTTTGTTGCTGTTAATTTTGGAAATAGCAGAAGAGAGTTTACTCGTATTATAGAAATGGTAGTGCCTTTTATTTATGTCGTGTTTTATACATTAACAGGAGTATCAATAAAACTAGATGTTTTACCTAATGTTTGGGATATAGCTCTTTTATTTTTTATTATAAGGCTTGTAAGTATTGGAATAGGAGCCTATATCGGAGGAGCTTTAGGAGGTAATCCTATTCGATATAACAAAGTGTTTTGGATGCCTTTTGTTACTCAGGCAGGAGTTGCAATTGGTCTTGTATCGGTTATAGCTGGCAAATATCCAACTTGGGGTAGCGAGTTTTCTACTATTTTAATTGCAGTAATTGTTCTTAACGAAATAGTAGGACCTCCATTGTTTAAATGGTCTATTCTTTATGTGGGCGAAAGTCATAAGCAAAGAGTTTTACAGCACGAAAATAAAGTGAAAAATGCAATTATTTTTGGCTTGGAAGGGCAGTCTTTAGCTTTGGCTCGACAGCTTATCGATCATGAGTGGAATGTAAAGTTAGTTACCAGAGATGAGGCAAAAGCTAAGCGGGAGTACAAAGGGGTACAAGTGGTTCATATTAACGATATTTCCTTGGAAGAATTAAATAAGATTGAAGCTCAGCGTGCAGATACTTTGGTTTTGTTGAACGAGGATGAGGATAATTTAAAAGTTTGTGAACTGGCCTATGAGCATTTGGGCACCAGAGATGTGGTTGTGAGAGTTCAGGAAAGGAGCTTTGTTAAAAAATTTCATGAGTTAGGAGCACTTATCATAGAGCCATCTACACTTATGGTTAGTTTGTTGGATCATTTGGTTCGTTCACCGCTCGCAACATCATTATTTTTAGGAATGGAAGAGAATCAAGATACAATCGATTTGGAAATGCAAAATCCCGAATTACATGATGTTGCAATTCGAGATTTACAAATTCCTACCGACCTTATTATACTGGCTACCAAACGCAACCAAAATACTTTAATATCTACAGGTTTTACCCGATTGCGCTTAGGTGATATCTTAACTGTTGTAGGATCGATAGATAGTATAGAAAAATTACGATTAAAAATGGGTAATTCTAATATACCTGATCATAAAAAAATACGAATTGCAGGTAAATCGATCTCTTATAAACGAAACCGCTTCGATTCAGTTTAAGATAGAATTACCATGTTAAAAAAACAGTAGTCCAGAATGCAAGAGGAACAACAGAATTCCAAATTACCTCTTCGCGATGCCTAGCTCTTCTCATTCTTTCATTTTCGGCAGTAAGTCGTAATTGATAAAGTGTTTGCTTATTTTTTTCCATATTAAGCCTTCTTTCTTCTTGGATGTTGTCGAGATATACAATAAGTTCTCTACTTTTTGAAGGATTCGAATTAACAACCTGTAATAAATCCTGTTCCGATTCATCTAAACGATTTATATGATAATAAGCCATACCTCTTTGGAGACGAGCTTCAGTCATATATGGTTTTTTATTTAATACATGAGTAAAATCACTAATGGCCTTATTGTATTGTTTGACCTGCATTTTTGCATATCCACGATCTAGAAATATAGCTGGATAATAAGGCATAATATTTATTGCGGTATCCAAATAAGGAATTGCAGATTGATATTTACCTTCTAAAATTAGCATTCTTCCTTTGTCATGATATTGCATATAGCGTTCAACATTCTGTGCTTGTGGTATCGAACATAGAAATAAACCAAGTAGAAATAAAATTTGTTTTTTCATTTTGTGAATTATTTATCTATTAAACTCAAATAATTGCACATAAATTGTACCAAATTGCATAAAAAAACCTCCCGAATTACTTCAAGAGGTTTTAAATTTATAAAAAGCAGGTTTATGACTTTTTACAACATTCTTTTTTGCAGTTTGTATCGCATTTTTTAGCAGTTGCTTTACTATTACAATCTTTTTTACAATCAGTTTTACATTTCGAATCTGCTTTTGCTGTTTTACTGCATTCTTTAGAAGAACTGCATGCTTTTTTATTAGCTTTAGCTTCTTTCGAGCAACAAGCTTTTTTATCGGCTTTAGCTTCTTTTGAGCAACAGGCTTTTTCTTTCTTTTTATCAGTTTTTTTCTGCTCTTGCTTTTGAGTTAATTCTACATCCTTGCTATTGTCTAAAATTACTGGTGAGCTGGCAATAGTTACTGAACTTATTGCAAAAACAAGTAAAAGGCTAAATAATAATTTTTTCATGATATTTGAATTTAAAATGTTTATTAATCTGTTTTAGTTATTATTGAATTGTGCTATAAAGAAAATAAAAGATCTTAAAATCTGCTGTTAATGAATTGTTAATGCATGTAAATCTTTTAAAAAATAAGCTACCTTTGAATTGTTAATAATCCCGCAAAACATAGTAGTTCAGTTAATAGCACATGAATATTTTTTTCAGACAAATTAAAGATAAAGCAAGCATCTACCGAACACAGATATTTGTAATTGTATCGGTTATAACTTTAGTTTTGTTACTCTTAATTCAAATTAGATGGATTAACAGAGCAAGAAGTTTGAATGAGGAGCAATTTAACCACAGGGTTGGTATGGCTTTGCATGAGTCGGTTGATGAGTTTATGAAAGACCGACAAAGTTGTGAAACTATGAGTGCTTGTATGCATAAAACAAAGTTCGATGCAGATGATAGTGCTCAGTTAGAGTCTGAAGTAAATCGGCTAGATTCTATTATTAAGGAACAATTTAGGAATTATCAAATTCAATCGCCTTATAATATCGAAGTATTAACAACAGCAGATGAGCAACCCCGGAGCAAATGTTTTTACTACAGTTTAAGGAAAGCTCTTAGTCACGATAAAGCTGTGTTGAATGTATATTTCCAAAAACGGGAGCAGAACCTGATGGATAGTATGGGAAGTATGTTTTTATCTTCTATGATATTAATATTGATATTGTTTCTGTTTTTTGGAATAACTGTATTTACCTTAATTAAGGATAAAAAAATATTAGGAAGAACAACCGATCTGATTAATAATATTGCCCATGAGTTTAAAACTCCCATGGCCACTATTGCATTGGCTGGAAAAATGCTTGGGCGAGAAAAGGTTTATTCAGAAAGTAAGCAGGTTATTCGTTATGCTAATATGATTTCTTTAGAAAATAAGCGGTTAACAAAACAAATAGATCAATTATTAAAATTATCCTGCATAGAAAGAGGTGAATTAAATATAAATTTAAATTCATTTTATTTGCATTCTATTTTAGAGGAGTGTTTAGAATCTATGTCGGTTCGAATAGTCGAATGTAATGGGAGTATAATTTTAGACACTAAAGCTGCTAATGATTTAATAAAAGGGGATTCGGAACTAATTCAAAATGTGATGATCAATTTACTTGATAATGCCCTTAAATATTCGAAGGAAAAACCTGAAATTAAAATTGAAACAAAAAATATTAATGCTAATCTTTTAGTAAGTGTATCGGATAAAGGAATAGGCATGACAAAAGAAGAGCAAAAACATATTTTTGACCGTTATTATCGTGCTCCAACAGGAGATAGACACGATGTAAAAGGTTTTGGCATTGGATTATCGTATTCGAGAATGATAGTTGATGCTCATAAAGGCTCCATAAATGTTTGGAGTAAACGAAATATTGGAAGTACATTTACTGTTATTCTACCTCAAGCATAATTTACTATGAGTACAAGTTTAGAAAAAAATATTCTTTTGGTCGAGGATGATATAAACCTTGGCAAAATACTAAAAGACTTTCTGGAAATGGAAGGATTTTTAATTACTCTTGCCCGAGATGGGGAAGAAGGGTTTCAGGAATTTTCTAAATCAAGTTTTAACTTATGTATTTTAGATGTAATGTTGCCAAAAATGGATGGTTTTTCTTTGGGCCAAAAAATTAGAAAAATAAATCAGGATATTCCTATTATTTTTTTAACTGCAAAATCGCTAAAAGAGGATAAGTTAAAAGGATTTGATTTAGGAGGAGATGACTATATAACCAAGCCTTTTGATGAGGAAGAACTAGTACGAAGAATTAAAGCTGTTTTAAGACGTTCTAAATCAGCAGATTCTTCTGAGATGCAGTTTAAACTAGGCAATTTTGAATACAATCATATTAATTTAACCCTAACTCTTAAGGGAAAAGTTTCTCGAATCACTCAAAAAGAAGGAGAGGTATTGTATTTACTTTTGCAAAGTAAAAATAATGTTCTTAGAAGAGAGGATATTTTGGTTAAAGTTTGGGGTGAGAATGATTACTTTATGGGACGTAGCCTAGATGTTTTTATTACTAAACTACGAAAACATTTAAAACCAGATCCGCAGGTTAAAATTGAGAATGTACACGGTGTAGGTTTTATTCTTTCTGACGATAATTAATTGTTTATTTTGGTATCGTATTAAAGCTGAAAAATTGTAATTTTGAGTTTTCAATATAAAAATACAATACTGGCATGAGTATACCTCAGAAAATTAACGGAATACTGGAATCTATTCCTAAGCATGTAAGATTGGTTGCTGTTTCTAAAACTAAGCCCAATGAAGATATAATGGAAGCTTATGAGGGTGGATATAAAATTTTTGGGGAGAATAAACCTCAAGAATTAGCACGAAAATATAATGAGTTACCTAAGGATATTCAATGGCATTTTATTGGACATTTACAGACTAATAAAGTTAAATACATTGCTCCTTTTGTAAGTTTAATTCATGCTGTAGATAGTATTAAGTTGTTAAAAGAAATTAATAAGCAGGCAAAAAAAAATAATAGAATTATTGATTGTTTATTGCAATTTCATATTGCCGAAGAGCAAACTAAATTTGGCTTATCTATCGAAGAAGCTCAGGAAATATTAAATTCGGATGATTTTAAATTACTCGAAAATATTCGAATTACGGGTGTTATGGGAATGGCAACTTTTACTCATAACGAAGTTCAGGTAAAAAAGGAATTTAATAATTTAAAATCTATTTTCGAGCAGCTTAAACTTAATAATTTTGCGATTAATAATAGTTTTAAGGAAATATCTATGGGAATGTCGGGCGACTACAAAATTGCCATAGAAACGGGAAGTACTTTAATAAGAATTGGAAGCACTATTTTTGGTGCTCGTTAATTTTTTAACAAGTTATAATTGAAACTAATTATTGACAATAGTGATTCTATATTTAAATCATTATATTTGTTTGTTAACGTTTGAAATACTATAAAATTTATAATACTATGATAAATCTTGAAACCACTTATATGGGATTGAAATTAAAAAATCCCGTAATTATCAGTAGTTCAGGTCTTACTAATTCGGTAAGAAAAATTAAAATAATTGAAGAAAAAGGAGCAGGAGCTGTAGTTCTTAAATCATTGTTCGAAGAGCAAATTACCAACGAAGCACATCACCTTATCAGCAAAGATTCTGTTAATGTTGATTATCCTGAAGCCGAAGATTATATTAAAAACTATGTAAAAGGCAATTCGGTATCAAATTATCTTACTTTAATAAAGGAAGCAAAAGAGGCAGTTTCTATTCCTGTAATTGCAAGTATTAATTGTGTTTCGTCTTCGGACTGGACTCATTTTGCAAAAGAAATTGAAAAAGCTGGTGCCGATGCAATTGAACTAAATGCATTTATTGTACCTAACGACAGAAATATGAGTTCTGCTGATTATGAACAGCTTTACTTCGATATTTTTACTGCTGTTAAAAAGGAAGTTAGTATTCCGGTATCAATGAAATTAGGAATGTATTTTACTAATTTATTTTCGGTGGCAAATCGATTAAATGCCGAAGGAGCCGATTCTTTAGTTTTATTCAATAGATTTTACGAGCCCGATATTAATATAGAAGATATGAAGATTACAAGTGCCGAAGTACTTAGTACGGCCGGTGATATTCGTAGATCTCTTCGTTGGGTTGGAATGTTATCCGATAAAATTAAAGGAATTGATATTGCTGCTTCAACAGGTATTCATAGTGGAGAAGCTGCCATTAAACAATTATTAGCAGGTGCAAAAGTAGTTCAAATTTGTTCTACTGTGTATGAGAATGGTTTCGATCAGATTACTAAAATTTTAGAAGAAATTTCGGCCTGGATGAGCAAGAAGGAATTTAAAAAAGTAGACGAATTTAGAGGAAATTTGAGTTATGGAAATATTCCAGATTCGGCTTTGTATGAAAGGGCACAATTCATGAAGTATTTTTCGAACAATACGAAAGATGTTATAATATAAAAAAAGTAAAGGCTGAATCGTTCGATTCAGCCTTTACTTTTTAAAATTGATCTAGAATGTGAATACATTCATGAATCATTCCTTTAACTTCTTCAGCTGCAGTTGGAATTGCATCTTTTAATTTATCTTGTTGAAGGATTTTTAAGTCCTCATCAATTTTGCCAGTAAAATTTTCTATTACGGTAAATGCCTCAAAAGCAATTTCAAAATCCGATTGAATCAGGATATCCACAAAAACATCTACGAAAGACGAAAAGTCAATGCTTGATTGCCAGCAAAGCTCAATAAGCATTTTTCTGATTGGAAGATATTTTTCATTTTTAATGGCAGTAACAAAAATTAAACCTGCTTTTTTGTCTTTAATATCTCCTAAAAATTTTAGCAAAATATCTCTAATATCTTCATCTTTTTGATTTAATAATAAATCAAAAATTAACTCTATATCATCGGGTTTACCCTCTTCTCTTAACTGACTTATGCTCTTGCTTACAATTTTAATGTCCTTAGATTGAAGATCGGAGATAAGTTTTTTATGCTGTTCCTTTTTTTGTTGTTCACTCATGGCTCATTTGTTTTATACGAAGCACAAAATTAATAAAATATACCAACACACGTGCACACATAATAAAATAGAGAATTTAAGAATTTTTGAATAAGATATTTCTTGAATACTACACTTATAACTCATAATCTTTGAGGAAAAAGAATATTTATTAGAGAAAAAAATTGTAATTTAACTACTATCCTTAATTTTTTAAGATCAAAATTTTTATGAGAAAGGTATTGTCTATTGCTTGTATTCTGTTATTTATAAGTTCCTGTAATTGGTCATCGTCGCAAAAAAACGACGCTAAGGATTTGTCTGAAGCTACCGAGCTGAACTTAAAGAAAGAGAATGCAGATAAAATAAAAAAAGTATTTTATATTCTTCCCAGTCCTATTGAAACATCGCTTTTAATTGCTAAATCGGGAGTTCATTTTCGTAGCGATTTGATGAATAGTGCTGATAATTTATCTGGATATTCAACCAGTATTTCCAGATCAATAGCCCTTGGAGTGTATTGTGCCGATTTAAGTTATGCAGCTCTTAACGAGCAATATCAAATTTCCATTGAGTATATTAATGTAGCAAGAAATCTTGCAGAATCCTTAGGTGTTCTGCGAACAGTAGAGCAGGGAAAAATAAAGATGCTGGAAAATAATTTGATGAATAAAAAGTTAATTGTTGATATCGTTTCTGAGATTTATATGGAATCGAGTGAGCAGTTACGTGAACAGGATAGATATATTTTAGCTTCATTAATGCTAATTGGCGGATGGATTGAAAGTTTATATCTGGCTACCCAAAGTACGGATATTGATGAGTTGAGACAGCAGATTGTTGTGCAAAAAATATTGGAGCAAAGATTGTCTTTAGAAGCTATTAAAAATGTGCTGGGGGAAAACAAAGATGATTTGACTATAGCGCCAATATATAAGGATATTCTCGAGCTTGAAATACTATTTGAAAAATCTATAAAATCTACCAATAAAGATTTAGATTTTTACGATAAGTATGATAGACAGGGTTTTCGGAATTTGGTAGTGAAAATAGAAGAGATACGAGAATATATGATTAATTAATAAGTTTAAAAATACATGCAAATTATATGAGATATTATTTTTTACTTGTTGGAATTCTTCTGGGATTAGGATTAAATTCTGCTTACTCTCAATGCAGGCAATTTGCAAAAACGAAATGTAAACCTCGCTTAGAGAATTTTATTCACGATGGAAATTATAATGCAGTTATTCTTAATTTAGGTGAAGAAGTTGAGTTGCACAAGGTGTTTTTTGGAGATCAAAAATATAGAATTGTGCTTTGTCCGGAAGAACATCTGCCAGCTGTTCATTTTAAAATTATGAATATAGATCAGAAAATTATTTACGACAATAAATCTGATGCTTATGCAGATACTTACGATTTTGAATTGGATGAGTCTGCAACTCTAAAAATATCAATTAAATTTGTAAAAGAAAATGGAGAGAAATTCGATAGGAGTATAAGCGGTTGCGTGGCTATGCTATTTGGTTTGGAAATGTAGAAAAGGATTCCCTAAGGAACCCTTTTTTAATGTTATAATTTTTCTTTAAGATATTTTCCTGTATAAGATTCTTTGCATAAAATAGCCTCTTCGGGAGTTCCCTCGAAAATAACTTCTCCACCTTTATTCCCTCCTTCGGGCCCTAAATCAATTAACCAATCGGCACTTTTAATTATTTCCATATTGTGTTCAATAATAATAAGTGTGTGTCCCCTTGAAATTAAAGCATTAAAAGCATCCATTAATTTATTGATATCATGAAAATGTAAGCCTGTTGTAGGCTCATCGAAAATAAACAAACAAGCTTCTGCTTTTTCTTTTGCTAAAAAAGAGGCTAGTTTTACACGTTGACTCTCACCACCACTTAAAGTACTCGACGATTGGCCTAGTTTTACATATCCCAAACCTACATCAACAAGAGGTTGCAGGCGTTGAACAATTTTCTTTTCTGTATTTCCTTTCGAGGAGCTAAAGAATTCGGTAGCCTCATTAACAGTCATTTCTAAAATATCATGAATGTTTTTTTCTTTGAAACGCACATCTAGTATTTCATCTTTAAACCTTCTGCCTTTGCAGCTTTCGCACTGTAGGTAGATATCGGCCATAAATTGCATTTCTACTTTAATAATTCCTTCTCCCTGACATTCATCACATCTACCACCATCAATATTAAAGGAGAAATGTGAAGGTTTAAATCCATTGTACTGAGCAGCTTTTTGATCGGCAAATAATTTTCGTATTTCGTCGTAAGCTTTAAGGTAAGTTACAGGGTTCGAACGCGATGATTTGCCAATGGGATTTTGGTCTACAAATTCGATATTTTTGATGAGATTAAGGTCTCCTTTTATGGCATCGAAATGTCCGCTTTTATCGGAATAACCACCGTAATGTTTTTTTAATGCTGGATATAAAATTGTTTTTATCAATGATGATTTTCCCGAACCACTCACTCCGGTAATTACACTCATTATGTTTAGTGGAAACTTTATATTTAAGCCTTTAAGATTATTTTCCCGAGCACCAATAATTTCTATATAATTATTCCATTTTTTTCTTTTTTCAGGAACAGGAATAACTTTTTGCTCCGAAATATATTGTGATGTTAAGCTCTTGTTTGATTTTTTTAGCTGATCTATGGACCCTTCAAAAACAACTTCTCCACCCAATCTACCAGCATAGGGGCCAATATCAATAACATGATCGGCAGCAAGAATAATATCTTCGTCGTGCTCAACTACAATTACAGTATTTCCCAAATCGCGAAGTTGCTTAAGTACTTTAATTAACAAGTCGGTATCTTTCGAGTGTAAACCAATACTTGGCTCATCGAGAATGTATAATGACCCAACTAAGCTGCTTCCCAATGAGGTAGCAAGATTAATACGTTGCGATTCTCCACCCGATAAACTACTAGATAGTCGGTTTAAGGTAAGGTAACCCAAGCCAACATCCGATAAAAATTGCAATCTGTTTTTTATATCTACAAGCAAGCGTTTTGCTATTTGAGCCTCTGTTTCGCTTAAATCGATGTGTAAAAAGAAATCGTTTAATTCACTAATTGGCATAAGTACCAAATCCTGAATATTTTTATCCTGAATTTTAACATAACCAGCTTCTTTTTTTAGACGAGTACCTCTACAGTCAGGACAAGTTGTTTTTCCCCGATATCTGGAAAGCATTACTCGGTATTGAATTTTATATTGCTTTGCTTCAAGATATTTGAAAAAATCGTTTAAGCCTTTAAAATGTTTATTGCCAGTCCATAATAGTAGTTTTTGTTCTTCGCTAAGTTCGAAATAAGGACGATGAATTGGAAAATCGAATTTATCGGCGGCATAGATTAGCTTATTTTTCCATTCCTGCATTTTTTCACCTTTCCAGCACACAATAGCATCGTCGTAAATGCTTATTGTTTTATTGGGAATTACAAGATCTTCATCAATACCTATAATTTTTCCAAACCCTTCACATTTTGGACATGCTCCTATGGGATTATTAAAGCTAAAAGTGTGTAAACTTGGCTCTTCGAAAATAATTCCATCGGCTTCGAATTTATTTGAAAATTGATAGCTTACACCTCTAAATGAAATGATACATTCCCCTTTACCTTCGTAAAATGCAGTTTGTAAAGAATCGGCAATTCTATTGCGAGTATCCTCATTGTCCGACACTCGAATACGGTCAATAACTATATTAATGGGAGTATCTGCAACAATAAGTTCTGGCGATTCCAATACATCAAATATTTTGTGAATTTTACCATCGATTTCTATTCTCGAAAATCCCTGCTGCGATAGGATCTCCAGTTGCTCGATTTTACTTCGATCGCCATTAATCATCTCAGCTAAAATCATTATTGGCAGATCTTTTTTCTGCTTTAAAATAAATTTAACAACATCGGTAATTGTATGTCTTTTAACTAATGCATTTGAAATTGGCGAATAGGTTTTCCCAATACGTGCAAAGAGAAGCTTTAAATAGTCGTAAATTTCTGTTGATGTTCCAACGGTTGATCTTGGATTACGTGTATTTACTTTTTGTTCAATTGCAATTGCAGGGGGAATTCCTTTAATAAAATCAACTTCAGGTTTATCTATTCTACCTAAAAATTGTCTGGCATAAGCCGATAGGCTTTCTACATAACGTCTTTGTCCCTCGGCATATAAAGTGTTAAATGCTAAAGATGATTTTCCTGATCCGGATAAACCGGTAATAACAATGAATTTATTACGTGGAATTTTTAAATCAATGTTTTTAAGGTTGTGAACTCGTGCACCTTTTATATGAATGTAATCTTCCTTTATTTTTTTAGTCATCTTAAAATTTTCTCCGTATCAGTTGTTGGATTAACCTCATAAAATTGAATCCTCAAAGTTATTTAACTTCTAAAGATTTTCAAATCTCAGGAAAAATTAGTTTATTGCATATAATTATTCAGATTTATAAACCCAATAAATAAATATTGCTTATCGATTAAATTTTACACTGTTTTATAAATTATAAATAGTTGTGAATTTGAGAAAGAATAATCCTACCGATTATGATCTTGTTAAGCAATATATGGATGGTAATCATGATAGCATTGATGTTTTAATTTTAAGACACAAAGACAGGGTTTATACCTATATTTATCTGATTGTAAAAAATCACCAGCTTACCGAAGATTTGTTTCAGGATACCTTTATTAAGGTAATCCGTTCCTTGCGTTTGGGCAAATATAAGGATAATGGAAAGTTCCTTGCCTGGGTTTTACGTATTGCACACAATTTAATTATTGATCATTTTAGAAAAGAAAAGCAAAATAATACTTTCTCTAAAGATGATTACGAATTGGATATTTTCAATTCGAGTAAGTTTTGTGATCAGAATTGTGAAGATGATATTATTCGAGGGCAGATACACGATGATATTAGAAGTTTAGTAGAAGAACTGCCTCCCGATCAGCGTGAAGTAGTTATTTTAAGGCATTATAAAGACCTAAGTTTTAAAGAAATAGCCGATCAGACAAATGTTAGCATTAATACTGCATTAGGCCGTATGAGATATGCTTTAATAAATATGCGAAAAACAATTGACGATCGAAATATGAGTTTGACTATTCATTAGTTGATTATTTGATTTTTTAGTTAGCCGGAAAAATATTTCCGGCTTTTTTTATTTTAAAATACTAAAAAAGAATTGTAGGCGTTTTAGCTATAAAATAAGATGGATAAACGTGCCTATGAAAGAAATTTACACACTATTAAAAAAAGACGTATTACACTCTACAGATGAAATATTATTTCTCATGGAAAAAATTAATGAGTCAAATATTTTTGAGTCAAATGAATTGATAAGTTATTTAGATAGTTTTAATTTGAAAGCATCAGATAAGTCAGTTCAAAAATTAAAATTATTTCGTCAATCTTCGTGTAATGTAAATCTTAAAATTCCTGATATTAGGGAAGTACTAATGAATTAATAATAAATCGGGACAATTAGTTCCGATTTTTTTGTGTGAAAATTTATGCAAATTCAGAAAATAATTGTAATTTGATATCAAAATGATATTAAAATGAATTGATATGAGACAAGAAAAATCTTTTGCGGGAATTTCAGGATTTCTAATGGTATTTGTACTTCTTCTATTTTTGGTAGGCGGAATATTAGGCTTGGTTTTAATAAAAAATCCAATTTTTGCAGTCTTGCTACTTTTATTTGTGGTTTCTATCCCTGGGTTTACGGTCGTTAATCCAAACGAATCGGCAGTTTTGGTATTGTTTGGAGCTTATAAAGGAACAATTTTAGAAAATGGCTTTTTTTGGGTAAATCCTCTGTTTGTAAAAAAGAAGATATCTTTGCGGGCAAGAAATCTTGACAGCGATCCAATTAAAGTGAATGATAAAATAGGTAATCCAATTATGATTGGTGTTGTTTTAGTTTGGAGAGTAAAGGATACTTATAAAGCTGCTTTTGATGTTAATGATTATGAACATTTTGTTTCTATTCAGTCCGAAGCAGCCATTCGTAATATGGCGGGCTCTTATCCTTACGATAATTTTGAAGATGAACAGGCCGAAATAACGCTTCGTTCGGGAGGAAATGAGGTAAGTGAATTATTGGAGAGTGAATTAACCGATAGATTGGCCATTGCTGGAATAGAAGTGATGGAGGCCAGAATTAATTATTTGGCTTATGCTTCGGAAATTGCAGGAGCAATGTTGCGTCGTCAGCAAGCAACTGCAGTAGTTGCAGCTCGCTTTAAAATTGTTGAAGGAGCTGTAAGTATGGTAGATATGGCACTGGAGCAACTTGCCGAAAAGAATATTGTTGATTTGGATGAAGAGAAAAAAGCCACTATGGTAAGTAATTTAATGGTTGTTCTTTGTTCAGATAAAGATGCTACTCCAGTATTAAATACTGGTAGTTTGTATCAATAATAAATTAAATATGACTAAAAAGAAATCATTTGTTCTGCGTCTTAATCCCGAGATGCATAAAAAGCTGGAGAAATGGGCTGTTGATGAATTTCGAAGCACCAATGGACAGATTGAGTGGATTCTGAATAAAGCTTTGAAAGAAGCTGGTAGATTAGTAGAAAAGAAGAATGGAGAGAAAAATATTTATCCTAAAAAATAAAAAAGCCCTATAAGGGCTTTTTTAATGATTTTATCATAATAGATTCATTCTCTTTTTTTCCGGCTTTGAATCCCATTTTTTCCATATACTTAAAGTCTTTAGATGCACAGTAAACAGAAGTAATTTGATATGTATCCAGTATCTTGTTAAGTTTTTTATAGAGATAACTTCCAACTTTAAAATCGCGATACTGAGGCAAAGCATAATCTAAATCGATTCTGAAATCGTTATTTTCCTGAGTACCTATAAAAATACCTGCAATAGACATATCTCTTAAAATAAATAGGCTTAATTGTTCTTTTTTCTGTTGAAAGTCTGGAAAAAAGTTAGCGATATCTTTAGCATGAAATTCCAACAAATGCTTTAGCAGTTCATCATCTTTTTTTATTTTGATAATTTTAAAATCTTCTATTCTGACATACATTTTACGCAGGTTATACAAATTGGCACAAACAATTAAAAAATTCATGATGCCAACAGGTAGGGCTCCAATTAAAAATCCGTAAGCAGAAAATAAAACAGCACCTGCTAAATTGTACCATCTTAATTTAACAATAGATGTCATTGTTAAGGATATCAATACTAAAACAGAGGCTGCATATCCTATCCATTCCAAAAGGGGAATGCCTAAAAAATTAAATTCCAACATAAAGGTTCGATTTAATAGTTAAAAATTAAAGAGAGAAATAAAAAATGGTATGGAATGCTTATTAAAAGTAGAAGCCTTCCGATATCGAAAGGCTTGTCAAATGTACAGAATTTTTTTTGGATATTACAGACCTGTCATTAAAAACAATGGTTGTAGTTCAAAACTATTATATTTAGGACGCAAACGGTCTATATTGTAGTAGCGATCTACATCAACAAGTTTTTTTGTGCTGGTAACTATGTCAATAGGAGCATTATCGTACCTACCATTTCGAAGTGTAATTAATCGTCCGTGTATGCCTTTAATAATTAAATCTAATGCAAGGTTTCCGAATGCCATTGGTACAATAGAATCGATGGCATCGGGGTCGCCACAACGAACCATGTAACCTAATTTTTGATTGATTACGTTAATAGGCTTAGAGTTATTGAATTTTGGTGATAAGATCTTCATTTGTTCAGAAACTCTTTCACCTATTCCACCCAGTTTTTTATGACCATAATCATCCATTACATTATCCTGGAATATCATTTGTTCGCCCGAAAAAGCAGCACCTTCCGAAATAAGTACTACAGAATATCTGCTAGGATTAGAGAATCGGTCCTGAATCATTAATTCGGTTAGGCGTTCAACATCAAAATCGTACTCAGGAATTAAACAACGGTTTGCTGCTCCTGCCAAAGTTGGAAGTATAGCAGTAAATCCTGCGTATCGGCCAAATACTTCTAGAACCAACAGTCTTTCGTGCGATCCTGCTGATGTTCTTAAACTATGAGTTAATGAGATTGTTCTAGTGATACATGTACTAAAACCAATACAATAGTCGGTTCCCGGAACATCATTATCCATTGTTTTAGGAATAGCAATAACTTTAAAACCCTCCTGATACAGACGAACTCCATAGCTTAAGGTATCATCACCACCAATGGGTATTAGAAAATCAATGTTTAGAAAATCCAAGTTGGCAAGCACCTCTTCGGTTAAGTCGTTTATATCCTGGTCGTATTTTTCTTTTAGGTGAGTCGGAACTCTTTCTCGCGAGGTTTTAGAAGGGTTTACTCTCGAAGTATGAAGGAATGTTCCTCCGGTTCTTCCAACTTTATTAACAATTTCTTCTGTTAGGATTTCATAATTTTCAGAGTTGTCAGCTTTTTTATCTCTTACAATATCAATAAGACCTCTCCATCCTTTACGAATACCTATTACTTGGTATCCTTCTCTAATGGCTCTAATGGTGACGGCGCGAATTGCAGGATTTAATCCTGGAACATCGCCACCACCTGTTAGTATGCCGATTATTCCTCTACTTGAATTTGATGTTTTCATGGCAATAAACTTTAGTGATTAGTAAGAATGTAAAATCACTATAAGTTATCATTTTGATAAGAAAAATTCAAATGGATTAGAAAATATTATGGTAATTGTATGCTGTTGATCCCCAATTAAGAACAATTCTAATTACTAAAGCTGTAAGAAAGAATATTAGCTCCCATTTCCAGTGCTTTTCTATGATTTAGTTCGCTGTCGTTATGAACGGCCGTATCTTCCCAACCGTCTCCCAAGTCAGTTTCGTAGGTATAGAAACATACCAATCTTCCTTTATGAAAAATACCAAATCCTTGTGGAGCCTTACCGTCATGTTCGTGTATTTTAGGTAATCCATTGGGAAAATTATATACCTGATGATAAATTGGATGTGAGTAGGGGAGTTCTACTAATTCCTGATTGGGAAATACCTTTTTAATTTCTCTTCTAAAATATGCGTTTAAGCCATAATTGTCATCAACATGCAGAAAACCTCCTCCTGTTAAATATTTTCGAAGGTTTATTACTTCCTGATTGTTTAAAACGATATTTCCATGACCTGTAAGATGAACCAAAGGAAATGAGAATAATTCAGGGCTTCCAACTTCTACTGTTGAAGCTTCAGTTTGTATCGATGCAATTTTATTTTCGTTACAAAACTTGATAAGGTTAGGCAGTGAACCTGGATTTGCATACCAATCTCCACCTCCATTGTATTTAAGCAGGCCTATTCTAACGGTAGATGATTGAGTATAGCTAGCCATAGAATAAAACAAGAGAAGGAGTATAAGTATGCATTTTTGCATTTTAGTAGTTTGAAAGATTAACAATATTGCAAGCTACAACACCTGCCGTTTCGGTTCTTAAGCGACTATCGCCTAGAGAGATTTCTTTAAATCCATTTGCTTTTGCCAGCTCTACTTCTTCCTGGCTAAAATCACCTTCGGGGCCAATTAAGATTAGGCATTTTGATTTGGCCTGACAAAGTTGTTTTAGATGCGTTTTTTCTCCAGGATAGCAGTGAGCAATATATTTATCTCCATCGAATTTTGAACTTACCAAATCAGAAAACTTTGTAAGTTTATTTAATACAGGATGATATGCTTTTAGCGATTGCTTTACTGCCGAAGTAACAACTTTAAATAAGCGCTCATGTTTAACTACTTTTCGTTCCGAATGGGTACACAATAAAGGCGTAAATTCACTAATTCCTATTTCGGTACACTTTTCGAGGAACCATTCTGTTCTATCTATATTTTTGGTTGGAGCAATTGCAATATGTAAATTGTAATCTAGCTTTCCAAATTCGGTATGCGTTTCTATGCATTCTACTGTGCACCTTTTAGGGTGTGCATCTATAATCTTGGCAATGTAAAGATTACCTTTTCCATCTATTAAGTGAATAGTATCGTCAACTTGCAGGCGTAAAACACGAATACAATGTTTCGATTCAACTTCGTTAAGCTGGTAGTATTGATTTTGAATATCGGGAGTATAAAATAAATTCATTTATGGGAATCGTTATTTTTTTGCTGCAAATTTAGTTTTTGTATTTTTATTCTGTCGAATTATTAGCAATAATTTACCAAATAAGTGGCTGATAAATGGCTGCAAGTATAAAAGTAAACACCGATAATATTAATCCATACATAAATATAGTGTAGGAAATTCTTAAATATTTATATTTTTTCCCCAGTACTTTTCCTAGGAAATATTGATCTCGAATAAGACTATCATACAATTCATCGTAATCGGTCATCATTCCTTTTAATGCTTTAGAATAATCATATAATTCCATGCTATGAAAGTTTCCAAAAAACAGGAGGTTTACACGTTTTTTCTTAACGTCTTCTTCAGAAAATTTTCCAGAGGTAACAATTGGTCTGGTTGCCATTACCGAGTATGTGATAGTGATTAGACAAACAATTAATAGTATTATACAAGGAATAATAAAATGCGGAACATCCATTATGTTTTTGAAAATGAAAAAGATAGCTGATATTATAATTGAATTAACCGAAATCATTAAATTGGCTTTTTTGTCGGCAATAGAGCTAAGGTTAATCTGGTTTCTTGCTGTAACTTTAAACATGGTTTCGATGCCACGTTGTGGTGCCTTTAATTTTATATTTTGTCGCTCGAGTTTACCAATGGTTTCGTTTAGTTTTTTTATTTCTTTTTGCTGATAACTTCCAACTTTTTCTACTACTTTTTGATAGTTAGCCTCCTTTTTTTTAGCAAATACTTTTTTACCGTATTTTGTTTTGTACTGATGATCCTGCAGGAATTTTAATGTTTGTTCCCAATAAGCTTTGGCCGGAATTTCATGTTGGTACAAATTACTTTTTTCTTCGCGAAGTTTTTCTGAACTTTTCAAATAATTTTTAGATGCGAAATGATGCAGGTCTGCATCGCATAAGGCATTACATATGGGGCTGTCAGAAGATGGATGAGGTACTTTCGTGTTTAAAATTGCTTGTTCTACCTGAGAAATCTTCTCGCTGGGATACTCATTCTTCTGTAAAAACTTTCTTGCTTTCGCTGCACTGATTTCTTCGTGTTTTGTAAAGTCTTCGTAATATCCCGAATCATGAAACCATGCTGCTAGAATTAGAATCTCTGTTTCTTCTTCGGATAGCTTAATTTCTGAAGCTATTTTAATTGCATGCTTAACGACTTTTTGGGTATGTTCTAAATTGTGATATGTGAAAATAGGCTTATAAGTTTCTTCAATTAAGTTGGTAACATATTTTTCAGCTTCCTGGATAATACTCATGATTATATTTTTTCGGTAAGGATCTATTAAAATTTTAATGATTAAATATAATCATTAAAGCGGAAATCAATTTATTTATATGGAAGAAATGGCTGTCTAAGCCTTTTTTATTGGGAAATGAGGCTTATTTATGTAATTTTATGATCCAAATTAAATTTTATTCCACCTTATGAAAAAAATAATCAGAGCTACTGTTTTTTTTATCATATTCGCGTTTTTTTTAGAAGCATGTGCAAAGCAAAAGGAAGATGATAAGATGATTTATCTGTTTGATAATTATTCTGATTTTCCGTATGATATTTATGAGCCAACAAAAGTTTTTAAGCTAAAAGATCAGTTGCGGGAGATTTCAGGACTTACTTATTACGACGACAAATCATTGCTTTGCATAAACGATGAAAAAGGAATCGTATACAAATATCACCTAAAGAAAAAAGAAGTTACAAAAGAATATGAGTTCGATAAATCTGGCGATTATGAGGGAATTGAAAGGATTGGTTCTCTCGTATATGTATTGCGTTCGGATGGAAATCTTTTTGAAGTGGATCATTTAAAAGATAAAAATATAAGTTCTGTTAAGTTGTCTACTTTTCTTAATGCAGGAAACGACACCGAAGGTTTGGCTTACGATTCAGAAAGTAATTCCTTATTGATTGCATGTAAGGGAAATCCGGCAAAGAATAATAGATATAAAGGAAAAAGATCTATCTATAGATATTCTTTAGATAAGCATGAACTGCAGAATAAGCCTTTTTATTTAATAGATCAGAACGAAATACGGAAGCTTTTAAAGTTTAATGGATATGCACGTTTTTCTGTGAAATTATTGGAAAATATTAACCCATCGCAGGGAGATTTAACATTTCAGCCATCAGCAATTGCTATTCATCCCATTACAAAAAATATCTATGTTTTAGGTTCTGTTGGAAAATTATTGCTTGTTCTTCATCCAAATGGAAAAATTTTATCAATTGTAAAATTAAAAAGAAAGATATTTCGACAGCCTGAAGGAATCTGTTTTTCGCCCGATGGCACAATGTTTATTTCCAATGAAGGAAAGGGAAGTAAGGGTAATATTTTAAAATTTAAATATAAAAACTAGTATCCATAAGTTTTATAGGGTAAACAGAGTGTATATGAGAAAAATATTTTTGTTTTTAGGAGTACTATTAAATGTAGTTTGTGTTTGTGCTCAGAATAATGTCATTTCTGAAGCTCCAGATGGAAAATTATTAGATCATAGTATTTTTTTTATCGGAGATTTGGGAGAAGGTGATATTGTAAAGTCTAATCTGGCTATGTTAAAAGAGCAGATGAGTGGGGCAAATACAAAAGCGACGCTTGTTTTTTTAGGCAATTCAATTGGTAAAGATTATGCCCACGAGGATATTGACGAGATAAATGAAGGAGACAAAAATTTAATTGACTTACTGGATTTAGCTAAAAACTGTAAAGGCGAGGTAATTTTTTTACCTGGCGAAAAAGAATGGAACCAGGGACATAAGCATGGTTGGGAAGCTATTATGAATCTCGAAACCTATGTTGAAGATTATATTGGTAAAGGAGATGTGTTTTTACCTTCGGGAGGATGTCCCGGACCGGTTGAAATAAATTTGACCGATGAAGTTGTGCTTTTAGTTGTTGACTCGCAATGGTGGTTGCATGCTGCAGATAAACCTGAAGCGGAATGTGGACTCGAGAATCCCTCCGATTTTTTAATTCTGATCAGCGATGCGTTAAAGAGGAATAAAAATAAGAAAATTGTTTTTGCTTCTCATCATCCTATGTATAGCGCAGGAAAACATGGGGGGAATTTCCCGTTTCCCGGACCGGTGGAGTTGTATAGAAAAGTTATTGGTACACAGCAAGATTTTGCATATCCATATTATAAGCAAATGAGATATATGGGAAGAAAGCTATTTAATGGTATCGATAATGTTATCACTGTTGGATCTCATGATAATAGTCTCCAGTTTATCGAGAAAAATTCTTCGTTCTTTGTTGTTTCTGGTTCGGGAAGTAAAACGGATTATGTTTCTAATAAAAAAATGGATTTTGCAGCTAGCGAAATTGGTTTTTCCCGATTGAATTTTTACTCGAACGATGAGGTTTGGATAGAGATGTGGTCGGTTGGAAAGAATGGAGAACAG
The DNA here is from genome assembly GCF_963677195.1 of uncultured Marinifilum sp. NCBI lineage: Bacteria > Pseudomonadati > Bacteroidota > Bacteroidia > Marinilabiliales > Marinifilaceae > Marinifilum > uncultured Marinifilum sp. The sequence continues at coordinate 2,613,178 of NZ_OY781918.1, forward strand.
GATCCGAGAGTAATATTTAGAAAAAAATTATATACCAAAAAAGTGCTCTCGGAGGAAGATTTAGCTAAAAAATATGAATCTCTTGATTTTTCAGATAGTACCATAACAATAGCAGCAAGTAATCTATACGATACCGATAGTAAAAGCAAAAGGCAAATTATGGGAAATAATTACCGAGAAGATTGGTCTACTCCCATAAAAGTACCTGTTTTTGATATCGCAAAAGAAAAAGGAGGCTTGCGCATTTTAAAGCGTGGAGGCGGACAGCAAACCCGATCATTGCGTTTGCAGGCTAAAAATGGAAAGCAGTATGTACTTCGATCGGTAGAGAAATATACCGAAAAGGCAATTCCAGACATATTAAGAGGCACTTTTGCCGCAAAAATTGTTCAGGATGGAATCTCAGAATCATATCCTTATGCAGCAATAGCAGTTCCTAAATTAGCCGAAGCGGTTGGTGTTTATCATGCCAATCCTAAAATTGTTTATGTGCCCGACGATCCTCGTTTTGGAATTTATCAGGAAGATTTTAAAAATGAGCTTTATTTGTTTGAGGAAAGACCCAAAGGAAACATGGAGGATGAGGATAGTTTTGGAAATACTACCGAAGTGATAGGTACCGATAAATTAATAGAAAAAAGATTCAAAAATAGTGAGCTTCAGATAGATGAGACAGCAGTTTTAAAAGCCCGTTTATTTGATGTTTTTCTTAACGATTGGGATAGGCACGACGATCAGTGGAGATGGGCTATTTTTAAAAAAGATGGTAAAGAAATTGCTCGCCCAATACCCAGAGATCGCGACCAGGTATTTTTCTATAGTGATGGAAAATTACCTTGGTTAATACGCAGAAAATGGGCAATGCCGAAATTTCAGGTATTCGATTCTATTACCGAAAATGTGGTTGGACTAGGGGTTAATGCCAGATATTTTGACCGGAATTTCTTACAGTCGAAAAATAAGGAAGACTGGCTACAAATGGCAGAAGAATTAAAATTGAAATTAAGCGATGAAATTATCGAAAATGCAATTAAAGATTTACCGCCGGAAGTTTATGAAATATCCGGAAAGGAAATAGAAGCTAAGTTAAAAGCAAGAAGAGAACAATTACCCTTACTGGCAAATGATTTTTATAACTTCTTAGCCAAACAAGTTGATGTGGTTGGAACAAACGAAAATGAAGATTTTTCGGCTAAATGGGATAAGGAAGGTAATCTTAAAGTTAAGGTTCACCGATTGAGCAAGAAAGGCAATAAAAAAGAAAAATTATTTGAACGTAAATTTATAAATGGCGAAACCGATGAGGTAAGAATTTATGGTTTAAGCGGCAAGGATGAGTTTGAAGTTAAAGGTAAAAATGTAAGAGGTGTTGTATTGAAAGTTGTTGGAGGAAAAGGAAAAGACAAATATAAAGTTGAAAAAACAAAACGAGCGAATCTTACTATTTACGATAAATCGAAAACTAAAATAAAAGGTGATGGTGCTTTTAAGAATCGGTTGTCTAAAAATTCTAATGTAAATGTGTACGACAGAAAATCATTTAAATATGATATTATTAGTCCGGCAGCGAATTTAAATTTTGTTAGTGATGATGGATTAATATTTGGTGCAGGATTTAATATTAAAAAACAAAACTTTAGAAAAGAACCTTATGGCTCATTACACAAGTTTATTTTTAACTATTCTTTTATGTATCCCTCGATAGAATTTAAGTATTCTGGCGAAATAACAGGTATCATTAACAATCTCGATTTGCTGGCAACTCTTAATTATAATACACCTAATTTTCAGGGATATTATTACGGATTAGGGAATGAAACGGTAAATCCTCATTTAGATGATAATGAGTACAACAGAATTCGAATGGGACGAGTAGAAATATATCCAAAATTAAGAAAGAAAATAAGTGCAAACCAAAGTGTTTCTTTTGGTCCTTTTTATGAGCAGTTAGAGCTTAAGGCTACTCCCGGTCGTTTTATTACTGATTTTACCAATATGGCCAATAATTTAGATTTTAGTACTGATTTTGCTACCAGAAGATATTTGGGTATAGGGTTTCATCATAAATTAGATACCCGGGATAATAAAATAATACCCAGTCGTGGAATTTACTGGTTAAGCAGCTGGAAATTTTATAGAGGATTAGGACAAAATGATCATAATTTTCAGAAAATGGAAAGTGATTTGCGTTTGTATACAAGTTTTGGACGGCCACAGAGAAGCATATTAGCGGTGCGTTTTGGTGCAGCTCACAATACAAGCGGTTATTCGTTTTATCAGGCCAATAAATTGGGATTAAAATCGAACTTAAGAGGATATCGTCAGGATAGATTTGCAGGTGATGATATCGTATATCAGAATACTGATTTTAGATTTAGATTGGCTAAATTTAAATCGTATTTTCTGGGAGGAGAAATGGGTGTTTTAGCTTTTAATGATTTTGGTCGTGTATGGCTAAATGGCGAAAGCTCAAATAAATGGCATCATGGATATGGAGGTGGACTTTGGATTTCACCTTTTAAACTAATGGTAATAACTGCCAATTATGGAATGTCGGAAGAAGAGAATATCTTCTCTCTGGAATTTAAATATATGTTTTAATAGAGGAATTAATTGAACACAATAAGTTAAATTTCTATTTTTGACTTATAAATAAGATAAGGAAAACTATTAGCGAATGAAAGTTTGTATTGCCGAGAAACCAAGTGTAGCAAGAGAGATTGCTTTAATTATAGGTGCAAAGTCGAAAAAAGACGGTTATTTTGAAGGAAATGGATATCAGGTATCCTGGACTTTTGGACACTTGTGTACTCTTAAAGAACCTCACGAGTACAATTTGAACTGGAAATATTGGCATTTAAACGATCTTCCTATTATTCCTCCTCGTTTTAGTATTCGTGTAATTCCTGATAAAGGAGTGCAAAAGCAATTCGATGTTCTGGAAAAATTAATTGCCGGAGCCGATGAGGTTATAAATTGTGGTGATGCGGGAATAGAAGGAGAAGTTATTCAACGCTGGGTGTTGCACAAAGCAAAGTGTAAGGTACCAATAAAACGACTTTGGATTTCTTCTTTAACAGAGGAAGCCATTCGTGAAGGATTTCAGAATTTGAGAGATGGCAGCGAATTTGATAAATTATATGCCGCAGGATCTTCACGTTCTATTGGCGACTGGCTTTTAGGGATTAATGCCACCCGATTGTATACTTTAAAATATTCGAATGGGAAATCGGTTCTGTCTATCGGACGGGTACAAACACCTACTTTGGCTTTAATTGTTAATCGCCAAAAAGAGATTGAAAATTTTAAACCACAAACCTATTGGGAGCTAAAAACGGTTTACCGCGAGGTAAGTTTTGCAGCAACCAGAGGTCGATTTGACAATAAAGAGGAAGGAATTTCCTTTTTAGAAAAAATAAAACCCGAGCCATTTGAAATTGTATCAGTAGAAAAAAAGAGTGGGAAAGAACAGCCACCACGTTTGTATGATTTAACATCATTACAAGTAGATTGCAATCGAAAATTTAGTTTTTCTGCCGAAGATACTTTGCGAATTATTCAGAGTTTATATGAGAAAAAGTTAACGACTTATCCAAGGGTTGATACAACTTATCTTACCAATGATATTTATAAAAAAGTACCAGGAATACTAAGAAAATTAACTCCTTATAAAGATTTTGCAGAACCTTTACTGAAAGATAAGATAAGGAAATCGAAAAAAGTATTCGACGATAAAAAGGTGACTGATCACCATGCTATTATTCCTACAGGAGTAAATCCTTCGGGTATTAATTACGATGAGAAGCAGGTTTATGATTTGGTAACGAGGCGTTTCCTTTCTGTTTTTTATCCCGATTGTAAGGTGAGTAATACCACGGTAATGGGTAAAGTTACTGATATAGATTTTAAAGCGACAGGAAAACAGATTCTTGATCCGGGGTGGCGTGTTTTGTATGCCAAAGATAGTAATGTGGGAGAAGGAGTAATATTGCCGGCTTTCGAAAAAGGAGAGAGTGGGGAGCATTTGCCTGATTTTGCCGAAAAACAAACTCAGGCTCCAAAATATTATTCCGAAGCAAGCTTGCTTAGGGCAATGGAAACGGCTGGTAAACAGGTCGATGATGATGAGCTTCGCGATTTAATGAAAGAGAATGGAATTGGTCGTCCATCAACTCGTGCAAATATTATCGAAACCTTATTTAAACGTCGTTATATCAGGAAAGAAAAGAAGAGACTTGTTGCTACTGTTACTGGTGTTCAGTTAATTGATACCATACAAAATGAATTGTTAAAATCGGCAGAGTTAACAGGACAGTGGGAGAAAAAACTAAAAGATATTGAGCTGGGCAATTACGAAGTAAATCAGTTTATGGCCGAGCTAAAGAATATGGTTGTTGGTATAGTATGGGATGTAAAATCCAGAAAAAATATCAGCCAAATAGAGGTTATTGACGAAGAGAAAGAAAAGGAAAAAAAGAAAGCAGAAGCAAAAGCCAAAAAGAAAAAAGCGCAAGCAGCCGAAATTTCTTGCCCTAAATGTAAGGAAGGAAAAATTGTAAAAGGGAAAAGTGCTTTTGGTTGTACAAATTATAAAAATGGCTGTAATATTCGAATACCTTTCGAATTTGCAGGAAAAAAGCTTACCGATAAACAAGTTGAAGCCCTTGTATTAAAGGGGAAAACTCCCAAAATTAAAGGTTTTCTTATCGATGGAGTAAAGAAAAATGGTAATATAGTTCTTGATCCGGATTTTAGCTTGAGTTTATTAGAAGAAGAAAAAGAAGTTTGGACTTGTCCTAAGTGCAAAACAGGAAGCTTACTAAAAGGAAATGCTGCTTATGGATGTTCCAATTACAAGAATGGTTGTAAGTTCATAGTTCCTTTTGTGTTTATGGATAAAAAACTTACCGATGCTCAAATTAAATCATTGGTAACGCAACAAAAAACAGCATTAATAAAAGGTTTTATCGATCCTAATACAAAAGAAAAGGTGAATGGAAAACTCATTTTAAATAATCAGTGTCAAATAATTTTTGGAAAACAGTAAATTTGGGATTCTAAATAAAGTTCGGATTCCCAAATAAAGATCTGTTATAAAAGCTAAAGGCTTAGAAATGTAATTTATCTTTTTTTACCTTATTTTCTAGCCTTTGTATTTGTTAGGAAATTCGTATAAGGATATTTCACCTGTTCTAACTTCAATTTCGCTCCACTTATCTACTTTAAATTTTATTCCAATAATAGTACAGGTTGGCACGTAATCGTAGAATTCCTGGCTTAAATTAAAGGCTAAATACTCAATGCTTGGATTATGACCAACTACCATAATGTTATCTTTATCTTCGCCGTATTTATTTAACATTTCTAAAAAATCATGAGTAGTAAAGCCGTCGTATAATTTGTCGAGTTGAACAATTTTTTCTTCAGGATAATTTAAATTTTTGGCAAACAAATTGGCTGTTTGAATGGCTCTGTTTGCTGTACTGGAAATTATTAAGTCGGGTATTGCATCTTTTAATAATAATTTTTTAGCAATTAAATTAGAGTCGTTAATTCCACGATTTTTTAAATTTCGCTGAAAATCGGTAATATCATATCTGATAACTTCGGTTTTTGCATGTCGTACCAAAAAAAGATGTTTCATAGCCTGGCTTTTTGTTAATCGTTTTTTTTGTTTACAGAATTTTTCTCTTTTAGTAGAGCTTCTTTATTTTTTAGGTATTCCATAATCTTGATTTGCGATCTTACTAAAGGTTCATTTTCTTTCCTCGAAACAGGAATGTTATTTAATTTAGCATCTAAAATTCGAGCGCTAGTATTATCTGCCAATTGAATTTTTAGAATATGAATTAGTTCTTTTTTTATTGCCAAATCCTGAATTGGGAAAGCACATTCTATTCTGCGGTGAAGGTTGCGGTTCATCCAATCGGCCGAAGAAAGATACAGTTGATTTTCGCCTTTATTGTAAAAGTAGAAAGCTCTTGCATGTTCTAAAAACTGATCGACAATACGTATCACTCTTATGTTTTTAGAATATTTTTGATTGGGTTTAAGACAACAAATACCTCTTAAAATTAAATCTATTTTAACACCTTTTTCGCTGGCTTCGTATAGTTTCTGAATCATTTCTCGTTCTTGCATTCCATTCATCTTGAGAATTATGTGGCCTTTATTGCCACTTTTAACATTCTCAATTTCTCTATCTATTAATCGAATTAATTCACTCTTAAGATTAAAATGACCAATTAGTAATTTCTTAAATGTATAACCAGGTGTTTTATTTTCCAGATAATCGAATAGTTGTGTTAAATCATGAATAATTTCTTGGTCGGCAGTAAAAAAGCCATGATCGGCATAAATTTTTGCCGTTTTCTCATTAAAATTTCCTGTGCTTAAAAAGGCATAATCTTTTTTGTCGCCTTTTCGTTTTATTAAAGCAATTTTAGCATGAACTTTTAAGCCTGGAATACTATAAATAATTTTAACACCCGCTTTCCTCATTTCACGAGCCGAACGAAGATTTGTTTCTTCATCGAAACGAGCTTTTACTTCAACAAAAACAGTTACTTTTTTTCCATTTCGAGCTGCATTAATTAATGCATTAACTACAGCCGAATTATCGGCAACTCTATATTGTGTAGCCTTAATTTCTTCTACTTTAGGGTCTAAGGCTGCTTCGTTTAAAAAACGAATTACATAAGCGTACGATTGATAAGGAAAATGTAAAATTCGATCTTTTTTACGTACGGTTTTAAAAATAGATTTTGAGCCAACCTTAAGCTCATCAACACTTATTGGGTGATAAGCTTCTATTTCCAATTCGGGATGTTTAGGATTTGGAAAAGCAAAGAAATCCTGAAAATTGTGATATCTGCCTCCTTTTACCATATCATTAGGTTTTAAATCGAAGGAGTCCTTTAAAAATTTAAGAAATCCTTTAGGAATCGATTCATCGTAAAGAAAACGGGAAGGAGTACCTGTTTCACGTTTTATTAAACTGCGCTCAATCATTTCAATTAAATCGCCGGAATATTCATCTTCAATTAATAAATCGGCATCTCTACTTAATTTAAAACTATAGCTCGAATCAATTTTATATCCTGGAAACAGGATTTTCATTCTCAATTTAATAATATCATCCAAAAACATAATATAATGTTTTCCGTCGATTTCTGGTAATTCTATAAAGCGAGGAAAATGATGACAAGGCACTTTTATTATTGCATATCTTGCTCTGGGTTTTTTATGAGTACCTTCTTCTTCTTTTTTGCTTCTTCGTTTGTATAATTTAACGGCCAAATAAATGGCATTATTCTGCAGAAATGGTTGAACCTGCTTTTTTAAAAGTAGCATTGGCTGAGCATGAGGCAAAACATTTTCTAGGAAAAAATCTTTTACAAACTGATGATGTTCATCGCTTAACTTTTCATTCTGCAAAAGAATAATATTATTTTCTTTTAATTCAGGTATAATCTGATTTCTAAAAATATCTCCAAATTGATTCTGCTGACGATCAACTTCTGCATTAATTTTTTTTAAAATAATATCCGGATTTTCTCTAAGATTTTTTTTGTCTTCGGGAGGTAATTCGGTAAAGCGTTTATATGTACCAACTCTAACACGATAAAATTCGTCGAGGTTCGATGAGTAAATTGCAAGAAATTTAATTCTTTCGTATAATGGTAATTCCTTATTTGTAGCTACCTCTAACACTCTTTTGTTAAAAGATAACCAGCTTAAATCGCGGTTAAGAAACTGATATTTTGACATATATTGATATTGCTAAGAAGAATAATTCTAATACCCTAAAATAGTTAATTTTTTGCTTCTTTTTATTATCAATAGTAGACTGATATTGGAAATTTTTAGCTGAACTTAAAACTTATTTTTAAAATTGCTTTTTTGCTTTATGCAAAGCAAGACTGTTTATTTATACATTAACTCTACTTCCGATTTCTTAAGAAATGCAATTAGTTTGTCTGTTTTCCAGTCTTGTTTACATTTAAATTTTTGTTCGGTATTATTTTGTAGTTTAAAAGTAAAGTTAATGCTGAAGTATGTTTTTGTAATACCAACTGATTTTAGATTTTCGGGTTTAAATTCTACATTATTCATTTTTTTTGCTCTAGGGTATTTAATAATCGTAAGCATAATTAAAAAAATACACATAAAAAATGATAAGGGATAAATAATCTGATCAAATAAATCTGTACTATTATAATGTGAGTGCCAGGATAAAGCATTTGAAAAGCATAAAAATCCAAAAACTACAATATTTAGCCAAAATAAACCTGTATCATTTCTAAAACTTATTTTACAATCGTCGAATAGTAATTCTCCTCCAAACACTGGTCTGCCTTTTAGTGTTGTAATTAGAGTATTTTTCATGCGTTCAATTTATTTAGTAATCAGTTTAACTTTGTAATTTTTTAAAAATGCAAGCAGCTTATCGCTTTTGGTATTATTTCGGCACTTAAATTTTTGTTGAGAATTGTTATGCAGTTTAAAAGTAAAAATTATGTTTTTTCTAATAGGAGTAATTTTAACCAACTTAATAGATTCGGGTTTAATTACTTTTTTATGCATTTTTTTTGCAGCTATATATTTTTTACGAAAAAAAGCAATATAAAATATCCCAAATAGAAGCATTACAGCATATAATATCAGAAAAACTCCATCTTTATCAAGATGATGTATATAGATATTAACTGTATAGCCAATGGTCATAATACTTACGCAAGCAATGCCAAATGCTATTATTAAAGGATCGTTTCTAAAGGTAATTGTATAATCGTCGAATAGTAATTCACCACTAAAATTGGGTCGTCCTTTTAATCTTGTAATCATGGTGTGTTTTTAAATGAAAGATTTAATTGCTTTTATTTTGTTCAAATTCTTTAACTATTGGAGCGGCTTTTTCCAAGTCCGTATCTGATATTAATAATTTTACAGCCCCAACACCTCCTGCCGAATAGTGCGGTGCTATGCTGCCAATAAATTCATCTTTAACAAAACTTTTAATCTGCTGGTCTTCCAATATTGTTTTCAGCATTTCTACTTCCCAGGAGCTACCTGAGAAAATTTCTATTGGTTTGCTTTGGTTCTGATCGTTCATATAATAATTTTATGCTTACTTGTAAAAGTATAAAAAATATTAAATATTATTATTAGATAATATATTTAAACCGAACAAAATTGATATCAATAATAAAGCAAAGAATGGGATAATTTCTAAAAAGCAATTACATTTGTAGGTTGTGATTATTAAAACCAAAATTATGAACGAAGGAACAAGAAGAGAAAATATTAAACCAGGATTAAAAGTAAAAATTGTTTTAAAAGCCGACCAGCGCAGTGGTAAATTAACCGAAGGGATAGTGAAAGACTTGCTAACCAACTCGTCTGTGCATCCGCATGGAATTAAGGTGCGTTTGCAAGATGGTCAGGTTGGTCGTGTTCAGGAGATTATCGGATAGTTTATTCAAACATATTTATAGTACAACAAAGCCACATTAAATATGTGGCTTTGTTTTGCATTAATATGTGTATTATTTACAGATTAAAGCGTTTTAAGAATTTAGTTTTTTTCGAACGTGGTGTAATAATATACGAATACGGGTTCTTTTTAAGAGGATCTTTAAATTGTCTTTTATCCTCCTTAGTTTCGGTAATAATGGTGTTGAATTCATTATTCGACGATCGTACAAACATAACACCATGATAGTATTCAAAGAAAAACCAGGTTGATTTATCTATTTCTAGATACATTGTTAAGCGGTTTCCACTTCTTTTTTTATCTAATTCGACTTTACCTTTTATGCTTTTATTAATTTGCTTGCCATTAATGTTCCCAATGCCAATATTACCAATCGATTGGTATGCTTTGCGTTCTTTATCCCATATAAAATCGATATTATTAAAGTAAATTGTATGTTGTAACTCTTTAGGTAAGCTTTTATAAATGCCATTAATATCTCGTTCGAGCATTGCTTTTTCGGCTTTTTTAGCTCCCATTAATTCTGCAATTTTTCGAGTATAAACCTCTTTGTTTGGATTATTATATGGTAAACTGGCCTCTAAAAATGTGTTTTCCATAATTTTCATTGCCTGATCGTTAAAAAAGAAATCAATACCCATAATTAAGTCTAAGGTTACAATATCGCTCGACAAATCGTGATCGATATTACCTGCTGCAAGCTGTTTAATTTGTCCAAGTTCTGCTCCCAGGTTTATTTTACCTTCACCTTTTATGTTGCAATTATTTTGATAATAAGTGATAATATTTCCTGTGGTATCAGGATTATTTAATTTCTCTTTTTCGGCAATCTGATAAGCTTGTAATTTATGATTATAAGTTAAAAATCCTTTAGCTTCCAATAAAACATTATCGGTATAAAAAATTCTTCGCGATAAAAACGAGGAGTATATATGAATAGAATCGTTTGTTAAGAAAAATGAGTTATATAGTTTAAGCTGATCATCATCTATGGCATACTCCTTAACCGGAATTAATATATTGTTAGGATTTATTAGTCCCGAGAATGCCAGCCAATTGTCGTTTATTTGTTCACATTTGTTTTTAATAAGTGCTTGTCCGTCGTAGTATAATGAAGAGTCGCGAGCCTGAAGTTTTACCTTACCCTTGTATTCGAAATGAGGGCTAAGCGTAAAAGATTTTTCTTCGCTTATGTTTCCAATGGCAATGGTTTGTCCGGTCGAATCTACATCAATAACATCAAAAAACAGATTTTGTATTTCTTTGTTTTCGTCTATGTAGGAGTAGTTACCCGATCCGGAATACGAATTTTTACCATGAACATTAATAGTAGCACCAAAAAGTTTATGAAATTTATTTATGGTATCGGCAACAAGTTTGGCATTTCTGAATGTTTCCATTAATCCGCCTTTAGCGATATTTAAATTTCCCTTTTCGGGATATAATTTTGCATCGGCAATATCCAAACTTTTTACAAATTTTGCATTAATACTACTGTCAATTGCACTAAATGTTGCCAAAGGAGAAATAAAGTTTATGGAATCCTGTTTTGGATCAACCGATATAAACCTATTAAGGGAAGTCGAGTCTAAATTACTTATTTTATCTTCTTCCCATAAAGATGCTAAAACCGATTCATCTTCCTTGCCAAAATCAATACTTTGTAAATCCATATACCATTTAAAGCTATTTATATAACTTATATATTTGTTGGTAGGGAATTTACTGATATTATTTTTAGACGTATTTACAAAGGTTCCGCTTCGGCTTATAAAATCGATATTTGCATTTACCGATGTGGTTTCGAAAGCATAAGAGCTCGAATCTGTACTTAAGATTTTAAAACTTGCCGAATCGGCCAAAATGCTTTTTTTGTTGTAGCTAAAGTAATCGGAATTAATTTCGGCGTTAACCAGTTCCATATTTCCCGAACCACTAATTCCGTCGGGTGTAATTTTTAAAGTTCCCGATAAAGTAGCTAGCCTTTTGTACATATCTAAAGGCAAAGCACTACTTTTTACATACATTTCATCTTTATATGGAAACCATTGAGTGTAAATTTTTTCTCCATTAATTTCCGGATTATTTAATTTTGTATCCTGTTCTTTTAACTCAAAACTTTGTGCATTGGTATGCATTTCTTCTGGCAGGAATACAAAATCTGTTGATTTGGTAACCGAACTTAAATAATTTAAGGTTCCGCTACCTTTTAAGCCTTCGTTCGAGAGTAATATTGTATCTCTGTACGTACCATTGTTATAAACCGAAAATCCATCTTCGGGACTTGTTCTGGAAAAACCAAGAGAGTTGTCGTCTTGTATGCTTAATGTTTCGTTAAAGGTAGGGAAGATGCTATCCGATACAAAAGTACCGCTTAGCTTAATATCTTCTCTATCAAAGTCGTTAATATTATTAAGTGTGTAAGGATCTATTTTAAAATAAAAATCGCTTCTTTTGTAAACACCATTTTGAATATTTTTCTTATCATAAAAAACATAACTCGAATCGGCACTATTAAATATCGGATACTTTGGGAAATTTTTTAAGCCTGATTTATTGTTAGGATCATCGATTAACAAAACGCCCGTAATTTTTTCGATTACACTTCCTAGCTGGTTGGTGTAGCGTTTTCCAAAATTACTTAAAGAGTCGACAATAACATTCATTTTTAACGAGTCGATAAGTTTTAGGTCTACCTTAAATTGGTCGTACGAAAATTGAAAATCTTTACCATACATATCTAATAAACCGGCTATAATTTTACCATCGAATTCGAAATCACGATTCTTTTTTAGTACTATTTTTCTATGTTTTGGAAAAATAACTACGTTTTGCGAATCGCTAACTGCTATTTGCTGAACTCCATTTATTTGTAGGTTCGAACTTCCAATAAAGTAAATAGCATCGGCTTCTTTGTCTGATGTTTTGGTGTTAAACTGAATTACATCATAATCTTGTCGGCCCATTCCCGATTTTATATAATCGTTTAGACGTTTGTGTAAGTTAATCTCATCGGTGTTTCTGTTATAGCTTAAAAATCCTTGAAAAGATAGGGAGAAAAGTTGCTGACGAATCTGATTAATTGGTTTCTTAACATAGTTAGCATAATCTTCTGCCGTAAAAGTATCTGAATAAATGTAGTTTGCGAATTTTCGAAGAAGTACCAGTGGGTTTTGATCATCCATTCCTTGAATTCGCATAAAACGATTCATACTGAAATAACTCATCGATTCGAAGTGTGCCTGGCGTTTTGTGGCAGTTTGCATGCTTCCAAAATGCATCATGTTTTCGTTTAATTTCCAAACTAACATTTCAAAATCCATTATTAGATTATGATAGTTGTCGAAATATGGACTTTTAGCAGTACCTTCTCCATCTCTTATTAGGTTTAGCTCTTCCTTATCGGGAAAGTATTTAAACAATAGTCCAGGATGGTAAATTTGGCAGGTATCAATTAAAATTTCAATTTTAGTGTCTTTAGCTGCAATACGATTTTTCTGAAAGGCAAAGTGTTCAGATGTAGCAATCATAAATAATGTATCGTTCCTGGAAAGTTGTATTTCAGATGGATATTCGGGACTTCCTTTACCTATTAATTTTGCACCATGAATTGCAACTGCACCTTTGTATCTAACATGTTTATAGGGTGATATTACAATATTATTATCGAAGGATTTAAATCGGGGATACAAAGCTTTTTCTGGAATTTTTACAGGATTTACTTTTTCAGATAAACTTCCTTTAATTTTTTTATCGGATATTTTTGGATTGTAGTAATCTACTGTATCAATAGTAAAGTTTGATTTTGTAATGTTAATAGAGTATTCGTTAAAGACCGCATATTCCTGATTGGCTTCTTTACCAGCCCGTTCCCAGTTTATTTTTCCTTTTTCTCCAAGCCACTTTTTCTCGAAAGGAAAATAGCTTCCTTTGGTTTCGAATATTTTAGAAGTATCGCGTTGTGCAATACAGTATAGGTCTGTTTTATTGAATTTAATACTTAGGGTTTCCTTATAAAGGAAACTAAAGCTGGCATTAACAGCTTTCCATTGTGTAGAATAGGATTTATAAATAATGCTATCGTTTAATAAATGCTGTGTTTGTATTAAAAAGTCTTTTGTTTTACTTAGTTTATTTTTTTTGTTTTGAACATATTTAAGCAGGCCTTTGTGCCAATTCGTAAAGTCTGACTTGCTTCTGTTTTGCTTATTAAAGATCATTAAGGTTTTAAAATAATTATAAAAATCGGGAAATGACCTTGCTCTTTTTGCCCTAAGTAAATCGCATATATCGTAAATGTTTTGTCGCTCAGCAGAGCTGATATCAGGCGATAGCCAAAATAATGAAAATTGTTCGGAGAATTCTTTGTATTCTTTCTTTTTGGAAGGATTATTCATAAAGTTAAGAAATTCATCTTTAAACTTTACAGAGTCGCGAGAGAATGTTTTTACGGTCTGAGAAAATCCTGGTAATGAAGATATAATAATTATTATAAGAAAAAGACAACGGTAAAAAAACTTCATGATCAAAGAGTTTATTGATATCAATAATATGATAAGGCAATTTAACAAGTATTAAGGAAAAAGTATAAAGTACGAAGTAAAAATTTTGAAATTTTAATGTAGGTTTTATACTTTTTCCTTTTACTATTGATCGTTTATTTTTGCTTATTCTTTTATAAAACGCACTGCAACCCAGTTTTTATCGACTTTATGGCTTAGGTAAGTCATATTGTTTTTTTCTGCTTCTTTTTGAATATGGGGAAGATCTTCAGTATAAAATCCACTCATTATTAGCTGGCCGTTTTTAGGTAAACAGGCAACGTAATGTTTCATATCATTTACCAATATATTTCGGTTAATATTGGCTAATACTACATCATAAGTTTTTCCTTTTAGTAAGGAAGCATCGCCTAAAAATACCGATATATTTTTAGTGCCATTATTCTTAATGTTCTCAAGAGAGTTGTGGTAAGGCCATTCGTCAATGTCTATAGCATCTACTCTTATGGCATTTCTTTTCGAGGCTAAAATCGCTAATAGGCTGGTTCCGCACCCCATATCTAATACAGTTTTACCTTCTAAATTGGTCTCGAGAATATTCTGAACCATTAATGATGTTGTGGAGTGATGCCCTGTTCCGAAAGACATTTTAGGATCGATCACAATATCGTAAGGAACTTTAGGTGTATCGGTATGAAAAGATGCACGAATAACCACTTTATCGTCGATAATTACCGGTTGAAAATTCGATTCCCAAAGGGCATTCCAATCTTGCGATACAATAGTTTTATGGGTATATGAAAAATTAAAGTTTGGAAGATGATTTATGGTAAGTTCTTCTACTTTTTTCATGTCGAAAAGTGGGGCTTGAATATAAGCTTCAACAGTATCGTCGGTTTGAGTAAAGCTTTCGTAGTCGACTTCTCCAAGTTCTGCCATTAAAATATCAGCAATATCTTCAGAGAAGGGAGTTATTTGGCATTTTAATTCGATGTAATCCATAAGTATATTTAGTTTGATTTTTCTGCCTGCAAGTTATGGCTTTTGTAAAGATCTGAGAAATTTGATTAGAGAAATATGTAAATCTTTTGGCAAGCAAATTATGCGGATTGATTAAGCGTGCAAAAATGTTATAAATAAGAAAAGCCGATACTTAAGTACCGGCTTTATTTTTTGTATTTTTATGCTATTAAAAAGCAGTAATAATTCCCATGAAATCTTCAGCTTTTAAGGAAGCTCCACCAATTAAACCACCGTCTACATCAGCATTTTCAAATAATTCTTTAGCATTTGAAGGCTTACAGCTACCACCATAAAGAATAGAAGTATTGTTAGCAACTTCTTCGCCATATTGTTCTACTAAAGTTTTACGGATAAAAGCGTGCATTTCCTGAGCCTGATCAGAAGAAGCAGTAACACCTGTACCAATTGCCCAAACTGGCTCATAAGCCAATACAACTTTACCAAATTCTTCGGCTGATAAATGGAATAATCCTTCAGCAATTTGGTTTTTAACAACTTCGAAATGCTTTTCTGCCTGACGCTCTTCTAAAACCTCACCAATACAGAAAATAGGATCTAGTCCGTTTTCTAATGTTAAGTTTACCTTTTTAACTAAAATTTCGCTGGTTTCACCATAGTATGATCTTCTTTCAGAGTGACCTAAAATAATATACTTACTACCTGTTGATTTAATCATGGCAGCAGAGGTTTCGCCAGTGTAAGCACCGCTTTTTTCATCAGCACAGTTTTGAGCAGCAACAGCGATTTTTTCACCAACTACTTTATTTACTTCAGTTAAGTGAATAAAAGGAGTACCGATAACTACATCTACACCGTTAATATCAGTGTTTTCAACAAGATCATTAATTTGTCCCGCCAACTCAATACCTTCTTCTAGGGTATTGTTCATTTTCCAGTTTCCTGCAACAATTTTTCTTCTCATAATTGTAATCTGTTTTTTACTTTTGCATTTGCTCGGGTTAGCATAACAAACAAGCATATTAGCAATAGTAAAGTTGATGTAATACTAATTAAAATTAGTTTGATATTTAATTTTTGATGTTTTGTAATTGAATAGGCTGCCAGATCTCCTTTAAATTCATTAGAATTTGGAAAATCTTTATAATGCCATTTATCAAGAATAGTTCCTTTTTTTAACAAGACCAAACCCGGATTCGATCTGATAATTGTTTTCAATTGAATTTCATCGGTATTATAAAATTCAAAAGGAAGTTCATGATTATTTTTAAACGCTTCAATTTCTGTTTGCCCCGAGGCTGTTATGGCTATAAAAGAAATATTCCTTTCAAGGGCAAATAAGGATAGATCTTGAATTTTAGCGACAATTTCATCATCTATTTTAGAAATTTCTTTCGATACCAAAAGAAAAGTATAAGCTTCGTCGTTTAAAACTCTGTCGGTAATATCACCGTCATAGTCATTCGATATTGAAAAATCGTGAATGGGAGGTGTATATCCTTCTTTTATCTTAATTTGCTGAGAGTCAACAAAAACCCAGCTTGAATCCTGCCATGGATAATTGGTTTCGTCGAATTCCTTAATAAGGCCATCTTTTTTATATCTAAATAAGCTAGTGTATTGATCTGCTTCAGCTCCATCAGGAATAATCATTCCTTCGGCAATGTTTGCTCCAATATGGTATGGTCTAAAATCAATTATTGGCAAGTGGCGATATGAAAATATCGAAATCCATAATGAACAAATTATTGTAAAGCTAATTAATACATTTTGTTTCCATAAAGGATAGCTTTTATTGTCTTTTTTTCGATTATAGAAAACAATAAGAGTAAAGAATAAAATAATCATATTTTTACCAAATGTTTCCCAATTGGTAAGAATTAGAGCATCACCAAAACATCCACAATCCGAAACCGGATTACTTATGGCCAATACTAAAGTTAGAGGTGTAAATGCAGCCATAAATAGTAAGGCTCCCCATGCCGATAATTTTTTCCAGGCATTAAATACGAGTGCCATTCCTACTGTAAACTCAAGCGTAGATAGCAAAATTGCTAAAGGAAAAGCAATTTCTTTAAATGCATCCATTCCGAATGCAATAAAATAGTCTGTAAATTTATAGGTAGATCCCATAGGATCAACAGCTTTTACAAAACCGCTAAAGATGAAAAGAATTCCCACCAATAAGCGACTAATAAATTGTATTGCTCTCATTGGAGTATCTATTATTTTTCGTTTTCGAATTCTAGTTTTATTAAACCAAATACCGAGTAATTAATCATATCAAAGTAATTGGCATCAATTCCTTCCGATACAAGTGTTTTTCCTTTTAAATCCTCTATTTGTTTGGTTCTGTTTATTTTCATTAAAATTAGATCGGTGTATGAGCTTACTCTCATGCTTCTCCAAGCTTCATCGTAATCATGGTTTTTTGCTTCCATTAATTCTTTTGCCTGAATAAAATATTTTTGGTACAATTCCAGAGCTTTTTCATTTGCCAGCTCTTCTTCCGATGTTCCCAATTCTAATTGAATAATTCCCATTATCCCATAATTTACTATTGCGATAAACTCTGAGCGTATATCTTCATCTATCTTACTAGTACCCTTAATCTCAATACTTCTAATGCGTTGTGCTTTAATGTAAATTTGATCGGTAATTGAGCTCGGACGAAGAATTCGCCATGCTGTTCCGTAATCGTGCATTTTTTTTGTGAAGATATCTGTACAAATTTTAATAATGGAATTGTACTGTTGCTCTGTTTTATTCATAATGTGTAATAGAAAATTTCCCTGTAAAAATAGTAAATAAGGCTTAGCCTTGGTATTTTATTTTACTTTTGCTTACATATTTGATCTAAAAAATTGGTTATGCAAAATTACAAAACTAATTGTTTTAACAGCGATAATCTTTCTATTAAGTGCGATAATCGTATAATAAATTTTCGAACCCCTTTAGTAATGGGGATTTTAAATCTTACTCCAGATTCATTTTACGACGGAGGAAATTATCTGGATGAAGATAGTATTGTAAAAAGAGCAGCCCAAATTTTAAACGAAGGAGCTGATATTATAGATTTGGGTGCATACTCAACTCGTCCTGGAGCTTCTCAGGTAAGTGCCGAAGTAGAGTACAAGAGACTGTTTCCGGCAGTAGCTTGTATTCGTAAAAAATTCCCAGATGCAATTCTGTCCATAGATACCTTTCGGTCCGATATTGCATCTAAAATTGTAAATGAATTTGGATGCTGTATTATTAACGATATTTCTGGAGGAACAATGGATGAAAAAATGTTTGAAACCATTGCTCATTTGCAAGTACCCTACATTATGATGCACATTAAGGGTACACCCCAAAATATGCAGCTAAATCCTGAATATGAAGATTTAATTGGGGAGATGATGATTTTTTTTACCCAGCGAATTAAAATTTTAAATGATCTTGGTTTTTCTAATATAATTTTAGATCCAGGTTTTGGTTTTGGAAAAACAATTGATCACAACTACGAAATTGTAGCTAGAATGAACGAGTTTGTCGATTTAAAATTTCCTTTGTTAATTGGATTATCACGAAAATCGATGATTTATAAATTATTGGGAGGAGATCCTTCTACCAGCCTTAACGGAACAACAGCATTAAATATGATGTGTTTAAACAAAGGAGCCGCTATTCTTCGAGTACACGATGTTAAAGAAGCTGTTGAATGTGTAAAGCTACATTCAAAAATTATGTTGCAACTTAAATAATAATATTTGCTATTTCTAGCTAATTTTAATCTAGTTTTGTTACAATTAAGATAGATTTTTACTAAGTATTTACAGAAAGAAATTACGACCAGTATAATTTACTAATTGGTATTAAATTGTAATTTTGTTAACAGACCCAATTTAAAAGGAAAATATGATAACCGCATTTATAACTCTAGGACTTTTTGATATTTTAGATATTCTTCTGGTAGCTTTATTGTTGTATCAGGTATATCTGCTTATTAGAGGTACTGTAGCTATTAATATTTTTGTAGGATTATTTTTATTCTACTTAATGTGGTTGCTTGTTCGTGCTTTAAATATGGAATTACTAAGTAGCATATTAGGGCAGTTTATTGGGGTTGGAGTTATTGCATTAATAATTGTTTTTCAGCAGGAAATACGAAAGTTTCTACTTATATTAGGTTCTCGTTATAATGTAAATCAGCGATTTAGTCTCGAAAATTGGTTTGCTTCAGAAGAGGCAGGAATGAAAGAGAAAGAAATAAATTCTATTGTTTCGGCCTGTGAACACATGTCTAAATCTAAAACGGGAGCTTTAATTGTTATTGCAAAAAATACAGATTTAAAAGCGTATGCAAATACCGGAAAACTTGTTAACTCAAGAGTTTCGGGGACACTTTTAGAAACCATATTTTTTAAAAATTCGCCCTTACACGATGGAGCTGTTATTATCGATAATAATAAGATTTTTGCAGCCCGTTGTATTCTTCCGGTAACCGATAGTACTAATATCCCAGGTAGTTTAGGGCTTAGACATCGTGCAGCAATAGGTATGAGTCAGGTTACAGATTCTCATATAATTACAGTTTCCGAGGAAAATGGTAATATCTCTTATGTAATGGGTGGGAATATTAAGGTTCGCATAACAGGGGCTGAATTAAGTACATTTTTAGCCGGCGATTTCTCAGGTTTTATTGTTTAAAATATGAAATGCACATGAAAAATTGGTATCCTATTTTCCATATCTAGGATGACAATATTTTTCTTGTGAGTTCCATAAAACACTTGGAAGAAAAATTTAAGTATATGAAAATAGCAATCTCAGGTAGTAAGGGGCTAATAGGATCAAGTTTATATGATTATCTGGCTGTAAAGCTTAATGCCGAGATAATTGCAATACCAAGAGCAATGCTTTATGGTAAGACGGAAGATTTAGCTGAGTTTTTAGATGGAACAGATGCAATTATTCATCTTTCTGGTTCGCCTGTAGTTTCGGTATGGACAAAAAAAAGAATGAATATTCTTAGGAACAGTAGAATTGTCACCACTAAAAATTTATATAAGGCAGTATCTGTAATGCCCCAAAAACCAGGCTTATTTATCTCTACATCGGCTGTTGGAATATACGATTCAACAAATATTCACTCTGAAGATAACTATTTTTATGCCGACGATTTTTTGGGGAAATTGTGTCAGGATTGGGAATATGAGTCCAATAAAATGTCTCAGTTAAATGTAAGAACTGTAATATTTAGATTTGGAGTTGTGCTTAGCAACAAAGGAGGAGTATTAAATAAAATGATACCATCATTTCGTTTGGGCTTAGGAGCAATTTTAGGTAATGGTAAGCAAATATTTCCATTCGTTCATATAAATGACTTAATGGAAGCGTTTCTGCATATATTTATAAATAAAACTTCAAAAGGTGTTTATAATTTAGTTGCACCTGATATAAAAACGAATTCCGATTTTGCTAAAACTTTAGGTAAATGTCTTAAACGCCCCGTTTTATTTCATGTTCCTGCCATTCTTCTTAAAATATTTCTTAAACAAGGGGCAACAGTTCTGCTAAAAGGTCAAAAAGTTATTCCTAAAAGACTTATGAATGAGGGGTTTGTGTTTAAGCATGATACCTTAATTAAGTCAATAAAATTTTATTTCCCGTAAAATATTATGAAATATTAATAACCGATTTCGGATAGTTGACAGTTTTTTTAGATATTTCTAACTGCTTTTCTAATGCGTTAATCACAATGGTATTGACTTTTAGTTTGTTTCGCTTTAATTTTGGTTAAACAATTGTAGAAAATTACCTAAAGGTGATATTTCTATTTAAAAGTGAATATAGATTTAATAAATTGTTTATGGTTATAAATTTTACGCCAGAATTATTAATTGTTGACGATAGAATAGAGAACCTGAAACTTCTTCAGGCACTTTTAGGGGAAATGGATGTAAAATTAGAATTGTTTCAGTCGCCTCTGGAAGCATTGCAAGAAATTGAAAAAAAAGAATATGCTCTTATTTTGCTCGATATACAAATGCCCAAAATGGATGGCTTTTTACTTGCCCAAAAAATTAGGCAAGGGAATGTTAATAGCATGACTCCAATTATTTTTTTAACAGGAGTATATCTCGATAAAAAAAGTGAGCAAAAAGGTTATGATAGCGGATGTGTCGATTTTATAATGAAGCCATTTAATTCTACGATTCTTAAAAATAAGCTTAGTATATTTTTAGATTTATACCGAAGTAAAAAGCAAAAAGAATTGCAAAATTCAGAGTTAAGTGCTAGCCTACGCGATAAGGAGTTGTTGGAAGGTAGACTTAGATCTTTAGCTACAAATTATAGAACCATTTTAGAGGGGCAAAATGAATTAATTCTTAAAATTAATGGATCACAAATAATAGAATTTGCCAACAAGGCATTTTCTGACTTTTTTGATTATTCTTTAGATGGTATTTCGAAAAACTGTGTTTCAGATATTAATAGCGATTTTGCAAAATTGCTTGAAACCAGTATCCAAGAAATGAATGGGAGAAAGCAATTTATAATTGCCGAAAAACCAATCATAAACCAATTAAATGAATTAAAATGGTTTGAGTGGTCTGTTTTTAAGGAGATTGGTTTGGATGATGTGCATTACCTTATTGTGGGTCGTGATGTTTCAGAGAAAAAATTATTGCGCGATGCCCTGCTTAAGAAAGAGGTTATGATGCGTAAGACTGAAAAACTTGCACAATTAGGGAGTTTTGAATGGGATTCTTACAGCGAAATTTTTAAAGGATCTAAAGAATTCTATAAGTTGTATGAAATTACCAATAAAGAAATTGATAAAGTACAGGATTTATTGGGCTTAACTATTCATCCAGAAGATGTACCTCCTTTAAAAAGGCTGCTTAATAATTTGCCTAAAAAAAATCAAAAGTTAGAGTTTGAACACAGAGTAATTAGTGCTGATGATAATATTAAACATCTTCATGTCGAATTGTATTGTGAGTATAACTCTGCTTCTGACGTTCTATATTTGCATGGATTTGTTTTTAATATATCTAAAGATAAAGATATAGAGGAGAGTTTTAAAAAGAGTTTAAGTTTACATAAAAATGCATATCACGACAAGGCCTTTCTAGAGCTGAATGAAAAAAATGAAATTATTTATATCAATGATTTTGGTTGTGATTTTTTAGAATGTGAAAACATAAAAAGAATAAAAGGAGTAAGCTTTCTGAATTTTATTCCGGATAAAGAAAAAGATAGGGTTGAAAATATATTTAACCTAAAAAGAAGGAAAAAAGGTTTTGTTTTTGAGGTTTTAACTATAAAAACACATCACCAAAAGTTAAAAAAAGTTGTTGTAGGCGCTTATTCTGCAATAAATAAAAATCAAATTATTGTTAAGGTAATTATTCATTACTTGTACCAAATCGATTCTATTACAAATAATTCTGATAACTATAAAGATGTTATTCTAGCATTAAAACGCAAAGAGAAAGAGTTTACGCAGAAAAATATAAAATTAAGAAATAGAGTCGATAAAGAATTAAAAGTAAATGAAATACAGCGGCAGTTGTTATACAAAAAATCGGAATTAGAGTCGTTAGGAAAAATGGCAAGGTCGGTTGTTCATGAAATAAATCAGCCATTAACAGGCATTTCTATGATTATGGATAATTTACTTTTAAGATTATCTATGGATAAAATAGATGAAGATTATATTCGTGAAAAGTGCTCACAAGTATTTAATGATATTGATCGGATTAAGAAATATTTATCTCAGATTGGAATATTTAATTCATCGCAAAAAGAAGAAAGAAATTATTCTGTTAATGTGAATGATGTTGTTAAAAATGCCATTGATATGGTGCATAAGCAATATAAGAATAGCAAAGTAAATGTAAAATTAGATACCGATAATAAAAATAGTTTATTTATTTATGGAAATAGATATAAACTGGAAAAGGTAATTGTTGATATTCTAAACAACTCTTATGAGTCGGTTTGTGAAAAGTATAAATCAATAGATGATAGTAAAACCGATAAATCTATTCAAATTAGTACAGAACTATGCGACGATAAGGTTGTGGTTGCTATCAAAGATAATGGCTTTGGAATTGATCCTGAAAACCTAAATTATATTTTTGAACCATTTTTTTCGACCAAGCAAGAGGGAATAGGATCGGGCTTAGGATTGTATGTAAGTAAAAATATTGTACAGAAGATGAATGGTAATATTTCGGTGAATAGTAAGAAAAATGAATTTACTGAAATGAAATTAATTTTTCCTTATGAGATGAATTTGGAAAAAGAAGTGTATTTTAAATAAAAAAAACTAAATCCACTATATGATTTCTGTAAATAACTTGCGAATTTTAATTTTAGATGATGAAAAACTGGTAAGGGATGAATTGTCTGAATTTTTGGTAGATCCAAATTTTAAAATTTTTAAGGCTGGCTCACCATCTCAGGCATTTCAGATAATGGACAATAATGAAGTTCATATCGCTATTATTGATGTTAACTTACCAGAAATGAGTGGTATAGATGTCTTGGAGCGAATTAAAAAAGAATATCCTGAAATAGAGGTAATTATGATTAGCGGATATAGCGAAATGGATTCTGTTATTCACTCTATGAGACTCGGAGCCTCTGATTTTTTTACTAAGCCATTTCGTTTAAGTGATGTTGAAAATTCAATTGAAAGAACAAAAAAGTTTGTTAACCTAAAAAAGAGTTTACAAGAGGTCAAAAGAAATTATTCCATAATTTCTAAGGAGTTTTATAAAGCAATGGGATACGAAATAGTTGGCGATAGTCGGCACATGAAAAATCTTATTAACCTTATTGGGAAAGTTGCTAAAACAGAAAATACATCGGTATTAATTACTGGAGAAAGCGGAACAGGAAAAGAGTTGGTAGCTAGAGCTATTCATTATTTAAGTAATAGAAAAGAGAACTGTTTTTACGCTGTAAATTGTAGTGCTATTCCTGAAACTCTTTTCGAAAGTGAATTTTTTGGACATACAAAAGGAGCTTTTACCGGTGCCTCTGATACTAAAACGGGTTGGTTCGAGGCCGCTAATAAAGGAACTCTATTTCTCGATGAAATAGGGGATATGCAACTAAATTTGCAAACTAAATTCTTAAGAGTATTAGAGGAAAGAAAAATTAGAAAGGTAGGATCTAATATTGAAATTCCCTTTGATACCAGAATTATTGCTGCTACAAATCAGAACTTAGAAGAATTAAATACCGAAAAAGGCTTTCGTTTAGATCTTTATCATCGAATTAGCTCCTTTGTTATTCATCTTGAACCTCTTAGGAACAGAAAAGAAGATATTCCACTATTATTGGATTACTTTGTTAAGTATTTTAATAGAGTAATGGGAAAAACAATTAATGAAATTGATGAGCTTGTGGTTCGAAAATTATTGGATTACGAATTTCCAGGAAATGTTAGAGAGTTAAAAAATATGGTTGAAAGAGCGGTAATTGTATGCGATTCCAATAAATTAAGCTTATCTAATTTTCAATTATCAAATAATAAAGAGTCTAGTGCTACATGTCATTTTCCTGAGGAAGAAATTCTGGATCTGGAATTGGTTGAAAAAAATTGTATTTTGAAAGCTTTAGAGAGATCAAATAATAATAAATCTAAAGCTGCCGATATGCTTAATATTACATGGCAATCGCTCGATAGGAGAATTAAGAAATATAAAATTTGAAATCGAAGTCCGAAGTTTATTCGGACTTTTTTTATTGTTTTTCGGTATTGTAAGTTTAAATTTTGCTTGGATAATTAGACTAAATAAAATTCAAATATTTTTCAATTATAAAAAGGCTATCCGATTTTTATATTATCCGATTATGGATAAAATATAGATGAAAAGATTATCTATAAGAATAACAGTGCTTTAGCAGATAAGTTTTATTTTTCTTAAAAAATCATCTCCACTATCGGATAATTTAAATATTCTCAAACTTTTCTCATGCTAACGTAATTACCTCATAATGATTGATTAGTGTTGTTTGGCATGTGGATTGATTAGTAGTCTTCGTTGTATTGATTATTTTTAGTATGGATGTTCTTATATTGGAAGGAAATAAATTTAAAATACTTCCCTCATCAGGAAAGGCAATGAATATTTTATTTATCAACGAAAATAGATCATTAATTAGTGAATTAACAGAATATATTCACAGTTTGAATGCCATGGCTTTTTTTGCCGATGATATATTCGAAACTGAAATTATTCTGACGCAAACATGCATCGATTTAGTGATTGTTCCTCTTAAAGCACTTTCCAATTTGGAAATGTTAAAGTATATAAATGATAATTTTAAAAATACAAAAGTTGTTATCACTGTCGATCGTGAAGAACAAAAAACAAGAAACCGTAAAACCTTGTATACGAACTATGATTTATTGCAAAAGCAATTAAGATTGTTCGGTTTAAAAAAAGCAATTGGTTCAGGATTAGATTATAGTTCTAACTAACTTGCTCTATTCACTTTAAAACCTAACCATAAATTGGTTAAAATTAGCTTGGAAATGGGAGCAACTCTAACCGTGTTGCTTCCCCAGCTTATTAAAACAGTACCTTAATATCAATCATATTCACTTTAAATTTACAGTTATGAAACAAGAAGTTCAAAACGATTTGGTAAGAATAAAAGAAAGGCTTAGAATTCTTGATGATAAGAAAAAGAAAGTAGCCAAAATTATTGGTATTACTGATGTTTATCTATCCTATATTCTTAATGGGAAGCGACCTTTAACAGCAAATGTGAAATCTAAACTTTTTGATTACTTAGGACTTAGTTAAATTTTTTCACCATGCCGTTTAACTTATATTAAAAATCAGGTAATAATTTATTAAAAATAAATTACCTGATTTTTTTGATTCGTTAATATTATAGCTGCTTGAACTTTATTTTGTAAATTGGATGTAAGTAAAAGTAAATCAGCGTTTAATAAATGTTAAACATTGGGTAATACTATTAATCAGAGAGAAGGATGAAGTTGAAAAGATGCATATTGTTGTTGTTGGTTTGTGGTATCGTAAACATAGCTTTTGGGCAAGGTCAGGCAGGGGTTTGGTATTTTGGAGAAAATGCAGGTTTAAACTTTAATGTAGACCCTTCGGCTCCATTAACAAATGGAAGTCTCGATACCGAAGAGGGTTGTTCTACAGTTTGTAATTCGCAAGGCGACTTACTTTTTTACACCGATGGAATTACAGTTTATAATAAGAATCATGCTGTAATGGCAAATGGTGATAATTTGGATGGTAATGTTTCTGCTACGCAATCTTGTATTATTGTACAACAGCCTGGTAGTACTGTGTTGTATTATCTTTTTACTGTCGATGCACATCAAAATGCATTAAGAAATGGTTTGCGTTATTCTATTGTTGATATGTCGATGAATGGTGGATTAGGTGCTGTGACCACGAAAAATACCATTGTTAATGGCAACGAAGTTTGTGAAAAGGTTACTGCAGTTAAACATGCTAACGGTACAGATTTCTGGATTTTAACTCACCTTTGGAATAGTAATGATTTTTATGCTTATTTACTAAGCGCAACAGGAGTATCTGCAGCTGTTATTAGTTCTACAGGTGTTGTGCATAATAGCGATAGGCGTTCTGCTATTGGTTATATGAAAACTTCTCCCACAGGAAATAAACTTGCTGTTGCTATTTATACGCTCGATTTAATCGAAGTTTTTGATTTTAATACATCTACAGGAGCGGTATCCAATCCTATTCAGATCAATAATTACACAACTCCTTATGGTCTTGAGTTTTCTCCTTCGGGTAATTTATTATACGTTAGTTTGTATTCCCCAGGAGAAATGTATCAGTTCGATATATCATCAAACAATCAGGCAAGTATAAATGCTTCATCTCAGCTTATTGGGAGTGGTTCATGGTTTTATGGTGCATTACAATTGGCTCCCGATGATAAGATTTATATGGCAAAAACCAATGCAACAGGAACTACTGGTAGCTTAAATTTAGATGTTATTAATAATCCGGATGTTGCAGGTGTTGGATGTAATTATGTTGCAGATTCAAAAAACTTAGCTGGTAGAAGATGTTGGTTGGGTTTACCAAATTTTGTTACAAGTATTTTTAATCTCGATTTTGCGTATCAATACGATTGTGAAGGAGATAATACAGAGTTTACCATTACATCCGATTTAACGAATATAGCAAGTGCAAGTTGGAATTTTGCAGATGGTACTACCTTAGTATCAAATGTAAATCCATTTACTGTTACGCATGTTTTTCCTGCAGCAGGAACTTACGATGTTAATTTAGAAGTTAGTTTAATTTCGGGAGGAACAGATAATGTTACTCAAACTGTTACCATTAGAGCATTGCCAACAGCTAATGATCAAAATGAGATAGTTTGGGAAGATACACAAGGAAGTGGAATTGCAAGTAGTATTGATTTAACAGCCTTAGAGTCAGCAATTAATGGGGGTGCAGGAATTACCTATACTTGGTATTCCAATGTTGGACTTACTACAATTGTTCCCGATCCTACCAATGTTTCTGTAACAGATGGACAGCAGTTTTGGGTCGAAGTGAATGACGGTATTTGCACAAGTGTTGCTGTTGTTACGTTTACAGTTAATTCACAACCCGAAGTATTCGACCAAAACCCAGAGGTTTGTGAAGATACCTATAATTCAGGTACTGCTTCGAATATTGATTTAAGCTTGCTAGAACCTGCTATCACGAATAATAATCCATACACTGTTAATTGGTTTCAGGATATTGCTTTAAGTCAGCCTGTAAGTAATCCTACCAATACAACTGTTACTAATGCAGAAGTATTTTATGCCGAAGTTTCGAGTGGTACAGGAACTAGTGTTGCAACGGTTACTTATACTGTTTTAAACTTACCTGATGCGAACGATCAGAATGAAACAGTTTGGGAAGATACCGAAGGGAGTGGTATTGCCAGTGGAATTGATTTAACAGCACTCGAAAATGCAATTAATTCTAATGCAGGTGTAAGTTATACTTGGTACTCAGATGCAGGATTATCTGCAATAGTAGTCGATCCTACAAATGTAACTGTTACTAATGGGACCCAATTTTGGGTCGAGGTAAATAATGGTCTTTGTACTAATATAGCTATTGTTACTTATACTGTTAATTCTCTGCCACAGGCAATTGATCAAAATCTGGTGGTTTGCGAAGACAATTATAATACGGGAGTTGCTTCTAATATCGATTTAAGTTCGCTCGAATCTGCCATTACAAATAATAACACAGGATCATCGGTTAATTGGTTTCACGATATTTTATTGAGTCAACCGGTTAGTAATTATACAAATAGAACGGTTACCAATGTTGAAGAGTTTTATGCTGAAGTAACAACAGGTACAGCTACTAGTATTGCTACGGTAACCTATACGGTGGAAACTTTACCAGAAGGAAACGATATTTCTGTTCAGTTGTGGGAAGATACTTTTGGGAGTGGAAATGCATCAGGAGTGGATTTAACATCCTATGATATTCAGGTAGCAGGAGCTAATGTAGTTATTTGGTACGATGATCCCGCTTTTACAAGTTTAGTAATTAATCCAAATAATTTAGTTGTTAATGATCAGGATATATTTTACGCTTATATTGATAATGGTGCATGTGTAAATAGAGGAAGTGTGCAGTTTATTGTTCGATCTTCTCCCATTGCTAACGACTTAGATATAGATGTATGTGAAGATACAGCTGGAAGTGGAATAGCATCGGGTATCGATCTTACTGCTCTAGATGCTGCAGTTAACGGAGGAACCACAAGTACAGTTAGTTGGTATAATGATGCTGCACTAACCAATACAGTAAGTAATGCAAATAACGTAACGCTTACAGATGGACAACAATTTTATGTTCTAGTGCAAAGTAATGGAGAGTCTAACACTGCAGTTGTTAGTTATACTGTTCTTCCTTTACCTCTTGCTAATGATCAACTATTAACCGAGTTCGAAGATGTTGCAGGATCGATGCTGGCACAAGCTGTTGATTTAACATCGTATAATAATGCAATTACCGGAGGTCAGACAGTTACGGTTGAATGGTATTTGGATTCAGGTTTGTCTAACCCTGTTCCAACGCCAGCTTCTTATGATGTGAGTAATGGAGATGTGTTTTATGTAAATGTATCTAACGGATTTTGCAGTGATGTTGCAAATGTGCAGTTCGAAGTAGTTAATACACCTGTTGCTCGTGATGTTTTTCCTGTAGTATGTGAAAATGTTGCAGGAAGTGCTAGTGCTTTAATTGACTTAACTCTTCTCGAAAATCAAATTAATGAAGGAAATGGAGATAGCTTTTTATGGTTTTTAGATTGGCCAACAGAACCTAATGGAATGCCGGTAAATGCAATTCCCGATCCATCAAATGTAAATGTTACCGATGGAATTAGGTTATTTGCTGCAGTAAGTGATGCAGTAAATACAAATGTGGCTGTAGTTACATATACTGTTTTATCATTACCTGTTGCACAAAATATTATTCAGGATGTGTGGGAGGATACTTTCGGAACAGGCCTAACGTCGGGAGTTAATTTAAGCAATTATAATAGTTTAATAACAAATAGTATAGGTGCTACTATTGTTTGGTTTAACGATGCAAGCTTTACTTCAGCAGTAGTAACTCCTAATAATATTAGCGTGCTTGATAATGATGTTTTTTATGCTCAGGTTCAAGATTCAAACTGCGAAAATGGTGGAAGTATAACTTTCAATGTTCGTTCTTTACCCGAAGCGAATGATTTACAAGTGCAAATTTGTGAAGAAGTACAAGGTTCCGGAAATGTTTCTTCCTACGATTTATCCCAATTAGAATCTTCCGTTAATAATGATCCGGGCACAATAAAAGAATGGTTTTTCGATTCAGCTTTAAGCTTGCCAATTCCAACACCAACAAATACAACAGTTAACCAAGGCGACGATTTTTATGTGAGAGTAAGTTTTAGTGGTGAAAGTAATGTTGGTAGAATCGATTTTACGGTAAATCCACTACCTGTAGCTCAGAATTTTTCGGTGGTTTTGTGCGAGGATATATTTAATACAAAACAAGTAAGTGGCGAAAATTTAAGTGCCTACGAATCTAATATTTCATCTTCGCCTGGAGCTAATATAATATGGTACACCAATGCTTCGTTTACCACAGCAGTTCTTAATCCTCAGAACATACAAGTTAATGATGGAGATATTTATTATGCAAGAATTTGGGATGGTTCTTGTGAGAATTTTGCAGAGTTGGATTATGCCATTACATCTTTGCCCGAAGCAAATGTTGTAGCTGAAAATTTATGTGAAGATAGCTTTGGTTCTTCAACTTTTGAGGGGGTTAATTTGACTAATTATTTAAGTCAGATTACTTCTGATGCTGATGTTACAATTCAATGGTTCGAAGATGATCAATTAAGTATTCCTGTTGCTTCACCAAGTGCGGTAACGGTTAGCAATCAGAGTTCTTATTATGCTTTGGTAACAAATGGTGTTTCTTGCGAGAATTTAGGCCGTCTAAATTTTTATGTGAATTCATTACCCGTTGCAAATGATTTGTTAATAGAATTGTGTGAAGATGAGGCTGGTGGAGGCTTTGTTGAAGCTTATAATTTAACAGATTTGGATGGAGATGTTTCTGGTGCAGGTTCTATTATTTCGTGGTTCGAAGATGTTGATTTACAGAATGGGGTTTTTAATCCTTTGTCATATACTATTACGAATAATTTAAATTTATATGCAGAAGTATTCGACGGAACTTGCTTTAATTTATCCGATGTTAATTTTATTGTACACGAGAAACCTATTTTTGATTTAGGAAAAGATACAACCATTTTTTACTCAGAGAGTAAGGTGATTAGTCCGTCAATCGATTTAAAATATTTACCTGGAACTTATCTTTGGCAAGATGGTGCTACATCTTCAACTTATCTTGCAACCCAAGAAGGAAAATACACTTTAGATTATACCGATTTTAATGGATGTGTTAGTCGCGATTCTATAATGATATTTGTTGATAGATATAGAATTTTTGTGCCCAATGCATTTACTCCAAATGGAGATGGATTGAATGATACATTTGGTCCCTTAATTACAGGAGATATAGCTGGTGAAAATATTGAAATGTATATCTATAACCGATGGGGCGAACAGATTTATGAATTTACCGATTTAGGAGTGGGTTGGGATGGAACATATAAAGGTAAATTGGTTAATACTGGTGTTTATGTTTGGACTTTAATTATTAATGGAAAATCCAAACAGGATGGAACTGTTTCTTTAATCAGATAGCAATGAGAAGATGGAAATTTATTTATATAGCATCGTTTGTAATGTTTGCTCTTTCTGTGCAGGCGCAGGATATTGAGTTCTCACAATTCTATGCAAATCGTTTGTATTTAAATCCGGCTTTGGCCGGATCCGAATTTGCACCAGTAGCAAGTCTAACTTATCGTAATCAATGGCCTCAAAACGATCGTCCTTTTATTACATATACTGCTTCGTTCGACCAATACGTCGATATCATAAGAGGAGGATTAGGCATACTTGTTATACAGGATAATCAGGGAAAAGGAGCAATAAAGACAACTATGGCGTCAGGAATTTACTCCTATTCTCTTAATATTAATAGGAATTTATCTGTTAATACAGGATTAAAAGCAACTTACGTTCAGCGAAAGCTAGACTGGAAATCTCTTATATTTTCAGATATGATAGATCCTTTATATGGTGTAATATATCCAGGAAGGGAAGTGCAGCCCGAAGATTTGTCTCAATCTTATGTCGATTTTTCATTGGGAATTGTTGCCAGCTATAAAAAATTTTATTTTGGTGCAGTTGTCGATCATTTATCCGAGCCCGACGAAGCATTTAATTCTGATAATGCAAGTGCAAAATTACCCAGAAAATATACAGTACATGCAGGAGCCTCAATACCCATTGGTTATTCAAGAGGCTTAATGAAGAGTGATTATACTATATCGCCCAATATTTTATATCAAAAGCAGCAAGATTTTGAACAGATAAATTATGGATTATACTTCTCAAGAAACAACTGGCTGCTTGGTGGATGGTTTAGGCATAATCTATCTTTCGATTTCGATGCAGTTATTGTACTAATGGGATATCAGATTGATAGATTAAGAATTGGATATTCCTATGATTATGTGATATCTAATTTGGTAAAAACAAATTCTGGAGCTCACGAAATTTCTCTAACTTATATTTTAGGAAAATCTAAAACATCTTGTTCGGGTACGCATTACTTTAAAAAGAAAAGAAGAATACGTGCAATTAAGTGCCCAAAGTTTTAGTGGATAAAAAAAGATCGGTGGTCAAAGAATAAAAAATATCTATTTAACTTTCTTTAACCAGTTAATAAAA
This sequence comes from uncultured Marinifilum sp., assembly GCF_963677195.1. Lineage (NCBI taxonomy): Bacteria > Pseudomonadati > Bacteroidota > Bacteroidia > Marinilabiliales > Marinifilaceae > Marinifilum > uncultured Marinifilum sp. The sequence goes on from NZ_OY781918.1 coordinate 2,645,561, forward strand.
GTTAAGATTTCTTAAGACGCATTGAATGTCGTGTAAAAATTTATGGTTTTTAATTTAGAAAGCTTATATTTATATACAATTGAGTACTGTTTTACTGTATTTTAAATGAAAATAGATCAGAATTTAAGTAAGGGATTTATTATTTTTATGTTGTTAATGATGTTTGTGTCTGCACAGGCTCAAGAGTCAAAAAAAAATAGAGATTCCATTAGAACTTTAAATATTCTTAAAAATGCCCTGAATAAAACATTGGAAAATAACAATAAAACCGAATCTAATGGCTATGACATGGAAATTGATGGATTAGTCATGGATGAAACATTATCAAAAGTAGGGCGAGATTTTTACGATATGTTCTATTCTTTATGGCAGGCTCCTAAAGGAGCAAAAAATTATACCATAAAAATTAAAGAAATGGTATTGCCGGGTTTAGCTACCCAAATAACCATTTTAGTTGATGATAATGAGATATTTAAGCAGAAGGTGCAGCCAAGATACGAAGTGCTTGAGCAGATGACAAGTTATGCAAATCAGCTAACACTTAGATATTTAAGTAATTATGAAAAAATGAAAGCCCAACTCGATGGAGATGATCAATCGGGAAGTGGAATATTTTAAACTTTAAAACCGAAATCATGAAATATGTTAAAGTTATATTAATAATAGCATTGTTCGCATTTTTGCAGCCATTAAATCTTGTGGCACAGGATTTTGTTTATACTCCTATAAATTCCAATTTTGGAGGAAATTCATATAATTATAATTGGATGCTTAATATGGCTACTCAGCAAAATAAAATAGAAGATCCAACTTCCGAAGATGGTTATAATACTGATCCTTTAGACGATTTTACAACTAATCTGAATAGACAAATCTTAAATCAATTATCCAGTCAGTTGGTAAATCAAATTTTTGGCGAAAGTGGTGATTTAGAAACAGGAACATACAATTTGGGAAGTTATCAAGTGGGTATTTTTGAAGATGCTAGTGGTATAACTGTTGATATACAGGATATAACTAACGGCAATCGCACAAATGTTGTCATACCTAGCTACTAAACATTCGAACATTTATTAATTCTCTCTACATGTATAAATTTTTACCTCTGTGCTTTTTTGTTATTTTAATGCTTGGTGCCTGTGTACCATACTTTAATCAACCAGTAACAGAACAACGTGCCGAAATTGGAGCTGAAACTCCAGCAAGAAAAAATTTGGTAGGTTTACCCGAACCACGCGAGAAAATAGTGGCGGCAGTTTATAAGTTCAGGGATCAAACCGGACAGTATAAAGCATCAGAAACAGGAGCAAACTGGTCTACAGCTGTTACTCAAGGTACTACATCCATTCTGCTTAAGGCAATAGAAGAGTCAGGATGGTTTATTCCGATAGAACGAGAAGGTTTGTCTAATTTACTTAATGAACGTAAGATTATTCGATCCAGTCGAGCCAATTATGCCGGAAAAGATAACAAATCACAATTATTACCTCCTTTGCTATTTGCAGGTATTGTATTGGAAGGTGGAGTTATAAGTTATGATGCTAATGTTATTACCGGAGGAGCTGGCTTAAGGTATTTCTCGGCTGGAGGTTCTGGTCAATATCGTCAGGATAGAGTGACGGTGTATCTTCGTGCTATTTCCACAAGTAATGGTCGAATCTTAAAAACTGTATATACCTCAAAAATGATTCTCTCGCAAAAATTAGATGCGAGTATTTTTAGATATGTAAAATTTAAAAGATTGCTCGAAGCTGAAACAGGATTTACTTATAATGAACCCTCCGAAATGGCAGTTAAAGAAGCTATCGAAAAAGCTGTCGAATCTTTAATTGTTGAAGGAGTGATTGAAGGACTTTGGGATCTTAAGAATCCAGAAGATATTGGTTCCGAAATAATTACGAATTATGTGGAGGAAAAAGAAACAAATCAGGAATCTGATTTTTTCGATCAGTTAATAACCAAACGGCGTCATAAATTTGGTTTAGGTTTTAATACAGGATCATGGTTGTATATGGGTGATTATAGTCATACCGAAATGGAGGTAATGGGAGGAGTTTCGTTGCTGTACGATACACAATCCTTTATGCAATATGCTTTTAATTTAAGCCGGGGAGATTTGGCCACAACTGAACATTTTCAGAATACTTACAATTCTTTAGATTTTACCGCAAAATATAGATTGTTGCCATATAAGGATTGGACTCCCTATTTAGAAGGTGGAATTGGTGTTTTTTCTCAGCACGATAAATCATCTTTTACATTCGATTTATCTAATGAAATTTATACTCAGGCAATGTACGGAGCAGGAGTTGAATTTCTTCTTAACGATAGATTTGGGTTAAATTTTTCGATATTAAATCATTATATATTTAGTGATGAGGTAGATGGTTTAAAACAAGGTCATTTTAATGATTACTTTTGGGAAGGAAAAATAGGTTTAAATTTTTATTTCGATAAAATATGGGATAGGAGTGCTAAAAAGAAAAATCGAAAAGAAAAGATAAGAAAAAAAGCAAAAAAAGAATAAAAAACTATTAAATAAAATATTATAATTAGAAACAGATCGAATGGAAATTTGATCTGTTTTTTTATGCACTAAATTCAAATTTATAATATATGTCTGTATACTGATTTATAAGGGCTTGTTTAAGTTTAATTAACTATTAGATAGGAGTTTATAGGTTTTGTGTGTTTTGATCAATATCTTTTTGGTATTCGTCATTGAAATGGAATATTTAATGTAATCTAACATTATATTTCCAAATGATCTCTCTAAATTAGTTTTATAATTAAAAACATAAATCATCAAATCGTAATTGTACAATGCACTAAATTAATTAAAACAAACTATCGGGGCAACCCGATTTATTCACTTTAAACCTAAAAATTCAAACCATGAAAAAGATTTTATTTGTCCTTGCGACAATTTTACTAACAGGAGCGTATTCTTTCGCTCAAATCAACCAATCAAATATTAATCAGCTTGGTGTTGATAATTCAGCCGTAGTTCAACAGGTTGGTATTTTTAATATTAGCGACATATACCAAGATGGGTTTACAAATGATGCAACTGTCGATCAGTTTGGTATTATGAATATGTCTTTTCTTGAGCAAATGGGTGAAGGAAATGGATATTATGCTACTCAAGTAGAATCAAATTTTTCTACAGCCCTTCAATTAGGTTGGTTTAATAATGCTTATGTAGATCAAGTAGGAATGAACTCTTCTTACATTACTCAATTTCTTGCTGAATCAAATAATGCTTATGTAACTCAAAGAGGTTATTATAATGTATCGGATATTGATCAGTGGTATAGCTACGCAGAATATGCTAACGTATTTCAGTGGGGACTTGGTAACGAAGCTAAAGTTACTCAATTTGGAGGAATGTATGATATGGCTCTAATTAGTCAGTGGGGTATGTTCAATTATGCAAATATTTTACAGGAAAGTACTTTTGCCAATAATGCATTTGTAAGTCAAATGGGTGAGTTAAATGTTGCTATGGTAGACCAATGGTTGGGATCTTATAATTCTGTTGAAATTGGACAAAACGGCTTTATGAATACAGCTTATGCTGACCAATATGGAGGAGACTCAAATGTTGCTTTAATTGGACAACAAGGTAAGTATAATATGGCTTACACTGGTCAGTTAGGTGGATGGTTAAATGGAATATCTGTAAACCAAAAAGGTAAAGCAAATACTGCTAGCGCTGTTCAGTTATATGGAATGTTTAACACAACATTAATTGATCAACAAGGAAGACATAATAATGCTGTAACTACTCAAGATGGTGGTTGGGGTAACTTAATTGATGTTGATCAAAAAGGAAGATGGAATGCAGCTTCTGTATATCAATACGAAGGTGGATTAAACTGGGCTTTAGTTTCTCAACAAGGAAGACGTAATACAGCAGGTGTTTATCAAGAAAATGGTTACTGGAATACAGCTGATGTATATCAACACGGAAAATGGAATGAAGCATATATTAATCAGTTTGATGGTTCATTTAATACTGCTGAAATTGATCAGTACAGAAAAGGAAACGACGCTCTTATTAACCAAGTAGGTGGAGAATCAACTACTGCTTATATTGGACAAGAAGGTCGCTATAATAGTGCTGAAATTTATCAAGAAAATAATATTGGTAGTTATGCAGGTATAGCTCAGGTAGGTGATGTTAATGATGCATATATCGAACAATTTGATACAGAATTTACCGCTGCAGGTATTATTCAGCTTGGTAACGGTAATGCAGCTGCAATTGGTCAATACAATTCAGATTATAGTATGGCTTTAATTGAGCAAACTGGAGATTCTAATTATGCTATTTCTGTTCAGGCTGATGGAGTTATGAACAGTGCAACTACAACTCAGGTAGGTAATAATAATTACTCAACTACTATGCAAGTAGGTAATTACAATGTTGTTGATGTTAACCAAACAGGTTACGGACATGCTTCTGTAGTTACTCAGTATGGTAATGGAAACTCTGCTACAGTAAGTCAGTATAATGCAGGAATGACTCCAACACCATGATTTTAATGAATTGATTTGATTGATTTATAATACATTTAACCGCCAAATTGCTGAATTATCGCAGTTTGGCGGTTTTTGTAATTTAGAGTTTTAAGCTTTTTTAAACATTTGTTTAAATTTCTTTATTCTTTTTTAGATCTATTAAGAATTAGCTTTAAAAGAATACGCTTTAATCAATACTTATTTTGAGTTCATGTAAATTTTTAAGCTCTTCGGCTTGCTTTTTCTTAATTTAGATAAGAATCTAGTTTAGATTTAAACGTCCTTTATTAGATTCTCTCAGAGCTCTTTACACTTATAGATTAGGATTTTATTTTAATTCACTTTAAAACTTTAAAAAAAATCAACCATGAAAAAATTATTATTTTTAGTAGTTGCCCTTGTTTTTGCAGTTTCTTCTGTATTTGCTCAGGTTAACTATTCAACAGTAGACCAGTTGGGTTGGGATAATACAGCTAATGTAACTCAGGTGGGATGGTACAACAATAGTGATGTTGACCAAATGGGAATGTGGAATGATGCCACAGTAGACCAGGATGGATACTTTAATATATCTGATATTAATCAGTGGATTATGGGGAACTCAGCAATGGTCAATCAATTTGGAGTTCTTAATGTATCCTATGTAGATCAAATTGGCTTATTAAATGCAGCTTATGTTGATCAAATGGGATTGCATAATATATCCAGAATTCTTCAAATGGGTATGATGAATTTTGCAGATGTTAGTCAGCTTGGCTGGTTTAATATGTCATATATTACTCAATATGACTTTTTAAATAGTGCAACTGTTATGCAAATGGGCTTGGCTAATTTATCAGTTATTACACAAGCTAATCACAATAATATTTCTATGGTAGATCAGTTTGGAATGTTTAACCGTAGTGATATTGTTCAGTACGGAGCGATAAGTGATGCGACAGTATGGCAAATGGGAGAGGATAACTATTCTAATATTTTACAAATGCTTCCTATTTTTTCAAGTGCTACTGCAATTCAGGATGGATTTAGAAATAATTCTGATATCTATCAAAGAAGAGGTGCATACAATAATGCTTATGTAACCCAGCATGGAATGTATAATATGGCTCGTATAAATCAAATTAGAGGTGAGCTAAATAGTGCTACTATAGTTCAGCATTATATGAATAATCGTGCTAGAGAAAGACAAGTTGATGGTTATGCAAACCTAGCTTTAATTCACCAAAATGGATTTTTGAACAGGGCTTCAACCTACCAAAGAGGAGGTGAATATAATAATGCCTACATTTATCAGGATGGAGATTTCAACTGGGCTCGTACAGTTCAAATGTATGGTGATAATAATATGTCTACAACTCATCAGAATGGAGTTAGAAACCGTGCTTTTGTGGAGCAAATTAATGAATCTGATGGAGTAGTGGATGTTATTCAGGAAGGTTATAGAAATTTTGCAGATGTAACTCAACGAGACGGCGATGGTGATATGGCTACCATAGATCAGTTTGGTACTGATCAAATGGCATATATTTCACAAATAGATGGAGCAAATAATATTGCCACAGTAACACAGAAAGGTCATTTTAATTTAGGTATAGTTGATCAAATTGGCGGTGATGGTAATGAGGCCACTATAGATCAGGCTAAAGTTGGAAACTTTGCATTTGTTGGTCAATTTGGTGGCGGAGATTCTGAAGCATTTGTTACTCAGGATGGATGGTTAAATAGAGGTTGGGTATTCCAATTTAATCAAACAGGAAGTCTTGCCGAGATTACTCAAGATGGAGATTATAATGTTGGAGTTGTTGGACAAATGGGTGGTATAAATAATGTCGCTCGAATTCTACAAACAGGAGAAAATAATACAGCATTAACTTATCAGTGGGGTGATAATAATGACTCATTCGTAGAACAAATTGGAAATGATCATTTTGGACAAGTTATACAGGATGGTAATGACAATTTTGCAAAAACACAGCAAGGTAATGTAGGTACTAGTTTTACTACTGGACCATAATTATTAAAAATAATCAAGAAGGCTCTTAAATGAGTTTTCTTGATTTTATTATCTCAAATTACGAATGCTCATGATGTTAAATGTGCAATTTTTTAGCTCTGGTTTTGCACTGTTAATTCAATGGGATAAATAGTGTTGTTACCAAGGTATTTAGTAAAGGTAAATTATAATTGTTTTTGTTGTTTATCATTAATAAAAAGAGAATGAATTGTTAGTTCTTAGTTTTACTTGAATAAGAGTAAAGTATCTATTAAATTGATACTGGAATTCATTACAACATTAAGTTATTGGGAATAATAGGAGCTTTGAAATTACTGAAATGGAAAACAATAATGATTTATTAAGAAAATGCAAAATAAGTCTATTTTGAAATCAAATATCTCAGTATAGATGTGGTAGTTATGATATTATAAAAGTAATTTGTGAGTACAGAGCAGGTTTAAATTGATTGGGGTGTCTTTAGGGGCATCCCTTTTTATTTTAATGATTGATAAACTTTATGCTTTTTTTATGGTATTTATAATATTTTAACCAAATTAATATTGGTTTTAAGTTAACTATTCAATACATTTAATATGCGAAACAAAATGTTTTAAGCCTAATGTTAAAATTTAAAATTATAGTTTGTTTAGCTTTTTGTTTTATAGGATCAATTAATGCCAAAAATCAAACAAAAGAATTTAAAACTTGGATAAAAATTGAAGGTGAAATAAATAATTTAAGTGTTTCTGCAAAATTTCAAAATAATAGCAATACCACTATAGCTGTTGATTATATTTTGAAAATAGATAAGCAGAGTCGGGTTGGAAATTCATCTACATTACAAAAGGGCAAATGTATTTCAAAAGATGGAAACATTATTTCTTTATCAAATTCGAGAATGAATCTTTCTGTGAAGGATAATCTTTATGTAAGTCTGTCTGTTTATCACAATAAGAGGTTGATTGCTCAAGATTCTATTGTTTTCCATGGAGATAATCTGTAAATTAAGAAAAATTAAAATAGTTAACGGGAATATGAATAAATTCTATGCACTCTTTGCACCATTTTTAATATTAGTCTTATCCATGTTTTTATTCTCATGCAATGAGAGTACAGTTGATCCAGAACTGTATGGTTCCATTAGTGGTACTGTAAAAACATCAGACGGAAGTATTCCTATGGAGGGAGTTACTATCACAACAAGTCCTGGAACATCATCATTTACAACAAACGCCGAAGGTGTTTTTGAAATAGGAGAAGTTGCAGTAGGAGACTATTCAATTACTGCAAAAAAAGAAGATTATACTACTGAGAACATTAATATTAGTGTTCGAGAAGATCAGGAAGTCGTAATGGAGATTCTTATGCAGGTAGCTCCACTTGATTCGAGTATTCCAGATGAAATTACTTATGTTTCGCCTTTAGATATTGAAGAAGACGAAACGAAACTTAGTACCGAAGTAACTTTAACCTGGAATAATGGCGTAACAGAAAAGGGAGATACATTATATTTCGATGTAATTCTTTTCGAAGGTGCAGATGATACAGAAGGAAGCAAGTATGCTGAAAATATTTTGGATACTACCTTTACAGTAAAGGGGCTAAAATTTGAAACTACATATTTATGGAAAATTGAAGCTAAAAATAAACAATTGGAAACAACCGAAGGTAAACTTTGGCGTTTTACTACCGAAGATTATCCCTTAAATGGTTATTTGTTTGTAAAGGACTCTTTAGATAGTCGCGATATTTATTCGTGGGATTTGCAAGAAAATCATTTAGTACGTTTAACTGATGATGGAGGTAATGAGTTGTATCCAAGAATTTCTCCAAATGAACAAAAGATAGCATATTCGTCTAATTCCTCAGGTAAATACCATATCTATACAATGAGTACTCGTGGAAAAGATGAATATAAAGTTACCGGTGATAAAGATATTGTAGGTAATTATAATAATGGTGGTGGTTTTACATGGTCTCCTTCAGGAGATCAAATTTTATATGGACACTATGATGAACTATTGGTGATAAATGCCGATGGTACAGGTTTAAATAAAATAGCTAATGCGCCGGTTAATAGAGAATTTATTCAAATGGATTGGACATATCAGTTTAATAATGATTCAAATCCAACTATCGTTGCTTTATCGCAAGGAAAAAAACCTTATGACAACGAAATTTACCTTATTGATCCCGATGATGGTAGCATGACTCTGCTGGTTGATAATATAGAAGGAACCTTATCTAATCCTCATTTTTCTAATGGAGGAGATAAGATTATTTTTTCTATGGATACTTTGTACGAAGATGATCGTGGTTATCAAAATGATGCTAGAATTATTAGCATAAATATTGATGGAACAGGATGGCAGGATTTATCTGGAGATAACAAAGAAGCTGGAACAAATGACTTGCAAGCGCGATACTCTGAACTTGGAGGAAAAATTATTTTTATGAATGTTGCAAATGATGGCGAGGGTGTTAAGTCCATTTGGACAATGGATACTGATGGAAGTAATAGAGAGAAACTAATTAATAATGGGGAGATGCCAGATTGGTATAATCCGTGAAATGAAAATCATAGATAATTGAAGTATTTATTTTTAATAAATATTTCAATTTATAAGAGCATAAAAAAAGCTTTCCATAAAATGGAAAGCTTTTGTATTTTTTAGGTAAAGCTTAAAATCTTTTTTCTTTGATTCTTGCTTTTTTACCTGTAAGTCCGCGTAAGTAATAAATTCTAGCTCTTCTAACACGACCTCTTTTGTTTACTTCAATTTTTTCGATAAATGGAGAGCTAATTGGAATAATTCTTTCTACACCAACATTACCCGACATTTTTCTGATGGTAAAAGTTTTAGTTGTACCTGATCCTTTAATTTGGATAACAACACCTCTAAATACCTGAGTTCTTTCTTTGTTTCCCTCTTTAATTTTGTAAGAAACACTAATAGTATCACCTGAGTTAAATTCAGGAATTTCGATACCTGTAGAGAAAGCCTCTTCTGCAATTTTAATTAAATCCATTATTCTAATGTATTAAGGTTCACGAGCGCAATGTAAACATATTTACCTATTTCCATGTCAGAGATTACGCACGAATTCGCCGCAAAATTAATAAAAATATCTTAGATTAAAATATTTATTACATTTTTTTGTCTTAATAGAAAGCATTAAAATTTTTGTTAAAAAAAAAGGAGTCTTTAGACTCCTTTTAATAATAACAATATTTTTTTTTAATGAGCAGCCCCACTTACTTTAAGTTTATCGCCAGTGGTTTTAACAATAGTTTTATAAAATTCTTTACTATAGCCAGGTTGAGTCATTTTAGGATTTTGCTTATTTCCATCTTTTTCTTTAATATTTCCATCCATATATTTAGCGAATAGATAACCATAAAATTCTCTCCATTCATTTGTAAGGTTGTCACCTTGATTACAAGAAAAATCGGTTAAGAATTCGATAGCACTGCTTGCATCTGACTTAAACATATCTTCAGCAGCTAAATCGATAATTTTGGTAAAAGAAAGATATTTTTTCTCTAAAGTTTTTTGCTTTTTAGCAATTTCAGGATGTATTGCATTGTAACGAGTATATGCAAAGTTTGTAACCTGATTGAATACCCAGAAAGCAGATTTGTTAGTGAAATCCATCATCTTTCCATTACCTACGGCAAATGATTTAGGTACTCTAGTACTACCGCAATACATTGGGAAATATACCGATGAAGAAGCATCGTCAACTCCAAACCAGTTAATTCCACCAACAGCATCTGGTAACCAGTTTCTTGACTGAGCAACAAATGAAAAACCTGTTTGTTGTGTTGCAGTAGCTCTTTCATTGCAATAAGTAACTCCATCAACTTTCCATGTTAAAGGTCTCCAGCGATATGGGTTACCATAAGGGCCAGCTCCCATATCTTTAGCCATATCTAGCTCTGTTCCCTCAAGGTGATTTCTCATGAAATCCATCATGTCTAGAACATTAATTTTTTCATCAGGTTTAATCCACAGAGGCATTCTGTTGGTTGCATAACCTTTATCATCATGTTTAATATTTCCTTTACAATAGTCGAAGTATTTATCCATACCTTCCTTAACCTCATTAAAGAAAGACCAAACTCTAATTTCACAAAATCTGGCAGCACCAAAATCAACAGGAGCATACGTATCTGAAAAACTGAAATTTTTATTTTTACCTTCCTTAGGATAGAAACCTTTTTCTTTGGCAAATGAAATTACATCTTTTGCATAAACGTTAGTCACCTCAGGATTAAATATTTTATTCATTTTATCAGATGAAATAGAATTTTTGCCTTCAAGAGGAAAGTTTGTGATTCTAGCTTGGTTAGCATGGCCGCTAACATATCCGTCAGGAATCATTCTAGCTACCCAAACAGCTCCTTTTTCACCATTACCTTTTCCTATCATTTCTAAAATCCAAACTTCATTTTTGTCGGATATAGAAAAAGATTCTCCAGAACTGTAGTACCCGTAAGTTTCTACTAGGTCTGTCATAACTTTAATTGCTTCGCGAGCATTTTTTGAACGTTGAAGCGTTAGATACATTAAACTACCATAATCAATAATAGCACCCTCTTGTGATCCTAATTCTTTTCTACCACCATAGGTTGTTTCTCCAATTGCCACCTGAAATTCATTCATGTTTCCAATTACGGAATAGGTGTGAGGAACCTGAGGGATTTTTCCAAGATATTTTCCTGTATCCCACTCATAAACATCTATCATTGTACCTTCAGCCCAATCGGCAGCAGGTCGGAAATACAATTCTCCGTATAATACATGTGAGTCGGCAGCATAGGTTATCATGTTTGAACCGTCGGTGCTAGCTCCACGTGTTACAAGATAATTGGTACAGGCTTGTGATGTTGTTGCCGAAAAGACGATAATTGCCATAAATAAGGAGACAATTGCAGAAATTTTCTTCATGTTTAAATATTTTAGTGAATTCTAAATCGAATTAATTACCCGATTCTGACAAAAATAGGAAAAAAAAGCAAAGATAAATGTGACAAAAGTTTTTAAAGATTGTTCGCTTATAAAATTTATCACATATACTTTTTTACCAGAAAAATTCTTTTTTTAAGAGCGTAGAATTTCCCACGTGATCGGTAACTGTTAAATCCAACTGATGTTTACGCTTAGGAAGTAAACGTTTTTTGTCGAATGTGTAAAATAAGTGATTGTTTTTAGCATCATATTCAAATAAAACCCAGGAGCCATCAATGTGCCCGCGATACGATTTTATTCCAGATAATTTATCACTAATTTTAAAAGAGATTCTTTTTTGTCCTTGCAGATTTTTTAGCTTGAATTTAGTCCTGGCAATTACAGTAGGAGCTATTGTATCTGCAATAATTGCGAAATTGCCCAATGTGCGAGTTTTTGTTTTTACCCATCCATCGATATAAATTCCGCCGGTATTGCTTAATTGTCCCTTATTTCCTATGGATGCAATAAGGACTTTGTCTTTTAAATTATTTGGAATGTTATCGGCTTTTATTGCAAGAGTATAATATTTGTGAACCGGAATTTTGTTATTGTGAATTGAGTGTATATCCGATAAAAAATTGGAATCCTTTTTTATGGAGTAATTAAATTTTAAATCGGTGTAAAAAGAGTTGTTGGGGAATTTTACCTCAATATTTTCATTTTTATAATTGTTCTCTTCATTGCATAACATTAGTTTATTGAAATTTTTTGAAGGAAAAGTTTTTGGATTATCTACTCCTCTGGCGTAAACTCTCAGTTTTGCAATATTATTCTTTGTGTCGCTGCTTATGAAATCTATCTTATATTTTTCTCCATTTTTAAAATTGTAAACCCCATTATTTCTAAATTTTGTATAAATCGATAGTTTATTGTTTTTATCTCTAAAAGTTTTATGTACCCTTCTGTTTTCAAGGATATTTAGTTCGTAATCCATGTGCGAATTAATATATCTCGATTCATCAAAAGAAAACTCATTAAACGAATAATCGCTTATTAGAGTATCGTTTACCTTAACCTGCATTCTATATATGCCACATTTTCCCCAAGTGTTATCTAAATAATCGTTAGTGTTAAGTGCAAAACCAATATTGCCGGCAAGCGATATTTTTGGATCAGATTTTAAATGATATGCATTATTGTAAAATGTAACTGGAAAATTTTGTCTTACATTTTTCCCATTTACACTACTCAATGAATCTAAAGGATACATATATAAATTAAATATTTTAGGACGAGTGGTATCTTTAATTTTAAACCCGAAAAATAAAGGATTTAATGGATGTTCGGTTTTAGTATCACGAATTTCAAAATGAAGATGAGGACCACCCGAAGCACCAGTATTGCCAGAAAATGCAATAATTTGACCTTTTGTAACTGGAAATTGATCTTTCTTTAAATGTAGGTCAAGTTCAAATGATTTTTTTTGATATTGTTGAGCTTTTACAAATTTTTCGATTTTAGAATTGTAATTATTTAAATGCCCATAAACTGATGTGTAACCACTTGGATGATCGATATAAATTGCATTACCATAACCATTGGCTGAAACTTTTATTCTGCTAACATACCCATCTGCAATAGAATATACTTTTTTGCCTGTTGTAAATGTTCTTATATCGATTCCAGAATGGAAATGATTATTACGCAATTCGGCAAAATTTCCCGATAATGTAATGGTGAAATCAACAGGAGATCTGAAAATATTTTTTTGAAAAGTTTTTGTTTGTGCATTTAAGTATGGCGAAGCACAAAATAGTACAATGTGTAAAAGTGTGATTATGTTTGTTTTAATTAAGTTCATGCTTAAGAGTTATTATTTGTGGTTTGAGTGTCAAAACTACAAATAAAAGCTTTTTTTTCGCTACTTGTAAAGAAAATACGAAGCAATATATTTGATAATCTTCTCAGCAATGTTAATTTTGTAAAAGAAAAATTTAATGATGGATCAGGAATCACAAGAAATAATAATAAGTTTAAAAAAACGCATTAGCGAGCTTATTTCTTTGTACCAAAAATCCAAAAATGAGAAAGAATCTTTAATTCATGAGAAACTGGAACTTATGGAGCAATTAGAGACTCTAACTCGGGAAAAAGAAGAACTGGAACATCATTATAATACTTTAAAGCTTGCAAAAACTTTGGCTGCGAATAGTGAAGATTCGCACCATGCAAAGCTTAAAATTAACCGAATTGTGCGGGAGATTGATAAATGTATTGCTCTTTTAAATAGATAAGTTTTGTTTATGGAAAAGAAACTTTCAATAAAAGTTGGAGTAGCTGGGAGATCTTACCCTCTTAATATTGACCGAAGTAAGGAAGAGGTAATAAGGAAAGCTGCCAAAATGATTGATGAGAAAGTTATGCAATACAAACAAAGATATAAAGATAAAGATACTCAGGATTTTCTGGCCATGGCCTCTTTGCAGTATGTAATTAAGGTTCTAGAATTGGAAAATACGGCTGATGTTGCACCTGTTTTTAATGAATTGAAGACAATGGAGCGTGAGTTAAGTGATTTTTTAGAAAAAGAGTAAATTAACATTCTTTAAATAAGTAAAGTAATAACCCGCATTATTTCTTGATCTTGTAATTGTGATACAATTTTGTTTAATTTTTAAATGAAATATATTCATAATTATAAGTTTGGGTGATGGTGCGGGTTGTTTTATATAAACATTTAGTATTGACTTAATATTCGTAATATGATTGAAATAATAATAGGATCCATTGCTTTTGTGGGCGGAGGTATCATTTCTTATTTTGTTTTGCAAAAAGCATTAAAAACAAAAAGTGAGATGATTGTAAAAGAAGCTCAGACAGAGGCAGAAGTGATCAAAAAAGATAAAATCCTTCAGGCTAAGGAGAAATTTCTGCAGCTTAAAACTGAGCATGAAAAGCAAATAAACTCAAAAAATAATAAGCTGTTGGCTGCCGAAAATAAATTCAAGCAAAAAGAGAATACTCTTAATCAGCGAATGGATGATTTTCAGCGTAAAAAGAAAGAAGTTGATGCTATCCGAGATAATTTAAATCATCAGATTGATTTAGTAGATAAAAAATCGGAAGAGCTTGAGAAAGCTAAGAGACAGCAGGTTGAGCAGTTGGAAGCTATTTCTGGAATGTCGGGAGAAGAGGCTAAGAATCAGCTGATTGATTCAATGAGAGAAGAAGCCAAGACCGAGGCTATGTCTTATGTGAATGAAATCATGGAAGAGGCAAAAATGTCTGCTAATATGGAGGCTAAAAAAGTAGTTGTTAAAACAATACAAAGAGTAGCCACAGAAACAGCAATTGAAAATTCAGTTACTATTTTCCATATCGAGTCCGATGAAATTAAAGGTAGAATTATTGGTCGTGAGGGACGAAATATTCGTGCTTTAGAGGCTGCAACGGGAATTGAAATCATTGTTGATGATACGCCAGAAGCTATTGTACTTTCAGGTTTTGATCCGGTACGAAGAGAAATTGCTCGTTTGGCTCTTCATCAATTGGTTACCGACGGACGTATTCACCCCGCAAGAATCGAAGAGGTAGTGAATAAGGTTCGTAAACAAATAGAGGAAGAAATTATTGAAACAGGTAAGCGTACTGCAATTGATTTGGGAATTCATGGTTTACATCCCGAATTGATTCGTATGGTGGGTAAAATGAAGTATCGTTCATCTTATGGACAAAATTTACTGCAGCACTCACGAGAAACTGCAAATTTATGTGCGATAATGGCAACCGAGTTAGGCTTGAATGCTAAACGGGCGAAAAGAGCCGGTTTGTTACATGATATAGGTAAGGTGCCCGATGATGAGCCAGAATTGCCACACGCAATTTTAGGTATGAAATTGGCAGAAAAATTTAAAGAGAAACCTGATATTTGTAATGCGATTGGTGCTCACCACGATGAAATTGAAATGACATCTATGATTTCGCCAATTATTCAGGCTTGTGATGCTATTTCTGGAGCTCGTCCTGGAGCTCGTCGTGAAATTGTTGAGTCTTACATAAAGCGTTTGAAAGATCTTGAAAATCTAGCTCTTTCTCACCCTGGAGTATTAAAAACATACGCTATTCAGGCCGGTAGAGAGCTTAGAGTTATTGTTGGAAGCGATAAGGTTTCTGATAAGGAAGCGGAAACTCTTTCTTTAGATATTGCTCAGAAAATTCAAGATGAAATGACTTATCCTGGACAGGTTAAGATTACAGTAATACGTGAAACAAGAGCGATTAATTACGCGAAATAATCGTAATTTTATAATTATATATAAACCCGGTTCTAAATGAATCGGGTTTTTTATTTAAATAGCTTTGTATAGTTCTCGGAAGTTCGGCAGGTAGCTGTCTAATTTTAATTTTTTATATACATTAATTTCGTGTTTTACGAGTTTTTTAATCAGACTGGTATTTGATGCAGGTTGGTAATATTTTGGTCGGTTATCGATGTTTTTTGCAAGAATAAGGTGTTCTAATTCTTTGCAACCAAAAACATGACCTTTATCAATAGGATTAATGTAAAAAAGAACTTCTTTTGTTTTAGATGATTTTATAATATCATTTTCTACATAACAAAGTAGTATGCTACCCGGTAAATTAATTCCATAAACCGGAATATTTAGTTTTTGGGCAATAGCAGTATAAATAATAGCAATCATTACATAGTTTCCTTGCTTTTGAGATAAGACAGTTCCAATATCGCCATCCCAGTTCGTAGGATTATTAGGAGACAAAGCTTGGTAGTTGTATATATTGTAGAAAAAATGATTTAGAATTTTAATTTTTTCAAGTGCTGTGAGCTGATCATTAAGTTCAAGCCATACATCTTGTTTTATTTTTTCTATTGATTTAAATATTGGGTCGGTTAGTAGGTTCGGATTGTAGCTTTTGTTAACTAAAATAGCTCCTTCAATTAGATTTTGGGTGTCCGACTTGCCCCATTTTATCAATTCTTTTTTTACATGATTAAAATTGATCTTGTTAATGATAATTTCTAGTCGTTCCTGAAAGAGTGTGTTCTTCGATTCTAGCCATGAATCTTCTAATTGGGGGATTACCGATACAGGTAAATTTGATAATTCTTTTTCTACTCTTTGGTAGATTTCAAAAGATGAATCATCTAATAAAGATAATAGTGCTGTGAGTTTATTCTCGTTCATAACTATATGTTTTACTTCACTAAATATAAGAAAACCCGCAAGGAAATGCAATCCTGCGGGTTAATTCTTTGAATATTAAGCAAAAACCTAATTGCTCAATCTGTCAAGTACAGTTTGAATCAGACTTTTTATCGTTGGTTTATAGTCTTTGCTGGCATCTTTTGTTATTCTATTTGCAATAATTGCACAAATAGCTATGGCATTGTGACCTAACATTGCAGATAAGCCGAATATAGCCGAACTTTCCATTTCATAATTGGTGATTTTTTCACCTTTATAATCAAATTTCTCAATTTTGTCGTTTAAGTTTGGATCAAGAGTTTGTAATCTTAAAACACGACCTTGAGGACCATAGAATCCATTAGCCGAAATGGTAACACCTTGTATCATATTATCACCATCAAGTCTTTCGATTAAGCTTTTTGATGCAGGTACCACATAAGGAGAAGCTAATTTTTTATCCCAATTAACAAAATCTTTAAACGATTTCTCAAAATCTAAATCTGAAACTTGATCGCGATCTGCATAGAAATTTAACATTCCATCAAAACCAATTGATTTTTTCGATAGAAGAAATGAATCGACAGGAATATTTCCCTGTAAAGCACCCGAAGTACCAATTCTTACAAGATTTAAACTTTTATGTTCCGATTTAGGAGTTCTGGTTTCAAGATCTATATTAACCAGTGCATCTAATTCATTAACTACAATATCTATGTTATCGGTACCAATACCTGTTGATAAAACAGAGATACGTTTTCCATTATAAGTACCAGTGGTGGTAACAAATTCTCTATTAGATATTGTACATTCAATATTATCAAAATAACTAGCTACTAGTTCAACTCTCCCAGGATCACCAACTAAAATAACTGTTTCAGCTAAGTGTTCTGGTTTTAAATGCAAGTGAAAAACACTTCCATCCGAATTAATGATTAATTCTGAGGATTTTATTTGTTCCATATTAATTATAATTTTTAGCAAGGAGCCGAATCTATGGAAAATTTTTTAATCTTCAAATTAATTTTAATTGTTAATTTAAAAATCCTAGTTAAATATGCTAATTTAATGTTGTGTATAAATTGTATAAAATATTTTGTATAGTGATTTTCTTAATATAAAATGGCTTTAATGTATTGCTAAGCAAATTGTTCAAATTTTGCTTTCTAATAAGAATTAAATTAACAAAGTATTAAAACTGTCCATTTTAATATTATTCCCTATATTTAAGTAAAATTTGCATTTTTAAGTTAAAATAATTAAATATAAAATCATGAAAAAGCAACCTTATTTTTTAATTGTACTAGCCGTTTTTGCGGTAATATTAATTTTATCTGGTTCGAGCATGTTTCTTACTTTACAACCAGGAGAACGAGGGGTTATTTTTAGGAAATTTTCGGGCGGTTTGGATAAAGAAAATGTATTTATGCCAGGCTTTCATATAATAGCTCCCTGGAATGTTATGCATACTTACGATGTTCGCGAGCAAAAAAGTGAAGAAACTATGGATGTACTTGATAAAAATGGACTATCGGTAAATATTGATGTTTCTGTTCGTTTTAATCCTACTTATAGTAAAATCGGATTCTTGCACGAGATTTTTGGTAAAGATTATATTAATCAGTTAGTAATTCCTGAGGTTCGTTCATCGGTTCGTCAGGTAGCCGGACGATACACTGCAGAAGAAATTTATTCTACCAAAAGAAAAGAAGTGGAAGATGCTATTATTACTGAGACTTCATTAGTCTTAAAAAGTAATAATATACAAATGAAGGCCCTATTAATTCGTTCTATTAATTTGCCAGAAAAGATAAAAATTGCAATTGAGAGTAAATTACAGCAAGAGCAAGAGGCTTTATCTTATCAGTTTAAATTAGAGAAAGAAAAGAGTGAGGCAGAAAGAAAAAGAATTGCTGCTGAAGGTGAGGCTAGAGCTAATAAAATTATTAACAGTAGTTTAACAGACGAGCTTTTAAAAATGAGAGGTATTGAGGCAACAATTGAATTGTCGAAATCACCAAACTCAAAAGTTGTTGTTGTTGGAGCTGGTAAAAGCGGTTTACCTTTAATTCTTGGAAATAATTAAAAAATTCAATTCTATTATTTTATAGCTGCTTGATATTTCAAGCAGCTTTTTTTTTTTGAATTGTTCGTTAGCGTACAGGTAAGTATCAATATCGTTCAGTTATATTTATTTCTATTACAGTTTAAATATCATGAAATCAGGAGTTAGGATATATTGGCACATGGTGTGTTATTAAAAAATATCAACCAAATTAATTTATGCTAATCACCATTAAAACCAAGTTTTAGTACCATGAATAGAATTCCCTTATTATTTGTTCTGATATTAAATCTGTTTGCTTTGCCTGTGCAAAGTGTAAATATTGTAAAGAAAGAGATTAAAGCCGTTCGCGTAATTAATAAACCCATTATCGATGGAAAATTAGATGATTCGGTTTGGAAAGATATTCCTTTGGCAACAGATTTTGTGCAGTTTGAACCTCATAATGGAACTCCCACTAATTATAAAACAGAAGCCAGATTTATTTATACAGATAATTCTTTAATAATAGGAATTATGATGTACGATTCCGATTCTAAAGGCATTTATAATGAATTAAGCAAAAGAGATGAATTGAATAATACCGATTACGTTTCGGTATTAATTGATCCTTTTAATAAAGGTCTTGATGCTTTTGAATTTATTGTTACACCTGCAGGAATACAATGGGATGCCAAAGTGGTGAACAGTAACGAAGATTCTAGCTGGGATGCTGTCTGGAGAAGTGGAACCGAAATTAATGATGCAGGTTGGTGTGCTGAGATTGAAATACCATATTCTGCATTGCGATTTCCTGCTCAGGATGTGCAAGTTTGGGGAATTAATATTATTCGAAACATTCAAAAAGTAAGAGAGAAAATTACATGGAATTTTATTGATAAAGAAGAGGATGGTTGGGTGAATCAGAGTGGGGTATTGAAAGGAATTAAAAATGTAAATCCTCCTGTTCGTTTATCATTTACACCTTATTTTTCAACTTATTTCGATAAATCATCAGAACATGCTTCCTGGGAAAAAAATTATCGAGGAGGAATGGATTTAAAATATGGAATTAATGAGAGTTATACTCTTGATATGATGTTGATTCCAGATTTTGGACAGGTACAATCGGACGATGAGATATTAAATTTATCTCCTTACGAAACAAAATTTGATGAAAAGAGACAGTTCTTTACTGAAGCAACAGAGCTATTTAATAGGGGTGAAATATTTTATTCTAGAAGGATTGGTGGCAGACCTATGGGTATGTACGATGTAGAGGATAACTTAAAAGAAAATGAAGAAATAGTGGAGAATCCCATAGAGTCAAAAATAATTAATGCCACTAAAATATCAGGAAGAAATACGAAAGGATTAGGAATTGGTATTCTTAATGGTATGACCAGAAATACTTACGCTACCATAAGGGACAGTATTACCGGAGAAACACGCAAAGTTAAAACTCAGCCATTTACCAATTATAATATGTTGGTGGTAGATCAGAGTATGAAAAATGAATCGTATGTAAGCTTATTTAATACCAATTTATATGTTCCCGAAACCGATTATATAGCTAATGTTACTGGAACAGAATTTATCTTTAAAAATGCAAAGAGAACACATAAAATTGAAGGGAAAGGAATTGTTTCTCAGCGCTATGAAAAAAATACATCCGACCAGATTGGCCATTTTCATGAAATAGAAGTCGGAAAAATAAATGGTCAGTTTACCTGGGAATTTTACCATAGTATAATTTCGGATCGGTACAATCCTAATGATATGGGTTTTCTAAACACAAACAACCAAATTGCTAATCAAGTAAGTTTATCTTACAGCGTTTATAAACCAAAAGGTAATATTTTAGAGCGTTATGCTAATTTGAGCTTTAAGCACGAAGCCAGATATTCCAGAACAAGGTATTCCAGATTTAGTATCTTTTATAATTCCAGAGTAAAATTTAGGAATCATGCCGCATTGGGAATTTATGGTAACCTAAGACCGCTTCATAATTACGATTATAACGAGCCGCGTGTTGATGGTATGAAATTAAGAAAAGGTTCTTCGGCCTTTGTTGGCCTATGGTATTCGTCGGATTATAGAAAAGCATTTGCAATTGATATTGATGCCAATTATGGTAAACGTTTTTCAACAGATAATTTAAAAACATTTTCTTTTGAGATTGAACCTCGCTATCGTTTTAGCGATAAATTTATGATGGAATATGAGTTATCTTGGGAAAGAAATATTAATGAACTGGGTTATGTAAGCAGAGAAGAAATAAATAATATAAATACTGTATATATAGGCGAAAGAAATACAGCCTATATTGAAAATAGATTAAGTGCAAATTATATTTTTAATAACAAGAGCTCTTTAACTTTTAGGGCCAGACATTATTGGGCAAAAGCCGAATACGAGAACTTTTTTACTTTGCAAAATAATGGTAGGGTTAAAAACTCCGATTATAATGAAAATAACGATATCAATTTTAATAGTTTTAATATTGATATGGTTTACTCCTGGCGTTTTGCTCCTGGAAGTGAGTTGGCTGTAGTATGGAAGAATTCAATTTTTAGAAGCGATGATAAAGTAGCTCATCGGTTTATAAATAATTTAGAAAAAACATTTGATGCAACTCAGTTAAATAGTTTGTCGCTTAAGCTGATCTATTATATAGATTATATGTCGCTAAAGCGTAAAGGTTAATCATCTTAAATTGCATTGTATTATCGAGGGAATTTTGCAAATGCAATTCCATAGAGAGAATAGTTAGTTAAGTAATGATGGTTAAAAGCAGTAAATGAAAATTTGCTGCTTTTATTTTTAAAATTAAATTTGTAAAAAATTATAAAATATGATACAACGAATTCAATCTTTATACCTGTTGGGAAGCTTTGTGCTAATAGCTTTAATGTTCTTTTTTCCCTTAGCAAATTTAAGCACTGCAGATCAATCTTATCAGTTCTTATATCGAGGTATACCTGCAGTTTATAATGCTTACCCAGTAGCTGTTTTGTTAAGCATAATAGCTTTAATTAGTTTAGTAACTATCTTTTTATTTAAAAAAAGAATGTTACAAATTCGTTTAACCATTTTTAATATGGTTTGTATGTTGGGTGCAATGGGCTTAATTTATTACAGCATTAATAATCAGGCAGAATCATTAGCAGCCATTACTAATTATAGCATTATAAATGCATTTCCTTTAGTTGCTCTTGTACTAAGTTATCTTGCATTGCGAAACATCGGAAAAGATGAAGCTATGATTCGATCAATGGATAGAATTAGATAGTTAAAAAGATTATATACAATAAAAACCGGCTTTTTGAGCCGGTTTTTTGTTTTAGATATTGTTCCACATTTACCTTAATTCTTTTTCCCCTTTTTCCCTTTAATTTCACGGGTTTTCTTTTTCATTACCGAGTGTCCAAACTGCCCAACTAATTTTCCCAGTTCAAAATAATATCCGTGAGAATAGGCAATTGGTCGTGCTTTACTCAATAAGAATTTTCCTGTTTTAGGATTAATATATTTTTCGTCGGCCTGAACGTTTACTACTTCGGCAATAAACATGTCGTGAGAGCCAAGTTCTACTATATTTTTCACTTTACATTCAATGCTTAATGGCGATTCCTCAATAATGGGAGCTGAGATTTCCTTCGATTTTCCGGGAGTTAAATTCATCTCAGTAAATTTATCAAAATCTTTACCCGATTTTACCCCACACCAATCGGTAGCATGTGCTAAATCTTTAGTAGTTAAATTAATTACAAATTCACCCGAATTTTTAATTATATCGTAGGAGTGACGATTTTTACGAACAGAAATATAGCACATTGCCGGATCGCTGCAAATTGTACCAGTCCATGCAATAGTAATAATATTATATTCTTCGGGAGTAGAGCCGCAGCTAACCATTACTGCAGGTATTGGATATACCATGGTTCCGGGTTTCCAGTGTTGTTTTGCCATTTTATTTTAGATATATGATAATAAATATGAGAAATAAAATTTTCTTATTAATGTATGATTTTAGACAATGAAATTACAAATATCCATTTAATCTGCATTTGAACGATGATATTTTCATTTTTTTTTTGATATGGACTTTAACTAAAGCTTGATATTTGCAATTAACTAATACGATTGTAAATTTATTTTAAATGCACAAAATCAGGCTAAGGGCGATAGGCAAAATTCACCCATTTTCCTTACATTTGCTTTTCACAAAAAAGATAGGTAAGGCTTTTTTTAACAACAAGATCACAAAAATGGATATAAATAATTTATTAATACAGGCAGGTAATCTAGAAAAGCAAGGAGAAACAAAAGCTGCAATAGAGAAATACAAAGAGATTTTGAGTATTGATGCCAAACATATTCATGCTCAATTTAAAATTGGGGAGTTATATCACCAATTAGGAGAATTACCTGCGGCTTTAAGCGCTTATTATCATACCACTGATCTAGAACCAAATCATAAAAAAGCTATTGTAAAAATTGAAATGATAAAATCAATATTGGATTTCTCTAACCCTGATTTGTATAATCCTTGATTATAAAATTGAAATTTTATTTTCCTAAATATAGTATAATACCAATATAGGAGTTAGTTTTTTTACTGTATTATTTTTACACTGGATATATTGTGATAAAGTAATTTTGTAGTTTTAATTAACTTTTGTGCTGTTTAGAGTTTTTCGGAGCATATCTTATTAAATAAAGAAGCTTCGAAATTTTCAAGTAATTTTATTTCCAACTATTACAAATGATATTTTGTGACGGAATCGTTATTTTCATTATTAAGATTATTTTATCATACTTTTTTTAACCCGAATATAATGCTAAAAAAATCTTCCATATTTATATTATTTATTCTACTGCAAATAAGCAATTTGTTTGGTGCCCAAAACGAATTGGAAGTTTTACAGCAATTAACCATATCAAATGGCTTGGCACATAATGGCGTTACTGCTATTCATGAGGACTCCAAAGGGTATTTATGGTTTGCCACATACGATGGTATTAATAGGTATGATGGATATGAGATTAAAACTTATAAGAACCTTATTCAAAAAGATATTCTAGTAAGTAACAGGGTAAGATCTATATGTGAAGATAAATTTGGTAATATTTGGTTTGGTACCGATGAAGGTATAACTGTTTATAATTATTCACAGGAAAATTTTAGATATGTTTTTTCAAATATTGAAGAAAATAAGGGAGTTAGAGGTCCGGTTATCAGGAAAATAATCGAAAACACAAGTAATAATACTATTGTTTGTATAAGCGAAAATGATGGTTTACTTGTTTTTAATGATGATTATACTTTTTCAAAACAGTATTTGCCAGATTCTGCAATTGAATTTAATGATGGATTTTTGCTGGATAAGGATTCTTATATTTTGTCTGCTAATAGTGGGTTATTTGTTTTTGATATTGTAAGCTCCGAGTTTAAGCAGGTATTGTCGGATAAAATAAAAATGACGACATCAATTGAACGAGCTGGAAAAGATTTATGCATAGTATGTATAGATTTTGGCTTTAAGTTAATTGAATTTGAAAAGAATAATACTGAATATCTGTTTAAAGACAGACCTGTTGAGCTTAGCGATACTCAATTTAAAAATGTATCGATTGCTAGGGATGGAAAAATATGGTTAAGTGCTCTTATTAATGGTATTGTACAGATCGATAATCTGGATCTGTTGCGTAGAGGAAAGGCATATCATAAAAGTGTTTACAATTATGGAACTGGTCTTTTACGAGCAAGTGACATTCTTCCTGATGCAAAAAGTGGTTGTTGGGCTGCAACTTTTAACGAAGGTGTATTTAAAATAAAAACGAAGAAAAACTTTTTTCAGAATTATAATTCTGAAATGAATTATAAAAATGGATTAAGATCCAATATGGTGTCACATATATCATCGTACGATAATAATAAAATACTAATGTCGGCTAGTTATGGTGGAGTAGCAATTTATGATCAAAAATTAGATAAATTTGAGAAATTACCATTTAAAATTTCATCACCATTAGACATTAACATTGCATTTTTTGATAAAAAAAGAAATATATGGTTGAGAAAAACAGGTAATCCTATTTTATATTACATTAAGTCATCTACAGGGAAGATAGAAAAAATTGTATCGGATGAATTGACACAAAACTTGTTTAATATTAGAGCTTTCGCAGAAGATAATTATGGAAATGTTTGGCTGGCAAGTAAGGATAACGTGTTAAGAATTAGTTTAAATGTTTCCAATGATATTTTAAAAGTGGAATCTTTAGTGAATCACTCTTATTTTAAAAACAATAAACTTGTTAATATTCGCTATATATACGCCGATCCATTGTATAATTTTATTTGGATTTGTTCTCAATCCGATGGTTTACTGCGAATAAAACTTACCAAAGGCGAACTTAAAAATTTGCAGGTTGATCAGTACAAAAAGAAAAAACATTCTGCAAAATCAATTTCAAGTAATTTTGTTTCCAATATCATACGCTTACCAAATAACGAACTTTGGCTTGGAACCGAAGGTGGTGGAATTTGTAAGGTTACCAATAGTAATAAAGTTCCAGAATTTGAAGTGTTTTCAGAAAAAGATGGATTATCAAATAACGTAGTAAAGAGTATACAGTATGATAATTTTCATAATTTATGGATAGCAACCAATATAGGGCTAAATAAGTTTAATACTAAAGATAAAAGTTTTAAAACCTACAGTGTTGATGATGGATTACCATTTGATGATTTCTGGTATGCTTCAATAAGATTGGATAATGGAATGTTATTTTTTTCTGGCCTTGATGGAGTGTGTTTTTTTAACCCTAATGATTTAGAGGAAAAAGAAGATATACCTCAATTGGAGTTTGGAGAGTTAACGGTTTTGAATAAGCCAATATATCCTGGAGATACAGTTAATAATAGAATTTTATTAAATAGGCGATTAAATGAAAAAGAAGAAATAGTTTTGGATTATAACGAAAACACTTTTTCAATCGAGTTAAAGTCGCTTCACTTTTCGAATGCAGGCAATCATTTTCTTCGTTATAAATTATTACCAAATAATTCAGATTGGATTGAGGTAACATCAGATCAAAGAGTGCTTAATTATTCAAGTTTACAACCGGGAGAGTATGAATTACAGGTAATGGCTTCCAATTCCTTAAATGAATGGACAAAGCCAAAGAAAATACGAATAATTATTACACCTCCATTTTGGAAAACCTCCTTTGCTTATTTTTCATATATTGTATTGTTGCTACTAATTATTTGGTCGGTGATTATGTACATTTTTCGTTATCAGAAACTTAACTATAGTCTTCAGATCGAAAAATTAGAAAAAGATAAAGTAAAAGAGGTGAATGCAGCTAAACTGAGGTTCTTCTCTAATATTTCACATGAAATTAAAACCCCAATAGCATTAATATCTGGACCTGTCGATTTGTTATTAAATCGTTTTGTAGGAAATGCCGATGTGAAAGAGAAATTACAATTGATTCAACGGCAATCTAAGAAAATATCACAATTGGTCGATCAGGTTCACGATTTCCAACGATCCGATGCCAGTAAACTAAAAATGAACTATACAAGCTTTGGTTTCGAATCTTTCTTATTGGAACTATTGAAAGATTTTGAGTTCATGACCAAAAATACGAACAAATCGTTGGAAATAAATAGTGAATGCGAAAACCTGTTTGTTACTGCCGATAAAGATAAATTGGAAAAAATTCTGAATAATTTGCTCAATAATGCATGTAAATTTACCAAAGCGAATGATACTATTAGTGTAAATTATACATGCAATAATCGCGAATTAATAATAAAGGTAAAAGATACCGGACGTGGAATTTCAGAAGATGATTTGCCACATATTTTTGAGCGATTTTATCAGTCATCACATAAGCATGGTGCATATATTGGAGGTTCGGGAATCGGATTAGCATTTACCAAGAGGTTGGTTGAAATGCATTATGGATCAATTTGTGCAGAAAGTGTACTAAATGAGGGAACTACTATTCGTATTAGTTTGCCAATTATAGCCGAAACGGTTAATAATGACATAAAAGAAAGAGAGGCAGAATTACTTAGTTTAGAAGAGCAATCAGAGAAAGAATTAGATGTTATTGAATCGGGTAGTTTAGAGGAAATTAAACTCGAAGGAGATTTTTCTAATATCTCCATCTTTTTAGCAGAAGATAACCACGAACTTAGAAATTTTATTGGCTCAAGCTTATCTAAATTCTTTAAAATTAAAACATTTGTGAATGGCTATGAATGTTTAAATGCATTGGATGATGAATGGCCAGATTTAATTATAAGTGATATTTTAATGCCAGAATTAAATGGCTTGGAATTGTGTCGTCATATTAAATCTGATATTAAAACCAGTCACATTCCTGTTATTTTATTAACAGCCTGTACTTCTATTGATGATCAGATTAAAGGAATTCAGGAAGGTGCAGATTCCTATATGAAAAAGCCATTTAACTTGAAACACCTGATTGCTAAAATAGAATTTCTTTTAAAAAGTCGCCAGAAACTTAGGGAACGATTCTCCATCGATTTGCCACTAACCAAAGAGAATGCAAAAGAAAATAACGATGATCATATTTTTCTGGAAAAATTGTATCAGCTAATGGCCGATAATTTAGATAATCAGGATTTAGATTTGAATCAATTTGCAAAAGAATTGTATTTAAACAGAACACACTTTTATCAGAAAGTAAAAGCACTTACAAATCAAACTCCATTTGAATTATTGAAAGCTTATAGACTGAAAAAAGCAGCCGAATTTTTAGTCCAAAATAAACTATCTGTAAATGAGGTTTACATGATGACTGGATTTAAAAGCAGAACGCATTTTAGTAAATTGTTTAAAGAGAAATACCAAATTACACCTGGAAAATATGCTGCTGAGTTAGCTAAAAAGTATGAGGATTAAAAGTAAGATAATTAGATAGTTGATCGAGATATTTGAATGGATTGATACTTTTGCACACCCTAATATTTACCCGAGGACACACCAAATATATTCTTAACAACACGAAATAATAGTCAAATAATGTTCTTTGTTTTAGAATCTCGATAGAGATAAACAATGAAGAATGAAAATTGATTATTGCATGTTTAGAAAATTTAGAAGAGTAGGATTGGTGTTTTTTTTCCTGACAATTTCGTTTGTAGGGAATACCAAAGAGATAATTGAGATTAAGAATTCCCAGAAGGATATGACTCCTGTAATAAGGGAAGTACTAGAGAATGTAACTGATAAGGAAGTTAAGCTAATATTTGAAAAAGGGAAGTATTTGTTTAATCCTGATTATGCTACTGAAAAATATTGCTTTATAACCAATCATGAAAATGGACTAAAAAGAATTGTATTTCCTTTCGAAGGATTTAAATCTGTTGAAATAGATGGGAATGGAGCAGAATTTATTTTTCATGGTCGGGTTTTGCCTTTTTTGTTCGAGAAATGCTCTAAAGTTAATGTGAATAATTTGAGTATTGACTGGGATATTCCATTTACTTTTCAAGGCGAAGTAATTGCTGTAAACCAAGAGGAAGGATGGAGAGATATTAAGCCTTTTAACAAAGGTTTTTCGTGGCATTTAAAAAAGGGAAAATTAATATTCCCAGATATTGATGGATTCTCATATAGCGAAGTAGGTAGTACCTTGCCTTTCGATCCTATCGAAAAAAGAGTTGCTCATGGTGCTTATGATACTTCCAGTAAACCAACATGGGTTGAAAAACGAGATGGTGGAATACTTCGTTTCCACGAAAAGCTAAAGTATTATCCACCTGTTGGATCAATCTTAAATTCGAAAGGGAAAAAAGATGAGAATAGATATGCACCAGCAATTCATGTAAAATCATCGAATAATATTTTGTGCGAAAATGTTATTGTACACCATGCTTTAGGAATGGGATTCTTATGTGAGAGAACCGAGAATATCACACTTAAAAAATGTGGGGTTTACTTACCTAAAAACTCCGATAGAGTTGTAAGTATTATTGCTGATGCTACCCATTTTTGCAATTGTAAAGGTCATATTTTAGTTGAGGATTGCCGATTCGAAAACATGCTGGATGACGGAACAAATGTTCACGGAACCTATGTGGTAGTAGATAAGATTAAGGATGATTTTTCGCTAAGAGTTAAATTAGAACACTTGCAGCAACTGGGTTTCGAATTTGCAGGTAAAGGCGATGAAATCTGGTTTATTCATGCTCCATCGGTACAAAGAGCAGATGTAAATGTAGTGGAAGAAGTGCATGTTGTAAATGATAAGTATATTGATTTGAAATTTGCAAACAAGCTGCCAGAGGATTTAAAAATTGGAGCTGTACTTGAAAACAAAACCTGGAATCCAACTTTTACCATGCGAGGATGTACCATACGCGATCACAGAGCCAGAAATATTGTTTTAAAAACTCCCCTAAAAACAATTATCGAAAATAACAATCTTTCTTCTATGATGTCATCTATACTATTTCGTGGAGAGCTGTACTACTGGTTCGAATCTGGAGCTGTTGAGGATGTTGTAATTAGAAATAATTATTTTGAATATTGTGCCTATAGCGGATCCGAACATGCAGTTTTATATGTAACCCCACGCTTTGGTAAAGCATTTAATCAGGATGAATTGTACGATAGGAATATTCGTTTCGAAAACAATACAATAAAAAATTTCGACAATAGAATTATCTGGGCCGACAGATTGGAAGGACTTGTTGTAAAGGGCAATACAATCACTAAAACAAATTCGGCAAAGTCACTATATCCTAATGCTCCTCTATTTGAATTGAAAAATTGCAAAAATATTACAATTGTTGATAATGTTTACAATGGAGATTGCAAGAATTCTATCGTTGCAGATGAGAAAACAAATAAATCCCTGCAAGTAAAAAGTAACAAGGGATTTTAGCTCAATTAAGGAAAAAAATCAATGAAAAATTTACTTTTTAATATTGCAGGATTAGTTTTTATTGCTGTTTTAAGTTCTTGTCAATTAGAGCTGAAAGAAGTAAAAAGGCCAAATATATTATTTGCTATTGCCGATGATGCTTCATGGAAGCATTTTAGTGCTTATGGTTGCAAATGGATAAAAACACCTGCTTTCGATAAAGTAGCTGATCAGGGAATTTTGTTTACCAATGCATACACACCAAATGCAAAATGTGCACCATCGCGATCCTGCATTCTAACAGGACGAAATAGCTGGCAATTAGAAGAGGCATGTAATCATGCTCCTTATTTTCCTGCTAAATTTAAAACTTATGCCGAAGCTTTGGGCGAAAATGGTTATTGGGTTGGGAGTGTTGCAAAAGGTTGGGCGCCGGGAGTTCCTGGTTCAATTAATGGAAAAGAAAGAGAACTAACAGGGCCTAAGTTCGATATCCACAAAACAACACCTCCGACCGAGTATATTTCAGATAATGATTATGCAAGAAATTTTGAAGAGTTTCTGAAGGTAAGACCTAAAGACAAGCCATTCTGTTTTTGGTTCGGAAGTAAAGAGCCACACAGAGCTTATGAATTTAAGGCAGGAATAAAGAAAGGCGGCAAAAAGTTAGCCGAGATTAATAAAGTTCCTGAATTCTGGCCAGATGTTGACAGCATTCGTACCGATATGTTAGATTATGCATTCGAGATAGAATATTTCGATTCTCATTTGCAAAAAATGTTGAATAAGCTGGAAGAAATAGGAGAGTTGGATAATACAATTGTTGTTGTAACAGCTGATAATGGTATGCCTTTCCCAAGAATAAAAGGTCAGGTTTATGAATATTCCAACCATTTGCCATTAGCTATTATGTGGCCAAAAGGAATTAAAAAACCGGGTCGTGTAGTCGATGATTTTGTAAACTTTATTGATTTTGCTCCAACCTTTCTTGATGTAGCAGACTTAACATTCAAGAGTGCTGGAATGCAGG
Organism: uncultured Marinifilum sp.; assembly: GCF_963677195.1. NCBI lineage: Bacteria > Pseudomonadati > Bacteroidota > Bacteroidia > Marinilabiliales > Marinifilaceae > Marinifilum > uncultured Marinifilum sp. The sequence continues at coordinate 2,676,231 of NZ_OY781918.1, forward strand.
CTACTACAGGAAAAAGCTTGAATGATATTTTTAGCTCAGAAAAATCGGGAAAAGTAACTGCTGATAGAGATTTTATTTTAGTTGGCAAGGAAAGACATGATGTTGGTCGTCCTGATGATCAGGGATATCCGGTAAGAGGAATTGTAAAAGGAGATTTTTTATACCTGCGAAACTTTAAACCAGCACGCTGGCCACAGGGAAACCCTGAAACGGGATATTTAAACTGCGATGCTAGCCCTACTAAAACTTATATTTTGGATACTCGCAGAAAGAAAGACGAGCTAAAATATTGGCAGTTAAACTTTGGGAAAAGAGTTGCTGAAGAACTCTATAATATTAAAAAAGATCCTTATTGTATGAATAATTTGGCTAAGGTTAAGGATTTCTTTGTTATGAAGTCCAGAATGCTGAATGAAATGAAAAGGCGATTAATGGAACAAAAAGACCCTAGGATATTAGGTAATGGTGATATTTTCGATCAGTATCAATATTCTGGTTCCGCTAAAGATTATTACAATAGATATATAAGAGGAGAAAAAGTAAAAGCTGGTTGGATAAACGAAAGCGATTATGATACTGATTTTAAAGAATAGTTTGTAGAAGATTTAATTAGTAAATAGAACTGATAACAACATGTATTTTACTATCAACAACTTTATTTTAAAGTCAATTTTCTTAATTTGATAGAAAGAAATTAATAAAACCTAAATCTAAAATGAAATTAATTATTTTTAAGGTGTTACTAATACTAATGGTGCAAAGCATTGCGCTGAGTTCTTGCACAAGTAATCAACAAAATAAGCCAAATATTCTTTGGATATTTTCTGAAGATTTGTCTCCATTTATGGGATGTTACGGCGATTCGATTAATGCTGGGCATACGCCTGCAATTGATAGATTTGCTTCGGAAGGTGTGTTGTTTAAAAGAGCTTATGCTATGTCTCCAGTATGTTCTCCTTGCAGATCTGCAATTATTACTGGTGTTATGCCAACAACTACAGGAACACACAATCATCGTTCAAGTCGTACTGTAAATGGCGAAATTGTACCCGAAGAATTAAGAATTAATTTGCCTGATTATATTACTACTCTTCCTGAATTAATGAAGGAGGCTGGTTACTTTACTTTTAATAGTGGTAAGGATGATTACAATTTCCATTATGATCGTACTAAGTTGTATGATGTTGGTAACGCCACAGACTATGTACCCGGAATGAATGGTTGGCAGGGGAATCACGCAGAACATACACTCTCCATTACCGAGGATACTTGGAATGCAAGATCAGATAAAAATCAGCCGTGGTTCGGACAGATTGAAATAATGGGAGGTAAACGTGACTATAAATATGTAAGAGAAGGGGAAAAATTAGCAGAGAATGATGTTCCATTACCTCCCTATTTCCCAAATATAAAATCGCAACGACAAGCGTGGACTAAACATTACAACGCAGCTAGAGGTTCTGATGTGCAGGTAGAGAAAATTTTAAAACAGTTAGAAGCTGATGGCGAATTGGAAAATACCATTGTCTTTTTCTTTTCAGATCATGGTAGCAACACATCATTGCGTCACAAGCAATTTTGTTATGAGGATGGAATGTTGGTTCCATTAATGGTGAAAGGAAATCATCCCGCTTTAAAAGCAGGAACAGTTCGAAACGATTTGGTTTCATTACTTGATGTTACTGCAACTACCTTATCAATGGCAGGAGCAAAAGTTCCGGATTATTATGAGGGACAAGATTTGTTTGCAGATAATTATCAACCAGCAGAATATGTGTTTGGTTCTCGCGATAGATGTGATTATAGCATAGACAGGATTCGTACTGTTCGTTCAGATAAGTATCGTTATATCAGAAACTTTTATCCGGAAAGACCTATGATGCAAGCAGGGTATCGAGACCATACCAAAATGGTTAAAGATATGCACAAATTGCATAAAGAAGGTAAACTAACTCCCTATCAGGAACAGCATTGGTTTGGTGTTCGTCCTAACGAGGAATTATACGATATTGAAGCAGATCCTTTCGAAATGAATAATTTGGCTTTGAATCCAGATTTTAAATCTGTTTTAGAGAAGCATAGAAGTGTGCTCAACAAATGGATGAAAGAAACCGACGATAAAGGACAATATCCAGAACCTGCAGTTCAGCTAAAAGCAACTTACGATTTATGGAAAGATCGTCCACGCTTTCGCGATGCTAAAGTAAATCCTGAATATGATCAATTCAAGACTAAATAATTGACCTTAATAACCTAAGATGAAAAAATACAGTTTACTATTGTTCATTTGCCTGCTTTCAGGAATTATAAATGCCAGAGATATAGTACCGTTTAGTTCCAATTGGAAATTTGCGAGATTCGGACAGATGCCAGATGGAAGCATTAAAGAGGAATCAAAGGATATTGATGAAGTTAATTTTGATGATTCTGCATGGCGAGAATTAAATCTTCCTCACGATTGGGGGATTGAAGGACCTTTTAGAGCAGAATTACCTAATAGAACCGGGAAATTGCCTTGGGCAGGAATTGGATGGTACCGCAAGCACTTTAAATCGCCAGAATCCGATAAAGGAAAAAAAGTTTACATCGAATTCGATGGTTCCATGTCTGGAACAGAGCTTTGGTTAAACGGTGGATATGTTGGTCAATGGCCTTATGGATATTCTTCTTTTCAAATGGATTTAACTCCTTACTTAAAAGTGGGAGAAGAAAATGTAATTGCAGTAAGATTAGATAACAAAGCAAATTCATCTCGCTGGTATCCGGGCGGTGGAATTTATCGCAATGTTCGTTTGATAAAAACAAATCCTGTACATATAGATCATTGGGGAGTTTTTGTTACTACTCCTGAAGTTTCAGGGCAAAAAGCAAAAATTCAAATCAGTACAGAAATAAAAGGTATTGCAAAGGACTTGCGATTAAAACATGAAGTTTATTCTCAGGCAAATAATCTTGTTGCAGAAACAACTGCTTTAAATGGGCAGAAGGCAAGTTTAGACTTGATTAATCCGAAATTATGGGATTTAGATAATCCAAATCTTTACAGGCTTAAAACCACTCTGTTAAAGGGTGATGATGTTGTTGATACTTATACTACAAGCTTCGGAGTTAGATCAATAGAATACAATGCAGAAGGTTTCTTTTTAAATGGAAAGAAAGTAAAAATGAATGGTGTTTGTCAACATCACGATTTAGGCCCTTTGGGAACTGCAGTAAATGTTCGTGCCATTGAACGCCAAATTGAGATTTTAAAAGAGTTTGGAACAAATGCAATTCGAACTTCCCATAATCCACCAGCTCCAGAGTTTTTAGAGCTTTGCGATAAAATGGGGATTTTGGTACAAGTTGAGGCATTTGATGTTTGGCAGAAGAAAAAAGTAGATAACGATTATGCTCGTTTGTTTGGCGCTTGGCACGAAAAAGACTTACGTTCAATGGTTCGCCGAGATAGAAATCATCCTTGTGTAGTAATGTGGAGTACTGGTAATGAGATGATTGAATTGCGTTCGGGAAATGATGCACCAATGGCTGTAAAATTGGCAGATATAATTAAATCGGAAGATGATACAAGACCAACTACTTTTGGATGTAGCAGACCAGAGGCAACAACCAATGGATTTGAGAAAACAGCGGATGTTTTTGGTCTAAATTATAAACCTCACTTGTACGAAGCAGTAAGAAAAGCCAATCCAAATCTTCCAATTTATGGAAGCGAAACCGCATCAACAATAAGTAGTCGTGGCGAATATTTTTTTCCTGTTTCAGAGGATAAAAAGGAGGGTGCAGGAGGATATTTTCAAGTTAGCAGTTATGGCTTTTCCGCTCCTAAATGGGCTTATTGTTCCGATGTTGAATTCGAAGCACAAGATAAATATCCATGGGTGTTTGGCGAGTTTGTATGGACTGGTTTTGATTACATTGGAGAACCAACACCTTACAATAAGGATAAAACCAATTTGTTAAACTTCACAGATCCTAAGGAAAAGGAAAGAATGAAAGAGGAATTAAAGAAGTTAGGAAATAACATTCCTCCTCGTAGTTCCTATTTTGGTATTGTCGATTTGTGTGGATTTCCTAAAGACAGATATTATTTATACCAATCTAAATGGCGTCCCGAATTGCCAATGGTGCATATTTTACCGCATTGGAATTGGCCCGAACGAATTGGTAAGATAACTCCTGTATTTGCTTATACTTCTGGCGATGAGGCAGAATTATTCCTAAATGGAAAATCGCTTGGGCGAAAGAAAAAAGGGAAATACGAATACCGTTTGCGTTGGAACGATGTTGTTTATCAGCCAGGAGAATTGAAGATTGTTGCTTACAAAAATGGTAAGAAATGGGCCACAGAGAAAGTACGAACAACTAAACAGGCAAGTAAGCTAAATTTGGAAGTCGACCGATCAGAAATTAATGCTGATGGTTCTGATTTGTCTTTCGTTACGGTTAAAGTTTGTGACAAAAATAACTTGGTAGTGCCAAGAACGCACAACTCCGTGAAATATACAATAACAGGTCCGGGCGAAATTATAGCAGTTGGAAATGGTGATGCAACAAATCATGAATCATTTCAGGCTACCGAAAGAAAAGTATTTAATGGTTTGGCACTGGTTGTAGTTCGATCGGTAAAAGGACAAAAGGGAGAAATAAAATTAACTGCAAAAGCAGAAGGATTAAAGTTAAGCGAAACTAGAATTCAAGCTAAATAATTAATAGAGAAATATATTATGAAACGTGTGATATTTTTATTGCTGATTACAATAGCATCATTGAATATATCTTGTACAGCAGAAAAAAAAACAGAAAAACAACCAAATATCATTTACATTTTAGCCGATGATATGGGATACGGAGATTTAAGCTGTTATGGGCAAAAAGACTTCAAAACACCAAATATCGATAAGCTAGCCTCTCAGGGAATGAAATTTACTCAACATTATAGTGGGTCAACAGTTTGTGCTCCATCACGTTGTGCTTTAATGACAGGTCAGCATACAGGACATACATCTATTCGTGGAAATAAGGAGTTGAAATTTGAAGGTCAAACTCCAATGACAGGAAGTTCTGTTACCATAGCAGAAATTTTGAAAGATGCAGGTTATGCTACAGGAGCATTTGGAAAATGGGGATTGGGATTTATTGGATCTGAAGGGGATGCAGTTAATCAAGGTTTCGATAAATTCTATGGTTACAATTGTCAGCGTATGGCCCATCGCTATTATCCGCCATATTTATGGGATAATCAGGAAAAAGATTATCTGGAAGGTAATGATTGGACGAATACTGTTACTTACGCTCCAGATGTTGTACAAGAAAAAACATTGGAATTTATCGAGGAAAATAAAAATCAGCCATTTTTTGCTTATGTGCCATTAATTCAGCCGCATGCCGAGTTAATTGTGCCTGCCGATTCAATTTTAGATAAATTTTTGGGCAAATTCGATGAGCCAACATTGGAAGAAAATCCGCAACCAAAAGCTTCTGATTATGGAAAAAATATTGAGCAGAGCAGATATTGTCTTCAGAAGAATCCCAAAGCAGTATATGCATCAATGGTATACCGAATTGATGTTTATGTAGGTCAAATAATGTCAAAATTAGAGAAATTAGGAATTGCTGATAATACAATTGTAATGTTTGCCAGTGATAATGGTCCTCACGCTGCAGGTGGTGCAAACCCTAAGTATTTTAACAGTGCTGCTGGATTTAAAGGAATGAAACGAGATTTGTACGAAGGTGGAATCAGAACTGCGTTTATAGCCAAATGGCCTAATAAAATTAAGGCAGGATCAACTACTGATCATGTTTCTGCTTTTTGGGATTTCTTACCTACGTGTGCAGAAATTGTGGGTGCAAAAGTTGAAAATGATATTGATGGAATTTCATTTCTTCCAACTTTATTAGGGAAAGAAAATCAAAAGAAACATGAATATCTGTACTGGGAATTTAACTCAAAAGGCGGTCGAAAAGCCTTAAGAATGGGCGATTGGAAAGCTGTTTTGTATAATATCAATAGCAAAAAGAAGGAATCAAAATTAGAGTTGTATAATCTGGCTGTGGATAAGGCAGAAAAGAATGATGTGGCAGATCAATATCCCGAAATTGTTGAGAAAGTAAAAGGCTTAATGAAGAAAGCACATACCAACAATGAGACGTTTCCAATTTAAAAGGTCTAAGAGTTAAGATTTACAATATAATTGATATGAAGAAATTACTATTATTTATCATACTAGGACTGAGCCTGAATGTTTTTGCAGGTGAACGATTGAGTTTTAATAAAGGCTGGAAATTTAGTTTAGATGATAAAACAGGTGCAGAGCTTATAAATTACAACGATTCTGATTGGCGTATTCTGGATTTACCCCACGATTGGAGTATAGAGGGAGAATATAGTGAGGATGCGCCCATGGGAGATAAGTGTGGTTACTTGCCTGCCGGAATAGGATGGTATCGTAAAACGATTGAAGTTCCAAACGAATGGAAAGGAAAAAACATTGAGATCGCATTCGATGGGGTTTTTATGAATAGCACGGTTTATGCTAATGGGAAGAAATTAGGGCATCGTCCTTATGGTTGGATTTCCTTTGCTTATGATATTTCTAATCTGGTTGAAGAATCAAACAAAATTACCTTCGCTGTAAGAGTTGATAATGACAAGCAGCCATCGGCTCGTTGGTATACTGGAAGTGGAATTTATGCCAATACGTGGATTGATATAAAATCTAAAATACATATTGCTCGAGATGGTATTTTCATTCGTACAAATCAAAACAAAATTAGTATTGATACTGATTTAAAAAATTTAACTGAAAAAAAAGGAAAACTAACTTTAAAGACATCCATAAAGGATGCTGAAGGAAAAATTGTAAAAACAGTTGAGAGTAAATTAAAGTTAGATGCTAATTCAGTAAAAGTAGTTTCACAATTGCTCGAATTGAACGCTCCAAATCGATGGAATATCGACGATCCATATTTATACACTGCCAATAGCGTGCTTAAGCTTGGAAGTAACACCATTGATGTTGTGGAGACCAGATTTGGCGTGCGTGATATTGAGTGGAAACCAGAGACAGGTATGTGGATTAATGGCAAGAATATTAAAATGCAGGGAATCTGCAATCATCAGGATGCAGGAGCATTGGGTGCTGCTGTGCCAGATAAGGTTCTCCGATACCGTATTCAACAACTAAAAGATATGGGTGTGAATGCTTTCCGTACAGCTCATAATCCACAAACACCCCAATTTTACGACATGTGCGATGAAATGGGAATGTTAGTAATGGATGAGATTTTTGATGGATGGCATAAGAAAGCGACCAATGATTATGGAGCTCATTATTTTAATGATTGGTGGGAACAAGATCTTACTGACTGGATCAAGCGAGATCGCAATCATCCCTCCATAGTAATTTATAGTGTTGGGAATGAAACACGAGGCGAAATTGCAAAAAGCCTTGTAGAAAAATGTCATGAATTTGATAATACTCGTCCGGTTACTTCGGGGCATTCTGGTTCAGATTTTATGGATGTCTTTGGTGTAAATGGTCATAGCGAAAAAATGGGTTTTTTCGATCATGAGATGGATACAACGCGCGTGTTTGTAGCAACCGAGAATACACATACATGGCAAGTTCGTGGTTTTTATAGAACCAAAACATGGTATCGAGATGGTTATCCTAACAAACGCCAACGTTCTTATTATTATCCTGATTTAACTGATGAAGAGATTTTTACTTATGATTGGACCAATTCACAAGGGCGCAAAAATTTTAAACAGATTTTCAATTCCAGCTATGATAATGCAATGGTGCGATTGACCTCACGTCAGAATATAGAACAGTTAAGAGATATTCCTAACTATGCGGGTTCGTTCCGTTGGACAGGTCATGATTACATTGGAGAAGCAGGATACGTTCATGGAGGATGGCCTTTTAAATCTTTTATGGGTGGAGCTATTGATATGGCTAACTTCGAGAAAGACTTGTATTATCTGTATCAAAGCCAATGGACAAGTGCGCCAATGGTTCATATTTTACCGCATTGGACACACCCAACTCTTAAGGAAGGAACTGAAATACCTGTTTGGGTTTATTCCAATTGCGATGAAGTGGAGCTTTTTTTGAATGATAAATCCTTAGGAAAGCAAAAACCTGGCAAGTCGTGGGATAAAATGCAATGCCAATGGATGCTTGGATATGTTCCGGGAGCTTTAAAAGCCATTGCATATAAAGATGGAACAATAGCGGCTCAGAAAGTAATTAGAACAGCCAGTCAGCCATCTCAGATTGCACTTTCGGTGGATGGAGAACCATTGTCAAACATTAAAGAGGATATTGTTCAGGTAAGAGTAAGTACAACTGATAGAAAAGGTGAGTTTTATCCGTATGGTGAAAACAGAAGCTATTTTCATGTTATTGGTTCGGGAAAAATAAGAGCCTTGGATAACGGTAGTCCTATTGATGTAGAAAAGCATTTCGAAGCCAAAGACAGAATAGCATTTTTTGGATTAACTCGTGCTTATGTAGAATCGACCGACAAAGATGGTGATATCGGTTTGTTAGTAAGTTCAATTTTAGGAGAGAAAAAATTAATTACTTCTAAAAAAGTAAGCATTAATACTCAATTGATGAATTTGAGAGGTGAGTTACCTAAAGCAGAGGTGAAAGTTTTTTATACAACTGATGGTAGTGAGCCTACAACCAATTCAGAACTTTACAAAGAACCATTCGAGATAGAATTTGGAACTACCGTAAAAGCATTGGTACTTTTAAATGGAACTCCTGTTCATATTATGGCAGAAAGATTTGCTAATGATGAAGGATTTGTTTGGGACGGAGTTGCTGTAGCTGCAAATCTTGGTGGCGATCAGGCAGAAGATGCTTCTTATTCTATTGCCAATGTAAACAATGCTGGGAATGGCTTTAATGGTAAGGGATATCTTGATTTTGGTAGAAATGCAGGCGCTTGGGTTGAATGGTATCAGGAAAATGATGGAAGCCCGGGAGAATTCGAATTAGAGATTCGTTATAGTGCTTACAAAAAAATCAGACCTGAGTACAAAGTTAAACTTACTGTTAATGGAAAAGATCAAATCATTCTGCTTCCAGCTAATGAAAACCATAAGAAAAATTGGCAGGTATATAGCTTGAAAACTCAATTAAATTCAGGAGCAAATAACATTAGAATTACTGCTTTGGATGATGATGGGTTATGTGTTGATGAACTTAAAGTTAAATAGTTATAATATTTTAATGACTAAGTAATGAAAAGAAGAGATTTTTTTAAAAAAGGAGCACAAGGAGCTATTGTTGCAAGCTTGTTACCTGTAGTGGGTACTGCTAGTGCAGCACCAATAATTGATAATACAGATCGTTCAAAAGATAATTGGTTACAAGTTGCATCAGGTAAAAAAGGGAATCCTGTTCGCAAGCAAACTTTGTATACTGATGTTTTGGTAATTGGGGCTGGTATGGCAGGAATTTCGGCAGCTGTTTCGGCAGCAAGAAATGGAGCAAAAACCATTTTAATTCAGGATAGACCAGTTTTAGGAGGAAATGCATCAAGTGAGATGCGTGTAACCGTTAATGGTGCTCCACAAGAAAGAGAAACTGGTATTGTTGAAGAAATTTTGATTGAAAATTGGGTTCACAACAAACAGGAATCTTATCCGGTTTGGGATCATGTTTTGTACGATTTTGTTGTGCGTGAGCCAAATTTGGAATTAATGCTGAATACTCAAGCAGTTGATGTCGAAATGAATGGCGATAAGATAAAATCAGCTATTTGTTGGGGATTAACAAATGAAACAGAATTCACCATTAATGCAAAACAGTTTATCGATTGTTCTGGAGATGGATTGCTGGCAGCACTAGCAGGAGCTGAATACAGAACCGGAAGAGAAGGTAAAGAGGAATTTAATGAGTCTTATGCTCCCGATCAGCCAGATGGATGGACAATGGGAGATTGTATCATGATGATTACAAAAGATATGGGACGACCAATGCCTTTTAAAGCTCCCTCTTATGCAATTCCTTTCGATCATGAAACCGCATTTAAAGATAAGCACCGAAGAATAAAGCATCTGAAAGAAGGTTTTTGGTGGATTGAAGTTGGTAGCGAATACGATACTATTGCTGATAGAGAGGGTAATCGTCATAAGCTAATGTCTTATTTCTATGGCGTTTGGGATTACATTAAAAATTCCGGAGACTATCCTGAATCTGAAAATATAGTAATAGATTGGGTAGGATCAATTCCTGGTCGTCGCGAGTCGCGTAGATTTATGGGCGATTATATTTTAACACAAAACGATATTCTGGAAAATACTCATTTCGAGGATGCAATTGGTTTTGGAGGTTGGTCTTTAGATGAGCACAATCCTGGAGGAATTGAAAACTTGGAAGAACCAGCAAGCTACTTTCATAAAAGATCGAAAAAAATATACGAAGTACCTTATGGTATTTTATATTCGAAGAATATTAGCAACCTTTCCTTTGCAGGACGTAATGCCAGTTTAACTCATATTGCATTATCATCAACCCGAATTATTGCTACTTGTTCGTTAATGGGACAAGCTGTTGGTACTGCTGCAGCAATCTGCTTGCAAAAGCAGATTAATCCACGAGAATTACGAAATAAGCACATTAAAGTGCTGCAGGAGCAACTGCTTCGCGATGATGTTTTTATTCCAAATTGTCCTGCGGCCGATAAAAATGATCTGGCTCGAAAAGCTGATCTAATTATTGCTTCATCAACTCTTTCGGGAGATGTTAATTTATTGATAGATGGTATTTCTCGAGATAGAGGAGAAGAAGTACACCATTGGGAATCTGATGGTATGAATGCGGAATTGCAGCTAGAATGGAAAAAGCCTGTGAAAATTTCAAAAGTTGAGTTGAAAGGTGATACTAATGTTCTAAGAAGAATGATGATGCATAAAAATCCGGATAAGAATATCAAAAACAAACAAATTCTTGACGTTCCGCCAGAATTGATAAAAACTGCAAGAATTGAGGCTCGAGTAAAAGGAGAGTGGCTTGAAATGGCTAAAATTGAGGATAATATTACTCGTTCCATTAAAGCAAGTTTCGATCAGGTAAAAACCTCGGCTATTCGTGTTATTTTAAAAGAAACATGGGGATACGAAAATGTAAAATTATTTGAATTGCGTTGTTATTCATGATACAGTATCGAAAAATATTGTTTAGTTTATGTTTGTTGTTGTGGAGCTTAGGCTCTGCTACAGCAGACATTTTTGTCTCTCAGGATTCAGAGAAAGTATATAACTTAACTTATTCTCACCCTGGGAATAAAAATAATGAGTGCGATAGTGTTGTTCTTTACCAAAACAAAAAAGAATTTTATATGGATGTTCCTTCGGTGTATTGCTGGGATAATGTATGTAAAATTGATACTCTTAGATTTTATTGGAGCAGAATCGGACTTTTTCAGCGATTAGAAATTAAGCCAAATTCACAACTGGAGAAAGCGAATCATGAGTTTTTTACCAAATCTGATTATTTAAAATTAGATGAGATACTTCGAAACAAAAATTCAATTTTTAAGTCATTAAATGCAGATGAAATACTAACAAGTACTCAAGAAAATAGAGACGTAGATGCTTTTTCGGGTGCAACAAGAATTGAAATTGACCAAAACGAAACAGTTAAAGGGGCTACGCTTACTTGTTATACTTTGTGGCATTGGGCAAATGGAAGTATATGCAAAAAAATACAAAAAATAAGTGGTGAGCATATAAGCAGAAAAGATCTGATAAAATACCTAAAAGATGAAGATAACAGGTATAGAATATTTGCAATTTCACAATTTATTATAAGAAAAGACTATAGTTCTTCAGTAATAAAATCTATTCTTCAATTACAGAGTATCGAAAGTAATGATCTACTAAAATTAAGAATGAATTATTTTGAGAATGCTCCAAAAAGCGTTTATCAATCAGTAATTTTAAAAACTTTAGAAAGGAATAATTCGATTCAAAATGTGTTAAGTTTAAAATCTCTTTTAAAAAATAAAAATAAGATTTCACCCAATTTATTTAAAGACTTGTGTCTGTATACTCCCGAGTTTAAGTCTTATCATGAAATTGATTTATTATTAACTTTAATTGAGAATATGGATAATAAAATGAAGATAGATTTAGCACCAATTTTTGTATTGTTAAAGAAATCAAATATTATTATCAGCCGAAGAGCATACTGGTTTTTAAAGGGAAAAAATATAAATAAAAGCCAGCAAGAAATGATAAAGGCTTTTGAAGAAGCAAAAAGCGAGTACTTGTAATTATCTTAAAATAGAGATAAAAAAAGCATAGTAAATTATAATAAAACAAGGGTTTTACCCAGAGGTACACAAGTTATACTTGCGGAGACAAGATTTTTGTATAAAAGAAGAATATTTGTTTACAGATATTAAAAACAGATAGAAATGAGAAAATATTTAATTGTAACAGCTTTAATTCTGGCAAGTTTAGTTGGACTTGCTAAGGAAAAACCAAACGTAGTAATCTTTTTTGTTGACGATTTGGGTTGGGCTGATTTAGGATATAGAAATAAACTTTTTGAAACTCCAAATGTGGATCAGTTAAAAAAAGATGGAGTCGATTTTGAAAGAGCTTATATTTCAACACCAACTTGCAGTCCAAGTCGTGCTTCAATTCTAACAGGAAAAGAACCTGCCCGTTTGCAAATGCCACGACATATTACTCATGCCGATAAAAAAACCGGTAGAAACGAAAAAGAATATAATTTGTGGGAAAGAGATCCTGTAAATATGCCTTCTCGCAACTGGCTTCCTTTAAATGAGATTACTTATGCCGAAAGATTAAAAGAATATGGATATTACAATGCATTTATAGGAAAATGGCACTTGGGACATGAACCTTATCATCCAATTCACCAAGGATTTGATGAGCAATATGGGACCAGTAATTTTGGTCATCCAAAAGGATATTATCAACCATTTTTTAATGGCGTAAATCCTTTAAAAGATATTCCTGAGGATCAGTATTTAACCGATGTTTTAACTGATAAAGCTGAAGAATTTATCGAGAACTACGATAAGGATCAACCTTTTAATTTATCGATGTGGCTATATGATGTGCACGGACCACATGTTGGTAGAAAAGATTTGGTAGATTCTTATAAAGCCAAAGGAATGGAAAAACGTTATGCCGAATATGGAGCTATGGTTGCTGCTATGGATGAGGCATTAGGACGAATAAGATTAGCATTGGAAAAGAAAGGAATTGCTGATAATACAGTTATTTTATTTACTTCAGACCAAGGAGGCTATTTTACCAATTTTCCCTTGAGAGGAAAAAAGAATGGAGGAAATACTTTGGGAGAAGGAGGAGCAAGAGTTCCGTTTATTTTGTATTATCCGGGAGTAACAGAAGCAAATACTGTTTGTGAAACACCAATTCAAACTATTGATGTATATCCAACTTTGGTGGAGATTGCATCGGGAAAGAAGTGTACCGATTCACAAATTCAGGGAAAAAGTATTTTACCACTTGTTAAAGGTGAAAAGTTCGAAAAAAGGAATTTGTATTTTTTCCGTTCTTATGAAGATCAGTATTCTGCTATAATTTCGGGCGATTGGAAATTAATAAATTATCATAGCGGACTAAAACAATTGTACAATATAAAGGAAGATACTGGCGAGGTAAACAACTTAATTTTTGTTAAACCAAGTATTGCGAAAAAATTAGCAAAAGAGCTTAAATCGTGGGAGAATGAAGCTTTAAAAGATGTTGTTAATGCTGATGAAATTGAAAAATAGGAGAACCATGAAGAAGTATTTTTTATTCGCACTTGTATTTGTTTCCTTATTAGCTTGTAAGGCTCAGGATAAACCTAATATTATTTGGCTAATGGCTGAAGATATGAGTTTAGACCTGGAATGTTATGGAATGCCTGCTGTTAAAACCCCAACTCTTAACAAAATGGCTGAGCAGGGTGTACGTTTCGATAATTGTTTTGTAACAAATCCAATTTGTTCGCCAAGTCGATCGGCCATGATGGTGGGAACACATCAGCTAAAAATTAATGCACACAATCATAGAAGCAATCGAAATGTGCCTTTGAACGAGAATTTTACTCCTTTCACAAAATTGTTGAGAGATGCTGGTTACACCTGTATTTTGGGAAACCATTTGGTAATGAAAAAAGGGAGAAAAATTGATGTGAACTTTAAGCACAAAGCAATCGGAGAATGGGATGGTAAAACAAAGTTTGGTTTATTCGATAAGTACGACAATTTCGAAAAAGAAGATCAACCATTCTTTGCACAAATTCAGTTGGCAGCTAGTCACAGGGGAGATTGGTGGAACGATGTTCGAAACCAATCGAAACATCCTGTAAATCCTGACTCTGTTGTTTTACCTTCATATTTAGCCGATCATCCTGCAATTCGTTTAGATTGGGCTAAATATCTCGATCAGATTGAATATCTGGACAATGAAATTGGACAGATTTTTGCAGACTTGGAAGATAAAGGAATGGCCGATAATACAATTGTAATTTTTATTGGCGATAACGGACGATGCAATATACGTGGTAAAGGTTACTTGCAAGATCCTGGTTTAAGAATTCCTTTGCTGGTTTATTCTCCTAAATCTTTAAAAGGAGAAAAAGTACGTAAAGATGTTGTAAGTTCTATTGATATAACCGCTACAATTCTCGATTTTGCAGGAATTAAGCAGCCTGATTATATGACTGGAAAACCAATTTTTAATGAGAAATTTGGGAGAGAATACGTTTATTCTGCTCGCGATTTATGGGACGAGATAGAAGAGAAAATTCGTGCAATATCTTCTAAAGAATGGAAATACATTCGAAATGATAAGCCCGAAGTTCCTTACGATGCACATCAGGCATATTTAGAATTTTACCGACCAGCAGTTCATATTATGAGACAATTAAAAGCTGAAGGAAAACTAAGTCCTGAACAGGAATTCTTTTTTGCAGATTCGAAACCAAAAGAAGAACTGTACAATTTGATAGAGGATCCTCAGGAGTTGAATAATTTGGCTGGAAATCCTAAATTCTCAAGTATTCTTAAAAAGTTGAGGAAAGAAACTCGCCACTTCGATCAAATTAATAAACCTGTAAGTGATATCTATGAGCCTATAATTCCTAAATCTGTTGAAATTTTAGAATGGGTGAAAAAGGAGCGACCAAAATTATATCAGCAAATGAAAGATGGTGTTGAAATTGGTTTTCATTCTGCAGGTCAGGAATACAAAAAATCAAAGAAAAAATAGAAATTTAGTTTAGTTATTAAGCATTAATTAATGCCGGATAGATTGTTGCATTGGCTAGTATTTACGCAATAATTTTATTCGGTATTTTTTTTAATTTATTGTGTAATGATCAGGATGCTAAATTATTGTGCTTATAGTTATTACTGCTTTTTAACTCGAGAATACATTTATTTTACCTAGAGTTACCAATTGCCTTTCTAAAAACAGAATATTTGTAAATAAGATTTTACTAAAAAATAAACATTATGAATTTTAAAACCATTATGGCAGCTTTACTCTCATTAAGTATTATTGCCATGGCTTCTTGTATAAATAAAGCCGAAAAAAAATCTGATACAAAATCGAAAAGTAAACCCAATGTTGTTGTTATTTATTTAGATGATTTAGGGTATGGTGACCTAAGTTCTTATGGAGCTACCGAAATACAAACTCCAAATATTGATGCTTTAGCAAAAGGTGGGGTTCGTTTTACAAACGGATATGCTTCTTCTGCAACATGTACTCCTAGTAGATATGCACTTTTAACAGGAACATACCCATGGAGAAATAAAGATGCCAAAATTCTTCCTGGAAGTGCTCCTTTATTAATTAAAACCGATCAGCCTACATTACCTAAAATGATGAAAGATAATGGTTACCATACAGGAATTGTTGGGAAATGGCATTTGGGATTAGGATCGGGACATGTAAATTGGAACAAGCGTGTTTCTCCAGGGCCAAACGAAGTTGGCTTTGATTATTCATATATTATGGCTGCAACTCAGGATCGTGTACCTACTGTTTTTATCGATAATGGTAATGTTGTTGGAGTAGATCCGAATGATCCGATTGAAGTGAACTACAAGAAAAATTTCGAAGGGGAACCAACAGGAATTGATAATCCTGAATTATTAACAATGAAATGGCATCATGGCCATAATAGTAGTATTGTTAATGGTATTCCTCGTATTGGATTTATGAAAGGTGGCGAAAAAGCTAAATGGAACGATGTTGAAATGTCGGATCACTTTTTAGCTAAAGCTAAGCAGTATGTAAAAGATCATAAAAACGAAGCATTTTTCTTGTATTATGCATTACAGCAACCTCATGTACCTCGTACTCCAAATCCTCGTTTTGTTGGAAAATCGGGAATGGGACCTCGTGGCGATGTAATTTTGGAAGCAGATTGGACAATTGGAGAATTTATTAAAACACTTAAAGAAGAAGGAGTTTTAGAAAATACATTAATTGTATTTTCCAGCGATAATGGTCCCGTGCTAAATGATGGTTATTACGACGATGCTGTAGAAAAATTAGGAAAACATAAACCTGCAGGTGTATTAAGAGGAGGAAAATACAGTTTATTCGAAGCTGGAACACGCGTACCATTAATTACCTACTGGAAAGGTAAAATTAAGCCACAAGAATCAGACGCTTTGGTTTGCCAAATGGATTTAATGGAATCTATTGCTAAATTAATTGGCGTGGATGCTCCTGATACTGATAGCCAGGATATGTTAGACGTTTTAATGGGAGAAAGTGATAATGGCAGAGAGAGTTTAATTATTGAGGCTACTTCCCGAACAGCTTTTAGAATGGGCGATTGGTTAATGATTCCTCCGTACAAAGGAAAAGCTATTAACGAAAAAGTTAATATCGAACTAGGTACATCTCCTGAATTTCAGCTGTATAATTTAAAAGAAGATATTACACAGCAAAATAATTTAGCAAAGAAAAATCCTGTTAAGTTAAAAGAGATGTTGAATGCTTTTATTGCCGAACGTGGTGAAGATTACACAAAAATTCAAAAAATTGAACTGAAATAAGAGCTTTTAAAATCAATAAAATGTATAGAATTCTAATATTATCGTTTTTGGTTTTTTCTCTTTTTTCTTGTGATGGGAAAAAAAACAAAAAGAATCAAGCTAAAGTTAAGCCTAATATTGTTTACATTTTGGCCGACGATCTTGGGTATGGAGATTTAAGCTGTTATGGTCAGCAGAAGTTCCAAACTCCTAATATCGATAAATTAGCTGAACGAGGAATGAAATTTACACAACATTATTGTGGATCTGCAGTTTGTGCACCTTCTCGTTCTAGTTTACTTACCGGTCAACATACAGGACATACACCCATTAGAGGCAATAAAGAATTGAAACCCGAAGGGCAGATTCCAATTCCTGCTAATACTCTTACCTTAGCCGAAGTAATGAAAAATGCTGGCTATGTAACAGGTATGTTTGGTAAATGGGGATTAGGTTTTACAGGTACCGAGGGTGATCCTAATAAACAAGGATTCGATGAATTTTATGGGTACAATTGCCAGAGAATGGCACATCGTTATTATCCTCCTTATTTGTGGCATAATCAGGAAAAGGAATATTTAGAGGGTAACGATTGGACAAACACAGTGACTTATGCACCCGATAAAATTCAGGAAGCAAGTCTTCGTTTTATCGAGAACAATAAGGATAAGCCATTTTTTGCTTATGTACCATTTGTATTGCCACATGCCGAATTAATTTCGCCTAATGATTCTGTTCGAAAAATGTTTGAAGGAAAATTTGTGGAAAATAATGCTTATAAGGCAAGTGAACCTTATGCTTCGGATTATGGTCCTGATATAGAGACCTATAAATATTGTACGCAGAAAGCTCCTTATGCAAGTTTTGCAAGTATGGTAACTCGTCTTGATATTTATGTGGGACAAATTGTTGCAAAATTATCTGAATTGGGAATTGCCGATAATACGATTGTAATGTTTGGCAGTGATAATGGTCCACATACCGAGGGTGGTGCAAATCCTGAATTTTTTAATAGCGCAGGAGGATTACGTGGTGTAAAACGTGATTTGTACGAAGGTGGAATTCGCTCTCCTTTTATTGTAGTTTGGCCAGGAGTGGTTAAAACAGGAAGTTCTTCCAATCATGTTTCTGCCTTTTGGGATGTTTTACCCACTTGCGCCGAAATTGTAAATGAAAATGTTACATCTCAAACTGATGGAATATCATTTTTACCTGAGTTAACAGGAAAGGGAGAACAGAAACAGCACGAATACCTGTATTGGGAACTGAATGTAAAAGGAGGAAGAAAAGCTATTCGTATGGGCAATTGGAAAGCTGTTGTATATAATCTAACAAAAGATAAGCA
The DNA here is from genome assembly GCF_963677195.1 of uncultured Marinifilum sp. Lineage (NCBI taxonomy): Bacteria > Pseudomonadati > Bacteroidota > Bacteroidia > Marinilabiliales > Marinifilaceae > Marinifilum > uncultured Marinifilum sp. The sequence continues at coordinate 2,694,643 of NZ_OY781918.1, forward strand.
AGGAGAACTAGAGCTTTATAATTTGTCTGAGGATAAAACGGAATCAAACAACATTGCTAAGAATCATCCTGATATTGTTAGCAAGATGAAGATGATAATGAAGGAAGCAAGATCGGAGTCTGAAATTTTTCCTTTTAAAGAAATGATTGATTGATGTAATAAGTTAGTGATTAGTTACACTTAGAATTTAGATTCTGCTTTAAGGGTTATCTGTTTAAATATGGATAACCCTTAATTTTTAATAGGCCTGAATTTATAATTTAAGTTATTATTAGATAAAATATTATTCTCGCCCACAAAAAGAAATGAACATTGTAATCGCCTATAAAGCAAGGTGTTGCAGTGATGTTGCTGTGTGTGTTTTACCTAATTGTACTTGTAGATACATTTAATTTACTAAGATTCTCACCACTTTTTTTCAAAGATTTAATATTTGCATAAACCACAGTTCGCAATAGGATGGGAAAGATAAATATTGCGAAACTCTTACTTAAATTATTTTTAAAGGGAATGAAAAAAACTACTACGACTACAATAATCTTATTGCTTATAATGATATCGTTTGCGAGCTGTATTAATCAATCAAAAAAGGGTGAACAGCTAATATTTGGATCAGAGATTCAGAATGATGCCACACCTGTAGTATTGGCTCGTATGTTGAAGGCACAAGAGGAACCAATAGCTGAAATTAAATTTGAAAAAGGAACTTACCATTTTTATCCCGATAAGGGATTAGAAGAGTTTTGTCATATATCAAATCATTGTGATGTAATGGTGCGTACAGCTTTTCCAATTCGTGATTTAAAAAACCTAACAATTGATGGGCAAGGTTCTACCTTTATTTTTCATGGTATAATGATTCCTTTTTTAATTGATAAGAGTAAAAATATTACAATTAAGAATCTATCTGTTGACTGGCACGAAGCCTTTCATAGCGAAGGTTTAATTATTGCCAACAATCAAAAAAATAAAACTTTTGATATGCAGATATCAGAAGAATATCCTTACGAAATTAGAAATGGTCAGCTTTATTTTATCAAAGAATATTACGAGCACAATTTAGGTCAAACTATTCTTTACGATCCACAAAGAAATGCCATTGCCTTTGATACGGAGTCGTATACCAATTTAACTACAAGTAAGAAAGTTGAAATTAAGCGATTTCAGGAAAATATAAAATACAAGTATGAAGTAGACTTTAGAGCTCCGGAATATAAAAACTTAGGACGACAATGTAAATTATTAGTAGAAGAGCTAAAACCAGGAGTAGTTCGTATTCATAATCATACAAAAAAATTACCTCAGGTTGGAATGATTTTAACGGCAAAAGGAGAACAGGGTTTTAACCGTGTAGCTCCAGCATTTAGAATTACGCATACCAATGGTTTTAATGCTAAAAATGTAAATGTTCATCATGCTGGAGGTATGGGCTTAATCGCCGAAAATTCTGCCGACTTAACTCTCGATGCTTTTAATGTTACCCCCTCGCATGGAAGAATGGTTTCCACAACTGCCGATGCCACTCATTTTGTTGGATGTCGTGGTAAAGTAGTTTTAAAGAATTGTACATTTAATAATCAATTAGATGATGCTTCGAATATTCATGGGACTTACCAAAAAATTGTTGATGTTTTAGATGATTACAGAATTGGTGTACGCATGGGACATTCTCAACAGCAAGGTTTTGTTTTGGGTATTCCTAATGATACTTTAGGTTTGGTACGTTTAAGCAATTCTTTTCAACCATACCATAATTTAAGCATTAAAAACATTCAGTACATTAATGGCAGATATCAAATTATCACATTAAACGAAAAACTTCCTAAGATTGTTAAAGCAGGCGATTTAGTTGAAAATTTATCTGCATATCCAGAATTATTGGTAGAGAACTGTAATATAAGTAATAACAGAGCCCGCGGTTTACTTCTTTCAACACCAAAGAAAAGCATTATTAAAAATAATTTTTTTAGTACAGAAATGGAAGCAATTCTAATTCCTGTAGAAAGTGGACATTGGTATGAATCGGGAAATGGAGCAAATATTACAATCGAAAATAATGTGTTTCAGGATTGTAATCATAGTGGAAAAAACAGAGGTATTATTCGCTTTGCTACTGATGATGATAATGAAAATATTGCCTTTAGGAATATCAAAATTGTAAATAATGAAATTAATCATTTCGACAACTGGATACTAGAGGTTACGAATACCAAAAATTTATTATTCAAAGGAAATACAATTACCAATTCGGGTACTTTTCCAAAGCTTTTTCCAGAAAATCCTGCAATAACAGTAAAGGCATCAAAAGACATTGTTTTTGAAGGAAATAAATATTCAGGCGATGCTAAAAAAATACTGGTAGCTGATAAGTCTCTACCGAATTTAATATTTAACTAATCTATAATCTAAAAGAAAATGAAAGCAACTTTATTTAAAAATCAAAATGATACAAGCTAATGTAATGTGTTAAAAAAATCAGGACAAGTGTATATTAAGAATGTATAATTATTGCGAGTCGATTTTATTATTAATATCATATCTTAAGCCTGAAAAAACAGAGGATTATTGGAAGTAATGCAAATGTTTGCATCTCATAAGAACTTTACATCAATGGGAATGCAAAACTTAAGAATTAATACCTAAATCAAATGAAAAATCAAATGATAAATTTAAATAAGAGTTTGGGGCGATATTTGCTCTTTACTTTATTTGTTATACTGTCTTGTAGTTTTGGAGTAAAAGCTCAGGAACTTGTGGTGAAAGGAGTGGTTACTAGTTCCGAAGATGGATTGTCTCTTCCGGGAGTTAGTGTTGTAATTAAAGGAACAACTACTGGAACAGTTACAAATTTCGATGGTGAGTATTCTATTAACGCTGCAATGGGTGATGTTCTTCATTTTAGCTTTATTGGAATGAGCGATCAGGATATTACCGTTTCAAAAGCCGAATTGGATGTGACAATGAGCGCTGATGTAGTTGGACTTGATGAGGTAATTGCAATTGGTTATGGTACTACTACCAAAAGAAAATCGGTAGGTGCAATTTCAACCATGAAAGCTGAAAAATTAGAGCAAACACCATTTCAAAATGTTGGTAGCGCCTTGCAAGGACAAGTTGCAGGTTTGGTAGTTGAAAATAGTGGTGGAGGACCAGGATCGACACCATCTATCTCCATTCGTGGTGGAGGAACTCCTTTATTTGTTATTGATGGCGTAATTTCATCGGAACAAGATTTTAACGCTTTAAATTCTGATGATATTGAAACAATAAGTTTCCTGAAAGATGCGGCTGCAACTGCAGTTTATGGATCGAGAGCTGGTAATGGTATTGTTTTGGTTACATCGAAAAGAGGTAAGCAAGGTAAAATTAAGGTTAATTACTCTTACAATTACCAGTTAAGTGAGCCCACTACTTTACCCGACATGATGAATTCTTATGATTATGCATTGCTTCAGAATGCAGCCAGTCAGTACGATGGTACAATTCCAACATTTACGAATGAAGAATTGGAAACTATTAAAAATCATAGTGATTTAGATACTTATCCCGATAATAACTGGCCAGATCTAACTTTAAAGAATTTTGCAACTGAGCAACGTCATAACTTATCTCTTACCGGAGGTAGTGAGAGAACCAACTATTTTGTTTCTCTGGGTTATATCGATCAGGGTGGTATTTTAAAGAGTGATGCTGTAAACTATGAGAGATTCAATATTCGAAGTAATGTAAATACTAAATTCGATAAAATTGGGCTAGAAGTGGGAGTGAATATCAACGCTAGTATAGAAAAATACAGAGAGCCTTCTGCAGGAATGTATAGCATTTGGCGTGCCATAAATCAGAATACAAGTCCACTGTATCGTGCCTATAACGAAGATGGTACATTAGCTGGTGGTGGTAATGGTGATCACCCAATAGCAATCTCAAGTAAAGATGCTGGTTACACAAAAACGAGAGATAAATTTATTAATGCTCAGTTTAGTGCCAAGTGGAAAGTTCCTACTATTGAAGGTTTAAAGTTAGGTGTTATGGCTAACTATCGCGATGGCGACGGATGGGAAAAAACCTGGACTAAGAATGTGCCATTATATATGCAGGATGGTTCTTTAATGACACAGCCAGCTCCATCTTTAAGTGTGGGTTCATATTATAAGGATAAATTGTATTTTGAGTCGAGCATTAATTATTCGAACACTTTCGGAAAACATGGGGTTGATGCAACATTTGTTTACAATCAAACAACAAGCACTACTGAAAATATGTCTGCTTTTCGTAGAGATTTCCAATCGGGTGCAGTAGATCAATTATTTGCTGGTGCTGTTGATGGAAAAGACAATTACGGGAACGAATCGGAATCAGCCAATGCAGGTTATGTATTTAGAGTAAAATACGATTACAATTACAAGTACATTTTTGAGTTAAGTGGTCGTTACGACGGAAACGATAACTTTGCCGAAGGTAACAAGTGGGGATTTTTTCCAGCTGCATCTGTTGCATGGAATGTTTCTGAGGAAAGTTTTATGCAAGAACTAAACGATAAAAATATTTTTAACAGCTTAAAATTCAGAGCTTCTTACGGAGAAACGGGTGTTGTTAGTGGTGTTAATCGTTTTGGATATATTCCAGTATATAATTTGGAATCGAGTACTTACAGTATTGGTGGAAATATGGTGAATGGTTATTCAGAAGGTGATTTGGTAAATCCTGATGAATTAACATGGTACACAAGAAAATCATTTAATACTGGTATCGATTTCTCATCGCTAAATAATAAACTTAGTGGTTCGTTCGAGTATTTCTTCTACAAAACAACAGGTTACTTAGTTAGTCCTAAGGATACTTATTCTCAAGCCTTAGGGAAAGATTTGCCTCAAATTAAATCTGATTCTGAGCACCGTAGAGCAGGTTATGAACTATCTCTTCGTTACAAAGGAAATGTTGGCGAGCTAAAATATGAGTTAGGCGTTAACTACTCCTACTTTAATCAATTGTGGAAACAGTTAGATACCGAAGATGAAGCTACACTGCTTAATCCTTATACAAGAATTACAAACAGACAAGATTATTGGGATGGTGGATTAGTGTATATATCAGATGGTTTATATCAAAATGCTGATGAAATTTTAAACTCGTCTCGTTTACCAGGTTCAACACAAACTCAGGGTGGCGATATTCGTTATCAGGATGTAAATGGTGATGGTAAAATTGATGAGCAGGATAAGAGATTGATTGCTATGCCTTCTCAACCTCATGGCAACTATGGTATCGACTTTAGCTTAAAGTATAAAGGATGGTCGATGAGTGGATTATTCCAGGGTACAGGAGATAGATATTTGGCATTCGATAATTTTATGGTGGTTGAAGCAAAAAGACGTACTTACGATTATCAGTTAGATTATTGGACTCCTGACAATCCAGATGCATTATATCCAAGAGTATCTCACTTGGAAGGTGTGAATGGAGGTAACAATAGTAATGCAGATAATTTGTCTGATTTTTACCTGAAAAATGCCAAATACTTTAGATTGAAAAATTTGCAAATTGGATACGATTTGAAACATAGTGTGTTGGCTAATGTGCCTTGGCTTTCAACATGTAAGCTATATGTAAGTGGTACCAATTTGTTTACCATATCCGATGTGAAAGATTATTTTGATCCGGAACAAAAATCATCTGCAGGAACTATGAGTTACGGATATCCGGTACAGCGTACTTATTCTTTCGGTATTAATGTTGGATTTTAATAAAAACTGTAAGCAATGAAGAAAATATTATTATATATCGTATTATCAGTAAGTATATTTATGCACCCTTCGTGTAGTGATGACTTACTTGACACCAAACCACTTGATAAGTATACAGCTATAGATGTTTGGAATGATGTTAATTTGGCACAAGGATTTATTTATACAACTTATGCTTCGGTAATTCCCGAATTATATGTGAATCCTGAAGATCCTCAATCAAGATTTGGAGGAGTTGGAAATGATGATTTTACAGATAATATTCTTACCCGTAAATCGATAAAAGTTGCTCGTGATTTAATCGATAAATATTTCGATGCAGGTTGGGCTACCAATAATTCTTATTACTTGTATAAAAAAGCTCCATCGGGAAACAAAGCTCCAGGTAAAAAGAACTCTTTCGAAGTTATTAGAGATTGCAATCTGATTATTGAAGAAGTTACCAAATCGGAAGGAATAGCTGAGGTAGATAAGCCAGCTTTAATTGCACAAGGAAAAATGCTTCGTGCTTTAATTTATTATACAAAAGCTCGTTTGTTTGGAAAATATGTAATTGTAGATAAAGTTTTAACTACCGAAGATGAATTAAAATTAGCTCGCACATCTACCATTAAGGAAACCTATGATTTTATTATTAAAGATCTTCAGGAAGCTGCAGTTGATTTACCTGGCGATGCGGCCGCAGGTCACCTAACAAAAGGAGCTGCCTATGCAATGTTGGCTGAAATTTCTTTACACGGTGCTGCTTATATCGAAACGGGTAAAGAGGATTATTACCAAATATCTAAAAAAGCAAGTGAAGATTTATTTGCTCTGGGATATAGTTTAGAGGAAGATTATACGGCTTTATTTAACGATTATGATACAGGTTTAAGTTCTAATGAGATGATTTTAGGATTGTATAAGCATGCTGATGCTACTTGGTATCTAATGACATTAATGCAAGGAACAGTTCCTAATATAGAAGCTGCAAAAACTACAGGAACTCCTAAACTTAATGAATCATTTTTAGGATGGACAGAAGTTTGGCCTTCGTGCAGTTTAGTTGATGATTATTTGGTTGCTGATACAGATGGGATTGCTAAAAAATGGGATGAGACATCTTATTATCAGGATTTTGTTACCAATGGCGGATATGTTTCAGATGCGATTTACAATGAACATCGCGATGCTCGTTTTTATGCCTCTATTGTTCAGGATTCTTCAGAATTATTCTCTAATACTGTAACGACAAGAATTGGTGGAAACTTACATTATGCCGAAAGTAAAAAAGGGACCAACCGTTCTACACCATCAGGTTACTTTATGCGAAAAGGTGTTTACGATGTTGATAATTTTAAAGCTATTGTAAATACAAATTATCACCAAAGTATTACTCGTTTGGGTAGAGCTTATTTGAATTATGCTGAGGTAATGTTAAGATTAAGCAATACAGCAGTAGCAATTGAGTATATCAATAAAACCAGAACGACTCATGGTAAATTACCTGCTTTGGCAACTGGTTTAAGTATCGATGAAGCTTGGAAATACTACAAAATTGAGCGTAGAGTTGAGTTATTTTTCGAGAATGACAGATATTGGTCTCTATTGCGTTGGGGAAAAGAAGATGGTGGCGGAGTTATTTCAGAGTTGAATGATACCAAACACACTTTCTTTGAAATAGCTGCCGACGGTAAAAGTTTTGAAGTTAAAGATGTATTTTTAAGTGCAGCAAATCACGAGAAAAGATTTTCTACAAAACGTTACCTGTTCCCTGTTCCTCAAAAGGAAAGAGACTTAAATGAATTATTAGATCAGAACCCTGGTTGGGAGTAATCAAAAAGATAAAATACAATGAGAAATTTATTAAAATATACAATCATTTTATTCAGCATGATAATGTTTACATCATGTTTGGAATCGGGTTTAGACGATTTGCCAGCTTACGAAGAAGCTAATATTACCAGTTTTAAATTTGAATATCGCTGGATGGAAAAAAATGGTGATAATGATCAGTTGCGAGTCCAACAAATGACTGTTGCTAACACAATTGATACCATTGCCAATACAGTTGATTGTGTGATTACAGTTCCTGCTGTTTCAGATGATTTTCCTGCAGAACAGAGAGATTTGGTTGAGTTAACTAATCTTGTTGGCTATTGTAGCATCTCTAATGCAGCTACAATATCGCCTGTTGGAGATGCTCCCGTTCTTGGTGAAATTAAAGATTATAGTGGTTCAGATATGAAATATGAAGTGCTTGCAGCTAATGGAACTGCTAAAATATGGACTTTAACAATTTCTGAATTTGTAAAATAGTTTCGTATAAAATATGAATTATATTTTGGGCTATCCATTTATGGATAGCCCTTTTTTATGGTGATGCTTGAATTAATTTTTCGAGCTTTTTACTGGTATTGTAAGACTGGAATAAGAGATCTTGTTTAAGGACTATGTTAATTGTTTTTTTACTATAGCACTTTAATAATAATAATAATAAATAATTCTTAAACATATATGTATTTGTATTTTAAGTTTTTCTGTATATTATTACAAAGTCTTCTTTGGATATTATGTTATAAATAGAGTCTGATATTAGCAAGCTTAATTAAGAGATTAGTAGTCAGGCAGTAAAATTATTTACAGTAATTTATTTATGGATGTTTAGTTGATTTGATTGCTGTTGTAATCCTAAAATATTATTTTATATTTGTCGAGTAAACCACCTTCTATGAACCAAAAAAGTAACCACAAAACTTATCTTATTCCCAAAAATAAGGAGTATTTCGAAGAACTTTATCGTGAGTATTATTCTTCATTGGTAAAGTTTAGCGAAGGAATATTATTTGATACCGAGGAAGCAATGGATGTGGTTCAGGAGGTATTTCTTGAAATTTGGAAAAAAGAAGAGGCTTTGCAAATTGAGAGTACTGTTAAAACCTATTTGTACTCTTGTGTAAAGTATCGTGCATTTTCACGTTTGCGTAAGCTTAATATTATCGATAAACATCAGGATCAGGTAAAAGAAGCATACCTTTATGCCTTAGATCAGGAAGCTTTACCCGATGAAGAGCTGAAGAAAAGAATAAGAGATCTTATTAATACTTTTCCATCACAAATGAAATCGGTAATTGAATTTCATAGTTTTTATGGATGGAAATATCAGGAAATTGCTGAAGAATTAAATATTAGTATTAATACTGTAAAAACTCACGTAAAGCGTGCTTATAAAAGATTTCGTGAGGAATTTAATTCAGAATATCTACCACTTGTAATGATCTGGTATATCATAGATCAATACCTTTCCTGAAAAAAAATAAAAATTGTGTCACCCTTTTTTGTATCATAGCATACTAATTAAGTAGAAATGGACAAAAAGAAGACACATATCGAATGGAGGACTTTAAGAAAAGCCGCTTCCAATCAGCTAGACGAACAAGAGCAAGTTTTGTTTGATGAATGGCTGAATGCTAATAAGAGAAATCAAATTTATTTTAGCAAAGCAAAAAGATATTATCAGGAAACTGATAATAATGATTTTGATTACCGTGATGCTTTTGCTCAGTTCGAAAAACAAATCGGTACCCAAAGCTATACATGGAAACCAGTACTTCGTATTGCGGCTTCTGTTGCAATTATTCTTGCAGTTTCGTGGTTAACATACTTTGTTGTTAATATTGAAACCTACAAAACACTAAGCGAAGCCAAGCCTATTAAACCTGATTCGGGACAGGTTGAGCTCTTGCTCTCAAATGGTAAAACTGTTGTTTTGAATCATCAGGAAGAGAAAACAATTGCCGTTGCCGGAGGAGATGTGAAATCGAAATTAGGCGCACTTGATTATCTTGAAGTAAAAGCAAATTCAGAAGAAACTGCTGTATACAACACCATTGTTGTTCCGAGAGGATCTAATTTTAAATTGACTCTTTCTGATAGTACTGTTGTTTGGTTGAATGCAGAATCGTCCATTCAATTTCCAGTTAAGTTTTCAGGTTACGAGCGTAAGGTAGCCATAACAGGAGAAGCATACTTTGATGTTGCGCACAATAAGCAAAAACCTTTTGTTGTTGATGTAGAGGGAACTCAGGTTAAAGTATTGGGAACCGAATTTAATATAAATTCCTACAAAAAAGGAGATGCTGTATATACTACATTGGTTGAAGGAAAGGTAGCAGTAAATAATCAGTTTGGAAATTCGGTAGTAATTGCTCCAAATCAACAGGCAATAAGCAGCAGGAGCACTGAAGTAGAAGTAGTAGAAGCAAAGCTTGATGAGGTACTGGGCTGGAAAAGAGGAAAGTTTGTGTTTGAAGATAGAGCTCTAGAAGATATACTTGATGAACTTTCTCGCTGGTATAATTTTAAGGTATTCTACGAAGCGGAAGAGCTTAAAACTTTTGAATTTACCGGAGACTTGGATCAATACAAGGATGTGAATCAATTGCTGTTATTATTTGAAAAAACCAAAGCTGTTAAATTTATGGTAAAAGAGAATGTTTTACTGGTTAAAAAACCGGAAAATAGATAAACCCAATAAGAAAATACCAAAAAGGGACGATGCGGCCACATCATCCCTTGTATCAGGTATTACTTATTATTCGCTAAAATAATTGTATAACCTAAATGCAAATTTATGGAAACAAAACCAATGAACCTAGAAAAATTTAGGTTCGCTAGAAAAACCCTGTTTTTCATGAGAAACTTAATTCTAATTATGCTGGTCTCGACGATGAACTTGTTCGCCTCGACCACCTATTCGCAACAAGCGAAATTTTCAATGGAATTTAATAATTCTACATTGAAAGAGATTCTGGAAGAAATCAAGGACAACTCGGAGTTTACTGTCCTTTATAAATCTCAGGATGTGAGAGATGTGAAGAATCTATCTGCTGATTTTGAAAATGCTACAGTTGTTGAAATCCTTGAAGAATGCCTTAATAATACCGATTTAGGTTATGATATTGAGGAAAAAGTGATTGTGATTTTTGAGAAGGAATTACAGGAGTTGCCAGAATCCAATGTGCAGGAAGGAATTCGAGTACATGGTCAGGTAAAAGACAAAAATGGTGTTTTATTGCCAGGAGTGTCTGTAATAATAAAAGGAACCTATTCTGGAACATCTACAAATTTAAATGGTGTGTTTAATATGCTTGTCCCTAAGGGCTCAACATTGACTTTTTCATTTGTAGGTATGGCTTCTCAGGAAGTTTTGATAAATGATGAGGAAGTTCTGGAAATTGTAATGACTGAAGATGCAACTCAACTTGCCGATGTGGTTGTGAATGGATACTTCGTTACCAAGAAAGAAAGTTTTACGGGTACAGCAACCGTTGTTAAAGGTGAGGAACTAAGAAATATGGGAACTCAGAATGTAATGAAGAGTTTATCTCTAATGGATCCTTCATTAAACCTGTTAGACAATAATGAGTTTGGTTCCGATCCGAATCAAATGCCTGAAATTCGCTTGAGAGGTGAGGCTGTAATGGAAACACCTGGAGTCAATGGTATAGAAAGATCAGACCTTCAGGGAGATCCAAATGCACCTCTGTTTATTATGGATGATTTCCAAACTACCATTGAAAAGGTGATGGATTTGGATATGAACAGGGTAGAATCGGTAACCATTCTGAAAGATGCTTCGGCTACTGCAATTTATGGTTCGCGTGCAGCAAATGGTGTAATTGTAATTCGTACCAAACAACCCGAAGCAGGTAAACTTCAAGTTTCTTACAATTTGGATACCGATTTTTCTTTTCCTGATTTGACAGACTATGACCTGCTTAATGCAAAGGAGTTGTTTCAATTGCAACAAGATTTGGATTATTATGACTTTATTAATAAGGATCCAGGTAAAGCATTTTATATTGAAAAATTAATTGCATCAGGAGTTGATACCGATTGGTTGGCGCAACCTACAAGAAATGCAGTTGGTCAAAAACACTCTTTGAATTTAATGGGTGGAGATAAGAACATGCGTTACATGTTTGATATCAACTATGCTGATAAACCAGGGGTAATGAAAGATTCTGATAGAAAGACTTATGGTATTGCCACTACTTTGCAGTATAATCTGAATGATAAAATTATTTTTAGAAACAGATTGGATGTATCTAAGAATAAATCAAAAGATTCTCCTTATGGATCGTTTGATACTTATGCTAAAATGCCATCCTATTTCCCAATTCATGATAGTTATGGAAATTTAATCCTGAATTATGATGGAGAATATGGTACTTTCCCGATGTATAATCCGATTCACGAGGCCCAGGTTGGAAACCTTGGTGAGTCGTCTTATACAAACATTACCAATAATTTTGGTATTGAGTGGAATATGCACCAAAATTGGAGACTTCGTGCTAACGTGAGTTACACTTCAAATACCAATGAATCAGAATCGTTTGTTTCTCCTTATTCACAACAATATGAAGAGACTGTATTCACAGGAACAATAGATCCTACTTCAAAAGGACGCTATTCTTATACAAATACCAAAACGGAGAGTGTTGATGCTAGTGCAACCTTGAACTTTAGTAAGGATTTTAACGGACATTTTGTGAGTGCAAATGTTGGGCTTAATATGACTACCAATACTGGACGTTCTTATGGTTTTGCAGCAACAGGTTTTACTACGGATGAGCCAGATCCTGCTTTCGCAAAAGGATATGAGGAAGGTGGTTTGCCAACTTCTTCCGAGTCGAAAAGTAGATTAGTAGGAGCTTTGGCCAATCTGAATTATACTTATCAAAACAAATATTTGTTTGATGCTTCATACAGACTAGATGGTTCTTCTCAGTTTGGATCAGAAGATAAAACAGCTGGATTTTACTCAGTAGGTATTGGTTGGAATATTCACAAAGAATCCTTCCTTAAGAATAGCTCAATTGTTAGTTTGTTAAAACTTCGTGCTACATACGGTGAAACTGGTTCGGTAAACTTTTCTCCTTATCAGGCTAAAACCATCTTGAACTATTATACCGATAGCAGATATTGGGGTAACCAGGGAACCTATATTAAAGGTTTAGGTAATGAGAACTTAAAGTGGCAAACTACCGAAAATAAAGAGTTTGGTGTTGATTTCGGATTCTTTAATAGCAAGCTTACGGGTAACTTTAGTGCTTATAGAAAAACCACAACCGATATGGTTACGACCATCACAACGCCACCATCAGTTGGTTTTACAGGTTTTAAGGATAACCTTGGTGAAATGGAAAACAAAGGTTACGAGATTTCTGTAAGAGGGAATGTACTTTCTACAGATAAATTCAGATGGAGCATTTATGCTAGTGCCTCACATAATGAATCTAAACTACTTTCTATTGGGAATGCTTTTGAGTCATATAACGATTTAAGTAACAATTCCGGTATGAGTGAGGATGATAAGGCAAGTGATTCAGTTGATAAAAATGGAGAAACTTTAGCCTCACATAACTTCTTGGTAAAATTTGAAGAAGGTGAATCGAATACTGCAATTTGGGCGGTTCGTTCATTGGGAATTGATCCGATGACTGGGAAAGAATTGTTCTTAACACGAGATGGTGAAACCACATTCGAGTGGAATGGAGCTGATAAAGTCATTGTTGGAGATACAGAACCTACATTGCGAGGAACTTTTGGAACAAGTTTGGCTTACAAAGGCTTCGATTTGGGCTTAACGTTCAGATATGAATTTGGAGGACAGGCTTACAATAATACACTTGTAGATAAAGTTGAAAACTCTAACAAACTATATAATGTTGATAGACGTGTATTAACCGATACTTGGAGACAACCTGGAGATGTAGTAAAATATATTGCTCGTCGATATAATTATACACCTGCAAGTTCAAGATTTGTTCAGGATAATGACTTAATTGAGTTAAGTTCTATCAACTTAAATTATAGTGTGCCTGCTAGTTTTGCTAAAAAACTAAGCATGCAATCGCTAAGATTTTCATTCAATATGTCTGATATCTTTTATTACTCTACTATTAAACGAGAAAGAGGAACAAGCTATCCGTTTGCTCGTTCATTCACGCTAGGTTTAAGAGCTAACTTCTAAAATTGACAATCAATGAAAAATTTAAAAATATTATTTCTAATTCTATTGGTTCAGGCCACGGTAGCCTGCGACGATTGGTTAGATGTAAGTCCGAAAACAGATATTGATCTGGAAAATCAAGTTGAGACCTCAACCGGTTTATTTGAAATGCTAAATGGCGTTTATATTAAAATGGGAGTTGAAGAACTGTATGGTGAGAGTTTATCTTATGGTATGGTAGAGTTTTTGGCTCAGAATCATTATAATAATTCAAATAGTCCGTTCGTAACCTTCTCATATACCGATCCTATCGCTAAAGAGCAGGTTGAAAATACCTGGTTGGGAATTTACAATGCCATTGCAAATAATAACCTTTTGTTGGAAAGTATGGAAGAAAACAAGGGTTTGCTAAGTACAGATGATTATAATGTTATGAAAGGAGAAGCCTTGGCAATACGTGCTTTCCTTCATTTTGATGCTTTGCGTTTATTCGGCGAAAGATATAGCGAAGAAACCAAAGACAATGTTCAGATTCCTTATGTGAAAACTTTTGAATTGGTGAGATATCAACACTCAACGGCCGAAGTAGTTTACAATGAAATTCTATCTGATTTGGAAGAGGCAGAAGCTTTATTAATGGAGAGTGATCCTATTGTTGCATCTTCTTATGATGGAAGTTTCTTCGAATTGAACCAAAGAAGACATCACTTTCATTATTACGCAGTTTTGGCCACAAAGGCTAGAGTTTACATGTACAAAGGTGATAAAACCAACGCTTTGCAGTATGCTGAAAAAGTGATTAATGAATTTACATGGTCGTGGGTAAGTGAAGACAAGCTGAATTATTCGGGTGATCAAATTCATCAAAAGGATGTATTATTTTCTGACGAAGTAATTGCTGGTTTAAATGTTTTTCAGTTGCCAACTTATTATACTAATAAGTTTGAATCAAGAACTGCTTATACTGCAGCAAGTTCGAGTACCAATTTTGCCAAATCTATTTTTGAGGTAGAGTTGCCAGGGGCTATGCCATGGTTTCCTCCGGTGACAGGACCTGGAATTACCGATTGGCGTTATCTATATCTTATGGGTAAAGATGATACTGGAAACCTGGCTATTGCTCAAAAGTACAATCAAGATCCAGGTTCTATAGAAGGTTTACTTGAGGTGAGTACAGTACCATTGTTCAGAATTACTGAAATGATGTTGATTGTTGCAGAAATTCAATTGGAAACAGATATTGATGCAAGTAAAGCTATTCTTGCAGATTTATTTAGCCATAGAGGAATCAACATCGATTTAAGTGCTGCAGCTGAATATGAGGTGATGGAACGAATTCTAAAGGAATTTAGAAAAGAATTGTATGTTGAAGGACAATGCTTCTTTAATTACAAGCGTTTAGGATTGACTTCAATTCCGCAAATGAATTCTTTTAGTCCTAATCGAACTATGGAAGCTGAAGACTACATTGTGCCACTTCCTGATAATGAACTTGAATTTGGTAACAGATAATCAGACAAATTATGAGAAAAATATCAATTTATATATGCATGTTGTTTCTGATTGGATTTGCAGCATGTGACGATAGTGAAATTCTTACTTACGGAGAAGCAGATTACATCTATTTTGAGGCAGAAAATGAAGATGAAGGATTTCCTCAAGCAAAATTTTCATTTGTATTCGAGGCAGATGAAGTGAGTGAAAAGAACATAGAGATTCCAGTTTTGGTAACGGGTAAATTTGCCGGTGAAAACAGAACTTTTAGTGTAAAAGTGGTTGATTCTTTAACCACTGCCGTTGAAGGAACTCATTTTTCCATTGATCCTAATCAACAAATAATTGTTGATAACGAAACTGGCGGTAATGTGGTAATCAATTTACAACGTACAGCGGATTTAAAAGAAAATAACCTGACCATTGGATTAGAATTGGTTGAAAATGATCGATTTACTCCTGGAATACAGAAAGTAATTCAATTGAATATTAACGATTACTTCTCGAAACCTGAATGGTGGTATTTCATATATGTGTCTACCGATCCTCATATTGGACCATTTAATCAGACTAAAGGAATTCTTTGGCTAGAGTATTGGGAAATTTTTGATGGTTCTGATCCATGGAGCGTAGATCCTTATGTAGGACCAAACGAAACCTACAGATACAATAGTGATTTATGTTGGGCAACCGTTAACTCATTTAGAGCCTGGTTAATTCAAAAAGAAGAAGATTCCGGTGAACTAATTATCGATGAAGAAACAGGACTTAGAGTTTTGGACACTTTCGATTATCCATCTTATTATTAATTGATTAATGTAAAGCAAAATGAAGAATATTATATATCTATTATTATTGACTATATGTTGTTATTCATGTTTGGATGACGAAGGCAATTATGATTACATAGATCCGGGAACAATTGATTTTTCTAATATGGCAACCAATTTAGATGCCATGATAGGGGAGAACCTGCTAATTGAAGGCAATTTTACGACCATGGCTGATGAGTCGGATTTGAAATTTGCCTGGTATGTAACTGAGCAAGATGATGATGGAGAGTATTATGCAGATACCTTAAGTAAAAGCAGAAATTTCGATCAGCTACTTACCTTAAAACCTGGCGAAGATGTTCATGTGATATACTCGGTATACAATACCAAGTATGATGTGCATTTCAATCATGACCTATATATTGATGTGGTTACTCCATTTTCAACAGGATGGGCAATTCTGAAAGAAAAGGAAGGAAAGACTGAATTTGATTTCTATTCAGCAACTACTGGAACTCATTACAAAGATGTATTGGAAACTATTTCAGGGGTAAGTCTTGAGGGTAAGCCTGTAGAAATTGGATACAACTGGAGTCCTTATTACGATTTCAGTGCTTTGGCAATTTTAACAGACCAAGGGGGTGCATTTTTCGATCCTTACACGATGAAGAAAGAAGCAGATGTTTTGGATTTGTTTAACTCTGCATCTTATTTGAACTTGCCTTTTACAGGTGGTTTTTTGGGTAGACAAGCTTTTGACAGTAAATCAGCTATTTTATGTGCAGGAGGAAAAGCATTTTTAAAATCAGGAAAAGAGTATTCTGCTAATTATTGGGAAGCACCTGTAGAAGGGGATTATATTGTAACTGATAAAATTTGTGCGGTTGCTACTAAAAATACTGTAGTTTTTGATGAAAAATACCAAAGGTATCTATTAGTAAAAAATGACAAAGGCGCTAATAAAATGGAAACATTCATTTATGACGAAACAACTGATGCTTTTGATCCTAACAATTTAAATAAGGATTGTATTTGGATGAATGCAAATGCCTGGGATGGATTTTCATTATATGGGAAATCTACTTATGCAGTAGCAAAAGATGCAAGTCATTATTATATCCAGTCTTTTACTTCTGATTGGTTTGGAAAATTTATTGGACAAATGGAAGTGCAAATACCAGATGGTATCGTGAATGAAAACTCTCAAATTGTAAATAATGGTGTTTATCCTTATACTTATTTTACAAATGGAGGAAGCATTCATCGTTTTAGCCAGACTGCACAAGCGTTTGAGCAAAACTACATGAATATTGGCAGCGATATCAAAAATATTGCAGTAGATCATAATGGTGAAACCATGGCAATTGCTATTGATAATGGATCTGGTTCTACAGTAATTTTATGGGATTTGATTGGCAACGAAGAAATTGAAAGATACGATGTTGATTCAAAAATCTTTGAAATTGTATACCGAAATGAGTCTAAAACCTCACCATGGTAATGCTAGCATACAAAAATAAGTCTCTGACTTACTAAAATAATTCACGAATATCCCTATCAATCAGGGTAGGGATATTCACTTCAATCATTCAACTTATGAGAAACATAATTTCGAGCACAATTTGTGTTCTTGGGCTTGCTATGCTTTTTTCTTGCACGCAAACCAATACTAAATGTACCATTAAAGGAAACTTTGGTGAGGGAACAGGAAAAATATCAGTTCCGCCATTTCAGAGAGTACAAACAATGGAAGATTATAAACGATTAAGTTTTGAATCCGAAATAGTTGACGGCTCATTTATTCTTGAACTAGATTCGATAGAATCTTTAAGAAGATTGAATATTAGCTGTGGAGAAAATTCACAATCGTTTGAATTTTTTAGTGAACCAGGCACATTCGAAATTTCTCAGGTTGACGGTAAATTCAAAATGCAGTTTGGTAAACTAAATGCAGAATACCAGGAACTCATGAGTAAAGTTGATCTGAAACAACTTTTACATCTTACATCATCTCATTCTGGTGAGCAAAATAATACAAATGAGAAGAAAGAATTAGAAGAACAGTTATGGGCTTTAACCAAAGATTATCCATCAAGCATTCCTCTAAGTCAAATGTTTTACCAGGTGTATAGCACTTCCGACCTACAAACTCTAACTAAGGTAATTAATGCATTCTCACCTGAAATTCACAATTCCTACTATCTATCACAACTAATTGAAAGTAAAAAAAGAGAAGAAAAAATAGCAGTTGGACAGTCAGCTCCAGATTTTAACCTACCAAATGTTGATGGAAACCTAGTAAATCAGGAAAAATACAAAGGAAAATACTTGCTGATAGATTTTTGGGCATCATGGTGCGGAGGATGTAGAGCAGGAATTCCAAACTTAAAAGAAGTGCATAAAGCGTTTCATGAAAAAGGATTAGAACTGCTGAGTATATCAATTGACCAAGACAAAGAAAAATGGTTAAAGGCAGTTGAAGAAGAAGATATGCCTTGGGAACAATTGTTGGATACAAAAAAGATGTTCGACGAATACAATAGCCGATTTGTACCCTTCATGGTATTTATTACACCAGAAGGAAAAATTGCAACCAAAGGTGTATTTCATGGCGAAGATGTTTGGAAAGAGCTACGCAAATTGGGATTTAAAAAATAGATACAAGATTAGCTTGTTGCAATTGCGAAAAAAATTAAAAACAGGATTCAAACTTAAACTGAATGAGAAATAGAATAAGGAAAATTTTTGAATTATTAATAAGTATATTATTTGTTATAGTGATTACATTTCAGCCAATTTTTTCATTCTCATTCAGTTTTGGAAGATATCATATGTTAATTAAGTTGCTCTTACTTATTCCAATAACAGCAATTGCTTTTTCATATCATTACTTTTCTTCAGAATCACAACTTAAAATACGGAATAGACTTACTATAGTATTGATCTTGCTTTTAATACTATTCACATTTTCCAAACCTTATATACCGTCAGGAATGACACTTGAAGAGATATGGAATCTCATTATAACTTTTAGTGATGTTAAATAGAAAAAATTAATGTAATCACTGCATAGTATTTTTTGAACCAAACCCTAGATCAGAAAACCAACCAATTGGAAGCTTTTGAGCACATTGCCTTAAGTGGGATTTAAATAAATTAATATTTAAAAATAAACACAATGAATAAATTGATTTTAATGCTGGCTGCTTTCTTTATAAGTACTAGTGTGTTCTCACAAGGAATAGAATTTGAACATGGAACGCTTGCCGAAGCTTTAAATAAGGCTAAAACTGAAAATAAGATCGTATTTATGGATTGCTACACCTCTTGGTGTGGTCCATGTAAAGCCTTGGCAAAAAATGTTTTTCCACAGAAAGAAGTAGGTGACTTCTTTAACAAGCATTTTGTGAGTTTAAAAATGGATTGCGAAAAAGGAGAAGGACCTGATGTTGCAAAAAGATACGAGGTAAAAGCTTATCCAACCATGCTTTTTTTAGATACAAAGGGTAATGTTATCCATAAACTAATAGGTGGATTACCTGCAGCTGATTTAATAAATGGAGCAAAATCGGCTATCAATCCTGAGCTGAGTTTAGGCTTTTTAAATCAGAAATATGAAGAAGGTAATAGAGAGCCTAAATTCTTGATTTCTTACTTAGAAGTTCTGAACGGATCGGAGCGTGAAAAAATGCCAAAAGTTGCAAATGAGCTTTTCAAAAAAGTGCCAATGGAAAAGTTCATTACAAAGGAGCAGTTTTATATTATTGCTGCCGCGAAATATACTTATGGTAGTAAAGAGTTCGATTTGCTGTTAACAAATATTGAAAAGGTAAAAGAAGTTGCAAGTCCTTGGGAATACGATTCAAGTATCAGAAGAGTTGTCAACAAACATTTAGCCACTCGTGCCAAAGAATACAAGAGCATGGATGAGCTACATGCTGATTTCGATAAATATCACAAATTGGTTGGATTAGGAAGTGAAGCTGTTGTTAAAGGAAAGTTAGAGCGAATCTATTTCTTAGCCAATAATCAATTGCAAAATTGGTTCGATAGTCGCATGAGCGATGTGGAGAAGCAAAAGGATACAAATTTCCATGTGAATATGCTATTAGGAGTTGTTCAAGATGTCTTAAAAAAACCAGAGTTGTACAATTCTAAAAAAATTATGAAGCAGTGTTTTAAGCTTGCTGAGGGAATGACAAAGAATGAGAAGCAATACATTTCTGGTGAAATCCTTTTGATTCGACTTTATCTGCAAGAAGGCGATAAAAAAAATGCAAGCAAGCATTTTGACTTATGTTTGAATCACGCCAAAGAAAATAATGAAACAGGCTTAATTGGTTATATAGAACAATTTAAATCTCAGATTGAGAAATTATAAAATACAGAACAATGAAGAATATATTTTTATTACTAGTTGCAACGCTATTAAGTTGCAATTTATTTGCCCAAGGCATTGAGTTCGAACACGGAACTTTTAACGAAGCATTGGCGAAAGCCAAAAAAGAAAACAAGCTTGTATTTATGGATTGCTATACCTCTTGGTGTGGTCCATGTAAGCATTTGGCAAAAACTGTATTTACACAGAAAGAAGTAGGCGATTATTTCAATGCTAACTTTGTTTGTGTTAAAATGGATATGGAAAAAGGAGAAGGAATAGAGCTTTGTAAAAAATATGGAGTTAAAGCTTTCCCAACTCTTTTATTTATTGATACAAAGGGAGAAGTTGTGCACAAAGTAGTAGGAGGCAAACCTGCCGGAGACTTAATTGAAGACGCCAAAGCAGCAACAAATCCAGAACTCAATATGAATGCTCTTACTGAAAAGTACAAGAATGGTAACAGGGATTACGATTTCATGATTACCCTGTTGAAAGCGTTGAACAACGAAGGAAATGATTTAATGGCTGGAGTTGTATCTAAGGAGTTATTGGCAAAGTATCCAATCGAAAAATTCTTGAATAAAGAGTTGTTTCAGGTAGTGAATTCAGGAAATTTAAGTTTCGAAAGTGATGATTTTAAAAAAGTACTTGGCAAACAAGATCAGCTAAAAAAAGAACTTGGAGAACAAGCTTTTGGTCAGTTTGTTGGAGGAGTTGTTTGGAAACATTTGAGTGCTTATGCTCAAATTTGCAAGAGTATAGAGGATTTGAAAAACGAAATTGCGAAGTGCGAACAAACCAAAGCTTGGCAGAGCAATGAATATGTAGAAAAAGAACTGAATAGCACATATTACTTGTCAAGCAATCAATATCAAAAATGGTTCGATTATAATATTACTGCTTTAGGTCCAAAAACGGAGAGTAAGTACATTTATGGCTTATTGGATTTAGGTGATAAAATCTACTACAATCAAAAACTAAGAGAGCAAAAAGAAATTGTTGAACAGGCATTTACTTTGGCTAAAGAATTAGCAGATACAGAGCAAGGTCTTATTATTGGTAATTTCATGTTATCGAAAATGTATGTGATCAAGAAAGAAAAAGAAAAAGCATTAAAGTGCTTTAACCTATTCTACGATACCAACAAAAAGACCAGAGGTGAACTAACGCATCCAACCATCACGGATATTCGCGATGCGATTAAAGCTTTGTAATATAATCAATACCTATTTTAGAAATTATTCTAAATTTCATAATCATTCCGAGAGATTTTAATATAGATGTGTTGATTAAATCTGGAGCAGTCACATTTGGGAGTGGCTGCTCTTTTTTTTGCTTCAAGGTTAATTAAGGTTAAAAATTAAAATTTTATTCACCTATTTCTTCAAAAGTTTTGTTCGACTTTATGAAACTGATTTTAAGTACAAACCTTAATATGCATAAAGAATGAAAAATTTAACCCGAAGATTTGCAGTATTGGTTCTTATGACCATGTTTATTATTCCTGCTTATGCACAGATTGAAAAGTCGAATTTGAAAATATTATATGTAGGAAAAAATCCTGATAAGGAACTTTCTAAACGTGATCAGGCCTATGCACAGGATAAAGAGCGAACATTACATTTACAACAAACACGTTCTGCCGATTTTAAAGCCTTCCTAAATCAGTATTTTAATACGGTAAAAGTTGTATTTAGCGAAGATTACAAAGAAGAAATGTCGGCTAAGTACGATGTTACTATTATCGATGATTATTTACCTATAATCTCAGGTGGACCAAAAGTAGATCCTGAAACTGGTAAAATGACTTATGAGCGTCGCAGGTACTTGTCAGAAGAATATGATGATGCTACTTTAATGATAGGAGAACCGTCTGCATTTACAGGGGAAGGTCGACAGTTAAAAATTGATCACCTGTGCTTGTGTTTGGATGCTCATGCACACAGCATGAAATTAAAGCATCCTGTTTTTAACAAACCTTACAAAGTTGATATTAACTATGAAGATGTTAAGTTGACAGGAAATTATCATGTAAGATATGGTGGTCGTAATTTACCTGAAAGTATGCCAATGTTAAGAATGCAAACTGAAGGTTACCGCGATGGGAAAGGATTTCCTGTAGGTTTGGTATCAGGCGGTTACGATTTTGATAATGGAATTGATGCAGAATGGATTTCGAGCGGAACTTGCGACAAAGGAATAGAAGCTACCGCAATTGGTCGTCATGCTAACTTTTTTCATTGGGGATTTGTTGCTGCTCCTGAATACATGACGGAGAGTGCAAAGTTGGCTTTTATCAACGCAATTCACTACATCGCTCCATTTAAGGGTGCCAAACAAATTACCAGAAAAATTAAAGGAACCATGTTGCGTGAGTATATCAGAGAACAAGAATGGACATTATCCGATGAAGGATCATCGCGTTGGTTGGCTTATATCGAAAAAGGAGCTGTTAAGCAGAGAGAAGAAAAGAAAAAACTGCAGGAAAAGAAAAAACTGCAGGAAAAGAAAGATGCAGGTGAGGAGTTGAACGAAAGGGAAGAGATGATGCTTCAAATGCCGGATAGAAAAGAAACCCGTGCCTGGACCATTCGTCATGAACCAAAGGAATTGAAGGAAAGGTTTGGCGAAGACTGGTCTGCTTATGAGAATTATTACAAAGAAAATTTGGACTATTTCTACGCTACAGGTGATAGATACGATATTGCTGTTGATGAAGATGCTAAGGCATTAGGAATTGCCAATTCTGATATGAAATTATTGGAAACAGCTATGAAAATGTGGAGGAAAGGTGAAAAGACAGAAATGGCTAAACGAATTTTAACCCGTTATACAAAAGAGTCTTTCGAAACTGCTGCAGAGTGGGCAAAATGGCTGAAAAGCAACAAGAAAAAACTGTACTTCTCGCAAGGAGATGGATACAAGTGGATAATACTACCTTAAGGGTTAGGCAATTTATAATAAGAAAAGGGTGGCTAATTTACAAAATGCAAATAGTCTCCCTTGGCTTTATATTATATATTTTTTCTATTTCACCAAAAATAAATAGCCCCTACCGCGTAAGGTTTGAATTTCAATATTTTCGTCTTCGCTAAAGTAGTTGCGAAGTTTTTTAATGTAGACATCTAGGTTACGGGAGTTGAAAAAGGAGTCGTCGCCCCATACTTGCAGGAGAATGTCTTTACGTTCTACAACCTTACTTCCCATCTCGGTTAGCTTTTTCAATAGTTCACCTTCGCGGTTCGAAAGATTAACGGTCTTCGAAGGCGTAATCAGCTCATATCTTTTTGGGAAAAAGGTGTAGGTTCCCAGCTTAATTTCGTCAAGTTCTTTTTTCTTTTCCTCTGCAGAACCATTATTCTGGGCGCCATGAATTCTTAACTGGTTTTCAATTCTAATTACTAATTCTTCAATGCTAAATGGCTTACGGATATATTCTGTACCACCAGCCTCAAAGCCTTTTACTAGGTCAGCAGTTTCGGTTTTAGCCGTCAGGAAAATAATTGGAAGAGTTGGATATTTAGATCTGATGTGTTCACACAATTGATAACCATCAACATTAGGAAGCATAATATCCAGAACACAAACATCGGGCGTAAAATCATGAAATTTAGACATTACCTGGGCACCATCGGTTTCCCAAATAATATCGAATTCTTTTAAAATTAATGAGTCGTATACAATTTGACCTAAGTTGGGTTCGTCTTCTACGTAAAGTATTTTTGTTTTATCCATGATTATCTTAGCTTGAATGCTCTGCAAGATAAGAAAATGTAGGAAAAGTTGGAGAATGTGATTTTGTTAATAATACTTAAATTTGAGTTATCAGTTATCAGTTGCATTTGAATTTAGAACTTTCGTAATTTTGTTTACTGTTTACTGTTTACTGTTCACTATTCTAGGCCGGAAATTCCAGTTTAATCTCGCAGCCAGTTTCAGATAAATTGTTGGCGCTAATAGAGCCATTGTGCTGTTTCATTACTAAAGCTGCAAAACTTAAGCCTAATCCAAAACCTTTTACATTGTGCTGATTTCCTGTTGGAACTCTAAAAAAACGATCAAAAACTTTTTTCAGGTATTCTTTCGGAATTCCGGGGCCGTTATCAATAACCGAAATATAAACATGTAATCCTTCCTGCCAAAGTTTTATTACAATACTTACATCGTTTCCACCATATTTGTTGCTGTTTTCAATTAGGTTTCGAATTACACCTTCAATATAAACCTGATCGATAGGAATGTTAATATTATCAGCAGGTTTTGCGAATTTTATATTAATGGTATCGGTATAAAACAACTGAACCGATTTTACTATTCTTTCAACAAATTCATTCAAATTAGTCTTTTCTTTCTTTAACAAGTGTTTGTTCGATTCCAGTTTTGAATGTTCCAAAACTCTCGAAGTAAGACTATCCAAACGATTCATTTCCAAAGCTACCATATTTAGGTAGGATTTGGTTTTTTCCTTATCGTCGGTTATTCCATAGTTTAAAATGGCCTCCATTGCAGCTTTTGCTGTCGATACAGGAATTTTTAATTCGTGCGTAATGTTACTCACAAAATCGGAGCGAAGCATGTTGAGTTTAGCCTGTGTAAGGTAAGAACGATAAGCAAATACCAATGCAAATACCGATAAGCCAATTAACACTATTCCAAATATAATTTGAGCGAGAATTTCGGAGATAAGGTAAAAGAAGTAGTTTTCGAAGTACAAAATGTTTGCTTCATTGTTGTACCTGCTTGAGTATGCTATAATTCCTAGCCTTCCTCTACGCATAGTATTATTGTTTGTTTTTTCAAGCAAATCAATATCATTTCTATTAATATTCTCTTCCTGACAGGTTTTAATTCCAGTGAATTTATTGTTTAGTTTTTTTAAAAAGAGTTTTCTAAGGAATTGATTAGAAGTATCCTTTGGATTTTTTCTTTGGTGATATAGAGTTTGCCCTGGATAGATTTGGTATGGATATCCTAATCTTAATATTTCATATTGTCTTTCTTCCCTTAAACTATCAGGAATGATCGATTTTTTTTCTATTACATTAAATAGAGTTTGATATGTTTTATTTGAATCTACATATTCTTTTAGGTTTTTAATATAGGCTTTTTTAAACTCGGTACTGGTTTTATTGTTTCCAATTTTCAGACTGTCTATATTAACAGTATCCTTGCAATTTAATGCTGGTTTAATTACATTTTGGTAAAATAAAATGAATTCTCCATCGGTCATCGATTTGTGATACAATTGAGATAATTCAATTTGTAAATTTTTCTTTTCGTTGTAATACTGACTATGCAACCAGTATCCCACAAAGGTTATCAACAAAATCATACTTAAAATCATTGGGGAAACGATTCTATATTTCTTCTTACTTAAACGATTTTTTTGCATACAACAAATATACTGGCTTTCAGTTGAGGATGAGAAATTTGTTAACCTTAATTAACCAAATTACAGTTTGAAATTATTAATTACACATTGATAATTATTCATTAAAAAGACCATCCCTTTCGGAATGGCCTAACTTGACTATGAAAATTAAAAGAAAATTATCTTTTTGTTCTTATGCTTTTTTACATCATCATGTAGTTGTAGTCTCCATTTGGTGGGTACATTCCATGATGACCTCTGTGCTTTCTATTTTGTTCTTTGTTTTTACCTTTTCTAAGTTTATAGCTAAAGGTTAGAATATAGAATTTGTTAAGTTTATTCGTAAAATAGTCTGCAGTATAAAGATCTGTTACCATGTGAGTTCTTTCATCATCTTTACTTACAATATCGTATGCTGTAAAGGATAGTTCGCCACGTTTGCTTTTAAATATTTTTGCAGATAATCCAAGGTTTAAGTGCCAGAAACTATCTTCATCATTAGTAGAGAAATTATTTTGATAGTTATTGCTGGCATTGGTTCTAAACACCAAATCTTTATAAAAATTCCAATACATATTTAAGGATGTGGTTTGTGAAAAGTATTCCGATCCGGCACTTGAGTTGTTTTTGGATTTTCTGTAATTACTGGAGCTGGTAAATGTAAAATCTATTTTTTCATTGATATTTGAACTTAGTGTCATTCCATGATTAAGATTCCATGAATCAGTATAAGCTCTTTTTTCGTTTACAAAAGTAGGGTTATGCATAAAACTTCCTCTGGTGTTAATGTTTAGTTTAGACTTTAATTTTTTTACTGGAAAACTATAGGAAATACTTGTATTTAACATGTATTGTCCATTTAAGTTTACGGGTTTGGAAAATTGTCCGCCGGCTGGAAGAAAATACAAGTTGTTAATAGTAGTATCTTTTGCGGCCACAATGGTTTTTCTAACAACAGTATTGTTTGATGTCGATGCTATGGCATGTATTGCCAGATGACTTCCTTTTTTCATATTAGAGGCTGAATAAAATGCCATTAACATGTGCGATCTAGATTGTTCAAGTTCAGAATTACCCATTGAAATGTATAAAGGGTTGGAGAGGTCTGCAACTTCCTGTAAATCATTTATTAATGGAGTAGAGGTTCTTGACATGTAATTTATATTAATACGCTTTTGAGTTTTTAGATTTAAAGAATATCGCAAATATGGTTTAAAAGAAAAGAAGTCTTTTTTGAAATTACTTTGGCTTGGAAACGACTCTTCATTTTTTAAAGTTGTAGATTCAAGATCGGCACCAAGACTAAAACCATGTTTTTTCCCTCTTAGGTTATAAGAAAATCTTCCGGCATTCTGAATGGTTTTGTTCTCGAAATTATTTGTGGTTAATTCGTCTAGTTCGCTGTATGTGTTATTTTCATTATCAAAATTATATCCATATTTATCAGATTTTTGTTGGCTGTAATTAAATCGGTAACCAATATTTAACTGGGCTTTGTCACCAAGAGGTTCGCTAAGCGATAAACCTGCATTAACACCTGTATTTTTCGAATCTGAATCTGAAATTCTGTTGATACTCTGACTCACATCATTGGATTCATTTAGTGTTTCGGACAATTGTTTTGCATCCGATTCATTATTGGAGTGATTAAATCCAGCGTTTAAATTTAAAGAACGTCCATTTTCATTTAGTTTTCTCGAAAACATTAAATTTTGGCTCAGGTTATAATTTTTGTTTTCAGAAGAATTCTGGTTTGTATTCAGGTTTAGTATTTCACTATTTAAATAGGTTTCGGAATTTGAATTTGAGTTATTATCTCCATTCGATGATGAAAAACTGGTGTTGAGCATTAACCTGTTTTTGGGATTCGATTTAATAGTTATCCTAAGATCGGCTCTATGTTCATTATTGTCACTGCTTGAGTTTATGCTTGTATTTTGAATTTGTCCGGCAAGAGCTTCAGAAGTATAACTTCGAATATTGCTACTTATATTTTCGTACTCGCGATTGCCATATTCATAGCTAAATTCAATATCATTATCGTTTTTTGTATTTACAAAGTTAAGTCCAAATGAGTCATCCTGAATATCGTTACCATCTATACTAGTGTTTCCAAAACTACTATTACTTAATTTTAATGGTGCATTTACATCTCTTGATTTTGCTGTTAATGTAATGCTGTTGTTATCCGAAAAGCTGTTTATATTTCCGTCGAAACCATATCTGTTGTCTTTACCATAGCCAGCAGCTACATCACCAAATAGCAGTCGCTTACTTTTTTTGTTGGTTACAATGTTTATTGATTTTTTGTCTTCCTCATTTTTTTTAAAGCCTGTAAATTTTTCTTCATCGCTTTTGTATTCATAAACCTCTATGTTTTTAATTATATCGTTAGGAATGGTCGACAAAGCCTGATTTATGTTATTTCCAAAGAATTTTTTACCATCAACTAGAATTTCTGCAACTTCTTGTCCTTCAATAATCAGTTTACCATCATTTTCATAAAATCCTGGCATTTTTGCTAATAGTTCACCAGCAGTTGCATCAGGATTTACCTTAAAAGCATCGGGATTAAAAACCGTAGTGTCTCCATTAATTTTTGTAGGAGGCAAGGTTTCTGTAATACTAATTTCCTGAAGAAATTCTGTATTCTCTATTAGTTTAAATTGGCCAATGTCAACACTTTCTTTTTCTATTGTAATGGGTTTTATAAACTCTTTATAGCCAATAAATGATACATGAAAGTTATAATGTCCGGGTTTAATTTTCATTGTAAAATCACCTGTTTCGTTTGTAATTGTTCCCAGTTTTTGAAGTGTATCTCTTTGATTAATTAAAAGAATACTTGCTCCAGGTAGTGAGCTTTCGTCTTGCGAATCAAGAACTCTTCCTTTTACGCTATAGTTTTTTTGTGCTATGGCCGATAATCCTAAAAGGATAAAAAATATAGATAGTATTATTCTGTACATTATAGTCGTTTTTAAATTCATTTCAAAGATAAGTTACCATCGGTTCTCCTATCTTATTTCAAGGTGAAACAAGGTTAATTAAGGTTAATCGTTTCTCTTGTTAGAAAATATGTAATCTGCAGAACAATAGGATATTACATTTGTATAGATGCCGTTGGTTTGTTAAAAACTGTTAAGTAATTACTAATATCATATTTGCAATATCAGAATATGAATATTTTATTATTTAAATATGATTATAGAAGGCTTAATGAAAGAATAAGTAGGTTTATTGAGAGAGCATTTTCTTTACATAAATTTTGATTGTTTAATAGATACTTGTAATTTCAACTTACTTTAATAAACCCATTTTAATTTAATAGAATTATGAATTTAGTTAAGCAAAATTTTAAACAATATTTAAAAAGTTTAAATATTATACATGCAGCTTTGCTTTTTGGACAAATTACATTTGCTGCTATTACTTTGTTTTTAAATCAGACGAACGGACCAGTTATAGTTGATGCTGAACTTGAAAATATATTTTTTATACTTGTTCCAGTATTATTTGTGGGGAGTTTTATTGCCAGTCAAATTATTGTTCCAAAAAGAATAGAGGCAAGTAAAAATGAAGAAAGCCTGAGTTTAAAATTGGTATCGTACAAAGGTTCTCAGCTAGTAAAGTTTGCTATGTTAGAAGGATCTGTATTTTTTACCATTATAGCTTATTTGTTATTTGGGAATTATCTGTTTATAAGTTTTGCAGGATTAATAATGATTCTTTTTGTTACCTATTATCCTAGCAAAGAGAAAATTGTAAGGGAATTAGATCTAAATCGTTCCGAACAAGGCTTATTGGATAAGGATAATTATGTCATTGCAGAAGTTACTCGTTAATAAGATTCTGGAATATGAGAAATAATATACCAGTAGATTTTGTTGGCAGATTTACAGCCTGGAATTTTTGGGGTTCCGAATTTATTAGAATAAATATGAGGTATCTCCAGTTTCCCTTAATTAAGGGCTTGATTTAAATTTTTTCCAAATCCATTTTTCCAAATACCGCCGATACAACATGTAATGGTCCGTTTTTAGAGTACAATTTAAATTCGCTGGTAAATAGATTACTCTGAAACCTAAGAACAAAGTTGTTATCAGTTTCTTTATTGCTGTGATATAATTTAACAAATTTATGGGAATCGCCACGGCCTGCTTTATTCCCCGATTTAAAATGGATATTAATAGATTGATTAGAATCAGACCATGAGAAGGAACAAATTTCGTTGGTTTCTATATTTTTCCAGTCTCCAGTGGTGATTACATTGATTACTTCGTTTGAGGTCATGAGTTCCAATTTAAAGTGTTGTTACCTCTTAAGATACGAAAAAGCAAATAGAAGATCAATTTTTCTATTATATCAATTTAAATTGATTCAGAAGTTGATATTTTGTATCCTTATTAAGGAGGCTGTTTTAATGATTTAATTGTAAATTATCGATACACGATGGTGATTACACAACCGACAATGGATTGCCGTGTGCAATAGCTCTTGCTCACGAGTTTAAATACACAAAAGAAAAGCTTGAAATTATAGAAGGCTATAATTATTTTGCATTTTGGGATGAAAGTGGAGGTTCATTATTTACTGATTGGTATAAAGATAATAGAGGATATAGGAATGATAGTAATATTGATAATTAATAAAGTATACTAAGATATAATAGACAAAAAAGACGTGAACTTATTAAGATCACGTCTTTTTTTTATACTAGTTGTTTTGTGGTTTCCAGTAATTTAATTTTATTAAATCGGGGAATGCTTTTGGTTTATATATCGATTTTTCTTCAAAAACCCTTAAACATTCCTGCACGCCTTCGCTTATGCTAGGATGCGGATGAACATTTTGTTTTATATCTTTCAGGGTTCCTTTTTGGGTAATTTGATAGGCAATTGAGGTAATTAATGTTGAAGCCTGAGGCCCGGCAGCGCGCATACCTAAAATTCTATCTTTACCATCGTCGCTTACAATTATTTTAATAAATCCTTCAACGGCACGCATGGCAACAGCACGATTTATTAATGAGTTAGAGTAAGTTGCAACTTTATAAGGTATTTTTTTCTTTTTACAGGCTTTTTCATTTAATCCTACGGCTGCTACTTCAGGTTTAAAGAACATTAGGGTGGACATATTAGAATAATCAAGTGGGAATTCTAAATTACCGTAAAGAGCCTCAACAATGTATCTACCTTGTAATTCTCCTACCGAATATAATTGAGCGTGACCAGATACGTCGCCAGCAGCAAAAATATTGCACGATTTAAAATTATCGGTAGCACATACTTCGTTTATATTTAAGTAACCTCTTTCTGTGGTTTCTATACCAACATTTTCAAGTCCGATATTATCCAAATTTGGAATTCTGCCAATGGCCACCAAAGCAACATCTACTTCTAATACTTTCGAGTGACCATCCTGATAGTCGAGTACAACTTCTAAAAAATCAGGTTTTTTACGAATACAACGTAGGTTTGCGGTATGATGAATAACTACTCCGTTATTTTCTAGGTTTTTGGAAACAAATCCACTTAAATCATCATCTTCGTAAGGAATAACTTTGTGTTGTCTATCTAATAAATGAACTTCGGTTTGGCAGTAATTAGAAAATATGGTGGCAAACTCACACCCGATAATACCCGATCCAATAATAATCATTCTTTCAGGAAATTCTTTCAGGTTCATAATACCTTCTGAGTCGATTATTCTTTCCTGATCTATTTCTATATCGGGCATAGGACGAGGTCTGGAACCTGTTGCAATTATAAAGTTATCGCCATGTACTCTTTCTGTGTGTGTGTCTTTAGTAATTTCTACAGTGTGTGAGTCTATGAATTTTGCCCAGCCTTGTTTTAATGTTATGTTTCCAAAATCGGAATGAGGCTCAGCATAGGTTTCAATCTGCGAAAGCATTTGAAGCTGTTTTTGTTTTGCAGCCTGTATAATTGTTTTTTGAACCTGTTTATAATCAACATTTAATCCGGAAGCACGGTAGCCTCGCATTACCGAGGATGCAATAGAATAATCGCGCGAAAGCTCCCACATTGCTTTAGAGGTAAGTGCTCCGTTCATAATGCCGGCACCACCCAAATGGTTCGCTTCAATTAAACAAACCGACTTTTTAAAATCTATTGCACGCATTGCTGCAGAGAAACCGGCAGGGCCACTTCCCAAAACAACAAGATCGTATTTTTCTATATTCATAAAAATGCTTGTATTATTGTTTTTTGCTGATATATCAACCAAAATTTTAAAAATTAAGAAGGTTGATTGGAAAACGAACAGCTATCTTTTATTTTCCCTCATTAAATTAAGCATTAAGATAGAAATAATAATCTCAAGTTGGTAGTAAAAATATGTTTTACAGATAAAAAGTATTTTTTTAAAGTTTCTAGTTTAAAAATCCAAAGTATATAAAGAGAAACTCTAAAAGGCAAAGTAATAATTTTTATAGATCTAACCGCGTTTTGAAAACTTGTGATTATCTATTTTTTAATGTGCAATACAATTACGAATTATATTTTACCAGATTTATTTTCGAACTTTTTCGCCCTTAGTAAATAAGATTTCCGTTTTTTAATTTTTCGTAGGTATGTTTAAAAAGGATTTTGTGTAGAAGAAATGCTTCTTTTAAATTTTCATCAGTAAATTCCTGTTCGTGTTCAATATAGTTTGCCAGGTCTAATAGAAACTCATCATCTCGAAGGTTAGGATAGTCTTGTTCTATATTATAAATATCCGAAAATTGCATGAATGGAATTCTTGCCAATACTATTTTTCTTTGTTGGTTGTGGCTGTCTAAATTATCGGCTTTATTATCTGAGAAATAAAAATCTTGTAAGCTATCCACAAAAAAATCATCGAAGCTTTTCATTATAATTATTCTATCTCTTCTTAAACGGAATAATTCGCAGGAATCTGTTTCGGAGTGTAAATTTTCTTCTTGTTCAATTGCCTTACTAATATATAGATAAGCAAGGTGTGCCAAGCCAATATTTTCTTCTTCATCATCAATTAAATCCCAATGTATCATTATGATAATAGATTTTCCTAATTGAGAAATGAAAGTATCGTTCCATAGAACAAAAGGATCCTTTTTAATTTCCTGATAAATGGTTTTAAGTGCTATTTTTCCGGCTCTTATTTTTCCATTTTGGCCTAATTCTATTGCTTCCGAAATTGTAGCTCTTAAATTATCCACTTGTAAACTCATATTAACTGTGTATTATTTTGTTCTAAAGTTAGCTGCAAAGGTAAAAAAAAAGAAGCCTGTTAAGACTTCTTTCTTCGACAAGAAAATTATAAATTAATTAAATAATTTCGATGTGTTTGTGGTCGGTAATTTTTTCACAATAATGGCATTTTAATGTAATAGGCGAATCATCAATTACTTTAAAACGTGTGGTTACTTCTTCAATATTAGTAATGCATTTAGGATTCATGCACTTGGCAATTCCTACCACTTTTTTAGGTGTTTCAACTATTTTTTTCTCAATTACTTGATAGTCTTTTATAATATTTAGTTTTGCATGAGGAGCAATTAATGATATTTTATTAATTTCTTCATCCTCGAAAAATTTCTCTGCAATTTTTATAATGGCTTTTTTACCTAGTAGTTTACTTTCTAAATTATTTCCGAAAGTTACAGAGTTTGAGCATTTATCTAATCCTAAAATATTGATTACCTGAAACAGATATTCGGCAGGTATATGGTCGATTACAGTTCCGTTTTTAATGGCGCTTACTTGTAATTCTTTTTTTGAATTCATATTCTGATGTTCTTTGTTTGCGTGAAAAATGAGATTAAAGATCAAGGGCTTTGGCAATAATTGCCTGGCGGGCATAAACACCATTTAAGGCTTGCTGAAAATAGTATGCTTTAGGGTTTGAATCTACATCTACATCAATTTCATTTACTCGTGGAAGTGGATGCAGAATTCTTAAATTATCCTTGGTATTTTCAAGCATATTATTTTTAAGAATATATACATTTTTAACCTTTTCGTATTCTAAAGGATCAGCAAAACGTTCTCGTTGTACACGTGTCATGTATAAAATATCCGCTTTATTAATAATATCATCGAACTCGGTATGTTCTTCATATTTGATATTATTTTTATCCATGAAAATTTTATATGCTAAAGGAATTTCTAATTCTTTTGGCGCAATAAAGTGGAAGGTTGGGTTAAAGTGCGACATAGCCATTAACAAGGAATGAACGGTTCGTCCATATTTTAAATCTCCTACCATAAAAATGTTGAGATTTTCGAGAGTGCCCTGTGTTTTGTAAATAGAATACAAATCGAGCATGGTTTGTGTTGGGTGTTGGTTGGCACCATCTCCAGCATTAATTACCGGAACATCAGATTCTTCCGAAGCATATCGGGCCGATCCTTCTATGGGGTGACGCATAACAATAAGGTCGCAATAATTGCTTACCATTTTTGTGGTATCTTTCAAGGTTTCACCTTTGGTAACACTCGACGATGAGGAATCGGTAAATCCAACTATTCTTCCTCCCATTCGGCTAATTGCAGTTTCGAAGCTCAATCGGGTGCGGGTAGATGGTTCGAAAAACAAAGAAGCCACAACTTTACCTTCTAACAGATTGCAGTTTGGATTTTTTTCAAATTCGGCAGCTCTGGCCAAAACTTCCAGGATTTCTTCTTTTGTGTAGTCGTCGATCGATACTAAACTTTTGTTATCCATTGATTAAAAATTAAAAGTGTATATAAAATGATTGTCTTTTTTTAGGCACAAAAAAAAACCAACAATTACTAAATGAAATAGTAATGTTGGTTTTTTTGATAAATATTGTTCAACTGGATTACCCAAATAACAGAAAAGGGAATTAATCCTTACATTGTTTTTATTTCGAAATAAATAATGAAAAATGTGAATGAAGAAGTAAAAGCTTTTACTCCTTTTAAAATTTTGTGTGGTTCTAGATTGAATTAATAGTCTCTCCATTCTAGATTGCAAATATAGGTATAAATTATGCTACAAATCAAATTAAGAATTAATTAATTATTAACATTTTTAATGATATCGAAATTATTTTCTGAATAGGGCGGTTGTAATCTACTCTTATTTAGTAGTTTATATTGTTTTTATAAAGTTGGTTTTTACACTTGTAATTTTATTAAATTTATCAATAATCCTATGAACTTCGCTTTGTCGGATACTAAGTGTAATTTTACATGTTAAATTAAAATCCTGTTTTAATTGTTCTGGTTGTTCATCTTTAATTATTTTCATAATATCGTTCATAACCAGATAATCGAAATTAATATCATAAACATCGTTAACTGTTTTATCCAAAATTTTGGCCTTGTTAATGGTATCTGCGGCAGCAGTTTTATAAGCATGAATTAAACCACTAACTCCTAGTTTTGTTCCGCCAAAATAGCGAATTACAACAATTAATATGTTAGTTAAATCTTTGGAGAGAATTTGTCCTAATATTGGTTTTCCTGCGGTTGAAGAAGGTTCTCCATCATCGTTGGCACGGAATGTTTTTTTATTGGCACCAAGCATATATGCATAGCAATGATGACGTGCGTCGTAATATTCTTTTTTTAGCTTTGCGATATGTTCCTTAATTTCTTCTTCGCTGCTAACAGGGTAGGCATAGGCAATAAATTTGCTGCCTTTTTCTTTGTATAAGCCTTCAGATATTTCGGCAATGGTTTTGTAAGTATCTGTACACATTAATATGGCTAATCTTATTATAGTTAATTTGTAAGTATAAAAATAGCAATAAATGCCAGTACAATTCCCAATATGTTTATTTTGTTTAGCTTTTCTTTAAATATTCCTATTCCTATTAGAACCGAAAGCGAAACAATACCAATATTTATGATACTAAAAACAACAGAACTATCGAAGCCTGAATTATTTAATGATGCAATAAGAAAATATAAAGATCCAAAATTAACCAATCCTAATATGCAACCTCCAATTAGTACTTTTGGCTGAATTAATTTGGATAATTTCTCTTTTCGAATTAGTATAACTATGAAACCGGCTATTGCAGCAATTGCAAAAAGAAAAGTAGAAAACATTTCTTTACCTCCTGAGCTTAAATGTTCCTGCTGTGCAAATTTTACAAGTGAATCTACCAATCCTGCACCAAAAAATAATACGATAGGGAGCCAGATGTATTTGCGATTAACACTTGCTGATTTTCCTTTGTATATACTTAACAGTACAGCACTAATAGCTAGTATAAAACCAATTAATTTTTGAATACTTATGTGCTCATTATAGTAGGCTATGGAAAATATCATTGGCAATATAAAAGACATTTTGCTTGCCAATGTTGTAACAGATATTCCTGCTTTTTGTGTAGATCGGCCAATAATAAAGAATACACATATAAATAAAACACCAATTACAAGTGATAGTGTAAACCATTCCTGATGAATTATATTTTCAAGATTTAGTTTGGTGTTGGATAAGAAATATCCGCAAAGCGAGGCTGTTAGGTAATTAATAATTATGGCGAGAAGAATGTCAACCTTAAATTTTTCGAGATATTTAAAGCTAATAAATATTCCGGCCGATGATAATATTGCGAAAAGTAAGTTAAGCATAGAATTTATTTTTGTCGAAAGTAAGTGAAATTTAATTTTTAGCAAAAAGAAAAGCAGATTCATAAGGAATCTGCTTTTTAGGTAGCAATATAGTGTAGTTAGTAATAGGAACTACATTTTTAATTTTTTGTCTATTTCGTCTATTTGGGTTTTAAATCCTCTATCTGTATCCATTAAATTGTTTACAGTTTTACATGCATGCAAAACTGTTGCATGATCTTTGTTTCCAATTTGTGATCCAATAGAAGCCAAAGAAGCTTTGGTTAATGTTTTTGAAAAGTACATAGCAATTTGACGAGCTTGTACAATTTCTCTCTTTCTTGTTTTTGCTTGTAATACATCAATTGGTAATGAGAAATGATCGCATACCACTTTTTGTATATAATCGATAGAAAGTTCGCGTTTTGTATTTTTCACTAACTTATCGATAATACTCATTGCCAATTCTAAGTTCAGCTCTTTTTTGTTAAGAGTGGATTGAGCTAATAGGCTAATTAAAGCACCTTCCAGCTCTCTTACATTATTGGTAACATTACTAGCAATGTATTCAATGACCTCATTATCAAGAACAATACCATCTTTATAGGCTTTTTGTTGCAAAATTCTAACTCTTGTTTCATAGTCAGGATTTTGAAGATCAGCAGAAAGTCCCCATTTAAATCGTGATAACAAACGATTTTCCATTCCCTTTAATTCGATAGGAGCTTTATCGGATGTTAGAATAAGCTGCTTACCTGATTGGTGAAGGTGATTAAAAATATGGAAAAATGTAGTTTGTGTTTTTTCTTTACCCGCTAATTCTTGAATGTCATCAATAATTAAGACATCAATCATTTGATAAAAGTGAAGAAAATCGTTCTTATTATTATTACGTATAGCCTCGGTAAATTGAGTCTGAAATTTATTTGCACTTACATAAAGTACTGTTTTGTCCTGATATATCTCCTTGGTTTTAAGACCAATTGCTTGGGCAAGGTGAGTTTTTCCTAATCCAGAATCTCCATATAATACTAATGGATTAAAAGCAGTACCTCCAGGATTTTCGGCAACAGCAACACCTGCTGATCGTGCTAATCTGTTACATTCACCTTCAATAAAGTTATTGAAAGAGTAATCGGGATTTAGCTGAGAATCGATGTGTAATTTTTTTATCCCTGGAATTACGAAAGGATTTCGAATCGTTTGCTCTTCTTTATCTGAAGGCATGTTTATTGGACGATTTCTTGTATTTGTTCCATTATTTCCAGGAACAACTACCGAAACAGGTTTTGAATTTTCAATGTGATTGTTTTCCATCACTACATTGTATTCCAGTTTAGCGCTATTGCCAATTTCTTTGCGCAGCGTTTTTCTCAGGATATCAATGTATTGCTCCTCCAGATACTCATAAAAAAAGTGACTTGGAACTTGTAATGTTAAGATCTGATTCTCCAAGTTCAAAGGTACGATGGGCTCGAACCATGTTTTGAAGCTTATTGGAGAAATATTGTCTTTTATTACAGCCAAGCAATTATTCCAAACCTGGAAGTGATTATTATTCATTTCTATTTCAGCGTTTTAGTAAATTAGGGTGTTGCGAATTTTGCGTATGCAAGATTGTGAAAAAAAATAGGAAAAAAAAATTATTTAGCTCTTGACTTTTTAAAAACATTTTTTATCCTACTATTATTCGGCGATACAGAAATGAAAAAAAATAATTTTTTATTAATTTACTGATAATCAACGACTAAGATTATTTTATTTTGTAAGTTTCTGGTTGATAAACTGTTCGCTATTAATACTTTTAAGTCTGAAAATATTGTTTAGAATGAAAGTAATATAATACATAATACTATGATAGTTAAATAGTGTTTAGATGGGAGCTCTTAGTTTAAATAAGTCAGGCTTTTAGCTATTTGCTATTTAACTATAATTGGGTGTGTTAAATTTTATACTAATTCTCGGGTGTTATTTTAATAATGTAGGCATCTGGAAAATCGAGCTTAATTTTTTTGAGTTTTCGTATAATCTCTTTATAATTTTTTGTATTGCCAACTGTATATTTATATCTACCATTATAATATACCTCATTTACATTTTTATATCCTTTAAATGATGCATGTTGTAGTGGAATTTGTTTATCAACAGACATGATTTGAACCTGATATACAATTTTCTCTTCTTTTTCTTTTTTTCTTTTCGTTTTGTCGGAATTCATGTAAACAGTTTTTCCAGTATCGAATAAAGAGAAATGCATATATTTTTTAGGATTATTTTTTAAATCGATTAACAGGTTTGTTAAACTATTCGAAGCTGCTTCCAAATTCATATATAAAGTATCATTATTCACTAACATCCCCATTGATCCTTTTCCGGAATTAATCTTTTCTATAATCTCGTTGCTTTGCTGTAGGGCCAATTTTGCATTATTTATAGTTTGAGTAATATCTGCTGCCGATAATGAATCGCTAATTGATGAAAAATTGGAAAGTATATTGCTAATATTCTTATTATTATTTTTAAGATTACCTGTAATAGAATCTACATTAGAGATAATGTTTTCCATATGTGTTTTCTGGCTGCTTACAATTGTATCAAGCGTACCCGAAGTATTTTCCAGCTTTTTAAATGTTTGTTCGATACTACTAAAACTTTTAGTTAAATTTTCGCGGGTATCTTTATTAAAAATATATTGAATAACTGAAAGTACAGAGTCTACACTCGACATTAAATTTTCGGCTTTTCTTTTTAAAGGTAGCATTTGCATACTAACTTGTTCTTTTAAATCGCCTTCAATATTTCCCGTTAATGTATCGCCCGATTGAAGCATTTTTTTAGAATTCCCCAGAATTAGCTTAATTTCTTTCGATCCCATAATATCGGAGCTAATAATTCTTGCTTCGGTATTTGAGGGGATTTGAAA
Organism: uncultured Marinifilum sp.; assembly: GCF_963677195.1. Lineage (NCBI taxonomy): Bacteria > Pseudomonadati > Bacteroidota > Bacteroidia > Marinilabiliales > Marinifilaceae > Marinifilum > uncultured Marinifilum sp. Next base: position 2,733,902 of record NZ_OY781918.1, read on the forward strand.
CTCGTCTGAAATACTAAATTTAACAATTAAGCTTGAGCCTATGGCATCGCTAAAGCTGATTGATTTTATTTGCCCTATTTTAAATCCACGCAAGGTAACAGGACTTGAGTTTTTAAGGCCATCAACTCTTTCGTACTTAGCACAAAATATTTTTTCCGAGGATAACATATTAAATCCTTTAAGAAAATTGATTCCCCATATAAGAATTACAATTGTTCCTACAACTACTAGGCCTATAATGGTATCTTTTGAGAATTTCATGAGAGAGGAAATTAGGTGATGATTATTTGTACTTTTTAACAATTGATTTGTTTCTCTGTAAAATTAATCATGTTTTTTTAAGTTTCTTTGCTTTTGATAGAGAAATTCGTTGTCCATTGTAAAAGGCAACAACAAAACAATCTTTAATTTTTTTTCTGATTACTTTCTGAACTTCTATTATTTTCTGATAATTAGAGGTTGATCCTACAGTGTATTTATAAATATTGTTTACTTTTCGTTCCTTTACATTGGGTATGTTTTTAAAGACTTTTGATGTAAGTGGAATTTTTTTTGTTGATGATTTTAATTGAACACAGTATTCTAATACAGGCTTGTTTGTAATTGTTGATTTTTCTTTTGTTTTATTCGTAAGAGAATCTGGCGTTTCCTTTTTTGTATTTATTGTTCCCTCTTTAGAAAGCAGAACGCTCGATTGTTCTAATTTGTTTTTATAGTCTCTAAATGCTCTAAAAATAGCGCTGGCCAAATAATCCTGACCTTGTTTTGTTTTAAGATATTTTTCTTCGGTAGGATTAGATACAAATCCCACCTCAACTAAAATAGAGGGCATGCTTACCTGTTTAAGTACCCAAAAACCAGCTTCTCGTACTCCTCGAGAATGTCGGCCAACTCTTGTTTTAAACTGATGCTCGGTTAGCTCTGCTAAGCTAATGCTTTTGTCTCTGTTTACTCCTTGCATCATATTAAATATAATATAAGAAGCTGGATTTTTAGGGTCGAATCCTTCATATTTTGTGCTGTAATCTTCCTCATATTCAATTACAGAATTTTCTTTCATTGCAACTTCGAGGTTTTCTTGTGTTTTATGTAATCCAAGAGTGTAGGTTTCTGTTCCTCTGATTTTTGAGTTGTTATTGGCATTGGCATGTATTGAAATAAATAAATCAGCTTTGTACTGATTGGCAATTTCCGATCTTCTTTTCAGAGGAATAAATACATCTGTTTTGCGTGTATAAATAACATCTACATCAGGAAAGTATTTTTCGATATATGTACCTAGTTTAAGTGATATATTTAGTACGATATCTTTTTCCTGGGAACTTTTTCCTAAAGCACCTGGATCTTTTCCACCATGTCCGGCATCAATTACAACTGTTTTTAAACTGTAAGAATTATTTTGAGCAAAGCAAGTGCTCCCAAAAATTAATAAAGCGAATGTTAGGCATAAACCTATTGATGATCTATTAATTAGAGATTGTAGAGTTTTGTAAATAATAATGTTCATTAGAGAAATCTTCATAAAAGAACTTAAAAAATGTTTTGAAGTACGTTTCGATTAGGGAATATAGTACTTTTATTTGTATTTTTGGCGTCTTAAGGCTGAACTGCAATAAATGTACCGTAATCAGCTAAACAATATCTTTTACAAAAATAACAGATAAAAATTGCAATTGAAATTACTACAAAAGGTTTTTATTCTTTTCGTTGGAGCAATTATTCCATTGAACATATTTGCTTTTGAGAATAATAACCATAACTCTACCGGCAAATTAATAAGGAATTTTAATTTTGTGTCTTCCGATACTTTGAAGGCAAATAAGCTTGTGTTGCAGACCGATAGTATAGAGCTGGCTAAAACAGATTCTTTACAGTCAGATTCTACAGCTAAGAAAAAGCCATTGTTCGAAACAAAAGTTGAGTACAATTGCGACGACACAATTATTTTTTCCTTAACAGGTCAAAGTGTGTTTTTAACAAAAAATGCATTTGTAAAATATGGAGAAACCGAATTAAAGGCATATTATATTGAGCTTGATCTTGAAAAAAAGGAAGCTTATGCTTACGGTATACAAGATACTACTGGCAAGTATATTTTTACACCCGAGTTTAAGGATGGATCGGAAGAGTTTAATTGTAAGGAGTTAAAATATAATTTCGATACCGGTAAAGGTTTGGTAAACGAAGTTATAACCGAACAGGAAGGTGGATATGTACATTCCGAAATCACAAAGAAAATTGATGATAAAACCTTTTACCTGCGCAATGGAAAATATACCACTTGCGATCATGAACATCCTCATTACTATGTTAGAATGACTAAGGCAAAAATGATTAAGGATGATAAAATTATTTCAGGGCCTTTACATTTAGTTATAGAAGATGTGCCTTTGCCTTTGGGTTTGCCTTTTGCTATGTTTCCTTTTACTTCTTCGTATTCGTCGGGTATTATAATGCCTAGTTACGGAGAAGAAGAAAATAGGGGTTTTAACCTACGTGGTGGAGGTTATTACTGGGCAATTAATGATTATGTGGATTTGGCTATAAAAGGTGATATTTTCTCTAATGGTTCGTGGGGTACTTATCTCGAATCAAAATACAAAACAAGGTACAGATATAGTGGTACTTTGTCAACCGAATATCACTTTAATAAGTATGGTGATAAAGGACTTGATGATTATTATGAGACTACCGATTTTGCAATTCGATGGAATCATTCTCAGGATTCTAAAGCAAATCCATACAGAACTTTTTCTGCCTCGGTAAATGTGTCTACTTCTAATAATGATAGAAACAATTCAACATCTATTCAGGAGATTACAAATAATCAGAAACAGTCGAGTATCTCATATAGTAAAAAATGGGCCGATAGTCCGTTTAGTTTAAATGCGAGTTTGCGTCATTCACAAAATAGTAGAGATACAACAATTGCTCTTACTTTACCAAGTATGTCTTTAAGTATGACACAGATTTATCCTTTTAGAGCAAAAGGGAAAAGTACAAATTTACGCTGGTACGATAAGGTAGGAATTAGTTATTCTTCTAAACTGGAGAATAGAATTAACACAAAAGAGAGTGAGTTAATGAGTTCTTCTATTCAGAAAGACTGGACAAATGGTTATCAACATAGTATTCCAATAACAACAAATTTTAAGTTAACAAAAGATTTAACTTTATCGCCAACATTAAATTATCAGGGTGTTCTTTACTCAAAATCAATTAGAAAAACCTGGGATCCTGATGCCGATGGAGGTGACGGAGATGTACAGGTTGATACAATTCAAGGATTTAAGTATGCACATAACTATTCAACAAGTGCGTCTTTATCTTTAAGCCCTAAGATTTACGGGATGTATACTTTTAAGGAAGATTCTAAAATTGCTGCAATTCGCCATGTAATGACTCCTTCGGTAAGTATTAGTTATACTCCCGAAATTGGAATTCCCAGAAGCAAATATTACAAAACCTACTATAATGAGAATACCGAAACAGAAGTTGAATATTCAATATTTGAAGGGGCTTTATATGGAACACCTTCAGGGGCTCAAGAGTCGGGTAGTGTTAGTTTTAGTTTAGATAATAATATTGAGGCGAAACTGCGAACTGCTAATGATACAACTGGCTTGGAAGATATGAAAAAAGTAAAGATTTTGGAGAGTTTAAAATTCTCTACTTCTTATAATATGTTTGCCGATTCCTTAAATTGGTCTACAATTCGCATGACTGGTAGAACTTCGCTTTTTAATAAAAAACTCGATTTAAATTTTAATGGATCGATAGATCCATATAAAATAAATGAATATAATCAGAAAATTAATAAATTTGGACCTCGCTTAACAAACGCTTCTATCGATTTGGGCTTTAGTTTATCTTCAAAAGATTTAAATCCTAATACAAAAGGAAAAGGAGACGATGAGGAAAAGGAGCCAGCAAAATGGAGAGATCCTCGTTATGTCGATTTTGATATTCCTTGGTCTTTTTCAATTGATTATGGCTGGACTTATTCTAAACCAACATCTACCAAAACTATTAATCAAAATTTAGGACTTACTGGCCAGATTACTCTAACACCAAAATGGGCAGTTAGTTTTTCAACAGGATATGATTTTACAGATAAAGAAGTAACAGCAACACAATTTACAATTACTCGTGATTTGCATTGTTGGGAAATGCGATTTAATACCATTCCATTTGGAACCTATCAGTCGTATAATTTCATGATTAATGTGAAATCGTCGATATTACAGGATTTGAAATATGAAAAGAAACAATCTTGGCAAGATGTACAATTTTAGTCGATTGCGTTAGAACAACATGGATTTAATAATATTTTAAGGGGCGATTGGCCCCTTTTTATTGTAATAAATTAAGAGGTTATCCAGTTTTTTAAAATTTCTTTTCCGTAGGGAGTCATAATCGATTCGGGATGGAACTGAAGTCCGCAAACATCAAAAGTATTGTGGCGCAGAGCCATAATTAGCTTACTCTCATCGGTGGCTGTAATTTTTAGGCATGAAGGAAAATTCTTGTGTGAAACGGCCCATGAATGGTATCTGCCCGATTCGAATGAGTCGGGAATACCAGAAAAAAGATCTTCATTTTTATCTGTTACGAATGTTGCTTTTGGAATGCCGTGAATAATTTCTTTTAAATTTATTATTTTGCCACCATAATATTCGGCAATGCATTGCATGCCTAAACATACTCCAAGAATAGCTTTTTGTTTAGCATATTTATCTAGAATTTTATTCATAGTTTTTGTTTCCGAAGGTAATCCCGGACCCGGAGAGAAAATAATTTTGTCACAAGTCTTTAGTTCTTGCCAATCTATTTTATTATTGCGCATTGTAATTACCTGGGAGCAAAACTGTTCAACAATATGAACCAAATTGTAGGTAAAGGAATCGTAATTGTCTATAATCGCTATTCTCATTAAAGTTTTTTTATCTTAACTTAGAAGCCGCAAAATAAACGATTTTTTACAAATACTAATTATTATCAGAAATGAAAAAGTGTATTAATTCAGAAAAAGCACCTAAGGCCATAGGTCCATATAGTCAGGCTGTAGAAGCAAACGGAACATTGTATATCTCAGGTCAGCTTCCTGTTGATGTTGCTACAGGAAAATTTGTTGAAGGTGGTATTAAGGAGCAAACCGAGCAGGTTATGAAAAATATTGGCTACATATTGGAAGAGGCTGGTTATAGTTATAAAGATGTAGTAAAATCGACTTGCTTGTTAAGTGATATTTCAAATTTTGTTGCTATGAACGAGGTTTATGCCGAGTATTATAAAGAAGATTGTCCTGCACGAGCAGCTTTTGCAGTTAAGGATTTGCCTCTTGGTGCTTTGGTTGAAATTGAAACTATTGCAGTAAAATAAGATTTTTAATTGTTATGGAATAAAGGTCACCAATTTTGGTGGCCTTTTGTTGTTTAATTTATTGATTGGATGCAAGCTTGATATAAACTTTTTATAAATACTTGTTAGTTTTTTGTAAGAAAATAAAATTGAGATTAATGTATGCAGAATAATTGCAAAAACAAGTAGAGCATAATTACCTGAATAGATAGAAAGTAAATTTACAGGAAAATAACTGAATTTTAATTTATCTATTTATTGTTAACTTTATAATGAAAGTTATTGTATATATAGATAAGATTATAAACGAAAAAAAATGACTTATTAATTTAATTATTATGAGTCAAATAAAATAAATTATTTGCACATAATAAAATAAAAATGTAGTTTCAAATTATAGTTTGTATTTTTTAAAATTATAGAATTAAGTAAATAACAATAAAGAAGCTCTGAGAATTATTCTTTCATGGTTGATTGAGTAAGACTCTAAACCCCGAATTTATTAAATTCGGGGTTTAAAATTTTTAATCATTAAGCTATTTTATATTTTAAAAATATTTTTGAGGATTATTTTTAAAATTGCAAGTTGTAAGTTGTTTATTTTGTGTGGTTAATGTGTTTTTGGTAATTGTGAAAAACAAATTAGTTTGTTTTTCGTGTATATGTAAATTTTGTATTCGGACTCCAAGTATTTCCTTCGTTGTTTGATATTTTACTTTCTACAGTAAATTTATCGGAGTTAATTTTAGTATAAATAAATTGTTTGCATATTTTATTCTCCTTTTCCTTTTTATCGAAATAAATATTAGTATCCTCAATTATTAATGTGTTATCAATAAGTTTTCCTTGAAAAATATCTATAGAGGAGGAGAAATCGTTAAAGTAGGTAACTCGAAAGTTTTTATGTTTGGGGTTATAGCTGTAGTTAATGTTAAGTGAGTAAGGAAAGTAGTTTTCATAACTTATTTTTTCAGATAAGAGATTCGTATTCGAATAATAAATAGTAGATTCACTACTTCCAGCTGATTGATATTTTCCTATTCTATCCACAAACTCTAATTTTACATTCCATTTTCCAGCCATAAAATTAAGTTTTGATATTTCCTTCCTTTTTGGCATTTCTAATAGCTTGGTATCAAATTCAGGGTTAATAATTACATTTTCAATTTGTATAATCCTATCCCGTTGTCCAAATGTTCTTTCTATAAAAAACGGTATTGTTAATCCTTCAATATTTCTAAAGTCATCGAAATATTTTTCTGCAGGCATGGCTACTGCAAAATCAACCCATTCGGTATCGCATTTATATTCCAGATAAGTTTTGGTGTTGAGATACCATTTTTCCGATTTCCCATTCTTTCTTGTTAAATTTAAAACAAACATATTGCTACCATCCAGCTTTTGTACTCCTAAATATTCTACTTTATGTCCTTTTTCTTTGTACTTGTAAAAAGGGGTGAAGAATTCGCATTTTTGCAGAAATACATTGGTTTCTCCAGAATTAATCTTACGTGCATATTCGATTTCCTGCCAGGGATCTATGGTCCAACCAAATTTTCCGTTATAAGCTTCGCTTATATGTCGTTCTCCCAGATATAAGCTAGAATAAAAAGCTCCCGATTTTGTTTTGTAAGTAGTAAATTCTTTTTCTGTGCTAAAGGCAGTGAATTTTCCTGTTGTTTTAAGAACTTTAACCTGTTCCCATTTATCAGTTCCTCCATGTGCTTTAATGTGCTTGGAGATTATTTCATCGACCGATTGAGCAAATAATATCGATGGTGCCAATAGTAAGTTTAGTAGGGTAAATATTATAAGTTTATTGAGTTTCATAATGTTTATTTTTGTCATTCCTATTATAAACTTGTTAGATTTTTATTTTAGTTGGTAACAAGCCATTTCAGTAAGGTTTCTTAAATAAATTTTTCCATTAGCATAAGATGGCGCAGTCCAAGATTTTCCATTTAAGGCTTGAATGCTACCAAGTTCGACATAGGCTTCGGGACTAGCTTTTACCTGGATTAATTTTCCCTTATCGGATAACACCATAAGCTGTTTTCCAATTCTAATTAGGCTACCTTTTCCATAGCCTCTTTTAACCCATTTTTTCTCCCCGTTTGTAACAGAAATACATTGTAGAGCAGCAACATGAAATCCATAAATATGACCATTGTAATAAACAGATGAACTAAAGTCGTTTTTCATGCTTGAACCTTTTGTAACTAATTTTGACTTGTTGTTTTTATCTATTTCAATTACAATAAAACTTGGAGATTGAACTGCAGATAGAAAAATTTTGTTGTCGCCAATCTTAACAGGCATACCTGTTGGATTCCTTAAGGGGGAATTAAAAGTCCAGATTGTATCTCCATGGGTATTTAACGAGTAAATTGTTTTCCCGTTGGCAAAAATAATATTCTTTTGTCCATTAATTTCTGTTAGTAGAGGGGAGTTGTAGCTAGCAGCTCCATTACCATTATTCCAAATCTCTTCTCCTGTTGTTTTATCGAAGGCCATAAAAGCTCTCGATTTGTTTCCTCCAACCTCAACTATCACATTGTTGTTAATTATTATTGGAGATGTACTATATCCCCAACGAGGAGATTTGCTTTTGTATTTATCTATGAAATCAATTTGCCATAAGGTTTTTCCATCCTTTTTTGAGCTAGCTGTTAATTTTCCATAACTGCTTAAACTGTAAATCATATCATTATCAACTGTAGGCGTTGATCTGGGGCCATCTCCAAAATCGTTAAAAAAAATTGAATCGATTTTAGTTTTCCATATTTTTTTGCCAGTTTCAGCATTATATGCTGCAACAAATTCAGAACCTGTTATGCTGTCTTTTTTTTCACTAGTCATTGTGTAAATTTTATCTGAGCAGATGGTAATTTCCGAGAAAGCATTACCTATATTTTTTTTCCACAGAAGCTTGGGTGTTTTTTCTGAGAAGGATTGAATTTCAATGTTTTCGACAGTTCCGTTTCTTTGTGCTCCTCTAAATTGATTCCACTGTTCAGACTTAATTTGTGCTTTTAAAAAAGGCAATTGCAATAGCATAAATAGAGCAAGCGAAATTATTTTTAATTTGTGATTTTTCATTTACTAATTAGTTTATGTATTAGATTATTTGGTTTAGGGCATTAAAATAATAGATAAAAATTTGTCTTTCAAATAATTGAATGATCTGTATTTTATAAGAATATAGAATTTATTAAATGAAATTTTAGAATCAAATATTAAGCCGAATGATAGAAGTTTCAAGTTATTAATGCTTTAATATTTAAAGCTTGTTTATCTATTAAGCAGATGTGTTCGTTAATGAACGCCAATTGTCCGTATTTAAATAGTATACAAGGGCTTATTTAAACAAATTATGAATAAAACTAATGTGTTCCCAAACAGTATTTTCAATCAATTTATAAGAACATAAATTCTGAAATTTGTGCATTGTTGCTATTTGTGCAAATGTGTATTTGCAAGAAATATTATAAAATATTAGGAAAACATGGATATTTTAAAGCCAGTTTATACGGAGCAAAATGATTGTCAGGATTGTTATAAATGTATTCGTGAATGCCCGCTAAAGGCTATTAAGGTGGTTAATAATTCAGCGCAAATTCTTCATGATGATTGTATTTATTGCGGAACATGTACACAAATTTGCCCGGTTAATGCTAAGAAAGTTAGAAATGACTTAAAAAAAGTTCTCAAGTTAATTAATCGGAACGAAAAGATAATTGTTTCTCTTGCCCCATCTTTTATTACCGAATTCCCAAACTTGTCCGATAATCAAATGGTTGCAGTCTTAAAAGAATTGGGATTTTATGCTGTTTCCGAAACTGCATTAGGAGCTCAGGAAGTATCTCGAAGAGTTAATGAGTTTATCAATAAAAGTGACAATGGAGTTTTTATTTCTTCTGCTTGTCCATCGGTTGTCGAATTAATTTGTAAGCATTATCCCGAATTTAAAGATAATATTACACCAGTATTATCGCCTTTATTAACACATGCTACTTATTTAAAACAAGAATATCAGAATTCCAAAATAGTATTTATTGGTCCTTGTATCGCAAAAAAACTTGAAAGCGATGAGTTTCCTGATTTAATAGAAGCATCCTTAACATTTAATGATTTAAGAGCTTGGTTAGAGGAAGAGAACATTGATCCTTATTTGTTTGCTGAAGATACAATAAACAATAAGTTTATACCTGGAAAAGCAGGGCGAGGAGTTTTATATCCTATTGATGGTGGTATGATAACAGGAATGCAGCAAAATACAACTACTACTGATGCTGTTTATATGACTTTTTCGGGAGTTAGTAATATACAATCGGTATTAACAGGTTTAAATAAATATCGCAAATCGAATAAACTATTTTTAGAATTATTGGCATGCGAAGGAGGTTGTGTAAATGGGCCTGGAACACAAAAAAAATATTCGACTGCAATTAAAAGACTAGAGGTAATTAATAAAATGAGCGATGAAGAAACTGTTGTTTTAAATACAGATTTCTCAATTGAACGTAATTTTAATTCGATACATTCTGCATCTCGTATAGAGCATTCGGAGACTAGCATTAAAGAGGCTTTAACCATGATTGGAAAATATTCCGAAAAGGATGAAATTAATTGTGGAGGCTGCGGTTATAATTCGTGTCGAGAATTTGCCAAAGCATATCTGGAAGATAAATCGGAGCCCAATATGTGTGTATCATACATGCGAAAAATTGCACAGGATAAGTCTTCGGCGCTTTTGCGTAAAATTCCATCGGGCGTTGTTATTGTAAATGATCAATTAAAAATAATTGAGGCCAATCAAAGTTTTGCGAGTATTTTGGGCGAAGAAATTAAAGATTTATACGAAACTATTCCAGGTTTGGTCGATGCCGATATAAAAAAGATTCTGCCATTTCATAAATTATTTTCATCGGCCTTAACAACTGGAGTTGATAACCTTGAACGAGATATAAAGTATGAGGGTAAAATGCTTCATATAAGTATATTTACTATTCATAAACATAAAATTGTAGGTGCAATACTTAGAGATATGTCGCAACCATATATCCAACGCGAAGAAGTGGTTACCAGAGCTCGAACGGTTAATAAAAAAAATCTGGAAACAGTACAGAAAATAGCTTATTTACTTGGTGAAAATGCATCGAAAACGGAAGAAATGTTAAACTCAATTGTTGAGTTTTATACACCATTGGAATAGTAATAATATTAAAAAAGCAAATGAAAAATTAGTTTATCAGATATTCTCATGCAGGAAGAATTTTACATAGAGGTAGAGTGCCAACAAAGAAATCAATACGGGCAATCAATTTGTGGCGATGTTTTTATGTCGCGAAAACTGAAGGACGAAGGTAGAACAATACTCGTACTATCCGACGGATTAGGTAGTGGAATTAAAGCAAATGTGTTGGGTACACTTACTGCATCTATGATTCTTAATTATATGAAGGTAAATAAGGATATTCGGAAGGCTGCTGAGATTATCATGAAAACTTTGCCTGTATGTAGTAAACGAAAAGCGAGTTATTCTACTTTTACTATTGTTGAAATTGAGTGTGATGGAGATACACGAATTATCTGTTACGATAATCCAGATTGTTTAATTTTACGCGGACTGGAATCCTTTAAACCTGATTGTGAGGAGTTGCATTTAGAAGGTGAGAGTAACCAGGGAAAAGTATTGTATTCCTGCAGGTTTAAGGCACAGAAAGAAGATCGAATTGTATTTTGTTCCGACGGAGTTACCAATTCGGGAATGGGAAGTAAGCGTTTGCCATTTGGTTGGGGAATGGAGAGTGTAGATCAATTTTCACGATCATTAATTAGAAAACAACCTTATATATCGGCGCGACTTTTGGGTAATGATATTGTTGATAGGGCATGTATAAACTATGGAAATAAACCAAAAGACGATACCTCTTGTGCTGTATTGTATTATCGGGAACCAAGAAATTTAATGATTTGTACAGGGCCTCCTTATGAAAAGTTAAAAGATGCCAAACTAGTGAAACAATTGTGCGAATTTGAAGGCGCAAAAATTGTGTGTGGAGGAACAACAGCTGGTATTATTTCAAGAGAATTAGAGAAACCTATAAAGGTCGATTTAGATACTTACGATAGTGAATTGCCACCCATATCTCATATCGAGGGAATCGATCTGGTTACCGAAGGTATCCTTACTTTGGGCAAGGTTTATCGAATTTTGGATAATTACAAACAAAGTACTGTGCTTAGAAAAGGTCCTGCCGATCGTATTGTGAACTTATTATTGGAGAGTGATAAAATATTTATTGTTAATGGTACAAAAATAAATGTTGCTCATCAGGATCCTAATCTTCCAGTAGAATTGGAAATAAGAAGAACAGTAGTGAAAAATATTGTTACACTGCTTGAGGAAAAGTTTTTAAAAGAAGTAGATCTTAGCTATATTTAAAGAGTACATTATTGTACTTTGATTTTTATAACTTATATTCAATTTGGTTTAATCAATTGCTTAAGTTTAAAAATCAGATCTTAAAACAATAAACCAAATGGCTGAGAAAATTGAAATTACCATCTGTTTAGGGAGCTCCTGTTTCTCGAGGGGAAATGGAAAAACCCTTAAAGCAATTAATGCATTTCTTGAGGAAAATAAGTTAAAAGAAAAGGTGTTTTTTCATGGAGAACTTTGTACCGGAAATTGTGCTAAAGGCCCAATTTTAAAAGTAGACGATAAACTTTATGAAGAAATAGACTCAGAAAGTGTAATAAAAATATTAAGCGAAGTATTTGGCCTTGTTTAATATTGGTTTTGTTAGTTTCCAATTCTAAAAATCCGACTTATGCCTTTAATTGTAACCAATAAAGATAAGTGTAATCTTAGTTATACTTGTATTCGTGTTTGTCCTGCCAAAGCAATAAAAATAGAAAACGATCATGCTATAATTATTCCAAATCGTTGTATTGGTTGCGGTAATTGTGTTAGTGTTTGTGCACAGGAGGCAATAGAATATCGCAAGTCGGATAGTATTGTAAAACAGCTATTAGGTGGAATAGATCCTGTTGTTGCGATTTGCGATCCTAGTATATCGGGTGAATTTGACGACATATTAGATTATAGGAATTTTGTAGGTATGATACGGGCTTTGGGTTTCGATTATGTTGTTGAAGCTGCATTTGGTGCCGATTTAGTTGCCTACAAGTATAAAGAGTTATTCGATAATTTTCACGGTAAATATTATATTTCAACAAAGTGTCCGGCATTGGTAAATCAAATAGAGAATTTTCATCCCGATTTAGTTGAAAACTTAGCTCCAATTGTTCCTCCTAACATTGCAATGGCAAAAGTTGTGCGTAAAAAGTATGGGGCCAATGCCAGAATTGTGTCGCTTTCGCCATGTATTGCAAGTAAAAATGATGTGAAAGCCTTTAATGGTTCCGACGGAGATATTCATGCAGTTTTAAGTTTTGTGGAGCTTCGCGAATTGTTCCAAGAACGTGGTATCACAGAAAATTCGGTTGAATTTTCGGAGTTCGACCCTCCATTTGCTCGCTTAGGAGGATTATTTCCCATAAGCCATGGTTTATTTCAGGCTGCCGATATCGATGTAAGTATGTTAAATGGTGGAATTATTAGTACCGAAGGGCGCAATAACTTTTTACGCTCCATTAATGAGTTTAAAACACAGCACAATTTAAATCAGCATCTTGATTTATTTTATTGTGAGGGATGTATTATGGGGCCAGGAACTTCAAAAGGAGGCCATAAATTCTCACGCCGATCTCAGGTTATAAAGTATGTTCGTAAAAGGCTTAATAATTTCGATGAAGAACAATGGCAAAAGGAAATAAAAGAGTATATAAACCTTGATTTAAGCAGAGGATTTAAATCGAAAGGGCAATCCTTGCCAATTCCCTCAGAACAGGAAGTGCGCGATGTTCTTATTGAAATGGGGAAAGAAAAGCATGAGGATCAGCTAGGTTGCGGATCTTGTGGATATGAATCGTGTAAGGAATTTGCAATTGCAAAATGTCAGGGATTGGCTAATTACGAGATGTGTTCTTCTTATACGATTAAGAATATGAATACTTATATTAAGGAATTAGGAAATGCCAATGAAAAATTATCAAAAACAAAAACAGCATTAAAAGAATCGGAGCGTATTGCTAAGGAAGAACGTAGATTAGCACAGGAAGCCTCCGAAACAGTATCGGCAATGCTACAAAAATTGCCTTCGGGTTTGGTTATTGTCGATGAAAATTTAAAAATTATAGAATCGAATAAAAGTTTTGTTGATTTATTGGGTGAAGAAACGCGTATGCTAAATGAAATTATTCCTGGTTTAGTGGATGCCGATTTAACCAAATTAATATCTTTTCATAAGCTTTTTTCTACTGTTATATTAAATGGTGAAGATATTTTAAATCGCGATGTTCATTTTGGTTCTCAATTGTTTAATGTGTCGGTTTTTACAATTAAGAAAAATAAAATAGTAGGTGGAATTATTAGAGACTTATACGCACCCGAAGTAAGAAAAGAAGAAGTGATTGGAAGAGCCAGAGCGGTTATTAAGGAAAATTTGCAAACAGTGCAGCAAATTGCGTTTTTATTAGGCGAAAGTGCATCTAAAACAGAAAAATTACTGAACTCGATTATTAAAACTCATACTACTGGCGAAGACGAAAAAAGCTAATAATGGATGATAAATTTCATATAGATATTGACTGTCAGCAGTTATTTCATCATGGTGAAATGATTTGTGGCGACGTATTTCTTTCCAAAAGAATAAAAGAAGAAAACAGAACCATTGCAGTTTTAAGTGATGGAATGGGAAGCGGTGTTAAGGCTAATGTTTTGGCTACACTAACAGCATCTATGGCAATGAATTTTACAGCAGAGTATAAAGATGTAAAGAAAATTGCCGAAATTATTATGAATACCTTACCTATTTGCAGTGTAAGAAAAGTAAGTTATTCTACTTTTACCATTATTGATATTGAATATGATGGAACAACCAGAATTATTGAGTTTGATAATCCTTGTTGTAAGGTGATGCGAGGACCGGAAGTATTTGATCCGGGGTGGCGAACCATTACGCTCGATAGTGAAGAAAATCAGGGAAAGGAATTAAGAACTTGTGCCTTTAATGCGCGTAAGGAAGATAGAATTCTATTTTGGTCTGATGGGATAATGCAATCGGGAATGGGCAGCCGCGAATTACCTTTCGGATGGGGACAGGACAATGCAATGGAGTATGTTATTAATATTGTTAGAACGAGTCCGTATATTTCGGCGCGTAATCTTGGTTTGCAGTTGGTAAAAAGGGCATTACGTAACGATAAAGATGAACCAAAAGATGATACCAGTGCAGGTGTTATATATTATAGAGAACCCAGAAAATTATTAATTTGTACCGGACCTCCATTTGAAAAAGATAAAGATTCAGAACTTTCTATGCGAGTGTACCATTTTAAGGGAAAGAAAATAATTTGTGGTGGTACAACAGCCGAAATTTTAGCTCGCGAATTAAGCTTAAAGTTTGCTGCAGGTATGAAAATTACAGATCCGGAATTACCTCCAGCTTCATATATGGAAGGAATTAATTTGGTAACAGAAGGAATATTAACTATTGGAAAAGTTGCCCGAATTTTAGAAGATTATACAATCGATTATAATTTAGGCGAGGGACCAGCCGATCAAATTGTACATTATCTTTTGCAAAGCGATAAAATATCTATAATTACTGGAACCCGAATTAATTTTGCGCATCAGGATCCTAGCTTACCAGTAGAATTAGAAATTAGAAGAACTGTAGTAAAGAAAATTGTAAGTCTCTTAGAAGAAAAATTTTTAAAAGACGTTACTTTATCTTTTATTTAGAAAAAAATTATTGAATATAATTAGATATTAATGCAAGTAATTTTTTGCTGGAAATTGGTTTGGCAATATAATCATCGCATCCGGCAGCAATGCTTTTAGCTCTATCTTCGGCCATAGCATAAGCAGTTTGAGAAATAATAGGAACCTTAGGATTAATTTTTTTTATAGCTTTTGTCGAATCAAATCCATTCATTAATGGCATTTGAATATCCATAAGAATTAAGTCTATCTTACTGGTATTTTTAAATATATCAATTGCATTTACGCCATTCTTTGCCCATAAAATTTTTGCCCCAGTTTGATTAATTACTTCCTCTAAAAAAAGATAGTTAGATTCTACATCTTCAGCAATAAGTATGGTTTTATCAGACCAATTATAAGTCTTTTGGTTCATAAGTTTAGTTTTCTTTAAATGGGTAGTCAAATTTAGACATAATTTTAGGATTTAAAAAGTTTTCATAAACTACATAAAATTTTTGTTTAGATAGTTTCATTGCTAATTATTATAAAGCTGTGTTTTAAAATACACTTTTTTGTAGAAAAGAGGTGAAAGCTGTGTTTTTTCAAATTGCCTTTAAATAGTTTATTGCTATTTTTGAAAATATAACGGAAAAATCACTTATGATCTTAAAATTTATTCGATACGGACTTTTTATCTGTCTTCTGATTCTCTCTTTTTCTTTAAAGGCTCAAATATCTCATGGAGGTAAGCCAATATTTAAAAATCTTACTTCTAAAGCTATTCCCTTAACCGTAGAGCTTCCATCTTACAAAAACATAAGTTTGTTGCAGGCTAAGAATATTGATGATAGTGGAAGTAGGTTAAAACATGCTCGGTATGCATACAAATACAAGCTTGATTATAAAATTGAATCCGATGGAGTTTGGGAAGACTTGAATGATGGAAGGAGAGTTTGGCGATTTGCCCTTAGCTCTAAAGGTGCTTATTCTTTAGGCTTGGAGTTTTCAAAATTTAAATTGCCTGTGGGTGGTCAGTTGTTTGTGTATAATAACGATTCGGATGTTGTTTTAGGTGCTTATACTAGCCAAAACAATAAGAAAACAGCTAAATTTTCTATCGAGCCATTAAAAGGAGATCATTTAATTCTTGAATATATCGAACCTGCTTTTCCCGATTTTTTGGCAGAAATTAATATTTCAGGTGTTTTACACGATTACAAAAACATATTTAATTTGTTAAAAGGAGAGAACTTGTCGGTAAAATTATCGGGTTCTTGTAATGTCGATATTAATTGTCCCGAAGGAGATAACTGGCAAAGAGAGAAAAGGTCGGTTTGTCATATATTATACAATGGATGGATTGCGACAGGGGCACTAATCAATAATACAAATCAGGATTCGAAACCATATCTTTTAACGGCATATCATGTAATCGATAATCAGGAAGATGCAGAAGTAGCTATTTTTTATTTTAACTATGAAAATTCGATTTGTGGAGGTAGCGATGGAAAAAAAACACAATCAATTTCAGGAGCTAATTTTCTGGCTACCGGTATAAATCTAGATTTTACTCTTTTAGAATTATCTGTAACGCCTCCAGCATCTTATTTACCTTATTATGCAGGATGGGATCGTTCTGGTCGAACTCCTGAGTTTACTACGTGCATTCATCATCCTAGTGGAGATGCAAAAAAAATATCAATAGATTATGATTCTCCTTTAACAGCAACATATTCCGATTCGAAATATACTTTTGATACTGATACTCACTGGCAAATCGAAGCCTGGGACATAGGAACCACAGAAGGAGGATCTTCTGGTTCTCCTTTATTTGATGAAAATCATCGTATAATTGGAGATCTTACTGGAGGAGATGCATATTGTGGAAATTCTGTGAACGATTATTATGCAAAGTTTTCGGCAAGTTGGGAGAATTATTCGAATAGCAATCAGCAATTAAAATATTGGTTAGATCCGTTAAATAGCGAAGTTGAAATTTTAAATGGTTATGATCCCTATGGAGGATTATTAGCTGCTTTTACAATTTCTAATGATACAATTTGTTATACTTCATCTGTTAATATCACCGATGCTTCAAGTGGGATCGTTGATAGTTATTCTTGGGATTTTGGCGAAGATGCAAGTCCTGCTTCATCTACCGAAAAAGGTCCGCATTCTATTGCCTATTCAAGTTCAGGCCTAAAAACTATAACTTTAACAGTTACTAGTGGTGAGGTGGTTGATGTTATGAGTAAAAATATTTTAGTGATGGAATTTCCTGTGGCTGATTTTGATTATAATCTGGAAAAGAGAGTTGTTAGTTTAAGTAATTATTCAGAAGATGCCATAAGTTATCAGTGGAGTTTTGGTGATGGGAATTTATCTAATGATAAGGATCCTATTCATACTTATGATGCGAAAGGCACATATAATGTTAATTTAACGGTTGAAAATATATGTGGCGATAATAGCATTTTAAAAACCATTAATTTGTATTACGACGATCAGCTTAAAATTTACCCGAATCCCTCCAATGGAAAATATACGGTCGATTTAAGTAAGATTTTATTTTCTGAAATTATTTGGGAAGTATATTCTTCGCAGGGAGAGAAGGTAAGAGATGGACTTATTTCTCAGTTTACAAATAATTTAGTTTTTGATTTAACAGGCTTAAGTGCTGGTGTTTATGTTCTAAAATTAAATGTAGATGGGGAGATTTTACAGCGAAAATTATTATTGGTAAAATAAAAGCCATTCAAAATTTTATAATTATGAATGGCTGTTTATTTTATTTTTCAATTTTTTCAAATGAAGAAACGATTCCTTTAATTAAAGAAGAGGAAAATCCTTGATGTTCCATTTCGTTTAATCCAACAATTGTACATCCTTTGGGAGTGGTAACTTTGTCTATCTCCGATTCGGGATGATCATTGTTTTTTTGAAGCATTTCTGCAGCACCTTTAACGGTTTGCGATACAATTTGTTTTGCTGTGTTGGCATCGAAACCAATTTGTATTCCACCCTGAATCATGGCACGAATAAATCGGAAAACAAAGGCTATACCACAAGCTCCTAAAATGGTTGCTGCCTCCATTAATTCTTCATTAATAATTAAACTTTCCCCTATAGCATCAAAAATAGATTTTACTTTTTGTGTTTGTTCCTGATTGCAATTTTTACCGCATATACAAGTTACAGATTCACCAATATTAGCTGCAATATTTGGCATTGCTCTAAAAACAGGATATTTATGATCTAACATTTCGGAAATTTCTACAGTTCCTAATCCAGTTGCCAAAGAAACAATAATGTGCTGTCCTTCTATTAATGCAGGTTTTATTT
This sequence comes from uncultured Marinifilum sp., assembly GCF_963677195.1. Taxonomy (NCBI): domain Bacteria; kingdom Pseudomonadati; phylum Bacteroidota; class Bacteroidia; order Marinilabiliales; family Marinifilaceae; genus Marinifilum; species uncultured Marinifilum sp. The sequence goes on from NZ_OY781918.1 coordinate 2,752,440, forward strand.
CCTTAATAATTTTAGAAACATTGTAAGGCTTAACTGCAATTAATACAATATTCGATTTGCTAACAGCTTTTAAGTTATCAGAAGTAATTCTTGCTCCAGCAATTTCTAAATCTTCAATTAAGGAAAGTTTGCGCCTTGTAGCAATTATATTTTCTGAAGTAAAATTTTCATTTTTTATTAAACCTTTGGCAATTGATTTCCCCAGATTTCCACAACCAATAACACTAATTTTTTCGTTTTTCATGTGTGTAAAATTATTATCCTGTAAATCTGTAAGTGGTGTGTTCTTAGTATTTAAAGAGCAATAAAAGTACAATTTTTCTTGCTTATGCGAACAAAATTAAGCCATAAGATATTATTTGTTTGATTTTATTGTTTAAATCAGATTTCTAGGTAATGCAATACTGTGAAAATTGAACTTGTATTAGTTGGAAGATTTATGTTCTGATTTGTTGTTTCGAAAAAATATAATACATTTGCTAAATCGATTTACTAAACCGATTTAGTTAATACGGAAACCTTTGAAAAAGAAATCAATTAAAGATATTGCTCAAGAGCTTGGTTTGTCTAAGACTACCGTTTCTTTTGTTTTAAATAATAAAGGAGATGAGAAGAATATTAGTAAAAAAACACAAGAAAAGATTTTAGCTTACGTGCGTGAGGTTAATTATCAGCCAAACCAAATTGCCAAAAGTTTAAAAAAAGGAACTACCAATACAATTGGGTATTTGGTGCCCGATATTTCTAATCCTTTTTATGCCAAAATAGGTCGCTTAATTGAGGATTTATTAGCAAACAAGGGTTATCAACTTATTATTGGTAGCACCGATGAGAAGCAGAAAAAAGAGGATGCTCTTTTAAATATGTTTGTTAATCGTCAGGTTGATGGTTTAATATTGGCTTCTTGTTTTGAGAATTTGGGTATGCTAAAATCTTTAGCGGCTCAACGTTTTCCTATGGTGTTTTTCGATAGAGAAGAGCCTGATTTTTATGCGAATTATATTTTGGTAGAGAATAAAGAATCTATGCAATTGGCAGTTCAGAAGGTAATTGATAAGGGAGCTAATAAAATTGGACTTTTATCTATTACCCCAAACGTATATTCTTTAAAACTTAGAATTGATGGTTACAAACAAGCTTTAGCCGATAATCAGATTGATGTAAATGATGATTTAATAAGGATTGTAGACATTAACAATTTGAAGGAAAGTTCTAAAAATGAGTTAGAGTATTTAATGAAAGAAAAGGTGGATGCAGTGGTGTTTACCAATAATCAAATTACAGCTAATGCTATTTGGTTAATGAATGTAAATTATAGGGAACAGATTGGAGAAGTAAAGTTTGTGAGTTTTGATAATCTCGATTTGTTTGATTACTCATTGCCTGTGGTGACTTCTGTAGCTCAGCCCATTAGCGAAATAGCAAAATACTCTGTTGATATACTGTTAGAAGTTATGAAATTGACAGATATAATTAGTAAAAAAATAGTGTTGAAACCTAAATTAATAGAACGTTTATAATTAAGTTATTTTATGAAAGAAAAAGCTTCGATAGGAAAAATACTCCCGGTAATGTTTGGTTTTTTTATTATGGGATTTGTTGATGTGGTTGGAATTGCCACTAATTACGTAAAAACCGATTTTCAGTTAAGTGATACAGTGGCCAATATTTTACCTGTAATGGTATTTTTATGGTTCCTGGTATTTTCTGTGCCAACAGGATTATTAATGAATAAGATTGGTAGAAAAAATACGGTAATGCTAAGTATGGCAATAACATTTATAGCTATGCTAGTACCATTTGTAGCTTATAACTTTACTGTTGTTTTAATTGCTTTTGCTCTTCTGGGAATTGGAAATACAATTATTCAAGTTGCCTTAAACCCTTTATTAACAAATGTTGTTTCTGGAGATAAGTTAGCAAGTAGTTTAACATTAGGTCAGTTTGTAAAAGCAATTGCGGCTTTTCTAGGACCTATTATTGCTGGTTTTGCTGCCGGAAGTTTGGGAAATTGGAAATTAATTTTTCCTCTTTATGCTGTAATTACAGTTGTTTCTACTATCTGGTTATGGTCTACATCAATAAATAAAGAGCAATCTGAAGAGAAAAATGTGTCGATTATTAATTGCTTTGGTTTGTTAAAGGACCCTTATATTTTGGCATTTTTTATTGGTATTTTATTGGTAGTTGGAATTGATGTTGGATTAAATGTAACAATACCAAAATATCTAATGGAAAAATGTAGTATTCCTTTAGAACAGGCAGGATTAGGTATTAGCCTTTATTTTGTTGCTCGTACTGTTGGAACATTCTTAGGGGCTATTATTTTAAGTAAATATTCTGCCTCTAAAATATTTATGTACAGTATTATATTGGGAGTATTTGGCTTTGTTGGAATGCTACTTGTAAGTAATCTTGTGTTGCTTTCTGTTTTCATTTTTGTAGTTGGTTTTGCTTGTGCAAATTTATTCTCAATTATATTTACCTATGCACTTAAAAGACAACCAGAAAGAGCAAACGAGGTTTCAGGATTAATGATAATGGGAGTTTCGGGTGGTGCAATTGCACTATTTTTAGGTATGGTATCCGACGCAGTAGGAAGTCAGGCTGCTGGTATTGTTGTTTTACTAGTGTGCTTACTATACTATTTTTACCTGGGTAAATTATTTGCTAAAACTGATGCAAAATAGTTTATAGCATAAAATATAAAATGATGAACATTTGGAGTGATAAAAGAGTTGTATTAACTCTCGATGCAGGAGGAACAAACTTTGTTTTTTCGGCAATAAAAAGTGGTGAAGAAATTATAGAACCTATTCGAAAAGCTTCTAATGCTGATTGCCTAGATCAGTGTTTGAAAAATGTAATTGATGGTTTTCAGGAGGTTTTAAATATATTAGAAGAAAAACCGGTAGCAATTAGCTTTGCATTTCCGGGTCCGGCCGATTATAAAAATGGAATTATTGGCGACTTACCTAATTTACCCGCATTTAGAGGCGGTATTGCCTTAGGTCCAATGCTCGAGGAGCATTTTAATATGCCGGTTTTTATTAATAACGATGGCGATTTGTTTGCTTATGGCGAAGCTCTTGGAGGCGTTTTGCCCGAAATTAATAAACGTTTGGAATTAGCCAATAGTCCTAAAAGATATCGTAACCTTGTGGGTGTAACGCTTGGTACAGGTTTTGGAGGTGGACTGGTGCATAATGATGAGCTGTTTACAGGCGATAATTCTATTGCAACAGAGGTTTGGTTAACAAGCTCACGTGTGTTTCCAGAGCGCTTTGCCGAAGAGGGAATTAGTACTCGAGCTATTCAGCGTGAGTTTCTTGAACGTGCATCTAATAAATATGTTAATGAGTTAATGCCTAAAGATGTTTATGATATTGCAATGGATGCTAATAATGCCGATCAAAAGGCTGCATTGGAGTCATTCAGGATTTTTGGAAAATGCTTAGGAGATAGTTTGGCCAATATTTTAACGATTACCGATGGTATTGCTGTTTTTGGTGGAGGACTAACTGGTGCTCACGATTTATACATGCCTGCAGCTTTGGAGGAGATGAATGGTAAGTGCTACACAGCCACTGGTGAAGATCTTCCTCGTTTGGTACAGCAGGTTTACAATATCGATAATGAATCGGAATTTGTAGAATTTGCAGCCGATCAATCAAAAGAAATTGTAATTCCAGGTACTGATAAAACCATAAAATATGATCCAAATCCTAGATTAGCTGTTTGTTCCAGTAAGTTGGGCGCAAGTAAAGCTATTGGAATAGGTGCTTATGCGTTTGCATTAAAGAATTTGTAGTAGTAGAGATTTCCAGATTGTGAACACAGGTATACTCTTTCTGGATTTCTTTAAATTTAGTAGAATAAATTAGTTAAAGATTAGCTAAAAAATCTCGATAGGTATTTCCTATCGGGATTTTTTTATCTGTTAAATTAATCTTTACTCACAATATTCTTAAAAGAGAATTGGTATTCTTCGTTGTAAAATTTCTGATATAATTTTCTGTAATGCTCGAATGTTTCAATTGCCAAACTGTGTTTGCCTTGTTCAGAAAGAATACAACATTTTACTTTAAGTGCTGTTTCATTCATTTCGTCAAACTCAAAAATAATATTTGCAAGTGATAGTTTTATCGATTTATCGATATTTGCTTGTGAAACTATATCCTCTAATGAGCTTACGATTTCTCCAGTGGTTTTGTCTTTAAAAGAATCTAACCACTCGGGAAAAATATCTCTTAGCATTGTGCCACGCTTAAGAATTTGTATAATTATAGCCAGATTTTCTTGATTACCAGTTTCCTTAATTTCTTTAAATAGAATTTGAATATGATCTAAATCGCAAAATACTTCTTCAGGATAAATAATTTTCCAGTAATTATTATCAAATAAAACTTCTGTTCCCGATATATCTTCTAGTATGTCTCTAAGTTTTCTAATATTTACACCCCTGTTATTTTTGGCTTTATTTTCAGGTTTGTCGGGCCATAAATATTCCTGAATTCTTTTCGAAGATATACCTTTACCTCCGTTTAAAGTATTCAAAAGAATTAAAAGGAATAATTCTTTTAGCGTAGGGCTAAATCTGTAAGTAATTTCTTTCCCTTTTTTATCGTATACCTGAAATCCACCAAATAATAATATCGAATTTATTGTTGGTACTTTGTAATCAGAGAAAGTTATTTCTTCATGATCCGATATAGCTACAGGAAGTTGTATTTTTGATTTTACTCTTTTTCGGATATTTTTTCGAATAATAAATACTAAAATTAGAACACATATTCCCAAAAGAAAATAAAACAGTTTAACAGGCAAGGGTAATCCTATTCCATTAATATCAAAATCATTTTTACTTCCTGGCTCATAACTTATACAGTATAAGTTAACTTCATATTTTTGTTCCTCAAGCTTATGCGAGGTTAAGGCAACCAATTTATTTTCACTTTTCCAGTAATATAAGTCTGTAAACGATTCGATATCAAAAAAATTAAAGGGAATACTATCACCAATAAAAACTAATTTTGCTTCGTTAATATATCCTTTAACGGCTCTTAAATAAGTGTTTCGTTTAATCGAAGGAAACATTAAAGTATAAAAACTACTATCATTTTTTGTAATTTTCATCGAGCTTACTGGCAGTTTTTGAAACTGTTCGTCGCATTCGTAATCCCAAACTTCTTTAATTGTTCGATTTTTAAAATCAATTTTATATAAATCGTAATAATATTCTTTTCCAAGTATCTGTTTGCCTATTGTATTTCCAAGTCCTCCAAATAAATAAGCAATTGTTGAATCTTGGTTGGCAAAGCCTAACGACGATAGATATCTGGGCTCTATTGTATCTCCTTTAAACTCTAGTTGTTTCCATTTTCTTTCTTTTTCGTTAAAAGATTGAATAATATTGTAGTAAGAGTAATAACCATATCCGCAAATAGTAGAAATTTCATTCGTTAAAGGATGTATAAATTTGTTGTGATGCCAATATTGAGGAACATCATCTATTGTGCATTCGATATTTCCATTCCAATGCTTTTGATCGGGATTATATCTTGAAAGTTTGTTTTTATTATAACTATAAGTTGTAAGCTTAGAGTTTTTGTCGTAGATAATTTGTTGTGAACTTTCAAATACAGGATAACCAACATTGTTAGTTTCTTTGCTTAATAAGCCAGATTTTAAATTATAAGAATAGTATTTACCATCCATTAATACAAAATCTATATTTTCTTTTTCTTTATTATAGGCTATGGAAGGAACTCCATTAAAATTTAAAGTGCTTAGTTTTTCCCACTTTTTGTGATAATCAACAACCCAATCGGGGTTGTATAATTTTGCTGTGCGGCTCGAAAGTACATCACGTAAAATATCCTTATCTGTTTTCTTAAAAGGCCATAAATGTTTTGGCGATCCATCAATTCTAATTGTTAAATCTTTTATTGATATTGAAGGAACTTCGTCATTGTAAAAACCATATTTATTAACAACTCCTAAAGACATTGCAAAATCTGAATTCTCAGGGAATTGAATGGAAGATTGAAGCGTTTTATTTCCAAATTTCAGATTAATATTCTTATTAATCGCATCGATATGTATCTCAAAATCAACCCATCTGTTGTTTAATGTTTTTAGATCTTCAAGATTAAGGTGAAATTTTGTTTCACGTTTATTGTGAATAACGAATAAATCGGGAGAACGGAAGTTTACCTGAATTAAATTGTTGCTATTGCTTTCTTTAAGTGATAATATATTGCCATAATATGTATTGGTTTCACGAAAGGAAATTTTAAAATGAATAGTAAATTCATTTGTGTAAGATATATTGTTTTGATGGGTTATATCTATTCCGGTTCTGTTTTCTTTGCTTACTTCATTGGATTTGAAATAAATACCGTGATCGGCGTAAAGATCGGATATGAATAATAGTAGGATTATTAAGCAATTAATTAATCGCATATATAGATTAGAAGCTAGGTTAAAAATTAAATAGTTTAGATCTGTCAAATATATTTAAATATAGCTAGACTATAAAGTATAGCAAAAAAAAATAGGAACTAATACTTAATATTTGTTGGCACTTATTAATACACAGATATTTTTAATTTATAACGATTGTGTAAAATCATTCTCATGTTATAAATAATTACTTCCATAAATACTATGGACAAAGAATATTGTCGAAATGTTAAAAAATATTAAATGCCGCGTAAGGCGCTGTAAACTAAAGTATAGTAGCTGGATTAATGCATTAGAATATCATGTTAATTCAATATTAATCGTGAATTAATACGTTTGCGCTAGTATTGCAGAGTAAAAAAAACTCACAAGATTTTTTTTGTTCATTGTATAATTAATAATTACTAACTATGAAGAAATGCTATTTACGAAATCTTCATTCAGGCTTAAGTAACCCATTAAGCTTTGGAAGGAAGATTGGAAGTTTAGCTTTGCTTTTTGCTGTAATGGCTTTGCCAATATCTGCAAGTGCAAACGTTAACAAACTATCCGACGAAAACTCCGAAATTACTGTACAAAAAACTGTAACAGGAACAGTAACGGAAGAGTCTGGAATGTCATTGCCAGGTGTATCTGTTGTTGTTAAAGGTACAACTATTGGAACTGTAACCGATGTTGATGGTAAATTTGAAATTGCCGCTGACAATTCGGCTATTTTGATTTTTAGTTTTGTTGGTATGACAACTCAGGAAATTACTATTGGTTCACAATCGGTAATTAATATTGTTATGGCAGCCGATGCTCTACAGGTTGACGAGGTTGTGGTAACTGCTTTAGGTATTAAAAGAGAAAAGAAAGCTCTTGGTTATGCTGTACAAGATGTAAAAGCTGATGAATTAACTCAGGCTGGTAGTTCTGATTTGGTAAGCTCATTGCAAGGTAAAGTTGCGGGTGTGCAAATTAATCAATCTGGTGGTGGAATTGGTGGTACTTCGCGTATTGATATTCGTGGATCTAGTTCTTTAATTGGAAACGATGAGCCTCTTTGGGTTGTTGATGGTGTACCATTTGATAATGGAAATAGTAGAGATGGTAGTGTTTGGGGAGGAACTTCGCGCGCAGGAGGTGCTTTCGACCTGAATCCTGAAGATATTGAGTCTATTTCAATTTTGAAAGGACCTAATGCTGCTGCTCTTTATGGAGAACGAGGTGGTAATGGAGTAGTTTTAGTTACCACTAAAAAAGGAACTAGAGGTAAAGGTTTAGGAATTTCATATTCTGGAAGCTATACTATTTCTAAGGCTGCTTATATGTTAGACCTTCAGGATAAGTATGGACAAGGAAATGATGGTATTTATGATATGAATGCAGATGCTTCCTGGGGACCAGAGATGACTGGTCAAATGTTGGAATCTTGGACTGGAGAAACTATTCCGTACGAATATCAGAAGGATAGATTGGAAGATTTTACAAGAACAGGAACAAACCAAAAGCATAGTTTAGCCTTTACAGGAGGTAATGATGATGGTTCTTATCGTGTTTCTCTTGGTAAAGATATCATGAATGGTATTTATGAGGATCACAAAGTTGAGAAAATAACTTTCGATTTACGTGCAGATTATGACATTAACTCTTGGTTGAATATCGATACTAAAGTTTCTTTCTTTAATACTAAGGGTAAAGAAAGACCAGAGATTGGAAATTATTCTTATGTATCTTATTTCAATACTATGCCAATGAATATTCGTAATCAAGATTTAGCTCCGGGGTATGATATTGTTGGTGGTGAACATGTTGAGAAGCTATACAAAAATCCAAATGCAAATCTTCGTAATCCGTATTTCTTGCAAGCGCAAACTACAAATAACGATGAGAAAAACAGAACATTTGGTTATGTTGCTGCTAATTTAAAATTAACCTCTGATTTGAAGGCTAAGTTTAAATATGGAATGGATTTCTACCAATTCGAAGCAGTTGAAGGATATTTGTTTGCAGATAATGTTGACTCAAGCAGACCAAACTATAACCCTACTCAATCAAATTTCAAAGAAGAGAATTACGAATTCTTGTTGAGTTATAATAAAGAAATAAACGAAGATTTTACGATTGGTGTAAATGTTGGTGCCAATAGTATGAAGAACAGATTTAGAGAATTAAAAGCTACTTCAGGTCGCTTGTCTTCTGAAAATGATTTCTTTTTGGCAGCTGGATCTAATATTAATGCATCAGAAAGCATTGTTGAAGAAGAAGTTCGTTCATTATATGGATTTGGTCAGATTGCATATAAAAATATGATTTTCCTTGACTTTACAGCTCGTAATGATTGGTCTTCTACACTTACTTCGTCAACATCAGAATTCGATAATTCTTATTTTTATCCTTCAGTTAGTTTAAGTGGTTTGGTATCTGATATGATTGAATTACCAGAATGGTTTTCTTTTGCTAAGATTAGGGGTTCTTGGGCAAAGGTAGGTAAGGCTACAGATCCGTTATTAACAGCTCAAACTTATTCAATTGGTAATTGGAATTATGGACTTTCTACTGGTAATGTGCCAGAAAATGGAGTGCAGGATAATTTAAAGCCTGAGTTATCAACTTCTTATGAGGTTGGAGCCGATTTAAGATTTTTTGGTAATCGTTTAGGATTAGATTTTACCTACTATAACGAAAGAACCAAAAACCAAATTCTTCTTGTTCCTGCAGTACAAAGTTCAGGATTTAAAAATATTCTTTCAAATGCTGGTTTAATTGTAAATAAAGGAGTTGAGGTGATGTTAAGAACTGTACCTGTTAAAACTAATGATTTAACGGTAGGTTTAGATTTTAACTTTTCCAAAAACGAAGGTGTAATGGAAGAATTAACTGATGATGTTCCAAGATATCCTTTTGGCATGTCGGTTTATGCTTATCCAGAACAAAAGCTAGGTCAGATTGTTGGTAGTGTTTATGATCGTGATGAAAATGGTGAAATTATTATTGACAATAGTGGATTAATGACCATTGCTCAGGATGAGGAAATTATTGGTAACCTACAGCCAGATTGGACAGGTTCTATTAATTTAAATGTTGACTATAAAGGTCTGTATCTGTCAGCTTTAGTTTCAATACAGCAAGGAGGTGATATTCTTTCATCATCAGAGCAGGGAGCTGTTAGTGCTGGTACAGCAGAAAGAACTCTTGCAAATAATCGTATGGCATTCTTTGCTGATGGTGTATCTGTAGATGGAGGTTCTAATAATGTAATTGTTTCTGCAGAAGAATATTGGAGACAGTTGGCAAAAGTTGATGAAGAGTTTTTATATGACGCTTCTCACATGAAATTAAAAGAATTAGCAATTGGATATAATATTCCTAAATCAATTTTAAGTAAGATACCTCACAATCCGGTAAAATCTGCAAGAGTCTCATTGGTTGGAAGGAACTTATTCTATTTCTATAAAGATACTCCGGGAACTGCTCCTGATGCTAGTGCTTATAGTACCGATTATGCAGCACAAGCGTTTGATTTCTCACCTGTTCCTTCAACTAGAACATACGGATTCTCACTTAATGTTGGATTTTAATTAATAAAGATGTTTGTTATGAAAAAAATTAATATAATATTATTCGCATTAGGGCTAATCATATTGGGTAGTAGCTGCTCCGATGATTTTGGTGACATGAATGTACCTTCTGATGCGACGACTTCGGTTGAACCAAAGTTCTTATTTAGTCCATTAGTTCAGGCTGTTTTTGATAACTATCAAAGAAATGTGAACCTTTACCCAGATCTATATTCTCAATATTGGGCAAATACTGTTAGTGGTTTCTCTTCTCCTCGTTATGAATATGTGGATGGATGGATTGGAAACCAATGGAGTGAGCATTATACAAAAGATTTGCGTAGAGCAAATTCAATTCAAGATCTTTATGGTGAAGATCCATTGTATGTTGATGCTGTAGCAATCAAAGAAATTTGGATGTGTTACTGGTGGTCACGAATTACCGATACTTATGGTGATGTACCTTATTTTAATGCTGGTAGAGGAGAATCGGTTCCTTACAATTCTCAGGAAGAGATCTATAACGATTTATTTACACGTTTAAATACAGCTATTAACGCAATAACAGGAAATGCTGACCAATATGAATATAACGAAGGTTATGATGTAATGTATAATGGAGTGGCTTCACAATGGCAGAAGTTTGGTAACTCCTTACGTTTACGTTTAGCAATGCGTATTTCGAATGTTGATCCTACAAAAGCTGCTGCCGAAGCCAAAGCTGCAGTTGATGGTCCTGGTGGGTTATTGGCTAGTAACGCTGATGTAGCAAAAGTTCCTATGTGGAGCCAAGGATGGTATGATTATTTACATCAAATGGCTTGGAACTGGAATAATATTCGTATGTCTAAGACAATGTCTGATTACCTTTACGAGCAATCAAGTTATGGAGAAGATCCTCGTGCATCTAAATGGTTTGCTTATCAGGTAGATGGTGAACCTGTAACTAAGGAAGATGCTGGATTTGATCGTTACAATGGTATAGAAAATGGTTATAACTTAGTGCCAAGTAATTCTGATGAGGATTATGCAACAATTAACCTAGAAGGTGGCTATGTTGACTTTGTAGGAAACGGTGGTGATGACTTAATGTATTGTCCTGTAATGTTTTACTCAGAAGTGCTTTTCTTGCAAGCTGAAGCTGCAATGAGAGGTTGGATTTCAGGAGATGCAAATGCATTGTATCTAGAAGGTGTTCAGGCTTCAATGGATTACGTTGGTGTAGATGCTACTGAAGCTAGTAATTATATTGCTGGTCTTCCTACTCTTTCAGGAGCTACAGAAACAGATCTTAAACAATTAATAACTCAAAAGTGGATTTCGAATTTCCCTAATGGAGTTGAAGGATGGGCTGATTTCCGTAGAACAGACTATCCAGACATTACTTTACCTAAAGATGGTGTTAGTGGTAGTGCAACAGTTGCTTCGGGAACTTGGGTTAAGCGTGTTCGCTATCCGGTTAATGAACACTTGCAAAATAGCGAGTTTATGCCAGCTGCACAAAATACTCCGGAAACAGATAGAATGGATATTCGTGTATGGTGGGATACTGCTGATACTAAGTCTAAGTCTAGTGGTTTAATGAACAGTAATTTGTAATTAACCTAAATCTTTAAGAAGAAATGAAAGCATTTAAAATAAATATAAAAATGTGGTCATACCTTGCTGCTTTTCTGATGGTGTTTACCTTCGCAGCTTGTGATGATGACGATAATGGAGTAGGTACTTTTGAAACTGCTTCACTGGAAGCATTAATTTCGGAGGCTGAAAATTTGATGGAAACTACCGAAGAAGGAATTAATGCAGGTGATCAAAAGCCAGGATCAAAAGCTGAATTACAAACAGTAATTGATTGGGTGCAATGGAAGATTGAAAATGCAGAAAATCAAGAAGATATTTCCGATGCATCAGTTAAGTTACAACGTTATATAGATATCTTTAAAGCTAATGTTGTTGCTGTTGCAATGCCTTGGATTCAGCAAGAAAATGATACTTATATCCAGATTTCGGATAATATCAAAACGACTCTTGCTGGAGCGTGGACAATTGAATTAAAATGTTATATCGTTGACTTGAATACTAAGGGATATTCAAATAATCTATTCTCTGCTGAACAAATGGGGCCTGATAGTGGATTTGGCGCCAGATATTTTAGCGATGGTAAAATTCAGATTGTTACAGGTAATAGTAATTGGGTAGATTCTGGTGATCAGGCTGGACCAGGTACTATGAAATCCGGAGAATGGATGGATGTTACAATGACTAGTGATGGTACGCATCATGAATTATTTATTAATGGTTCAAAAGTAGCAGAAATTGATAATACTCACTTATTAGCTGCTGATGCTCCATTTGTAATTGGAAACAGCCCAACTTGGACTGATCGTGTTTGTAATACATTAGTGAAAGATTTTAGAGTGTGGAATTCTGTACTTGATGAATCAACAATTAATGCTAACAGAACAGCTGAGTTTGAAGGTACTGAATCCGGACTTGTATGTTATTTCCCTTTTGGTTCAGATTTAGGTTCTTCATTTTCTGATGTAAGTGGTAATTATACTGCTACAATTAAAGGTAAAGTTGAGTGGGTTGCAGAACCTCCAGTAATTGTATTGGATAAGTCAGCTCTTGAAAATGCTATTCAGGAAATTGATGATTTTAAAGCAACTATTGTAGAAGGAGATGAAGATGGTGATTATCCTGTAGGTACTATTGCTTATGTTGATGAATTAATTGCTGATGCAAATGATGCATTGGCAAATGAAGGTCGTCAATCAGCTCTTGATGATAAAGCTGCTTCTTTGTCCGAAGCAATCGAACTTATTAACTCTATGCTTGTTGCTGATACCGATGGAATTTTAATTGACAGAGATGTTCCCTCAGCCGTTGGTTTAAGAATTACACCTAATTATACTCCACAGGGAGATTATACTGTTGAATTTAATGTAAAAGTTAAATCTTTATTCGGTTATGGTACAGGTGAATTCTTTAACAATGGAGAATATGGTGTATGGGTATACGGATACGATGAGTTAACGGAAGAAAATGTACTAGGCTCAGGTGGTTTATGGAACTTTACTAATGCAGGAAATGGATGGGAAGGTCCAAAAACTGAATCATTGGTAATGAAAACAGGAGAATGGCAACATGTCGCTCTTGTTCATGACGATATAGCTCGTACAACCAAAATATTTGTTGACGGAGTTGAAGAAGCTGTATTTGAAGATATAGGAGCTCCAAATGTATCAGGTTGGGGTGAAATGTGGCTAGGTAATGGCTGGGGCAAAATGGATGGTTATATGAAAGACTTCCGTTTATGGGATGTTGCTCGAGATGCAGCTGACCTTGATGCTGAAATTACAGGAACAGAAACCGGATTGAATGTTTATTTCCCTCTTGATAGAGTGAAAGGTGTTAAATTCTCTGATAAAACAGGAACATATCAAGGTGATATGAGAGGAATTTCTTGGAATGTTATCGAAGACTAAGAACTAAATACAATTAATTTTAGGAGTCGCCAAACGGCGACTCCTATTTCTCAACAAAAACAAAAGTTCACACATAAGTTTGTGAAAATTATTGCAGGTTTGCTTCCACCTACAAAAAGGAAGGATTGTTTACAGCCTTTTCTCAAAAGGTGAATAAAATTAGAAAATAGCAGAGCCTTTGCGCTTAATTATATATCAACTTTATTACCAAACCATACAGAAAATCAAATGCAAAAATTAAAATTAATCAAAACACTAGGCTTATTACTTTTGTTTGGAGTTTCTTTAGCTTCATGTCAAATGTTTGGAGATAATTCCGAAGATAGTGAAGGCTTAACCAAGTATGTCGATCCTTTTATTGGTTCTGGGGGGCACGGTCATGTTTTTGTGGGCGCAAATGTTCCATTTGGTGCAATTCAGGCCGGACCAAGCAATTTTCATAAAGGCTGGGATTGGTGTTCCTCATATCATTACTCTGATAGTATTGTAAAAGGATTTTCGCATTTACATTTAAGTGGTACGGGTTGTACCGATTTGGGTGAGTTTTTAATTATGCCTGCACTTGGTGAGTTAAAAATAAATCCGGGTACGCAGGAAAAACCCGAAGATGGCTATGCATCCTATTATCATCACGATTCAGAAAAAGCCGAAGCTGGATACTATAAAGTTCATCTAGATACTTATAATATCGATATTGAAATGACAACTACAGAACGTGTTGCCATGCATCAGATAACTTATCCTAAATCAGATAAATCGCGATTAATTATTGATTTAAAGGAAGGAAATGGTGATACCGCTACCGAAACTTTCTTCCATAAAGTAAATGATACTTTGGTGGCAGGATATCGTTTTTCTAAAGGTTGGGCTGCCGATCAAAGAGAATATTTTGCAATGGTTTTATCAAAGCCAATACAAAGTGTCTTGGTTTACAATGGTCAGGAAAAAATGGAAGGAGATGCTGCAAAAGGAAAAGCAGTTAAAGCTTTTTTACAATTTTCTACCAAAGCTTTCGAAAAAGTACAGGTTAAATTTGGTATGTCGCCAGTAAGTATGGAAAATGCATTGGCTAATATTAAAACTGAAATGCCAAATTGGAATTTCAATGAAATTCTGGCCAATAATAAAGCCAAATGGAATAAAGAGCTCGAAAAGATACAGATTACAACAACTGATAAGGCGGCAAAAAGAGTTTTTTATACTGCCGTTTATCACACTCTTATTGCTCCAAATATTTTCGATGATGTTAATGGGGAATACAGAGGTACCGATAAAAAAGTATATCAAAGTAATGAATTTACAAATTATACTTTATTCTCTCTTTGGGATACATATCGTACAGCTCATCCTTTATACACATTAACTCAACAAGAGCGTGTGCCGGACATGATTAATTCTATGTTGAATATCTATAAGCAACAGGGAAAATTACCAGTTTGGCATTTGCGAGGAAACGAAACCAATACAATGGTTGGTTACAGTGGAGTTCCTGTTGTTGTTGATGCTTGTTTAAAAGGTTTTGAAGGAATCGATCTTGAATTGGCTTACGAAGCTGTTAAAACCACTGCTATGGGCGATTTTGAACCAGGTGTTAAAGAGCTGCAAAAATATGGATACATTCCTTGTGATATGATGCACGAATCGGTTGCCAGTGCAATGGAATACGCAATTAGCGATTGGGGTATTAGTAAATTGGCCGAGAAACTAGGCAAAATAGAAGATGCTGCATACTTCAAAAAAAGAGCAGAGTCTTATCAGGAATATTTCGATCCTAAAGATCGATTTATGAAAGGACGTATGAAAGATGGAAGCTGGAGAACACCTTTCGATCCATATTCAGCACAGCACAGGGTAAACGATTATTGCGAAGGTAATGCATGGCAGTATTTATGGTTAGTTCCTCAGAATCCAGAAGGATTAATTAATTTATTGGGTGGTGATAAGCAATTTATTACAAAATTAGATAGTTTGTTTAGTATTTCTTCCGATTTGGAACATGGTGCTTCGGCCGATATTTCTGGCTTAATTGGACAGTATGCTCATGGAAACGAACCAAGTCATCACATTACTTATTTGTATGCCTACGCTGGTGAGCAATATAAAACTTCCGATAAGGTTCGCTATATCATGAATGAGTTGTATACCGATAAACATGATGGCTTGTGTGGTAACGAAGATTGTGGACAAATGTCGGCTTGGTACGTAATGTCATCAATGGGATTTTATCCGGTTAATCCAACTAATGGAGCTTATGTTTTTGGAAGCCCATTGTTCAATCAGGCAAGTATTTCTCTTCCGGGCGATAAGAAATTTACAATTATAGCTAACAACAACACCAAAAAGAATATCTATATCCAATCGGTTAAATTAAACGGAGAAGATTATACAAAATCGTTTATCACTCATAAAGATATACTTAAAGGAGGAACATTAACATTTGAAATGGGAGATAAACCTAATAAAAACTTCGGTGCAAAACCAGAAGATAGACCTAAATCAATCATGTATTAATAGCATATCATGATAGTAAAAAGAGGTACAGTTTTTTTAAGTTGTACCTCTTTTAAAAAGTAAACAGTTAAAAAACAAATAAATTGTTTTAGTTAGTAAGATTAACTTGTAAAATGATGAAAATTCGAATTCTGTTATTAATTTTTGTTGCAATATTTGCAGCTTGTGAGGGAGAGAGAAATGTTAAAAAAACTAACATTTCAAGTGTGGATATGGTAAATACCTTAATGGGAACAGATTCGGAACATGCGCTTTCGAATGGGAATACTTATCCTGCAATTGCTTTGCCTTGGGGAATGAATTTCTGGACTCCGCAAACAGGAAAAATGGGAGATGGTTGGACTTATGCCTACGATGCTAAAAAGATAAGAGGTATTAAGCAAACACATCAGCCAAGTCCGTGGATTAATGATTATGCCGCATTTTCTTTAATGGCTGTAACAGGAGATTTAAAGTTTAAGGAAGAAGAGAGAGCTTCGTGGTTTTCACATAAAGCAGAACAAGCAAAACCATACGAATACAGTGTATATTTAGCCGATTACGATGTTACGGCTGAGCTAGCACCAACCGAACGCGCTGCCATGTTTCGTTTTACATTTCCTGAAAACGAAGAGTCATATATTTTATTAGATGGTTTTTTTAAAGGATCAGAAGTGAAAATTATTCCTGAGGAAAGAAAGATTATAGGTTATTGTCGCAATAATAGTGGTGGTGTTCCCGATAATTTTCACAATTATTTTGTAGCCGAATTCGATAAAGATTTTGAATTAACGCACACCTGGAATGGCGATAAACTAAGTAAAAATTCTAAATCGGCAACAGGAGAGCATGTTGGAGCTGTTATTGGCTTTATAACCAAAAAAGGAGAAGTAGTGAATGTAAAAGTGGCTTCTTCTTTTATTAATCCACAGCAAGCTCAATTAAATTTAGATAGAGAAATTGGTGCAAAAAATTTCGATCAGTTAAAACAGGAAGCAAAAGCGGCTTGGGAAAAAGAGTTCGCTCGCATTAAAGTTGAAGGAGGAACCGATGATCAGCTAAAAACATTCTATTCCTGCTTGTACAGAGTTTTATTATTCCCACGCAAGTTTTATGAAATTAACGATAAAAATGAAGTAATTCATTACAGTCCATACAATGGTGAGGTACTGCCCGGCTATATGTTTACAGATAATGGCTTTTGGGATACATTCCGGGCAGTCTTTCCATTTTTTACATTGATGTATCCCGATTTGAATGCTCAAATTATGGAAGGATTAGCGAATACTTACAAAGAAAGTGGCTGGTTGCCAGAGTGGGCAAGTCCGGGACATCGAGGCTGCATGATTGGCTCCAATTCAGCATCGCTTATTGCAGATTCTTATTTAAAAGGAATTCGAGGATACGATATTGAAACTTTATACGAGGCGATTCTAAAAAATACAAAAGGATACAATAAGGAAATTACTTCGGTGGGTCGTTATGGTGCCGATTATTACAACGAATTAGGCTATGTTCCTTACAATGTTGGCATAAATGAAAATACTGCAAGAACTTTAGAATATGCTTACGCAGATTTTTGTGTGTGGAAGTTAGCTAAAGATCTAAATCGTCCACAGGCCGAGATCGATTTATTTGCTAAAAGAGCACAAAATTTCAAGAACGTATTCGATAAAGAATCTGGCTTAATGCGAGGTAAAAATGAGGATGGAACATTCCAAACTCCTTTTAATCCATTAAAATGGGGCGATGCATTTACCGAAGGAAATAGTCTGCATTATACATGGTCGGTTTTTCAGGATATTAATGGTTTGATTAATTTAATGGGAGGAAAAGATAAGTTTATTTCTACATTAGATGGTGTATTTGAAATGCCTCCTAAGTTTGATCACTCTTACTATGGATTTACCATTCATGAAATTCGCGAAATGCAAATTGCCAATATGGGGAATTATGCTCATGGTAATCAGCCAATTCAGCACATGATTTATCTTTACAACTATGCTGGACAGCCATGGAAAGCTCAGACCAGAGTGCGTGAAGTAATGGATAAACTGTACACTCCACAGGCCGATGGTTATTGTGGTGATGAGGACAACGGTCAAACTTCTGCATGGTATGTGTTCAGCTCAATGGGATTTTATCCGGTTTGTCCGGGAACCGATGAATATGTATTTGGATCTCCATTATTTGATAAAGTAAGTTTGACTTTGGAGAATGGAAAAACCTTTACGATTTCAAGCTCTAATAATTCTAAAGAAAATGTGTTTGTGAATGATATCAAATTAAACGGGAAAAGCTACAATGCAAACTATATTAAACACAATGATATTTTAAATGGAGGTAGTCTTGAGTTTGATATGAGTACAAAGGCAAATAAGCAAAGAGGAACAGATGAAGAAAGTTTCCCTTATTCAATGAGCAGATAGATAATCTAAAGATATTTTAGAAATGAATTCACGATAAAACTTAGCATAGCAAAGGCTTACACTTGACAGATTGTAAGCCTTTGCTTTTTTTAAAAATTAAAACACTAATCTAAATAACTCACCCCAAATGAAGCGAAGAACATTTTTAAGAAACTCATTATTATTTACTGGAGGTATAAGCCTGATAGGAGCACAAGGATTTGCCATTAATAAAGATTTAAAATACATATCAAACCGACCAGAATTATCTAATCGAAATTTTGTGAGTACTGCTGTCGATAAAAAGATTAGTGAAGTAAAAATGGCCATTGCGAACCAGGAATTAGCCTGGATGTTTGAGAATTGCTTCCCAAATACTCTAGATACAACTGTTAGCTATTCCGAAGATAATGGTAAATCCGATTCTTTTGTGATTACCGGAGATATTCATGCAATGTGGCTGAGAGATTCTACAGCTCAGGTTTGGCCATATTTGCCTTTAATTAACGAGGATGAGAAGTTACAAAAGCTATTTCAAGGATTGATTAACAGACAAACAAAATGTGTAAATATCGATTCCTATGCCAATGCATTTAACAAAGGTGCAGAAGGTTCGCACTGGGAAAGCGATCAAACAGATATGAAGCCGGAATTACACGAACGCAAATGGGAAATTGATTCGCTTTGTTATACTATTCGTTTGGCTTATCATTATTGGAAGAAAACAGGTGATACTTCGTGTTTCGATGCTGATTGGATAGAGGCTGTGAAAGCCATAGTAAAAACTTTTAAAGAACAGCAAAGAAAAGAAAATCAAGGTCCATATAAATTTGCAAGAAATACAAGTAAATCTACTGATACTCTTCCTGGGAATGGTTATGGGAATCCAATTAAACCTGTAGGCCTTATCGTTTCTTCCTTCCGACCATCCGACGATGCCACAATATTGCCCTTTTTGATTCCTTCAAATTATTTTGCAGTGGTCTCATTAAAGCAAATGACCGAGATGTTAAATCATTTAGGAATTGAGAAAGAATTGGCAAAATCGGCTAGAGAAATGGCTGAGGAAGTGCAATCGGCACTTGAAAAGTATGCAAGTTCGAATCATTTAAATATGGGGGAAACATTAGCATTTGAAGTGGACGGATTTGGCAACCAAATGTATATGGATGATGCTAATATTCCTAGTCTGCTTTCTCTGCCATATTTGGGAGCAATTGATGCAAACTCATCCCTATATCAGAACACAAGAAAGTTCATATTAAGCGAAAATAACCCTTGGTTTTTTGTGGGAAAATATGCCAAAGGAATTGGTGGACCGCATGTGGGTGTAAATATGATTTGGCCAATGAGTATTATTATGCGTGCCATGACCTCCGACAATAACGAAGAAATTGAGGATTGCTTGAAAACATTAATTCGGACTCATGCAGATACAGGCTTTATGCATGAAACATTCCACAAGGATGACCCTAAAAATTTTACCAGATCATGGTTTGCATGGGCAAATACTTTATTTGGTGAATTGATATTCAAAATTTACAATGAAAGACCTGAAATGCTTAAAAAAATATAGAATGAAACTCATTCATAGAAGTGTATATTTCTTGTTGCTTGGATTTGGTTTTATCAATGTATTAAGCGCTCAAAACCTTATGGGCGATGAGTGGAATATTGTAGCGAAAGATTATTCAAACTATACAAATATATCAGTAGCAAATGGAAGGATTGGATTGCTACCTTCAGAACAGCCGGGAAAAACGAAAGCTATCATTTTAAATCATGTTTTCGATAAAGAATCGAAATTAGGAGTGAGCAAAGTCCTCCTGGGAATTAATTTTGCCAATCTTGAAATTGTACTTAATGGAGATACTTTAAATACCAGTAATTGTTCCAACTGGAATCAGACTTTGGATATGAAAAATGCAGCATTTACAACTACATGCAGATGTAAGGATTATGCCAATTTTTCATTTACAACTTATGCTTTACGGGGAATGCCTTATTCTGGAATGATTGATGTTGAAATAATTGCTCTACAGAATAATTTAAGTATTCAGGTTGGCGGACAGATCGTTTGTCCGACCGAATATCAAAATGTGGAATTGGGCTATCGGGTTTTGAAAGATTTGGATGCAAGAATGCCTATTCTGCAAACAATTGCCAATAGTCCTTTTGGAAAACATCAATTGGTCACAAGCGCTTCCTTTATTTTTGAAGAAGAAACTCCGGAATTGAATTATCAAGTTAAAGATTCTTTGCATCATGAGCTGATTTTTACAGCAGATTTAAAGCAAAGTGAATCATATCAATTTGCATGGACAGGTGCCGTTTGTACTTCTCAGGATTTTTCTGATCCTAAAAGTGAATCGGAACGAATGGTGATTTATCAACTATTGGGTAATAAGCAAGTCGTTCTCAATCGTCATCAAAAACTTTGGGAGGACTTATGGCAAGGAGATATAGAAATTGAAGGTGATTTAGAATCACAGCAAGATGTTCGTTTGGCATTGTATCATTTGTACTCTTTTGCAAGAGATGATTCAAATTTAAGTATTGCGCCAATGGGTTTATCTTCGCAAGGATATAATGGGCATGTTTTTTGGGATACAGAGTTGTGGATGTATCCACCACTTTTGGTTTTCAATCAGGATATTGCCAAATCCTTACTCAATTACAGATTTGATAGATTAGAACCGGCAAAGCAGAAAGCTCAAAATTATGGATTTAAAGGAGCAATGTTTCCCTGGGAATCGGATGAAACTGGTGAGGAAGCAACCCCAACCTGGGCATTAACCGGAACCTTTGAGCATCATATTACTGCTGATATAGCAATTGCCTTTTGGAATTATTATAGAATGACAGGCGATAAAAACTGGCTTTCAACTATTGGTTATCCAATGTTGAAAGAAGTTGCAGATTTTTGGATAAGCAGATCTGTTCAAAATACAGATGGATCTTATTCTATAAATAATGTGGTTGGTGCCAATGAATTTTACCATCATGCAGATGATAATGCATTCACCAATGGATCGGCGAAAGCAGCATTGCAATATGCCTGTAAAGCAGCTACTGTATTGGGAATAGAACCAAACGAAAAGTGGTCGCAATTGTCAAAATCACTAAAGTTTCATTATTTCCCCAATGGAGTAATGAAGGAGAACAAGATGTACAATGGTGAAATAATTAAGCAGGCCGATGTAAATCTTTTGGCTTATCCACTAAATATAATTACAGATTTTGCTGCAATTAAAAGAGATTTGGAATATTATGAGCCTAAAATGGCACCGGAAGGACCTGCCATGTCTCATTCTGTTTTGTCTGTTCTGTATGCTCGATTAGGAGAGGCAGATAAGGCATTCGAATTATTTAAACGAGCTTATATGCCAAATAAAAGAGCTCCATTTGGAGCGCTGTCGGAATCTGCATATAGCAATAATCCATACTTTGCAACAGGAGCAGGTGGAATCTTACAATTTGTAATTTTTGGCTTTGGAGGATTGCATTTAACCGATAATGGTATTGTACAGAAAAATCCATGCTTGCCAAAGCAATGGAAAAAATTAACAATTAAGGGAGTTGGTCCTGATTTAAAAACATTTGTAATTAAATAATTATGAGTAAAGCAATATTTACATGTATAGTTTCAATATTATTTTGTGCATGCACGAATATCAATCAGGTTGATTTAAAATCACCTGATGGTAAACTTGGTTTTGATTTGAAAGTGAATGAGAGCGGACAAATATTTTATACTCTGAAACTTGAAAACGAAGAAGTTTTTACAACATCGAGATTAGGTTTAAGTTTAAAAAGTGATTCATTATTTACCGATGGATTACAAATTATTGATATCAAAAAAGATAGTAAAAATGAAGAATGGAAACCTGTTTGGGGACCAAATAAGAAAATATTAGAGAAGTACAATGAAGTTGCAATATCTATGAAAAATTATGATGATATGCAGCTAAACTTATATGTACGTATATTTGATGATGGACTTGGATTTAGATATGAAATTCCGAAACAAAACGGAGTTGATAGCATTTACATAATAAAAGAGTTAACGGAATTTAATTTAACTAATAACGGAACAGCCTGGACAATTCCTGCCAACTACGAAAGCTATGAAATGTTGTATCGAACTACTCAAATTAGTGAGGTGAAAAATGCCAATACTCCAGCAACTTTCAAAACCGAAGCAGGAAATTACCTTAGTATTCACGAAGCAAATTTAACAGATTATGCTGGAATGACTTTGCAAAATACAGGGGGAACAAATTTTCAGGCAAATTTGGTTCCCTGGCCTGATGGAGTTAAAGTAAAAGCCAGAGTTTCGGTAGTTTCACCATGGAGAACAATTACAATTGCTAAATCGGCTGCAGGATTAGTAGAATCTAACTTGATTCAAAACTTAAACGAGCCTTGCAAATTGGATGATACTTCCTGGATTCAACCTATGAAATACATTGGTATTTGGTGGGGAATGCATTTGGGAGTGGAAACCTGGATAATGGGGACTAAACATGGAGCAACTACCGAAAATATGAAGAAGTATATTGATTTTGCTGCAGAAAACAATGTGCATGCGGTTTTGGCAGAAGGTTGGAATACTGGTTGGGAAAACTGGGGGAAACCAAAAGCTTTTGATCAGCAAACTCCTTATGCCGATTTCGATTTTGATGAGATTGTTCGTTATGCCAATTTAAAAAATGTAGAATTGATAGGACATCACGAGACTGGTGGAGATTATATTTTCTACGAAGAATGTATGGATGCTGCTTTTGCCAAATTGCATGACAATGGAATCAGAACATTAAAAACAGGATATGCCGGTCCAATTCCCAACGGACATTTTCATCACGGACAAAAAATGGTGCAGCATTACAGAAAAGTAGTGGAGACAGCTGCCAAATATCATTTAATGATTGATGCTCACGAACCCATTAAAGCTACCGGAATTAGCAGAACGTATCCGAATATGATGACAAGAGAAGGAGCTAGGGGAATGGAGTGGAACGGATGGAGCGAAGGAAATCCACCAGAACATCACGTAATTTTACCATTTACAAGATGTTTGGGAGGTCCAATTGATTATACTCCGGGAACATTCGATATTTTATACAAAAACAGAAAAGAATATACCAAATGGAATAGCAACGACAAAGGCAACAGCCGTGTGAACACAACACTTGCAAAACAGTTGGCTTTGTGGGTTTGCTTGTACAGTCCCTTGCAAATGGCTTCCGATTTGGTAAGCAATTACGAAGACCAGCCAGCTTTTGAATTTTTTGAAAAACTGCCTGCCGATTTTGAAGAATCGAAAGTTCTTTTGGCAGAAATTGGCGATGTGTATTCTGTTGCAAGAAGAAAAGGCGAGAATTGGTATATTGGAACCATTACCGATGAGAATAGAAGAAATGTAGAAATTGACTTGTCATTTCTGGAAGAGGGAAAAGAATATATGGCAAGAATTTTTGCCGACGGAGCCAAGGCTAATTTGAAAAATAATCCAACGGATATTGAAATTAAAGACTTACCAGTAGATTCTAAAACAAAATTATCGGTAAAAATGATAGAAAGTGGAGGTCAGGCAGTTGTAATTGTTCCAATAGAGAATTAATTGTCTTTACAGATTGATTAATGATTCATATTGTAGATTAATCTGAATATTAATCGCCATTTAATCCATAAAGTTTTAATTTGGCTTATAGATTAGAAATAGAGTAACCGATCGGGAAGAGCTTGGCTAGCCATAGTCCCGTTCGGTATTGTTTTTATCTCAGAATAACCTTACAAAACCTAAATAATGAAACGCTTATTAGCAATCTCAATACTAATTTTATTTTGTGCAAATAGTTTTGCGCAATTTACAGATTACGTTAATCCGTTTATCGGAACTACGAATTTTGGAACCACAAATCCAGGTGCAATTGTACCTCGAGGAATGGTTTCACTTACACCTTTTAATGTTTCAGGTTCCGATATCAATAAATTTGATAAGGACGCCCGCTGGTGGTCAACTCCATATTCGTGGGATAACTCATTTTTAACAGGATTTTCTCATGTAAACTTAAGTGGTGTTGGTTGTCCCGATTTAGGAGTAATTCTATTAATGCCTACAACAGGTGAGGTAAATGCAGATCATAAAGAGTACGGATCAATCATGAAAAATCAGGAGGCAAGTCCGGGTTATTACGCTACCGATCTCGAAAAATACAATATAAAAGCTGAATTGAGTTCTACTTTAAGAACCGGAATTAGCCGATACACTTTTCCAAAAGGAAAATCGAATATTCTATTGAATTTAGGATTGGGATTAAGCAATGAATCTGGAGCAAAAGTTCGAATTGTGAACAATCGCGAAATTGAAGGCTCTCGAATGACCGGAACTTTTTGCTACAACGATGGATCGGAACGAATGGTGTATTTTGTTGCCAGATTTAGTAAGCAAGCGGAGGCATTTGGAACCTGGAAAAAAATGCCCGAAATGCAAGCAGAATCTGCATGGAGCGATACTGACGGACAATTCAAATATTATAAGAATTTTACGCAGGAAATGTATGGTGACGAAATTGGTGCATTTTTCACATTTAATACAAAAGAGCAAGAGCAGATTATGGTTGAAGTAGGTGTTTCCTACGTAAGTATTGAGAATGCACGTTTAAACCTGGAAACCGAATCGAATAATTTCGATTTTGAAAAGACAAGAACGCAAGCTGCAAAAGAGTGGAACGATGTACTTGGCAGAATAAAAGTGGAAGGTGGAACAACAGATCAGAAAACCATTTTTTATACTGCTTTATATCATACTCAAATTCATCCCAATATCATTAACGATGTAAACGGACAATATCCTGCAATGGAATCTTTCGAAATTAAAGAAACCAATAATTGCAATCGTTATACTGTATTTTCTTTGTGGGATACTTACCGAAATTATCATCCATTAATGGCTTTGGTTTATCCGCAGGAACAGTTAGATATGGTTCGCTCAATGGTGGATATGTATAAGGAAAGCGGCTGGTTGCCAAAGTGGGAGCTCAATTCCAAAGAAACACATGTAATGGAAGGCGATCCTTCTATTCCGGTAATTGTAGATTCCTACTTGCGTGGATTAACCGATTTTGATGTTGAAGCCGCTTACGAAGCCATGTACAAATCGGCAACTACCGAAGGAAAAAACAACAAGTTAAGACCAGATATCGATCATTATTTAACTGAAGGATATGTGCCAATTCGCGAAGAATTTGATAATTCTGTATCGCACGCATTGGAATATTACATTGCCGATTGGAATTTGGCACAATTCGCTAAAGCTCTTGATAAAAAAGACGATTACAAGAAATTTTTGAATCAATCTATGAGATACAAAGAGTATTTCGACAAAGAATATCAAATGATTCGCCCAAAGTTGGAAGATAGTACTTTCCTGAAGAATTTTAACCCAAAGCAAGGAGAGAATTTCGAGCCATCGCCAGGATTTCACGAAGGAACAGCATGGCAATATACTTTTTGTGTACCTCACGATATTTACGGTTTAAGCAAGTTAATGGGAGGAAAACGAAATTTTGTAAATAAGTTGCAAAAGGTATTCGACGAGGATTTATTTGATATGGCCAACGAGCCTGATATTCACTATCCGTTCCTGTTCAATTATTTTAAAGGAGAAGAGTGGAGAGCTCAGAAAGAAGTTAGAAACTTAATTGATACCTATTATAAAAATGCTCCCGATGGAATTCCTGGAAACGACGATTGCGGAACTTTATCGGCATGGATTGTTTACGCTATGACTGGAATGTATCCTGTTTGTCCGGGTAATACCGATTATGCTTTAAGCGCTCCTGTGTTCGATAAAATTACAATTGAGTTGGATCCTGAATTTTATGAAGGAAAGAAACTGGAAATCGTTTCAAAAAGATCGAATCCAGATGATTTGTATATCGATAAAATATTAAGAAATGGTAAAATTTTGAAGTCTTACTTTATAAATCATTCCGATATAAGTAAAGGAGGAAAATTAGAATTCGAATTAAAAGAAAATCATAAATAAGTATTGCAGATAATTTGTCTGTTGTAAAACTCACATCTCTTATCTAATATCTCAAATCTAAAATATGAATTTATCCGTACTCGACATATCCATTATCATAGGGTATATTGTTTTAACCATTGTAATTGGTTATTTGTTATCAGCGAAAGCTTCTAAAAATTTGTCGCATTATTTTTTGGGTGGCAATAAAATTCCTTGGTATATGTTGGGAGTTTCGAATGCTTCCGGTATGTTCGATATTACAGGCACCATGTGGACAGTAACTATCCTTTTTGTTTATGGGGTAAAGTCGGTATGGATTCCTTGGTTGTGGCCGGTTTGGAATCAGATTTTTCTAATGATGTTCCTTGCCATCTGGTTGCGTCGTTCGAATGTAATGACTGGTGCCGAATGGTTAAAAACCCGTTTTGGTGACGATAAAGGATCACAGCTATCGCATTTAATAGTGGTGCTGTTCGCAATTGTGAGTGTTATAGGATTTATTACCTATGGATTTGTGGGAGTGGGTAAGTTTGCACAAACTTTTTTTCCATGGGATTTAAAAGCTCAATTTCTTGGATTAACAATTAGTTCTGAGAATATGTATGCCATTATTATTATGGGAGTAACTACTCTTTACGTGATAAAAGGAGGTATGTATTCGGTGGTTTTTACCGAAGTTCTTCAGTTCGTTATTATGACTATTGCTTGTATTATGGTTGGTGTTATTGCCATTTCGCTGGTAACACCCGAACAAGTTGCTGCTGCAGTTCCTGCTGGTTGGAAAGATGTTTTCTTTGGTTGGAATCTGGATTTAAACTGGGATAATATTATTCCTGCGGTAAATAACAAAATTGAAACCGATGGGTATTCGCTATTTTCGGTACTGATGATGATGATGATTTTTAAAGGAATGTTGGTAAGTATTGCCGGTCCGGTTCCAAGTTACGATATGCAAAGAATCTTATCGACAGAAACACCAAAAGATGCTGCAAAAATGAGTGGTATTGTTTCATTGGTATTGTTTATTCCACGCTATTTAATGATTGCCGGTTTGGCAGTATTGGCATTGGTTTATCTGGCTCCCGAGTTTAATAAGATGGGTAACAATATCGATTTTGAAATGGTGCTGCCTTATGCCTTAAATAATTTTATCCCAACAGGAGCCAAAGGATTGCTACTGGCTGGTTTGGTGGCAGCTTTCATGTCTACTTTTGCAGCAAATGTAAATGCTGGTCCAGCTTATATTGTTAACGATATCTATAAGAAGTTTATAAACCCCAATGCATCGCAGAAGAAATATATTCGTATGTCGTACCTTGCATCTTTTGCTGTGGTAGCCGTAGGTATTTTCTTTGGATTCTTTGCAGAAAGTATCGATACCGTAATGAAATGGTTGGTTGGTGCTTTGTTTGGAGGTTATACTGCTTCGAATCTGTTAAAATGGGTTTGGTGGAGATTTAACGGATATGGTTACTTCTCTGGAATGGTAGCTGGTTTATTAGCATCGCTCATTGCACCTTTGGCTTTTCCTGAAGTATCTCCAATTTATGCTTTCCCATTCATATTCTTATTTGCTTTTGCAGCATCAATAATTGGTAGTTTGCTTACAAAACCAGAACCCGATGAGGTTTTGATAAAATTTTACGATAGTGTTCGTCCGTGGGGATTTTGGAAACCAATTTACCTGAAATTAAAGGAGCAAAAACCAGAAGCCAAGCCCAATAACGATTTCTGGAAAGATATGATGAACTGTACCATCGGAACCGGATGGCAAATGATGTTGGTATTAATTCCTATCTATCTTGTAATTGGTGAGTTTATGTCGATGGCATGGACTATAGGTATTTTGTTTGTATCGAGTATTGTTCTGTATTTTTCCTGGTACAAAAAACTGGAAGATTATCCGGCAGATTATAAATATCCTGTAAAAGAATCTGCAAAAGAAGCTAAATAATGAAAATATTAAAAATATAAACGAATTAAGATGACTAGTAAAGTAAATATGCCTTGGGAGGACAGACCGGAAGCTTGTACGGATGTGATGTGGAGATATTCTCGAAATCCAGTGATTGGAAGGTATGATATTCCATCTTCGAACAGTATTTTTAATAGTGCTGTTGTACCTTTTGAAGATGGATTTGCAGGTGTTTTTCGTTGCGATAATAAAGCTGTTCAAATGAATATTTTTGCCGGTTTTAGTAAAGATGGAATCAACTGGGAAATTAATCATGAACCAATAGAAATGATAGCCGGTAATACCGAAATGATAGAGTCTGATTACAAGTACGATCCACGTGTATGCTGGATAGAAGACCGATATTGGATTACTTGGTGTAATGGTTATCATGGTCCAACCATTGGAATCGCTTACACTTACGATTTCAAAACTTTTCACCAGTGCGAAAATGCTTTTTTACCGTTCAATCGTAATGGAGTATTATTTCCAGAAAAGATTAATGGTAAGTATGCAATGTTAAGTCGCCCTAGCGATAATGGGCATACACCTTTCGGTGATATTTATATTTCTTACAGTCCTGATATGAAATATTGGGGAGAGCATCGTTGTGTGATGACAGTTACTCCTTTTGAAGATAGTGCATGGCAGTGTACAAAAATTGGAGCAGGATCGGTACCAATTCGTACCAAGGAAGGTTGGTTAATGTTCTATCACGGAGTTATTAACACTTGTAATGGCTTCCGTTATTCAATGGGAGCAGCGCTTCTCGATCTGGAAAATCCCGATAAGGTGTTGTACCGATCTAAACCATATTTATTGGCTCCGGCGGCTCCTTACGAGCTAGTGGGAGATGTGCCTAATGTGGTTTTTCCATGTGCTGCTTTAACCGAAGGAAATAAAGTTGCTGTTTATTACGGAGCTGCTGATACGGTTGTTGGTATGAGCTTTGGGTATATCGATGAGCTTATCGATTTCATAAAGAATAATTCTTTGTAGATAAGATAGATATTTTTATAAAAAAGGATGAAACCAATTGGCTTCATCCTTTTTTTATAGAGTTTATCCTATGGCTTCACATTCCATCTTATATTATAAATACCAGGTTGGTATATTTGCATTGAGTGTGTTCTATCAGCCTGCCGTAAGGAGTGCTACTTGGTTAAAATGAAGATTTAACAAGGATCAGGCTGACTTGATTCTTTTGTTTACTTTTCTTATCTAAGGAGAAAAGTAAAAGCCATACGTCTTTAGTAAATAGAAAATTACTCAGCTTAGAGAAAAATTAAAGAATAAATAAAAATGTAGAAGCACATTTGGCTTGAAGACAATATTTATTTTAATAAGAAAGGTTTCACAAAATAGTGAAATCCTTACAATATAAATTAGTCCTTTTTCTTAGATCTCACATTCCATCTTGTGTTTTTCCATTTTTGCTGTTCTTCTTTTGTTAGGAATGTCCAGGCAACAATTCTGCTTTTTTTATTTCCCTGTCCCATAGGAATTATTTCAATTTTAACGGCATTTGCTTCTTTAAGGGCCTGGTATACATTTTTAAGATTAGATTCTTTTGAGATTAAACTGGAGAACCAGAAACACGATTTTGCAAATTTTTTGCTCTGATTTACCATATTTCTAACAAAACGAGCTTCGCCTCCTTCGCACCATAATTCATTACTTTGTCCTGCAAAATTTAAATTTGCTTCTTTTTCTTTCCCCTTACTTAAATTCTTTGTTTTTCGTAAGCTTTCCTTCATTGCAGCTTCCGCTGATTCATAAAAAGGAGGATTGCAAATCGAAAAATCTACATAGCCGTCTTTAGGGATAATGCCATAAAAAAAGTCTTTTGGATTTTCCTGTCCAATACATTTAATGTTTCCCTTTAAGCTCGGATTAGAGTTAATTATGTCGTCTGCAGATTTTAAAGCAACAGGATCAATATCAGAACCAATAAAAGACCATCCATACTCGTTGTTACCAATAATAGGGTAGATACAGTTAGCTCCAACGCCAATATCCAGACAAGTAATATTTGAGCCTGTTGGAATTTTTCCATAATTATTTTGGCGCAATAAATCAGCAATATGATGTATGTAATCTGCTCTTCCCGGAATTGGAGGACAAAGGTATCCTTTAGGAATATCCCAGCTTTGTAGACCGTAAAAATGTATTAAGATTGCTTTGTTTAGCATTTTTACAGCATCGGCATTTGCAAAATCTATTGATTCATCCCCGTACTTGTTTAAAATTACGAAAGCTTCTAAATCAGGACAGCTTTCTACCAGCTTTTTTAAATCGTATCGCTCACGGTTTTTGTTTCTTTCGTGTAATCTAGCCTTTACTTTAGGATGTTTTTTTTTCTTATCTAGCATGAATTATATTCTCTTGTTTGAATCTGCTAAATTAGAATTTTAATGGGAGAAAGCCGCACAAAATATTATTAACTAAAAAAGGCCATTTGCAATTTTGCAAATGGCCTCCTGTATATTCTTGATAAGCAGTTTTACTTGCTTTCGATTTTTTCTTTGTAAGCATCGTTATGTACAGCGTTAACAGCTCTTCCCGATGGATCGGCATTGTTTTGGAATGAAGCATCCCAGGCAATGGCAACAGGAGAACTACATGCTATTGATGGTACCGAAGGTACGCAAGAAGCAGCAGTTTCTGATGGAAATAGTTCTGCAAATATCGATCTGTAGTAATATTCCTCTTTCGACATTGGAGGATTAACAGGGAAACGGAAACTTGCATTTTTCAATTGCTCATCAGAAATATCTTTATCAGCAATCTCTTTCAAAGTATCGATCCAGTTGTAACCTACACCATCCGAGAATTGTTCTTTTTGTCTCCAGGCTACTTCTTCTGGCAAATAGTCTTCGAATGCTTTACGAAGCACCCATTTTTCCATTCTACCATCTGTACACATTTTGTCATCAGGATTAATACTCATGGCAACATCTAGGAATTCTTTATCCAGGAATGGTACACGGCTTTCTACTCCCCAAGAAGCCATCGATTTGTTCGACCGCAGGCAGTCGTATTGGTGTAGTTTATCTAGTTTACGTAAACACTCGTTATGAAATTCCTGTGCATTAGGTGCTTTGTGGAAATAAAGATATCCACCAAACATTTCGTCGGCACCTTCGCCCGAAAGAACCATCTTAATTCCCATCGATTTAATAACACGAGCCATTAAATACATAGGAGTGGATGCTCGAACTGTGGTTACATCGTAAGTTTCTAAATGGTAAATTACATCGCGAATGGCATCTAATCCTTCCTGAACGCTAAAAGTTACTTCGTGGTGAACAGTATCAATAAAATCTGCTACTTTACGAGAGGCAGCCAAATCAGGAGAACCTTCCAAACCAATTGCAAAAGAGTGCAACTGAGGATACCAGGCATCTTTCTCGTCACCAGACTCTATACGCTTGCTTGCATATTTTTTTGCAATAGCCGAAATAATTGATGAATCTAAACCTCCCGAAAGCAATACGCCATAAGGAACATCAGACATTAATTGACGGTGAACAGCTTTTTCTAGACCTTCACGAAGTTTAGTCATGTCTGTTTTATTGTCTTTAATCTTATCGTAATTCATCCAGTCGCGCTGATACCATTCTTTCACAACATCATCTTTGCTGTATAAAAATTTGCCAGGTAAGAATTCTTCTATTTTATTACAATATCCTTCTAAAGATTTTAACTCAGAAGCTACGTAATAATTTCCATGCTGATCCCAACCCTGATACAAAGGAATAATTCCCATGTGGTCGCGTCCAATTAGGTAACAATCGTTTTTTTTGTCGTATAGTGCAAAAGCAAAAATTCCATTTAAATCATCGATAAAATCAATTCCTTTTTTGTCGTATAAAGCAAGGATAACTTCACAATCAGATTTTGTTAAGAACTCATAGGATCCGTTCATCTGATTTCGAATGTCTTTATGATTATAGATTTCTCCATTTACAGCCAATGCCAAATTGCCATCTTTACTGTAAAGAGGTTGTCCTCCCGACTGAGGATCTACAATCGATAGTCTCTCATGAGACAATATCGCTTTTTCATCACAAAATACGCCTGACCAATCTGGTCCTCTGTGACGAATTTTCTTAGACATTTCCAGAATTTGAGGGCGTAGCTTTTGTGCGTCTACCTTCAAATCAAAAACTCCTACGAATCCACACATAAATATTGGTTTAATAGTTATTTAAAAGTCTCCATGCCGAAGCAGGAGAATGGTTAATTTTGGTTTTGATCTGAAAAATACAATTTTCATTTTATAAATCACCATGTTTTTACATTGCTATCGTTTGCAGAGTAGGAAAAAAAATATTTATCCTTATTTTATATAGGTACGATATGAAAAAGGACACTTTTCAGTGCCCTTTCTATTAATTTTGTTTTAGTTCATGATCTAAAAATGTTTTCAGATTATCTATATCCAATCGTTTTGCAATAATTTTTTTGTCTTTATCTAATAAATACATGGTAGGAGTACTATAAATATCGTAGTAAATTCTAAAATTGCTATGATATTGCGGGTCGTAGCAATTAATAAAATCATATATATTGTAATCGTCAATAGCTTTTTCCCACAATTCTTTTTCATTTTGTGTACATACAGCGAAAACTTCTAGTCCTTTATCTCTGTATTTATCTAGAATTTCAGTTTTTAAGCGGGGTGTAATTTTTTTACAGTGTCCACAATCGGGTTCCCAAAAATATAATACAGTAAATTTGGCTTCGGTTTCGTGTAGTCGTACAAATTCGCCTTCGGGTGTTTGCATTAACAAATCTTGAGATTTCATGCCCAGTAAATTGAATTGTGTTTTTATTACTTTCTCGCGAATTTGAGCCATCAAAGTTGAGTCGGCCCAGTTTGCCTGTCCGCTTAGGTAATATTTTTTTGCTAGCTTAACAAAAGCGGCATCCATTCCCATTATTTTACTTTTAATGGCGTAATTTAAGGAGAATTGGGTGATGTATTGAAAAAATAAACTATCGGGTTTTGCTTTTTCTATTAATTTTACTGATTCTTTAAAAATAGTATCAGGATTTTGAACCAGTATTTTCCCATAGAAAAATTGCAGTTTCTTTTTTAAAATTGGTGTTCTTAAAAAACGATTGTCTGCAAAATTTACATGATCGAAATAATGGTCTTTATTATACAGATATGATTTGCGTTGAATTTCTTTTTTTCTATCGGGAGTAGATTCTGGTATTTCTAGTGAAAAATCGGGTACTTTAGGTGATAGTGTAAAGTTAGCGAATTTGCTTACAAATGAATTTGGGTAATCAATTTTTAGTTTACTGATATAATTTCTTACTTCGAGGTCGGCATTTTTATATGCTTTCTTGTACTTCTTTTTTTCGGCATCGCTACTTTCTGCTTTTTTATAATCTTTTTGTATTTTTTTTGATTTTTCGTTTTGTGATTTCATAAACATTTGAAAATCATGAAAAGCCTTACTTTCATTTGCCCCAGTAATAGTTGTTGTTCCAATAAAATCTTTAGGATCGGCACTTATCGAAAAGTTTTGGTCTTCGCCTATTAGTAAATCGAAATATTTTTGACTGGGCAGGTAAATAACATAAATTCCTTGTTCAAGAGTCTTATTTTTAGAGAATAAGCCGATACCATTGGTAAGTTTAGTTGTGTCGTCGGCAAAAATTCTACCATCGAAATAATGAGCTAAATAGGCACTTGTATCGCTGCTATTTTCTATTTTAATGGAGATATTATAGTTTTGAGCTGAACTTTTTTCTGTAGCAAAAATGTTGATTATCAGAAAAATAAAAAGGATAGGATATTGTTTCATTATTAATTTAAAATTGATAAGCATAATAATATCGAAAAGTACAAAACTTTTATTTATTTAAAACAAGACCTGTCAGTTTTTTTAATAACTGACAGGTCCATATTTAAAACAATTAGTATGCCTTATTTAGGTTTTCTTGTTTATTTTTTAAGAATACTTCTAAAAATTTCTTTTTGATCTAATTTTTTAGTGCAAAAGAACCAATCATAGCAATGAACATTTTCGTCTTCGTTTTCCATTCTGTCTTTTGCTACGCCACACGATCCTGCCGGAGGAACTATTACTTCATCGCCAGGACGCCAGTCGGCAGGAGTAGCAACAGAGAATTTATCGGCTGTTTGCAATGCAATAAGTACCCGATAAATTTCGTCGAAATTACGGCCTATGCTTAAAGGGTAATAGATGATTGTTCGAATAATACCATGTGGATCAACATAGAAAACAGCTCTAACAGCCTTGGTATTATCTTCTCCGGGTTGAATCATTCCATATTTATTGGCAACATCCATTTTAATATCTTCTATTAAAGGAAATTTAACTTCCATATCTTTCATTCCCTTGTACTGAATTTTTTCTTTTATTGTTCTTAGCCAGGCAATATGGCTATATAGTCCGTCGACCGATAAGCCTACCAAATCGCAATTTGCTTTATGAAACTCCGATTCCATCTTAGAAAATGTCATAAACTCGGAGGTGCAAACGGGTGTAAAGTCGGCAGGATGACTAAAAAGAATTACCCATTTTCCCTGATAATCGTTTGGGAAGTGAATATTTCCCTGGGTTGTTACAGCTCTAAATTCTGGCGCCTTATCACCAATTCGAGGCATGCTAAATGTCCTGAGATCCTTGTTTTCTTCCATGGTTTAAAGTTTTGTTATTGGTAAAAAGAAAATAATGATGTATTGAAATCTGTATTGATTTCAAATAAATAGAAATGTGTAAGGGAGTACAGAATATGATAAAATATCTGCATTAGTTTATTAAAATTAGTTTATTACCAAACAGAAGTCAAGTTATGTGCTATTTAAAAGTCTAATTTTTAATGAGTTTTAATTGGAGAGAAACAGTGGTTTTATTTTTTTTCTTTTACAGTATTAATATCAAGCCAGTGAAAAGCTTCTTTTTCGGAGTGAAATACTTTGGCATTTTGAATTCTAATTTGAATTTCAAAAAGCATAGCCATGCGGGTATCGTAGTTGTCACTTACAATAATGGCACATTTGTTTAATATAGGAGAGTATTTTTCGTACTCGTCGATATAGTTATCTAAATCCTTAAGAGTTAAAAGAACTTTTGCTTGTGTAAAATCTGAAATTACGTTGTAAGTTTCGTCGAAAAGTTCATCTTCACGGGTACTTAGTGTATGATGAATTAAATCATTCCACTTAAAATACCCGTAATAATACTCTTTAATTAGTTTTAAATCTGGTATTATTTTGTATTTGAACTTCATACAATTTACTTTTAATTAAATATAGTAAGATCGCTTAAGCCGAACAAAAAAAATTACAAATGATTGATTTTATTGTTAATATTTTTTTTTGTTTTAACATCGTTTGGAGAATAATGTCGGCTTAACCATTTGCTTAAACCATCCATTCCAGGAAAAAGCACACGTTCATTTATATTTACCTGATCAAGTTTGTCGCGAATTTCCCATTTCATTTCGGCCGGAATTCTAATTCTAAAATATAAATCGGGTTTGTCTATAAGCCATTGGTTAAGAATTGCATTTGAATGCGACATAAATGTAAATATTGCATATTGA
The DNA here is from genome assembly GCF_963677195.1 of uncultured Marinifilum sp. Classification (NCBI taxonomy): domain Bacteria; kingdom Pseudomonadati; phylum Bacteroidota; class Bacteroidia; order Marinilabiliales; family Marinifilaceae; genus Marinifilum; species uncultured Marinifilum sp. Next base: position 2,788,412 of record NZ_OY781918.1, read on the forward strand.
TTTACAATTCTATCATCAATTGAAGCTGGCTCAAAGGCTACTACAAAATCACTTTTTTCTTTTGATAATTCGCTGATATTTTGATATAACTCATGAAGCATATCAATGGTAAAACTATTAGAACCTATTTTATTTAGCTTGGATTGCAATTTATCGGGAAGATAATTTTTAAGATTTTCATAATTCAGAGCCCAAATTACACCATCTTTATGATATTTATTAAGTTCGGCAGTAGCAAAATGAAGTGCAACATAAGGTGAATAAGTCCAATCTAAAAGTCGGGTGGGTAAACCATGGTGTTGCGCCAATGCAAGCCATTCCCAATCCGATTTATTATTACTATCGGGACTGAAAGAGTATTTCTTAAAGTTTCTTAGTAAATGAAATTCCAGATCTTCAAATGGCCCTTTTAGCCTAATTAATGAAGTTTTTAACTGGTAATCGAATTTGGGTAAGCCCCTATAAATATAAGGTGAACGGGTTCTGTTTATTTTCTGATTAAAAGAATCGGTAAATAATAAGTCCTGAAGCTCGGACCAGGTTGTTGGAACAATTTCTTGTTTTAATTTCATTTTTGGATAGATAGGTTTTACATTATTAAAGTTGCAAATAATGCTTTAAATGCAAGTAGAAAAGAATTAAATTTTTACACTTTTTTTTAATATATATATTTTAAGTAGTTTACTTTCTATATATTATTGTTAGCTACTACCGTATCTATCCTCAATTATATTTATAAGTTATTTCAATCGTTTGAATGTTAAATAAACTTAAATTAAATGCCTCTTAAAATAATTGAGAATAGATAATTATTATAATTGCAGACTATCTTCTACAAAAGCCATATTTATTTTTAATACTTATTATTGTTATGAAGGAATTGCAAGCTCTTGTTCGATGGACAAGGTTAGGTTTAGTTTCACTTTTTATTATGGTGATTACTTTGGAATTAATATTGGGGGTCTTTGTTATAGAAAATGATATAAATTCTCCTTTTATATCTGATACATCATTTGATTATATAATCAATTTTTTGGGTGTTTTGATTGTTATGGCCGAGATATTTTCGGTGGGTTTATTGTATAGAAAAAGAACAAGCTATATAAAATTGTTAGACAATTTGGAAGTAAAATTAAAAGAGTTCGGAAAAGCTTATTTAGCTTACTTATTATTTAGTGGCTTGGGCGGACTTACTGCTTTATTAGGATATTTTTGTACTCAAGAATTATTATGGTTTATTCCATGGTTAATTATGCTTTACTGTATGGGTAAAAATTACCCTTTTAAAATTAATTTAATACATAATATGGCTGTGGTGAAAGAGGAGGAGAGAGAGCTTTTTTTGTAAGTTAAATACAGATATTAATACTGTGTTTTTGGTATTCTTTTGTAAATACTAATTAATCGTTAATAATTCTTAATTGTTTAGCTTATCTTTGCGGATCATTTTAAATGAATAGGCGTGAAAAATTTTAAAGAACTAGGTGTAAGTAAGGATCTTATAAAAGGATTAAACGATCTTAAGATTATTGAACCTACACAAATACAAGCTGAAGTTATTTCGGTTTTAATGAATACAAATACCGATTTAATTGGACAAGCTCAAACAGGAACAGGTAAAACTGCTGCTTTTGGTTTGCCTTTGCTGCATCGAATTAATCCTAAAGTAGAGAAAGTACAAGGATTAATTTTGTGTCCTACACGCGAGTTAGGTTTGCAGATTGCCAAGCAATTGTTCAAGTTTACCAAATATACCGATAAAGTGTTTACCGAGGCTGTTTATGGTGGTGCTCCCATCGAAAAACAGATTAGTGCACTTCGTCGTCCTACCCATATTATTGTGGCTACTCCAGGTCGGTTAATCGACTTGGTAAAACGCAAAGCTGTTGATTTAACTCATGTAAAAACCATTGTTTTAGATGAGGCTGATGAGATGTTAAGTATGGGATTTAAACCTCAGCTCGATGAAATTCTTGCATATCTTACCGCAGTAGAAAATAAATGGTTGTTTTCGGCTACCATGCCACAGGGAATTATGCAGATTATTAAAAAGCATTTTTCTCCTGGAGCATACAAAATTGAGGTAAGTGGTAGAAATGTAGTAAATAAGAATATCAAACATCAGTTTGTACTTTGCGATGATAGAGAAAAACTTTCCGTATTAATGCAGTTCTTAAAATCGGATACCAAAGCAAGAGGTGTTGTGTTTTGTAAAACCAAGGAGGCTGCCATTAAATTGAATCAGCAATTGCAAGCTCAGAAGGTTAAGGTTGATGCCATTCATGGAGATCTGAAACAAATTGAACGGAATAAAGTAATGCGTGCTTTCAAAAACGAAAAGTTGAGAGTGTTGGTTGCTACCGATTTGGCTGCTCGTGGTATCGATATTGAAGGCTTGGCCTTTGTGGTACACTATCAGTTGCCCGATAAAGAGGAATATTATACCCACCGAAGCGGACGAACAGCTCGCGCAGGTAAAGAGGGTATTTCTCTGGCAATTGTAAACAGCAAAGAGATGAAAAGCATTCGTTACTTTCAGAAAGCACTAAATATTGGCTTTAGCCAGATTAGAGGGAAAAGATAATAATATCACCTGATATTTACCCTCTAAGTGGAATTATCAGTAATATTTATAATACAATTGGTAATCTTAATAAAGTGAGATTACAAAAAATATTAAACCTCATTGGAAATGATATCCGATGAGGTTTTCTCTTGTTTAAACAAATAAAAGTTATTAACAGATAAAGCTTATAGAGAATCAGTAGTTTAGTAATTATTGTTAATAACTGTAATTGCATTTTATTACATAAATTATTAATATCGTTTTGATTTATAGGTTCTGAAAAGAATTAATAGGGAATCACGTTTAATTCGTGAGCTGTCCCCGCAGCTGTAAGTCCGCAAAGTTTTAATTGAATATGTCACTGTACCGATAAATCGGGATGGGAAGACCAATTAAATAGGATAAGCCAGAAGACCTGCCTGTAATGAATTAGTTCGTAGCTTTCGGGAGAAAAGCAGAGAATGAGCACATACAACTTCGATGTGCTATTATTCTATATATTTCCCTCAGAAGCTATCATTTTTTCAAAATCATAAAATTAGTAGAATGAAAATTAATGGTAGTGTGTCCGAGTGTCAAATTCGGAAAAGAAATGGACAGGTTGTTGATTTTAACCTGGATAAAATTAAAGAAGCAATTTCAAAAGCTTTTCAGGCTGTAGGCGAAGAAAGAGTCGAACTAATCGATTTTTGCGTAAATCAGATTCGAAAAGAAATTGATTTTGCAGGAATTCCTAATGTAGAGGAAATTCAGGATTTGGTAGAGCGAACACTTTTTAGATACGACTTGTTCGAAGTAGCTAAGGCTTTTATTTTATACAGAAAACAGCACGAATCGGTACGAGATACCAAAGAGATGTTTTCCAATTTAAATTTGGTTGATGATTATTTGAATTTACAGGACTGGAGGGTAAAAGAAAGTGCCAATTCATCCTATTCATTACAAGGATTAAATCAGCATATCTCTACAATTGTAAGTTCGCAATATTGGTTAAACAAAATTTATCCTCAGGAAATTGGCGATGCGCATAAAAAAGGTGCGTTACATATTCACGATTTAGGTTTTTTAAGTGTTTATTGTGTAGGATGGGACTTGCAGGATTTAATTATTACTGGATTTAAAGGGGCTTCGGGTAAATTGGTAAGTAATCCGGCAAAACATTTTCGAACCATATTAGGTCAGGTAGTAAATTTCTTTTATACCATGCAGGGAGAAGCAGCAGGAGCACAAGCTTTTTCTAATTTTGACACTTTACTAGCCCCATTCATTAAATTCGATAAGTTAGAAAGAAAGCAGGTTAAACAGGCTTTACAGGAATTCATGTTTAATATTAACGTGCCAACTCGGGTTGGATTTCAAACTCCATTTACCAACATTACAATGGATTTGAATGTGCCATCGTTTATGAAGGATGAACCAGTGGTGATTGGAGGAAAAGCTCAGGAACTAAGCTATGGCGATTGTCAGGCAGAAATGGATCTGTTCAACGAAGTATTTGCCGAAGTAGTTGAAGAAGGTGATGCCAATGGCAGTGTATTTTCATTTCCGATACCAACTTATAATATTACTTCTGATTTTGATTGGGATAAGCCGGCTTATGAAAATATATGGAAGATTACTGCTAAATATGGAATTCCTTATTTCTCTAATTTTGTAAATTCCGATATGTCGCCTGATGATGTGCGCAGTATGTGTTGTCGCCTACGTTTAGATAAAAGAGAATTAGCTCGCAGAGGAGGTGGCTTGTTTGGAGCAAATCCATTAACAGGATCGGTGGGAGTGGTAACCATAAATTTACCTCGCCTAGGATACGAGTCGACCAATGAATCGGAATTTTTTAAGCGATTGGAACATTTAATGGATTTGGGTAAAAATAGTTTGGAAATAAAACGCAAGGTAATTGAAAACCTTACCGAAAAAGGTTTGTTTCCCTATTCTAAATTCTATTTGCGTCATTTAAAAAGTAGAAATGGAAAGTTTTGGCAGAATCATTTTTCTACAATCGGAATAGTAGGAATGAATGAGTGTTGCTTAAATTTTACTGGAAACGATCTGGTTTCGGAAGAAGGTAATGCTTTTGCGCAAAGAATTTTTGCTTTTATGAAGGGTAAGTTGTCTGAATTTCAGGAGGAAACAGGAAATATTTATAATCTGGAGGCAACACCAGCCGAGGGAACAACATATCGATTGGCTCAATTAGACACCAAAGCATACAGTGATATTATTGTTGCCAATAATGATGCCTTTAATAAGGGAGCTGCACCTTATTATACTAACTCATCGCAATTACCAGTTGGTTATACCGATGATTTATTTCAGGCATTAACTTTACAGGACGATTTGCAAACACAGTATACAGGTGGAACCGTATTTCATACTTTTGTAGGAGAAAAACAATTGTCTATCGATTCAGTAAAACTGTTATTGAAAAAAATAACAGGCAATTACCGATTGCCGTATATTACACTATCGCCAAGTTTTAGTATTTGTCAGGAACATGGTTACATTTACGGAGAACATCACTTTTGTCCTAAATGTGCCGAAATGGGTAAAGAAAGTAAATGCGAAGTGTTCTCACGCATTGTTGGATACCTTCGACCAGTTCATCAATGGAACGATGGAAAACGACAAGAATGGGAAGACCGAAAATTATTCGATAAAAAAGCACATATAAAAGAGGAATTGAAAGAGGAATGTGTTCTGGCATAGATTATTTCATATACATGCTTGACATGTACTTTAGTGGTAAGCATTTTACTATTTTCTCTTATACTATTTTATCATGTTAATATCTGGATTTTTAAAGAACAGTTTGATCGATTATCCCGGAAAAATTGCCTCGGTAATTTTTACACAGGGATGTAATATGCGTTGCAAATTTTGTCACAATCATGAACTTATTCCAATGAGTTGTAGTGCAGATACCTTTTCGGAAGAAGAAGTGTTTGCCTATCTGCAGAAAGCTAAAAATTTTATTGATGCTTTGGTAATTACTGGCGGAGAGCCAACTCTTCAGGTAGATTTGGAATCTTTTATTCGAAAGGTTAAACAATTAGGAATGTCGGTAAAATTAGATACCAATGGCAGTAATCCTGAATTGTTAAAGAGGCTTTTAGATGAGAATTTAATAGATTATGTTGCCATGGATGTGAAACATAAAATTGAATTGCATCCTTATCAGTTATTAGTAGGTAATCAGTTCAGCGAAAAACAATTGAACAAGCTAAAAGAGAGTATTTGCATTCTGAAAACAAGTAATATAGAGGTAGAATTTAGAACTACTTTGATTCGGGAGATTCATTCTTGCGAAGATATTCATGCCATTTGTAAGTATTTGCAATCTTCTAAATTATACAGTTTGCAAGAGTTTTCTTCCAATCATGTTTTTGATAAATCGTTTTCAGTACATTCGGCTTACTCTAAAAAGCAGATGAACAATTTAATGTTAGATAATCAGGATATCATGCCAAATATGAGAGTTTTGTAAAAAATAATCTACTTACTTTTACTATAAACCCCGCACTCAAGAAAAATTCTTAATGCGGGGTTTCGCCAAACTAATCTAAAACAAGATTATACTTTTATGTTTATATAATGATTTGTGGAATAGAATTGTTTCTGTTATCCTATTTCAATTAATAGTTGATTTGCCATAACGCTGTCACCATCTTTGGTAAATATTTTTTTTACTATTCCCGATTGCGAACATAGAATCTGATTTTGCATTTTCATCGCTTCCAGTAATAAAAGAGGGGTTCCTTTTTCCACATTAGTGCCTTCTGAAATAAGAATTTCGCTTATTTTCCCTGGCATTGGAGCCATTACCTTACAATTGGTTTTTAGTAAATTATTTTTACTAAGTTTTTCTTTTCGTTGAAAAGATGCCTCTGAATCTATGGCGAATGTATAGGTATTTCCATTTACCGAAACACTGCATTTGTTTTGCTTTAAGTCCAGAATTTCTCCCGAAAATTGTTTCCCTCTATAATTTACAGTATACTCTTTATTTTTTTCTGTAACATTAAATTTCTCTTTTCTTGATCGCGACGAAACAACCTGATAGTTTTGCGATTTTAAAATGTAGATATCATCTCCAGACACCACAAAATTCTTATTTTTTTTTAATGAAATCATAAGGCTAAAATAGTTTACTTCTCATTTTTGAGGCCCATGCGCTAGTATCTTCATGAACCTTGTTCTTTTCAATTTTTTGTGTTTCTTTTAAATAAGCCTGAAGCGCAATAATAGCAGCTGCTTTTTCTTCATCTTTTTCCTGATAGTAAGGCTTAATTAACTTTTCTGCAATAAAAGAGGTATTGTAACTGCCATTAATAAAATCGGGATGATTTAATACAGATTTAAAAAATGGAATTGTTGTTTTTACACCTTTTATTATAGAATTGTCGATAATTGCAATTGCATGATTAATGGCTTCTGTTCGGTCTGTACCACTAATAATTAGTTTGGAAATCATTGAATCGTAGGATGGAGGAATTAATTTTCCACTCTCAAAACCAGTGTCTACCCTAAGAAAACTGCAATCGGGAAATTCCATTTCATCGATAATGCCCGGAGCTGGAGAAAAATTAGATTGAACATCTTCGGCATTAATCCTTAGTTCGATGGCCCAACCTTTAATTTTTACATCAGCTTGAGCAATTTCCAAAGTTTCTCCTGCTGCCGTTTTAATTTGTTGTTCTATTAAGTCGATACCTGTAATACTCTCGGTAACCGGATGCTCCACTTGTACTCGAGTATTCATTTCTAGGAAATAAAAATTCGATTCTTTATCGACTAAAAATTCTACTGTTCCCAATGTATGGTAATTAATTTTTTTACAAAGATAAAGAGCCATTTTGCCCATTTTATTTCTTAGTTCCTTACTAAGAAAAGGGGAAGGGGCTTCCTCCATTAATTTTTGATGTTTTCGCTGAATAGAGCATTCTCGTTCATATAAATGAATTGCATTTCCATGCTGATCGGCTAAAACTTGTATCTCAATATGTTTAGGGGCTTCAACATATTTTTCAATTAGTAGTGAGTCATCATTAAATGCAGATTTTGCTTCGTTAACTACTAGTTTGTACATCATTTCCAATTCGTCTGAGGAGCGAACAATTCTCATCCCTTTGCCACCACCACCAGCAACGGCTTTCATAATAATTGGAAAGCCTATTTTATGAGCCCAGTTTTTTGCGTCTTCAAAATTAGTAATATTGCTTGTGCTTCCCTCTAAAACAGGAATACCACTTTGTGCAGCAATATTTTTTGCCATTCCTTTATTTCCCATTGTGTAAATGGCCTTTTCGCTTGGGCCAATAAATAAAACTCCTTCGTCTTTACAACGGCTGGCCAAATATGGAGATTCGGAAAGAAATCCGTAACCAGGATGAATTGCATCTATTTTATTCCTTTTACAAATACGGATTAGTTCTTCAACATTAAGGAAAATAGATCCATTCGGATTTTCTTCAAGAGTAATTATTTTATCTGCATAGTCTAGGTATAAAGCATTGGCTTCGCGATTGGTTTGTATGCAGTAAACAATTATGCCCATATCGGTTGCAGTTTTTGCAATTCTTATTGCAATTTCGCCGCGGTTAGCTATTAATAATGATTGTATCATTTTACTTAATCGATTTTGTTGGAAGATGTAATAAGATAAATATCGAGATTTATGTTTTTACCTTCCAAAGGTTATTATTACTTGCTTACAAGGGAATGTTACCATGTTTTTTTGCCTTTTTCTCCATGTATTTGTTTTCTAAAGCTTCGAAAGCTGATATAAGTTTTGTTCTTGTATTTGCAGGCTCAATTACTTCATCTACATATCCCTTCTCATCGGCGATATAAGGGTTAGCGATATTTTCTCTGTAGTCTGAGATCAGTTTACTTTTTGTTTCTTCCTGATTTTGAGATTTAGCTAAAGTTTTTCTATGTAAGATTTTAACTGCACCTTCGGGGCCCATAACAGCAATTTCGGCTGTTGGCCAGGCAAAATTAAAATCACCACCCATGTTTTTACTATTCATAACAATGTAAGCACCTCCATAGGCTTTTCTTACAATTACAGTAATTTTAGGAACACTGGCTTCACTAAAAGCATACAATAGTTTTGCACCTCTTTTTATAATTCCTGAATGCTCTTGATTGCTACCTGGTAAAAATCCAGGAACGTCCTCTAATACTAATATTGGGATGTTAAAGGCATCGCAAAATCGTACAAAGCGAGCTGCTTTTTCTGCCGAGTTAATATCTAAAACACCTGCCAAAACTTTGGGTTGATTGGCAACTATTCCTATTACTTTATTTTCCAAACGAGCAAAGCCTGTTATTATATTTTGGGCAAAATTTTCAGAAATTTCATAAAAACTGTTTTTGTCTGCTATATTTTTGATAATGCTTTGCATATCATAAGGAATCGTGGTTTCTTCTGGAATTAATATTCCTAGTTTTTTTGGGTTTTCGGGAGCTTCAAAATCTATTTCTGTAATGGGTGGTGTTTCTACATTGTTCGACGGCAGATATTGTAATAATTTTCGCACTCCTAAAAGGGTATGTTCTTCGTCGTCGTAAACAAAATGAGCAACACCACTTTTAGAGCCATGAATATCTGCACCTCCTAATTCTTCCGAATCTGTGTTTTCGTTTAGTACTTCTTTTACCACATCGGGACCAGTAACAAACATGTAAGCAGTATGGCGGCACATAAAAATAAAATCGGTGAGGGCAGGAGAATATACAGCACCTCCTGCAGCGGGTCCTAGAATTACCGAAATTTGTGGTATTACCCCTGATGATTTTACATTGCGATGAAATATTCCAGCATAACCTGCTAAACTTGCTACGCCTTCTTGTATTCTGGCACCACCCGAATCGATTAAGCCGATAATAGGATGTCCCATGCTTAGAGCCATGTCCTGAACTTTCATTATTTTTTCGGCATGTACCGATCCTAAAGAACCTCCCATGAAAGTGAAATCTTGTGCAAAGGCAAACACTTTGCGTCCATTAATCTTGCCATGTCCACAAATTACGCCATCCCCATAAACGTCTGTATTTATATCACCGGCCGGCTTAACAAAAGCATCAATTTCTTCAAAGCTTCCTTCATCAAACAGGATTTCAATTCTTTCACAGGCAGTTAATTTTCCTTTTTTATGTTGTTTGGAATAATATTCCCAGTTGTATTGAGCGTTTAACTGTTCTTTTCGATTGTTAAATTTCTGGAACTGTATTCTATTATCTCTCATATTTGTTGGTATATAAGTTCTATTCAAGCTTGGAACTAGCAATTCTATTTTATTGAAATAAGAGAATTATTATCAACATAACATTATTGTTGTGTAATAAATTATTCTGCTTAAAGAATTGCTTTATTTTAAAAATGTAGTGTGTTAAATTATACGAACACAAGACTTTCACGCGAGGGTATCTGAAACAGGAATAAAAGATGTGAAAGCTTATGTTCGTATTATAATCAGGTATCAATAAATAATTTTGTAATTATAAGATAGCAGATAAAAAATTCTTTTGCAGAATTAATAAGGATATTGTTCAAATATCCAATGTGTTTCATTTTTAATGCTTGCTCCATTGCGCGAGGAGATTTGCTTGCTTTTTGCATAACTAAACAATTTAATGTTAAAATTGTATGCTCAGGCTAATAAAATAAAGCAGGTAAAAATGAATTGGTAGAAAATAACAATTCGTTTTGTAGTATCCTGATTTATAGCTTATTTCGCGAAAGCATCAATCGAATTATTATAAGACAGGTTTCCTGGCTTTTCCTTTTGCAACACCTTCCCATTCTTTAATAGTAGAACAGTGGTTTATTTGTTGCAAACTGTTAATGGAATTTACAGTTGCGCGTCAGCTCACGATTTTAACGTGATTCCCTATTAAACCCTTTTTAAGGGGTACCTTATGTTTTTGACTTTGCAAATATTTGAATTTTTTTTTGAACTTAGCAAGTCTTTTCTTGAAAATATGTTAAAATGTATTGAGAAATAGTTTTTTGATTTAATTTTTTAATGTTAAAAACCCCGCAAAAAGCTAATACTTTATGCGGGGTTTATTTGAAAAACAGATCATAATCCTGTCGAGATTATAATCAGGAAAGATATGTTTTAGCTAAACATTAAAACTAAAATTTGTGCGAGCAATACTCTTAAGAACATTACCAAAGGATATACCGTTGCATAGGCAGTTGATTGAGCCTGAACTGGTGAAATAGAATTTGCAAACTCCAAAGCTGGTGGATCGGTCATTGATCCGGCCAATAATCCGCAAATAGAAAGGTAATTGAGTTTCATTATTCGAGCAATTATTGCAAATGTAATTAAAGGCAGAAATGTAATTGCCATACCATACATCATCCAAATGTATCCTTCGCCCAAAAGGGTTTCTACAAAATGTTTTCCCGACGAAAGTCCTACGCAGGCAAGAAATAGTACTATGCCCAGTTCTCGAATAAAAAGATTAGCGCTTGGGGTCATATAAAAATCGAGTTTTCCAATTCGTCCGGTATGGCCTAAAATTAAAGCAACAAGAAGTGGTCCGCCGGCTAATCCTAATTTTGCTGGAGCAGGTAATCCTGGAATTTGAAAAGGAATTAATCCTATTATGATTCCAAATAATATCCCCATAAAAATGGGTAAAATATTAGGGTGAGACAGATCTTTAACTGAGTTACCTAAAAGTTTTGCAACTTCGGGTAATGCAGATTTTTCACCTACAATTCTTACTGTATCTCCAAATTCGATACTATCTTCTTCGGTAGGCATTAGTTCGGTACTATTACGATAAATACGGGTGATATTTACAGGAAAACGTCTTGAAATACCAATTTGCTTGATACTTTTTCCGGTTATTTTTTTATTGGTAATGACTACTTGTTGCATTGCCATTCGACCTGTTATTCCTAGATCTTTGGTTGGTTTAATTTTACCAAGATTTAGTTCAATATTGTCGAAATTAGCTTGGGTAGAAACTCCAAATAGCTTATCGCCTGGTTGTAATACCAGTTCTGCATCAGGAGGAAGGAATTCGCCATTTCTTTTAATTCTCGATAGAACAAAATCTTTATTACAGGTGCTCATTAAAAAGGCAATATTTCTGCCAAATAGGTTTTGGTTGCTTATTGCGATATTTATGGCAATTGGATTTCCGTCTAGACCTGTTATCTCTTTACGATATTGTTCTTCCTCTTTTTTGATATTTATTTTGTAGAATATGCGTAGCAGAATCATGCTAATAATAATACCAAATATCCCGAAAGGGTAGGCCACAGCATAGGCCATACCAACAACTTCGGTGTTTTGTGGCATGTTAAGAACGTCGGTAATTGTTTGTTGAGCGGCACCTAAAGCTGGAGTATTGGTTACGGCACCGCACATAATACCAGTAATAACCGATACTGGCACATTAAAAATATATTTAATTGCTATGGCTGTACAAAATCCCATAAGAACAATTCCTGAGGCAAGCATATTAACTCTTAATCCATTTTTTTTGAGTGAAGGGATAAAGCGGGGACCTACTTCTAAACCAATAGAGTAAACGAATAATATTAGGCCAAATTCCTTAATAAAATGGAGTACATGCGGGTCTGTAACAGCTCCCAGATGTCCGATTAATAATCCTGAAAACAGTATGCCAGCAATGCCAAGTTTAATTTTGAAAAATTTTATTTTCCCAATTAAAATTCCTAGTACAGCAACCATACAAATAATAATAATGGAAGATGCGGTACCGGGTTTTGTGAGTAAATCTAAAAAATGCATGTAGAGTAGTGTTGATTTATTTAGGTTAAATAATTATAGAAATGATTAAAAAGAACTTTTTATTTAGCAACTCGATAATGTTAGTTGTAATTCTATATAATTAGACAAGTTATTCCATTATGAAAAAATGTGATTATTGGAAATAACAAAATACGGATTTTGCTTTTTGCCTAAACAATTAGTTGCAGTTTAGTATTTGATTACGAGGAAGAATCGGTCGTAGTAGTTCTTGCGAAAATGGGGTTGATTTTAGCTTTAATTAGGAATGTAAACTTCATAACGCGGGAAGTTTGTTTTGCAACTTTCATAACTTTATTTAATTGAGTTACGATCGAGAGCTTTGCGCAAAAATGTAAAGCAGGCGAAAGAATAGGCTATTAAGCGAATATTTTTGCCGATTTATACTTTATAACGCGAAAGTTCAATCTAAATTTAAAAATAAGACAGGTTTCCTGGCTTTCCTATTTATAGGGCCTTCCCATTTCATATTCCGAAACAGTGGCATCAATCCTATAAACATATATTTGGAATTACAGTTGCGCGTCAGCTCATGATTTACACATGATTCCCTTTTAATTTTCTATTACGAAAAATCCTATTTGTTTATCGCCGCAAAGATTTGAAATTTTTTTTGAACAAAGCAAATGTTTTGTGATAAATTAAAACATAAAAATTATTGTAAGGATTTAATGTCAATGAATAAAAAAAATAAGGGTTTGATAAAAAATTCTTATGTTTGATATTCATAGGAATCCTATTAAAATAGAACAGATGGAAATAAGAAAAAATGAAACACAATTGGTGTGTATTGCTAAATTTATAGCTAAAGATGGAGAAGTTGAGCAGTTAATTAAGAATTTGCATGCTTTAATTCCATATACTTTGCAAGAAGGAGGATGTATTCGTTATGAGTTAAATCAGTGCATCGAAAACCCTAATAGAATTACATTTATTGAGAAATGGTATAATAAGGAAACTTTTGATGCTCATAATGGATCATCTTATATTCAGGAGTTTTTTAACGAAGGAAATCCTCATCATGTTAAAGAGTTTGAGCTTAGTTTGCACAAGGAGTTGTTAGCCTAGTTAGTTTAGCTCGAATAATTTTGTATTATAGAATAATTCAAGTTTTTTTTAATAGAAAAGAGGCAAACCGATCTGATTTGAGATTTATCGGTTTACCTCTTTTTATATCACTTAAATTGTACTCATATAGAGTAAAATAGAAGCAAGTTTTATTTTCCAGGTTTAATCCATGGCTTTCCAACTTTTAAAATTGTACGACCAGCAACATCGTTAATAATAATTGCTGCCATCATGTACCAGGCGCAAAGTGCACAAATAATTAATTCATATCCTGCAACAACGTTTAAAAATGGAAATCCGAAATGCCCTAAATCTAAAAGAATAAAGCCAATTACCAAAGTAGTAAATGTTGTTGCCATTGCTGTATGAATAAAGAAAGAAGCTACCCATAAAATAAGGGTAAATAATGTCCAGGCAACTAAATAGTATCCTACATCAGTGGTGCTCGATTTGTACAATCCAAAGTAGTTAAGCATCCAGATAATTCCTAAGCCAATCCAAAAAGATCCGTAAGCCGAAAAAGCTGCAAAGCCAAAATTGTTTCCGTTTTTGTGCTCTAGCATTCCTGCCATTAATTGGGCTAGTCCGCCAAATACAAATCCCATAGCCACAACAGGGCCTAATCCACACAAACCAATGTTGTGCAATTGTAATAATAGGGTTGTTAATCCAAACCCTCCCAATCCGACAACGGCCGGATTACCTAATTTTACGTTACTCATCGCTAAATTTATTTTTCCTGATTCAGCGCGCTAAAATAGCAAATTGTTTAAAACCTTGGTATGGCTAATTTTCGGTTTAATAACATGCTATAAATGTTTAATTTAGAATCAATTCAAGAGGAAAATGGAAGTAAAATAAGTATGGTCGTAAATTTTGTTAAGTACTATTGTTGTTTTTTGCAGAGCCTAGTTTTGTATGCTAATTCTCGCAATGGGATGAGTAAAGTAGAATTGGGAGCCTTTATTTTTTTCTGACTCAACCCAAATTTTGCCACCCAGCATTTCTACATAAGCTTTGCAAATAGCTAAGCCCAAACCCGATCCTTCTATTACTTTGGTGGCCTCATGGTCGGCCTGTATAAATCTATTAAAAATTTTATCCTGCATCGCTTTGTCTATTCCAATACCGGTATCACTTACTTTAAATTTTAAAAAGTTATTATCAATGGTGTACGAGAATTCAATTGTACCCGAATTGGTATATTTTATTGCATTCTTAATTAAGTTTGTAATTATAGAGCTTAATTTTTCCTTGTCACTAATTACAATGGGTTTAGTATCAGAAATGATACTGTTAAAAATTAAATTTATATTTTTTTTCTTTGCTTCTGGTAAAAAGAATTGTTCTATGTATTGCAGTTCTACATTAAGGTCTACTTCAGAATAATCAAGTTCCATTTGCCCTGATTCAATTTTCGAAATATCTACTAAATCGTTAATTGTAGATAGCATTCTTGTACTACTTTCTTCTATAATATTAATGTATTGATTTTGTTTATTGCTATTAATATCTTTTCTCTTTAACAGGTTGGTAAATCCAAGTATAGCATTCATTGGTGTGCGAATTTCGTGGCTCATATTGGCCAAAAAAGCAGATTTTAATCTATCGCTTTCTTCTGCTTTATCTTTTGCTTTTATTAGTTCTGCTTTATCTTTTTTCTGCTGACTAATATCTCTTATAATACCTTGTGATATTAGTATGTTATTAGAGCGGAAGTAATTTTCGGAAATTTGCAAGTCTAATTTTACACCACTTTTTGTTTGACCACATATTTCAAAAAAATTAGCTGGAGTTTCACCTCTTTTTAGCATTTCTATTCTGTTTACAATTTGTGCTCTAGAGGAAGGATGTATCAGTTTTTCTACAAGAAAATACTGAGCTTTACATTCGCTTTGTGAATAGCCAAACATATTTATGAATGATTGATTTGCCATTTGTAATTGTCCGTTATGCATTATATAAATTGCATCGTACGAAGATTCTATAATTTTGCGGTATTTAAGTTCGCTTTCCTGTAATTTATGAGTTTGTCGTCGAACAATTCTTCTAAGACTAGTTAGCCAAATCCATAATAAAATAAGACAGAAAACTAGTATGGTAAGAACAATGATAATTGTATTTTTAATTTTTGGCGATGTGCCAGGGGCGACAGCGTATACCCACTTTCTAAATAGTTGTTTTTGTTTTTGTATGGTAATTTGATCTACTGCCCAATCTAATAGTTTAAATAGTTCTTGATCATTAATAGATGTGGCAGCCGATAAACGATTCATGTATCCACTTTCTGCTTCGATTTTAAGGTTTGTAATTCCCTGTTCTTCTATAATAAAACTGGCATACATCTGATTAATTATCATTGCGTCGTAGGTGTTAGAAATAACTCCGCGTAAACCTTCTAAATCATTTTTAACCCCATGGATAATTATTTCTGGATAGTATTTTTCGATGTAGTCATTAGCCGTATAATTTGAAACAATACAAACTTTTTTACCCTTAAGATCGTCCATAGAACTTATGGGACTATTTTTCTTTGTGACAATTACATAAGGAATTTTAACGAATGAATTGGTGAAAGAAAGAAAATTTTTTCTCTTATAAGAAGCTGCAATTCCTACAATTACAAAATTTTGTGCTGTTTTAGAATAATTTATTAGTTCACTCCAGGTATTAAAGTGTCTGGTTTTGAACTTGTAATTCAGTTGAGATTCAATTTCTTTCTGAAAATCAACGAGTAATCCAACATATTCTCCTTTTTCGTTATGATAGGCATTAGGGGGAGCTTCGTAGCCAAAGAGAATTTCAATTTCTTGTCCGTTCTTACCTAATTGTTCATTTAAACCGGACTTATAATTTTCGGTGAAACGACAAGCAGAAAGTAATAAAAATGCAACTAATACACTTATAAATCTAAATACAGATAAGGTATTAATTGCATTTGTATAATTTGTAATTTTAAGAGGCACAGAATATGGTTTTCATGTAAATCTTAATGTACGTATAGTAAATAAAAAGGTTATGTTTATCTACCAGCTAAACCTAACTCGGTACTGGAAATTTTTCTCATTTCTACTTTTCTAATTTTTCCTGTAACTGTAACTGGAAAATCAGAAGTAAATTTAAAGTATTTAGGAATTTTATAAGTGGCAATTTGTCCTTTACAGTATCCTCTAAGTTCTTCTTCAGTTGCCGATTTTCCATCCTTAAATTTTACCCATGCCATTACTACTTCACCATATTTGTAATCGGGAACACCAATAACATATACTTCGCTTATGCTGCTGTGGGTATGAAGATATTCTTCAATTTCGAAAGGGGATATATTTTCACCACCTCTAATAATCATATCTTTTATTCTTCCGGTAATGCTTACATAACCATCTTCGTCCATCGTAGCTACATCGCCGGTATGCATCCAGCCTGCAGCATCAATTACCGAATTTGTTGCTTCCTCGTTATTCCAGTATTTAAGCATAACAGAGTAGCCTCTTGTGCAAAATTCACCACTTTCTCCTCGCTCAACAATTTTACCTGTTTCGGGATTAATAATTTTTATTTCCTGATGAGGATGAACTCGACCTACCGTACCAACGCGTTTATCTAATTTATCGTTTACGAAAGTTTGTGTTGATACTGGCGATGTTTCTGTCATACCATAACAAATGGCAACTTCTTTCATATTCATTTTTTCCTGAACCTCTCGCATAGCTTTTTCGGGACAGGAAGCACCAGCCATAATGCCAGTTCGTAGGCTATTTAAATTATATTTATCGAAATTAGGATGTTCTAATTCGGCAATAAACATTAAAGGAACTCCATAAAGCGAGGTGCATTTTTCTTCCTCTATAGTTTTTAGTACTGTTTCGGCATCGAAAGCTTCGCCAGGAATTATCATTGCGGCTCCGTGGGTTATACATGCTAAGTTTCCCAATACCATTCCAAAACAATGATAAAATGGAACAGGAATGCAAACTCTGTCGTTTTCATTGTAATGAAGTCTTTCTCCAATAAAATAGCCGTTGTTTAAAATATTGTGATGAGTGAGTGTAGCTCCTTTAGGAAATCCTGTTGTTCCCGATGTATACTGAATATTAATTGGATCGTCGAACTGCAGACTACTTTCTATTTCATCTATTTCTCCAGTTGTAATTCTTTTTCCGGCTTCGATCAAGGCTTGCCAGTCTCTATCAAGAATCACAATTTGCTTTAAGTGAATACACGATTTTCTAACTTCCTGTATAATTTCAAAATAATTTGTCTTTCTAAAGTTTTTCGACATAATTAGTAAACTAATTTCCGATTGGCGAAGAGCAAATTTTAGTTCGGATGCTTTATAAGCTGGATTTACATTTACCAAAATGGCACCAACTCTGGCTGTGGCAAATTGTACAATTACCCACTCATGTCGGTTGGGAGACCAGATTCCTATTCTATCGCCTTTTTTAACTCCGAATGCGAGTAATCCTTTGGCAACATCTTCTATCTGATTCCAAAACTCCTGATAAGTAACTCTATAATTTTGAAAAGGAACTATTAATGCATCTTTATCGGGAAATTGTTCTACTGTTTTTCTCAGTCTTTGGGTAATTGTTTCGCCCAGTAAAGGTATTTCAGAGCTGCCATGCTCGTAGGATAATTTATTCATATTTATGGTTTTTCCTGAGTGAATTGTATACAACTCACCCATGATGTAATTGATAACATCAGTTTATAACTTTAAAAACCATCTTTTTATGTTCGCTAGAATTAGCGTAACTTTTGATTAGGAGATAATATTAGTTGTATTGTGATACGGTGGTGCAATATATAAAAAAAGGCATTACTATGGCTGTTTTGTTGACTTTTTTGTAAAAAATAAATGTCATTTTAGAGTAGGTTTTGTATAGCTACTTATTGTTCAGGAAATTAAAAAAAATTATTCTTCCCAAACAATGGTTTTCATATCTTCCCAAAAAGGTCCGAATTGAATTTCTGATATTTTATTGTCATCGAGCCAAAGGTGCAGGTTTTCGTTTGCAAAATAGATTAATTCATGAGTTGGAAATTCTTCTGATTCGGCATTTTCAAATTCGGGTTTTCCCAATTGGAAGTGCTCCAATTCGTCTAAAAGCATTTTTTTGCTTAAGCCAATTTTAATGAAATTAAACAGTTGATACTGCTCCTTATAAATAGAGATATAGCTAAGCTTATCCTGATCAAGCGATTCGAAAGTAAAACTTAAGCCTCTGTCTGGATAAAAAAGGGTAATACTATTTTCTTCCGGCGAAAGAGAGTATTCTCCAATTTCATCGGCTTTGCCCAGAGTTTTTTCTACTTCGGCTTTATTCATTCCGAATTTTATGCCAGCTATACCTTTACCTAAAATAATTTCATTTGTATTCATATTCTACTTTTCAAAAGGATATTCTAATCCGATTTGTTTTCTAACCTGATCGAGTAAACTTAGTATTTTTTTACTTTTCCAAATAGGAATAACAGGGCTTTCTAATTTCCCTTTTTCCAATAATCTGTTAACAGCAAAAGCTTCATAGTTGTATCCCATTTCAGGAGTATCATCAATAAATTCGAGGTATTCTTTATCAGAAATTAATATTGATTTTTTAGCCATCCAAAACTTAGGAATTTCAATTCTTCCTTTGGTACCATAAATAACAGCTTCGTTTTTCATATTAGATACAAATGAGCTTGAAATTTGTGCCATCCCACCATTTTGGTATTTAATTTGGATAGTATTGTATTCGTCTACACCAGTTTTACCTATATGAGCCTTAGATTGTATATCTTCTACTTTATCGTTAAAAACCAGTTCCGAAATCGCAATTCCGTAAATACCAATATCAAGTAAAGCGCCACCAGCTAAATTAGAATTGGCCAAACGACCTTCTTTGTTCATATCACCATTAAAACCAAAGCTTACTTGTATTTGTTTAACTTCGCCAATTTTGCCTGTGTAAATCCACTCCATGCTTTTTAAAATGGCAGGTAAATAGTAGGTCCATAAAGCTTCCATAAAAAAAAGCTGTTTTTCCTTAGCAAGTTGCGATAGTAATTCAAATTCATTAGAATTTACACATACAGGTTTTTCACATAATACCGATTTGCCATTGTTTAAACACATAGAGGCATGTTCGAAATGAAAATTGTGAGGCGTTGCAATATATACTATATCAATGTCGGAATCTTGTAACATTTCGAGATAGGATCCATAACTTTTTTCGATATTGTATTGCTTTGCAAATTCTTTAGATCGGGATAAAGATCGGGATGCAACAGCTGTAATTGAACCGTTAGAAACAGCCTTAAAATCATTTGTAAATTTATGTGCAATTTTTCCTGCACCAAGAATTCCCCATTTTATAGTCATTAGAATTTTGTTTTTCTATTCAAATTATTGTTTTATAAAACAAATTATAAAAGATTTGTAGTAGTTTTTTATTCAAATTTATTTTTTGATTATTAAATATAGGATTTTGTGTATAGAAATAAAGTCTAATTAGAAAATTGTTTCATAATTATATTAAAAAAGAAAATATTCATTTAATCTAATCCTTTTAAAAACTTTAAGTATAAAGTAAAATGATTATTTTTACATCTTCAAAATCAAAACGTGTAAAAATGACAAAAGATTTTCGACCAACCGACTATATTCTGGAGTCGATGCAAACCGGAAAAAAGTTTGAGGATGCTGGATGGACGCTTGATGCTCCAGGAGAAGAAAAACCTGCTTTAATTAGAGCTATTTATAATAAAAAGCAAATTGATGTTAAGGATAATTCAATGGGAATCTATAAATTTTCCGATTGGCTACCTATATCAAAAACTCTTGAAGGATCTTCGGCTCCTGCAACCTATAAGAGTGAAGGTTTAGCAAAATATCTTGGTTTGAATAATCTATACATTACATATAGTGGATACTGGCCAGAGAAAGGAGCTAATTTTAGAACTTGTTCGTTTAAAGAGACAGAGGCTTACGCTGTTTGTGGTCGTTTAGATAATAACAATAAAATATTAGTTGTTGCTTCGGCAGGAAATACAGCAAGGGCATTTGCTAGAGTCTGTTCCGATAATAATATTCCATTGTTATTATGTGTTCCCGAAGATAATTTGAATGCATTGTGGTTTGGTGAGCCAATTAAAGATAATGTTAAGTTGGTGGCAACAAAATCGGGTAGCGATTATTTCGATGCCATTCACTTGTCAAATATTGCTTGTCAGTTAGATGGATTTATTGCCGAAGGTGGAGCTAAAAATGTAGCTCGTCGCGATGGAATGGCTTGTACTGTAAATTCTGCTGTTACTGAGATAGGAAAAATTCCTGATTATTATTTTCAGGCCGTAGGTTCGGGAACTGGTGCTATTGCAGCATGGGAAGCAAATCTGCGCTTTATAGAGGATGGAAGATTTGGCAACAATAAAATGAAATTAATGGTTTCTCAAAACACACCTTTTCTTCCTATGTATGATGCATGGAAAGAGGATTCGAGAGAAATTTTACCATTAGATGATAATTTGGCCAGAAAACAAGTTGAAGAGATCGTTGCAAAAGTACTTTCTAATCGTAAGCCTCCGTATTCAATTACAGGTGGTTTGTACGATGCCATGAAAGACGCCGGAGGCGATGTTTTAAAAGCAACTAACGATGAGGCTGCCGAAGCTGCAAAAATTTTCGAAGAAAAAGAGGGTAATGATATTCATCCTGCGGCAGCAGTAGCAGTGGCAACTTTAATCAATTACGCTAAAGAAGGTAAGTTAGATAAAGATTCTTGTGTAATGTTAAATATTACAGGAGGTGGAGAAGAACGATTCAAACGTGAAAAGGAAGTTTGTTATCTAAAACCATCGCATGTATTCGAAATTAACCCTGAACTAAGTGAAGTGAAGGAAGTGATGGATAAGCTTTTTCAATTGTAGATGAAATAATATATTTTTCTAAAAAAAGCAGACATAAAGTCTGCTTTTTTTAGAATTAATAACACCTTATTATTGAGAATAATTATCATTAAATTAGCATAATAAAGGATGACTTTATATTGGATTTATTTATTAATATTTAGCCTTTTTATTCGTTTATAATCAACATACAATGACAAATATAAAACCGTTTTCTATAGCTTTAGTGTGTATTTTTATTTTATCAATTGGTGGAATAATTATAATGAATAATACTGATATTTTTCAGAATTGGGAAAATTCCTCTCTAGCTCTTTTAAAGCAATATCTTAAAGTAAGTGCTTTTTTATGTATTATGGGTGGTGTTTATGTATGGATGAAGCTGTCAAAAAAAGAAGATAAAGAATCATTAGAAGAATGAAACAACAGAATTTCTTAGAGATAGGGACTACAAAAAAAATCTGTTGTTTCGGCTAACCACTAACTACTAACAATGTAGTACATTTATATCCTGTTTAAATTATTTAATAATAATTACCAAGTAACGAGATACAGGAAAATGACGTAACCTGATATAATGAATAATCAATTGCACAGTTGAGTTTTTTTAAGATTGAAACTAAGGTCAAGGCAATTGAATTCAAATTTCTACTATAATATTGTACTTCCGATTTTAAAGTTTATTTCTATGCTTAATTAAATTCGGAGGAACTTAAACGCAATACTCAATTTACAAAATTATTAGGGCAATGTCCAGTAATTAAAAGCCTTTTATAAGTATTGCTGAGCTCTTAATTTATAGGTTTAAGCTAACTTAACTTACTCTGGCTTTTTGCCAGTTTTTAGTTTAATATTTGACAATATACAAGTTCCTTCTCTATAAGAGTAGGTAAGACTTAGTATGTAATAAATATGTATTTAATTTTTACTTATTGTCGTGTTTCAGTTTCTAAAAATCAAAAATATTTGTCTTAAAGTAAAATAAACTTTACATTTGTTTTGTGCACGAAATAAATAAGATGTTTAATTTATAATATTGAAAAAATGAAAACCTATTTTCCTTACCAGCTAAAGTATGTTGGTGTATTGTTTGTTTTTATAGCAATTGTTCTGTCATGTATTGGAAATGTAGATGAATTTATGCGTGGTTTATTAGCTGGAAGAAACGATTTTGAAACTAGCATATTAAATGAAGAAGCTACAAAAGTAGATCAGACATTAGCTTATCAACCCTACTTTTCTGAGAAAGAAAAAGATAACTATTTAAAAATTAGTCTGATTTTATCATTGTCTGGATTTATTTTGTATTTGTTCTCAAAAGAAAAATCGGAAGATGAATTTTATCAGCAATTGCGAGCAAAATGTTTGACTCAGGCTTTATTAGTTACCTGGTTATTTACAGGATTTATATATTGGGTAAGGCCAACATATCAGCTAAATGGATTTTATATTTTGCAACTGCATTTAATATTTTTTACCATTATATATGTGTACAATAAGAAGTGGAAATTTGGGACAGAGTAATCATTAAATAAGGTAATTGTGAAAAATACAATAAAAGTAGAGAGAGCTAAAAAAGACATTACCCAAGCAGGATTGGCTGAGCAAATAGGTGTATCAAGACAAACGATTAATGCGATTGAGAAAGGGAAATTTGTTCCTTCTACACTTTTGGCCTTAAAAATGGCTCGTTATTTTGAGTGTAAAGTTGAAGAAATATTTTCTTTAGAAGATAATGACTAAAATGAAATAAGGGCTACCAATGGCAGCCCTTTTTAAACCGGATATTATCTAATTTAAATGAAAAGATTAAGGTTTGATTGTTCTGCTTCGGCTAAATAAGAAGCAACACCACCAATTTGTACTCCATCCAGAAGTTCTTCTTTTGTAATTCCCATTACATCCATAGACATTTGGCAAGCAATCATTTCAATACCGTTGTCCATAGCAGTTTGAATTAAATCCTCTAGAGAATCTACTTTCTTGGCAAGCATTCGCTTCTTCATCATTTTCGATCCTAATCCCATCATATTCATTTTCGATAGCTTAAGATCATCGGCACTGCCAGCCATCATTTTGCCAAACATTTTACCCATTAAATCTTTATCGACTTTAGGTTTTCTCGCTTTTTTAATGATATTTAATCCCCAAAAAGTAAAGAATAGGGTTACTTTATGCCCGGTTGTAGCCGCTCCATTGGCAATTACAAATGTTGCTAAAGCTTTATCCATATCATCAGAAAAAACAACCAAAGTTTTGTTTTTTGGCAAGTCTACTGATGTACTGCTCTGTTTCTCTTTTTTCTGCTTTTCGATAACAGCAGTATAAACACCTTTTTCCGAATCGATAGAAATTAACT
The DNA here is from genome assembly GCF_963677195.1 of uncultured Marinifilum sp. NCBI lineage: Bacteria > Pseudomonadati > Bacteroidota > Bacteroidia > Marinilabiliales > Marinifilaceae > Marinifilum > uncultured Marinifilum sp. The sequence continues at coordinate 2,812,098 of NZ_OY781918.1, forward strand.
TATTACCAGTCATTTTACACCAGGCTTCGGCATCTTTTGTAAAACCTGCGTCGGTAACCTTTTGTTGTAAGCGTTCTCCATCTTCCAATTTATCCATTTCTTGCTTAAGCTTGATAATAGGACCCGGACATTGCAAACCACAAGCATCAACTTCAATGGTTTTTATATCAGATTTTTCAGTTGTTGCGGTTTCTGTTTCAGTATTTGGTTTTCCTCTGTAAATGTGACCATCTGTGGCTATATAGCAGTTTTCGAAGATATCTTCATTACTTTGCTTACAGGTAGCGTATTCGTAGGTTTTATATCCACCACTTAAATTATAAACCTCTTTAAAGCCTTTTTGCATTAAAATTCTGGCTGCAAAATAACCGCGTAATCCAACTCCACAGTAAAGAATGATTTTTTTATCAGTAGGAATTTCATCCAGACGGTTTCTGATTTCATCTAATTCGATGTTAACAGCACCTTCCATATACCCCAATTCGAACTCATCTGGAGTTCTCACGTCCATAATAAAATTATTGGCAGCATGTAGTTGGCTTAATTCATCCCAATGAATGATATTTACCAATCCTTCTATAATGTTACCAGCTGTAAATCCGGCCTGATTAACAGGATCTTTTGCCGAAGAGAATGGAGGCGCATAAGCGTGTTCAATTTCTTGCAGATCGTAAATAGTACCACCTCTTTGCAGAACTGTTGCAATAAGATCAATTCGCTTATCAACACCTTCGTATCCAATTATTTGTGCTCCGAATAGTTTGCCATTCTCTGGATCGAAGGTTATTTTAATTGTGCTTGGCATTGCTCCAGGATAGTAGCCCGAATGAGAACCTCCATGAATAATGTTAGAAATATATTTAATTCCTTCTTTTTTTAGGACTTTCTCTGCTAATCCTGTAGATCCTACAGTAAGATCGAACACCTTAGCAATGGCTGTGGCAATGGCTCCTTTGTATTTTTGTTTGTGTCCGTTAACCAGGTTGTTGGCCAACATTCTTGCTTGTTTGTTAGCCGGACCAGCTAAATATGTGTTGGTATATTTACCAGTAATGGGATGTGGAAATGCCATTGCATCGCCCAGTGCATATATATTTTCATCGCTGGTTTGAAGATATTCATTCACTTTTATACCACCATTAGGTGCTAATTCAATATCTGCTTCTTTTATTAATTTGGTTTCCGGACGAACTCCAATCGAAAGAATAACCATATCGGCTTCTACCTTACGACCCGATTGTAAAAGAATATTAATATAATCACCTTCTCTTTTAAACTCGCTAACACCATCTTTTAAATAGAACTCAACATTTTTTGTTTTAAGATGCTGGTGAACTTCGGCAGCCATTTCATAATCTAATGGAGTCATTACCTGTTCAGCCATTTCAACAATGGTAACCATCATTCCTAAATGATGAAGGTTTTCGGCCATTTCAAGTCCAATAAAGCCAGCTCCAACAACAACTGCTTTTTTGGGTTGTTTGTTCTCGCAATAGCTTTTTATTTTATCCGTATCCATAACATTACGAACAGTAAAAATAGCTTCGTCTTTAATACCTGGAATAGGTGGTTTTATAGGCTCAGCACCTGGCGATACAATTAATTTATCGTAGGTTTCTGTATAGGTAGTATTGTTGTTTAGGTCTTTTATGTCTACAGTTTTATCTTTGCGATTAATTGTAACAACTTCATTTTTAACACGCACATCAACATTTAGTCGTTTGTTAAAGCTTTCGGGAGTTTGCAAAAGTAAATTTTCTCTTTCACTAATTACTCCACCTACATAGTATGGCAAGCCACAATTTGCATAAGATATATGCTCACCTCTTTCAAACATGATGATTTCGGCAGATTCGTCTATTCTTCTTAATCGGGCAGCTGTTGTTGCACCTCCTGCTACACCACCTATTATTAAATACTTAGCCATTGTGTTGATATATTTATAAAAGTTTATATTTATTCAGATTAATATTTACCCAAATGAATGTTTATCCAATTGGATATGTAGATATACACATATTTATAGTGCAAATGTAAGATTTCATTAAAACTAAGCACATTTTCTTCCCGAAAATTATATATGTTGCACAGCAGATTTATATGTTTTATGTGGGTTTATCTTAGTAAATATGGGATGTTTGTCGTTTTTTAAATATATAAATTCTCACACAATTGAGAATATTCCCACAACAATTTTATCAGCATATTGTAATTAAATTTGTTTGATTGGCATGAATATTAATCTTATTTTTAATAAATGATTTACTTAAGATAATATTACTTCTAATGATAAGATGCGAAAATTTAAGCCTCAAAATTAAAGAGCATGTAATTTGTAAGGATTTATGTTTTCATCTTAAACAGGGAGAATCCCTATGTTTTAGTGGAGAATCGGGGAAAGGCAAAACAAGTTTGCTAAAAATGATAATGGGAATTTTAATACCCAATTCGGGAAAGCTTACCATTAATGGCTTAGAGCTGAGTTCTGCTAATCTTAATGAAATTAGAAACCAGATGGCCTGGCTTCCGCAAAATGTTAATTTACCTGTTAACTCTACGAATGAATTAATTCATTTTCTGAATTTTAATAAACAAAATATCGAAACTTTTACTTCTTGTTGCGATAAATTGGGAGTAAGAAAAGTAGGTAAATTAAAAGCATTTAATGAAATTAGTGGGGGAGAGAGACAGAGAATTCTTATTGCAACTTGTTTAAGTATGAATAAGCCAATTCTTTGTCTGGATGAGCCCACGTCTGCTTTGGATAATCATTCTATTGACTTGTTAATTAAGCTACTAAATGATACAAGTGGACTAACTATTCTTTCTAGTTCGCACAATGCGAAATGGATTAACTATTGTAATCGCAACATAAGTTTATGAAAGAAATTGTAGATATAAGCATTGGAAGTTTGGCATTCGGATTTCTGATTTTACTAATTCCTATTGCTGGTTTTGTATATTTTAAAGTAAGAATTGTAAAAGATACTTTTATTGCAATTTTAAGAATGATAATCCAATTGTCGTTGATTGCTGTTTATTTAGAGTATATCTTTGATTGGAACAATGCATGGATAAATATTATTTGGGTTGTAATAATGATTTTGGTTGGTGCTTTTACCACAATAAAGCGAGTAGGATTAAATTATCGATATTTTATTTTTCCATTTTTTCTTGCCGGATTTACAAGTATACTAATACTCGATTCATTTTTTTTGGGTATTGTTATTCATCTCGATTATTTGTTTGATGCAAGATATTTTGTGCCTATATCTGGTATGATATTGGGGAATGCCCTAAATCATAACATTGTGGGAATAAGTACATATTTTGATAGATTAGTAAAAGAGCAGGATCTCTATTATTTTCTTTTGATTAATACCAACAACAAAAAACAAACACTTGCACCATTTATAAGCGAAGCCATTGCAAAAGGTTTAAATCCTTTAATCGCAAACATGTCGGTTATTGGTTTAATATCCTTACCAGGAATGATGACAGGACAAATACTGGGAGGTAGTTCACCTCTTTATTGCCATTAAATATCAAATATTAATAATGATTGCCATTTTTGTTGGAAGTTCCTTAAATTTGATAGTAAGTATACTATTAGCCAATCGGTTTGTTTTTGATGATTTGGGCAGGATAAAGGCTAGTATTTTTAAGCAATAGATAATTGTTTTTAATCTTAATTGGTAGTATTCAGATTAATGTAATAATCAACGCAACCGTTTTCGTTATTTGAATTAATTCTAAACTTATCTCTTTCATTTATTTTTTATTGATGTTAACTCAAATAAATGTATTTTAGCAGCAAATAAAAGGAGAAAAGCCTTTTTTGTTACAAACTCTAAGTAAATAGATGAATTTAATTGAAATTTATTTTTATGTTCTTGCTTACCTGGTAAGCTACTTTGAGATTTTTGGTGGACTTTAATATCCATCCTCTTCCTTGATCCTAAATATTTAGGGTTACTATTCCTATACACATTTATTTTATTGATTATTGAATTTGAAACTTAGTAGTATCAAATAGATAATCACTCTTTTATGATACATACAATTGTTTTGTATGAGTCGTGTAAATAAAAGAAAACAAAATAGTTAAACAAATATATCATGCAAAAGTCTTTACTATTAGGTGTAGAAGCCATTGCACAGGGTGCAATCGATGGCGGAATGTCCGGAGTTTATGCTTACCCTGGAACACCTTCAACCGAAATTACAGAATATGTTCAACACTCAAAGCAGGCACAAAAGCTGAATATCCATCGCGAATGGGCTGCTAACGAGAAAACTGCTATGGAATCTGGTTTGGGAATGTCTTATGCCGGTAAGCGTTCTATGGTATGTATGAAACATGTGGGTTTAAATGTAGCAGCCGATTGTTTTATGAATTCAGCTATTACAGGAGCCAATGGTGGTATGCTTGTGGTGGTTGCCGATGATCCATCAATGCACTCTTCTCAGAATGAGCAAGATTCACGTGTATACGGTAAGTTTGCTATGATGCCAATTTTGGAACCATCAAATCAGCAGGAAGCTTATGATATGGCTCGTTATGGTTTCGAATTATCCGAAGCTTGTGGTATTCCGGTATTAATCAGAATTACAACACGCCTTGCACACTCACGAGCAGGAGTTACCCGAGTTACCGAAGTTAAAGATCAAAATAACTTAAAATTACCAGAGGATAAAGTGCAATTTGTATTACTTCCTGCTATTGCTCGTAAGCGATATAAATTACTTTTAAATAACCAGGAGAAATTCGAAGCTGCTTCCGAAGAGTCTGAATTTAACGCTTATGCCGAGGGAGCAGATAAATCGATGGGAATTATTGCATGTGGATTGGGCTATAATTATTTAATGGAGAACTATGCTAATGGAGAATGTCCGTATCCGGTAGTAAAAGTTTGTCAGTATCCAATTCCTCGCACAATGATTGAAAAAATCACTTCGGAATGCGATAAAGTGATGGTTTTAGAAGAAGGATATCCGGTAATTGAAGAATTATTAAAAGGATATTTGAAAAAAGAAGCTGTTTTGGGCCGTTTAGATGGTACTCTATCCCGCGATGGTGAATTAACTCCCGATATGGTTGGAAGAGCCTTAGGATTCGACATTGAAGATGGTGCCGATGTTCCTGATTTAGTTGCCGCTCGTCCTCCTGCTTTATGTGTTGGTTGTTCTCATATCGATGTTTATAAAGCATTAAACGAGGTGATTGCAGAGTATGGAGCAGGACGAGTATTTTCTGATATTGGATGCTATACTTTAGGTGCCTTGGCTCCATTTAACGCAATTAATTCTTGTGTTGATATGGGTGCATCTATTACCATGGCTAAAGGGGCTGCCGATGCAGGATTAATTCCATCGGTTGCAGTTATTGGCGACTCTACCTTTACTCACTCGGGAATGACTGGTTTATTGGATGCCGTTAACGAAGGAAGTCCAATTACAGTAATTATTTCTGATAATGAATCCATTTCGATGACTGGAGGACAAAAATCTTCGGCAAAAGGCAAATTGGAATCAATTTGTGAAGGTTTGGGTGTTGATGCAGATCATCTTCATGTAATAACAGCAGTACCTAAAAAACGAGACGATTTAAAAGATCTTCTTCGTAAAGAGTGTAATTACAAGGGTGTGTCTGTAATAATTCCACGTCGTATTTGCGTTCAAAAAAATATTAGAGATCAGAAATTAAAAAAAGCTATGAAAGCAAAATCTGCTGCTAAAGCATAGTTTAATTAATAATTATCAATTAATAATTATCAATTACAAAAAAGATAAGCAAGAGAAAAAGTAATTATCCAATAGTTTTATAAATGGTCTTGCTACTGTTTATTTTGTACTTGATACTAAAACAAAAGAGATGAAAACAGATATGGTCATAGCAGGTGTTGGCGGACAGGGTATTTTATCAATTGCTGCTGCTTTAGGTTCTGCTGCTTTAGACAATAACTTAAATATGAAACAGGCTGAAACTCACGGCATGAGCCAGCGAGGAGGAGATGTCCAGTCGTTCATGAGAATTTCTGATCAGCCAATTTATTCTGATTTAATACCCAAAGGTGGTGCTGATATTATTTTATCGGTAGAGCCAATGGAAGCATTGCGTTATTTGCCATACTTAAAAAAAGGAGGGTATGTAGTTGCTAACTCAACTCCTTTTATTAATATTCCCGATTATCCTGAAATGGAAAAATTGGAACAGACAATTAAGGCACTTCCTAATTATGTATTAATTGATGCAGATAAAATTGCCGAAGAAACTACAGGTTCTAAGCGTGCTTTTAATTTTGTGATGTTGGGTGCAGCTTCACCTTTTATCGATGTTCCTTTTGAGTATCTTGAGGACGGAATTCGTAAAATTTTCGGAAGAAAAGGAGAAGAGGTTGTAGAAATGAATATAAAAGCATTGCATGCAGGACGTAAGTTTGCTCAGGAGAATAAGTAGACTCTAAGCTCAACCACTATAATTCAGAATCCCCGATATGATAATTCATTTCGGGGATTTCTATATTGATAAAGCTGTAATTATTTAGCTGTTTTTACCGCATCTAAAATTTCGCTTATTGATCTGCTGCTATTTGCAACTTCTCTTTTAAATGGATGATTTGGCATGATACCACTCTCAGCATCTAATCCATTAAGAATGCTTAACCATATTGCACTAATTCCAAAAGCAAGCAGAATATCTTTTTCGTAATTGTGAGTAAAAATAATACGAAATGTCTCAATTAAACTGTTAAATTTTATTGCAATTTGAAAGGCATACGAAGAGTTTGGTTCTTTGCCATTATCCAAATGATATGTAATTGCATCAACGAAAGCTTGCGATAGTTTTTCGCATTCGCTTTGTATTTCCTCGCGTTTATCCTGATTAATATCCATATCGTTTACACCATTCAATATTAGGGTATTAATATCAGTAATGCTAAGCGATGTTTTTAGAAGTATAGGTTCCATAGTATGGTAAATTTATATAAAAGCATATCTAAAGTAGCAGAAAAATACGAGATAATTAAAAAGCTTCTTATTAATTATTATAATTATTTGGATATTATAGTTTGTTGCAAGAAAATGAAATATAGCATAACAAAAAGAGCCATCGAATAATATTTCAACGACTCTTTATAAATTATATGTTAATATATAATGTAATTTGTTTGTTGTTGCTAGTTTAATGGTATAGAAAAACTAAATGTTGAACCAACACCCAATTCACTTTTTACCCAAATTTCTCCATCATTCATATTAATAAATTCTTTACAAAGAATTAAACCTAAACCTGTTCCCAGTTCATTATTGGTTCCATTTGTAGATGAATTTTTGTCTATTCTAAAAAGAGCATCTATTTGTTTTTGCGACATACCTACACCAGTATCATTTATCGAGATAATTAAATGCTTATTTTCAGAATTAGCGGTAATATTTATTTTACCTCCTTCGGGAGTAAATTTAAGAGCATTATTTACCAGATTAACAATTACCGTTTCAATGGATCTTTTATCGGCCAATACAAGTGGGCTTAGTTCTATTAAGTTATTTAAAGATATGTTTTTAAGTTTAGCACTAGCCTGCAAAGGTAAAATACTGTCTTGCACAATGGAAGGTAAATCTAATATTTCCTTTTTTATACTTATGTTGCCTTTTTGTACTCTCGACCAGGTTAATAAATTTTCAGCAAGGGCAAAGGAGTTTTTAGAAGCATTATATAAATCATTAATGTAAGTTTTTCTCTCCGAATCATTAAGTTCATCATAATTTAAGGATAGTATTTGACTTAATCCAATTAATGCACTAAATGGTGCTTTTAAATCGTGAGCAACAATAGAAAAGAATTTATTTTGAGTTTGATTTGCTACTTTTAGTTCCTTACTTTGTTTTTCAATTATTTTGTGAGCTCGTTTTTTTATACGGGCTCTGTTTAGCAAAATTACCACTAAAATAAATACCAGAACAGCCAGAATAAAAAAGAAATTTCGCAGTTGAGTTTGTTTTTCTACCTGAAGTTTATTTAATGATAAATCCTTTCGTAAGTTTTCATTCTCGTTTTCTTTAAGTTGAGTTTGGAATTTTGTTTCGAGTTCGGAAATTTGTAACTGTCGTTCTTTTTGAAAAATACTGTCTCTTAAGAATAGTTCTTTTTCTTTATAATACAGAGCTTTATTTAGTTGTTTAGTTGCTTTGTAATATTTACTGTATATTTTGTATAAATCTGTTTTATTATTGTTTACCTTATTAGTTTTAATCAATTGGTTGGCTTCATCAATGCTATATTTAGCTTTTAAATATTCTTTTTGTTGAATTTGCAATTCCCCAAGTAAAATTAAATTTATAATAAGCTGTCCCGATGATTTACCTTCTCTGTTTAAGGAAATGGCATGTTGTAAATAATCTTCTGCAGCTTCTGTTCTGTTTAGCGACAAATTTGTTTGCCCTAAATTAGCATAAACCTGAGCAATATGTAACTTATTATTAAGCTTACTGAATTCAGATAAACTTTTATTAAAATACTCGAGAGCAGCTTTATAGTTTTTCTTATTGTTATGACAGGTGCCGATATTATTTAATGCCGATGCATAAGCAAGCGATGCACTTGTAGTATCAGATGATGCAATTACTTTTTCGAAATATGTAATTGCTTTTTCAAGTTCTTCGTTATACAGTAAAGTTGTTCCAATGTTTAAAGATAGGTTTATTATTCTCGTTTTTAAATTAAGACTATCGGCAATATTAAAGGCTTTGGTAAAGTTTTTTAAGGCAACATTATAATTACCCTGACTTAAATAGTTAATGGCTATTGTGTTTAAACACTGTAGTTTAAGAATTGGATTGCTGATGGCTATTGCTTCTTTGTATGCTTTGTTAAGGTGATAAAGCGAACTATCGGTTTGTCCTATAGCATAATAAATAAAACCTGTATAATATCTCGAAGTAATTTTTCCTTTTGTTAAGTTTTTTCTTGTGGCCAGATTAATGGCCTCTTTGTTATATTGTTTTGCTCTATTTGCCTCTCCTAATTGTATGGATGAATAAGTTAGCTTATTAAGAGCTTTTACTCTAGTACTGTCTATCTGATATATTTTGGCCAGTGAATCGGCTTTTTTAGCATAGTTTTTTAGTAATATAATATTATTATAGAAATATTCCTGCGCTAACTGATCATAAATATATGCTTTGTTTTCATCTTTAGTATGGCTCAATACATTTAGTAAGCTATCTGTTTTTTTTTGACTAGATACAGGTATTGCTAATGTAATAATTAAAATAAATAATAAGAAATATCTCATAATGCTAAATATGTTTTACGTACTTGGGTAGTATTATTTTTTATACCACTAGCATTTCTACGGGCTTTGTTCGAATTTGTTCTGATTATTTAGTGTAATAATTAAAAATATGATTACATTTTTGTTTTAGCGTTCTAATAAAAAGAAATAAAGGGTTGATATTTGGTTTGTTGAATAATATAATTTATTACTCTTATATTTTTATAGAAATCGAAAATTATCTTTTTATATCACTTTAGATATTGATATTATTATAATCCGCTTGCCTTATCTTGTAAATTAATTTGTTGTATTTTGAATCGATGAGCTATAGAACAAAAGACAAAATAAAATTTGTAATTAAAATCTGATCAAGAAATTATTACTGTCTCGATTTTATATTTTTCATACTCGAATTTTAAGTGTTTTTGTACGATCCAAATTTCTATATTTTTCTCGATTGATATGTGTGAAAAATACTAATTATACTTTACCTAACATTATATATGACATGAAAATTATCTATTTTTCATGTCTTTTACTTAATTCAACTATGTAATAAATGCCTGTGTTTGTTAATTTAAAGAAAATTAAACCTTGCATCTAAATGATTTAATAGTTAAAATTGCAATGCATTTGTGAGAGAGAATTATTAATTTGAAGTGGTAGGAGTGTATGGATTATTTATTTGTGATTTGTTTGGCTATATTGATATATTTTATTGTATCAACCCTATCACGTAATACAAATCATCTTTCCGATCGTATTTTTATATTCTGGTTATTTCTTGTAGCTCTGGCTGAAGTTACTTTTTTTCTGTCTTCTCAAAATCTGTTCGAAGATTTTCATACTGTATACGAATTTGCTTGTGGTAGCCATGTTTTGCATGGAACAGTATTTTATTTTTACATACAGAGTTTGATTAATAAATCTTTTCGTTTCCAAAAAAGACACCTGCTGCATTTAATTCCATTTACCATTTATATGGGTTATAAAACAATTGTAAAATCGATGGGCTTGGTCGATTGTATTGGTGAAGGTGGATGTTCTCATTCCGATAATATTTATTCGGTCGTTTCTGTCTATATGAAGTTTGCTATTACTTTGGCTTATGTTCTGGTTACGTATGTCAAAATCTGGAAGGAGAGGAGAAACAGCATTTTCTGTAAAGAAAATCCTTGTGTGATTAAATGGATTAACAGTGTTGGAAATGGAGTGTTAATTCTACTATCTCTTATATTTTTAATAAAATTATTATCTGGTTTGGGTGTTAGTTTTCTAATCGATCAGGTAATGTTAATTGATATTGTTGTCACTATTTTTGTAATTTCATTTGTTCATATTTATTCTAGGTATGCTTATGTTTTTGCACAGCCATTTAATGCTGAGCTAGAACAGGTAGTTCAGAGAAATGAGATTGAAGAGGAAGACAATACACAACAATTTGACAAGCAATACCAGCAAATTTGCGATTTTATCGTACTCCATAAAGTATATAAAGATGGCGATTTAACATTGCGCAAATTATCATCTATGATAGAATTGCCAGAGCATATTATTTCGCAATCGATAAATCGTTGTGCTAACCGATCTTATTCCGACTTTATAAATTCCTATCGTGTAAAACACTTTGTGGAGTTTATCGAGCAAAATGCACATAAAAACGAGACTTTATTGTATTTAGCTTATGAATGCGGATTTAACTCCAAATCTTCATTCAATCGTGTATTCAAGCAATTTTACGATATTACTCCTACCGAGTATATTAAAAGTAAAGAGTAGGTAGCTGGTTATCCGAAATTGACTTGTTGATATTCATTAAGAGTTTAACAATCTTTAGGCTGTTTTTTAGTGTTTGCAGATTTAGTATTAGGTCCGCACAGACTTTTACACGCGATTCCAATTTTTTTCCCTCTCATTTCAGTGACTGTTCACTTAATTCTACTCTTATTTCCGTTTGTTTTTTGATGAAGAAACTTATTATGATACACTAAAAAAGAAATGTTATTGACATACCTGAAGATATTGTATGTGTATTTTAGAGAGAATATAGATAGTATTGTAATAGAAAGATAATTAATCTATTTGAGGGGGGCATATTATGATTTTAAAGAGAATTAAATATTTAATATTATTAATGTCTGTGGTTTGTCAATTCGCTTTTGTTTATGCGCAGGATAATACTCAAAATAATAAACCATTATTTAACCGAAATAACAAATACATTAATAAAGATTTAAAACTTTGAATTTCTAAAGATAAGTTCGATAGTATTAGAATTTCTAATAAATTTTATCCAAGCCGAATAAAAACCCATAAAGATTCATTGAGGGTTGTATTACAGGGAGAAATTTATGATTGGAATAAAGCAAGTGCAGAATTTTATCGGATGACATTTAGTTATGCTCGGGTCGGTTATTATTTATGGATATCCGAAACTGAGGCAATTAGCCTTTGTAAAAAATACAATTTCCAGCATCCATTTCATTTTTACAATTATTTTAGAAATCATGAAGAATTATGGGATGATTATATGTTTGATTTCCTGAAAAACTTACGAAATAAGCTTGTTGATAAAACTGGTAATAAGGAATTGCTAGAAATGACAAACAAAAAGTTTTTAAAACAAGCTTTAATACTTAATCCGGATCGGATAGCTGCATTTAAAAGTAGTACATCAAAAGGAAAAAGTAAATTCTGTGGTAATGAAAATTGTTGCCAAAACAAGAAAAAGTAATATTCGAACACAGTAATAGAAAGCTTGTAACATTTGGTTGTTGCAAGCTTTTTTTTGTGAAAAATACCAAGATCATGGTATTGATATGCTGATGATATCCCTTGATATTTGCATCGGCTTTTTAAGAGGGATTTTGTAAGTATATCGAAAAGGTAAATGAGAAAAATAAGATGGTTTTAGGGGAATTGTGGTGGTTTCATGCTATGAAATCAGTAAATACCTCCTTTTTTAGAGTGAATCCATATAGAATTGTAAATAACAGAAAAAGAAAGCTATAGAGGTATCAAAACGCAAAATGACACCTTGCAAAAGGTCTCATATCGCAAAATGCGGCGATAGAGCGAGTAACATTTCCCACTTTTCGGTAGAGTTTAAAAAATCAATCTAAATCTTATGAGTAAAAAACGAGTTAGCCTTTTCAGGAATATCACACAGTTTTCTGTTTTAGGACTGATTATACTATTTTTTATAGGGAATCAAATTGGATTAAGCGTAGTCGATTTTGAGACCTATTGTCCGATGGGAGGAATACAGGCATTATTAACTTTAATGCAAGATGGCATTATCGCCTGTAATATGACAGTTACCCAAATGGTGATGGGAGTTATTTTTCTGGTAACTGTATTGGTTTTGGGTAAATTGTTTTGCAGTCACCTGTGTCCGCTGGGAACAGTATCCGAATGGTTAGGCAAGTTAGGCGATAAATTAAAAATCCGTAAAGATATAAATGGTGTGCCAGATAAAGCACTAAGAAGTTTGAAGTATATATTACTGTTTTTAACTCTTACCATTACTTTAAAAACAGGAGAATTGTTTTGTAAAACTTACGATCCTTTTTATGGAAGTGTAACGATGTTTGGGCATAGAGTAAACTATTTATTTGCCACAATTTCAATCTCTGTTTTTGTATTAGGATCTGTAATTTTCAGATTATTCTGGTGTAAGTATTTATGTCCGCTGGGAGCAATTTCGAATATTTTTAAATATTGGATAAGTGTTAGTGTTGTAATTGTTGTTATGACAGCAATGTATTTTTTCGAAGTAGGAATTGATATTGCATATGTTTTTGGAATTATTTGTTTGATAGGATATGTGCTCGAGATATTTAAAATAGATACCAAACAGCAATCTGTACTTAAAATAACTCGTCATTCTCATACTTGTATCGATTGTGGATTGTGCTCACGAACCTGCCCTCAGGGAATCGATGTTGCAGACCTTGAAATGGTAAAGCATCCCGATTGTAATCTTTGTGGAGATTGTGTCTCGGCTTGTCCTAAAGAAGGAGCTCTTACTTTAAACGAAAAGTTAAATGTAAAATGGTTGCCTTCTCTAATTGTTGTGGTTCTTTTTGTAATAGGTTTAATAATAGCTGGTCAGTTTAATTTACCTACAGTTTCAAAATCATGGGGAAGTCCTGCTCAAATGGAGAAATCGAAGGAATTTACCTTAAATCACATGAGCCATTTAACATGTTTTAGCAGCTCTATGGGATTTGTACGCCAAATGAAAGAAGTGGAGGGTATTCTGGGTGTTTCTACCTATATCGGCGATAAAAAAGCAGAGATAACTTACGATACAACAAAAATTGACGAGCTAAGCATTCGTAAAATGTTGTACAGTCGATCAAAGCAATTTATTCATGCGCCAGAATTAAATCAGGAATTGGTTGTTCACAAACTTCGAATAGCAAAATATTTAACCAAAGACGATCTAGCTATTATGGCAGAAGCTCTTAAAGAAGAAAAAGTTTATCAGCTCGAGACACAGTTCGATTCAGAAGTTAGAATGCTTGCTTTTTGCGATGCAAATGTAAGCGAATCGGATATTGAAAACTTAATTGCTTCAATTAAATATCGAAGAAGTAATTCTTTCGAAGTTAAAGATGTAGTGAAATCTGCCATTCCGATTAATGGTTTAGGTTTAATGAAGCGAACATTTAAAAAGTATAAAGCAATATTTAACGATTATAAAACTTACCCAAGGGAGCAGTTAAGATCTGTTCTGTTAGAGCTTGATGATTTTCCTAAAAATGAAAGCAAATTTAAGGAGCTTGCTAATCATGTTGCTAAAAAATATAAGGGTGTTGTTGGTATTACGGCAGCCTATGAAGATAAACCAGAAGTAAGATTCTTCTACATAGAAGGAATGGTTGACCCTCAGGAAATTGCTGATTGGGCTTCTCAGAAAGAGATGACTTTGGTGTATACAACCGGAGAAATAGAGCAGGTAGAGAATCCATATACATTTAAATAAAAATATTATCCCCCAATAGAATCATTAAATAACTAGTCTATGTCAAGAATTTATTTAATAGCATTTCTTGTTTGCCTTCAGTTCCAAGTTTTTGCCCAGGGACTGATGGTAACAGGAAAAGTAACTGAAGCAAGCGATAAGCTTGGTATGCCTGGTGTTACAGTGCTAGAAAAAGGCACATCGAATGGTGTTACCACTGATATCGATGGTAAATACAAATTAAAACTGACCAAAAAAGATGCAGTATTACTGTTTTCATTTATTGGGTACGAAACTCAGTTTATAGCGGTAAAAGGTCAGTCTGTTATCAATGTAAAATTAAAATCTGCCGATCAGAAACTAGGCGAAGTAGTTGTGCTTGGTTATGGTAGCGTAAAATCGCGTGAAGCGGTTGTAGGTTCGGTAGAGCAGGTAAAATCAGACGATTTATTAAAGCACTCTAATGCACAAAGTGTCGACCAGATGCTGGAAGGACAAGTTGCAGGTGTGTATTTGGAATCGGAAGATGGAAACCCAAACAGCCCGATAAAAGTTCGTATTCGTGGTAACAGTTCATTGCCTGATTTGGGTTCCAATATTACTGCATCAAGTGAACCATTGTACATATTGGATGGAGTACCATTGATTGATGCTTTTGATCCAAGTCAAAATATTACAGGTTCTGATGAGGTGATAACAACGAACCCTTTGGCTTTGATTAACCCTGATGATATTGAATCGGTATCGATTTTGAAAGATGCTTCGGCAGCGGCTATTTATGGTGCTAATGCGGCAAATGGTGTTGTGATTATCACCACCAAGAAAGGACAAAGAGGAAAAACAAAGGTGAGTTTTTCTCACAAAACTTTGTTGAGCAATCCAATTAATAAAGTACAGTACTTAAATACCGATCAGTTTGTTGAATTGTCTACCGAATTTTATCGCAATTCGGGTTATTCAGAAGAAAGTATTCCTGATTTGGTGGGAAGAACAGATGTATATACGAATTGGAGAGATTTAACCCTTCAAAATTCAATGTCTCATCAATCCAATTTGAGTATTTCAGGAGGAACCGATAAGGCTACCTATCGTTTGTCAATTGGTTATAAGGACAATGAAACTACTACCAAAGGGAACGATTCGGAGGCTATTACAACTCGTATAAGTTTGAATGCTGAATTGGCCAAAGGTGTAAGATTATCTTATAATGGTGGTATTTCTACATTTAAATCTGATAAATATTCAGCCTTTGCAACTTATGCATTTAAACCAAATATTCCGGTTTACGATGAGGATGGTAATTATACCTTAATGGATTCCTATGCCAATCCATTGGCTGATTTGGAACAGAATACCAATCAATCAGAAAAGTTTTATACCAATAACAGTGTAAAACTGGATATCGATATCACTAAGAACTTGAAATCATCCAGTATGTTTGGTTTGGATTATACCAATAACAAGCAGTATACTTTTTATTCTGAGGAAAACGGACGTGGTGATGACAAAGGTGGTTACATTAAAGAAAGACGAAGTGAAAACAAGAACTGGATTACTTATACGCAGCTGGAATATAATGGTACCTATAAGCATCATACATTTGGAGCTTCGGCTGGTATTCAGTTAAAGCACGACGATTCGAACAGTACCACTGCACAGGAAGAAAATTTGGTAACCGAAAAAATTAAAATTTTGGGTCAGGCGCCGGATGATGAGGATAGTAAGGTTAGTGCCAGTGAGAGTGAGAGTGCTATGCGTTCCTATTATGGAAGAATCAACTATGATTTCAACAAAAAGTACTTCATGTCAATCAATTATCGTGCTGATGCAACCTCTTATTTTGGTGGAGATCAACAAGTAGAAAATTTTGCTTCTATTGGAGGTTCGTGGATTGTATCGAAGGAGAATTTTTGGATTAAAAATGACATTGTCAACTTCGTAAAACTAAAAGCATCTTACGGTAAGTTGGGGAACGCAAAAGTGGGATCTTTTTCTGCTAGAGGATTGTATAGCTATAACACATCATCCAATTACAATGGAAAATTGGTAGCAACGCCATATTCTGCTCCTAATGAAGAGTTAGGCTGGCAAACTTCATACAAATTCAATCTAGGTTTAACCGCTAAAATTTTAAAGAAGTTCAATTTGGAGGTAGAATATTACAACAACAAAACCAAAGATGGAATTCTGTCTTTAAATGTACCACCGGAAACAGGATGGAATCAAATTTCGGTAAATACTGCCGATTTAACCAACTATGGATTTGAGTTTACTTTAAAAGCAAATAACATTAAGCTGGGAGAAGTTCGTTGGAATTCCAATTTTAATGTTGGCTTTAACAAGAGTAGATTGGATCGTTTGTCATCTTATGCAGATCGATTTACTTCAAGCAATGCTGGTTTAATTGTAGGAGAGTCTACCTCATTGGTGATGGGTTACGAATATGCAGGAGTGAATCCCGACAATGGTAATCCTCAATGGTATATGGAAGATGGTTCAATTACAGAAGATAATTCTCTGTTGACAGGTGTTACAAATGAGAGAGTTATTATTGGGAAAAGCAACCCTGATTTTAGTGGAGGTTTCTCTAATAGCTTTAAATACAAAGGATTCAACCTGAACTTTATGATTTCTTACGAGTATGGAGCAGACAAATTAATGCCTTATGCTGCAAGAGATATGGAAAAAGAGAAGCAATTGTATTTATACAATAAGAGTATAAATCTGTTGGACAGATGGCAAAATCCTGGAGATATTACAAATATCCCAAGATTGGCACAAGATGTTTCCTTTAACGATAGTAGTTCCAGATATCTGTACGATCAAACAAATATTTCTTTGCGTTCAGTATCCTTAAACTATAGTTTTCCAAGACATATTTGTGAGTCAATTAAACTGGCAAATGCTTCAATTGGTGTTAATGTATCAAACATTTATACATGGTACCGAGAAGGTAGTGTGTCTGGTAGAAATGGAATTGCGGAGTATCGTTATCCATTCCCTCAGGCAAGAACATTTGCCTTTCAGTTGAAATTAGGAATTTAATCATGATGTAAAAAAAGAGAAATATGAAAAAATTAATATACATAGGATTATTGGCATTGGGATTTGCATCATGTTCCGATTTTTTGGATGTGGAAGATGAAACCAAGATTTCCAATGATCAGTTATTTTCCACATTAAGTGGAGTTGAGGAAGCTTTAAATGGAGTTTATTACGTAATAGGGGATACAGATTATTACGGCAAACAAATGCTAATAGCAGCCGATATAAAAGGAGGGAATTTAAAATTTGATGATATTACCTTTGGGAATCCCTTCTCTTACTATTTTTTACCTGCATTTCAGTTTACGCATACGGCAATAGGAGAAGAAGATTATTTGGAAGGTTGTTATGAGCACATTTACTCTGTAATTAGTGCAGCAAACAATGTAATCGAAAATATTGAGTATGCTGCAGATGCCAGTGAAACACAAAAATTACAGGCTGTTGCCGAGGCAAAAGCAATTAGAGCTTTGGCGCATTTCGATTTAACACGTTTGTATGCTCAGCCATACTCTTATTCGGCTAATGCACAACACCTGGGAGTTCCTTATATGTTACAAAATATTGCTTGGGACCAATTGGTGTCACGTGATTTGTTATACGATAATTACGAAAACATTATTGCTGATTTACTGGAGGCAGAAGCAAATTTAGGAACTGCCATTGGTATTGAAGAGGCCAATTATGCAAAAGCTTACATGTCGAAAGTTGCAGCTCAGGCTTTGCTGGCCAGAGTTTATTTGTACAAAGGTGATTGGGATAACGCAAAAGCCTATGCAACCAAAGTAATTGAAGACGGAAGCATTTCTTTGCTGAGCAATTCTGAATATGTGGATTCTTACCAAAGTCAAGATCCTACAAAAGAGGATATTTTTATAATAGATAATACGGGAATCAGTGCGGCAGCTCCTATGGCTACTACTATTGGATTCCAAGATGACAGAACCTATCATTTATTGTTACCATCTAATGATATTATTGATTTATATGATGATGGTGATGTGAGAGGTGAGCTATTTGTTGAGCAGCTTGGTGAAAAAGTAACAACAAAGTGGGTTGAATTTTCGGATAAGGACAGATGTATTCCTGTAATTCGCCTGGCTGAGATGTATTTAATTAGAGCTGAGGCTTCCTTAAATCTTCCGGTTAGCGATGAAGTTCAGGCTCGTGCCGATTTGGATGTCATTCGTAAGCGTGCAAATCCTGCAGCATCAAATATTCAATTATCTGGCTCGGCTTTAAAAGAAGAATTATTCCAGGAAAGAAGGCGTGAGTTGGCCTTTGAAGGACATTTGTTCTACGATATTGTAAGAATGGGAAGAGACTTGACAAGAGTTGATTGTAATGCTCTGTATAACGTAAATATCGATTATCCTAGTAATCTGTTTGTATTACCAATTCCTGAAGATGCTATGGAATACAATGATCAGATGGTTCAAAATCCCGGATATTAAAAAATAAGAATACAAGTATATTTTATTAAAGGATCTTCCTGATTCCCCTTGGGAAGATCCCATAACCAAAAATCTATTAACAAGATGAAGAAAAGTTATTTAAACCTAATGTGGCTAATGGTAGCCGCACTAATCCTGGCAAGCTGTAGTGATGATGACGATCCTGTTATCCCTAAATTATCCATTACTGCTGATGCAGTGGAAATTTCGGAAACAGCTACTTCTGCTCTAGTAGTGAAAGTAAATGCAGATGCCGTTCTTGAAACAGCTTATACAGTTGGTATCACCCTTTCGGGTACTGCAGTTGAGGGAGTAAACTATCAGGATATTGCAAAAACAGTAACCATTCCTGCAAATTCTTCTTCTGCTAACATTTTTGTGACTCCAATTAATGTTTCAGCTATTGAGGATAGTAAAGTTGTAAATATTGCATTGCAGGCAGCTACTGGTTATGAATTGTCTACTCCTGCTGATGTGGATATCACAATTGTTGACAATGCAAATCCACCATCGGACGCTCCTGAGGTTTCTTTTGGTACATCTGATATTGTAACCAACCCATACATGGAAGAAGTGAAAACCATTACTGTTGGTTTAAGCAAAGCATTTACTTCTGATTTGGTAATTCCATTGACAATTGATGGTGATTTGGCTGAAGGTACAGATTTCGAAATTGCTGGCTTAACAAACAATGCAATTATAATTCCTGCAGGTCAGGTTTCTGCTGAGTTTACTGTAACAATGAAGAATACTGCAGTTGTTGGTATGGATAAAAATATCGATTTTGCATTTACTGCTCCAGCTGTAACCGACTATGTTGTTAAAGCAACAGAAAATACTGTATCTGTAAATGCTGTTGATCCTCAAGTTGATTTTTCTGTATGGTTTAATGAGGATAATAGATATAATTATCTATATGAATCAAGAGCAGAGAAAACACCTACTTATATTGCAAATGCTGATGCTTACAATTTGAAGAGATATTATTTTGATAAGACTGATACAGAGGATTCTCCTGAAGGATCATGGAATCTTTTGTCAGGTAACCATTATTTACATGTATCTTCTAACGACGATAATCAATGGAGTGAAGTGATAAATATTCTTAAAAGATCTTTTGGAGAATATCGCATCGATATTGAACAGCAAGCTAGATATGAGATGCAGGCAGGTGACTATTTAGGATTGACTAAGTTTTTCACCAATGAAGCTACTTACATGAAAACTGCGATTAAAGCAGACGAAGGTTGGTTCCGTTTCGTTTCTACTAATGCTGAATTAACTGAAGGAATTGTGGTTGTTCCTGCTCAAACATTAACTCTTTACAAGGCTGATCCACTAGTGTGGAAAGAAAAAACAACAGTTGACGTTGAGGGTGAAACTGAATCTTACTATGCATGGTATGCAGATTCAAATACGACGCAAGGAGACCTTTCTCAATCAACAATGGTAACACCAGTTTCTATTCAGGTTGCTAAGTCCATAGGTACTTACAATGCTGCAACAAAAGAAATTCAGGTTGATATAACTTTCACTTGTGATGATGCTGATTTGGACATTGACCCTAAATACATTTACGAGCAAGATGGTGATACTTATACATTAAGAATTAAATACATTAACAGATACTAGTATCTGCATAAAATTAAGAGTGATCGGTTTTTTAACCGATCACTCTATTCAAAGAACAACTCAACCTTTCGGAGTATTCCGATATAAATAATACCCAAGCAAATGTTTCGATTCAAATTATCAACTCTCTTCATTATTCTGGCACTAAGCTTTTCGGCAAGTGCACAAACCAATAATGCAGCATTAGCAAAAAAATATCAGGCTTTGGTTAATAAAGCAGATATGAGTGATAACGGTTTTATTAGCGTTCATAAAAACGATAGTAAGCTGTGGCTCGAAATTCCTGATAGCATAATGGGAAGAGATTTGTTAATTGGCAGCCGGATAGAAGAAACTAGTTCTACAAAAAGTGCGGTAGCGGGTCAAATGATGCACAATCCTATGATGGTACGATTCAGCCATGATAACAAGACTGTGTTTATGCATTTGATGGACAATCCGGTTTCGGTTGATAAGAACGACTCAATTGCCATTTCGTTTGATCGAAACAACAAGCAAACAGTAATGCATGCATTTAAAATTGAGGCGATAAATGCTGAAAATAATGCTCGTGTAATCGATGTGACCAAATTTTTCAATTCTCAGATTTCTAAAATCTCACCTTTTGGAGGAGGTAGCCTGGGAAAAGCAATACCAGAAACAACAAAAACAATAGATGCAAGAGCTTATTCACGTAATGTAGAAATTGTTACCCAAATGGGATTTTACGGAAAACGTAAACAGTTTATGTGCAGCATGCATCGCTCAATAGTATTACTTCCTAAAGAACCTATGAGACCACGTTTATCAAGTAAGCAAATAGGTTATTACGACGAAGTAAAAAAAGAATTATCCTCTAATTATATGAATTCGAAATCGTATGGCTATATTAAACGATGGAGAATAGAGGCAAAAAAAGAAGATATTAAACGCCATAAAAATGGACAATTGGTTGAACCTAAAAAACCAATAATTTATTATTTAGACAATTCTATTCCTGAAAAATGGAAACCTTATATAAAAGCCGGAATTGAAGACTGGCAAATGGCATTTGAAAAAATTGGATTTAAGAATGCAATCGTAGCAAAGGATTATCCGTTAAATGATACGTCTTTCCATGCCAACGATTTTACAAATAACTGCTTTAGATACATTACAACCGAAAAGGCAAATGCCATGGGAAATGCCTGGATTGATCCACGTTCTGGTGAGATTATTCAGGGAGATGTGTTATTTTACCACAATGTAATTAGCAAATTGTATCAGTGGCGTTTTGCACAAACTGCAGCCTGCGATCCAGCTATTCGTGGTGATGTAAAAGATGTAGATGAAAAAATATTAGGAGATTTAATTCGTTATGCTACAGCTCATGAAATTGGTCATTGTCTGGGCATGAAACACAACTATCGTGCATCTTATGCTTTTCCTGTAGATTCGTTACGTTCTGCAAGCTTTACTCACAAATATGGAACTACAGCTTCGATTATGGATTATGCCCGAAACAATTATATTGCTCAACCCGAAGATAAAGGAGTAAAATTAACACCTCCTTTGTTGGGGATTTTCGATTATTTCTCGATTAAATGGGCATATCAGCCAATTTACGAAGCAAATACTCCCGAGGAAGAAAGTGCAACTTTAAACAAGTGGTTCCAGGAGCGTAGTAAGGATGATATGTATCTGTTCGGAACTAAAAACGGAATGGGCGATGGTACGTTAGATCCTTCAGTTTTGACAGAATCTTTGGGGAATGATGTTGTAAAGGCAAGTCGTTACGGTGCTGCCAATACAAAGGTCATTATGAAAAACTTAATTGAGTGGACTGCAGCGGATGAGCTTGGTAATGATTATTTTAGATGGATGTACGATGGCGTAATCAAGCAATACAATAGATATTTTAAGCATGCCGAAGCTCGTTTGGGCGGTATGTATGAATTTGATGTTACCAACGAAACACACCCCGAAAAGTATGTGGCAGTAAGTCGTGATAAGCAAAAAGAGGCTTTGGATTACATCATGGATGAATTGTTGACTCAATACAATTGGATGAAAACCGAAGAGTTTGAAAAAAGACTGGGAAGCCTAGATCGTGAGATCATGAAATCGCAAGGGAAAATAATTCAAGGCTTGTTGAATCGTGCTGTTTTAGTAAGAATGAATACTTGTGCGAGTCAATCAGACGATCCATACATAGTAAGTGAATATTTAGGTGATATTACAGATAGATTGTTTAATGTATCAAAGGAAGTTCAGGAAACTGCCTGGATGCGTAACCTTCAGGTTGAATATGTGAAAGGTTTACAGAAATTGCTTGAAGACAATGCTAAAGATAGTGGTCATGTATTTAATAATCTGATCATGGCTGACATTAAAGCGGAATTAGATGCAATAAAAAATATTGCAAACAAAAGAAGCGAAAAAGGAAGTGATGAGGTGAAGAAGCATTTCGCTTTCCTTAGATATATTCTGGAATAGTAGAACAAATCACTATTAAAATTTATTCCTATCCCGATTGTTAGCAGGACCCCTAAAGGGGACTTTTCGAGTACAATTGACTTAAGCCCCTTTAGGGGTTTAGGGTAGAATAAAGTTGTCAATTAAAACAACCTTACAACCAAATATTAAAATGCTTAGACTAAAATTATTGTTTATTTGTCTGGTGCTATCGGTAGCATCGGTAAAAGCAGACGAGGGAATGTGGATTCCTTCACTATTAAAGAAATACAATATCAAAGACATGAAAAAGGCAGGATTTAAACTGTCTGCCGAAGATGTTTATGATATTAATAAAATATGCTTGAAAGATGCTATTGTAGGATTGGGGAGTAAAAGTAACCCAACTACCTTCACAGGAAGTGGATCTTTTATTTCGGAAAGTGGTTTGGTCTTAACCAATCATCATACGGTAGTTTCATACTTGCACAAACACAGTAGCGAAGAGCATAACTACATGCGCAACGGTTTTTATGCGCAAAGCAAACAAGACGAATTGCCAGCTAAAGGTTTAAGGCTTGCACGATTGGTTCGTTTTGAAGATGTAACGGAAGCATTGCTAAAAGAAACAGAAGCTTTAGACGATATTGAAAAAAGCAGATTAATCGATAAAAGAGCAAAAGTAATAACAGCTAAAGTAAAAGAAGGCAATCGCTACAAAACCAAAGTAAAATCATACTTTGGAGGCACTCAGTATTTTCTTGAAATATATGAGGTTTACAGTGATGTGAGAATTGTAGCCATGCCTCCATTGTCGTTGGCTAAGTTTGGCGGAGAATCCGATAATTGGAAATGGCCTCGTCAGTCGGCAGATTTTGCAATTCTAAGAGTATATGCCAACTCTAACAATGAGTCTTTAAAATATTCAATTGCCAACGAGCCAATCAAACCTGCTACCCATTTGGAACTATCATTAAAGGGATACAAAGAAGGTGATTTTGCAATGGTTTACGGATTTCCTGGCAGTACCAAACAGTATCTTACAGCTAAGGCAATTCAGCAAATTGTTGATGTAAAGCATTCTCATGGAATAAAGATTCGTGATGCCAAGATGGAAATTATCAATAAGGCAATGAGTAAGAATGAGGATTTGTGGTTGAAGTATTCTGATTTTATGGCAAAAACATCGAATAGTTTGTTGCGATGGAAAGGCGAACTACGAGGAATCGAAAAGTTAGATCTGGTTAACATTAAAAAGAAAGAAGAAGAAGCTTTTACCAAATGGGTAAACTCTTCGGAAGAACTGAAAGAGAAATACGCCGATGTGATTCCTGGTATTGAAGATTGTGTTGCACGTTTGGATACTATCGAGAAATTGAATTTGTATGTGATTGAAGCTGGAATAAAAGGTGGGAACTTTGTTTCATTTGCTGGAAAATTTGATATGTTAAATTCCATAGCATCGCGTAAGAATGTGAACGAGAAACGCCTAAACAAGGAGTTGAGAAAACTGCGGGTTGAAGTATCAAATTTCTTTAACGCCTACGATTTGGAAACAGAAAAAGACTTCTTAAAAGCATTTGTTAAACTGTACGATGAAAATGTAGGAGATCAATACAAACTAGCTCCAATTATAGCAGCACGTAAGAAGTATAACAGCGATTTTAATAAATACATTGATGATGCTTTCAGTAATTCGTTTTTTTCATCGAAAGAGAATTTGAACGATTTTCTGAAGTATTTTACCAAGGAAGATGTTCAAAAAATAAAGAACGATCCGGTATTTGATTTGTGTATAAATTACTTCCTGTTTAATATGGATATGGTTTACCGTCAACGAGCTGACATTAGAAGAGAGTATGGCAAGTATCACAGCAAGTATTTACAAGCCAAAAAGGAAATGATGGCAGGTAAAAAGATTATTGCCGATGCCAATAGATCTTTGCGTGTATCATACGGAAATATTATTGGTGTTAAGGATGAAGGTGTTAATTATTCTTACATGTCGACCTTAAATGATTTATTGGCAAAGAATAAGAAAGATACTATGGTTTATGAAGTTCCAGATGGATATGCAGAAGCTTGTGAGAAAGCCATTGAAGAATCGAAAAAAGCCATTCCAACCTGTTTTATTAGCAATAGCCATACAACAGGAGGAAATTCAGGTAGTCCGGTACTAAATGCAAAAGGAAAACTAATTGGTTTGAATTTCGATAGAGCTGGAAATGGTTTAGTAAGTGACTATAAATTTATGCCAGAACTAACTCGTCATGTTGCGGTTGATATTCGCTATGTGCGATTTGTGCTGAATAATCAGCTAAAAGCTAAGGCATTATTAGAAGAATGGAAGTAATAAATTTAGACTTATAATCTTTAAAATGAAAACTGCAAAAGATTTACTTATGAAATATTCACCTTATTTATTCATGATTGTTTTGCTGTTATCAGCATGTAATTCTTATGATCATGAAGCTTACATCGCCCAATTCAAATCTGATTTTGATAATAAGATAAATAATTTTGATTTAAATGAAGCTGATTCGGCTCGCATTCTTAGCAATAGGAAACAAACCATAGAGGAATTTAAAGCCGAAAAGATTGCCAACGATCGTTTTTATATTGATAACTATTCGTGGTATCAGTTGGGAAAAAATTTGATTCTTTCGCCAGTCAAGGCAAAAGAGGAAGCTATAAAATATGGTTTTAAGCGTCCATATTATTTCCTTCAATTTTTAAAGAATGATACAACTATAGGTCCTGCAAAATTTCAAGTAATTGAAAGTATTCGTAATAGATTATACAAAAAGCATAACAGAGATTCCGCTCAAATATTTACGTGCTCTTCATCAGATTTGTTTCAAGCTGTAAAACGATACGAGAGATCGAAATACTTCTTTTTCATAAAAGTAGATTTTGAGAAGGTGAAAAATGCCAACGATAGACAAAAGAAAGTAGCAGGCCAAATGTTTCAGGGAGCCTTCAAGAGGTTATTGACTAAAACAGAGGTGAAAGATAATTTATATCATATCACAATTACGAAGGGAGAGGAAATTGGCATATCAGAAGAGTTATTTAGAATTGGAAAAGGAATGTTGGATGATTCAAATAAAGATTTTCTTATGATGCGCGAGAAACATTCGGATTATGCAATGAACTTAGACCCTAAACAAACTCGTTTGGTTAGAAACGATTGGGATGCTGTATATAGTCTTTATAAACGATATATTAAGCAATAAATATATTAGGTGTTGTAATTTATTAAAAACATCTAATTTTTAGTTAGTGTTATAATGCAAAATAGCCCTTGTTTTTAAGGGCTATTTTTGTGATGTCTAATTTTATTTGCAAATTATATGTCAAGTAATCTTTACTACTTATTTACTCTCTTATTCGAACATAAATATGTTTAATATGTCGTTTTCCACTTTCTCTTTCGTCTATTTCGAAGTGTTTTTGTAATGATTTAATTAGTGGAGTTAATTTGTTAAATCCATAATTTCGGGGATCGAAATCGGGTTTCTTTTTATTGATAAGAGAACCCAGCTCGGCAAGAAATGCCCAACCATTATCATCGGCAATATCATCAATAGAATTTTTTAGAAGATTAATAAATTTACGATCTATTTTATCGAATTTTTCCTGCTCAACAGGAGTATCTGGCTTTTTCTTTTCAGTTATTTGTTTACCTCCAATAATTTCTATGTAAATAAATTTATCGCAAGCTACAATAAATGGCTTTGGTGTTTTTTTCTCGCCAATACCAATAACTAATTTACTCGATTCTCTTAAACGAGTTGCCAAGCGTGTAAAATCACTATCGCTCGATACCAAACAAAAACCATCAATTTTGTCGCTGTGTAAAATATCCATGGCATCAATAATCATTGCCGAATCGGTTGCATTTTTACCCGTGGTATAGGAATATTGTTGAATGGGAGTAATGGCATGCTCAAGTAAAGCCGGTTTCCATCCCGAAACAGTAGGTTTTGTCCAGTCGCCATATATACGTTTAATACTTGGAGTTCCAAACTTTGCAATCTCATCAAGCATACCTTTAATATTTGAATAGGGAATATTATCTGCATCTATTAGAACCGCAAGGTTCATATCATTTTGTTCTTTCATTATAGTACTTTAATATTATATTTAACTAAGATAGTAATTTGTTAAGAATTTAAGCGATATTGCCAAAGGAATCATAAAATTAAGCTTGTACTTCTTAAGAATACAAACTTTCTAAACTTAAATTGTTTTACTTTGTTCTTGTAATGTATGCTGTATTATGGCTTTAACTTTTAGAATTTTATTTTTAAGAAATTGGAAATAGATATTTTGTAGGAATTAAATACTTTAACTTGTTTAATTTCAAGTAAAAATAATATCAGAATTAGCTTTTATATTCAAGTAAACATAATAGTATTGCTTAAAACTAAAAAATATCTTTACTTTAGAAAATCAATTGTATTAGTATTTATTTAAATCGAACTTTCTTGAAACGAAT
Organism: uncultured Marinifilum sp.; assembly: GCF_963677195.1. Classification (NCBI taxonomy): domain Bacteria; kingdom Pseudomonadati; phylum Bacteroidota; class Bacteroidia; order Marinilabiliales; family Marinifilaceae; genus Marinifilum; species uncultured Marinifilum sp. Next base: position 2,839,392 of record NZ_OY781918.1, read on the forward strand.
ATATCTATTTATATTAATGTTTTTTTGCTTACAAATAGTAGGTAATGCGAAGATAAAAAGCAATGGAGTCCCTTTTATAAAGAATTATTACAAAAATCAATATCAGGGAGGCACACAAAATTGGGATATTGTTCAAACTTCTAATGGCTTACTTTATTTTGCTAATAACGAAGGTGTTTTAGAGTTCGATGGCAATAACTGGAGGCTAATAACGATGCCAAACCAGTCGGTTGTTAGATCCCTGGCCGTTGATTCCTTAGATCATATATTTGTAGGTGCAGCCAACGAATTTGGTTATTTAAAGCCTGATTTAAAAGGTAAGTTAACTTATTATTCTTTGGTTGATTTATTACCTGAGGGTGAAAGAGATTTTCGCGAAGTTTGGAATATTTATCCTTACCGAAAAGGGATGATATTTCATACGTTTGGTTCTGTTTTCTACTATAAGGATGGGAAAATATCGAAAATTAAAGCATCAAAAGAATTTCACTTTAGCTTTTTAGTTAACAAGCAGTTTTATGTACGTGAAAAGGGATTAGGTTTACTAAAACTTGACGGTAGTACACTAAAGATTGTGAAAGGTGGAGAAATTTTTAAAGACAAGGAGATTTCTGGAATGCTTCCTTTTAAAGATGAGTCTATATTAATTGCAACTGCATTAAATGGTTTATTCATTTACAATGAAAATGGAATTAAAGCCTGGAATATAGACTTAAACTCTCATCTAAAAAGCAAACAAATATTTTGTTCCTTAAATTTATCGGAATCTAATTATGCTTTTGGAACAGTTCGCGATGGTGTATTTGTGTTGGATAATTCTGGAAACTTAATACAACATGTTAATACAAAAACAGGTTTGCAGAATAATACGGTTTTAGATCTTTTTTTAGATAGAGATAAAAATTTATGGCTTGCATTAGATAATGGTATTGATTTTCTTGAAATTAGTTCTCCTCTCTCAATATTTCCCAGAGACAAGGATTTAGGTGCAGGTTATGCTTCTATATATTACAAAGGCTACTTATATCTGGGAACAAATACCGGATTATTTGCACGGCATTATGATTTTTCAAATGGTGATAATGCTGTGAGTGGAAAATTTGAGTTGGTAGAGAATACTTCGGGTCAGGTTTGGTCGCTTCAGGAAATTGATGGTGAACTAATTTGTGGGCATAATAAAGGAACTTTCCGGATCACTAAAAATACAAGTGAGTTATTATCCGATGTGGAAGGAGGATGGAAGTATCTATATAAAAAAGAATTTCCTAATAAAATGATCGGAGGTACTTATAATGGCTTGATTTTATTTGAAAAAGTACAGGGGAAATGGCGTTTCATAAAAAGAATTAGCGGTTTTGAAGAATCATCAAGAGAAATGATTTGGGATAATGACAATAGCATTTGGATGTGTCATGGTTATAAAGGTGTTTACAGAATTTATTTAAATCAGGATTTTACTAAATGTACCAATTATCGGTTTTATGGACTTAATGATGGATTACCCTCTAATCTGAATATCAGTATTCATTTAATAAAAAATGAGAAGGTATTTTCCTCAGATAGTGGGTTTTATAAATATGTATCAGAAATAGATAGGTTTGAACCATACAAAAATTTAAATATTTTATTTGGCGATAATGGTAATGTGAATAAATTGTTTGAGCAAGCTAAGGGCGATATTTGGTTTTTTCAGGGGGATGGGGTAGGAATATTAAAACCTCAGCTAGATAACAGCTACAAAATTTATAGAAAACCTTTTTCATCTATAAAGGGAGAATTTATTGATGCGTTTGAAAATGTACTTTCCGTAGATAAGGAAAATGTACTCATTGGAACAGAAAGAGGTTTTATTCATTACGATCCCAGTATTACTAAAAGTTACGATCGTTCTTTTAAAACTTTTATAAGAGAAGTGAGTTTAACTAATTTAGAGGATTCTTTATTGTATTATGGAAGATATAATAAGATTTCTACAATACAAAATAAAACAAATAAACCAATAATTTTAACATATAAAGAAAATTCAATTCGGTTTAAATATTCCGCACCTTTGTATACCAATACAGAGTTTATTCATTATAAAAGTCAACTAGTTGGTTTTGATGAATTGCCTACAAAGTGGACAAAAAGTTTACAAAAAGAATATACAAACTTAAGAGAAGGAGAATATACTTTTAAAGTTTTAGCCGAAAATCAGTATGGAGTAAGTTCGGTAGCTGATGAGTTTAAATTTTCAATTTTACCACCCTGGTACAGATCAGTTGTTGCCTACATTTTTTATTTTATTGTATTTATTTTTTGTCTCTATTTTGCAGTTTTTTTAGTTCGAAGGCGAATGAAACGCATGCAGGTTTTACTGGAGAAAAAGCAAGCTGAAGAATTAAAAGAAAAAGAACGAAAGTACCGTGAAGAGGCTTTAATTGCCGAACGTGAAATTGTACAGCTTAGAAACGAAAAATTAAGAAGCGAAGTAGATTATAAGAATAAAGAACTGGCTAGTTCTACAATGAATATTATTCACAAAAACGAAGTTCTATCCTATTCGGTAGGCGAGTTAAAGAAAGCCTTAAAGAAAATAAAAGATCCAACGGCACTTGTTCAGGTTCGACAGTTAATGAAAACAATAGATGCTGAATTTAATAGTAAACAGGATTGGGAACAGTTCGAAATACATTTCGATCAGGTTCATGAGCATTTTATAAAAAGACTAAGAACAAGCTATCCGAAATTAACACCTAAAGATTTACGTTTGTGTGCTTATTTAAGAATGAATTTATCTACCAAAGAAATTGCTCCTTTAATGAACATTTCGGTTCGTGGAGTGGAAATTAGTCGCTATCGTTTGCGCAAAAAGTTTGAATTATCACGAGACGAAAATCTAATCGACTTTATTTTGGAAGTATAATAAGGGGTAATTCTTTTGATATAGAAAAGGGCTAATGATAAAAATCATTAGCCTTTTTAATTTTTGATGTATTGAAAGTGAATAAAATGCCGACTTGTTAATAATTGTTAAATATCTTATAATTAAATAGTTAATCTCTCAAAAAACCATACTGATGTAGTAATGATGTATAGTAGTTTTCCTTCTGTATGGGTTATGATGTAATCGTTTTTTTTGGTTTTGAATAATTACAATGGATATTGCAAACGATATAATTGCTCAGCGAGTTCTTGTATTGTCTGAATTAATTTTTCTAATCTTAACTAATAATTTATGAAAAAAACAGTCTTGTTTTTAGTTATGGCTTTCTTTTGCTTACATACGTTTGCACAGAAACATGCCGTAACAGGTCTAGTTACTTCATCCGAAGATGGTATGACATTGCCATTTGCATCGGTTGTTGTTAAAGGTACTACTATAGGTACTTCTACCGATATGGACGGGAAGTATACTATTGAAGTTTCAAATGAAGATGTTTTAGTTTTCTCTCTAATTGGTTTTACTACACAAGAAATTCCGGTTGGCGATAAGACTGAGATAAATGTAATTTTTGATGTAGAAACAACGGGTCTTGACGAAGTTGTTGTTGTCGGTTATGGTGTTCAGAAAAAGAGTGCTGTAACAGGGGCGATATCTTCTATTAAAGCTGAAGATATTCAAAAAATGCCTATTCAACGTGCAGAACAGGCCATTCAAGGTCAGGTTGCCGGTGTTCAGGTTGCTGCCAATTCAGGACAACCAGGTTCTGGTATATCAGTTAAAATTCGTGGTGTTGGTACCACTGGAAATTCGCAGCCCTTATACATTGTAGATGGAAATCCAGTTGGAGATATTTCTTATTTGGCTTCTACCGATATAGGAAGCATGGAGGTTTTAAAAGATGCTTCTGCATCTGCTATTTATGGTGCCAGAGGTGCTAATGGAGTTGTTATTGTTACAACTAAAAAAGGTACTAAAGGAGCAGCAAAGTTAACTTATGATGGTTACTACGGTGTGCAAAATGCTTGGAGAAACATGGACTTGCTAAATGCACAAGAGTATCAAATGATCGTTAATGAGTCATTGTTGAATTCTGGTTATAACAGCACTCATGCAAACTGGATTCAAGATAGTGAAGTTGCAGGAATTGGTTCTGGAACCGATTGGCAGAAAGAAATTTTTAGAGATAATGCTCCAATTCAAAGTCATACTTTAACACTTAGTGGAGGAAACGAAAAAGTTATCTATTCTTCTGCTATTTCCTACTTTTCACAAGATGGAATTGTATCGGAGGATAAATCAAGCTATGAGCGTTTGAATTTTAGAACAAATGCAGATTATACTTCTTATAATAAGAAACTAAAAATAGGATCATCAATATTATATTCGCGTTTTAAATCACAAGGAGTTGATCCTAATAATGTGTATAATTCACCTTTGGCAAGGGCTATTAATATTGATCCTATTACGCAAGTTAAGGATGAAAATGGTGAGTTTATGATGCCTATCAGAAATATGCAGGAAATTGTAAACCCTGTTGCTGGTATGTATTATTTACATGATGAATATAAAACAGACAAGCTTGTTGGTAATTTATATGCAGAATATAAATTTCTTAAGGATTTTAAAGTTAAAACATCTATAGGTATTGATTATGCTTATCAGTGGCATGATGTTTATACTCCGATATACGAATTAAGTGATATTACTAAAAATACGAGTACTCGTGTTGCAAAGGATATGAACAATTGGTATACTTATAACTGGGAGACAACCCTTAATTATCATAAGAAATTTGGATCGCATGAAGTGGATGCGATTTTAGGTACAACTGCGATGACTAGTACTTACGAAAACCTTTCAGGTAGTGCTAGTGATTTAATTATTGATGGTGTTGACTATGCTTACATTGATAATTCAGGAAACACTGAAAGTAAAACATCTGGAGGTGGTTTTAGCGAGAATTCATTGCTTTCGTTTTTTGGTCGTGTAAATTATAGTTTTGGCGACAAATATATGGCTTCCGTTACTGTTCGTCGTGATGGATCTTCTCGTTTTGGATCTAACAATCGTTATGCTACCTTTCCTTCTGTTTCTGCAGGATGGATTATATCAGAAGAAGATTTCTTGAAGGATAAACTTGGTCCAATCAGCTTCTTAAAAATTAGAGCCAGTTGGGGACAAAATGGTAATGAAAACATTGGAAATTTTGCTTATCTATCTTCAATTGTTAATAATAACAATTATAACTTTAATGATGGAACTACAGTAAATGGTTCTGCGCCTTCAAAAGTTGCTAACCCTGATTTAAAATGGGAAACCTCTGAACAAACCGATATAGGTTTTGACTTAAGGATTGGTTCTAAATTTACTTTGAATTTTGATTACTATAACAAAACGACAAAAGATCTTTTAATTGATGCACCTATACCAGGATACGTTGGAAACGACGCTCCTACAGTAAATGGAGGTACAGTAGAAAATAAAGGAGTTGAATTATTGTTAGGATATAGAGATCAAATCGATGATTTTTCATTTGGAGCTACCTTAAATTTCTCGGCTAACAAAAATGAGATGACCAAAATTAATAATGATGAAGGTATCATTTATGGTGGTGTAAATATTGGACCTTCTGGAATGAAGGAGTTGACAATAGCTAAAGTAGGTGAGCCTATTGGGTATTTTTGGGGATATGAAACAGCTGGTGTTTTTCAAAACGAAGCTGAGGTTAATGCACATAGTGTTGATGGTGTGTTAATTCAATCCAATGCAGCTCCTGGTGATTTGATTTATGTAGATCAGAACGGTGATGGAGTGTTGGATGATGCAGATAAAATTAACTTAGGTAACCCACACCCTGATTTTACAGCTGGTTTAAATATTAATATGGCATACAAAAATTTTGATTTAAGTATGTTTTGGTATGGTGTAGTGGGCAACCAAATTGTCGATGCTACTCGTCGTTACGACTTGCCAAATGCAAACTATCAAACTTCTATTTTAAACAGATGGACAGGTGAAGGAACTTCTAATTCAGAACCAAGAGTGGTATGGAGTGATAACAATAATAATCAGGGTAATTTTTCTGATTACATGGTGGAGGATGCTGATTATCTAAGACTTAAAAATCTTCAGATTGGTTATACTTTACCAAAGTCAATACTTAAAAGAATTAATATAGAAAGAGTTAGAGTTTATGTGTCTGGTGATAATCTATTAACATTCACTGAGTACTCAGGTTTCGAGCCAGAGATAGGGAATAGCGATAATATCTTTTATACAGGTGTAGATCAAGGTATTTATCCACAAGCAAGAGTATTCTCAATAGGGGCTAATATTACTTTCTAAGATAATTTAACAGATTAAACTAAGAGCAATGAAAAAGCTATTATATTTATTTTTATGTGCTGTGGCATTGATGGGCTGTGAAGACTATCTGGAAAAGAATGATGTTACATCGCAAACAGAAGAAACTTTTTATCGTACGGAAGACGATATGTATCGAGCATTAATTGCCGCATACGAACCATTACAAAGAAACTGGGGTAGTACTTATCAGTTGACACTGGATATTGCATCTGACGATTGTTACGGCGGTGGCGGTAGTGCTACTGATGGTGTAGATTTAAAGAAAGTTAACCGTGGAAACACAACTGCTTCAGAAGGAATGTGGACTACTATTTGGGATGACCATTATGCTGGAGTATATCGCACCAATATCTTTTTAGAGAAAGTAGAAGCTTCAGATATTACAGAAGATCACAAAAAGGAATATGCTGGAGAAGTATTATTCTTAAGAGCTTACTATTATTCTAACTTAGTTAGATTATTTGAAAATATTCCATTAATTACTAAGACACTTGAAACATCAGAATATTCGCAAAGTCAAGCAGCTGTAGATGATGTATATGCTCAAATAGCATCGGATCTTAAAACAGCAATAGCTAACCTTAAGGGTGTTACTTACAGTAATGCTGAAAAAGGTAGAGTTACTGAGTGGGCTCCCAGAGCTTTATTAGCAAGAATGTATTTATTCTATGATGGAGTTTATGGTAGCGGAAGTGGTACCACTACTATGCCAGGAGATGTAACAGCTGGCGATGTGCTTGCTTATCTAAATGAAATTATTAATGATAGTGATGCTGATTTAATTGATTTTGCAAGTCTTTGGGGACATTCTGATGTGGATGGAACTTGGATTGAAAATTCAATTGAAGGGATTTTTGAAGTTCAGTTTTCTAATCAAGGTGAGAGCTGGCAATGGTGGAGTGCTGAATATGACACTGGTAACAAAATGGTTGTTTTTGTTGGACCAAGAGGAACTCCTGATAATTCAGAATACTATTCTTCATGGTGTTTTGCACCAGGAACACAGCAATTATACGACTCGTATGAGGATGGTGATATCAGAAGAGACTTAACTTTAATTGATGCCGACTTAGAGATGGGTGAAGGAACTTATACCATTGGAGACCAACATACAGGTTACTTTAACAAAAAGTATGCAGGTTTAAAAAGTCAAGTGCCAGAGGTAGGACAAGAGCAATTGAATTTCCCTCAAAACTATATTGCGATCAGATTTGCTGATGTTCTTTTAATGGCTTCGGAATTAGAAGTTAAAATTGGAACCAATGGTAATGCGGTTACTCATTATAACAGGGTAAGAGAACGTGCTTTCGGTGATGCTTATTCTCCTGTTGGAGAAGTAACAATTGACGAAATATTCGAAGAAAGAAAGTTAGAGTTTGCTTATGAAGCAATCAGATATTTCGACTTGCGCAGACAAGGAATGGATGAATTAACTGCTGCTATTAATGCTACAAACTTAGGTGGTATTTACGATTCAGGAGTGAATGCTGAAGCTAGAGGTTTTTGGCCTATTCCATCAAGCGAAATTGCTCTTTCTAACTACGCTATGGAACAAAATGCCGGTTACTAATTGAATTGTTTTAGTTAACGAATGAATTAAAATCTAAAGAGATGAAAAATTTAATATATTTAATAGCACTGTTAGTAGTTGTTGTTTCATGTTCGCCTGACGAATACAGTGCACCTGCTAACTTAACAGCCGATCAGATTGATTGGGAATATTTTGAAACGGATGTAGTTAATGAATTTACATTAGTTAATAATACTGAAGGAGTAACTACTTTATGGGATTTAGGTAATGGTACAACTGCTAAGGGCGACACTGTTACAGCTCGTTACACTTTTGCTGGTACTTATACCATTACATTAACAGTTATCAATCAGGGAGGAACTATTGAGGTTCAGGATAATATTGTTACCGATAGAGATAATATGGCTTTCCTTTCAGGATATCCTTATGACCAGTTGGTTGGAGAAGGTACGCAAACATGGGCGGTTGATGCTTATTATAAAGGACACTTTGGCTTAGGACCAACAATCGAAAATCCAGTTGAATGGTATGGAGCTAATCCAAATGAAAAAGCTGATCGTGGTTTATATGATGATAGATTTACATTCGAAATCACAGAATCTGGTTTGACACTGATGCAAGAAACCAATGGAGATGTATATGCAAATGGGAGTTGGGCTGCTGATTTAGGAACAACAGCTGGAAATGAAGAACCTGATGGCGGAGATTTTATTATGCCTTTTGATGGTGGAACATTTGTTTGTAGTGTTTCTGGTGATATGCTTACTGTAAACGGAGGAGGATTTCTTGGATATTATGCAGGTGCAAATGAGTATCAGATCTTGACGTTAGAAGATGATCTTTTAGATGTAGTATTCTGGGATACAAATGCAAACTTCTATTGGTTTACACGTTTCAGACCAGTTGATAAATTAACTCCAGAGCCAGCAGAAGAGGTTAAAGAATTGGCTGCGCTTGACATTATGGATGATTTTGAAGGTAATGGAAATATTCAGTGGTCTACTTCTGATATCGATAAATTTGAGGTTATCGACAACTTCGCTCCGGTGCCAATTAATGAATCAGAAAATATTGCTATTTATCAAAAAGGTGCAGGTGAGTGGACTAATGTGAAAGCTGTATTAACTCATTACATGGATCTTACTGACAGAAATATTTTCACAATGAAAGTATTTATTCCAAGCTTTAATGACTATGTAACTGAGTGCAATCCAGGAACAGATTGGTTGGCTACTCATAATTTGATGCCACAGGTTGATGTTAAGCTTCAGGATAGTTCATTGGAAGGAAATGCGTGGACAACTCAGCAAGTTAGATCTCATGTATTAAGTAGCGATCAGCAAGATATGTGGGTTGAATTAACTTTCGATTTTAGCGATGTTGCTGACCGTGTTGATTTTGATCAGATTATTATTCAATTAGGAAACGAAGGACATTGTAATTCAGGTATTTTCTACATTGATGATTTTGAATTGTTATAATTTATATAGCCCTGGGATTCTTAGTCCCAGGGTATTATCACTTCTTAATTTTATTCGTATGTATAGCATTAAAAAAAATATTGTTTCTGTAGTAAGCTGTTTTTTATTGTTTATTCCATTGTTTTTGTCGTGTTCAAGTAGCGATGATGACGATGATGTAAGTTATGATGCTGATTTTTCCTTTGAAATTGATAGTAATAATCCTAACAACGTAACTTTTACAAATACTTCTACTGGAGATTATCTATACATAGAGTATGATTATGGAAATGGTGAAACTTCAGAAGCACAATCTAATAAGTCTTATACTGGAACAACATATTATCCTTTAGCAGGAGATTATACAGTTACTTTGACAGTTTACGGACCATCGAATACAAGTACAGACATTAAAACGATTAGTAAATTAGTTAGTATAGTTGCAGATGATCCTGATTATATACCAGCGGAAGAAGGCTTGATCTGGTCTGATGAATTTAATGAATCAACAATCAATACAAACTACTGGACATTTGAAGTCGGTACTGGAGATTGGGGCTGGGGAAATGATGAGCTTCAATATTATACCGAAGGTGATAATGCCCACATCGAAGATGGAAAATTAATTATCACTGCCGAAAAACTTGATGATAACACTTCTCGTGGATCTTATACATCTACACGTATGGTAACCATGGATAAACAAGAGTTTACTTATGGTAAAATAGAAGTGAGGGCTAAATTGCCTTCAGGAAGAGGAATCTGGCCAGCCATTTGGATGCTTGGTTCAAATATTAGTACTGCCGGATGGCCTGCATGTGGGGAAATTGATATTATGGAATATGTGGGTTATGAACCAGATGTTGTACATTCAACAATACATACAACCGACGGTTCTGGAAGTAATGGTAGCGGAAGTTCTATGACTTTAGAAACGGCAGAAGAGGAGTTTCATGTTTATGGAATTGACTGGAATGAGGATGAAATTGTTTTCTATGTTGATTCTCCAGATAATATTGTACATACTTATGCTCCAGCAGTAAAAACTGCTAGCAACTGGCCATTCGATAAACCTCACTTTTTTATTTTGAATGTTGCAGTTGGAGGTACTTGGGGAGGTGCTCAGGGAGTCGATAATTCTATTTTTCCACAAACTATGGAAGTGGATTATGTAAGAGTCTATCAATAATCTTTTAAATGGGAGATTGATTCTTTAATCTCCCTTAAAGTAGCATGTCATGTTTAGAATTAATATAAGCTTATTTATAGTATTTGTGTTTTTTATGATCTCGTGTAATTCGAAGAAATCGGAAAAAACTACCGATGGAAATGAAGGGAATGATAAACAAAAGTATCAATTGGTTTGGTCCGACGAGTTTGATTATACAGGATTGCCTGATTCTACCAAATGGATATACGATACCGAGGGGAACGAGGCAAGTTGGGGAAATAATGAAGCCCAGTTTTATACTAGAGCAAAGAAGGAAAATGCCTGGGTTGAAAACGGAGTTCTTCACATTACAGCCCTAAAGGAACAAAAAGAAGGTAAAGAGTATACTTCAGCGCGTTTGAATTCAAAGGTAAGCTGGCTACATGGAAAAATTGAAGTGAATGCTAAGTTACCCAATGGAATTGGTACCTGGCCAGCAATTTGGATGATGCCTGAGAATTGGACTTTTAATGATGGAAACTGGCCAAATATTGGCGAGATAGATATTATGGAGCATGTGGGATCTAATCTAGGAGTAATACATGCCTCGGCACATTCAAAAGATTATCAGTGGCAGGCAGGAACACAGCAAACAGCAATTGTATCTGTTCCTGATGCTAGCGAAACATTTCATTCCTACACTTTGGAATGGACGCCCGAAGTAATGAAATGTTTTGTTGATGACAAATTATATTTCGAATACAAAAACGAAGGTCTGGGAGAAACAAAATGGCCTTATACAAAACCTTTTTACCTGATATTAAATGTTGCCATTGGCGGTGTTTGGGGTGGTGAAAAGGGCATTGATAATAATGTATTTCCACAAACAATGGAAGTGGATTATGTAAGGATTTATAAAATGAAATAGTAACATTTATTACCGATTTAGGTAGTGAATTTTAAATAGTGGATTCTATGAATTTAAGATATAGCATTTTTGTATCACTTATTGTTGCGCTGGGCGGATTCTTAATGGGATTCGATGCTTCGGTAATCTCAGGGGTAGTAAAATTTATTGAACCACAATTCGATTTAACAAAAATTCAATTGGGATGGGCAGTTAGTTGCCTTACTCTGACTTCAACTTTGGCAATGTTAATGGCAGGTCCGTTAAGTGATAAATTAGGCCGAAGAAAAGTTTTAAAATATGCAGCGATACTATATTTTATATCGGCAATAGGATCGGCTGTAGCTCCTAACTTTCTGATATTGGTTCTGGCAAGAATGATCGGGGGATTTGGAGTTGGAGCATCACTGATTATTGCTCCCGTTTATATCGCTGAAATTGCACCTTCCAAAATGAGAGGAACCATGGTTTCTTTCAATCAACTGAATATTGTATTGGGAATTTCGGTTGCTTTCTTTACCAATTACATGATTCTGCAAATAGGAAAATCAGACGCTGCCTGGGCAGAAATGTTACAAATTAACCACTACAATTGGCGCTGGATGCTTGGCTTAGAAGCCTTACCAGCAATCATTTATTTCATATTTCTGTTTTTTGTTCCTCGCAGCCCAAGATGGTTGGCTATGAATGGACTTGATGATGAAGCTCTGGAGGTAATGAAGAGATCATTAGGAAAAGAGGAAGCAGAAAATCAGTTAAAAAAGATTACTCAAAGTATTAAGGCATCGCCAGGAAAAGAGAAAACATCTTTTAAAGAATTGTTTAAACCCTCAATGAAATTGGTCTTGCTTATTGGTGTTGTAATTGCAATTACACAGCAAATTACAGGGATTAATTCGGTGTTTTTTTATGCGCCAATGATCTTTGAACAAACAGGTATAGGTACCGATGCCTCATTTTCACAGGCAATTTTAGTTGGTCTAATCAATTTAGTATTCACTCTATTCGCCATTTGGTTGGTGGATCGTGTTGGACGAAAACCCTTACTGGTTTTTGGACTAAGTGGAATCGCCATTTCTATGTTTGTACTCTCTGCCGGATTTGGACAAGCAAGCTATAAATTGACAGAAAAAAATATACAGGAGTGTGCATCCTTTGCCGGATCAGAAGATCTGTCTTCTATGCAAAACATCACTTTTCAAAGTGATTTGGAATTTAACGAGGCTTTAAAAGCCAGTGTAAGCGATAAGATATTTAAAGAACATCAGGCCGATTTTATATCGAAGGCCATTAGCATTAATCCATGGTTGGTATTAATTGGAATACTCGGATTTGTTGCCTCTTTTGCCATTTCAATAGGACCAGTTATGTGGGTTTTGTTTTCAGAGTTGTTCCCAAATCGGGTTCGTGGATTGGCCATCTCTTTTGTGGGACTGATTAATTCAGGAATTAGTTTTCTGGTGCAGCTGGTTTTTCCATGGGAACAAATCAATTTTGGAAATGCCACAACCTTTTTAATATATGGAGTTTTTGGTGCTATAGGGCTTGTATTTGTCCTTTTTATGTTACCCGAAACTAAAGGTAAATCATTAGAAGAATTAGAGCTGATTCTTGTTAAAGAATAGCTATCAGATAAGAATAAGAAGTTTTAGAATAAGATAATTGAAGTTGAATCAATTAGAATTAAAATGAAGAAGAATAACATTTATTTGGGAGACACGAGTTTGAATTGCAGCGGAGCTGAAGTAGAGGGGAAATTCGTAGAACTAGACAATGAAAAGTTTTACAAGATCAGCAATTCTGATCAAATGTCAGACTTCTTTATGAGTATAGTTAGTGATTCTGATCACTGGATGTTCATATCAAGCAATGGTTCTTTGTCGGCAGGACGAAAGGACAGAAACAATGCATTGTTTCCATATTATACCGTTGATAAAATTCACGATTACAATGATATAACAGGAAGTAAAACAGTGGTTTTACTTGAAAAAGAGGAGAAGACTTTCCTATGGGAGCCCTTTTCGAAAAACCTGAATCAAATATATAAGATTGAAAGAAATCTGTACAAAAGTATCTATGGTAATAAGCTTATTTTTGAAGAGATCAACAAAGATTTGGGGCTTGCTTTTCAATATTCATGGAACAATAGCGAGAAGTTTGGTTTTGTGAGAAAAGCTGCTCTTTCTAATCAGTTAAATCAGACTGTAAAGTTGGAGATTTTGGACGGAATAAGAAATATTTTACCTTGTGGATTGGATTACAATTTTCAGAATGAATATTCCAATCTTTTAGATGCCTATAAAAAAGGTGAATTGCTTTCCGATTCAGGATTAGGTTTGTTTATGCTTAGTTCAATTCCGGTGGATAGAGCAGAACCTAGCGAATCGTTAAACGCTACTACCGTTTGGTCTACAGGCTTAAATGGTAAGAAAATTTTGTTATCCGACAAGCAATTGAGTGGATTTAAAAAAGGTTTAAATGTTGAAACGGAAGTTGATATTAGAGCAAGCCGTGGAGCCTATTTGTTAAATGCAGAGCTGGAACTAAAGCCAAACGCCTGCGAGGAATGGATGATTGTTGCAGAGGTGAATCAGGATAGTGTTGAAGTTGCAAATCTGAACGAATTTATCAAAACAGAAAAAAACATTGATGATTCGATAAATGAAGATATTTCGAAAGGTACTTTAAATTTGATTCAGATTGTTGCTGATGCCGATGGTGTTCAAATTGGTAATGATGATTTGTCTTATGCACGTCATTTTTCAAATACATTATTTAATGCCATGCGTGGTGGTATTTTCTCAGATAACTACAATGTAAAAAGTGATGATTTTAAATTGTTTGTTCAGCAAACCAATACCAAAGTAGCTGAAGAATGCAAAGAATGGATTGATCTATTACCAACTGAAATTACCTATTCAGAGCTGAATAATTTGGCAAAAGCAACAGGGAATTCTGATTTAATTAGAATCTGTGCTGAATACTTACCATTAACTTTTAGTCGAAGACATGGAGATCCAAGTCGTCCTTGGAATCAGTTTTCTATTGAAACTAAAAATGAAGATGGTACTCCAAAATTGAATTATCAGGGGAACTGGCGTGATATTTTCCAAAACTGGGAGGCTTTAGCTTTATCGTACCCAGAATTTCTGGAAGGAATGATCAGTAAATTTGTAAATGCATCAACTCCCGATGGATACAATCCATATCGTATTACCCGCGAGGGAATTGATTGGGAATGTCCTGATCCGAATGATCCGTGGGCTTATATCGGATATTGGGGAGATCACCAGATTATCTATCTGCAAAAGTTTTTAGAGTTATCAAACCAGTATCATCCAGGTAAGTTAGATGAGATGCTTACAAAAGAAAACTTTGTGTATGCAAATGTTCCTTATCGTATTAAGCCTTACGGCGATATTGTAAAAAATCCGCAGGATACAATTGATTTTGATTTTGATTTAAACGATAAGATTAAAGAATTGGCTGCCGAAATTGGAGCAGATGGCAGAATGTTAACAAAGGGCGAAGAGGGATTGTATCAGGTAAATTTTACCGAAAAAATATTGGTAACTCTTTTAGCGAAATTAAGCAATTTTATTCCTGAAGCAGGTATTTGGTTGAATACACAGCGTCCGGAATGGAACGATGCCAATAATGCTTTGGTAGGTAATGGAGTGTCGATGGTAACTTTGTATTATTTGAGACGATTCCTGAAATTCTGGTCTGAAAAATTCAGTACTCTTTCCATTGAAGAGATTAGTATCTCGGAGGAAGTAAACACATTATTAGATTGTATTTTTGATCTTTTCAAATACAATGCATCACTTCTTGAAACTGGTTTTTCTGATGAAGACAGACGACGTTTTGCCGATATATTAGGAGAAGCAGGAAGCAATTACCGCAACGGAATTTATGCAAATTCTTTTTCAGGATTGAAGAAAACTGTAAAAGTTAAAGATTTGCAGGAGTTTGCCGATTTGGCATTGAAATACATGGATCAATCTATAAAAGCAAATAAGCGTGAGGATGGATTGTATCATGCTTACAACCTGATTTCATTCAGCGATCAAACAGTTTCTGTTCGTTATTTATATGAAATGTTAGAAGGTCAGGTAGCTGTTTTAAGTTCGGGTTATCTTGATTCTAAAGAAGGTCTTGCCGTGCTGGATGCATTAAAAGCGAGTGCATTGTTCCGCGAAGATCAGTATTCATATATATTGTATCCAAACAGACAATTGCCTCTGTTTACCGAAAAGAATAATATTCCGGCACAAAAGGTAAAAGAATCAAACTTGTTAAGTCAGTTAATTGCTGATAATGATGCTTCAATTCTAAGTCAGGATAATTTGGGTAATTACCATTTCAACGGTGATTTCCGTAATGCCGATGTATTGGAAAAAGCACTTGACAATCTGAATTCGGATGAATATTCAAAATTGATTGCTAAAGAAAAAGAGCAGGTTCTTGCAATTTTCGAAGAGATGTTTGATCACCAGTCTTTTACTGGTCGTTCGGGAACTTTTTACGGATTTGAAGGATTGGGAAGCATTTACTGGCACATGGTTTCAAAACTATTGTTGGCTGTACAGGAAAACTATTTTAATGCAGTAAACCAAAATGCTGATCCAGTTATTATCGGACGATTAAAAGATCATTATTACGAAATAAAAGCAGGTATTGGTTTGTATAAATCACCCGATTTATATGGAGCTTTCCCAACTGATGCTTATTCGCATACACCGGGTAATGCAGGTGCCAAGCAACCGGGTATGACTGGTCAGGTAAAAGAAGATTTTATCTCACGAATGGGAGAGCTTGGTGTTCAGGTTCAGAATGGAGAAATTATATTCGGCACCTCACTTTTAAATCATCAGGAAGCTTTAACTCAGGAGCAACTATTTGTTTACTATGATATTAATGGAGAGAAACAGGAAGTTTCATTGGGTAGTGGACAGATGGGACTCACCATTTGTAAAGTTCCTGTGATTTATTCTTCAACCGGGAAAAATCAATTAACAATTTCATTTAAAAATGGAGAAACGAAAGTGATTCCTGGTAATACAATCGATGGCCAGACGAGTGCTTTGATATTTAATCGAGGTGGCGAAGTTGAGAAGATTGAATTATCGATTTAACAAAAGATAAAGTACTGTATCTGTATTAACACAGTTTAAACATTTGTTAATACAGATACTTCAAAAAACCTATAAAGCGAAAACCTAATGTCAGTAAGAAGCGAATATTTAATGTCTTTGGCAGGTGTTGACCTGGAAGAAAGAAGCAAAGACGAATTAAAGACTTTATATCATCAATATTTAGAAAGTGGAATGCATGGCATTTGCTTTAGTCCTTATATGGAAGGGCAAGAGCCTGGGATAACACAGATTACTGAAGAGCAAATTCGCCGCAGAATGGAGATTATTGCTCCACATACAAAGTGGATTAGATCTTTTTCCTGTACCGAAGGAAATGAATTGATTCCAAAAGTAGCTAAAGAGTTTGGTCTTAAAACTATGGTTGGTGCCTGGTTGGGAAAATACCAAAGCATTAACGAAAACGAAATTAAGGGTGTAATTGAAGTTGCAAAAGCTGGATATGCTGATATTGTTGCTGTTGGTAACGAGGTTTTGTATCGCGAAGATTTAAGTGAAGAGGAACTGTTAAATTATATCTATAAGGTTAAAAAAGAGTTATCGGGAATTCCTGTCGGATATGTTGATGCTTATTATGAGTTTGCCAACAGACCAAAAGTTACTGAGGCATGCGATGTTATTCTGGCCAACTGTTATCCGTTTTGGGAAGGTTGCAGCCTCGAGAATTCATATTTATACATGAAAGATATGTACAACCGTGCCTGGAGAGCAGGAAAGGGAAAGAAAGTAATCATCTCAGAAACAGGATGGCCAAATGTGGGAGAGAGATTTCATGGTGCTGAACCGTCGAACGAAAATGCTATGAAATATTTTATTCAGACACAAAACTGGTCGAAGGAAGAAGACATTGAAATTTTCTATTTCTCATCCTTCGATGAAGATTGGAAAACATCTGATGAAGGTGATGTTGGTGCTTTTTGGGGAATATGGGATAAGAATGAGAAGTTGAAGTTTTAGGTGGAGATGAAAAGTAAAGAAAAACTAAATATAGAATTTGATAAGGCAATTTGTTATTCCGGTTTCCGTGAAGGGCAAAGTCCTGATACAGGAGTTTTTCCAACTTACGATCAGATAAAAGAAGACTTATTGTTGTTGCAGGGACAATGGAAATATCTCCGCTTGTATGCTTGCGATAAACAGTCGGAAACTGTTCTTAGGGTAATTAGGGAGGAAAAACTTGATTTTAAAATAATGTTGGGAGCATATATTGGTGCCGAAGTAAACAATTTTGGCTGTCCGTGGGGAGGAGTTTACAGCGAAGAGCAGTTGCTTCAGAATAAGGTAAATAACCTTAAGGAAGTTGAGCGCCTGATTGCTTTTGCAAACGAATATGAAGATATCGTTTTTTCCCTGTCGGCAGGTAACGAAGCTTCGGTTAGCTGGACCGATCATTATGTGCCGGTTGAGAACATTATCAGTTATGTAAAAATCATTAAAGAAGGAGCAAAGCAGCCTGTAACATTTTGCGAAAACTATGTGCCTTGGTTAGATCATCTGAAAGATTTAGTTGAAGCAGTTGATTTTATTTCGATTCATACTTACCCGGTTTGGGAATACAAAAATATTCATGAAGCCTTGGAATATACAAAGCATAACTATTACAGTATTGCTGATAAATATCCACACAAACCTGTTGTGATAACTGAAGCAGGTTGGGCTACAAATTCAAACGGAAGAGGAATCGATCCGCACAATGTAAGTGAGGATTTGCAGGAGGTTTATTATAAAGATTTAATGAAATGGACAGCAGAAGAGGAAATTCTTTGCTTTTATTTCGAAGCTTTCGATGAACCCTGGAAAGGATCGCCCGAACCATTGGAACCGGAAAAACATTGGGGATTATTTACAGTAGATAGAAAACCCAAGAAAGTGATGAAAGAATTATTTGCTATCAATAAGTAAAAAAATAAGCCTAAACCCAAAAAACTTAATCATGAAAAATAGCCTTTCCATAATAATATTGCTTTCGGCAATGATATTAACATCCTGTATGAACAAAAAGAATAAGTCGCAAAAGGATAGCGAAGTGAAGAAATCAGAAAATCTTGAAATTAAGCAAGCTACTAATGAATTGTTGAATGGAACTTCAAGAGCCGTTGCTTATTCAGGCTTTCGAAGTGGACAGCATCCCGACAGAGGAAATGGAGCTGTTAATCCAAGCGATGCAGAAATTCTAGAAGATCTTCAAATTATATCAAAAGATTCTCTTTTTAACATGATTCGTTTGTACGATTCAGGCGAGAATTCACAATCTGTATTAAGAATAATAAAAGAAAATAAGCTTAATCTTAAAGTGATGCTGGGAATTTGGTTGAAAGCCGAATTAAGCGCTCATGAAACTTGCGGATGGCTTACCGAACCAATTGCTCAGGAAGTTTTAGATAAGAATAGTATTGCAAATCAGAAAGAAATTGATACTGGAATTTTACTGGCTAATGAATATCCCGAAATAATTATAGCTGTAAATGTTGGTAACGAAGCTTTGGTAGAGTGGAACGATCATAAAGTGGATACCGACAGTATTATTTCTTATGTGCAAAAAGTTCAGAAAGAGATTAAGCAACCTGTAACTGTTGCCGATAACTACGAATGGTGGGCAGCGCATGGTAAAAAATTAGCAAAGACAGTTGATTTTGTTTCCATTCATGTTTATCCGGTTTGGGAAGGTAAAGATATTGATGAAGCTATGTCGTACACAATTGAAAATGTTCAGAAAGTTCGTAATGCTTTACCGAATAGTAAACTGGTAATTACCGAAGCAGGATGGGCAAGTGTAGCATCAGAATTTGGCGAACGTGCCAGTGAAGAAAAACAGGAGAAATATTATCATGATCTGCTGAAATGGAGTAAAGAAATGAACATTACTACTTTCTTTTTCGAAGCTTTCGATGAGGATTGGAAAGGTGAAACTGCAAACCCATTGGGAGCAGAAAAACACTGGGGACTTTTCACAGTTGATCGCAAGCCAAAAAAAGTAATGGAAAAATTTTTTGATAAGTAGATTGGAAGATTTCAGTATTTAATTCGGATATGATCAATTTTTAACTCCTAATTTTTAATTCGTAATTCAAAAATATGGCACATTATAAAACAGCACAAGAAGATATTGTTCCTTTCGGACAAAAAATGGCATTTGGTTCAGGACATTTGGCCAATCAGTTATTCCCTGCAGCTTTGGGAGTATTCATGGTTGTATTGGTCATGTCTTTAAATATGAGTCCTGTTTTAGCTGGGATTTTAGGTGCATTGCCTCGATTGTTGGATGCGCTGACTGATCCGATTATGGGATTCATATCAGATAATACCAAATCGAAATGGGGAAGACGTAAACCATATATTTTGTTGGGAAGTGTGATTACTGGTTTAGCTTTTATGGTAATGTGGCAGTTGAATCCGGAAGATTCAGAAATGTATAATTTCTTTTACTTTTTAGTAGTATCGATATTCTTTTATGTGGGTTATACCATTTTTGCAACTCCGTTAATTGGTTTGGGTTATGAAATGACTCCCGATTATAACGAACGTACTCGCTTAATGGCAGTATCGCAATGGATGGGACAAATTGCCTGGATGATTGCACCATGGTTTTGGGTGATTATTTATGATCCGGATATTTTTGCCTCGGCACCCGAAGGAGCTCGTTCTTTAGCCATTTGGGTTGGTGCAATTTGCATGATATTGGGAATTTTACCAGCATTGTTTAATAAGGAAATGATTGTGCCCGATAAAAGTAAAATGGCTAATCTTTCAAGAAAAGAATTAGCTAAAAATACAAAGGAATTTGTAAAAGGAATTAAACTTACGGTTAAAAATAAACCATTTATGAAGCTTTGCGGAGCAACATTCTTTATTTTTAATGGTTATCAAACAATTGCACAGTTTGCCATGTTTATTATTGTTTATTATATGTTCGGTGGAATTCAGGCTGATGCAGGTTCGTGGCCAGCATGGTTTGGTACTGTTACTTCAATATGTACTGCCTTTTTGGTAATTCCTATTGTTACAAAACTTTCAGAAAAATTGGGAAAGAAGAATGCTTTTGTTGTGGCTACACTTGTTTCGATGATTGGTTATGGCCTAAAGTGGTGGGGATTTAATCCTGAAAATCCATGGATGATTTTTATGCCTCTTCCGTTTATGGCATTTGGTATTGGTGGCTTGTTTACCCTAATGATGAGCATGACTGCAGATGTTTGTGATTTGGATGAATTAAACAATGGCGAACGTCGTGAAGGGATGTTCGGAGCGGTTTACTGGTGGATGGTTAAATTAGGAACAGCTCTGGCATTGCTTACCAGTGGAATTGTTTTACAGGCAGTTGGCTTTGATGAGTCGATAGGCGCACAAAGTGCAGAAACACTAATAAACCTTCGTATTGCTGATATTATAATTCCTATTGTAACCGCATTTATGGCAATTGCAATTGTATGGAAATATGATATTACTGAAAATAGAGCACTCGATATACGTGAAGCTTTAATTGCAAAACGAGGAAAAATAAAGCATTAAGATGTTGAAAGATCTAATGGTGAAGTTATAGGTGATATTGTTTCTGATAAGATTTAATAAATCAATAAATATGAAGTTGAAAATTCAGATATTTTTTATTCTAATATTTTTATCTGCATCATGTCAGAAGCCAGATGTAAAATATGTTTATGTGGATGGTAAAAAAATTTATTCGCCACAAGGTGAACCATTGCATTTAAAAGGTGTGAACCTAGGAAATTGGTTACTGCCCGAAGGTTATATGTTCAAAATGAAAAACTGTAACTCGCCACGCTTGATTGATCAAGCTATACGAGAATTGATTGGGAACACTGCTACTACAGCTTTTTGGGACTCTTTTCTGGAAAATTACATCACAGAATCCGATATAAAATGGTTATCAGACGCAGGGGTAAATATCATACGTTTACCTTTCGATTATCGTTTATTAACTCATGATGATTTTTTGGGAAGAGATATTCATGCTTATAAATATTTGGACAAAGCCATTAGTTGGTGCGAAAAATACAATATTTATGTATTACTTGATATGCATGCTGCTCCAGGAGGTCAAACTGGTGATAATATTGATAATAGTGATGGTTTTCCCTGGTTAATGGTAGACGAAGGCATGCAACAAAAGGTTTGTGATATTTGGCAAGGGATAGCAAAAAGATATGCAAAGAATACCACAGTAATTGGATATAATTTGTTAAACGAGCCTATTCCACAATATTTTGATAAGGATAGCTTAAAACCTTATTTAGAGCCTTTGTATAAAAAGATTACCAAAGCAATAAGAGTGGTTGATAATAAGCATATTGTATTTTTAGGAGGTGCTGTTTGGGAGACAGATTTTTCAGTGTTTTCGGAACCTTTTGATGATAAGTTGGTTTATACATTTCACAAATATTGGATGCCTCCTAAACAAAAGGAAATACAGCAGTATCTTGATTTTAGAGATAAGTACAATGTTCCAGTTTTTATGGGTGAAAGTGGTGAAAATGAAGATGCTTGGGTTAGAAGTTTTAGAGAATTGTTGGATAAGCATGAAATTCATTGGACATTTTGGCCATATAAGAAAATGGATAATACACGTGGACCAATGAATTTTGATAAACCTAATGGATACGATAATTTCGTTAGGTACGCAGAAGGTAATAGAAGTTCATTTCAAGAAATAAGATCCTTAAAGGATAGTCTGGATGGAATAAATAAAGACGATATTGTGACTTTGCTTAAAGAATTTGTGGAAAACAGCAAATTTGAAAATTGTTATCCGAATAAAGGATATTGCAAGGCCTTAGGTTTAAATGATTAAACTGTTTTAATGAATAGGAAGTGATTTTTCGCATTTGATTCTGGATTAAACAATCTGCTTTAAATAGTTGTAAGCAATTATGTGTGAGTAGCTATTAAACTAAATGAGAATTGGATTTAAAAACAATTAAAAAAAACCACAATGAAACTAAACAATCTATGTGTAATTTTTATGAGCTTAAGTATGATGGCTTGTAATGTAAAAGATAAAAATTTGCTAGTTGATATTTATGAAACATCAGCAGCAGGGAATCAACTTCAAAAAATAGATGCGTCTTCGGCTGAAAAAATCGATGCGGAAATAAAAATTAATCCAGATCAGAAATATCAGGAAATAATCGGATTTGGAGGTTCCTTTACCGAGTCGACTGCTTACCTAATGAATAAAATGGGCAAAGAAAACCGTAAGCTTATCATTGATGCTTATTTTGGTGAGAGTGGTGCAAAATATTCCTTAACCAGAACTCATATCAATTCCTGCGATTTTTCGCTAAGCAACTATTCGTATGCTCCTGTTGAAGGAGATAAGGAACTGAAACATTTCTCTATCGACGAAGATCGTGACGATATCATTCCAATGATAAAAGAGGCAATGGCAGTTTCGAAAGATGGATTCAAAATTATGTCATCGCCATGGACCGCACCTATTTGGATGAAAGATAATAAGGAATGGAAAGGTGGAAAACTATTGCCTGAATATTACGATACCTGGGCTTTGTTTTTCTCGAAATATATAAACGAATATAAAAAAGAGGGAATTGATATTTGGGGAATTACAGTTGAGAACGAACCCTTGGGTAATGGTTACAACTGGGAAAGTATGCATTATACTCCAGAAGAAATGGTTGATTTTGTGAGTAATCACTTGGGACCAAAACTAAAGGCTGATGGTCATGATGTGAAGGTATTGGGTTACGACCAAAACAGAGATGAGTTGAAAGAGTGGGCCGATATTATGTATAAAGATGAACAATCTGCTGAATATTTCGATGGAATGGCCATTCACTGGTACGCGAGCACTTACGATTATATGCCCGACGTTTTGCAATACACACACGATAAAGCTCCCAATAAACTGATGATTCAGTCGGAAGCTTGTAATGATGCCGAAGTTCCTCACTGGAACGATGATGCTTGGTATTGGAAAAAAGAAGCAACCGATTGGGGATTCGATTGGGCACCTGAAGAGCAAAAGCACTTGCATCCTAAATATGTTCCGGTATATCGTTATGCACGCGATATTATTGGTTGTTTAAACAACTGGGTACAAGGTTGGGTAGACTGGAACATGGTATTGGATACTCAGGGCGGTCCAAACTGGGCAAATAACTGGTGTTTGGCTCCTGTTATTGTCGATCCTGAAAAAGATGAGGTGTATTTTACTCCAGTGTACCACACCTTGGCGCATTTTAGCAAATACATTCGTCCTGCTGCTACCCGAATTGGCTTTGAAGTTAATAATGATGATTTAATGGTAACAGCAGCTCAAAATCCTGATGGTTCAATAGCTGTTGTGATTTTGAATATGAAAGAAGAAGCCAAACAAATAAAATTAGTATTGGCAGGAAAAGAAACGGCATTTACAATTGATGCTCAGGCCATTCAGACTGTGATGATCAAGTCTGAACGCTAAGCCGACAAGGTGCTAAGTTTTTTCTTTGAGTCTTAGTGTCTTTGCGTTTAAATTGATTTATGTTTCTCCAAATTATTATATAATAGAAATGAAAATATATATCAATATTCTAATTCTCTTCATTTTGGTGGGATGTAAGCCCGGTGAGATGAATAACAAAGTCTCAATTTCAGGAAGAAGTATTCTTGTAAACGATTCTGTCTATCTGATTAAAGGAGTTTGCTATCATCCCGTTCCAAAGGGAAGTAAAGAGAGAAGCTTTGAAACTTTAGGTCAGGATTTAAAATTGATGAATGAAGCTGGAGTCAATACAATTCGCTTGTATTCTCCAATTGATAATAAGTTGGTCTTAGATCAAATCCATAAAGCCGGAATAAAGGTAATTGTTGGTTTTGGATACAATCAAAAAGGACATTACGATATGCTTTCCGGAACATTTGCTGATTACATTATCAAATACAAATCGCATCCTGCCATTTTGTTTTGGGAATTGGGTAATGAGTACAACTATCACCCCGAATGGTTCGAGGGAGACATGACAAACTGGTACAATGCTTTGAATCATGCGGCTCTTAAAATTCACGAAATAGACAAATTACATCCGGTGGCAACCGCTCACGGAGAATTACCTGATTCTTTAGCTCTTTCTGTTTGTACTGATATTGATATCTGGGGAATGAATGTTTACCGCTGGGATAATCCGGGAAGTATATTTATAGAATGGAAGACCATTTGCAATAAACCCATGTACTTGTCCGAAGCTGGAGCTGATAGCTACATGACCATTGCCAGGAGCGGATATGAGCAAGGGGAAAATCAAAAGGCTCAAGCCGATGCTACAAGAAAAATTATAGAATCTACATTTAAGAATCAGGAAATCTGTTCTGGTCTTGCTCTCTTTGCCTTTGTTGATGAATTCTGGAAAGCTGGTAATATCCATGCGCAGGATGCTGGAGGATGGGCTCCAAACAGTAGTGGAGTGCCCTACGATGGAGCCCCAAACGAAGAATATTGGGGAATTGTAAATATAGATAGAAGTAAGAAGCAAGCCTTTCAGGTTGTAAAAGAAAAATATACTGGCTTAGTTCAGTCTAACTAGTTTAATCAAGCTTCGAAGAATGAGAAATTCAATATTTTTATCATTGATATTTTGCACATTTATTTGTTGTTCTCCACAGAAAAAAGATAAGGAAATGCTACATATTTTTAAAAATGAAAATCTGGAAATTTGCATTGATATGCCATTGGAGAATTATCAGTTTTCGAGGTTCGATTGGACTGGCAAAATTACATCCGTAAAATTTAAAGGCATACCTGTTTCTACTCAGGAAAAGATAGATGGCGATAAGGACAACATTTATGGTAAAGGCTTTTACAACGAGTTTGGGATTGAAATGCCTGTTGGATTCGATGAAATAAAAGAAGGAGAGAGCTTTCCTAAAATTGGAGTGGGAGCATTACAAAAAGAGGGAAAATATTACGCTTTCAGCCAAAAATATGAGATTCAAGCTGCCAATTTTGAGATCAGTACCGATGTAAATAAAATTACGATGGAATGTAAATCGCAAATCGTAAATGGCTACTCTTATATCCTGAAAAAGGAAATTGAATTGTTGAAAAATGGATTTGTAATTCGATATCAGCTAAACAATACCGGGATAAAAACCATAACTACTAACGAGTATTGTCACAATTTTTTAGCCATTAACAAAGAATTAATGGGAAGCGATTACATCTTAAAATTTCCTTTTGCTTTGCAGCCCGAAATATTCGATGCAGCCTTAAATCCGGAAGGAAAAGTGCTTGTTGATAAAGAACAAATTACTTTTAATGATACACCGGAAGAACAATTCTTTTTTGGAAACCTGTCAGGGGATAAAATGGTTGAGGCCAGTTGGGAGTTAATCAATACAAATAGTAAAATTGGAATTAGAGAAAGCGGAAATTTTAAAACCAGTAAAATAAATCTTTGGGGATGGAAACATGTAATAAGTCCCGAATTGTTTTTCGATATCAATTTAAAACCCAATGAGAAAATTGAGTGGAGCAGAACATATAGTGTTTTTGAAGTAGATTGAGTGTGATTTTAGATTGTGAAATAGGAAGTGCATCAATTAAAATCCTTCAGCTATCAGCTTACAGCATCAAGCTAATGTTTTTTTGAAAGCTGAAGGCTGACTGCTGGAAGCTAAAAATGTAAATAACACAATTATAAAAAGATAAAACTCGTTTAAAACGTTATAGATAAAATAGAAAAAAATGGATGTAAAACTTTCATTAAAAGAAAAAATAGGATACAGTTTAGGAGATACAGCCTCCCATTTTGTATGGGATATGGTAGGTTTCTGGATTTTGATTTTCTACACCGATACTTTTGGAATATCGGCTGCAGCTGCCGGAACCATTATGCTAATTGCCCGCTTTTGGGATATGATTAGTGATCCGATTATGGGAATTATTGCCGATCGTACAAAAACACGCTGGGGAAAATTCAGACCTTATATTTTATGGATGGCTTTACCTTATAGCGTGCTGGCTGTTCTTACTTTTACAACACCCGACTTGGGACCTACTGGTAAGGTGATTTACGCAGGAGTTACATACATTCTTTTGATGTCGGTTTTTACAGCTATAAATCTTCCATATTCCTCTTTAGGAGCCGTTATGACATCTGATTCTTACGAGCGGGCAGGCTTAAACTCATATCGATTCATCTTCGCTTTTGTGGGGCAGTTTATTGTTTCGGGAACCGCATTAAGTTTGGCTTTGTATTTTGGCGGAGGCGATAATGCCAAAGGATATCAGTACACTTTAATACTGTTTTCCATTATCAGCTTTATCTTGTTTATGATTACTTTTAAAACAACAAAAGAAAGAGTACAACCTCCAAAAGAGCAAAAACAAAATTTAAAGGAAGATTTTAAAAATCTTTTTAAAAATAGACCTTGGCTAATTTTATTTTTTGTGGGAATTGTATCATTTATCATGTTTGCAATGCAAAACTTATCCATTGCCTATTATTTTAAATATTACATAGGAAATGAAGAAAATGTGCAGCTATTTAATGTGATTGGAACCATAGCTTTAATTGTGGCAATTCCTTTCTCAAAACCGCTGGCAAAACAATTCGGCAAACGCAATGTGTTTTTGGCTAGTTCATTGCTTTCCGGATTTTTCTTCATCTGCCTTTACATTCCATCTGCCGAGAATACAATTATGATTTATTCCTTTAATATTTTGGCAAAAATGGCTTATGCACCTGCAGTTCCATTACTATGGACCATGCTTGCCGATACCGCCGATTACTCGGAGTGGAAAACCGGACGACGTTCCACCGGACTCGTATTTTCTGCAGCTACATTTGCTCAAAAAGCAGGCTGGGGTATTGGTGGAGCTTTAGCCGGATGGTTATTGGCTGTTTTTCAATTTACGCCAAATGTAGAACAGACCGAAACGGCCATTACAGGTATTAAACTAATGATATCAGTAATTCCAGGAATTTTGTACATGTCTTGCGCAATTCTTCTCTATTTCTATACCATCGATCATGATACCTGTGTGGTGATGAAAAAAGATTTAGACCAAAGACGCTTGGCAGAAGTTTCTCAATAAAAATAATGCGATAGGTAATACTTATCTTCATTTGGTTTGGTAAAGCTTACTTCGGAAACGGAGTGGGCTTTTTTTTGTTATAAAGTAAGACCTTTTAAGAATTATAGATATTTAATCAGAATTAAATTATTATAGAATAAGTTCAATTCTTATTATATTTAATAATTGACTTATTCCTTTGTTATTTTAAAGGGAGTTTCTTGTCTAAGATAAACGGTTTGATGAGGAAATGGAATTTCGATATTATTCTTATCAAATTCTTCCTTAATCGATTTATTTAAATCGCATTTCATAACAAAACTTTTACCTGAATCTGCAGCCCAAATATAAGCTCTTAAAAGAATACCAGAATCACCTAGGCTAATAACTCTAACAATAACAGGAGGTGTGTTCTCTAACTTATCTATATCACTTCTATTGTCTATAAAATTAGGATGAGCAAGAGCTTGTGTTTGCATAATTTCAATTGCCTTATCTATATTAGAATTATAGCTAATACTAAGCTCGAGAAAAGCACAAATTTTTGCATCTCCAATGGTAGAGTTCAAAATGGTTTCCGAACTTATTACAGAATTGGGGATAATTACCCTTCTGTTTTCAGGATTCTTAATAATAGTATGACGTAAGGTTATGTCTTCAACAGTACCAAAGTGAAGTTCTCCAATCTTAATAAAGTCTCCAACACGAAACGGCTTGAATATAACAATAAAAATACCACTAACAATGTTAGAGAAAGCTTGCTGCGATGCAAAACCAACTATGGCAGCCAAAATACCCGCACTGGCCAAAAGACTCATACCAAGATTTTTTAACTCGGGTATGGAGTAAAAAATAATGATTATAACTACAATGAAAATTAGAAAACTTACCGCATTTTTTAAAAAATTATAGTTGGTAGGATCTACATTTAATTTGTTAGCAGCTTTTTTTAACATGCGATTCATAAAGAAATGAATCAATTTTGATAGAATTAATCCTGCAGCTGCAGCCATAAGAATAAACAAAAGCTTATAGCCTATTCCGAGATCTTTAATTAATGTTTCAAGCGTTTCTAACATTGTTTCTAGTAGTTGATTAATTTAAAGATACAATTATTCAAATTTATTTTATGATACCAAAGAGAAAAAGGAAATATGAGCATAGATTATTTTATATTTTAAGACACAAAATTATTCGCTAATATTTTGTGTTCTTTAATTTGTTAATTAGACTTGTATGTGTAATTTGATGTTAAGCTTAAGCTTAGTTTTGTTAATAATAATGAAATTTATAAAATGAGTAATTATAAAAAAGACCAATATAGTTCTGAAACACACACACCTTATTCCAATACACTTCAAAATGAAATTATCCTTGTTAAAAAAGCTTCAGGCGAGGAAGAACCTTTTATTTTGGACAAATTAGCTCGCTCTTTAAAAAACGCTGGAGCTGATGATTCAAGTATCGAAAATATTCTAAATAATATTCAGGATTGGGTTTTTTCAGGAATTACAACCAAACAAATATATTCCAGAGCTTTTAAATTACTGCGTCGAATTAAGAAATCCTCGGCAATGCGATATCGCTTAAAGCAGGCTATAATAGACTTAGGACCAACAGGCTATCCTTTCGAACAGTTTATAGGTCAGATATTCGAAAAACAAGGTTGCGAAATAAATGTTGGAGTAGTAGTAGAGGGTTTTTTTGTTAATCATGAAATGGATGTTGTTGCCACACAAAATAATATTCAACACCTTGTTGAGTGCAAATACCATAAGGATCAAGGTAAAAATGTAAGTATTCAGGTACCATTGTATGTACACTCGAGAGTAGGTGATATTGTTCATAAAAGAAATCAATTACCGAAATACAAAGGGCTTAATTTTCAGGGGTGGCTTATTACAAATACAAGATTTTCAGAAGATTCGATATTATACGGAACAGGTTGCGGCTTAAAACTTTTAGCTTGGGATTATCCTAAACAGCGTGGTTTAAAAGAAATTGTGGAAGAGCTTCGCTTGTATCCTGTAACCATACTACATAATTTAAACAGAAAACAAAAGCAGGAACTTGTAAACAAGGGAATAGTAACTTGTTTTCAGTTAAAAGAAAATGTAGAGGTTTTAGATACAATTTTATTAAGTGACAGAAAAAATAAACTGCTAAGGAAAGAGCTTCAGGAAATTTGTGCTGTACGATAGGTATTTGCAGCTACCCAAATAGCTTATATGATTACTATTTTCATTCTACTCAAGAAAATAAGAATTGTAAAAAAAAAATCGCCACCGGATGAAGGGTGGCGATCTCTTAAAAAATATACCATCCTACAGATAAATTTGTATAGTGATATATAAAAAATGATGACCATCCGAGGGGAGGATGGCCATCTGCAGAGAGTCATATGCAAAGTTTACTTGCTACTCAAGATCTTCATCTTCTGTGTATACATCAACCGAAGAAAATGAAGTCTTTCTTGACTCTAAAATTTCGTAAGCTTCTGACATTTTTACTTCAAAAATAGATTCTCCATCATCAACTTGTATTCTGTAGTGATTTATTTTTGTTGGAGTATTTACAAGGAAAATATTATCAATAACTGCACCTTTGTACATTTTATAAATAGGTTTGGTTATTTCTGCTGATGCAACTTCTAAATTTATTGAAGTAGCGGTTTCAAGCCATTTGCCATTTTCAGAAAACATTGCAAGTTTATATTCTTCTTCAACGTAGAAGGAAGCTTCGTATTCACCTTCTATTTCAGTCCAAATAACATCTTCAGCATCTGCAAACATTTTTTCAAAGACATCATTAACTTGTTTTGGAACATCACAATCCTGTCCAAAAACCATCAAAGGAATAATACTTATAAGTAATAATAATTTTTTCATTTCAATTGTTTTTAAGAATTATGACATTTAGACGAAGTATTTTTCAAAAGTCACACTTATTGAATTATATTTTTTGAATACGATATAAATTTTGTCTCTTATCTTTTAAATTCCGATAAGTGCCAAACTCATGCAATATTTTTAATAAGCTTAAATCCAAATTAGCCACTAAAGTCATTTCAGTATTTGGTGTTGATTCAGCTAAAATTGCATCTGTAGGAAAAGAAAAGTCAGAAGGAGTAAAGACTGCTGATTGGGCGTACTGGACATCCATATTTGAAACTTTAGGTAAATTGCCCACACAGCCTGCAATGGCTACATAGCATTCATTTTCTATGGCCCGGGCTTGTGCGCATCTTCGAATTCTGTAATAACTGTTTTTTGTATCAGATATAAATGGAACAAATAGAACTTCCACTTTTTCCTGCGACATGATTCTTGCTAGTTCTGGAAATTCAATATCATAACTTGATAAAATTCCAATGTTCCCACAATCAGTTGATAAAACCTTTATTTCATCTCCTCCTTTCATTCCCCAATATGATGATTCGGCAGGAGAAGGATGAATTTTAAACTGGTAATCAAAGGTGCCATCACGACGAAACAAATATGAAATTCCTTTTAGTTGATAATCGTCAATTACGGGGATACATCCTGCAATAATGGTTGTATTATATTTTACCGCGAAATCACTAAAAGTATTTTTCAAATAAGTGGAAGTTAAAGCCAATTTTCTAATCGCTTCGGATTCAGACAGATCTTCGTAATTTGCTAACAGGGGTGCATGAAAAAGTTCGGGAAGTAATATAAAATCAACTTTATATCGGCTTAATGAATCTATAAAGTATTCTACTTGTTCAATTAGGTTTCCCTGATTTTCAAATAATCGCATTTGCCATTGCACAATACCAACCCTAATTGATGTTTTGGGCGAATTTATAAGTTGCTCCCGTTCCTGATAATAAATATTATTCCACTCTAGTAAAGTAGCATACTCTTTAGATTCAACATCGTTTGGTAAATAACCTTTTAATATTTTCTTAACATGGAAATCATTTGCCAATTGGAATCCTAATACTGGATCTTCGATTTCTTTATTCTTTACCTTGTCGATATAAGTTCTAGGACTGTAAACATCCGCATAACGAATATAATTTGGGATTCTGCCTCCAGCAATAATTGATTTTAAATTTAGTTGTTCACAGAGTTCTTTTCTTGCATCATATAATCTGCGCCCTAATCGTTTATCTCTGTGTTCAGGATGGACTAATATTTCAATTCCATACAATACATCACCATTACGAGAATGAGTGGAGAATGTATAGTTGCCAGTTGCTTGTTCATAAGTGTGTTGATTTCCAAATTGTTTGTAATCTACTATGAGAGATAATGCACATGCAACAACTTTATTATTTATTTCAATGCAGATTTGACCTTCTGGAAAAATATTAAGTAATTTTTTAAGGTCAGCTTTACTCCAAAACTGACCTCCTATTCCTGAGTAGGCTTCAGTTGAAGCTTCTTTTAAGGAGTAATAGTCATCAATTGCTAAATGTCTAAGTTCTATTTTTTGTTTGATCATCTGATAGTTAGAATAATGAAAGGGGCAGAAATTATAAATTAACATTTGTGGGCAATCTTAAAACTGCCCCTTTCTGGCGTCTGATATTAAAACAACAAAACCTAACAATTGTTATATATATACACGCGACAAGAACCTTTGTTTTCTCGATGTGTATATTCTTGAATGATATAATGCACTTCCTAATAATGGGATAGAAATTTTTGGATCCAAACAAATATGTTTCTTCTGTTTCCCTTTTATAAAACCTTTAGAATGTGCTTCACTTAGGTTGGAGAAATGGCAAGTCCTATCTCCGGAGTTAATATCACTAAAAAGCAAAGAGTATTTAAATGTGTGGACTTGCCCTCCAACTTGTTCAGAGTATTTTACAGTGTTAAATGCCATGTTTGTTATGATATCTTCTCCAATTGATACTATTCCAATAGAAGAAGAGATATTATTTAAATCTCCTAGCTCAGATAAATCTTTTAAAGGATCAAAACAAATGCGGCGATTTTCATTGTCATGATAGTGCTTCAATAATCCGTATCCTGCTCGACTTAATGCAAGATCGGGGCAAAATACAGGAATACAATTTTCGTATGCTAGCTGTATAATTGAATCTTTTTTATTCGCATATAATTGTAAATATTTACCAAATTCCGAAATTAACTCTCTTGAAGAGTAGGTACGAGGCGATAATTGATCTGCAATTTCTTTTATTGTTTCATCAACTATTAACAGGTCATCTTCATCTACAAAACGCTCAGAGCATCGGTTAATATAGAATTCATGTAGCTTTGAATCTGAAATATGATTACTTCCTTTATAATAATTGAAGCCTAACGCCTCAAAAAAGTCAATATCTATTAGGTTGGCACCTCCAATGATTATTGCATCTACAAGCTTATATTTAATAAAGTCTGAGTAGATTTTAATATCTCCTGTAATATTAGCATTACCTGATATTGCAAGGATAATATTACAGTTTTTATCATTAAGCATTTTTAAATAAATATCAACGGCTTCTTTTAAATTACCTAGTTTATCTGAATGTTCATGAAAACCATTCAATATTTTGGTCGAGTCAAACGTTGTGATATCTATATTTTGAATGCACTTTTTGAGTAGTTCCTTTTTTTTCATTTTTTTCTTAGTGGAGATGACTGGAAGTGTTATGGCAACCGGATTCATAACACTTCCTATTTCACTTTTATTAAAATTATAACATAATTATAACAAAATAATTCTCGTATTTAGTCATATTGATTTGTTCACACAACAAACTAACAGTTATTAATCTTTTAAGTGAAATAATCATCTCAGTTACAGCAAATATTTAAACATTACCCTTAAATGGATATATATTAGACAACATAAAATAGAAAAGTCACATTATTTCATGGGAAAGTTTCATTTGTTTACTAATTTTTTGTTTGGCACGTTGTAATCTCATTTTTACTGCGCTTGCACCCATGTTGAATTTTTCTTGCAATTCTTTTATGCTTTTTCCTTCTAAATATTTTAATCTTAACATTAATTGTTCGGTATCAGATACTGAATTTATTACTGTTTCAATTGAAATATTTTCGAACTTGCTTGGTACATATTCTTCGTCTGCCAAATTAAATACTGCAGGTGAAATTGTTTCGTACTTCATTCTATATTTTTTCCTGTAGTATTCTATGCAGTAGTTTTGCGTTATTCTAAAAAGCCATGTAGAAAACTTAGCATTTCCCTTAAATAGATGTAGTTTACTATTAACTTTTACAAAAATTTCCTGTACCAAATCATAGGCTTCTGTTGAATCTTTTGTAAACGAAAGGCATTTATAATAAACATTATTAAAATGTCTTTCATATAAAATTCCCAGACTCTTTTGATCTCCTTGCAAATAAAACTGTACCAATTGACCATCGGATAAGTTTCTGTTTAAAGTCTTTTTCATCTCTTAACTTTATAAATAATTATATAGTTAAAACTACAAAGTACTTATGTGATAAAAATCGGGTAAAATACTGTTTTTATATTTAAGTAGAATTACAGAAAAAAAGTAGGTGAAATCACCTACTCGAAAAAGACTATAAATTACATCTTCCATTTAAATCTTCGGACAGAATTCCCTGATAATAATCTTGTAATAGTTTTTTTTTTGGTAAAGATTTTACAGTTTTTCTATCTTTCTTTGGTTTCATTTCTTTTTCATACATGAAATTTCTATAGGTTTTAGACATGATTGTAAGTATTATTTAATCTAACATTATTGTAGTTATTTGACGTTAGAAGAATAAAAAAGTCACAATTTTAATTGTTATTGAAATAATACCTAATATTGAAATACAATAAAAACTCGATTTTGGTTTTGTATAATTTAGAATATTTAATCGATGAAAAAGGAAATCGATAATGACCCTATTAAGAGTCTTTTGGCCTCAGTAGTTACACATGCACCTTATGGTATGATTGCAATAGATAATTTTGATCAAATTGTACTTGTAAATGAGCAGGCAACATCTCTTTTGCATCTTAATGTAAAACCCTCAGAATTAAATGAGCTTCTTATTTTTGATCAGATCAAACATGTGGAGCAATTATATGTAAAATTAAATCAGATCATTAAAAACCAATATCAAGATTTTAATATAGATGCATTACAATTTAATGATAAGTTTCTAAATATTCGAGGTAGAAAAATTGCTGAAGGTTATATTATTACCATTGAAGATATTACCAGAGATAAAGAAATGGAAATGGTTGCCTTAAACTCAATGTTAGAAGGACAGGAGTTGGAAAGAAGAAGAATAGCCAAGGAAATTCATGATGGAATTGGTCCTAGTTTGTCGACAGTTCGTCTTTTATTGGAAAATATATCTGCCGAAAATAATCGACTCAATAGTATAAAATTTGTTGATCAGATGACTGAGGTTTTGGATATGATTGATTCTTTAACAGGTGATATTAGGGATATCTCTCATCAGTTAATGCCTAAAATTTTACTTGATTTTGGTATTATACCGGCTTTAAAGAATTTAGTAAGTCGAATTAATAGGGCCGAACGTATCAAAATCAATTTATATCACTCTATCCTTAGTGATAGGTTTCCTGAGTTAATAGAGTTAGGTTTGTATAGAATTTGCCAGGAGCTAATCAACAATTCTGTGAAGCATTCTTCAGCAACAGAAGTGCAAGTGCAATTAATAGAACATCACGACAGTATAGTTTTAATGGTTGAGGATAACGGAAATGGATTCGACAAATCATTAGTAATGAAGGAAAACCCTGGGGTGGGACTGATTAATGTAGAATCCAGAACAAATGCTTTTGGCGGTAGTTTTATTTTAGATACAGTTATTTCAAAAGGAGTAAGTGCTACAATTGAAATACCTTTAGAGAAATGACAGGAATGAAAATTAAAATCATAATAGCTGACGACCACAAAATGTTTAGAGAAGGAATAAAAGCTCTATTACAGAAAGAGAAATTGATTGAAGTATGTGGTGATGCAGATAACGAACAAGATATTTTAAGCTTAATAAGCTCATCGCGCCCTGATGTTGTTCTTATGGATATTGATATGGGTACAACCAGTGGCATTGAATTAACAGAAAAGATTAAATTACATGATGATAGTATAAATATATTGGCAGTTTCTATGCATGGAGATAAAGAATATGTAGTAAAGATGTTAGAGGCTGGAGCTGTTGGCTATATTCTTAAAAATGCTGGTAAGGAAGAGATGTTAAGAGCCATTAAATGTGTTGCAGTTGGCGATACTTTTTTGAGTGGGGAAGTATCTAAAAGTCTAATGTTTGGCAAAATAGAAAAATCCAAAACAGAAAAAACGATTTCTTTAACAAAACGTGAAGTAGAAATATTAAAACTTATTGCACAAGAATTTTCGAACAATGAAATTGCAGCTCAATTATTTATAAGTGTTAGAACGGTAGATACTCACCGAAGAAATTTAATGGAAAAAATGGCAGTAAAAAATACTGCCGGTTTAGTTAAATATGCTTTTAGAAATAAATTAGTTGAATAGTGTATTATTCACTATAAACTTTAGTTAACTTCCCATTACTCATGAAAGTGGCATTAATAGTTTCATCATGATAGGAAAATTTGACTTTATACATATCATGATTTAACATTCGCCACTTTGCATTGGATGTCTCAGGAAAATAAGTCTTAAATGCCTAAGAATACGATCGTTAGGTAAAGTTTTCCAATAGATAAATGAATCCAACAAATTATTATCTAAACTTCTCTTTTTACTCATATTTGTACCTTATTTACTATTAGACGACAAATACGGACTGAAGTCACATCATAAATAAAATAAGGCTTCCTGATAAACAGGAAGCCTTTTTAAACACTTTCAAAAAGGAACGACTATTTAGTCGTCATAATCTTCATCATCGTCATCGAATAAATAATCTACATCTGAGTATTTATCAGCATATTTTTCTCGTTTACTCGTCAACAAAATTCCATCATCGTCAAAATCGGAATCATCTTCAATTAATTCCTGAGCTTTTCGCACAGACATCCGTACCATATATATTTTTTCATCAGTTTCAAATGGTAGAGCACTTACAAGTTCTCCTTTTGCATTTGTAAATTCAATTAGGTAGTCTACAAATCCGTCAGGATAGAAAAACTTGATTTGTTCCTGAAGCTCTTTACTTAGTTTTTCAAAGTTCTGAATAACTTTAGGTTTTAATAACTTGGTCATAATATTTAAGGTTAAGAATTGTTACCAATCCAATAAATAAGCAAAAATTAAAGGAGCAACAATTGTTGCATCTGATTCAATAATAAATTTAGGTGTTTCTATCCCAAGCTTTCCCCAGGTTATTTTCTCATTAGGCACTGCACCTGAATATGAACCATAACTTGTTGTTGAATCTGAAATTTGGCAGAAATAACTCCAAAAAGGAGTATCCGTTCTTTCCATATCCTGGTAAAGCATTGGCACTACACAAATCGGGAAATCTCCTGCAATTCCTCCTCCAATTTGGAAGAATCCAATTCCTTTATCTTCTGCATTATTAGTATACCAATCTGCTAACCATGCCATATATTCAACTCCCGATTTCATTGTTGATGCTTTTAACTCGCCCTTTATTACATATGAAGCAAAAATGTTACCCATAGTTGAATCTTCCCATCCGGGAACCACAATTGGTAAGTTTTGCTTTGCAGCCTCTAGCATCCAGCTATTTTTAGGATCAATTTCATAATGTTCCTCCAATACACCTGACAGAAGTAGTTTATACATAAATTCGTGAGGAAAATATCTTTCACCCTTCTCTTCTGCATCTTTCCAAATTTTAAATATATGATCTTGTAGTCTTCTAAAAGCTTCCTCTTCAGGGATACAGGTGTCTGTTACTCGATTTAGTCCTTTTTCGAGTAATTTCCATTCCTGTTCTGGTGTTAAATCACGATAATGAGGAACTCTCTCGTAAT
The DNA here is from genome assembly GCF_963677195.1 of uncultured Marinifilum sp. NCBI lineage: Bacteria > Pseudomonadati > Bacteroidota > Bacteroidia > Marinilabiliales > Marinifilaceae > Marinifilum > uncultured Marinifilum sp. Next base: position 2,876,841 of record NZ_OY781918.1, read on the forward strand.
GCGAGTGCGCCACTAAATTCATAATATCCTCTTCCAGATTGGCACCTGTACAAGAAACTATATGCACCTTATTTTGTCGAATCATTTCTGCAAACGATCTTCCCAACTCGGCCGTACTCATTGCACCTGCCAGAGTAACCATCATTTTTTTACCTTCGACAAGGTGTTTTTCGTAGCCTTTAGCTGCATCAATTAGAGCAGCAGAGTTAAAATGGCGATAGTGTTCAAGGATGAATTTAGAAACCGGACCTTTATTTTTCATTTTTTTCGAATTTGTAGCTTAATAGTTTGTAATACAGTTTGGCAGTAAGAAAATCTGGAGCTTTTTGTCCTTCTTGTGGTGCCAATTCCACAATATCAAAACCCACAACATTTTTAGTGCGAAATACCTTACGTAGATATTTTAAAAGAGTATACCAGTCCAATCCTCCTGGTTCAGGAGTTCCTGTTGATGGCATAATAGATGGATCAAAAACATCCAAATCAATTGTTAGATATACATTCTCTGTCATTTTTGAGATAGAGTCGTCCATCCAATCTGATTGCTGATAAATATTGTGAGCAAAGTAGCATTTATCTTTGTTCAGGTATTTCACTTCACTAGAGTCCATACTTCTTATTCCAACTTGAATTAAATTGCATGATTGACTCGCTTCGTGCAGAGCGCATGCATGATTAAAGGGAGTTCCGTCATACTCTTTTCTTAAATCTGCATGAGCATCTAATTGCAAAACACTTAGTTCTTCATACTCTTCTTTAAAAGCACGAATCACACCAATACTAACAGAGTGCTCCCCACCAAAATAGGTGCAAAACTTATTCATTTTAAGATTTTGTTTTGCAGACTCATACACTGCTTTCACCATTGTTTCCGGAGAAGAATTCTCTCTAATTTCAGGAAGAATATGAACACCTTTCTTGTATACTTCAGAATTGGTTTCGATGTCGTACAATTCCATATTTTCTAGAGCTTCCAAAAATGCAGGGAATGCCATATCAGCTCCTTTTCCCCAAGTACTTGTCCCATCATAGGGAATGGACTGCAAGAGTATTGCAGCATTTTCTAATGTGCAATACTTCTTCTCTATTCCAGCAAAATTTCTCATTCTTGTTTATATCCTAAAAGTTTAAACATTTCGTCTGCCGACTGCTCATTTCTATATACATAGTCGAAAAAATTTCCCTTCTCATCACGATCAATAATTACATGTTTAGGCGATGGAATCAAACAGTGTTTAATACCTCCATATCCGCTTATTGAATCCTGATATGCACCTGTATGAAAGAATCCAATGTATAAGGGTTCCTTTTCATCCTCAGAATAATCTGGTAACAGCACTTCTTGATTTAAATCTTCAGAATTGTAATAATCCGAATGATCACAACTGATTCCTCCAATATTTACACGCTTGTATTCGTTATTCCACTTATTAATTGGCAGAAGAATAAACTTTTCGTGTATCGACCACGCATCAGGTATGGTGTTCATTAAACTATTGTCAATGATATACCAAGATTCGGTGTCGTTTTGCTGTTTTTGTTCCAATACTTTAAAAATAATAGCTCCACTCTCTCCAACTGTATATTTTCCAAATTCTGTATAAATATCTGGTTCTGGTATATTTTCATTGACACATGCATCCTTAATGTTTGATACAATTTCATTGATCATATACTCATAATTATATTCGAATCCCAAGTGGTTTTTAATTGGAAATCCACCACCTAGGTTAAATGAATTCAACGATTCGCACTCTTTTTTTAACTCTGTATATACTTTAAGTGCTTTCTGAAATTCTCCCCAATAATACAAGCTGTCTTTAATGCCAGAATCCACAAAAAAGTGGAGCATTTTTAACTCGAATTTTGGGTTGTTCTTAATTCTATTCTGGAAAAAATCCATGATTTCTACATCCCGAATTCCCAATCGAGAGGTGTGATATGCAGATTGTGGCTCTTCATTAATAGCCATTCTGATACCAATTTGGATTTTGTCATTGCTTGTAATTTGCTCCAGACGATTAAGCTCATGAACACTATCGAAAATAATAACAGTGTTTTTGAAACCACATTTTTGCAACTTGAGTATTTTCTTCAAATACTCATCAGTTTTATAGCCATTGTGAACGATAACTCTATCCAAATCAATCTTATTTTCTTTATATAGATTAAGAATCAGATCGATGTCAAAAGATGAAGATGTTTCAAGGTTGACATTGTGTTTTAGAGCTTCTCCAATTACATGAGCAAAGTGATTACACTTCGTGCAATAGCAATAATGATACCTTCCTTTGTATCCATTCTTTTTTATTGCACGATTAAACAAGTTACGTGCTCTTTTGATTTGGTCTCCAATCTTTGGTAAGTAAAAAAAGCGAAATGGAGTACCATATTTTTCGATCAGATATTTCAAGGATATCCCTTGAAAAGTTAGAGATCCATCTCTTAAGTCAAATCCTTCCTGAGGAAAGTAATAGCTCTGATCTATTAAATCAAAATAAGTGTTTTTCATTTATAAAACCATAAAAAATAAATATTGTTTAAAATTTAATTTATTTGCAAATAAAAACATTTATTTGATTATTTCATCATGCAAAAATAAAAAAAATACAAGCTTTTAAAGCTTGCCTTATGTTCTGATTTGTAGTATTATACGTTTCATGTATGATATTGTTAATAATTTGTCATAACTATAAATTTATAAATATAAATTGAACACATTAAAATTCAATGAGTTTAAAAGAATAATTAATAATTATATGTTATATATAGTTTTTTTTAAAAACCTTGTTAAAATTTAGTTAATTTATCTTTGTCTAAACTCGAAATATCATTTAAATTTATTACTAATATAACGCTCAAAATCCAACGGATTATTTAATTTTTATTGCAGTAATGTCTAAAAATATTTTAAGTATAATGAGATATGGTTAGATGTTTTAGTAGTTAGTTATATTTGTAAGCGATATTGAGCATGACAAGCTTTGTTATAAAATGAGATTAAAAGCTTATGTGATGGATATTAGGTATTAATTTGCTTTTAAGAGTGAATTAACAGAAAGAGTTATCCATGAGCTTTTGAAAGAAGGATTTATTTCTAACAAAAATTCAATTTAGTATGTTATTAATCATTGATAATCAAAGTGCATTTATTAAAAAGTTTAAACGAAATTTCTTGGCTGAAATGGATTTTGAAACCATTTTTTTTGATCACAATCAACCATTAAATTTACCTGATAATGCAAATATTCAAGGAATTATTCTTTCTGGAGGCAAGGGCAATCCTTATGAACCATTAAACCTAACAGCTAATTTTGTGGCAATGCTTAATTTTAAGGTTCCTGTATTAGGTTTGTGCTTGGGGCATGAAATTATTGCAGTTGCAAATCGCGGAAGGATTAAGAAGTTAAAGGCCTACAATAACAAAAAAGAGATAGTTCGAATTACGAATAAGAAGGATCCAATATTCGAATCTATTGAACTTGATGCGATTCCACTAATTAAGAAACATGGTTGGCGTGTATCTCAACTGCCTCCTAATTTTGTTTCGTTGGGTGAAAGTGATACTTGCACCAATGAAATTATCCGACATAAATCAGAACCAATTTATGGATTTCAATCGCATCCAGAAGTATCTGGAGAGGTAGGCATTCAATTAATGATTAATTTTTTAAAAATGTGCGGTCTTAGCTGTGAATAAAGACCGCACTAATCAGAAATTAAATTTCAAATTTTTTATTGTAGAGTTCGTATATGGTCATTGCAAGAAGTAATGATCTTTCCGAAATGCTATGTGTATATATAAATTCGGAGTGTTTTGGATTAATCTGTCCCGTTGGCCCAAAACCATCAATTAGATACATTCTTGAATCAATTGAGCAAATATCTGAAGAATCCCAACGGTGTTCTTTTTCAACTCTAATATCCAAATTCTTCGCAATAGGTTTAATGAATTCAAAGAGTTGATCCGTTTTTACATTCTCCTCTAAAGGAGGTCGCATGATTCCACCTTCCATTTGTAATTTAGCAATCTTATTCAGTTTTCTTGAAGGAACAGCTTTCTTAATGTTCTCATCAAGTTTTTTAAACTGATAAATTTGATTAAATCTAATATTTAATTTGACCGATCCGTTGCAGTATGACTGCATGATATTTGAATTTAAATTCATTTCCTGTGGAGCGATCACCAGGCTATCATCATCAACAGATAAGTCACACCATGTTTGAATCATTTTGGTAAAGGCACTAGCAGCATTTGCCACCTTTTCGGAGTTTTTCCCAGCTAATAGATTCATTTGACATGAATATTTAGCCGATCCACTTCTTGATGTTGTTAAACTACCATTAGAATTACCTCCATGCAAACCAATTACAACTTTTGATTTAGCGGCCTTTTCTTTTACGATATTTTTTGAAAATTTGCCAAAAATGGAATTGTCTGCCGTTAAGAGTATTCCAATTTTATAATTTTTAAGATTTCTGGAATATTTTAATGCCTGCAAAGCTGCCATAGCGATAACTATACCACCTTTATGTTCCCAAACTCCTGTACCATAAATCTTCTGATCATGTTCACCATAGGAATCATGATTAGAAAGAGCAGTTGAGTTATCTAAAACACCCAAAAGAAGAACATCATATTCATTATCATATGAATTTGTGAAAAATAGATGATTCCCAACCTCAACTTGAGGGAAATTTTCTTGTACAAATCCCAGAGTGGCAAATTGACCTTTTAAATAATTGCCGAGTTGATTTACTCCATCAATATCTCTAACATGAGAGTTCATGTTTACAATTTTCTGAAGCATTTTTAAATGTTGCGGCTGTCTACCTCTCAAAAATCCTCTTATTCTTGTATGAAGTAAAGGTTTTTTTGGTTTTTGACTTGATTGGTTCAAAATGCTTCCTGAAAAATACCTCACCGAAGCAACATCAAGCATCTTGTTAACCAAGTCTTCATATTCATAGCCGGAAACTTTTGCAGCAGCTGGATACGAACCCGTAAATCCCAAGCTGGCCATCGAGTTAATTTCTAATAGATAGATATTGTTATTTTCATCCATTCTAATGTCAACTCTTGCAAAATCCCTTAACTGAAGAGCTTTAAAAGCTTCAATACTCTGTCGCACCATATTTTCGGCAAGCTCCTTTGGTAAATCTGCTGGGCAAATTTTCCTTTTTGGAGCTTCCTTTTTATCTGTTACTGTTTGAATTGCATCAGGATCGTTGTTCAAATCTATTTCCAGAATAGGAAATGTCTCAACAGGTTCATTTCCCAAAATTCCAACGCAAAATTCTCTTCCTCTAATAAATTGTTCCGCCAGTGCCTGTTGTTGGAATTCTTTTACAATAAAGTTCACCGATTCTCTAAGGTCTTCTTCATTGTATACAACTTTTAATCCAAACGAGACACTTTCCATTTTTGGTTTCACAATTACTGGAAACTTGACATTACTCATGTCATCCTTGGCACTATTAAACACCCAGAAATCTGGAGTTGAAATGCCATGCTTTTGCCACATAATTTTGGTAATAACCTTATCAAGTGCCAATGCATGTCCTGAAGGTGATGAGCCTACATATGGTATTCCCAGCATTTCTAGCATGGACGGAATATGCGTATAACGGCTTTCTCCCTGAATACCGTATGCCATGTTGAAAACCATTCCCATTTGTTCACCATCAACAACTTTGGGCATAAAATTTTGTAGTCTTTCGACAACATGCATATTGCCATCTATCACTGTAACGTTATGCCCTCCTTTTTCAAGAGCATTAACAACTTTTTGCACGGTGGCCGGGGAGTAAACCTCTTTGTTTTGCATACCAAAAATATTGATAACTCCCTCAAAATCTTTGTTGTAAATTATTGCAACTTTCATTGGTATAATATATTAATAGAACCTCGCAATGTAATAATTATTCCATTTTAAAAAACTTTTCCGGAATCTATTTACTACTCTTTTTTTGAGTCTTTTCTCAGGTAGAGTGTTTGATGTGGAAACGGAATTTCGATATCATTTTCATCAAAGCTTTCTTTTATGGATTTAAGTAAATCACACTTCATAACGAATGCTTTACCATTGTTTTCAGCCCAAACATATGCTCTTAAAACCACGCTTGAATCAGCCAATTGAATTATACGTATTACTACTTTATCAACACCTTCTTCAATTTCTGTTTCTGACCTGGTATCAATTAGGTTTGGATGTTTTTCTGCTTCTGTACGCATAATCGAAATTGCCGCATCAATAGATGAAAAATAACTTATGCCAATTTCGATAAATGCACATACTTTTGGGTCAGCAATTGATGAGTTAAGAATAGTTTCAGAACTAATTACAGAATTTGGGATTATGACTCTTCTGTTTTCGGGGTTTTTTATGACGGTATGCCTAAGAGTTATGTCTTCAACCGTACCAAAATGTAAATCTCCAATTTTTATATAATCACCTACTCTAAATGGTTTAAAAATCACTACGAAAATACCACTTACGATATTTGAAAAAGCCTGCTGTGATGCAAAACCTACTATCGCCGCAAGAATACCAGCACTTGCCAATAAACTCACTCCAATACTTTTAAGTTCTGGAATGGAGTAAAATACAACAATGATTACAATGATAAATATTAGAAAACTTACTGCATTTTTTAAAAAGTTATAGTTGGTAGGATCAGCATTTAATTTTTTTGCAGAACGTAAAACCATACGATGCATAAAAAAACGTATCACTTTGGAGGCAATAAAACCAATTACTATGGCAAAGGCCACAAACAGAACTTTATAACCAACACCTAAATCTTTTAAAATACTTTCTATTGCAGCCATCTGAAATAAGTAATATTGCGTAAATTTATCTGATAGAATTAAAATTAAATATAGTACAATTTACAACTGTTTGCATGATGAGAAATAAAAAAGTCAAAAGAAATTCCACCAAGAAAGGAATGTCTCCAGGAACGCTAATGCATGTTGGTAAACAGCGTGTTAACAAAGCATCAATTCAAGTTGTAAAGTATAATGATAATAATGCGAATCCAGAGTTAAAAAACAATAAAAAAAGTTTGTTAAATCCTTGATTATCAGTGGAGTACATTTGTTTAAATCCTTGAAAATCAGTATCTTGAGGTCAGTTTCGAAGTGACAATTAGATATGATTTCCAAGGATAAAGACGACAAGTTAATAAGAATTTACTTTTTGGTTTGCGAAAAGTTTGAAGAACTTCAATTTTATTGTGAAAGATTCAGTAATAACAGTAAACCTGAATTTACCGATCAAGAAATTATGACCATTTATTTATACTGTATGCACTATGAAGAGCATATAAAAGTAAAACAAATTCACCGTTTTGCTTCTGACTGGTTGAGATCATGGTTTCCAAAGTTAGTAGGCTATAAAGCCTTTAATAACAGACTTAATAAACTAAGTGGAGCTTTTGCCCGGTTAGTTGAAATACTTTTGTCAGACTATCAGCCGGAAGATTGTTGTCTGGATCAAAGTTTATTGGACTCAATGCCAATTATTACCTGTTCAGGCAAACGTTCTGGAAAAGTTGCAACAGAAATAACAGATAAAGGATTCTGCTCGACAAAAGGTATTTATTATTATGGTATGAAACTGCATTTATTGGGTTTCAGACGTATTGGTAAATTGCCACATCCTGAGCAAATACTATTTACTCCTGCTTCTGTTAATGATGTTAATGTTTTTAAAGAAGCATGGTCAGGTATTGAGAACAGAACATTTTTTGGCGATAAAATATACTTTATTAATGAGCTTAACCAGAATATGTTGAAACATCAAAACTCTCAGACTCTTGCTCCAATCAAAGGGGTAAAAGGAATGCCAGATATAATAAAACAGAGAATTAAAGCTGCTGATGATTTATTCTCAACGGCAGTATCCAGAATTAGGCAACCTGTTGAGGCAATATTCAATTGGTTAATTGAAAAAACAGATATTCAAAAAGCTAGTAAAGTCAGATCTACAAAAGGATTAATGATACATACTTTTGGCAGGTTAGCTGCTGCTTTCATTGCATTAGCACTTTAGATCAACTCTGGATTCGCATTAATAATATTCAATTAGAGGAATTTGTTAATGATCTTTCCAATATTGATTTTCCAAAACCGTCCAATGAACATGTCACCTGGATTAACTTTAAGGGCATTGATATTCCTGCCTTGGAGAATCTTGGCAAACAGTTCAATATACACGATTTGGTTTTGGAAGATATTCTTAACAATTCTTTAAGACCTAAATTTGAAGATTTCGAAGATTACTATTTCCTATCAATAAAAATGGTATTGACTGAGAGAGTTGAATTAACATATGGTTCTGTTCCTGTTCATTTTATTCTTGGTGAAAGGTATATACTGTCCTTTGTTGATTTTGAAGAGCCAATTTTTGATACTGCATTATTTAGGCTAAGAAATCAACCTAAAAAAATAAGAAGCAAAGGACCGGACTATCTTCTTTTTGCATTAGCAGATGTGGTGATTGACAACTATTTCGAGCTAATCGAAACAGGGAATGATAAATTGGAGAAGCTTGATGATGATATATCAAATCCTTCAAGTGAGGATATACCAAATGCGATCCGAGAATATAAACGAGTGTTGCTAAGAGCTCGAAGGGGAATTACACCTGTGAAAGAGGCTTATGCTATACTTGTGAACGAAGACCTTCATTTGGTAAAAGAAGAGAATGTTAAATACTTTAGAGATACAAAAGACCACATTCTTTTTATCGTTGATCAGTTGGATTTTTTAAGAGATAACTTATCGGCCATTAATGATTCTTATCAATCGATTCAGGATAATCAGCTGAATCAGGTGATGAAACTATTGACATTAATAGCAACTATATTTATACCATTAACATTCTTGGCTGGTATATATGGAATGAATTTCTCTAATATGCCAGAGCTTAATTATAAATATGGTTATTATACCTTATTGGGAGTTATGATTTTACTTGCTATTATTATGATATTATGGTTTAAGAAAAAAAGATGGATGTGAATTTAAAAATGAGAAGTCTTTTTTTTTGAGTTCTGTTAATATGCTAAAGCTTTAGAAATCCTAGTATGTGTTTTGATAACATACTAAATTACTTAAGAAAATAAGAATTGTGTAAAAAAAAATCGCCACCGGATGAAGGGTGGCGATCTCTTAACTCAGAGGGTGGAAGCCCCTTTAATCTAAGCAAGTTTTTAAAAGTGAACACGGAGGGAGTCGAACCCCCAACCTCCACGGCCGTAACGTGGTGCACTATCCAGTTATGCTACGCGTCCATTATTTTTAATTTTATTGATATTTCGATTTAAACATCGAAAGTAAAAAATCGCCACCGGATGAAGGGTGGCGATCTCTTAACTCAGAGGGTGGAAGCCCCTTTAATCTGAGCAAGTTTTTAAAAGTGAACACGGAGGGAGTCGAACCCCCAACCTCCACGGCCGTAACGTGGTGCACTATCCAGTTATGCTACGCGTCCATATCTCTTAAAGACGCTGCAAATATAGGGGTTTTAGAATGTGAAGTCCAAATGTTTTAACAATTATTTTTAATATAAAAACATAAAAATTGCTAATGTGTTTAGTGGTAGAAAATTAGGATGTGAAAAAAAATAAGAAATTTAAAAAATCTACGAAAGTATTGCATTTACTATGTGTTTTAACGCAATTAACATTGCTTTAACATGGCAGTTTCTATACTTTAATAATTTTTATTTAAATTTGGTTTAAATAAACAAAAGAAGAAAGTGATTAAATTGTGAATGAAAAGGAATTCTTATTTATGTAAATAGATTTACAAGTGAAATAATCCAATTTTGTTGCAATGTAAAGGAAATTGAGAATAACAAACTTAAAAAATTAGAACAGATGAAAAAAAATATTATTAATTACGGAATAGCTCTAATGGCTATGCTTTTTTTATTTGCAAATACTGTGTATGCAGATGGCGAAATAAAAAATATCGACAATAAGAAAAGTAAAATTGAGTGGTTGGGTAAAAAAGTTACCGGAGAACATTCGGGAACTATAAAAGTTAAGGAAGGCAGTATTGTTTTAAATGGAGATAAAATAGAAAAAGGTAGTTTTATTGTTGATATGACAAGTATAATTAATACAGATATTAAGAGTGAGGGATCTAGAGCTAAATTGGAAGGTCATTTAAAATCGGAAGATTTTTTTGGTGTAGAGAAGTTTCCAAGTTCGAAATTTGTAATTGTTGATTCTGAGTACTTATCCGATGGTAATTATAAAATTAAAGGAGATATTAGTATAAAAGGTATTACAAAACCTATCGAGTTTAAAATTAATTTACATACACATGGCGATCTTGTTCATGTTAGTGGAAAGGTAATTATTGATAGAAGTAAATTTAATATTCGCTATGGTTCTGGAAAATTTTTCGAGAATTTAGGAGATAAAACAATTTACGACGATTTTGAACTAAGCCTGGATTTGTATATGCGTTAAAATATTTAATTGATAAAGTGATACCGGATTTGTATAAATCCGGTATTTTTTGTGATAGACGACGATATTTAAAGGAGTATAAATATCTGTTAATAAGCCATTTTTTTGATCTTATTGTAAATAATTGTAATTTAAGATGGCTTTAAATCCTAAATCATATTTAAACATGAAGCGCAGTATTTTTACGATATTATTTCTGTTCATAATTTTTGGTAGTGTTAATGCCAAAGTAAACCCTAATAATTTAAAAAGAAACACAATATATTCCACAATTCTTAAAGAGAATAGAGAGTTACAAATATTACTTCCCAATGAGTTTAAAGATACTTACTTTACTTATCCGGCAATTTATATATTAGATGCAGAAATTAATTTTAACACAGCAGTTGAGGTATTAAGTTTTTTAATGGATAATCATTTTATACCTCCTCAATTGGTAGTTGGAATTATGAATACCGATCGTTTACGAGATATGACTCCTGTGGATAGTGTTTTGAGTAAAACAATTTTTCCGACAAGAGGAGGAGCAGACTCTTTTCTAAAAGTATTAAAAAATGAAATTATTCCATTTATTGATAAAAATTACCGAACCAATAAGCGTCGAATGATTATTGGTCATAATTATAGTGGTTTATTATCAGTTCATGCTTTCTTAAACGATTCTGATTTGTTTGATAAGTATATGGCTTTTAGTCCTATTCTTTGGTGGAACGATACTGCTATTGTTAGTGATATGGAGAAATACTTATCTGAAGAATCGAGTTTACGAAAGCACTTATTTATAAGTTTTGCTAGAGAAGCAAAAAATATGCTCGAAGCATGCAAAGGATTAACAAGAGTTCTGGAAGAAAAATCGCCAGACGATTTAAATTGGAAATGCGATTGGATGCCCGATGAAGATCATTATAGTTTGTATCGAAAAAGTTTAATGAATGGAATGGAATATGTATTCAAGAATTATAAGTATCCCGATATTCAGTCTTTAGCAACTAAAGGAGTCGAGGAGGCTAAAAGATATCAACGCGATATCATGTTAAATTATGGTAGGAATGAAAAATTACCATATTCTTTATTGGAAAGTGTTTGCTTGCAGCTTAAGCAGGAAAAAAAATATCAAAATGCCTTATTGTTTTTAAAATACACCCTTATTAATTATCCCGACAAGGCTGAACCATATTATTATGTAGGGGAAATTTATGAAGCCATTAATAAACCCGAGAATGCCATAGAATTTTACGAAGTAGCCCATAAAAAAGATATGGGCCGTTGGGATTATGAACAAAAATATATGGCAATGCAAAAATTAATAAACGAAATGAAAAATCATACTCAGAGTAAAACAGAGTTATAATTTAAAATCGTATTGATTTAATGTATTAATTGCACTATTAGTTTGATTCCATATTATGGAATGTAAAAAAGCTTGTTTTTCCTGCTTTTATGGTAACAGTTAAGTTTTGATTTTTTACAGATCCATTGGGAGAGCTAAGCCGGAGATTTATATTATTTTCACCTTCTTTTAAGTGTAATCTTGTGTAATGAATAGAGTGCGGTAAAGTTTGCCAGTTTCTTGTATCGGCTTTTTCTGTTGCTGCATTTAAAATTCCTATTAGCATACCAATATTATCATCCTTACTTCGGGCATAATTTTCAAGAGCCTTTTTGGTAGCTAATCGCAATAAAGAATTGGCCATCTCGCGTAACATCCTATCTTTTAAAGATTTAAAAGCAATTGCATTTATATCTTCTCCCTTATCAAGTTGATAATTTACAGAATCGATACATACCGATGCCGAAGTGTAAAAAGGCATGCGTTCCCTATATTTTGGGAAGGCAACACGTACAAATTCCAGATCGTTTAAAGAAGTTTTAGTCCTATTATCTAAATCACCTAAAAAGAAAGGAAAACTAATGTCTTCGCTTTCGTTAACCATTGTAAGATATCCATCTCGCTTGTTAAGTGTACTAAAATTAATGCTCCACTCATCTTTTACCGGGCCAAGTCCGTTTAACCAAATTAAAATTAAATCTCCCTTATTTTTCTTAGTCTTGGTAAAATCAAAACCAAATTTATTTTTGTAAAATTCATATTCCTGATTTAAACCTGTTTGGTATGCAGTTCGCAGTAAATCTTCTTTTAATTGGTGTGGAGTAGGAGTGTTAAAATTTTTCAGGTAATTACTTTCGTAGATATTGTATGCATTTCGATATGCTATAAATGCATTGTTCGAATCGCCCGATGAGTCGTATATTAAACCCATAACAGTGTGAGCAAAAGCATCATCGCTATATCTATTTTGATAATTTCTGGGATATTTGTCATTTAAAGCATAAAGCTTTTCATTTACTCGTTTACATTCTACAAGTGCTTCCTGAGTATTACCTAATTCCAGATAACTTAATGCTTTGTAGAAATTAAGCATTACATTTTCAAAATCTTCAGGAACATAAGGCTTAGTAGCCGGATTTGTTAACAAAGCTAATGCTTCGTTGGCAATATTCTTTCTTTGATCTTCTATAAATAAATCAGCCTGATTAAAATAGTCGGTGGCTTTTACATAATCTTGTTGCATCCATGCTAAGGTTCCTTTGTTTAGCAAATACAAGGATTTATTTTTATTGCGATTACTTTTTGGGTCGCTATCCAAGGTTTTTTCAGCATTTACAATATCTCCATTAAGGAAATACTGATTAAAAGCTTCGTTTTGGGCATAGTAAGTTGCACAGCTTGTGAGTATAAAACCAGATAAAATTGCAATTGAGAGTGCAAGTATATTTGCTAATTGTCTATTCTTCATAAGAAAAATGATCAGAGAAAGGTGGGAAGTCTAATGACTTCCCAAGATATATAATTATCGATTAACGTACTTTTTAATTTTTTTATCACCCATCCAAACCAATTCGTTCGATTCAAGGTTTGTTAACTCAAGGTTTAATTGGTAATATCTTACTTTTTCTTTTTTGTAGCTATCTATAATAGAAGTAATATCTCCTTGAAGGATAAAATCAGCACCTAGTTCACGACCCCATTTTTTAATGGTTTCTTTAGAAGCAAAATCTTGCTGATCGGCTCTTTCCTGACGAAGTTCTTCTCTTTTTGCTCCGGCCTGAACTAAACGAACACGACCATCGTTCAAAATAGCTTTTTCAATATCTTTAATATAAGTATCAGAATCGATATGTTCTGAACTTTTATTGGTAATTAAACCTACTGTTACAACAGGTTTTCTGTCAAATTCTTGTTTAAAGTTTCCAATCCATCCCTGATTTAGGACTTGATCTATAAGTGCTTCGGCAGCAAGCTTAGAGTCGGAATCGTTCCAACGTCCGCTTAAATCGATTTGCTGATCGGGAGAAACTCTGGTAACTTGTCTCGAACATGATGCGAAACTTAATACAACAAGTGCGACAACGAATAGGCGAAATGAATACTTCATATTTTTAATCATTTTTGTTTAGTTATTTCAAAATTTTTATGTCTTATTGATACTTATTTTTAGTAAACAATATTTATGCCATCTTATTATATTTTAAGAGACAATTTTTTAATTTTTGTGTAATGTGATTCGCTAACCGGAGTAAGTGGTAAGCGTAACTCATTTTTAATTAATGATTTTTGATGTAAAATTGCTTTTATACCTGCTGGATTTCCTTCTGTAAAAATATTTTGAATGATATCATATAGTAAATAGTGGCTTGCCAATGCTTTTTTATTAAATCCCGAAAGTGCATTTCTAACCATTTCACTAAATTCCTTTGGAAAGGCATTTCCAATAACCGAAATAACTCCCGAAGCGCCCAATTGTATCATCGGAAAAGTTAATGCATCGTCTCCCGATATTAGCATAAAATCTGCAGGCTTATTTTTAATAATTTGCATTATTTGCTGCATATCGCCCGAAGCTTCTTTAATAGCAATTACATTTTCAATTTTATTGGCAATACGAATTACTGTGTCGGCATTAATATTTACGCTTGTTCTTCCAGGAACATTGTAAATTATAATAGGAACAGGACTAGCTTCAGCAATTAATTTATAATGCTGAAATATTCCTTCCTGACTGGGTTTATTATAATAGGGTGCAACAGATAGGATTGCATCAATTTCTGAAAAATTATCGAATTCATTTATCTGTTCAATTATTTGGGAGGTATTATTGCCACCAAAACCAATAACAATAGGAACTCTTTTTGCGTTGGTTTTACATACCAATTCTATCACCTTTAGTTTCTCCAATTTAGTTAATGTTGCAGCTTCTCCTGTTGTTCCTAGTACAACTAAATAATCAACACCATTATCTATTTGGAAATTTACCAGTTGTTCCAGAGACTTGTAATCAACACTTTTATCTGTATTAAAAGGTGTTATTATTGCAACTCCTGTTCCTGTAAATTTTTTATTGTTCATTCGTAATTACTTTTTTATTAGTGTAAGGTAGTTTAAGCTCTCTTTTATTAGATTTTCCATCGATTTATTTTTAGATTGATCTATCATTAAATCGAGGGTTTCTTTGTTTGCTGATAAAGAGCCAACTTTGCAGGCAGCCATAGATAATCTTGTAATGTACTGTATCGAAATATGCTCCGATTCTGTTAAAACAAAAAGAAGATCGAATTCTTTATTTATAAACTCTCCAAGTTCTGGAATATTTGGTTTGCCATTCCATTTTGTATCTTTATTGGTATAAAAAATAATTTTTTGTCCTACGCTAAAATCGGGCAATTCATTTGCATTTACCCATCCAATAGTATCTACTTTATAGCCTTTTTTATTTAAATCTTCAGAGAATTTTTTAACAATTGAATAATTCTTATTTTGTTCGGTATCAAAAATAATTCCAATGTTTTTTGCGCTTTCTAAATTATGGAATTCTTTCTTACGAGATATTTTTTTCTGTTTTCCCTTAATTATTCCAAGGGCTAGTTGTTGTTTTATGTTTTTGAAAAAACTCATTTCAATTTTTAACAGTTAATTTACAGGATGATAAAATATTAGCAGAATAGGCCTTGTTCTTTGTGTTCACAAGTTAGGAAAAATTTCATTTTTGTAATTCAAATTATGCTTATTTAAATTTTTTTGGTGCTTTATAGCCGCCTGAAAATACTTTTCCTGGTGCAATTTTTAATTGTTTGGCAAGCTCAGTCAGATTTTTTGAATTTGTGGTTTCACAAGCTTTTATGGCAATTTTTGCACATGCTAATGTATCTTCTAAAGCATCGTGGTGTTTTAATGAGATATCAAACAGATGTGCTAATGTATTTAGTTTATGATTAGGCATGCCTGGCCAAATATTTTTACTAATTTGCACGGTGCATAAATAATCGAATTTGGGGAGAGGGATACCATAAGTTTCCATACATGCCCTTAATACAGATATATCAAAACTTGCGTTGTGGGCAATTACCATATTTCCTTCTATGTAATTTTCTACTTCTTCCCATATATAGTTAAAGCTTGGTTTGTTTTCAACATCTTTTTCTCTAATACCATGAATATTTACATTTATTGGATGAAAGTACATGTCGGGAGGAGAGATTAACCAGTCTTTACTCTCGATAATTTTTCCATTTTCAACACGCACTAATCCTAAAGAGCATGCAGAATTACGCTTAGCATTTGCAGTTTCAAAATCGATAGCGGTAAAATTCATTTTATTATGATATTTGCTTGATTATAAATGTGAGAGATAAAATTGAAAAGAAAGAAGTAAATGTAAGGCATCAGCTTTTTTTTCATTTTCAATATTTCTTAAAGTCCTATCATTTGTAAAAATTGATCTTCGCTTTTTAGCTCTATTCCTAATTTCTCAACTTTAGCTAACTTGCTGGGGCCAATTTTTTCACCAGCAAGTAAAAAACTTGTTTTTTTCGAGATGGAACCAACATTTTTGCCGCCATTTAATTCAATTAATTCTTTTAATTCATCTCGTGAATATTTCGAGAAACTTCCAGATATTACAATAGACATACCTTCAAGTATTTTACTGCTACCTTCTTTTTCTATTTCTATTGTTTCTAGTTGCAAACCATGACTTTTAAGGTTTGCTATAAGTGTTTTATGGTGTTCAAGTGAGAAATACTCGACAATACTTTCAGCAATTTTACCTCCAATTTCATCAACCTCAATCAAGTCTTCAACGCTTGAGAGGGCAAGTTTTTCGATTGATGGTATTGCTTTAGCTAATGTTTTTGCAACAGTAACACCTACATACCTAATTCCTAATGCATATAGAACTCTTTCGTAAGGAATTTGCAAGGACGATTGAATACTATTTAAAATTCGTTCTGCCGATTTGTCGCCCATACGATCCAATGGAGTAATATCTTCTTTTTTTAATAGGTATAAGTCCGATACATCTTTTATAAGTTTTTTACTAAATAAAAGATCAATTGTTTCTTCTCCTAGACCATCCAGATTCATTGCTTTTCGGCTAATAAAATGTTCTATCTTTCCTTTTATCTGAGGAGGACATCCCATATCGTTAGGACAATAATGATTTGCTTCACCTTCATTTCTGGTTAGCCCAGTGCCACATTCAGGACAAGTTTCAATAAATTCTATAGCTTTTGCTTTATCGGATCTTTTACTTACGTCAACACCAACAATCTTAGGTATTATTTCTCCACCTTTTTCTACATAAACAGTATCATTTTCATGAAGATCTAAATTTTTAATAATATCTGAATTGTGCAGAGAAGCTCTTTTTACTGTTGTACCAGCTAGCTGAACAGGTTCTAAATTGGCTACAGGTGTAATCGAACCAGTTCTTCCTACCTGATAACTTACATGTTTTAACTGTGTGGCTACTCGTTCTGCTTTGTACTTGTAAGAAATAGCCCAGCGAGGCGATTTTGCTGTAAATCCAAGTTCTTCCTGCTGATCTAGCGAATTTACCTTAATAACAATCCCATCAATAGGAACAGGGAGTTCTTCTCTTTGTGTATCCCAGTACTTTATAAACTGAATAACCTCATCAATATTTTTGCACAAGGCAGTATCGGCGGGAATTTTAAAACCCCAAGCTTTTGCTTTTTGTAAATTCTCGTAGTGATTGTTAGAAGAAATATCTTTGCCCAATAGGTAATATAAGTAACAATCGAGTTTGCGCTTAGCCACAAGGGCAGAGTTTTGCATTTTTAAAGTTCCCGAAGCTGCATTTCTGGGGTTTGCAAATGGATTTTCTCCAATTTCTTCTCTTTCTTTATTTAATTCGTTAAAAACAGTAAATGGCATTAATATTTCACCTCTAATTTCAAATTCATCTGGAAAATCTGTACCATTTAACTGTAAAGGAATAGAGCGAATTGTTTTTACGTTAGCAGTAACATCATCGCCTCTTACACCATCGCCACGTGTAACAGCCTGAACTAATTTACCACTTTCATATTTTAAAGAAATGGATGTGCCATCATATTTCAGTTCACAAACATATTCAACATCTTCTTCAATGAGCTTTTTAATGCGAGTTTCGAAATCGCGAATTTCTTGTTCAGAGTAAGTATTCCCGAGCGATAGCATAGGGTAGGTATGATTTACCTGTTCAAACTCGAGATTAATATCGCTTCCAACACGCTGGCTAGGCGAATTTAAATCAAGAAATTCTGGGAATTGTTTTTCTAGTTCAACAAGTTCTTTTAGCAGTATGTCGAAATCGTAATCGCTAATGGTTGGTTGTGAAAGTACGTAATAATTATGGTTGTGTTTATGTAATTGTGCACTTAATTCTTCAATTCTATTTTTTGCTTCTTTTTGATTCATAGCTTGTAAAGTATGCCTTTAATGTAGATAACAAATTTTGTTTAGATACTTTTCTAAAATGTAAAAATAGTAAACCTTGTTTTCATATTAACAGGCTTTACAGAGAAATATTTAAAATAGCTCTACTTGAATAAAATTGACGAACTCATATTTAATTAAATGCATATAATTTATTACCAATAAAAAATTTTTTGAAAATATATTTAAAGTGTAAAAATTAACAATATAATATTATTGGTGTGTTAAAAAATTATATTGCAAAAGGAAATAAAACAATATTATGTTATGATTGTATTTGCCAATTCAATATTGGTGCTTGTTTGAGGTAAATTTTATAAATATTTATTGTAATGTGTAGTTTAAGATATGTTAATCATAAGCGAGTATGAGGACTTATATAAGATATTAATATGCTAAAATAGATATATATGTAATGTTTAAAACTAATCATTTATAAATATTATAATTGATTAAATGTTTATATATTTACCCGACATTTATTTTGCGTAATTATATATTATGAAATGTATTTTTATTGCATATAAAAAAATATAACTTTTAAAATTAACCCTAAAAAAAGTATTATGAAGAAAATTTTATTGTGTTTAACATTTATTGTGTGCTGTGGCTTGTTTGTAGAAGCTCAAATGCAGGAAAAATGGAAGGCCGAAGCAGGATCAGCTATTAAATGGAATAAATTTTCACCTGATGGAAGTCTTATTTGCGGAACCACAGGTGGTAAAACTGTTGCAATGGATGCTTCAACAGGTAATAAGATTTGGGAGAAATCTTTTGAATATGGTGCATTTTCAATTTTACCTAACACAAGCTATGTGTATTGGGAAAATGAAAATTCAGGAATTAAAATATTAGATCCAATTAATGGTAATATAGTTTGTGATTCTAAAGCTTTGGGTGTTTCAGATATTAATTCTTATTATCCTGTTCGTTCGGGAAACGGTTTCTTGTTATATACCAAAATGGGCGATAAGGAACAATTTTGGATGGTTAACCTTAATGATGGTAGTCTGAGATGGAAAAGAGAATTTGATTTTGCTAAGAAAAAATCAATTGCTGGTATTAGTATAGAAATGGCCGAAGATGCTTCGAAGATGGTTTTGCATTGCGATCCTATTGGTGATGGTAAAGGCGGAGTTTTTGTTGCGTTTCACGATAGAATTATGAATATCGATAAAGATGGAAATACTGTATGGGATATTGAGTATCCTTCTCAGTTTGGAGATCAAAAGGGATTCTTTAAATCGTCGGGTGTTGATTTTCACAATATAATCCCCGATCAGACAGGAAAATTTTTATATGTATTTAGTGGTGCATATATGTCATGTCACAGAAGAACAGATGGCGGATTGGCATGGACCAAACCAGTTAAGGTGTTTGCCCCTGTTGAAAATATTATTTTCGAAAAAGAAGGAATGACTTTAATTCCTAAACCAAAAACTGCAATGCAAAAAGCTTATATCAATTCTATTGATTATGCTACAGGTACTCCAAAATTTGGAGAAAAAAGTTTGAGAGTTAAGGGTGGTTTTGTGCAGTCTTCATTCTGCTCAAAAGGTATGGTTTTTATAACTAAATCATTTATGAATAACTCGTATTTCTTTAATATTATTGATACGAAATCGGGTAAATTTGAGCTAGAGAAACCTTTAAAAATATTCGAAGGTCCTTATAAAATTTCTGAAGTTAAAGGAGGAATCTTAATTACTTCTGAGCACGGTGCAAATTTATACAATTACCAAACTAAAAAAATGTCTATCGACAATCAGTTAAAAGTGGGTAAGGGAGCTAAATTATGCCGATTCGATAGAAAAGGATTAAGCTATTTGTATTCTAGCACTAAGGGGAATGTATTTACTTTAAATCATTTTAACTTAAAAGTTAAACAGTTAAATAAGGAAAAAATTGAGCTTAAAGGTGGCGATTCTGCCGATGGAATTACTGAGTTTGAAGATGGATTCGTAATTTATTCTGCTCAAAATATTGTGAAACTAGATTGGGATGGCAATATTAAATTCCAAAAATATTATAAAGCTCCTGGTGCTGGTACGAAAGCTATTTTAAAAGCTTCATTTAGCATGTTGGGAGGTTTAGCGCAAATGGCTGCCTCTGCTGCTGTGGCTACTACTTACGATGCTGCTGCTACCAGTGCTCAGAATGGAATGAAAGCAATGGATCAGCAAGCCGACGAAATGGTAGCTTCTGGCGAAATGTCTGCAACCGATTATGCCGATTGGAAGAGAGATTCTAAAGAGATGAATCAACTTTTAGATGAAAGTAAAGATGAGGTTAATAAAGAAATGGCAAATGTTGCAGCCATGGGATTTGTTAATTCTTTTGAAGCTGGAGTTGAAATAGGACGTGTATCAAAACGTTTTAAAAATTCTAAAGCCACTAAAAAATATGTTGTTCTTATGACTAACAATAAAGAACAAGGTGGAGTAGGTCTTGCTATTGTATCTAAAATTGATGGCGAAATAAAAGGTTTTATTCCAATGAAACAAAGTAGAACAGGAACAAGTTATAATATCGATCCTGCTACTAATTATTTATATTGGATGCCTACAATGGATAGTAATGTGAAATCAAAAAGATATCCTAATATAGATATTATGCAAAAAAGCGGTACTGTATTAAGTTATGATTTAAATGCTTTATAAAAGTTTATTCTAAAATAGTAAGGTGGCGAGTTTGTTAGTAATACAAACTCGCCATTTTTATTTTAAAATCTTATCTTTTTAAATTCTCCGTTTACCGATTTAAACTTGTCTTTAACCGATTATGCATACTAAAAAAAACTATTTTTAAATAATTTAGTAGTGTTATAAATATTAATTGTAGTTACCCTTTAAAACCGTATGATAATGGACGAAAATAAAAAAAATAAAAGCTTGTTTGTAGGTATTGGACTCGTAATTGTTGGATTAATTGTTTTAATCGAACGTCTCGGTTTTTACTCCGATTTTATAACAACTTGGCTGTATCGATGGGAATCTGTACTAATATTAGTTGGTTTACTAATGATTTTGGTTCGTCGTAATGTTTTTGGAGGATTGGCAGCAATGGCATTCGGGATTTATTTTTTATTAGATGAATTCTATTTTTTACCAGCCAATTGGGAAATGTGGTTTCTTCCAGGCATCTTGATTTTAGGAGGTATTGCTTATATTTTTCAACCTCAATCGAAAAAGCTTGATAAATAAATTGTAAATAACATTATAAATATATTTGATATGAGACAGCATCACACACCAGGAAATAAAAACAGGGAGAACAATAGAATTGTATTTGGTATTTTTCTTATTGTATTTGGATGTTTATTAGTGTTAAAGAATATGAATTTTATTCCATATTATTTGGAAGATGTAATTTTTTCGTGGCCAGCTTTACTCTTTGGCTTGGGTGCACTGTTTTATGCAGGTAAAAAGGATAAAACAACAGGATTTGTACTTATGCTAGTTGGTGGTATCTTTTTATTACCATTAATATTTAATTGGGGATTTCATTGGCGAGGACTATTTTGGCCAGTAATTTTAATTCTCGTTGGTATTTTTATTATTCGAAGAAGAAATGAATGTATGCCCGACAGGCAAACAGGAACAGAAAGTAAGGCAGATTATATCGATGAGTTAAATGTGTTTGGAGGAGGCGAGAAAATGATAAATACCAAAGATTTTAAAGGAGGTAAAATCACTTGTCTGTTTGGAGGATCAGAATTAAATTTAACTCATGCCGAACTGGCCGAAGGAACAAATGTAATTGATATTTTTGCCATGTTTGGAGGTTGTGTTATAATTATTCCTTCCGATTGGGAGGTTAGAGTTGAAGTGTCGGCAGTTTTAGGAGGTGTTGCAGATAAACGAATTCCTACAACGAACTACATTGTTGAGCCTAAAAAAGAATTGGTTATAAAAGGATTTGTTGCTTTGGGTGGATGTGAAATTAAATCACATAAATAAAAATAATGAAACATCCTTTACTACAGCATCGAAATGGATTTTTGATATATATATCCTCTTGGGTATTATTCGTAGCAATTTTGTTTTTTATTGATTGGTATTTCGAAGGAACTTCTGCTTATCATGCTTTAATAAATTCCCTAAGCTTTTCTTTGCCTTTATTAATATTGGCAGGCTGTGTATGGTATGTAGTTCGTTATACCAGCTACGAAAACTTGGGTTTGTTAGGATTTTTGTTACATCATTTAGCAGCAGGTATTATTGTGGTTGGAGTATGGGTATCTGTTGCGCACCAATTAAGAGTAAACTTGTTTGGTATTGAACATTCCCATTATATAATTCCTATTCATTGGCAAATTTTATTTACCTTTTTTGTGTACGATTATTTGGTAATGGTATATTACCTAATTATTTATTATAACAATTTTAAAGATAAATTACTTCGTGAATCGGAGCTAAAAAATTTAATTAAAGAGGCAGAGTTAACAGCTTTAAAATCACAAATTAATCCACACTTTTTGTTTAATAGTTTAAATTCGGTTAGTTCATTAACTTTATCAAAGCCCGAGCAATCAAGAGAAATGGTAGTTAAGCTTTCTTCCTTTCTTCGATATTCATTAGGACAGGATTTAAAGGAATTAAATAGTCTGGCTAACGAAATAAGAAATATTCGTTTATATCTTGATATTGAAAAAGTAAGATTTGGTGACAGACTTGTGTTAAATTTTAACATGTCTTCTTGTTGCGAAAATGCAAAAATACCTAACTTGATATTACAACCATTATATGAAAATGCTATAAAATATGGGGTTCATGAAAGTCTTGAGCCAGTTACAATTAGTACTGTTTGTAGTATCGAAAATGATAATTTGAGAATTGAAATTAGAAATAATTTTGATCCCGAATCGGTGCCTTCGAATGGAAATGGAATTGGATTACAAAATATTAAAGACAGATTGCGTTTAATATATGGGAGAAACGATTTGATAAAAATTAAAAAAACTAAAAATCAGTTTGTTGTTAATCTGGAATTTCCTCAAAATAAATAGTAATGGATATACTTAAAGCAATAATAATTGACGATGAAGCCTTAGCCAGAGAATTGCTTCGTTCCTATCTTGAATTAGAGAAAGATATTGAAATAATTGGCGAATATTCTAATGGATTTCAAGCTTTAAAAGCCATAAATGAGTTAAATCCTGATTTTATTTTTTTGGATATTCAAATGCCCAAATTAACAGGTTTTGAAATGTTAGAACTGCTTGATAAACCATACAATATCATATTTACAACAGCTTATAATGAATATGCCATTAAGGCTTTTGAGCACAATGCAATAGATTATTTATTGAAACCCTTCTCGGGCGATAGGTTTAAGAGTGCCTTGAACAAAGCAAAAGAAAGAATTAAAAATGCCAGTTCTCAAGAACAAATTGAGAAAATAAAATCTCATAATGATGCATCAAATGAGTTGATTAGTAGGGTGGTTGTGAAGTCCAGGAATAAAATTGATGTAATTTCGGTGAGTAAAATAAAATATTTCGAAGCTCAGGATGATTATGTAATGATATATACCAGCGAAGGAAAATTTCTAAAACAAAAAACAATGAAATATTTCGAAGCACATTTAAATCCTAAAGATTTTTGCAGAATTCACCGATCTTATTTACTTAGAATTGATCAGATATCGCAACTGCAACCATACGAAAAAGATAACTGGATTGTAATTTTAAAAAGTGGAGAAAGTTTAAAAGTAAGCCGTAATGGGTTTAAACTCCTCAAAAAACAGCTTGAAATATAATGATAAAAAATGAAGTATTGCAAAGCATTATCCACAGCGGATAGTGCTTTTTTTTTACTTGTTGTATTAATCATTAATAGTTTTTTACTACTACAGTTGAGTATTCGTAAAAACATTAATATTTAATTAAAAGCATGTATTTATTGGATTGATTGATATATTTTGCCGATGAATATCATTATTTTTTTTAGACTTTAAGTATTTGTTTCAACATAATATCATATATTTGTTGTCCCTACTACTTTATTATTCTAATCTAAAAATTACAATGAAATTTAAAATCATGTATCGTTTAAGTGCTTTCATTTTTATTATTGGCTGCATTTTTACGACTAATTCAACTTTTGCTTTAAATCAAGCAACAAATTCCAAAACCTCATCTGTTACTGGAAGAGTTTTCGAAAACCAACACAAAAAACCACTCGAATTTGCTACTATCTCTGTTTTTTGTGTAAAAGATTCTTCGCTTATAAAAGGAACAATAAGTAATAAAAAAGGAGAATTTACAATTAATAAGCTTAATGCAGATAAGTACTTTCTTAAGGTCGAATATATAGGCTTTAACTCTTTTACAGGTGATATTTTTACTTTAAAAAGCGATGAAAAGAAAGTATTACAGAATCCGATTGTATTAAGTGTTGATACAAAAAAATTGTCGGAAGTTACCGTGCATGGACAAAGAGAATTTGCGCGTGTTGAATTGAATAAAACAGTGTACAATGTTTCTAAATCGCCTTTGGCTGATGGAGGAACAGTTAATGAAGTGCTTACCACAATTCCTAAGCTAAGTGTAAATGCAAATGGCGATATTCAGTTTAGAGGCAGCTCTAATGTGAAAATATTAATCGATGGAAAAATGAGTGGACTGTTAGGAATGAATCCATCCGAGGTTCTTAGTACTTTGTCAGCATCCGATGTAGATAGAGTAGAGCTTATAAGTACTTCGTCGGCAAAATATGATGCATCTGGCTCTTCTGGTATTGTTAATATTATTATGAAAAGAAATAGAACAAAGGGATTTAACGGAAGTACCTCTGCAACTATTGGCACGAAAGATAAAAAATCGGGAAGTTTTAGTGCTAATATGCGTACCGGAAAGCTAAATTTCTTTGGTGCTTACAATTATAAATCCGATTGGGCCAACAGAGATTATCACGTAGAAAGACAAATTTATGAGAAGAATTCTTATATGTTGGAAAATGCTGATGTCGATTTCGGGAATCGTTATCATATTGGAAAATTAGGTATGGATTACCTTATTAACAATAACAATACTTTTACCGTTTCGGCAACTTATCGTGATATTCTTCAAAACTGGAATGGTACTTATAATTATGAGAATAGGGACTTATTAAGTAGTGCAATGCCTATCTTAAGCTATCGAACAAGTGCTGTTGATCTCGATCTGAAATCCTGGGTTTACAATGCATCTTACATTCATAAATTTACTAAAAAAGGTCAAAGTCTATCGCTTGATTTTGCTCATACCGACAATAGAGCAGACAATAGTGGAGATTATCAATGGTTTGATGGAAGCCCTGAAAATAAGAGTAATTCCACATCTGATTTTTATAAAACAGCAAGGAAAGAGACACTTAGTCAAATCGATTATGTACATCCTGTTGGCGATAATGGAAAATTTGAAACAGGTTATTTGTATAGATCTAACGAAATTGATTATGAAGATCAGACTGATTTATCAACAGCCTTTAATTACGAAGAAAACATTCATGGTTTATATGCTATGTACACCGGAATGGCAGGAAAATTCGAATATGAGCTAGGAGTAAGAGCCGAATACTCAGACATTGAAACCAATAGTGATTTTCAGGATGATTATTTTGATTTGTTTCCAAGTGTACATCTATCTTATGTATTTTCTGATAAAAAACAATTTCAATTGGCTTATGATAGAATGATTTATCGTCCGAATTCAGGCATGTTAAATCCATTTCAAAATTTAAGAGATCCAGAAAATCAACGCTTGGGGTCCCAAAGTATTAATGCTTATTATAACGACAATGTTGAAATGTCGATGGCATTCGATAGAGATAAAATCAGTTATAAAACTACGCTTTATTTTAATTACTATAATAATTTAATTAATCAGTACAGAAGTATTAATGATGAGGGACAAGCAGTGGTTTCTTATGGTAATTTCGAATCTAAATTATTTTCAGCTCTTGAGTTTGAAGCTTCCACTAAATTAAACAAATGGTGGAGTTTAAATGCTTATGTGGCTGGTATATATGAAGAAATTGATCCAGGAACTAATTTTAATTTTGGTTCTTCTAATATGTGGGAAGTTGAAGGGAAAATTACTTCAATGATGAACTTTAAAAAATGGTTTAAATTGCAGACAAGTTTCAGATATCAATCAGAAATATTAACTGCTCAGGGAAAATATCAGAATTTATATTATCTCGATTTGGGTATGAGTCGTAGAGTATTGAAAGGAAAAGGAGTTGTATCATTCACAGCTAATGATATTTTCAACACCTTCAGGTTTAAGGTACACTCATCCGACTCCGAATTTTATAACAAAGAGATTTTGTATAAAGAAACGCAGATTGTAAAACTAAGTTTCCGATATTATTTTGGAAAACGATATGGTATTTTAAGAGCGAAACCTAAGAAATCAGGAATGCGACATTCCGAAATGGATATTTAAGCAATTTACTTAATAGATTAACCTCGCTATTTAGCGAGGTTTTTTGTTGTTAAAATATTTATTAATATAATTTTTAAGAAAATATTTTTTACAGATATATTTTGCTTATTCATCTGCAAACACTCTTGTTTCGCCGACTTTTAAGATCTTTTATAGAAGATTCATGTTTATTAGGCCGCATTATTAATACCTTTGCGCCACTTTATGAATACAGACAAAAATACTAAAAACGTATACGAATTAGAAAATTCGAAGGTTAGCAGCTTATTATGGAAATACTTTCTGCCCGCATTTACAGGTGTTGTAATTAACTCTTTGTATAATGTTGTCGATCGTATTTTTATTGGTCAGGGGATTAGTGCAAATGCACTTTCGGGCTTAAGTGCAGTGTTTCCAATCATGCTAATTTTAATGGCATTTGGCATGCTTATAGGAATGGGTGCCGGAGTTCGAATATCTATTAATTTAGGGAAGAAAGACTTTGCTCGTGCCGAGTGGGTATTGGGAAACTCTTTTATATTAATGATTATTGTATCGGTAATTATTACAGCCATTGGTTTTACTATTAAAGATCCTCTTTTACATTTATTTGGTGTAGCAAACAACACCATGATGGTTGCCAACGAATACTTGAATATTATATTATATGGTGCAATTTTTAATGTTGTTGGCTTCTCTATGAATAACTTAATTCGTTCAGAGGGCAATGCTAAAATTGCAATGTATTCAATGCTAATTAGTGCAGGGACAAATATCATTTTAGACCCTATCTTTATTTTTGCTTTAGATATGGGAGTAGCAGGTGCTGCCTGGGCAACAATTGTATCACAATTTATACTCTGTGTATGGGTAATTAAACATTTTCGAAGTTCCAGATCGGTTATAAAGTTAAGAGCTAGTAATTTTAAGCCTAACGGACAAATTGTGATGTATATTATTACCATTGGATTTGCTCCTTTTTCTATGCAGCTTGCAGGAAGTTTTGTGCAGGGCTTATACAATATACAATTGGTGAAATTTAGTAACGATATTGCTATTGCTGCCATGGGAATTATAAACTCTGTGGCAATGCTAATTGTTATGACCATTATTGCTATAAATATGGCAGCTCAGCCTATTTTTGGTTTTAATTATGGAGCAAAGAATTTCTCGAGGGTAAAAGAGGCTTTAAAAATTAGTATGTCTGCAGCCACCGCTATTGCTGTATTTGGATGGATTCTTGTTCAATTGTTTCCAGAAACTTTAGTTTTGGCTTTTAATAGCAATAGTAAAGAATTACTTGAGGTGGGTACCAAAGGTTTAAGAGTATTTATGATTGCTCTTCCCATTGTAGGCTTTCAAATTATTGTAGGAAATTATTTTCAATCTATTGGGCGAGCAGGAATTTCGGCTTTGTTAACATTAATGCGACAGGTTATTTTATTAATTCCTATTCTATTTATTTTGCCTAATTATTTAGGTCTTGATGGGGTTTGGTTTGCAGGCCCTATTTCTGATGTTGGATCGGCTATAGTTGCTTCAATTTTTATAATACGGGAATTTAAAAAATTAAATAGTAAAATAGACATTTCCTGATTTCTTTTCACCTAAGTATTTATTCTAAATTAAGAGTCAAGCATAAATTTATCGTAGTCAATCCCTTTAAATTTTGTAATTTATATCAATACAAATAAAGGCATGCGATGAGGAGTGTATTGGTTTTTCTATTTTTCTTTCTTCTGTTTGGTTGCTATTCGCAGGATGTACCTCTTGTAAATAATAATCATCCCCGAATAGATTTGAGCCAAAATCGTTTCGACTGGTTAAAAGAAAATATATCTTCTGGCGAGTGTGGGGAAACATATACTCGTTTTAAAAGTAGCTACGACCGCGATTGGGTAACATTCCCAACAATGTATCTTGTGGGTTCCGACGAATCGCAATGGAATTTTCAGTTTAATTCTATCGATGCATTTCGAATGTCGAAAATGACGGCTTTCCTTTTAAAAATGGGCACCGACGGATTGGCACAAAAGAGAACCGAATATATTATTGCGAGGTATATTGAATATGTAAATCAATTAAATTTTGATAATTATTCTGGCGATACAAGGGAGAATCTACTAAGAACAAACTGCGATTATGGAAGCATACTTCTTGATTGGACCTATCAGGATATTCCGGAGGAGCAACAGCAGGATTTAGCCATAGCTTTATTTCGGGTGTTGGAATATTTTATGGACAATTACGTGCTTACAAGCTCTGGAAATAGCTACGTAACAAGTCATAATATTTACAATTGTGTGCTTACCATGCGAGCAGCTTTGGCCTTGCATAATGCCAATGGTCTTTCTGCCTCTCAAAAAGCGGATGTAGATTCTTGGTACAAAACCTTATTCGATAAGTGGGACAATGGAATTTTACCTGCTTTTGCCCACTTTCGTGATGATGATGGTGGATGGAATTGGGGAGCTGCTTATGCTACTTTTGGATTGCCAGACCAGTATCAGTTTTTTGATGATATGCTTTATGCAACTGGTAAAAATTATTATCAGGAACAAGCTTGGATACGTGAATCTATAAACCAGTATTGGTATTTTTATCGACCAGATAATTATACAATTCATTTAGGCGATGCAATTGTTAATAGAGATCAGGCAGACAGAGGAATGTATAGAAATGCTGCAGAATACGCCGATCCGCGAAGTCAGTATTTAGTACAGATATATGCCAATTATCCTTATGTGCACAATACAGGTTTGGTGTTTAATAAATTAATTTATCAGGATTTTGAGGCAGCAAATGTAGAGCACCCACAACCACCTTTAAACTGGTGGGCCGATAAAACCGGATTGGCTGTAAGCAGAACTTCTTGGAACGAAGATGCAACAATGCTTTGGTATTATTGTGCACCAGCAAAACGTGCCGATCATGAACACCGCGATAACAATACATTTACCATTATAAAAGATAAACCTTTAATTCTGGATGCAGGTTACTACGATTCCTATGGCTCTTCGCACTACAACAATTATTATTCGCGAACCATTGCTCACAATACCATTTGTGTATTTGACGAGTCGGAGGCTTATGGGAATTTTGGCAGATCTGCTTCCAACGATGGAGGTCAAATAGAGACCAACAGACTAGAGAATTTAGATGAGGTTTTCCAAAAGGATCACATACGTGGTAAATGGATTCGTTATGCTTCGGGCGAGGATTATGCCTACCATATTTCCGATGCTGCCAACTCTTATTCTTCAAATAAACTAGATCGTTTCGAAAGAAGGTTATTGTATCATAAACCCGATAAGGTTTTGATTTTAGATCATTTACATCTTTTAAATATAAATTCTGAAGAGAGAAAAGCCAAGTACATTAATCATTTTGCAAACCGACCCGATATCAGCGGTAAGCTTCTTAATTCGGCTGTTGCCGATAAAATTATGACTTATAATGGACAGGATTATAAGTCGGTAAATGGTAAAGGAAGTATCGCTGTTAGAACATTATTACCCGAATCTACAACTACTACACTTATTGGTGGAAGCAATTATGAATATTGGGTTAATGGAACCAACTATCCTCCCAATGCAGATATAGACTTTGAGAATTTACACCCAGGATCGTGGCGAATTGAAGTTGAACCAACTGAAGTGGTAGAAAACCTTGTTTTTTTACATACCCTTAAAATAGGTGATGATAAAAATCCAGCCAATTCAGGAGGAAAGCTGCTTAGGAATGAAAATACAATTGGAGTCGATTGGGAAAATAATTTGTACCTGTTTCATGCCAAAGGAGATACTGCAGCTGTTTTTTATAATGTTAATCCACTTGATGGAAACAGAAGAATAAAAATTTTTGCTTTAGATATGAAAAGTAATACATCTTTTGGTGTTTTTGTTGATGATGTTTTGGAGAGAACTGGCGAGTCTAATTCTTCAGGTGTTTTTGAACTTACCGTAGATTTGGGTGAAGGACAGCATTCTGTTGTTGTGCGCGACACAGTAGCTGGCGATCCTAATCCGGATACCGATCCCGAACCTGATCCTGCACCCGAACCCGATGATGAGACCGATGGAAAAGTGAAAGTTTATCCTAATCCGAATACGGGTAATTTTGTTGTGTTAATTAATGATAATGAAATTAGCGAGTTTACGATTAGTACTTTTGATTCTGTGGGTAGAAAAGTGCAAGAACATAATATTTTAGGTAATCGTGCCGATCTGGATTATAGTGCATTGACAGCTGGGGTATATTTTCTAATTATTAAATACCTTGATAAAAAAGCGAAACGAAAGATTATTATAGTGGATTAAGAAAATTAAAATCTGTTTTTAATTGCGAATTTCATATATCTTTGGGCAATTAAATAAAACCAATTATGGGTAAATTAACACTATCATTATTATTGATTTCTATTTTGACATTTTCTTGTAATAAGGGAAAAAAGAACATCCAAAATTCAGATTCTTACATATTTTTTATTGGAACATATACCGATACCAACTCAAAAGGCATTTATAAAATGCAAATGGATAAGTTGGGTAAGTTTGGAGAATTACAATTACAGGCAGAAACAAAAAATCCATCGTATTTAAGTTTTGCAAATGGAGGAAAGCACCTGATTGCAGTAAACGAAATAAATACTTTTAATGGACTTGGGAGCGTTGAAAGTTATAAAATAGGTGAAAAGCTAGAGCTTATAAGCCGAAAATCGAGCGGAGGAGCTCATCCGTGTTTTGTAACTGTTAATAATAAGGGAATTGTACTTACTGCTAATTATACAGGAGGAAATACAGGTTTATTAAAAATTGATTCCTTTGGGAATTTATCCGAATTGATCGATGTAAATCAGCACAAAGGATCGGGAGTGATAAAAGCTCGTCAGGATAAAGCGCATGCACATAGTATTTGGTTTCAGCCAAATTCAAATAAAGTAATTGGTGTTGATTTGGGAACCAATGAATTGTGGATCTCAAAAATTGAAGAGAATAAATTTGTTGCTGCAGAGAATAATCGTTTAAAATTATCCGATGGTGCAGGACCTCGGCATTTGGTTTTTCATCCTAATGGAAAATGTTTGTTCGTTATTAACGAATTAAATAATACAATCAGCACAATTAATTTGCTTGGTAATAAGTTAAAATTGGAGTCTAATATCACAACGCTTCCTAGTAATTTTAAGGGGAATAGTGCTACTGCAGATATTCACATTTCATCGGATGGAAAATTTTTGTACGGATCGAATCGTGGACACAATAGCATTGTTATTTATGCGGTATCGGATAATGGGAACTTACAGCTGTTGGCTCATGAATCTACTCGTGGCGATCATCCTCGTAACTTCAGCCTAAGTCCTGATGAAAAATTTTTAGTTGTAGCCAACCAAAATACTAACAATTTGCTATGTTTTAAAAGAGACTTTAAAACAGGCTTGCTCACTTTTGTAGATGAAGTGGCAGCGCCTAAACCTGTTTGTATTCTTTTTCAGCAATAGCTTTAAATTCGATTAGCATCAAAAGGTCTGTTTTCTGTAGGTCGGGATAAAAACCTTGTAAAACAGCCCACAATTCATCTTTCGAATCGAATCCATCTTTTTGTACTTCTCTAAGGCTTAAGCTACTAAAGCATTTGTGAGATACTTTCGTGATATCAATAGAAATTGGGTTTTTGTTATCGAAAATGGCTTCTCCTTTTCCCAATTTTGGAACTGCTTCATTTACTCTGGTAGTTTGAGTTTTTTCTCCATTTTTAATGGCTTTGTAAAAGTTAGAGTGGAAATGGATTTGGGACATAAATTTGAAATTTAATTAATTGTTTTTTGCGTAAAACTAAGAAATGTTAACTTCAATATTCTCATTTAAACAATTATTTACCTTTTCAAACATCAAATTCTGAATATCAGGATAGCTTAGGTTTTCAGGCAAATTTTTAAAGAATTGAACCTCTGCAATTTCAGATTCGGGTAGCTCTCCTAAGTGCAGAATATTGGCATAAAAAATTCGTCCATATTTTAAGGCACCCTTCCAGTTACAGGAATAATCGGCAATTAATCGTAGAGAAAATTCCAGAGCACCAGTTTCTTCGAACAATTCTCTTCTGGCAGCTTGCAGTGCAGTTTCATTTTCTTCTATATGTCCGGCAGGCATTTCCCAAGTTTCTCGTAAGCAATGTCTTACAAATACCCAATTGTTTTGGTATTTTGAACAAATAATAGAGTATTTTAAATTATTTTCTGATATACTTAAAGGGGCTAAAAACTTAACTATTGGTGCATTCATGATTTTACTCTGATGTTGATTTTCCTTTGTACATGTTGCTAAACGATCCTTCAATGGGTTCCCACAATTCAATTTTATTACCTTCAGGGTCAAGAATCCATCCGAATTTACCATATTCGAATTCCTGCATTTCTCCAACAATTTCAACACCTTCTTCTTTCAAAACTTTTAGCAATTCTTCCAGATTTTCTACTCTGTAATTAAACATGAAATCCTTTTGCGAAGGTTGAAAGTATTCGGTTTTTTCTTCAAATGGAGACCAAATTGTAAATCCCGTTTCTTCAGGTTTGCTTGTCTTTCTCCATTCAAACATACCTCCATATTCATCAGGGCACTGAATGCCTAAATGCTTGTTGTACCATTCTCTGCTAGCTTTCGGATCTTTGCTCTTGAAAAAGATACCACCTATTCCTGTTACGCGTTTTTTCATTTACATCTTTTTTTTATTTAGTATTCTAATTTACTAATTTATTTGTTCTCTTATTAATCATTAAAATATTATTTATACATTTGAGCCATAACAGAACAGAACACGTAATTCATATTGTGCATGAAGGCTTTTAATTTTACCCCCGATAGTAATTCCCCAGTACCAAAGTTCCAACAGTTAATTCAGGCGTTTCAGGATGCTATCAGTCAAAAGATATTAAAGTCTGGCGATGTATTGCCTTCTGTTAATCAGATGTGTAAGGAATGTTCGCTTTCGCGCGATACCGTTTTTAAAGCTTACGCTGAGTTAAAAAAGAGGAATGTAATAGAATCGGTTCCCAATAAAGGATATTTTGTGGCTGGTGAAATTACCAGAGTATTCTTGTTTTTAGACACTTTTAAAGCTTACAAAGAGGTTTTGTACGATAGTTTCCGAAAAAATCTTCCTGATAATGTGACTGTTGATTTGCATTTTCATCATTATAATATTGATGTTTTTAAAAATTTGCTTCGCGAGAGTGCAGGTAAATACAGCAAATATATAATTATGAGTTTCGATAATTCAGAGGTTGCTCATACACTAAAACAACTCGATCCGAAAAAGTTATTAATAGTAGATTGGAACATAAATGCAGAGGATAAGCATTTGCAAATTTATCAGGATTTTGGGCAATCGGTGCAGGATGCTTTGCAAACAGGCTTAGAGAAAATCAATAAATACGAACATTTTTGTTTTGTTTATCCCGATTACACCTATCATCCTTACGAAACGGTAGAGTTTTTTCTTCGTTTTTGCAAAGCTAATGGAATAAAACATTCAATTGTAACCGATTCCGATGCAATAGATGTTAAAAAGAAAACAGTTTATTTATCGGTTAGCGATAGGGCTATGGTTAAGATTCTTGATAAAGCACGAGAGAAAAAATTAGAGTTTGGTAAAGATATTGGCTTAATATCCTATAACGAAACGCCCATGAAAAAGTATATCGATAAGGGAATTACTGTACTTTCTACCGATTTTTATTTAATGGGAAAAAAAATGGCAGAATTTATAACAGGCTCTAATGCCGAGTCTTACTGTGTTTCTACAAGATTGATTGAAAGAAATTCTCTATAATTTTTTAAGCTATGTTTTTTTATTAAAAAAACATTTATACATTTGTCAGAACAGAACAGAGCAGAACGGAATTAAAAACAATAAAATGTATTTACTTGGATTAGATATAGGAAGTTCATCAGTTAAAGCATCCTTATTAGATGCTGAGACCAGCAAGTGTCTTGCAACTGATTTTTTTCCAAAAAAAGAAATGGCAATTACAGCTCACGAATTAGGTTGGGCTGAACAAGATCCACAAATGTGGTGGGATAATCTTAAACAAGCCATTAAGAGTGTAATGCAAACTGCAAACATAGATAAGGAAATGGTTAAAGCCATTGGTATTTCTTATCAAATGCATGGTTTAGTTTGTGTTGATAAAGATTTACAGCCAGTACGTTCTTCAATTATTTGGTGCGATAGCCGTGCTGTTTCATTAGGCGATAAGGCTTTTTCCGAAATAGGAAAAGATAAATGTCTTTCTCATTTATTAAATTCACCAGGAAATTTTACAGCAAGTAAACTGGCTTGGGTAAAAGAAAATGAACCCGATACTTATAATAAAATATATAAAATAATGTTGCCTGGCGATTTTATAGCTTTGAAATTAACTGGCGATGTTTGTACTACGGTTTCGGGTTTATCGGAAGGAATTTTCTGGGATTTTAAAAATCAGACCATTTCTGAAGATGTGTTGAATCAGTATGGTATTAGTAAAGATTTACTTCCAAATATTGTAGATACTTTCTCGAATCAGGGACAAGTTCTTCCTGAAATTGCTGAGGAACTAGGATTTTCAAGTACTGCTATAGTTTCTTATCGTGCCGGAGATCAGCCTAATAATGCATTATCTTTAAATGTGCTAAAACCAGGTGAAGTTGCAACAACAGCGGGAACTTCGGGTGTAGTTTATGGGCTAAGCGATGAGATTAAATATGATCCGTTTTCGAGAGTAAACTCTTTTGCTCATGTAAATCATAGCAATACTAATAACCGATTAGGAATTCTTTTGTGTATTAATGGAACCGGAATTATGAATTCTTGGTTAAACCATAATGTTGCTAAAGGATTAAGTTATGCCCAAATGAACGAAAAGGCAATGGAGATTCCTGTAGGAGCTGATGGAATTACAATACTCCCTTTTGGTAATGGTGCCGAGCGAGTTTTAAATAACCGTGAAGTTGGAGCTCAAATTTTAAATTTAAACCTTAACCGACATACCGACGCTCATATTTACAGAGCTGCTCAGGAAGGAATAGCATTTTCGTTCTTTTATGGAATGGAAGTAATGAAAGAAATTGGTGTGAAGACTAAAGTAATTCGTGCTGGTCATGCAAACATGTTTCTGAGCCCATTGTTCAGAGAAACATTATCTACCGTTTCGGGAGCTACAATTGAGCTTTACGATACCGACGGAGCCTTAGGTGCTGCGCGTGGAGCTGGATATGGAGCCGAAATTTATTCATCATTAGAAGAGGCTTTTTCAGGTTTAGAAAAAATAAGTACCATAAAACCAGATGAAAAAATTCGGGAAGAAATGCAGGAAGCTTATATGCGCTGGACCAAAGAGTTGCAAAAGAATTTATAGAGATAAAAAAACAATTATAATTTAATAAGATAGAATATCATGACTATTTTAAAAGGAGACAAAGAGTATTTTCCAGGAATTGGAAAAATAGCTTACGAAGGACCAGAATCAAAAAATCCATTAGCATTTAGATGGTACGATGAAAATCGTGTTATTGCAGGTAAAACAATGAAAGAGCATTTGCGTTTTGCAGTAGCTTACTGGCACACATTCTGCGGAGATGGTGGAGATCCATTCGGACCAGGATCTCAAAAATTTCCATGGGGAACAGAAGCCAATGCTATTGATGCTGCAAAATCTAAAATGGATGCTGCTTTTGAGTTCATTACTAAGTTGGGAGCTCCTTTTTACTGTTTTCACGATGTTGATGTTGTAGGTGATGCTTCTGTTTTCGAAATAGAGAAGAGATTAGCTACCATGGTCGATTATGCCAAGCAAAAGCAAGCCGATTCGGGTGTTAAATTGTTATGGGGTACTGCAAATGTATTTTCTAATCCCCGCTATATGAATGGTGCTTCTACAAATCCTGATTTTAATGTAGTGGCTAACGCTGGTACTCAGGTTAAGAATGCACTAGATGCAACAATCGCTTTGGGCGGTACAGGTTATGTATTTTGGGGAGGTCGCGAAGGTTATATGTCTCTTTTAAATACAAACATGAAAGAGGAGTTGGATCACATGGCACAATTTCTTACTATGGCTCGCGATTATGGTCGCAAGAATGGTTTTACAGGAACTTTCCTAATTGAGCCTAAGCCAATGGAGCCATCGAAACATCAGTACGATTTCGATTCGGCTACCGTAATGGGATTTTTAAATAAATATGGTTTGGCCGATGATTTTAAAATTAATGTAGAGGTAAATCACGCAACTTTGGCAGGACATACTTTTGCGCACGAATTACAAACTTGCGTTGATAATAATATGTTAGGAAGTATTGATGCTAACAAAGGTGATTACCAAAATGGATGGGATACAGATGAATTCCCAACTAGCATTTACGAAACTGTTGAGGCTATGTTGCCAATTCTTGAAAATGATGGTTTTACGCATGGCGGAATTAATTTCGATGCTAAAACTCGTCGTAACTCAACCGATTTAGAAGATATTTTTATGGCACATATTGGAGGTATGGATGTATTTGCCCGCGCTTTGGTTATTGCCGATAAAATTAGAACAGAGTCTCCATATTTACAATTGAAAAAGGATCGCTATGCATCTTTCGCTTCTGGTAAGGGAAAAGCATTTGCAAACGGAGAGCTTTCTCTTGAAGATCTTAGAAATATTGCTAAAGAAGTTGGTGAACCAGCTCAAATTAGTGGAAAACAAGAAATGTTAGAACAATTAATAAATTGGTATATTTAACACCTAATACAAACTCCTGCAGAATAATTTGCAGGAGTTCACTTTTAATTCCAAACCCATGACTCAAACCCAATCAAAAGGGAGCTTATTGTTTATAATAGGAATTACTTTAGTGGCTACACTAGGGGGATTGCTATTTGGTTACGATACTGCCGTAATTAGTGGTGCTACTGAAGCTCTAAAAGTATTTTTTGTTACTCCATTAGAATCCGATAGTGCTCTCGCATTGCAAGTTCTAGTAGAATATAAGCTTATTATTTCTCTTTGTTTTATTATTGTTTCCTTGTTGGTTTCCAGTTTCATGTTTCGCATGTATGGAAAACAAAAAGGGATTATTTATAGTGCAATTGTAATTTTTGTAGGCATTATAATTTGGTATACTCAATTTTGGATATCCGTAAATGAACTAACCGAAAATACCTTGAATTCTATTAATGGATTCACCATTTCCAGTGCTATTATTGGTTGTGTAATTGGTGGTTCTATATGTGGTACTATTAGTCAGAAACTAGGAAGGAAAAGAGGATTGATTTTGGCTGCAGTTCTATTTACAATTTCAGCAATTGGTTCATCAGTTCCCGAAATGTTGAATTTTTTCGGAACCAGTACCATTAGTGCATTTATTTTTTATCGTATTGTAGGTGGTATTGGAGTAGGAATCGCATCTATGCTTTCACCAATGTATATCGCCGAAATTGCACCTGCAAAATATCGTGGAACATTAGTTTCTGCTAATCAGTTTGCAATTGTATTTGGTATGTTGGTGGTTTATTTTGTGAATTATGCTATTTCTTTAACTGGTGATATTAATTGGTTGAATGAAACTGGATGGAGATACATGTTTGCATCTGAAACTATTCCTGCACTTCTGTTTTTAGTGATGTTATATTTTGTTCCTGAATCGCCACGATATTTAATTATGAAATCGCGAGAAAAGGAAGCTGAAAATATATTGAATAAAATAGTAGGAACAATTAAAGCTCCTCAGTTAATGACTGATATTAAAGAGTCATTAAAAGAAAATAACGCTCCATGGTTATCCTTTGGAGGTTTAATTATAGTAATAGGAATTTTGCTATCCGTATTTCAGCAATTTGTAGGAATTAATGTAGTCTTGTATTATGCTGCTGAGATATTTAGAAATATGGGTAACAGTACAGATACATCATTACTTCAAACAATTTTAGTTGGAGCAATTAACTTGATATTTACTGTACTTGCCATTTTTACAGTCGATAAATTTGGTCGTAAACCATTAATGATTATTGGTGGTGTAGGAATGGGAATTTGTATGTTTGCCCTAGGAACTGCTTTTTATATGGAACAATTGGGCTTAGTTGCTTTGTTCGCTATGCTTGGATATGTTGCATTCTTTGCAATGTCTTGGGGACCAGTTACCTGGGTTCTTCTGTCTGAAATATTCCCAAATTCTATTCGTAGCGCCATGTCTTTGGCTGTTGCGGCTCAGTGGATGGCAAATATGATGGTTTCATGGACATTTCCAATGATGAATGATAATTCGTGGCTAACAGGCATGTTTAATCATGGATTTTCGTATTGGATTTATGGCGCAATGGGAATATTATCGGCATTATTTGTTTGGAAAATAGTTCCCGAAACCAAAGGAAAGTCTTTAGAAGACATGC
Source organism: uncultured Marinifilum sp. (assembly GCF_963677195.1). Classification (NCBI taxonomy): domain Bacteria; kingdom Pseudomonadati; phylum Bacteroidota; class Bacteroidia; order Marinilabiliales; family Marinifilaceae; genus Marinifilum; species uncultured Marinifilum sp. Next base: position 2,915,924 of record NZ_OY781918.1, read on the forward strand.
AAAAGCTTTGGAAAAAATAAAATTGTTAGTTAGTAGTTACATATTTTATTCATTATCATTTAATTAATAGATAAGTTGGTGGGTTTTATTGGTTTAAGATAATGGATAATTTAAAGGATCGGCTTTGCTGGTCCTTTTTTTGTTTTCCCTTACCAAAGGTATAGTCAATCAACTTTCTTTTCCCTATATTTGGTGCAAATTATCACCAAAAGCCAAATTTTAATTTATTATTTCTGTGTTTTAAATATGCAGAAATTAAATCAGTAATTATTATGAGATTATTAGCCGTTTGTTTGGCAATGATTGGTCTTTTTGCTTGTAGTGATAAGCAAGCAAAAAGCAAAAAGAACTTAACCCAATATGTAAATCCCTTTGTAGGTACCGATGGACCTGGAAATACTTACCCAGGTGCAGTTGCTCCTTTTGGTATGGTTCAGTTGAGTCCCGATAACGGATTGCCAGGTTGGGATAGAATTGCAGGCTATTTTTGGCCCGATTCTACAATTGCAGGTTTCAGTCATACACATTTAAGTGGTACCGGAGCAGGCGATATGTACGATATTTTGATAATGCCAATGAATAGCCGTTTTACAGAAAGTTTAACGTCAGAGGGTGATTATCGTCCGTATTCAAAATTTTCACATGATAGAGAAGAAGCTTCGCCAGGATATTATAAAGTAGACCTGTTAAGCTCTGGTATTACAGCCGAATTAACCACAAGCAAACGTGTAGGTTTCCACCGATATACTTTTCCTAAAGATTCAGCATCTAAAATTATATTAGATCTGGGATATAAATTAAACTGGGATAATCCTTACGATACCAAAATCATAATTGAAAATGATTCTACCATTTCCGGATATCGAAAGTCGAACGGATGGGCAAGAGATCAGCATGTTTATTTTACAGCTCAATTCTCAAAAGCTTTTAAAAATATACACTTGTTCGAAGGCGAAAGCAAAGCTTATGGAGAAAATGTAAATGCAGCAAAAACCAAATTTGTTGCAGAATTTCCAACATCCGATAAGGAGCAAATATTAATAAAAGTTGCACTTTCGTCGGCTTCTATTGTTGGAGCTAAAAAGAATTTAAATGCAGAATTAAATTCATGGGATTTTAATGCTGCAGTTGATCAGGCAGATCAGGAATGGGAAAAATTACTGGCGCAAATTGAAATTGAAGGAAGCGAATATCAGAAAGAATTATTCTATACTAATCTATATCATATTTATCTTACGCCAAGTTTACATTCAGATATTGATGGAATGCACAAAGGTGCCGATGGTAAATATCACAAAGCCGAAGGATTTGATCGTTACGATACCTTTTCCTTGTGGGATACCTATCGTGCAGCTCATCCTTTATACACAATTCTTTGTCCTGATAAAGTTGAGGATTTTGTAAAATCATTTTTGGCTCATTACGATGAAACATCTTTATTGCCTGTATGGTCGATGGCTGGTAACGAAACCAACATGATGATAGGTTATCATGCCGTACCAGTAATTGTTGATGCCTATTTTAAAGGTATCGAAATGGATGTAGAAAAAGCATATAAAGCCTGCGTTGAATCTGCAAAAGAAAAAGGCCGGCAAATTGATGAATATATGCATTTAGGATATGTGCCTACCGATGCGGAGGGCGAAAACTGGTCGGTATCTAAAACTTTGGAGTATGCCTACGACGATTGGTGTATTGCTCAATTTGCAAAAGCACTAAACAAACAAGCTGATTATAAATATTTCTTGAAAAGAGGAGAGAGCTGGAAAAATATTTATGATACAGAATCAACTTTCTTTCGCCCTAAAAATCATAAAGAAGAATTTGTATCGCCATTTGTACCTAAAGAGTATACTAATTATTTTTGTGAAAGTAATGCATGGCAATATTTCTGGTATGTTCCTCAGGATGTACCCGAGTTTATTGCTACAGTTGGAAAAGATAAGTTTACAGCTAAGCTGGATTCTATGTTTACTTATTATCCCGAAGCGAGCGATAAACTTCCAATTTTTAGTACCGGAATGATTGGACAATATGCTCATGGAAATGAACCAAGTCATCATGTAGCTTATTTATACAATTACATTGGCCAAGCTCATAAAACACAGGAAATGGTTCGTCGTATTATTAACACGCAATATACTACTAAACCAAATGGATATTGCGGAAACGAAGATTGTGGACAAATGTCGGCATGGTTGCTATTTTCATCAATGGGAATGTACCCTGTAAATCCAGCAAATGGTATTTATAATCTTACTTCACCATGGCTCGATAATGTAGTTCTTCATCTTCCAAATAATAATACATTTACTATATCAACAGAAAACCAGAGCGAAAAAAATCATTACATTAAAAAGATACTATTAAATGGAAATGAGTATAAGGAGTTAACAATTACCCATCAGCAGATTATGCAGGGAGGTAGCTTGCATTTTATACTTGGAGCAAAATAATCAGGTCTTACAAGCTGTATCTTTAAAAAGATACAGCTTTTTTTATCATTTATATATACACAATGAAATACTTAATATATTTTAGTTTATTGATTTTGTTAGGTTTAAGTGCTAATGCTCAAACTGTTGACTTGATGACTTACAATTTGCGTTACGATAATCCAAACGATGGAATTAATCGTTGGGATGTGAGAAAAAATAATGTAATTAATCTGATTGAAAAATGTAATCCTGATGTATTTGGAACGCAAGAAGGATTAAATCATCAGCTTGAATATTTAAATACAAACTTAAAGGCGTACACTTATGTTGGAGTAGGACGCGACGATGGAAAGAAGAAGGGGGAGTATTCTGCGATTTTTTATAAAAAAGATAAGTATAAAATATTGCAGCAATCAACATTTTGGTTGTCGGGTACACCCAATAAAATATCAATTGGTTGGGATGCAGTATTAGAGCGAATTTGTACTTATGCTCTTTTCGAAAATATAAAAACAGGAAATAAATTTTGGGTGTTTAATGCTCATTTTGATCATGTTGGTGAACAGGCGCAGTTTAACAGTTCACAATTAATAGTAAAGAAAATAAAACAATTAAACACTAAGAATTATCCTTCCGTTTTTATGGGAGATTTAAATTTAAAACCAGACACAAAGGCCATTCAATATTTAAGTTCAGAAATGCAAGATAGTAATTGTAAGAACACAAAAAATCCTAATATGGGAACTTTTAACGCTTTTAAACACAATAAAAAAGTTACCGATCGTATCGATTATATATTTATTGATAATAATTGTACAATCAAAAAAAGTAGGGTTGTCGATTGTAGGATGAATACACTTTATCCTTCTGATCATTTGCCAGTACTAGCAAAAGTGAAATTTAAAAAGCGATAGAAATTAAATTGATATTTTAATCGTATTTATATTTTATTATCTTAAGGTATACAAGTATCTTTATTATCAATAGAGACAAAATATAATGCCTATGAAATCAGAAAAATTTCAAAACGAAGTAGAATTAAAGTATAAATTATATAACAGCATTTTTTTAACATTACCATTAGATAAAATTCATGATACAGGAATATTAATTCCCTTATTAAAAGATGCATGTGAAAAAGGATTAGGAGAAGGAAAGTCTCCGGTAGAGATTTTGGATCAGTTTTTTGTAAAACAAACCGAGTTTAAGACAGAAAAAGAACAATTGGATTTTATGTTTCGGGTAATTAGTTACATAGAACGACAGGTTGTGCTTTTAGATGCCCTCGAAGATGCAGCTTTCCTTAAGTTATATGATCCAGAAGGAAGAGGTAAACTGGAATCTATCAGAAACAGACTCTCTGGAGAGAAATCCAGAGAACAAATGAGCAAGGCTTTAAAAAGCTTAGGAGTTAGGATAGTATTAACGGCGCATCCAACACAATTTTATCCGAGTGCTGTTTTAGCAATTATTAATGATTTAATTGAGGCCATACAGGTAAACGATTTATTAAGAATTAAGTTGTTGTTAACCCAGTTGGGAAAAACGCCTTTTTTTAAGAAAGAAAAACCAACGCCTTACGATGAAGCCAAAAGTTTAACATGGTACTTAGAGAATATATTTTATCATTCGGCTTCGGATCTTTATTCAAACTTAATGAAGGAAGTTGACGATCCTGAACTGCATACTGGAAATGTTATTTCTTTCGGTTTTTGGCCAGGAGGAGACAGAGATGGAAATCCTTTTGTAAATACCGATACAACATTGGCAGTTGCAGATCGTTTGCGATACATATTATTTTCAAATTATCATAAGGATATCCGGAAATTAAGAAGGCGATTAAGTTTTAAAGGAGTATATGAATTAGTTCTGGATTTAGAAGAGAAAATTTTAGCATCATTAAATACCACCGATCATTCTAAACAACTTCAAGAAAAAGAAATTCTTGCTTCGCTAAATGAAATAGAGCAATTACTGATAAAGAATCACGATGGTTTTTTTGTGGATTTATTGAGAGATTTTCGAAATAAAATTAAATTGTTTGGTACTCATTTTGCCAGTATTGATATTAGGCAGGATAGTAGAATTATTAAAAAAGCTTTCGAAGTTTTATGTAAGACAGCTCCTGAATTAAAAAACAAAACGATTAAAGCTAATTTAGAAATACTTACAAAATTAAAAACAAAAGTATCTTCGTTTAATACAAGTGATAAAGTAATTGCAGATACTTTAAATTTATTTGAAAGTATACAAAAAATACAAGCGCGTAATGGTCAGGCTGCATGTAATAGGTTTATAATTAGTAATTGTAGAGCTGCCGAAGATCTTGCCCGTGTATATGCTATGAGTAGAATGTGCGCATGGCAAAATAAAGTTCCTTTGGATATAATTCCTTTATTTGAAACCATAGACGATCTGGAAAATGCAGATAAAACAATGCGCAGCTTGTATGAAAATGAGGAGTATTCAAAACATTTAGTTAGTAGAGGAAATAAGCAAACCATAATGCTCGGTTTTTCAGATGGTACAAAAGATGGAGGGTACTTTTCTGCGAACTGGAATATTTATAAAGCCAAAGAAAATATTACCAAACTATCAAGAGAAAAGGGTATTACAGTTGCTTTTTTCGATGGACGAGGAGGACCACCTGCTCGTGGAGGTGGAAATACTCACAAGTTTTATTCTTCGCTAAGTAGTAATATTGAAAATAAGGATATTCAGGTTACCATACAAGGGCAAACAATTAGTTCTAAATTTGGGACAGAAGATTCTGCTAAATTTTATCAGGAGAGATTAATTTCAGCAGGGCTCGAAAATCATCTTTTTAATGATGATGGCAAACAGTTAAGCAGTAAAGATAGAATGATAATGGATAAGTTATCAAATTATAGTTTGGAAGAATATGAGCGTTTTAAAAATTCCGAGAACTTTGTTCCTTATCTTGAAGAAATGAGTGTGCTTAAATATTATGGTAAAGCTAATATAGGTTCGAGACCTGGGAAACGATCAAAATCAGAAAAACTTAATTTTGAAGATTTACGTGCTATCCCTTTTGTGGGAGCGTGGAGCCAGATGAAACAGAATGTCCCTGGATTTTTTGGTGTAGGAACATCATTAAAAAAATTGGAAAAGGAAGGCAAATTTGATGATTGTAAAAAGCTTTATAAAAAATCTTTATTTTTTAGAACTTTGGTAGAAAATAGTATGCAGTCCATTAGTAAATCGCATTTTGAGCTAACTCGATACATGAGAAGCGATGAAAAATTTGGTGCTTTTTGGTCTTGGATATATAATGAGTACCAATTGAGTATAGAAATGTTGATAAAAGTATCGGATCAAACACAATTATTAGAGAAGTCCTTGGTTCTTAAAGACTCAATAAAACTGCGGGAAGAAATGGTATTACCATTAATTACAATTCAACAATATGCACTAATAAAAATTCGAGAATTAGAGCAAAATAATGAAACAATGCTGGCGAAATACAGTATATTGCAAAAGTTAGTAATAAGGTCGCTTTATGGTAACATAAATGCAAGCCGAAATTCTGCCTAAAAAAAAAGTTTAAGGAAATTTAGCCCAACAACAATTTTAATAGCAGATTATCGTTTCCTTTATAAACAGTAAATAATAATTATAGAAAATCAATAAACATGCACAAATCAATTTTTTCTTTTATTGTAGTCTTTTTCGTGTCTTTAAGTTTAATAGCTCAGGATACAAAACAAGATTCTTCACAAAAAACTTCAAGTGTTAAGAAGAAAGAAGTGAAAATTTCTCTTGATAAAGGAACTATTAAAAGTCAATTTGATTATATGATTAAAAGATCGAATAATTGGCAAGATTATGAAGTTATAAAAATTCCTGTTATTAGAAAGTTTGGTGCAAACGTACAAGATTCTCTTTCTTCGTTCAGAACTAAATTAAATGATTCCAAAACATTGGTAAGTGAGCAAAATAGTGAAATTGCAAAGCTTAAAAATGATATGAAAAAACTTCAGAGCGAATTAGATGCTACCGTAAAATCGAAAGATAGTATGAAGTTAATTGGAATTGAGCTACCGAAAGGAACGTACAATACAATTATGTGGATTATAATTTTGGTTTCTTTACTTTTTGCAGGCATTTGTTTTATGTTGTTTAAAAGAAGTAATTCGGTAACAGTGGAGATTAAAAATACACTAGAAGAAGTTCGCGAAGAGTTTGATACTCATAGAAAAAATGCATTGGTTCGCGAACAAAAATTGGCTAGAAAACTTCAGGATGAAGTAATAAAAAATAAAAATTTAGGTCTATAAACTTAAACTTTTAAAATTGTAGAAAAGGCTATGCTGTATGTATAGTCTTTTTTTATGCCATTTTTTAGTCTTTTTTTAACTTCTGGTAAGTTTCGCTACCAATCTAACTTATTTTGTCTTTTATTTCATATAATATTTAGGGTTTAGATAATATTTTTATTAACCAATATATTTGAGTGCTTAAAGGTTAAAAATGAGTGATTTTATATGGCTTATTTGTATTATATTTATACTGTTATGCTATTAAAACCAGTAAATAATATTCATCCAAATTGTCAAATTTGTGATGATAAGTCTTGTGCAGTAAAGAATCTTTTGGTTCACGAAATAAAACAGCTGAGTCGAAGTTGTACCGAAGTTACTTTTGATAAAGGCGATGAGATATTAACAGAATCATCGTCTAAATCTCATATTATTTATTTACGAGAAGGTCTTGTAAAAGAATTTACAAAAACCGAAGACAATAAGGAATACATATACCAAATAGTAAAGAAGTATACTTATTTGGGATTAAATTCTATGTTTAGTAATTCAGTAAATTCTTATTGTTATACAGCTCTTACTCCTGTAAAAGCATGTTATATTGAATGGTCGGTTTTTTCCCAAATATTAAAAGAAAATGGCCGGTTTTCTTATGAAATACTTGCTATGTTTTGTAATAACACATTAAACTCTTATCATCATTTTATTGATCATGATAATAAGAAAATATTTGGCAAGGTAGCAGATGCTTTGCTTTATTTTGCAGAAATTATTTTCGAATCGGAACAATATGTTTTGCCTTTAAATAGAAAAGAAATTGCAAATATGATTGGTTCAAGTAGGGAGAGTGTTTCCAAGCAAATGACAGGATTCGAAAATGATAAAATAATTGAGGTAAGCGACCAAATAATTAGAATTTTAGATATGGAAAAACTAAAAAATATAAGTAAACATGGTTAGATTAATGATAAATCTTTTTATTGATATTTTTTACATAAAGGTCGAAGCATACTTTCCAGTCCATTTAATTTTATTTCATACATAGATGCCATCATTTCGCCTAGTTTTCCAGGAGGAAACCCTTTCTCTCTAAACCATACCAAATAAGTTTCTGGTAAATCAATTAAATAACGTCCTTTATATTTTCCAAAAGGCATTCTCATTTGAATTAATTTTATTAATGCCTCGTTCATTTCAGCTTTATTAATTTCTTTTGTCATTTATCTTATATAATTTGTTTAGTCAAAATACAATTTTTTAGAGCATTGAAAATATTTTTATTAACTGGTGTATAAGTTAGTTAATCTGCGTCTTCAGCAAAGCCTCCTCCAATTAATATGTCATCCATATAAAAAGCAACTGGCTGTCCGGGTGCCATAGCCCATGCAGGATAATCCAAATCAACCATTAATTCTCTATTATTTAGGATTGTAATTTTAGAGTAGCCTTTAGGGTTTCTTCCAAGACCACGAACCACAGTGGTAATGTTAGTAGCAGTAATATCTTCTATATCATGAAAATAGTAATTAGAAACACGAATTTGTAATCTATTTAAATCGTCTTTCTTTTCGAGAGTTAAAATGTTATTTTTTGCATCAATTTTACTCACCATTAATCCAGATTTCTTCTTAAGTTCCAAACCACGTTTCTGCCCTATGGTATAATACGGATATCCATCATGTTCACCAAGCTCTTTTCCATCAGGTGAAATTACCTTTCCTTTTCCTACTTTCTTATCAATATCAGGAATCATTTCCTGAAGAAAGTCACGATAATCTTTTCTATCCATGAAACACACGCCCATGCTTTCTCTTTTTTTAGCTATTTCGGCAAAACCAAAAGATTTAGCTATTTCACGAACTTCGTTTTTGGTGTATTTTCCTAGAGGAGTTAAAGTTCTCGAAAGTATCGTTTGATTTAAATTCCACAGAAAATACGATTGATCTTTAACCGGATCTTTTCCTTTATGGATATAGTAGTTCTGCCCGGTTTTTAAAATCTGAATGTAATGTCCGGTGGCAATATGTTGACAATTTAACTCATCAGCTTTTGTTAGCAGGAGCTTCCATTTAAGCTTCGGGTTGCATTGAATGCAGGGGCTTGGAGTTCTTCCAGCCATGTATTCATCCAAAAAGAATTGAATAATTGTATTTCTAAATTCTTTTCGAGCATCAACAACATAATGTTTCAAACCAAGTTTTATGGCTAGTTTTTGAGCTTCCTTAATAAAATCAGGATAGGAATCGGATGAATCGTAAGAATGATTGTTGCTGTAAAACCAAAGTGTAACACCTATAACTTCGTAACCCTCATTTTTAAGCATCATGGCCGCAACCGATGAATCGGTTCCTCCGCTCATCCCTAAAATAATTTTTCCCTTTGTGTTTTCCGCCTTGTGCATGTAATAAAAAATTTAATGGATAACTTATTATAAGTTATTTAACAATTTAGCTTTTTGTAATGTGACCTGTAACTTTTTATAATACATCTTCGTCTTGGTCTTAATATTACATAAAAACTCAGACTTAAGTTTTGCCAAATATGAGAAAAAGATTAGAAAAAGGCAATTTAGCATGGGGTACAATCATTCAAATTTCTAACTCAAACGAAACAAAATGAAATTCAAGCTATTACTATTTATTTTTCTTTTGTTATTGCAAGATATACATGCTCAAAACTCCAAAATTACTGGAAAAATAATTGATAAACAGAACTTAACACCACTAGCTTATGCCAATGCTATTTTAACTTCATTAAGTGATTCTACTATTTTGTTAGGAGCAGTTACGAATGATAAAGGAAAATTTGAAATTGAAAAAATACAAAAAGGAAAATACAATTTAGCATTGAGTTTTATAGGCTATCAATCTATTAAATTTAAGGATGTAATTGTGTCTAAAGGAACTTTAAATATTGGAGCAGTAGGTTTAAAAGTATTAAGTGAAAATTTAAATGAGGTAAGTGTAAAGTCTATTAAATCGCCTCTTTGTTATAAAGTAGATCGTAAGGTGATAAATGCTTCCAGTTTTCCTGAAGCAAATGTTGCCTTAGACCTTTTGGAGAATGTTCCATCTTTAGAACTTAGTTTTGAGGGAGAGTTGACTTACCGTGGCGATGGTAGTTTTAAAGTATTTATTAACGGACATCCGGTAAGAAATGGAGTGGAAAAAATGCAACAACTCGATGCATCTAAAATTGATAAAATTGAAGTTATTACAAATCCATCTGCAAAGTATGATGCTGAAGGAACAGCAGGAATCATTCAAATTATCTTAAAAAAGAATCGATTGGAAGGTTATGCGATTACAACTAGTGCTCAGATATCTACCAATGATTCCAGGAATTTTTCATTATCCATTGATAAGCAATCGGAAAAAGGAGGATGGTATATTAATGGGAATGCCAGTAAATATTACTGGAGTGATATAGAGGTTGATGGCAGTAAAATCAATAATTATGGGCATCAGCAATTTATGGTTGATTATCATGTAGATCGAAAACAATCAGCAAATAATAGGTACCTCGAATTTGGGTTTAATTATGATGTTACCGATAAAGATTACGTTGATTTCAACATTAATGTAAATCCATTATTGTTAGGTAATGATCATAAAGCAAATGGACATTTTATGGAACAAACTTTACAGGATGGAAATGAAATTGAATCTGAAGAGTATGATCTGATAAATAGAAACAAGAGTGAATATCAATATCTGGGTACAACATTTGATTACCAACACAGTTTTACAAAAAATAAAGATCACTTATTGTCTTTTTATGCCGATTATTCTACCTATTTGCATCAATATATAGGGCAGGTAATTGACACAAAAATATATGATGAAAGAATTGAAAAAATAGGCTCCCAGGATACGGAGAACAACGAAACTTTTGTGAGTTTAAAATTATGTTATACAAATAAATTGAGTGAAAAATCCTCTTTTGAAATTGGAGGACAGGTAGATACGGATCATATTCCAAAAATGACAGTTACAAATGGAACATACAATTCGAATGATGTGATTACTCCTATTTATAATGATCCGATAGATCAGGAGGTGGTGTACAAGAGAGATATTTACGCAGGATTCGCAACCTTTAAAAGTAGGATTGGAAAGTTTGAATATAAGTTGGGTGCCCGAGCTGAATGGACTCATCGAAATTCGGATTATGAATATACCAATCAACATGGGGAACGAATAAAGAAGCCTTCGGGTAAAGATTTTGGGGATTTCTTTCCAAGTGCTCACTTGTTATATAATATTACTAATGAACATCAAATTGGAGTCAGTTATTCGCGACGGATCCAAAGACCCAATTACTGGCCTTTGGCGCCCTTTAGAACCTATGAAGATAGCTATTCTTATGCGGAAGGAAATGAAAATTTAATGCCATCTTATTCCAATTCGTTCGAGCTGAATTATAAAAAATCATGGAATAAAGATTTTATTGGACTTGAATTATTTGCGCATCAAACATCTGATGTAATACAGGAATATTATCGATTAGAATCGGATTATGTGAGTGTTTCTTCGAAAGACAATATTGGAAAATCATTAAGTATAGGATGCGGACTTATGGGGGGTGCAGATTTATCTTCCTGGTGGAATATAAACCTTTCAATAAGTATGTATCATTATCGATTAGATGTTGATTACGAAAATCAGAATTCTAAAGAGGAACATTTAAAAATTGATTCCAGATTGAATAATATTATTACACTGCCTAAGAATTTTACCTTTAAATGGGATTTGAAATATAAAAGTCCTTATGTATCTGCACAATCGGAGCGTGAAGCTTATGTTTTTTCAAATATGGCCTTAAAAAAAACGATGAAGGATGATCGGTGGCAGATCTTACTATCAGTTAAAAATGTATTTAATAGCATAAAATACAAATACACAACTAAAGGCAATAACTTTATTTTTGTGGATTATTACAGAGAGAAACCATCCGTAATGTTAAAACTGACATATAATTTCGACAATCAGAAATAGTTTAAATTTATTATTGTTTGGTTTTCCTATTCAAAACATATCTCTTTCGATGAGATAAACAAAGCTTACTTATCTTGAGATTTTGTGTGCTTATCGAATAAATAGATGTTTTTTTAAGGTTTTTCCTATTTTCGTACTCATTAAGTGAATTTATAAATACTTATAATAACTAAACATGAAAAAACTAACAGGTGGTATTTTAGGGCTTGGTTTGGCTTTGACCATTGCTTCGGGATGTTCCCAGCAGGCGCCTAAAGGAACTGGTGTGATTAAAAAAGAGGATATGAATTTATCCGTAAAACCAGGAGACAATTTTTTTGAATATTCTAACGGAACATGGATGAAAAATACTCCTATTCCTGCAGATAAAAGTCGTTATGGTGCCTTCGATATATTAGGAGAGAATGCCAATGAAGCAGTTCATATTTTATTGGAGGAAGCTGCCAAAACAGTAAATGCAGAGAAGGGGAGCAACCTGAAAAAAATTCAGGATTTCTATGCTACGGCAATGGATGTGGAAAAAATTAATCAACTAGGTATCAAACCACTATTGCCCGAGTTTGAAAAGATTGCTGCTCTTAAAAATGCAACAGATTTGCGCAAAGAGTTGATTCACCTTCACAAAATGGGAGTAAGTGCTTTGTTTAGCGCAGGAGTTGAGCAGGATATGAAAAATACCTCTGTTAATAGAATGTATTTGGGTGAAGCAGGTCTTTCTTTATCGGATCGTGATTATTATGTAGCCGATAACGAAACCAGCGAAAATATCCGTAAAGAATTTGTGAAACACATTGCAAAAATGTTCGAGCTAATTGGTGAGGATGTAAAAGTTGCCCAAAATAATGCAGAGAGAATCATGAGATTCGAAACTCGCATGGCTGAAAAATTCAATACCCGATTAGAAAACAAAAATTATCCGGCAATGTATAATCCTAAAACCGTTGAAGTTTTAGAGAAGGAATATCCAAATTTTGCTTGGGGAACTTATTTTAAAGAAATGGGTGCCGATATTAAGGAATATGTAATTACTACTCATCCTCGTTATTTGGCAGAATTGAATAAAATATTGGTAGAAGAGAAAATGAGCGATATCCAATTGTATTTAAAATGGAAAGTTTTAGATGATGCAGCTGGCGCAGTTGGTTCTGAATTGGAGAAGCAAAATTTTGCATTTTACGGGACCATTCTTACTGGAGCTACCGAGCAACAACCACGTTGGAGACGCATGTCTAAAGCAACAGGTTCGGTTTTAGGTGAAGCAGTAGGCCAGTTGTACGTAGAAAAATATTTTCCTCCGGAAGCTAAAGAGAGAATGGATGAGTTGGTAAACAATTTAAAAATTGCTTTACGCGGAAGAATAGAGAAATTAAAATGGATGAGTGATACAACCAGAGCTGAAGCTTTAGCGAAGTTAGATGCTTTTGGTGTAAAAATTGGATATCCAGAAAAGTGGGAAGATTATTCAAAGCTAGAAGTGGGAACAGATTCATACATTCAGAATTTGTGGAGAGCTGCTAACTTTGGGTTTGAGAAAAATGTAGCAAAACTAGGTGAGCCGGTAGATACCGAAAAATGGGGGATGACTCCGCAAACCGTGAATGCTTACTATCATCCATTGTTGAACGAAGTAGTTTTTCCAGCTGCTATTCTTCAACCTCCTTTCTTTTATATGAATGGCGACGATGCTGTAAACTACGGCGCAATTGGTGTGGTTATTGGTCATGAAATGACTCATGGTTTTGATGATAATGGTCGCAGATTCGATAAAGATGGTAATATGAGAGACTGGTGGGCTGCCGAAGATGTGGATAAATTCAATAACCGAGCGCAAAAATTAGTGGATCAGTTTAACGGTTTTTATGCTTTTGATGATTTACACGTTGATGGTAAGCTGACTTTAGGTGAGAATATTGCCGATTACGGTGGATTAACCATTTCTTTAGAGGCATACAAAATGGCTTTAGACGGAAAAGAGCCTGCTGATGTTGAGGGTTTTAACCACATGCAGCGTTTCTTCCTTTCTTATGCAAAAGTGTGGAGAGGAAATATCCGCGATAAGTATTTGAGAAAACTTATTAAGGAAGATGAGCACTCACCAGGAAGATATCGTGTAAATGGAGGTTTGTTTAATATTCCCGAATTTTATGAGGCTTTTGAGATTTCGGAATCTGATCCTTTGTATCGTACAGAAGAACAAAGAGCTCAAATTTGGTAGGTATTTAATACACATACAGGTATTCGAATGAATAATGTATTTGATAATATAAGCTGACTCAAGCAATTGAGTTGGCTTTTTTTTACTTTCCTTTATAAAGAAGAATAGTAAAATTTAGATATGGGAACTCAATAAGAATATGTTACAAACATAAAAAAAAGAGCCAGATTATTACAGTCTGGCTCCTTTTTACAATAATTTAATGTTTGTATCTATAGATTATTTCATCCATGTATCAATCATTACTTTGTTAGCTGTATACCATTGTGTAGCACCTGCTTCTTCGCCTTTATCAGCAATAGCTGCCATTAATGCGTATAATTGTGCTTCTTTAAGATTAAAATTTTTGAAAAATTTTGCCGCCTCAGGTTGGTCTTTGTCAAATCCTCTTCGCGAGATAATTGTACAAACATCTTTTGGGTAGATACCTTTAGGATCTTCTAAATATTTTAAATCGTTTTTAGACCATTTAAAATGAGGTTTCCATCCTGTTACTACAGTCCATTCTTCTTTTTTAATTGCTTTTTCAAGGCTTGCTACCATTGCGGGACCACTTGATGTAACTTGTTCTAAATCTAATCCATAAGCATCAATTGCTTTTAGAGTGTTGGCATGAATACCTGCGCCAGCACCAATGCCAATAATTTTTCCATTAAATTTATCTTTATTGGCATTTAATTCTTCAATAGAATTAATGGTAACATAGGCAGGAACAACTAATCCTGTGGTTCCTTCACTAAACGATTCGCCTAACTTTACAAGTTTATCACCATAATTAGCCCAATAGTCTTTATGTGTATTTGGTAGCCATGCATCAAGAAATACATCACCTTTCGAGTTATCTTTCGATAATTCTCCGTAAATCATACCTGGTGCTAAGTTAGTTAGCTCAACAGCATAACCATTTGCTTCTAGAGCTGCTTTTGCCAAGTATGTAAAAGCAATTCCTTCTGTCCAATTCGGATAAAAGATGTTAACTTCTTTTTTAGTTTCACTCTTTGCCTTTTTATTTCCGCTGTTATTGCAAGAACTAAACGAAATAGTTAATGCAACAAATAATAGGATTGCTAAGTTTTTTAATTTCATCATAATTATATTTATTGATTAAATTTATTTTTTTGCAATAGCTTGTGTTATTCTGTCTAGAATTATGGCCAATATTACAATGCCTAATCCCGATTCAAAACCTTTTGCAATATCGTTTTGTTGAATTCCCTGATAAACAATACTACCCAAGCCTTTAGCACCTACCATCGATGCAATTACAACCATGGATAAAGCCAGTAATATAACCTGATTGATTCCTGCCAAAATAGTTGGTTTAGCTAAGGGTAATTGGATTTTAAATAATATTTGTTTTTCGGTTGCTCCGAATGCTCTTCCTGCCTCAA
Source organism: uncultured Marinifilum sp. (assembly GCF_963677195.1). NCBI lineage: Bacteria > Pseudomonadati > Bacteroidota > Bacteroidia > Marinilabiliales > Marinifilaceae > Marinifilum > uncultured Marinifilum sp. The sequence goes on from NZ_OY781918.1 coordinate 2,931,245, forward strand.
TTACATCCTCAGGAACGTTTCTTATTCCTAAACTAGTTAAACGTACGGCAGGAGGGAGAGAGAAAATTACAGTAGCTACAACTCCTGGAGTATTACCTACACTAAAAAAGAAAATAGCCGGAATAAGATAAACGAATGCTGGCATTGTTTGCATTAAATCTAGTATGGGGCGAATAATTACATCGGCAACTTTGCTTCGGGCCGCTACAATTCCCAATGGAATACCAAACAAAAGTGCAATTATGGTTGAAACAATAACCAAGGTGGTTGTTTGTATAGATTCTTCCCAATAATCCATTGCGTAAACCAATAATAAACCAAAAATTACAAATGCAGCAAGTGCACTTCCTTTTTTTAATCCTTCAATTTTAAATGCATTTTTTCCGGCATTGGCATAATAAGCCCCAAAGCTTACTAGTATTATAATGATATAAAAAGGAATACCAAGTAGTAGTTCGTTCATACTATTAACGGTCCACGAAATTGCTTCATCAATAGCTCCCCATAATCCGGAAAAATTTTCTTCCAGTTTATTAATGCCCGATTCTATATATGTACCAAGATCAATTAATTTTTCCATATTACATTTCGTTTGCTCGTTCTTTTAGTTCGCTTATTTCTTTTTTACCAAATCGTGTAGCTTCGATAATTAACGAGGTTTGAGATACTAAACCAAGTAGTTTACCAGTTTCTTCTCCTATTACTGCTAAAGGATATTTAACCCCGGTAATAAGAGGTAACATATCTTCTACCGAATAAGATTTGTATACACTAGGTACGTTTGTTTTAAGCGCTTTCTCAATTGAAATTTCTTTTTCCAGTTTTAAAAGATCCTGCAACCATACATAACCCAGAAAAACTTTATTTTCGTCCTCTACAGGAAGAACATCGGTTCCAATTGTTCGCATTTTACGAATGGCTCCTTTGGGACCATCTTTGGGTATTTGCACCAGTGTATTCTTTTTAAACATAAGAGTTTCGGCTGTAATAATAGTTTTACGATCTACTTTATGCACAAATGCTTCAACATATTCTGTTGCTGGCGATGTTAGAATTTCTTCGGCGGTTCCAATTTGGTCAACAACACCATCTTTCATAATAGCAATGCGATCACCAATTTTGATGGCTTCATCTAAATCGTGAGTAATAAATACGATTGTTTTTTTGAGCTTATTTTGTATTTCCAGCAACTCGTCTTGCATATCCGATTTAATAAGCGGATCGAGTGCCGAAAATGCTTCATCCATAAGCAATACTTCTGGATCGTTAGCTAAAGCACGAGCTAAACCTACCCGTTGCTGCATTCCTCCCGACATTGCCGATGGAAATTGATGTTCGTATCCTTTTAAGCCTACTGTTTCGAGCGCTATTAGAGCTTTTTCTTCCCTTTCCAGCTTTTCTTCTCCTCTAATCTCTAATCCAAAAGCTGCATTTTCAAGAATCGTTCTGTGTGGTAAAAGACCAAATTTTTGAAATACCATACTCATTTCTGTTCGTCTGGTTTCCAATAATTCTTTATTCGATTCACGAGTAATATCATGCTCATTGAAAATAACTTTGCCTGCTGTAGGTTCGTTAAGGCGATTTAAACAACGGATTAAAGTAGATTTTCCACTACCTGATAAACCCATGATTACAAAAATTTCACCTTCCTTAATTTCAAAGTTAACCTTGTTGACCCCAACAGTGCATTTTGTTTTTTTTAAAATTTCTTCTTTTGAAATTCCTTTTTCGAGCAGGGTAAGAGCCTCTTGTTTGCGTTTTCCGAAAATCAAGCTTAAGTCCTCAACCTTAATTTTTATTTTTCTTTTATCCGCCATAGCGTCTCATATTTTTAATAAACAACCTGGGACAAGCCCAGGAAGTATTTAAAGGTATCTCACTTTTGTGAGATATGCGTTTTTAAGAGTAAAACCTCTTAAGTAATTGTTTAGAACATACTTTTATAAAACATTATAAAAATTCATAATGTTTTTTGCCCAAGGTGTATTTCGAGCAGTTTTAGAGATTAAAAGTAATAGCCTACATTAATATTAAAACGCATTTCCCAGTCGGCATCAGGGGTTCCTTCTGCCAAAGCATTGGTCCATTCTGATCCTAACCAAGGCTGATTTTTACCGGCAGCAAAATCAAAATAGGTATAAATATTACCAGCAGTAAACATAGCACCTGTAACATTCATCATAGAGCTTTCAAAATTACTTTCGGCTTTATCCATGTATCCAAAATCGTTGTATATAACAACACTTGATACAGGTCCCCATTCAAGAGGTATAGAGTAACTTAAGCCAAGAGTGTATATACTTGCCTCGGCAGCTACCAAATAAGGAGCACCATAAGCGGTCATAGCAACAACATCATCGCGTTCACCATCTGGATTTTCTGGATTGTATTTATAATTGGCAAATTGTGCTTTTACACCAAATTTACCAGCTTTTAATTCGTAATAAGCAGCAAGAGCGTAACGATCACCGTTTTTTTCAGTATCTAAATTAAACAAACCTCCGTACTGTGCAGATACTCCTATGCGATGCTTGGCATTGTCATTATTAATTTTATAAGATAAATTTCCATTCAATTGGTTTACCTCTTTATTTCTAAGATTCAATTTATCATCACCACCCAAGTTAATTGAACCAACATCGTAAGAATAGCGGCTATTGGAAACATCCGAATTTCCTCCAAAACGTAATTCTTCAGCATTTTTAAAGAAGGCTATATTATAATCCCATTTTTCACCTAAGTGAGTAAATTTAAGTCCCATATCATGGTCGTCCTCTAAGCCAACATAATAATTTAAACTAAAAAACCATGAGTTTGAATTGTATTTTGTAATTCCAAAAGGAACTTGAGTTAAACCGAATTGTAATTCGTTATTTTTATTAAAATCGTAAGCAATCCAGCCTTGTTTTAACATATAGCCTCCAAAATCTTCGGAATAAAATCGGTATTCGGCATTTAATTTTAAACCTTTGTATTTAGCTTTCGCATTTAATCGGAAAACATCGTAGCCAAAATCGCCACCACGTGTTTTTTGTGCATCTTTCCAACTGGAATAATTGTAATTAAATCGTAAAGCACCGCCGATTTCAACACTTGGTTTTTCTTGTGCTTGCACTGAAATAGTGGCAATAAGGAAACAAATTCCCAGCCACGTTTTTAAATAAAACATAAATTAAATGAATATGACATGTAGAATAGTGACCACATGTAATTAATTGTCCGTATTAAAACGGATATTTAGGTATGTGAGTTAATTATAGGATGGAGGAAGGAATTTATCGGACAGATTTCTGAAAATAAGAAAATTAAAGCTGTAGATTCTGGTATTCCTTTTGTTATGAAGTTTACTTGGTTTTAATCCCATAGATCACAAAGATACTTTTTTATTACAGTCTTGCAATATAATTGTTTGATTTATAGTGATATTTAATTTTGGTTTTAATGGATTTTATTTTTTATTGTTAATAAATATGCACATCTAATTTAATAACTTACATGAATATTGGTTTTTGTAATATCTGAAAATAGATAAGGCGGAATCTAAATTACCTATATAAAATAAGTATTTGTTCTTATTTTAATTCTGTATAAGAAGAATGATTCGAGAATAAGAACTAAATTGCATTATAATATTATGAATAAATTGAAAATATTTAAAATTACATTAGAAATAAAAGCTATTGATGCTTCCAAAATTAAATGCTTGCTGTATGATAAACACGAGAGTGTTAACTTAACCTATTGTGCCGATAAGGGCAATATCGTTTATGATGAAGAAAATCATTTTACTGAGATTATTCGAAAAATTCAATTTCAGTTTGAAAAAGTAATGCGATCGGCCATTAAAGGTAAGTTATCTGTTAACCAAAGAGTAAGTTGTGTTTTTATAGAAAATTTTAATTTTCTGAACGATATTGATTATAGAAATTACATTCGTGTTGACAGGCGTAATGAAAAACTGGATATTACTACCAGTAAAACAGGAATGAAGAATATTCATAAAATATATGCCGATGGTTCGCATACTTGTGAAACCAGACAATCGGCTTATGCTGGTTTTATCGAAACTCCAGATGGAAAACAGCAAATTTATAAGCAGACATTTAATGAGGGAAGTAGTAATATGATGGAATTGCTTGGCGTAATGGAAGGTTTACAGCATTTAAAAGGTGTAAACAAAATTCAAGTAAATACCGATAGCCGTTTTGTGATAAGAGGACTTGTGCAATGGGTTCACTTTTGGAAGCATAATAATTGGCAAACTGCTTACGGACAAGAAGTAAAATTTGCAAAATATTGGCAACAAATTAATGCCCTTTGCGATGGAAAAATTATTGAATTTAGATGGATAAAAGGACATTCGGGAGATCAAAATCAAGATTTTTGTCATCAGTTAGCGAAAGAATCTGCTCAAAGAGTAAAATATAATACATCTAATAACTAGTTGATTATATTTTCTCAAACATTAAACTAATATCATAATTATAAAGTAAAAAATGATCTTTAAAAGAAAGGAAAAACAATGCCAGAGATTATTGGATTCTTTTGGAAAAATAAAAAATACATCATATAATTTTAAACTAATAGAACAGTATTTTAAGAATAAAGATCATTCCAATTGTCTACAAGTATTATCCGATAAAACGTGTAATGATCTTGACTTTGATGAGTTAATGATGTTTTTGGATCGTACAAATTCAAAACCAGGTCAACAATTTTTGTACAATAAGCTTAGAGAAATTCCTGATAGCCCTAATGCTAATGAATTAGATGAAGAATTAATTTCCCGATTTACAATTGATGTTGATTTTCGTATAAAAATTCAGCTACTTTTAGAGAGACTGAATCAAAGAGAGGCATATTATATTACCACTTTATTTCAAGACCAGGCTATAAAACGACCAAAATTTTTTGGCATAATGCGTATGCTTTCTTTTACAAGCATTTTTTCGGTAATATTATTGCCATTTAATCCACACTTAGCCTTTGTTCTTCTTATTGTTTTTATAATTAATATATGTTTTCATCTTTGGAATAAGAGAAATTTATCTCAGTACATCGATTCAATTCCTCAATTATTACAATTAAATCGCATTGCAAAAAAATTGTATCAGTATAAAGAGTTAAGTGTTTTAAATCCAGATTTATCTAAAGCATTTAAATCTACCGATAAGGTGAAAAATAGGATGCAGTTTTTTAAGCTGAATTCGGATATTCAAGGAGATTTTCAGATTATTTTTTGGTCGGTTTTAGAGCTTATTAAAATTATATTTTTAATGGAACCTCTTTTATTTTTTAGTGTAATAAGACAATTGGAAACTAAGAGAAAGGATATAGAAGCTGTATTTTCTTTTGTAGGACATATTGATAGTTTAATTTCCATAGCTTCGCTTCGTAAAGGGTGTAATTTATCTTGTATTCCAAAAATTGATATTAACAATAATAAGATAAGTGCAGAAAAAATTTATCATCCTTTAATTATTAATTGTGTTACGAACAATATTGAGGTAAATGATAAATCGATATTACTAACCGGTTCAAATATGTCGGGTAAAACTTCTTTTATACGAACCATTGGTATTAATATTATTACCGGGCAAACATTAAATACCTGTTTTGCCGATTCTATAATAATTCCGCGTACTTGTATTTATTCTGCTATTCGTATTAGTGATGATTTAATGAACGATAAAAGTTATTATTTTGAAGAAGTATTAAGCATTAAAGAAATGATTAATAAAGCTTCCGATGATATCACAAATTTATTTTTACTTGATGAAATATTTAAGGGAACAAACACAATTGAACGGATATCTGCTGGTAAAGCAGTACTATCTGCTTTAGCAAAAAATAACAATATAGTATTTGTATCAACTCATGATATAGAGTTAACCGATTTGTTAGAGAACGAGTATGAATTGTATCATTTTAGTGAAATAGTAAATGATAAATGTGTCGATTTTGATTATCGATTAAAAGAAGGTAGGTTAAAAAATAGAAATGCTATTAAGATTCTTCAAATTAATAATTATCCCGACTATTTAATAAAGGAAGCTTTTGCTTTATCGAGAGAAATGGATAAAAAATTAGTAAATCATTGTGTTTAGCTGAATTCTTGTTGAATGGCACTCTTACTTAAAGGAAAATTACCAATGAGATAATAGTTAAGAAATTATAAGAATAATGAATATAAAAATAGTTGATTACGGAATTTGCAGGGCAATTGGAGAAACTAAAAAAGATGATGTTCCGGGTAGTGCAACAGGATATTTTTTGCATTCAGACGATATGGAGTTCCTAAAAACTACCAATATAATTTACCCCAGAGTAGGGATGAGTTTTGGGATAAGCTATAGGTTCGAATGTGATTCAATAAAAGCAGAACTTGTTGATTTTATATGTAGAATAAGGCATCCTAAATTGTTAAACCCAATAAGTGAGGAATGTTTTATCGAAACAACAGAGGCTAAAGATTGCTATAGCGATGAGTTAGGATACGATTTTTATACATTTGAGTATGGCTGGGAAATACAGTTGGGAGAATGGATATTTGAGATTATTCATGATGGCAAAATAATGTGTAAACAAGTATTTATGTTGAGAGAATAATATAAATTAAGGGTATCCCGCAAAGTGATACCCTTAGAAGTAAAAGTTTTTAAGAATGCATTTAATCAAATACAATTGTTCGTGTACCATCAACTATAATACGATGTTCGGCCTTATAGGCCAAGGCGCGAGCCAGTACAATTCTCTCCAAATCTCTACCTTTACGGATTAAGTCCTTAATTGTATCTTTGTGTGTAATACGCATAATATCTTGTTCGATAATTGGTCCTTCATCCAGATCTTCGGTAACGAAATGACTGGTAGCCCCAATCATTTTTACGCCACGCTCATAAGCTTGCTTATATGGATTTCCGCCTACAAAACCTGGAAGAAAAGAATGATGGATATTGATAATTTTGTTTTTGAAAGAATCAATAAAATTAGGAGAAAGTACTTGCATATAACGAGCCAATATAACTAAATCGATATTATATTCTTTTAATAGAGCTATTTCTTTGGCTTCTTGTTCTGCTTTGTTTTCTTTGTTAATCGGAAACACATAATAAGGAATGTTCTTAGCTTTTGCTATGTGTTCTAAATCAGGATGATTCGAAATTATAAGAGGAATCTCGATATCGTACTCATTCATATTATACCGCCAAATAATTTCCTGTAAGCAGTGATCATATTTCGATACAAAAATGGCAACACGCTGCTTTTTGCCCGAGAATTCAATTCTCCAGTGGGCATTAAATTTTTTTGCCAAAGGTGCAAAAGCCTCATGTAATTGTGAAGCTGGTATTTTAGAATTAGACATATTCCAAACTACACGTAGCGAAAAAAACTTTTGATTTTGGTTTACATGTTCATCTAAATCAATAATATTACCATTATTCTCATAAATAAATTGAGTAATTTTGGCAACTATTCCATTCTGATCGGGACAGGTAAAAAGTAAAAAAGCATTTGCATTATTTTCAGACATATTCATACAATTAAAAGGAAATATTCTCAGTTTCCCATTGATATTTTAAAATTAACGAATTGCCCGTTAGAACTTAGGTGTGAAATACAAAAATATAAATTTTAAAGTAATATTTAATATTACAAAAGATTCTTTTTTTAGCTTATTATAGCTTAGCACTAATAAAAAAAGCAGCCAATTTTTTTTTGGCTGCTTAATGATATTTTACAAAAAAAAGATATTATTTCCAGTTTAGTATATTCTTAAATAAGTAGTTTTCGGCGTCAGGAAGAAATTCCCGAGCTGATTCTAAATCATCTTCTGTTAAATAATGAAGATTATAATTTACGATAGATTGAACTTTCTGACTATCTATATCAACCAAACGAGGTTTTACTTTACCATTTTCATCTTCCACATCTTTTAGGAATAAAGGAGAAGCATCACCTTTAGGATCAACAGTAACCATACATTTTGAGTGCCCTTGTTTAAATAATGTGTATACACCATCGCCCAATAGGGTACAAAGGTTTAGATCGAAGCCAATAGGTCGGCAGCAACGCAAACCAAAACCTAATTCAACCGGACGAGTTCCAATATTTAATCCGTATGATTTAATTTTACGCTGAATTAACATATTAAAAACATGAGATTTACTTACGTTAAATAATTCTGGGTGTCCATGAGCATCGTAGGTAAAGTTTACGCCAGTACTTTCAATTTCCTCATCGCTCATAAAGTGAAAAACACCTTCGCTAATAACTGCAGCACCATAGTTTAAGCCTAATATTCTGCGTTTAATTATTGATGAAATAACCAATTGTGCAATTTTATCGGCCGAGATATTTGTTTTGTTAAACATCTCAGGAATTATAATCATTGGAAAATGACAGGCAGAACCAATTCCAAAAGCCAAATGACCGGCTTCGCGTCCCATTGCGGCTAGCACAAACCAATTTTGAGATGTTCTGGCATCTTCATAAACCGTTGTTGCAATCTTTACACCTTCGTCTTTAGCCGAATGAAATCCAAAAGTAGGAGTTCCTTCTGGCAAAGGTAAATCATTATCTATGGTTTTAGGAACATGAATATTTGAGATATTTACATTGTTATCGCCAAGATATTTACTGATTCTGTTTGCAGTAGAAGCTGTATCGTCTCCACCTACTGTTACTAAAAGTTTTACATTATTTTCTACAAAGAATTTTGTCGTAAAATCTTTATCGGTAGGTTTAAAACGACTCATTTTTAAATAAGAACCACCTTTTGTAAAAATATTATCAAGAGTAGCAAAGTTAAGGTCTTCCATATTTCTGTCTTCAGAAAATAAGCCTTTATAACCTTTATGTAACCCGATTACTCTGTATCCATTTCTTAAAAATACTTTACCAACACTACTAATAACGGTATTAATTCCAGGAGCTGGACCACCACCACACAAAATAACAACAGAATCTTTCATATAATTTTTGTTTCAATTATCGAGATAATTTACAATTCCCCGATAAGTATAAAATGATTTTTAAAGATTTGGCAAATATATAGGTTTTCGCAGAATAAAAAGCTTTTTTATACAAGTCGCATTTTTAAATTTAATTAAATAATAATAGTGTGTTGATTATGATTGAATTATAGCTTGCTGTAATATATTTTGACAATATATTTCAAAATCTTAACTTTAAGAGCGACACCACTTTCTATGTTTAATTTATTAAATATTTCTAATCTTTATTAAACAGCATTATGACACGCAATTATTTTATTTTGATTATTTTTTTGTTTGTGCTTGCAGCTTGCCAGCCTCAAAAAAAAGAGAGTACACTTCCTTCTTACACAATAGAGCAGTTTTATAAGAATAAAAATGTTAGTGGAGGCTCGTTTTCAAGCGACAAATCGAAATTATTAGTTAGTAGTAACGAAACGGGAATTTATAATTTATTCGAAATTCCTGTTGATGGATCGCCAGCAAAGCAGATCACTTCATCTGAAAAAGAGTCTTATTTTGCCATTTCGTATATGCCCAATAGTAATAAAGTTTTATTTTCGGCCGATAAGGGTGGTAATGAGAATCGTCATATTTATATGCGCGATGAAGAAGGAAATATTACCGATTTAACTCCGTTCGAAGGGGCTAAAGCAGGATTTTGGGGATGGGATCGAGATGAAAAATCTTTTTACTATCAGTGTAATAAAAGAAATCCTAAGTATATGGATTTATATCAGTTAAGTGTTGAGTCGATATTAGCAAATTCTCCTAAAGCAAAATTATTATACGCAAATAATGATGGGTTAGATGTTGCAGCTAAAAGTAAAAATAATAGATATTTAGCCTTAACCCAAAGCATAACCACTAATAATAATGAGATGTATTTATACGACCTTAAAAGTGGGAAAAAAACTCATATCTCAAGTCATGTTGGTGATGCTAAATATGAACCTCAGTTTTTTAGTTTAGATCATAAGTTTCTTTATTACCTGTGTAACGAAGATTCTGATTTTGTTTATTTGAACAGATATAATATTAAAACCGGCCAAAAAGAAATTGTTTACAAAACCGATTGGGATATTTGGTATGCCTACGATAGTTATCTGGAAAATTATCGCATAATTGGTATCAATCAGGATGGGAAAACTGTTGTTAAAATGATTGAAAAAGCCACAGGTATTGAAGTAGAAATGCCTAAAATTAGTGGAGGAGATATTAAATCGGTAAGTCTTACAAAAGATGAGCAGAGAGTTCGTTTGGTAGTAGGAACTTCTGTTTCGCCTAATAATATTTATGTGTTTGATATGGGCGATAAGGAGGCCAAAAAATTAACAGAAACTTTAAATCCTGAAATTGATCCTGCAAATTTAGTAGAAGCTAAGGTTGTTAGGTATGAATCTTTTGATGGATTGCAGATTCCAGCAATTTATTATCAGCCAATTCTTGCATCGGAAGAACATAAAGTACCTGCTCTTGTGTGGGTTCATGGCGGACCAGGCGGACAATCGCGAGTTAGCTATTTTTCTTTAATTCAGTACATGGTAAATCAGGGATATGCTGTTTTAGCTGTTAATAATCGTGGTAGCAGTGGTTATGGTAAGCAATTTTTTGCCATGGATGATAAAAAACATGGTGATGTTGATTTAAAAGATTGTATTTGGGCAAAGAAGTTTTTGATTGGTACAGGTGTGGTCGATGAAGAAAAAATAGGAATTATTGGTGGTTCTTATGGCGGGTATATGACAATGGCTGCTTTAACTTATGCACCCGAAGAGTTTAAAGTAGGGGTTAATATTTTTGGTGTAACCAATTGGTTGCGCACACTTAAATCAATACCTCCTTATTGGGAATCGTTTCGTAAAGCATTGTATGCCGAAATGGGCGACCCAACAACAATAGATTCGGTGGCACTTTATAATAAATCGCCATTGTTTTTTGCAGATAAAGTAAATAAACCATTAATGGTGTTGCAAGGAGCAAATGATGTGCGTGTTTTAAAAGCTGAATCGGACGAAATAGTTGAAGCAGTTAAGAAAAATAATGTTCCTGTAGAGTATATTGTTTTCGACGATGAGGGGCACGGATTTATAAAAAAAGAGAACGAAATAAGAGGATACGGACAAATTGTAAGTTTTTTAGATAAATACTTAAAAAAAAGCAAAATAGAATAAGTGATAGTTTATAAAAGAAATGCCGCGAATATTAAATTCGCGGCATTTTGTATGTATAATAGAAAATAATTAATTCACAATAGTTTCTCTTCTATTATATTTAAAATTATTATTCCGAAACTTCTACTACTTTTTCATCGGAGTGCCAAAGACCATGTTTAGTGCAAAATGCTGTAGCGGTTAATTTCATTTTACGACTTGGTACTACGTAAAAATCAACCTCAGCCTGATTTGCTTCACCGCCTAAAATTCCAGTAGAAAAATTAGCTTGAGTTAACATTTTTTCACCATCCCAAAGTTGAACCCAAGCAACATAGTGATCAAAATCATCTGGATGCGCATAAGCATCACCAATTTTTACTTTCACCTTAAATTTTTCACCTTTTTTTGCAGTTTCGTCACAGTGAACAAATGCTGAGTGTCTGTCGATATAATCTTTTTTAGCTTCTCCGTCAATGGTGTTAATATCTTGATATTTATTAATTCTCATCTTTTATATTTTTAAAGTTTATTATAATTGATTTTTTTGTAATTTTTATTTACTTAAATATTCGGAAACGCCTTCGGCTGTAGCTTGCATAGCCTTTTCTCCTTTGCTCCAATTTGCTGGACAAACTTCTCCGTTTTCTTCGAAGTGGTGCAATGCATCAACCATACGAATTGCCTCATCCACATTTCGGCCTAAAGGCAAATCGTTAATTACACTATGGCGAACTATTCCTTTTTTATCAATAAGGAATAAACCACGGTAAGCAACAGGAGCTCCGGTTGAGGTGGCATTTCCTTCCGCGTCATAATCATATTCAGATGCTAAAACACCATAGTTTTCTGAAATTGTTTTCGAAAGATCGGAAACTAATGGGTAAGTAACACCTTTAATACCACCTTTATTTTTTTCGGTATTTAACCATGCAAAATGTGAATATTCTGAGTCTACAGAACAACCAACAACCGCTACATTTCTTTTTTCAAAATCAGCAAGTTTATCTTGAAAAGCAATTAATTCTGTTGGACAAACGAAAGTAAAATCAAGAGGATAAAAGAAGAAAACAACTTCTTGTTTTCCTACAAATTGATCCAATGAAAAACCTTCTATAATTTGGTTTCCATTAATAACAGCATTAGCATGAAACGACGGTGCTTTTTTCCCAACTAGAGTTTGCATCTTATTTATTTTTTTAAGTTTATTTTCTTTTGTTTTGATCGAAAGCAAATGTAGAATTGATTTGACTAAAGCGCAAATTATATTAATCAATAATCTTTATATCAGTATCGATATAATTAATGATAGATATTTAAAAGGATGGAAGAATCAGTATTTCAGACTTATTGAAAATAAGAGCAGAATTGAATTGATGTAAAGTAATTTTAAAGGATAATTTTTAGTTTTGTAAAACTGAATGATTTTTGTGAGAATATTAATAGTTACATGACTTTTATAAGTCCTTAAATAAACAAGAATTAAAATGGATGTGTATTTTGATAACATAAAATTACGAAACTCTTATAAGAATTGTGAGGGAAAAATAAGTTTGTCCATATTTGAGAGTAAGAGCAGGTCCTGGGTTCCGTTTTTTGTTTATTTGCCTCCCAATTGGGATTGTTCTAAAGAGTATCCTCTTGTTTTATTTATGCACGGAATGGGAGGAGACGAAACTACTTTTAAAAAGTACGTGCAAGCTCAGCAATTAAATAATTGGATTTTAAAAGGAGAGATAGAACCAATTGTAATTGCTGGAGTGCGTGGCGATAACAATAGAGACAAAGTACAATGGCATACTAAGGAGAATCAAGATTTATTGCTTGGCGATTCGTATGGTGAATTTATAAGTTTTTGTCAGCATAAATTTAATGCAGGAGTAGCATACAATAGCATTTCATTGGAAGGACATTCGCGAGGAGCAGGTGGTGCGATTTATTATTATTTAAAAAAACCTGGAATGTTTGTTTCGGTTGTGGCAATGGGATATGTTAGCGATTACACTTTGGAAGACAACTGTTTGCTGGCCAAAAATAATTTAACAGATTTAAGAAAAGAAGCTAAGGCATTAAGATTAGAAATTGGTACAGAAGATAGTTTTGTGCGTACTAAAAATAGAAAATGTATATTCGATTTGCACGAATATTTAAATGAATTAAAATTGGATCATGAATTTGAAGTTTTGCATGGAGTAGAGCATGGATTCGATACTTTTTGGAATTACTGCACCGATCATGGAATTTTAAATGGCTTATTTCATTTAAAATTTCATGAGAAAGCACGAAAGAAATTTAAATAAAATACCATATTCGGAATAATTATTGGTATTATTATGAAAAAGCATGATATGAAAGCATCCTATATTTTTTTATTGACTTTGTTTATTTTTCCATTGTCGCTACTGGCACAAAAAACTGTTTATTTAAACGAAAAATGGCTTTCTGTAGAAAAAGAGAATGCTACTTATTATAGTATGATTTTTACCATAGAAGAGGGAAAGGTTAGAGTTAAAGATTATAAGTTAGATGGTACTATTTTGTCTGAAACAGATTATGTTGCTGTAGCAGATAATATTGATTGGAATAGATTGTATGAAGAAGGTTTTCATAATTCGGCCATAGAGAATGGAAATTGTATAGAGTATTATTTAACGGGAAGTAAGAAAAAGCAATTCGAATACCATAAAGGAGTCCAGAATGGAGGAATTAAAGTTTGGAATGAATCGGGAAACTTAATTCGCGAATATAGTGCTATAAACCATATTGCTAATGGAAAATATTTAGAATATTTTGATAGCGGTATTACCAGTTATTCTGTAAATTTTAAAAATGATAGTTTAAATGGTCCAGCAGTGTATTATCATACCAATGGAAAAATATCGCAGGAAGGAATTTTTAAAAAAGGAAATAAAATTGGTAAATGGTTGTATTGGAATGAGAAAGGAGAGGAATTAGGATCGGAAGTATACAGAGAAAGATTTTTTATATCTGGTCCAGATATTAGTCTATATTTTCCTGAAGGATATTGGTGTTTAACCGATCAATTTAAGGAAAAAGGCCAAATGAACTTTACCTTTGCAAGAAGAGGAAGTAATAAAGGAATAAAAACAGACTTTACGCCTAATAGTATTCTTTCCCTAGAATTTGTAGGAGAGGAGAGTAATTTGGTCGATTATTCATCTTTTCGCAGAAGAAGTTTATCTGTTGATATTCATAAGGTGATTACCAAAGAGCAAAATTTGTTTTCCTTGCCAAATTCTATGGGTTATCTGGGAACTTATTTAGATAATGATAAAAATAAACACAGTGTAATTATTGTACATTCTATTCAGAAAGGAATTGGAATTGAATACATTATAGATGTACGACAAGAAGATTATGAGAATTTTAAGAAAGAGGCAGTTTATATGCTTCGATCTATGAAAAATTAGTATAAACAAAAAGGACAGCTCGCTGTCCTTTTTGTTTAATTTCCTAATATTATTTTTCGAACCAGAGGTTCCGGGTCTACGGAATCAACATCCATATTACAACCTATTTTAAAAATTAAACCATTGTACCAGGCATAGTATTGATAAGAGCCAGTTGATTCTTTATACATGCGTTTTTCATCTTCGTTGTAGTTGTAATAATCGAACATTCTTGGCCAAAAATTATCAATCGATTTTGGAAGGTAGTACAATGATAATTCATCGGTGAGTTCGAGGATCTCATATTTTCTTTTTTCTAAATCTTCATCTAAACTAGTCAGCTCTTCTTCTGTCATACTTTCGAAAGGATTCTCGGGATATTCAGTAATGGATACAATAAAAAAATCCTGAAAGTTAGTATCGTAGCCTTCATCATTTTCTAAATAAGAAAATTGAATTTGAAAAACCAGTTTGTTAAATGCATTCCATGAAGTTACAATATTCGACTCTATTGTGCCAGGCACAAAAGGAAGATCAGATGTGGAAATTAAACTAAATTTATCCTTCATTTCGCTCGGAATTCTGTTTAAGCCTTCGGATAAACTTGTAGGAATATAAAATGTTATTTTCTCCCTTTCCTTTAATATGTTAAAATCGTAATTATAGGTATGATCATAACCTGTTACTTCGCCTAATCCCACTAGTAATTCCTGGTTTTGATCAATAAAACCTGTGCGTTTTTCACTTTCCGAGCAGGATGTTATTCCTATAAAAATCAATAAAATAGAAAAAAAGCGGTAAGATTTTTTAATATTCATAATTCTGGGTTTATAAAATTCATTCATGAACAATACAAACATACGTAAAAAAAGAATTTATGTTATGTTTTTTGTTTAATATTTAATCGTAAAAAATTGAAGTTTTCTTAAACAAACCAAACAAAGGCAGACATATTATTTTTCACCTGCTAATTCTAGGGCTGTGAGAAAAATAAGGCTACTAACTTTTTTTATCGATTCATAATTAATTTTATCGGCAGTATCGCTTGTTTTATGATAATCATTATGCATACCATTAAAGTAAAAAATGGCAGGAATTTTCTGATCTACAAAAGATGCCTGATCTGATGCTGAATACAGAAAATTATCGGGAGTGTCGAATTTATAATCAAGATTTAAATGAGGATAAATACGGTTAATACTGTCGGATATATTTTTTAATTTTGGATTTAAATCATTTGTTCCTAAAAGATAAATTGAATTGTTATTTGTGTGGTTTTTATCTTTTCTTCCAAGCATATCGATATTTAAATTGGCTTTAATTTTATGTATGGGAACTGTGTTGGTAGACACAAAATATTTAGAACCAAGCAAACCTTTTTCTTCTCCGGTAAAAGCAGCAAAAACAATACTTTTATCAAGCTTAAATCCCATATCAACAGCTTCTTTAATTTTTCTTGCAATTTCTATTAATGCGGCAGTTCCCGAGGCATTATCATTGGCGCCATAATAAATTTTATCGCCTTTTATACCCAAATGGTCATAATGTGCCGATATAACAATAAATTCATTCTTTTTGCTTTTACCAGGAATACAGGCCAGTACATTTTCTGTAGGTATTTTTAAAAATTGTTCTGCAAATTTTAATTCTATCGAAATATCAGAACTAGCCCTATCGCAATTAATATTTTTAATGGCACATTTTTTTAGGTCTTTTAATTTAATTTGAAGAATTTCAGCAGCCATTTCTGCATCAATAGGGCCTTGTAATGTACTTTTAGCATTGTTGTACATCGAATAGTGTTTAGGGCTTTTAATGGAATCGAAGGGGTTTTTTGTGGGGAATTTATCCGGATTTAACTTTAATCTGTTAGAAAGAACGGATTGTTGTCTTTTTATTATATTTTGAATTTGATGTGGATTTTCGGGATTACAAAAAAAGATAAGCTTGCTTCCTGTTTCTTTTATTATATCGTTCGATTTCATTGCTCCGGCATATAGGTTTCTTGTTACAAAAAGAACAGCTTTATCTGAGAAATCTTTACCTAAATAGCTGCTATCTTTTGCAGTTCCTATAAATTCTATTTTTAAGTTTTTATTGTGAAAATCAGAAAATCCAGAAAGCATAAAATGTTCATAATGCTTGTATGTTTTATTATTGAATACGATTTTAGCACACGGAGCAAGTACTTTATATACTTTAAAATTTTGAAAGTATGCTAAGCTATCTAAAGTTAATTCTAAATTGGTAATATTGGCCTGTTTAAAGGCTTTATAAATATATTTGGCAGCTCGTTTCTGACCAATTTTACCTGTTTCACGTCCTTCCATTTTTGCCGATGCAAGTTCTGTTAAATCTTTTTTAATATTATCTATTGATATTGTTTTTGAAAGATCTGTAATATTTAGATTTTGACTTGATAATTGGATACTTATAAAAATGCAGATGAAGAAAATTATCGTTCTATTCATAATAAGAAGATGTTAATAATGATTTTCAGTAATTTGAAATTAATAAATATAATTGCCAATTGGCAGTATAAAGTCTTTTTTTGTTTTTTACAGGTAATTCTAAGGAGGTATATTTTACCTGTCTTTGATATAATAATATCGTAACTTTATAAAAAATAAGATGTTTTTATGAGTGCAAAATTGTACATCGGTTTATTGGTGATATTTTTGAGTTTTGCATTTTCTCAGAAGCAGAACAATAAAATTATGGATTTCGAAAAAAATCGCATAAATATGCTTGCTGAACAAATTACATCTAGGGGAATATCAGATAGCGATGTAATAAAAGCAATGAAAAAAGTTGAACGACATTTATTTGTTCCTCTTAATTTGCAAGCTTATGCTTATAAGGACAGACCTTTGCCCATTGGTTATAATCAAACTATTTCTCAGCCATATATCGTAGGTTTAATGTCGCAACTGCTTAATACTAATAAGGATGAGAAAATTTTAGAGATTGGAACTGGTTCGGGATATCAGGCTGCAATATTAGGAGAATTATGCGGACAGGTTTATAGTATCGAGATTATAGAACCTTTACAAAAACGAGCTGCCTATATATTAGATTCTATTGGTTATAAAAATGTTCATACAAAATGTGGCGATGGCTATTTGGGTTGGCCAACTCAAGCTCCTTTCGATGCAATTATTGTTACCTGTTCGCCAAGCAGGATTCCTGAGCCATTAATTGAGCAATTGGCAGAAGGAGGACGGATGGTAATTCCTGTTGGACTAAAAAGTGTTAAAAAATTAGTACTGTTAAAAAAGAAAAATGGAGAAATAAGCAAGCAAAGTGTGATATCTGTTCGTTTTGTTCCAATGGTAGATGAAAAAGGGAATTCGTACTAAAAATTATTTAACACAATTGTTTTAATTTATTCTTTCAGGTAGGCCAAACTTCTCTCCAATTTCTTTTTTATTTCGTTGGCAAACGGCTGAAGATTTTCATTTTCTATTACATCAAAAGCAATGGTAGGATCCATAACAGAAATATCCACATGTCCGTTATCTTGTTCAATAACGGTTACATTGCAAGGCATCATTATTCCAATTTGATCTTCAACCTGAAAAGCTTTATATGCAAAAGTAGGATTACAGGCACCTAAAATACGATAGTTTTTAAAATCAACATTTAGTTTTTCTTTTAGAGTTGATTTAACATCTATTTCGGTTAATATACCAAACCCTTCTGTTTTTAGGGCTTTTGTAATAAGCTCTAAAGCTTTGTTAAACTCATAATTAGTTCTAAGGCTTATATAATAACTCATTAGTGCAAATTTTGGTTTAATTACAAATCATAAAAAAATAAACAATCCTAAAAATAAATTAAATGTCCATATCAAAACGTTTATCCTTTAAACCTTTTCGAGGCGACATATCGCAAGCTTTAAATAAAATCCATATCAACATAATGTAAGCGATAATTCTGATATATCCAAGTACTGGTTCATATTCTGGACCAAGTGGCCCATGGATATATTTTGTTAACATGATAATGCTTAGAGGAATAAATAGAGCTAGAAGTATCATTAAAAAAATTGCAGCTTCGCGATGAACACGTCTTATTAATAAGCCAACACCACATATAATTTGAATAAATCCTGAAATAGTTATTACATTGTATGTTGATTTAAAAATAGAGGTAAATAAATAGCTGAAAAACGAAGGGAGCATAATATATAAAGCACCTATTGTAATTGCAGCAATTCCAAATGAAAAACGCAAATGCTGATTTTTAGTAAATTGTCTTAGATAGGAATTATATTTAGCTGTAAACCAAATTATAATATATATGATGAATATGGTACAAATGTAAAGCATCGGCAATTGTTTTTAATTCTATTTCGGTTCTTATTCAAGATACAAATTTGTTGCTCTGCTTGCAAATTGATAAGTATGAAAAAAAAATGCCATATCCTAAGATACGGCATTTAACAATACTAATACTCGATTTATTTTTTTAATGTAATTTCAATTACTCCATTTTTAGCTTTTTCACCATATTTCTCAATAGCTGTTTTTCCCTTGTAAACATTTACTGATTCTATATCATGCTTATCAATTTTTTTGAGTTTTTTCTCACTTATTTTTTTCCCATTTAAAATGTAAATAGGAGCATTTTTTCCGGCTTTACCTTTAATTTTAATAAGATCTGCTTTTTCAGCTTTAGATTTTATTAGGATTACTCCGTTTTCACCTTCTTTCCCATATATAGCAGTTGCCGATTTATCTTTAAGAATGTTTATATTTTTAATTGTCTCTGGATCAATATCATCCATAGATTTTAAATCAGTTTTTTTGCCATCTATAATGAATAAAGGTTTGTTTTTTGCCTTGTGCCAAATTTTGGATTTAACTTCCCGAGAATCATCATCTTTCGATTCTATGATTATAACTTCGTCTTCGGCATACATTTTTTTTGCTTGCTTTCCTTTATATACAAAAACATTCTTAATTTCATTTTCATTAATTGTATCGATAGCTTCTTTCGATAATTCTTTACCATCAACAATATAAAGAGGCATTTTGTTAATAGATTCCTTTATTTTTACTTGAGATAAATCTACAGAATCTTTACTTGTTTCATATTTTACAATTATTACCTCATTGCTGTTGTTAAAATTGTATTTATCATTTATAGAGTTTGGTGTTTTAGTAATTATTTCTATTAAACCATTTTCGCTATTCTTGCCGTATTTAAGGCTTGTGGCTTTATCTTTTATAACATTAATGCTAGATATGATATTTGGGTCTATATTTTCTAAATATGAGTATGCTTGCTTTTCCCCATTAACAATAATAAGCGGATGTTTTTCGCTTAGTTTCGATTTAATAAAAATATTGGTACTTATCTGATTAGAATCGGCACTTGCTTTTAACTGATTTTCTAATTGCTCTCGATATTCTTGTGAGTTAACTGTTTTTAGACTTTTTTCCAGTTCTAACTTATTTTTTTTGTTTTCTTTTTGAGCTTCAGAAATAATTTTTAGTTGTTCTTCTATAATCTCGTCGACTTTTATTTGCACATTTTTTTTAGAAATTAATGAATCTGCAGAGCCATTTATATCAATATCTAATTCATTTTCTGATTGATTTACAATGGTATCATTAAATTCATTTTTACGATTGCTAAGAATTGCAAGCTTGCTATTGGGCGAATTTGCTTGTAAACTTAGCATATCTTTTGCATTGATATTCGAAAAGAATTGTTTTCCAGGAAATAGGTTTCCAGATACTGCGAAATTGGAAACTAAGATTAATCCTGTAAAAAGAAAAACAAATAAGCCGCTTAAAAGATACTTTTCTAACTGTGTAGATTGTTTTGTTTTTCGGCGAAGAATTCTTTGCACACGATTTAAAATATTATCCTTTTTACCAGATAAACTCAATACCAATTCATACCTTTTTTTTCTAATTGCTTCCATATTATTTAATGCTTTAATTAGGCTAACTGATTCACCACAAACCTTTACCGCAAGATCGTCACATAAGTGTTCTCTTTCGGCATTAACCACAGAAGATAGCCACCAAACAACAGGATGATAGAAAAATAGCAATTCAAGAATACCTTGAATAAACTGAAGCAGATAATCGTGACGCTTTATGTGCGCCAACTCGTGAGCTATAATAATTTCCAGCTGATTATCTGGAATTCCGCTTAGCATGGAAACCGGTAATAATACAACTGGTTTAAAATATCCGATAAGAGAAGGAACCTGAACGTAACCCGATTCCTTAAAAATAATTTTATTTTTTAATTCGAATTTTTTAATTAATTGTTCAGCTATTATCCTGGTTTTAGTATTAACAGGATAGGCCAAATGTTTTTTCATTTTTAGAGT
This sequence comes from uncultured Marinifilum sp., assembly GCF_963677195.1. Classification (NCBI taxonomy): domain Bacteria; kingdom Pseudomonadati; phylum Bacteroidota; class Bacteroidia; order Marinilabiliales; family Marinifilaceae; genus Marinifilum; species uncultured Marinifilum sp. The sequence continues at coordinate 2,952,159 of NZ_OY781918.1, forward strand.
TCTGAAATAACTAATTGTCATTTGTAAGGATAAAACACAAACGCCAACAATATAAATATTTACCAAAAGAGGAATGTAGCTGTCAATTTTTATGCTTTTTAAACTCCAAATATCCGAATTGCCACTTGAATTTAGTAAGTGCAGCAGTAAATCTGATGAAATATTAGTGCTTGCCTCACTAATGGGTATCGATTTATAGGTGTAATGTATGAATGTAATTATCGAACTCAGGAAAATAAATAACAAACCTAAGGTCGAAACTGTATATCTTATTTTAGCATTATCTTTTGATACGAATTGTAGTATTAGAAAAATAATAAGCCCATATATTCCAATTTGCCAAACAGAGTGTAACAATGTCCATCCTGTTGCTATAATCAACTGGTGTAGTTCTAAATTATTCATTGCTCTGTTTTAGATCTGTGTTTTCAATATTATCTATTAATTCACGAATTTTATCGAGTTCTTCGGAACTGCATTTCTTATTGCCTAAAGCTTGCAAAACCATTCTCGAGGTAGAACCGTGAAATAGAGTAGAGATGAATTTATCGATTAATTGATTTTTTGTTTCACATTCTTCCACAATAGCCTCATAAATATGTGTTCGCGATTTTTTATCTCGTTGCAGCATATTTTTATCCGTCATAATTTGCATCACTTTAAGGGTGGTTGTGTAGCCTACATTTCTTCCTGACTTTAATTTTTCGTTAACAAAACGAACTGTAGACGGACCATAAGTCCATAAAACTTGCAAAATTTCTAATTCTGCGTCGGTTGGCTTAATCTTCTTTGGCATTTTGTGGTGAATTCTATTATACGATTAATTTCGTAGATAAAAATATACGAAACTTTTCGTACTTCAAAATTTTATTACGAAAAACTTCGTATTTAAATGGTAAATTGTAATATTTAGGCAATTATAAGGCTTTTTTAAACGTTTTAGCTAGACTTTAATTTTCGTTATTTCCCGCTTTTTTTGTATTTTATAATAAAGTATTGTTTTTAACGGAAAAGGAAGAAAAGGAAACAAAACTCTCAATCGGAAAATCCGGTTAAAGGTTAAACGCCTTACTATACAAATCAAATTTAAACCATAGAACCCAAAATTATGCCTATTCGTAAGTTAAAAGAGTTTTTAGATGAAAGACACATTAAATATGTAACGATTCGGCATTCATCAGCCTACACGGCTCAGCAGATTGCAGCATCGGCCCATGTACCGGGTAAGATGTTAGCAAAAACGGTAATGATTAAAATTGATGGAAGAATGGCTATGGCAGTGCTACCTGCGTCTTATTTAATCGATTTTGATTTGCTGAAACAAATGTTGGGATGTAAAAAGGTAGAGCTAGCGCATGAACAAGAGTTTAAAGATATTTTTCCTGCTTGTGAAGTAGGAGCAATGCCTCCATTCGGCAATTTATATAATTTGGAGGTCTACGTGTCTGAAAGTTTAGTAGAAGATGACGATATAGTTTTTAACGCAGGAACTCATACCGAGCTATTGATGCTATCGTATGAAGATTTTCATAATTGCGTTGAACCCGCTGTTTTAAAATTTACGCACAAAAGTTATGCTTAATTGTTTTAGATAATTAAAATTTTAATTACGTTTTTCTTTTCTTACTTTTTCTTATTCGATTTAAAATCATCAATAATTCCTTCGCATAGCCATTCTGCTAACGCTTGTCGGTTATTTGATTTGGTAAACCTTATTTGATCGCGGTAGTTATTAATATTACCCAACTCTACGAATACCGATGGAGAAATTGTGGTTTTTAAAACATACAATCTTCTGCTTCCAACTGTTCCTGTATATTTTCTATTGGGTTGATATTTAGCATATTTTTCCTTCATTTTATTTTGAAGTGTGAGTGCAAGTTTTTTACCTTTTTTGCTGTTCGCATGATGATAAAAATAAACATCTGTTCTATTGCTTTTGCTTCTAGAGTCGAGATGCAAAACGATTAATCGCTGATAAGTACCGGGTTTTTCTTTTTTTGCCAGCATGTTAACTGCTGCAGCTCTTTGTCTTAAGCGGGGAGTTTGTTTTTTTGGAATAGCTAAATTAGGATAGCAATACTCATCTTTATCGGGTTTTAAGTAAGCAGCATTGCGAATTCCATCGTTTTTATCCTGAATAATAAAATGAACTTTTGCACCATGAGAAATTAGTTCTTTTCCCATTCTTAAAACAATATCGTAGGCATATTCGTCTTCACATATTTTATTTCCAGAAACTTTTCCAACAGCACCTGGATCGGGTCCGCCATGGCCCGCCAATAAGTGAATTACGGCTCCATTTAGTATATTATCTACTTGTTTTATGCTTGAATGTTTAGATCCCAGTAATGGAATTTTATGTATTGGATAAAGTAAAGGAACCTTGTATTTTTTACCAGCAATTAGATGTCCCGATTTTGTAAAACTATTTTTATTTAGTTCCTTAAATTTAAGGGTGTATTGTTTTGGCTGTAGTTTATTTCTAAGTAGAAAAGCATTAAGACCTTCGCCTTTTTTCACACTTACCCACTTGTAGTTTTGTTGAGCAAATAGGGGAGTTATATAAGCGAAAAGTAGAATAAATAAAAATATTATATATTTTGACATCGGAAAGTATTTGATTTTGAATCATTAAAAATAAATGATTTTACCAGATATTTGACAGAACTGCTTCAATAACTTTCAATATCCTTATTTTATTGTTTCGAAAGTGTTTTATAATCTAAAGAATAGCTGCTAAAAATTCCAAAAGCTCCTTTAATATTTGAGTATAGCTTGGTCTTATTATAAAATGGCAAATCGTCTCTGTTTTCAATAGCTACATACGATCTTTCATAATTATAGTAGTCTTCAGAAAGATGATACAGTTCAATTTTATATTCAGAAATATCCTTAGAAATTTCATTATTTAATAAGTAGAAAGAAATATTAATTTCGGAATTTTTAAAGTTTTCATCAGAAAAGCTTTTACTTCCCTGAAGCATATTTTGTTCAAAACCAGTTTCATTTATTGCCAGATTTCCTTCAAATACTATATCGTTGCTGTAATATTCGAGCAGTTGACTTATATCTACTGACACTCCTTTTACAAGAATCATATAGTAATTGTTTTGCCTAGGATTATCTGTAAAATTAAGAGTAAAAGTAGTTCTTCCATTTTCAGAATTATTGACTTGAGATACTTTATTTATTCTAATTTTATTGGGAGTAGTGGTGTTTGCTTTTAGCTCTTTAAACTTGGGATGAATTACAGATATCTGATAGTTTGTTTGACTTTCTAAATGGTAATCAGGAAATTCGTAAATACCTTTTGTTTTGTGATTTAGTTCACCTAAAATTTGTTCGTTTTTGTAAAGGGTAATTATTGCATCTGTAATATATTGGTTTTCTTCATATATATCAGTACTCATAGAGAGATTAATTTGTACCAAACTATCAACTCCAGTTAAAGAATTTATTGTTAAAATTGGTTCTCCTTTGGCTTTAGGTACATTTTCTTCTTCTTCGCAAGAATAGAGTAGTATAAATGGAAGTAAACAGATTAAATATTTAAAACAATTCATATTTATAGTTTTAAAATTTATAAGAATAGCTAATGCTTGGAATAAAAGAAAAAAGGTTGACTTTCTTTAATTGGTAAGCCTTATTAGATGAATTTTTACTGGAAACATACATATAGCTAGTGTTTTTTCGATTGTAAAAGTTATAAATGCTTATATCCCATGATCTTATTCCGTGTTTTTTCTTTTTAGTAAAACTAATTGAGAAATCAAGGCGATGATAATCGGGGAGCCTATAGGAATTTCTTTCTGAAAAGGTGGGTTTAATTTGAGAAAGATTAGGATTATAGGGTGAAAATGTTGTGATGTAAGATGTTGATAATGTAGCAGGAACGCCAGTTCCATAAGTCCAGTATGCCGAACATTTTATTTTTTTATTTACAAATTGATTGATTTGAATTGAAAAATTATGACGGCGATCGTAGGGAGAGGCATAAGATTTTCCACCATTTATTCCATTGTATTTTACTCTCGATTGGGAAAGTGTATAGGATATATTACCATTTGTTTTTCCTTGATTTTTACTTAAACCTATTTCCATTCCTTTACTCCAGCCTTTGCCACTTTCAACTAGGTTTTCCCAATCATCAGTAATATTCTGGAAATAGGAAGTTTCTTTAAGGTCTAATAAGTTACGGTTCAATTTGTGGTAAAACTCTATGCTTAATTTAATAGATTTATTAAAAGTATAATGTGTACCACCCGTGTATTGAAAAGAATCGATGGGTTTAATTTTTTTTGTAACTGGGAACCACAAGTCTGTTGGTAAACTTAGAGAACTTGTTCTAAGCAGATGAAGATACTGAGTCATTTGTGAGAAACTACCTGTAATCGACCATTTTGGATTGATAAAATATTGTGAATTTAATCTGGGCTCCAGAGTAGAATAATAAGTGTTTTCCACAATAAAACTACTCCAGCGAGTTCCCATATTAACCAATAATTTTTTGCCAAACCTAATTTGGCATTCGCCAAATAAATTAATTTCTTTCGATTTAATAAGTTGGTTGTTTGTGATATCAGTATTGTTAAGTTCTGTGTTTTTTAGAGATTCGCTGCCTGGTTTTGTGTGGTGTAAGGATGCTTCCAGTCCAAATTTCATATAGTGTTTATAGTCGGGAATAAAATCAAATTCTGTTTTAAACGAGAAGTCTCTAATGCCTGATTTAAATTCGTAATTGTAATTTTCTTTATAATCGGAAACATCTGTTTTTTCGCTTCGTTTATTTTTTAGTAGAAAGGTGTATTTGCTAAGTATTAAACTTGTATTTCCAAACAGATGATTGTTGTAAACATGATTCCAGCGCAGGGAATTTGTGAAATTTCCCCAACCAAGTTTATTTCTTGTTTTTTCTCTGATGTTTGATGAAATGTCTTCAGTATTTTTCACCTTAGCTAAATCTCCTCCCCAATAAGAGCTAAAGTAAAGTTTATCGCGTTGCGAAAATCGGTGTACAATTTTCCAATTTAGGTCTCCAAAATAGTATCCTGCTTTTACATCACTATCTGCCATTTCTAAAATTCCATTCACCAGCAAATCAAGATAAGTTCTTCTAATAGATAAATTAAAAGTTGTTTTTTCTTTTTTAATTGGGCCATTAAGGTTGAATTTAGCAGTAAGTAGTCCCAGGCTATAACTTCCTTTTAATTTTTTTGTATTTCCATCCTTCATTCTAATGTCTAAAACAGAAGAAACTCTGCCGCCATAATGAGCAGGAAATCCGCCTTTAACGATTTTTACCTGTTTAATTGCATCCTGATTAAAAACAGAGTAGAGACCCATTAGGTGAGAAGAATAATAAACGGGAACATCATCTAAAAGTATGAGGTTTTGATCGGAAGAACCATTGCGTATATTTAAACCACCAAGACCTTCGTTACTATTTTGAACTCCAGGTAAGTGAAGTAAATTTTGAAATAAATCGTTCTCACCGAAAACACCAGTCTGTTTCATATTTTTTCCCTGAATGGAATTAGAGCTTACAAATAAGTGATTAATATTATTTGCCTTATTATTAGCTGTTACTTGTACTTCTTGAAGTACCGTTTTTGGTTTTAAGGCTATGTTAATACTAGTATCTCGTTCCAGTTCAATATCCAGTAAAACTTCTTCGTAACCAACAAATGAAAATTGCAGTAAATGAGTATTGTTTTTAAGGCTTAAACTGTAAAAACCAAAGTTGTTACTTACGGTTCCTGTAAAGTTATTCACGTTTGCAATTGTGGCATTTATCAGTATTTCTCCAGATTCTTCATCGCTAATGTATCCGCTAATTCGATATTTTCTTTTGTTTGGAGGAATAGAAACAATGAAAATTTTATTTCCTTTCGATTGAATTTTAAAAGATTTGTTGTTAACAGATCGATTTAGAATGCTTTTAATTGTAGCAACAGAATCATCAAGTTGAATGTATTTATTAGTATTTAATTCGCTGGTAAAGCTAAATTGTGCATTACTTTGTTTTGTAATTTCATCTAATAATTCTGATAACAAAAAGTTGCTTTTTTGGAGCTTGATTTCTTGCTGCAAATTAATGTTCTGACAGTAGGATGAAAGAGAGATGATTAGTAGTAAAAGAGTAAAAATATGTTTTACCATATATTAGTAGATGTGAATGGTTTTGCTTGTAAATTTACATATTGTTATTATAAACGACAAAAGGAAGCCATTTGGCTTCCTTAAATTTAAAATAGACTTAAATAAAGTTAATAGTGATACTATTAAATAGATTAGATTTCAGATTGTTTTTTAAAAATATATCGAGTAATAAAAATTCCTTTACCATCACCTTTACCACTATCACTCTCAACACCGCTTGTTACAAAAGCCAACTCCCAACCCTGACTTGTGAGCTTATTAATTTTTGAGGATAATAATGCATCGTTCGAAGCAATATTTTGGAAATTGATACCTGCAATACTGTAGAAGTTTAATAATTTTGTTTCCGAAAAGAGGTTTACTTTCGCATCTGCTCTTTTAACTGCTTTCTGCTTACTTTTTTTGCCATCGGTTCTTTCGGTTGTAAAATTCTCAGCTTCGATAGGATCTTTTTCTTCGATTATTCTTGAACGACCAATTCCCATTGGAACAATTGATTCTACCGAGGTAATTACTTTATACTCTATTTTTTGAGCATTTAAAGTTGAAAGAAATCCGAATGCAATAGCTGCAATAATTAATAATTTTTTCATGTTTACTTTTTTATTATTCTTAATAGGTAATTTTATTTACAGGCATAAGTTGGGTGTTTACCCAAACTAATGGATAATAAATGTTTATTAAATATGTTTTATGATTGTTTAAAATGCGATGCCTAGAGTGATGCCAGCCTCTAATCCATTCATTTTTGATTTATCCTTAGCTTCATTTTCTAAATTAAAATGCAAATAAGGTGCATAAGGAGCAATAAAAAAGCCATCGGGAGCAGGCGAATCGGAAAGATAAAACCTATATTCGAGCGTAATTCCCCAACCTCTTATTTTAGTATCATCCCAGGTTTTTCCAGTATATAACAGGCCCAATTGTAAATTACTGTTATTGTTTAACTGATGTTCCACAAAGAACGATCCGGTGCGTACCAACCGACTTAGCATTTTTGCTTTAACTACTGTTTTTTGAGCATTTGCGAATGAACTGCCAAGTAGTACAATAAAAGCTATAAGTACAAATTTATTTTTCATTATTTTTTTGTGAGAATTAGTTTATTTTCTCAGAAATGATGAGATGTTTCCCCCTTTTTACTGTTTTTACATTTAGCTGCAATTCTAGTTCAGATATCACACTATCAATACTTTCGTTATTAAATGTACTGTTAAAATTAAGGGTATTAATTCGCTTGCATTTATTAGTGATTTTAATACCATAATAGTTTTCAATATATTTTAATACTAAAGGCAATGGTGTTTTTCTAAATCTAAGAACTCCAGTTTTCCAGGCATCGAAATTAAGCTCATTGTTAACCGATTCGCTAATAATCGAATCGTACAATATGCCCTTTTCACCTTTTGTTAGGTAAACAAGCTTTTTAGTTTTTCGATTGGTTAAACTTACTTTTCCTGAATTAACAGTAACTATGGTTCTTCCATTCTCATCGTTGCGAACATTAAAGGCGGTACCAAGTACTTCAATAATCGCATTTCCCGAAGTAATTATAAATGGTTTGGAAGGATTCTTTTTTACCTGAAAATAGGCTTCGCCTTCCAATTTTACATTTCTTGTTTTTGAATTAAAATGATTTGGATATACAAGTCTGCTTTTTTTGTTTAAATGCACTTGTGTTCCATCATCTAAAACAAGCTGGTTTTTTTGTGTTTCTGTTTTTTGTTGTGCCAATTTTCCAAAGCCCGGTGTAGTTTCATATAAAAAGATAAAACTTAAACCTACTAGAATTACGATACTCGCAGCAAAGCGCAAAATATATTTTAATTTTCTGACTTTACTTTTAGAGGCTTTTTTGGCTTGTACTAATTCCCAATCGGCATCAACATCAATATTATTAAAGACCTGAATTTCTTCACTCTTATTCCAAATCTTACGTATTTTATCAAAATATTCTTTGTTTTCAGGATCTGAATCCATCCATTTTTGGAATGTTTTCAAATCATTTTCCGAAGCTTTCTGATTTAAAATACTCAGCAAAATTTGCTCGTTTATATGTTGTTTGTTTTCTTTCATTTCGCTTTTCTGTTAGTAAGACATGTAAGTTTACTTTTACACGTACCTAGAATTAAAAAAAATTACATTTCTTTTAGAAAGTATAAAATGAGTAAGCTGGTAAGCATAGGACCAATTTTATTGCGCAATGTTTTTAATGCTTTGCTTATTTGTGTTTCAACCGTACGTTTTGATATTTCTAATTTATCGGCAATTTCCTGATTGGTAAACCCTTCGAATCGATTCATTTTAAAAATACGCTGGCATTGTTCAGGTAACTCATCAATAGCCATATATAGGGCATATTCTAATTCTGTTTGTTCCAGTATTTTATCGGCTCCAATACCAATGTCCGAATTCAAATATCTGATATTATCGTGATGTTTGGCATGTGTGTTTTTTCTTTTTATGCTGTTTAAGCAGGCGTTTCTTACACAAGTATACAAATGAGCTTTCGCTGATGTATGAATTTTTACAGAGTTTTTGTGATCAATTAGATTAACGAATACACTTTGGACAATTTCGCGCGAATCATCTAAATCCGAAAGAAATTTGTGAGCATAAGCTGTTAATACAGAATAATGTTCTTTAAACAGTTCTTCAATCCTTTTTTCTGTGAGCAATTCTACCGATTTGCTTTGTAGTGAGTTTGTCATTTAATTAATCCTAAATGAATTATTATTCGATGTTTAAAAGAAGTTTATGTCTTTTTCAATTCTTAGACAATTATATCTTTTGATACACGTATTGTAATTTGAAATAAAATATACAATAAGAAAAGTAAGATATAAAAAAACCGAAGTACTAAGCCTTCGGTTTCTTATTTATGAGTTAATTTCTACTTTTCATATTTTTCTGATTTATTTTTATAATCCATTCACTAATGTTTCTTGAGTTTGAGATTAGTAAATAAGCTAAAATATATTGTATTACTGTAGAAATATCATGACTCATAAAAGGATTACCGATTGTACTATCAATAAAGTAATTTACAACACGAATAATAGTAGCTACAATATTTGAAAACTTAAAAATAAGAATGCAAATACCAATAATAACAAGACTTACATCCAAAATGTTTTTGTAATTGCTATCGAAATTTAAGTTTATTGTATGATCCTTTTTTGTTATTTTTTTTGCGATATAATCGGATTTAAAAATTAAAATATAACTAATAAAAAAAGTAATTAGCCCACCTGCAAAAAATAAAATAAGAGATAAAATATCTATGGAAGATGAATTATACGTGGAGAACATACTTTTTAGATAGTGTAAATCTTTAAAGTATAAAAGAGCAGTTATAATTACATTAATTCCAAATAGTTTTAAACTTAGGTCGATAACTCCGCTTTTTTTCATAATTAAGTTATTTACTTTATATTGCCTGCTTGTTTGTTATTTTTTGAGTTTGGAGGTGGCAATATCATTAATAATAGATTTGGTTTGTTGGGTTTTATAAGATTTAAAAATATTTAATTAATAACTCGTTATTAAATTTAATAATGTTTATTTTTTAATTTACTTGTGTAAGTATACTTATTTATTGTTTATAATACTAGTAAGAACATTTTTTGTGCTGAGTAAAAAACATAAAAAAAGGCTTCGTAATATTACAAAGCCTTTACTATAATTGCATTTACGTATTATCTAAGAGAGATAAATGGCAATTGAAACGCCTATAAAAGTTCCAATTACATATCCTAGTATTCCAACTAAAATTCCTGGAGTTACCAATTTCTTTTGTCCCATAGATGCAGCCATTGGAGCTGCAACAGATGGGCCCATAATATTTGCCGCCGACGAAATAACTACCTCGTAAACATCCAATTTAAATAGCTTAGCTAAGGCTAATAAAAATACAAAATGAAAAGCCATTATGGTAAGATAAAATCCTAATACGGCAGGTCCAATTGTAAATATTTGCTGTATATTGGTTGCTGCACCAATTACTGCTAAAAATACATACATCATCCATAAACCAAGCGAAAATGCGGTATCTTCGAGCGGACGCAATAGTTTAGGGAATAAATTGGCTGCTAATACGGCCAAAAGTGTAATAATTAGAATGCTTAGATTAATATCGGTTTTGAATAGATTTTGCAGAAGGGGTGCAATAAGACTGCCTAAACCAGCTATTAAAGCTGCAATAAATACCGATACTGCAATTCGTTCCATTGTAATTGGGAACATCTCTTTATCTTCATGTACTTCTTCAATTTGATTTTCTTTTTTAGGTTTAACGAAAAATCTGGAAAGGAATAGGAGCGAAGGAGTTAAAAACAAAAATAAAGTGTAAAGATTAGATACAAAATTATCGACAGCAATGGTTGCTGTAAATAATGGGTTAGTGCTAAAATTAAGAGCTTCGGCTGCTGCGATAAAGTTAACGCTTCCTCCAATTAATGTAGCTGCAATTACGCCGGCAGTTTTTCCCGAATCGGGTCCTAAACCAATTAATCCGAATGCAATAAAACAACCAATAATAATTCCAATTGCACCCAGTATATAGGCAACCAAAAGTTTACCACTTTCTTTTACAATTTTTACAATATTAGAGCTAAATAGCAGCATTGGAATAGAAATAGGAATAAAGTAGGAAAAAACAAGCTCGTAAACTTCTACTTTTATATTTGGATTTGAGGCAACAGGAACAACTCCAGCCATTGCTAATAATGACATAGATATCATGGTAACTAAAATCCCTGATAATTTACCGAACCATTTTTTGTGTTCGGAATAAATACCAAAGGCTGCAGCTCCTGTAATCACAAAAAACAATACAATGTTATTGTCGGGAGAGATAAAAGATTGCATAGGAATGTATTTTTATAGTGTGTAACGAATTTATTTTTCTTTTTTACAAAATGCAAAAAGAAAAACCTCAAACTTAAATTTGTTTGAGGTTTTTGCGTATTATTTTTTTCTTTTTTTTGATTTTTTCTTTTTTGAATTTTCCATAAAATCATCGGCTTCATCCATTAGTTCTTTTAAACTTTTGGAATAATCTTCTGAGAAATCGATGGTAGCAGAATATTCGCTATGATCGATATCCATTACCTGTATTTCACCTCCTAAATATTCATGAATATCATTAAGTAATTCTTTTTCTGTATTCTGACAACAGAAAGAAATAGCTACTCCCTTTTGAACACCACGACCAGTTCTACCTACTCTGTGTACATAGTTTTCGGGTACATCAGGTAAATCGTAATTTACAACGTAGTCAACATTTGGTATATCAATACCACGTGCACTTACGTCGGTGGCAATAAGAATTTTTACTTCACCAGATTTAAAAGCTTTCATGGCAACAAGTCTATCTTTTTGCTCTCGATCGCCATGAATGGTTTGTGTTTTAATTCCAACGCGTTCCATTGCTTTGTGTACTCTTTCGGCACGTACTTTTGTTCTTACAAACACAAGTATTTTACTTTCTTCGTGTTCTTTAGCCATTCGTTCCAAAAAGAAACGCTTATCGTCCATATTTATATAAACTAAAGAATGTTCCACGTTTCTGGAAACAGGATCTTTAGGTGAAATTTGTATGCGAATTGCTTTTCGAACTAGCGAATAGGCTAATTTTTTAATTTTTGGTGTAATGGTAGCCGAAAAAAACAGAGTTTGTCTGTTTTTAGGTAAGTATCTTATTAAATCCTGAATGTCTTTAATAAATCCAAGATCTAACATGTGGTCGGCTTCATCTAAAACAAGAGTTTCAACTCTATCGAGATGAATATATCCCTGACTACTTAAATCGAACATTCTACCTGGAGTTGAAATTAAAATGTCGACCCCATTGCGAAGTTTTTCAATTTGAGGATCTTGTTCTACACCTCCAAAAAGACTTATGCAATTTACTTTTGTATGTTTTGCAATTTCCTGAAACACTTCTGTAATTTGAATGGCTAGTTCTCTTGTGGGAACCATTACCACGCATTTAATATCGTTGCTGCGTTTGCTTTTTTTATTTTTATGAATTTTATCGATAATAGGAATTGCAAAAGCTGCGGTTTTTCCTGTACCGGTTTGTGCAATAGCCAGTACATCTTCACCTCTTACAATTGGCGGAATGGCTTTGTATTGAATATCTGTAGGTCTTTTAAATCCGAGTGTTTCAAGATTTTTCTTGATATCTGGAGAAAAGCTATATTGATTAAATTTCATGATTTTTTACTTGATTTGTTGTGGCAAAGATAATTGTAAAAAATGAGTTAAATTCACCTAATTAGAAAGGATTTATTTTTTCTCATTTTTCATTTCAATCCAATATCTGTAATATCCATATCCGCCCAAGGCAATTGTACCAATAAAAGTAAGTCCGTTTGATAAAATCCCAAAACTAATGCCTGCATTTGGATCTAGCTGAAAAGCTAAAAATAATTGCAATAAGAAAAAGTGGGTGGTACCAATTCCTCCAGGACTAGGTAATGCCCATCCCAATCCTCCAATAAATAATATTACAATTGCAAAGGATATTGAATAGGAAGAAGTATCTGGCAGGCATAAAAGGTATATGTAATTTAGCAAGATAAGGCTTATCCATATTAATAGGGTAAGAGTAATAAATTTTACTCTTTTTTGTAAGAGTAATCCGCTTTTAAGCGAGTTAAACATAGTGTGAAGGAAGCCAACAATTTTTTTGATTATTGGTTTTTCGGATCGCTTTAGCTTTTTAAGGCTAATAATAAATAATATGCCTATAAGTAATAATACAATAGGAAACACATATAGGTAGCGATATCCGTAAATGTGTGATATTCCTCCAATTGTAGAATTTAACATATCTTGTAATCGATCCAATTCAATTAAAAATAATGAGAAGACTCCTATTCCCAGTATTAAAAGATCGTAAGCTCTTTCGGCCATTAAGCTTCCTATTGATTTAGAAATAGGTATGTTAGAGCTTTTTTGTAAGGAGGTGCAACGTAATATCTCACCAAATTTTGGGGTAAAGCTATTAACGAAATAACCTATAAGAATAGAGGTTAAAACTTTATTGGATTTTGGTTTTTCTCCTGATTCTTCTAGTAATAGTTTCCAACGTAATGCTCTTAAGTAGAATACCATAAATAAACATAAGAAACTAAGTAGAATAAAAAAGTAATCGGCATTAGCCAGACTTTCCCAAACAGGAGCCAGAGGTTTTTCCCTTAGGGTTAGAAATAAGAATAAGCCTCCAATTAGAATTCCAATTGTATTTTGAAAAATATTTTTCAATGATTTGCTCATAAAAAGACAATATCAATAAAGTAATGCATAATGGTAATAGTTTGCAAAAATAGAGAATTATTTTTTTCTAATTGTCCAGTAAGCATCCCTAATCCAGATTTTAAGTTGTTCGTCTATATCCTCACAATCGGCAATGGCTAATCTATGTAAGACTCTGTTTTTAGAAATTCTGATACATTTATGAACAGGAAATTGATCTTCTTCTTTATTTAACTGATATTCTAATTCTAAACGGTCTTTTCTTGGATAAAGAGATAAAAATGTGGCTTTGGTTTTAAATTGAATACAAGTTTTAAGATATATAATTTCTATGTTTTCGAAGGTATTTAAATAGGAGAGTAATAGCTCAAATGTTTCTAATATTTTTGCGTTCATTTTAGCTGTATGGCTTTCCTTATTAGTAACATAACAAGAATGATACCGATTGGGTGAGGGCAGAACTCTTTTACATTTTGCGCATATCCAACTCATTGCTAAAAATTATTTATTAGCTCGAAATATACATTAAATAATCTTTTAAAGTTTAATTTTCATCTAATTTTCCTAAGGCAATTTGCTGCATACTATTACTTATTCTTTTCAATGCATCTTTAATATTTTCTTCGGGTTTAATATAGTTTTTATCACCCCAAAAGTTTGGATCATAATTACTTTTGTGATTAGATAAAATTGTACTTGGTTGAATGGTTTCGCGATATTTAAATTTTACTACATTTTGCCTACGCATATTTGTTGTAGCCATTTCGAAAGAGGTAGAAAAATTATTGGAGAATAATTTTTTCTTGTTTTTTACCTTAAACTTTAAGTTCCCTAAAGCATGGTTAAAATAATATTTATCATTAATTTTTCGGTAACTTATTACATAATTAACAATAAGGGGTTTAACTTTGGTTTTAGCATTGCCTTTTACAATAAATTGGTTTTTTAGTTCACTTAATCGATTGCGTTCGTATCCAAATTCGGCACGTACAATGGCTAAATTATTGGTTTCGATAAATATTTTTCCTTTAAACATAGGAGTGTTTAAATTCGGCTTAGGCTGAAATTCAATAATATATACCGACTTGTTATTAAATGTACTAATATCAGCCAATCGATAATGAAAGAAATTCATAAATTCCGGATCGAGAAATTCGGGTAAATTTTTGGCAATATCTAATTGTAAACATGCTTTTATTCCTCCTTTAAGCTTAAACGAAATGGTATCTAAACGTGTTACATCGTATATCTTTCTACTTTTAAAAAGTTTAACTCTGTCTTTTAAATTGTTATTCGAATAGGAGTTTTTATAAATATCAAGAACCGACTCCAAGTAAATCATATATTTGTTATTTTTTAAAACCGATTCTCGATAAAAGGAGGTTAAATTTGTAGGCATTTGAGGATAATTCTCGGATATATTATTTACCGCAGCATGAATTAAGGCAAGCGGATCGTTACTGCGAATAATAACTTCTTGAAGTGAAATAAAATTCTCTTTAAGAGATATTTGAATAGGTTTATTTGTGATTTTGGAAATGGGAATTTCTGAATTTTTATAGCCTACATAAGAAAATACCAAAGTGTCTGTAATATTATTCGACGAAATACTTAGTGTAAATTCACCATCTTGATTGCTAATTGTTCCTATATGTTTCCCTCTAATGCCAACACTTGCATAAGGCAGGGCTTTTTTGTTCGATGAGTCTGCTATTTTACCAGAAATATTACGGTACGAAATATAAGGAATAACAGTTTTCGAAATATTTTTTGTAGTATGGTATTTAACTGGAACAATTACAATATGAGGTCCATCGGCATGAAAATTAAGTGTCGAATCTGGAATTATTTTTCGTAAGATTCCTTCTAATTCCTCATTATTCGTAGATAAATTAATATTATTTCGCGATTTAAAAAGGTCCGAATTATAGGTGAAGTAACAATTGCCTTTTTTCGCAATACTATCTAGTGCATTATCAATGCTTATATTGGAATAATTAAGGCTAAGTTTTTTATCTAGAATTGTATTTTGTGATGCTAAGTTAAAATGTATCAAACACAAAAGAGCTACTAGCAAAAAATATCTACTTGCTGGTACTAATTTATTATTTGTATTGTGTTGATACATGTTTTTGTTATTGGTTAATTTCGTGATTTAATGGTAATTTGATTTCCATTTTTTTCGTAAGTTAAATTGTAAGAAAGACAAATATTATTTAAAACCCGATTTAAGGGATCTCTATCAAAGGCTGTGTTAATATGATTTTTAGCAATACTATCGTTATCAAATTTAATGTTAACACGATAGGTTCTTTCAATAACTTTAGCAACTTCTTTTAATTCCATTTCCTTAAAAATCATTCGATGTGTTTTCCAGGACAGATAGTTTTCATCTTTTAGAATTGATTTTTGAAGATAATTTTCTGATAAGATTCCAAAATCACCTTTTTCTAATATCAGTGAATTGTCGGGATTTTGAATTCCCTTGAATTGAACTTTCCCTGATTCCACTAGTACTTCCACCTTATTTTCTTTGGCAATTACATTAAAAGAAGTTCCTAGAACTTTAATTTCTGCATTTTTTGCAATAATAATAAATGGTTTGGATGGATTTTTTACAATATCGAAAAATGCTTCGCCGCTTAAAATTACCTTGCGTTCTTGTTTTGTAAATTTTCGTGGATAAGTTAATTCCGATTTTCCATTTAAGTTTACACTTGATCCATCGGGAAGAATAACTTTTTGTCCACTTTCATGTTGTTCAGATACAAAAGTTATATTGGTAGAGAAGTACTTATGATAGCCTTTGTAAGAGAATATGCTAAATCCAATTACAATTGCCAGCATGGCTGCTATTTGCATCCACTTTTTGAGGTTTAAGTAGTGGCTTGTTGCAGCTTGTTTTTCGGTGAATTGTTTGTTTGTGATTTTCGATTTTACTTCATTCCAAGCAAGATCTGTATCAAAATTGTTCTTTATTTTATTTAACTGATCTACTAAATTGAGATCTTTTTCGGAAGCAGCTACAATTTTTGCGTATTCCGAATTTGAATCAATCATTTTCTCAAACGCAATTTTTTCCTCCTTCTTCATTTCTCCGTTTAAATACTTTGAAATGTTCTCCCAATCGATGTTATGTGATGTTTCCTGTGTCATTTTATAGTACAATTATACTAAGGTAATCTTTTAAATTTTTTCGAAATGCCTTTAGCGCTTTCCCCATATTCGACTCTACGGTTTTTACCGAAATAGATAACTTATCTGCAATTTCATGATATTTAAAGCCATCAAACCTACTCATTTTAAAAATTATACCACAGCGGTCTGGCAGACTTAAAAGTGTTTCATGAATTATTATTTGTATTTCTTTTTCTTCAATATCTTTACTAATATGAGAGCTTACCGAATTATTTTTTACGTGCTCTTCGTACTGTTTTTTTGAACCTCTTTTTCTTAAATATTGTAAACAGTTTAAATAGGTTGATCGATAAAGGTATGCCTTAAAGGATGTGTGTATATTAAGTTTTTCACGATCTTCCCATATTTTACAAAATAAATCTTGAACAATTTCTTTTGCTAAATCAGAATCTTTAACAAATTTTAGCGCATAATAACAAAGTAATGGGTAGTAAAGTTTAAACAGATTTTCAAATTCGTTTATATCACCCTTTTTTATATTTTGTAATATTGTATCCGTTTTTTCTGTCATTCGTTGTTAGTATTCCTATTTAAAAAGTATTTACTATTTCTAATATAGGATTTTTAAGCAATAATACCTCAAAAGTAATTCTACTTAATGCTAGGTACAATTTGATAAATAAGAATCAAAAAAACCATTAATGAATTTCTATTTCCCCTATTTAATAGTATTCGGTTTTTTTGATCCTTAATTATTTTTTTACAGCTTGGTTTTTTTGTATTATTTGGCTTTACGTTTCAATTTTCTAATTGCCGATTCAATCGATTGATCTGGTTCGATGGTGTTATGTGCTCCCCAAAAATTTTTATCTGCAAAATTGTTTACTTCCTCAATTAAAACCTGATTGGATTTAAATTTATCAGCAGATTTAAATTTTATAATGTCATCTTCTTTACGGTCTGTAATTGCAATTTCGGCCATAGCAGAGTAGTTGGTGTTAAATAGCTTACGTTTCCAGTTACATTTAAAATTAATTTCTCCCCGAGCATAATTAAAGTACCATTTACCATTGTCCTCGTAATAGTTAACAAGGTAATCTGCCGAGGTTGGACTTACTTTTACACCAATTGGTTTTCTTCTTATGAATAGGCTGCTGGCTTCCTCAGGGTCAGATAAATTAAGACTAAATTTTGCACTCGATAAAGCTAGGTTATCTGCCTCTATGTATAGCATTCCGTAGTATAAAGGAATATCAACCTCCTTTTTTTGTTCAAATTTTATTACATAATGAATTTTTTCGTTAATTCTTGTAATGGAGTTAAGACTAAAGTTATAGCTTTCTATAAAATCTTCAGAGAATAAATTGTATGGATTTTTAATAACATCTAATAAAAGAGCTGTAGTTGGTCCACCTTGCAATTTAAATAGCAGGGTATCCATCTTTTTAACATCCTGACTTTTTCTTCCTTTAAAAATCTGAACCTGATCTCCGCGGCTCTGTTTGTATCCGGCTTTGTGTATGTTTACAACGGCTTCTGATATTGCAACATAAGTTCTGTTTTTTCGAATTGTTTCACGGTAAAAACCTTTCATCATATTTGGACTTGTAGAATAGTTTTCACCTACTTTTTTTAATATTCCCCGCACTAAAAGTTCTGGATCTAGAGGATATATATTGATTTCCTCTAAGGGTACAAAAGCAGATTCTAATGCTAAAATATTTTTTTTAGGTTTAAGAGTACTAATTGGTACATTAAGATTTTTGTATCCAATATAACTTACCTCAATTGTATTTACAGGAAGACCTTTTTCAATTTTTAATAAAAATTCTCCCTCGTTATTCGAAACTGTAGCAATATTTAGTCCTTTAACAGATATAGTAGCAAAAATTAATGGTTCTTTGCTCTTTTTATCTTGAACTTTTCCCTTGTAAACATTGTACTTTAACGTGTCTATAACCTGTTGTACCTTGTTTTTTTCTTTTTTCTTTCTGATATTTCCTTCTGCAGCAAAACTACATGTCGATATAAGTAAGAATGCCGAAATCAGAATCGTTAGTTTGTATGTTAATTTTGTTTTCATGGCAATATATTTTAGTTTATTACTATTGATATAATTATGAAATAAGGATTGTGAAATTTTCACCTTCTATCTATAAGATGCTTGAAAATTAAAATACCCTATGCTATAATTACTTTTTTTTTATAATATAAAATTTTATTTACATAAGTTATTTGTAAGCGAGTGTTTTAAGTATTGTAAAATTATTTTTATTAGTTGATAAATTAGGTTTATATTTATCGCAGAAGTATTTATTATTATCGAAAAATAAGATTCGAAGCATGAAAGTTGATTTCTCCAAAGAAGACATGGTACTTAAAGTTTATCCTACAATTTCTGGCTGTTTTCAGGAAGCTTGGTTTATCTTAAAAAACAATTTCTTATTATTATTACTGGCGGTTTTTCTTGCTGCAATAATCGATATGCCAATGGGATATGAGTATATTTTCGATCAGTCGAACGATTCATTCTCCTTTGGAAAAGCCTTTTTTGGAGTGTTTGGTTTTTTGTTTTATATGCTAATTGTTACACCAATAAATTATGGTGTAGATTGGACTTTTTTGCAAGCTGTACGAAAAAAAAATCCACAATTTGAGGAAATCCTTTCGGGATTTAGAAAGTTTCTGTTTGTTGTTTTAAGCCATTTACTAGTGATTGGAATTGTAGGTTTGGGTTTTATTTTTTTTATTATTCCCGGAATTTATCTTGTATGTAAGTTAATATTTGTTCCTTATCTAATAATGGATAAAAAATTAGATCCGCTACAAGCAATTAAGCTTAGCTATTATCTTAGTAAAGGGTATTTCTGGACTATTTTTGGAATGGGAATTTTATCTTTTTTTATTTTTATTTTGGGTTTAATTTGTATGCTTGTTGGTGTTTTTGTATCCATAATATGGATTAGTTCAGCATTTGCTGTTTTGTACAAAGCATTGGAAGAACTTCATTTTAAGGAGGCTTGTGTGTTGGCAGGAGTTCAGTTAACTATTGAAGAATAAAAAAGAGCCATTTGTTTTTTAACAAACAGCTCTTTAGTGCAGTATCTTTTCTGTTAAAGTTTTAATTGTTTCGACATATTAAGCATTTTAACAATAGGAGCTTTTGCATTTTCCATTATCTTATCAGGAAGAATAATTTCTGGTTTTTCGTTTTTAAGGGCCAGATAAATTTTTTCCATTGTGTTTAATTTCATATAAGCACAATCGTTACACGCACAGGTTTCGTCTGCAGGAACAATTAAAAATTCCTTGTTTGGAGAATCCTTTTTCATTTGGTGCAGTATTCCTGTTTCGGTGGCAACAATAAATTTTTTAGCATCGCTATTTTTTGTGTAATTAAGCATTGCTGTTGTAGAGCCAACAAAATCAGCTAATATTAAAACAGGTTGTGCACATTCAGGATGAGCAATTAGTATAGCATCTGGGTTTTCAATTTTCATTTTCATGATTTTTTCTGATGAAAGAATATCATGAACTTCGCAGGTTCCATCCCAAAGTACCATGTTGCGTCCGGTAACTTCGTTAATATATCGACCAAGGTTTTTATCTGGTGCAAAAATAATTTTCTGATCTTTTGGTAATGCTTCTACTAGTTGTACAGCATTTCCTGAGGTACATATTAAGTCGGAGAGGGTTTTAATTTCGGCCGAACAATTAATATATGAAATTACCATGTGATCGGGATATTTTGCTTTAAATTTTGCAAAATCATCGGCCGGACACGATTCAGCCAGAGAGCACCCTGCATCCAAATCGGGTAAAAGTACCTTTGTGTTTGGATTCAATATTTTTGCAGTCTCAGCCATAAAATGAACTCCCGCAAATAGAATTATATCTGCATCTATTTCAGTTGCTTTTTGAGCCAGGGCTAAACTATCACCTTTAAAGTCTGCTATTTCCTGTATATCGGATGTTTGGTAGTAATGAGCCAGTATAACAGCATTTTTTTCTTTTGCCAGTTTAAGAACTTTATCTTTCATTAATTCGAATTTTGCTAAACCTTTTAGATAAATACAGATGCAAATATCTTTAAATTATCGAGAAATTCAAACTTAGAATACTGTTTTAAATGAATTAGATGAACTCTAGTCAATTTGAATCTAAAATAAAAATCTTGTTAATTCTGATATTAGTAGATACTTTTACTATCTATTTAACTTTATAAAATAATGAGCAAAGCATTATTGGAAATATGTTGTTATTCTGTGCAGTCGGCAGTAACAGCTGAAATGGCAGGAGCCGATCGCATTGAATTGTGTGCTGGTGTTTATGAGGGAGGTGTTACTCCTGCATTTGCTACAATAGAATTAGCCGAAAAAATGGTAAAAATTCCGATTAACGTAATTATTAGACCAAGAGCTTCCGATTTTTGCTATTCTAATACTGAGCTTGAATGTATGAAACGTGATATTGAAGTATGCAAAAAAATAGGTGTGAATGGAATTGTTTCGGGAGTTTTATTGCCTGATGGCAAAATTGATCTGGTAAGAACAAAAGAATTAATTGATCTGGCAAGACCATTAAATTTTACTTTTCACAGGGCATTCGATATGGTAGAAAATCATATTCTTGCTTTAGAACAATTGATAGAACTTGGAGTTAATCGTATTCTTACTTCGGGAGGAATGCAGACTGCAAATGAAGGTGTTGATTTATTACAGGTGTTAATTGAAAAAGCTCAAGATAGAATTGTTATAATGCCGGGAAGTGGAATTAACGAATCGAATATTATTTCGGTAAGAAAACACACCCGAGCAACTGAATTTCATTGTTCTGCAAAAAAAATGGTAAATAGTAAAATGCTATATCAGAATCCTAATATAAATATGGGAGGAGAAAGCAGTATTCCGGAATTTGAATATTATGAGGCCGATTCAGAAAAAATTCGTAAAATTGTAAACATCCTAAAAGCCGAGGACCATTAACTAACTAAAATACCTATGAGGAAGTTATTTTTTCTTCTATTTAGCCTCAGTATTCTTTGTGGCTGTAGTGATGTGCATTTTATTAAGGATGCTAAGTATCGTACAAAAGTTTCAGAACGTTTTAAAGAAAGAAAAGAATTCGCAGCAAACAGATCTGATGATTTGTTTAATGTTTTTAATCAGAAATTAAGTGTTGAAGAAAAAGAAGCACTGCAATTTTTGTATGCCTACATGCCGCTGTGCGATTTAGCCGATTACGATGGAGAGTTTTTTCTTAATCAGGTAAGAGCTTCGTTTAAGGCTCGTGATAGTTTTAATTGGGAAAAAAAAGTTCCGAATGAATTGTTTCGTCATTTTGTATTGCCTTATCGTGTAAACAACGAGAATTTAGATTCGGCAAGAATTGTGTTTCTAAAGGAATTGAAACCTCGTTTGCAGGGAATGACAATGAAACAAGCAGCTTTAGAGGTGAATCACTGGTGTCATGAAAAGGTGAATTACGCACCAACCGATATTCGTACGAGTGGCCCTCTTAGTTTAGTTCGTACATCGTGGGGAAGATGTGGAGAGGAATCAACATTTGCTGTAACAGCTTTGCGTGCTGTTGGAATTCCTGCACGTCAGGTTTACACGCCACGTTGGGCTCATAGCGACGATAACCATGCTTGGGTTGAAGTTTGGACAGATGGGAAATGGTCATATCTGGGAGCTTGCGAACCCGAACCAGATTTAAATATGGGATGGTTTACCGAACCTGCACGAAGAGCAATGCTTGTGCATACTAAGGTGTTTGGCGATTATCAGGGGAGCGATGAGGTGGTTAAGCGTTCGGATAATTTTACCGAGATTAATGTAGTTGGAAATTATGCTGATGTTAAGCGAATATTTGTAAAAATTATTGACCAAAGCGGTCAGGCAGTCGAGAATGTAAATATTGATTTTGGATTGTATAATTATGCAGAATTTTACCCAATTGCCAGTAAAAAAACTGATAGGAATGGTTTATCGTATCTCACAACAGGCTTGGGAGATTTATTGGTTTGGGCAAATAAAAATGGAGAGGTAGTTGGACAAAAATTAAATGTTGCGACCACCGATACTTTAATTATGGAGTTAGGAAAAGGCTTTTATGGTGGAAGTATATCGGAGTTAAATATGGTTCCGCCGGTTGAGAAAAAACCTTATGCTGTTGATGAGAGCATGAAAAAACAAAATGATAGCCGTTTGGCCTATGAAGATAGCATACGAATGGCATACCGTTCTACTTTTATTGATTCTATTTCATCATGTCAACTTGGAGAATTAAAAGGTTTAGATGAGAATTTTATTTGGAATAAGCTGAAGAAAAGTCAGGGAAATTGGAAAGAAATTAAGAAGTTTATTGAGCATACTAACAAAAATAATGTTGAATATGTGACTGCATTATTAGATTTAATTGCAGCAAAGGATTTGAGAGATACAAAAGCTGAGATTTTATTGGATCATTTAAATTATACACTTACAAATTATGATATTAAAGAGTATTCTTCAAAGGAGATGTTTATGAAGAATGTTCTGAATCCAAGAATTAAAAATGAAAATCTGATTGCTTATCGCGGATATTTTCAGAAAGAATTTGATGGAAAGTTTAAAGGAAACAGATCTGCTATTATTGAGCAAATTAAAATGTGGATTTTAAATCATATCAATATTAATGAAAATGAAAACTATTATAATTTACCAATAACACCTATAGGAGTAAATGAGTTACGAATAGCAAATGCCGAATCGCGCGATGTATTTTTTGTTGCTTTAAGTCGTAGTTTGGGAATTCCTTCGCGATTGGAGCCTGCAGAAAAAACACCTCAGTATTTTAATGGGCAAGTTTGGGTAAATGTTTATTTCGAAGCCCAGAAAACGAGTCAGCCAGTAACAGGAACTCTAGTTTTAAAAAATATATTGAAAAATTTCGATCCTGCTTATTATGCTCATTTTACCATTGGTAAATTAATTAATGGCAGGTATGAAAGTTTAGATTACGGTTGGGATAGTAAATTATCTGATTTGCCTTTAAAACTAAAACTTGAAATTGGAAAATACCGATTGGTAACCGGAAAACGAGGTGTTGATGGTACGGTTTATACTTATCTAAATTATTTTGAAATTACAGAAGGCGAAACCACAAGCCTTAAACTTATATTTCGGGATCCTAAAGTAGAGAGTAAAATTTTTGGGCATATTAATTTAAATGAAAAAATTTTGAACCTAAATTCTGAGCAGTTTTCTTTATCTCAGTTAAGAAAACAGAATATTGTTTTGCTGATGTGGTTAGAGCCTGGTAAAGAGCCAACTCGTCATTTAATGGAAGAGTTTAAGGATGTAAAATTGGAATATGAAAATTGGAATGGACAAATTGCAGTTTTACAATCTGAAGGAATTCAACCTGAAGTATTTTCGGAGGACTTTTTTGAGAATATGCCTGCAAATTATGCGGTTTATAAAGATGTAGATAATAAATTGCTTTCGAAGGCTAAAGTTGAAATGGGAATTAATGGAAAAATTCAGAAACCATTAATTGTGGCAATAAATAAAAAAGGAGAAATTATTTTTACATCAACAGGATATAGAATAGGAATTCATGAGCATTTGTTAAAAGTTTTGGCTCGATAAAATATTAGTGTATAAAAGAAAAGTGCCATTTCTATTTTGAAACGGCACTTTTTATATTTATTAAATTGTTTTTAATACCAATTCAATTTACAAATTATAGAATATCAATTAGTTATAAAGATCGCTAGCAAAACTACCTTTTACTTTATTTCCTAACAACAATTCTTCAACTGTTGCAGCAATATCAGTAAAGGAAGTTCTTGTTCCTATGTTTACATTTTGCTTGATATTTTTACCATAAACCATTACGGGTATGTATTCGCGGGTATGATCGGTTCCTTTATAGGTTGGATCGCATCCGTGGTCGGCAGTAAGGATTAAGATTTCATCATCATTTAAATTTTCCTGAATTTGAGGTAAGTATCGATCAAATTCTTCTAATGCAGCTTTATATCCTTCAGGATTTCTGCGATGACCGTAAACCATATCAAAATCGACCAAATTGGTAAATATTAAACCTTTTGAATCTTCTTTTAAAGCAGTTAATGTTTTTTCAATTCCATCAACATTGTCTTTATTTGTGCCTCTTGAGTCGGTAATTCCTTGTCCTGCAAAAATATCTTTGGTTTTACCAACACCAATTACGTCTAAGCCATTTTCTTTTAACCGGTCTAAAACCGTAGGAGCAGGAGGAGTAACTGAGTAATCGTGACGATTTGGAGTTCGAGAGAAGTTTCCTTTTCCGCTTCCTAAATACGGACGAGCTATTACACGGGCAACAGGTTCATGTTCAGAACAAATTTCCAAAGCAATTTCACAAGCTTTATACAATTCCTCTAAAGGAATTACTTCTTCGTGAGCAGCAATTTGGAATACAGGATCGGCCGATGTATACACAATCCAATTGCCTGTTTTCATTTGTTCTTCGCCATATTCATCAAGAATAGCAGTTCCCGAAGCAGGTTTGTTGGCCATTACTTTTCTACCGGTTCTTTCCTCGAACAAACGAATTGTTTCATCCGAGAAGCCATTGGTATAGGTAGGAAATGCTTTTTCAAGTTTTACACCGGCAATTTCCCAGTGTCCGGTTGTTGTATCCTTACCTTTCGATGCTTCGGCAGCTTTACCATAAGCTCCATTAACATTTGTATTTGGAGCAACACCTTCTATTTGGGTAATGTTACCCAATCCTAGTTTTTGCATGTTTGGTAAGTTCATTCCTCCGCAATGTTTTGCGATATTTCCGAAGGTATTTGAGCCTACATCGCCAAATTCTTCTGCATCAGGTAAATAACCAACACCTGCGCTATCTAATACTACAATGGTAGCACGCTTAATTTTTGGAATCATAAAGTTGTGTTTTTTAATGTATTTTGAAAAATACAGATGATGGGTTGTCTAGGTAGTGTCACAAAGATAGCAATCAATTAATAATTATCAATTAAAATTATTGATTGTATTTTAATTCTAAAAATAATCCCCCAAGCGCGAACGCAAGGGGGAGAAGATATTGAAGGTTTATATAGACTATAGTTTATACATTTTCTCACGTTGCTCTTTAATTTTTTCGCTGTGAATGTATTCGTCGTAAGCCATTAGTTTATCGATAATACCGTTTGGAGTTAATTCTATAATTCGAGTACTTACTGTTTGAATAAACTCGTGGTCATGAGACGACATTAATACAGTACCACCAAAATTTATTAGTGAGTTGTTGAAAGACTGTATAGATTCCAAATCTAAGTGGTTGGTAGGAGTATCTAGAATTAAAAGATTTGCATCTTTCAACATCATTCTTGATACCATACAACGAACTTTTTCGCCTCCAGATAATACGTTAGCTTTTTTATAGATATCCTCACCAGAGAAAAGCATTTTACCTAAATATCCACGAAGATAAACTTCACTTGTATCCTTAGAATATTGTGCTAACCAATCGATAAGAGTAATAGGTTCCTGAAAGAAATTGCTGTTATCAAGAGGTAAATATGCAGGTGTAATGGTAACTCCCCATTCATAAGATCCACTGTCAGCTTTATCTTCGCCATAAATAATGTCGAACAATGAAGTCATTGCTCGAGGATCCTTCGAAAGGAATATTACTTTTTCGCCTTTTTCGATAGTAAATTCTACGTCTTTAAAAAGAAGATCTCCATCGGCGCTTTTACTTAAGCCCATGCAAGAGAAAATCTTATCGCCAGCTTCACGTTCCTGTTGGAATATAATCCCTGGGTAACGACGAGTTGATGGTTGAATATCTTCAATATTCAACTTATCAATCATTTTCTTTCTGGATGTGGTTTGCTTAGATTTAGCAACATTGGCACTAAATCGAGCAATAAATTCCTGAAGTTCTTTTTTCTTTTCTTCGGCTTTTTTGTTTTGCTGAGCTTGTTGACGAGCAGCTAACTGACTTGATTCGTACCAGAAAGTATAGTTCCCCGAGAACATTTTAATTTTTCCAAAGTCGATATCAACAATATCAGTACAAACAGAATCGAGGAAGTGACGGTCGTGAGAAACAACAATTACAGTATTGTTAAAGTTGGATAAATAATTTTCCAACCACATTACAGTTTCAAGGTCAAGATCATTGGTAGGCTCATCGAGAAGTAGGTTGTCAGGATTACCAAACAATGCCTGAGCAAGTAAGACACGTACTTTTTCCTTACCACTTAAATCTTTCATTGATTTATAGTGAATTGCCTCTTTAATACCTAAACCACTTAATAGTTCGGCAGCATCACTTTCGGCATTCCAACCGTCCATTTCGGCAAATTTCTCTTCCAATTCCGATGCTTTAATACCATCAGCTTCTGAAAAATCTGTTTTAGCATAAATCTCATTTTTTTCCTGCATAATTGCCCACAATTCTGCGTGACCCATTATAACAGTATCTAAAACAGTATGCTCATCAAACTCGAAGTGATCCTGTTTTAAGACAGCCATACGCTCACCAGGTTCCATCATAACTTTACCAGTGGTTGAGTCAAGATCGCCTGATAAAATTTTCAGGAAAGTAGATTTACCAGCACCATTAGCACCAATAACACCATAACAGTTACCTGGGGTGAATTTAATATTTACATCCTGGAAAAGAGGTTTTTTTCCGAATTGAATTGATAAGTTTGAAACCGATATCATATATGTTATCCTTTATTTGCTATTTTTCAGGGCGCAAAAATAGTAATTATTATCTAAAAAATAACAGATAAGTTGTTAAGTTTAAAAAAAGCTTTAAACTCATATTAAAAGCGAGCTAACTTGTATAAGGAATATTAGTTTGTAATTGATTCTAACTTGTCGCTTTCTATTTTTTTAGAATCCTCGCTTTTAGTTTCACTTAATTCCATCTTACAGGGTATCGAAAATCTAAAAGTAGAGCCAATGTTTTCTTTACTTTCAACCCAAATTTCTCCGTTGTGCCGCTCAATAAAATCTTTACATAAAATTAAACCAAGTCCATTGCCTTTTTCTCCTTTTGTTCCAAATGTAGATTTACCATCGTTTAATTCAAACAGTTTGGTTTGTTGGTTTTTAGGAATTCCGCTTCCACTATCTTTTACGTAAACTTCTGTTTTATTTTTTCGGGATATTGCTCCAATTAGTATAACTCCACCTTCGGGCGTAAATTTTATGGCATTATTAATTAAGTTACGTATTACAGTTTCGAGCATTGATCTGTCTCCGTAAATAGAAAGCTTATCATTGTTCGAAACTTCTAGGTAAATATTTTTATGCTTAGCAACCGATTGATATGTTTCAGATATTCCTATTAGCAATTTATTGGCCGAAAGAACAAGCGGATTAAAGGGGAGACGATTAGACTGATTTAAAGACCATGATAATAAGTTGTCGGTAAGATTTAAAACGCGGGTAACACTTTCCTTTAAATCTTTACTTGTATTATTTAATTTATCGTATTTGCCTTGTTTTATGTAAATTGAAATGAGTTGTGATATTCCTGATACTGTTGCCAATGGGGAACGTAAATCGTGAGAAATAATCTGGAACAATTTGTTCTTAGTTTGATTAGCAGTTTCCAGAGCCTTGTTTTTTTGATTGAGAATTTGTGCCGACCATTCAATTCTCGATTTTTGTAAACTAAGTATGCGAGTGATTTTTTTATTGCGATAATATGATTTAACGATAAAAGCAGCATAAGCAATAATTAGAATTAAAATTATTATCAGTCCATTGCGCTGCATTGCATTATTTTTATTTTTATTCTTTAAAAAGGAAATTTGAGATTCTTTTTTATGGGTTTCATATTTTGTTTGAATCAGCGAAATTCGGCTCAGACTTTCCAGGTTAAGAATACTGTCTTTTAGTTGTTCATATATCATAAAATACTGCATTGCACTATCGGGTTCTTGCAGATGGGTGTATATTTTAAAGAGATCCTTACTACTTGTTTTTCTGAAATAAATATTACTTGTTTCAAGAGTAAACTGATAGGCATTTTTGCTGTATGCAAGAGCTTTGTTATACTTCTGTAATCTTATGTATGTATTGGCCAAACTATTTAGACTTGTTGTGATTAAATCTTTGTTACCAATTGATTTTTTTAAACTCAGGCTTTTTTGGAAGTATTCGATAGCAAGTGTATATTGTTTTAGTACAAGAAAACAATTACCAATATTATGGTAGGTTTGAGCTAATTTATAATTATTAGGTTTTTTTTCTAAGACATTAAGATTTTTATGGTAGTAACTTAGTGCTTCTTTGAATTTATTTTGTAAACTAAGTACAACTGCGATATTGTTGTTTACAGCATATAAACTTGAAATATAATTTGATTCCAAATATAATTCGGCAGCTTTTTTATAGTATTTTAAAGCTTTATCGTATTTTTTTAATTCTTTATATATTAGGCCAATACTGTTGTTTGCATCACCTTTTATCGACGCATCGTAATTTCGATCATAATAATTAAGAACCGAATAAAAATCTTTTAAGGCTAAATCATATTTGGATACTTTTCTTAAAACTAATCCACGATTTAGGTAGGTTAGATTAATTCCTGCCGAATCGGATGCAATTGTAAAGTTTTCTATTGCACGATTGTAAATTATTATGGCAGTATCATATTCAGCTTTTCTTCTATAAATAGAACCAATGCGAATATATGCATTACCAATACCTGAGAAATTCTCCGATTCTTGTGCTAGCTTTATCGTTTTAAGAGCATAGTATTCAGCTTCATTAGGTTTGCTTCTGTAATTTTTCCCAGTCCATTTATTAAGAAAGGTAATTTTGTCGTTTATATTTGGAATTGTATCTAAGGAATATTCGACTTCTTTAACGTTTTGGGCAGGGGTACTATAAGAAAATACCAGAAGTAAAAAAGTAATAAAACGCATAGGGTGTAATTATTAATAGACTGCAAGAAGAAAGTAGATAGGAATTACAGAGGCTATGTTTGATAGATTAAATAAACATCTTTTTAAGGGTGTGTATTTTCAGCGTCATCATAATCAATATCAGTATTATTGTTTTCTGTTTGATTCTTAACAGAATTATTCATCGATGATTCGATAATAAGCATAGATACAGTTCTTATTTCTTTTGTTGGTTTCTGTTTTAGAGCAACAGAAAATTCTACAATATCAGTTTCCAAAGAACCATTCGTTGTTACTGTAGCAGTAACTACCCATGATTTTTTCTTGTTTTTTATGCTAAGGCCTTGTTCTATAGAGTTTAAAGCATAATCTTTTGGTAAGGAAACTACGGCATTTAAAGTGTAAATTCCGGTAGATTCTGATTTGGTAAGATTAATAAAAGGTTTAAATAATTTCATAATTCTAATTTATTAGTATTCGAAGTTAATTTACTAAAATAGATTTATGATGCAAATATATGTTTAATATATTTGATTAAAAATAGTTTTGATGTTTTTTATTTGTATAAGATAATGAGTAAGTTGTAATATTTTATTTGATGTGATTGTTGCTTGTGTTTATTAATGGTTTGTTGCATAGTTAGAAATGTTATAATAGTATTTCTAACTATGCAAATGGGCTGTTTTTTTTATGATTTTAATACAGCTTCAATTTCGTTCAACTCACTTATTTCAAAATTTAAATTGTTTACGCTGTCTAAATTCTGATCTAATTGTTGAACAGAGCTAGCACCTACTAAGACAGAAGTAACACGATCATCTTTTAATAGCCAGGCAATTGCCATTTGTGCCAAACTTTGTTCGCGTTTTTCGGCAATATTATTCAATGCTTTTACTTTTTCAATTACTTTATCGGTAAGTTGTTCTTTTTGTAAAAAGCCGTGCGATTTAGCAGCTCGTGAACCTTCAGGAATTCCTTTAAGGTATTTGTTGGTAAGCATTCCCTGTGCTAATGGAGAAAAAGCAATAGAGCCTATTCCATTTTTCTCTATTGTATCGAGTAGCCCATTTTCTACCCAACGATCGAACATAGAATATCGAGGTTGGTGAATGAGGCATGGAGTTCCAAGCTCGTTTAATATTTTGGCTGCCTCCTGGGTTTGTTCAGCGTTATAATTAGATATTCCTACATATAAAGCTTTACCCTGACGTACGATTTGATCCAGTGCCGACATGGTTTCTTCAATTGGTGTATTAGGATCGGGGCGGTGAGAGTAGAAAATATCTACATAATCGAGGCCCATTCTTTTCAAACTCTGATTTAAACTGGAAATTAAATATTTTCTTGATCCCCAATCACCATACGGACCCGGCCACATAGTGTATCCTGCTTTTGTAGAGATAATTATTTCGTCGCGATATTGCTTAATGTTCTCTTTTAATATCTTGCCAAAGTTTTCTTCGGCAGATCCCGGTGGTGGCCCATAATTATTGGCCAAGTCGAAATGTGTAACTCCTCGGTCGAAGGCATGACAAATGATTTGTTTGAATTCATAAAACAGATCAACATGCCCGAAATTGTGCCATAATCCTAAGGATATTGCTGGTAGTAATAAACCACTTTGTCCGCAACGGCGATATGGCATGTGCTCGTATCTATCTTTTGATGCTATATACATATTCTTACAGTTTAATGTAGTGTGAAGATAATAAAAGTTGTAAAGTAGAAATGCATAAAAATTCAAAAAATGCCAAATTACGATTCTGAGATATCGATGATATTTCTCTTTTTAGGAAAGTTGTTTTTTTAAGGAGAAGAAAAATTCAACTCCCTTTTCTTTGCCTGGTTTTACGAATATTCTGCCATTGTGGAAACTTACCGCATTTTTAACAATGGATAGTCCGAGTCCGGTTCCTCCCATTTTTCTTGATCTTCCGTTATCAGCTCTGTAAAAACGCTCGAATATTCGTGGCAGGTGTTTTTCTGAAATACCTATTCCATTATCCGAATAAGAAAAATAATGGTAGTTACTATCTTCGAAGTAATTTTTGATTTCAACTTTTACTTCTTCGCCTGCATATTTTATTGAGTTGTCGATTAAATTTCGAAATACAGAATCGATAAGTTCACTATTGCCTTTGATGTTTAGATTTCTGGGTATTTGCAAATCGATTTTCATTTTCGATTGTTCTAATTTCAGCTCAAAATCTTCTATCATTTCATCAAGTATTTTCCTGATGTTGATATTCTCAACCGAGAACAATTGTTGAGATTCTTCCATTTTGGTTAAAACAGAGATATCCTTAATTAAATTCGATAATCGATTAATTTGCAGGCACGATCGTTTAATAAATTGAATCTTTTTATCCTCGGGCATTGTAGGATTATCTTTAATGGTTTCTAAAAATCCCGAGACAGCAGTAACCGGTGTTTTTAATTCGTGAGCAATATTCAGAGTCATTTCCTGTTTTATGATTTTCTCGTTTTCCGATTTGGTAATGTCGTTAATAGAGATTTCGAAATTACAATCCTGGAATACTACAACCTGATACAGAAATAATTTATGTCCGATAATTATTGTTTTTTTATCGCTGATAATATCTACATTGGGAATGTAATTCGATTTTAGTTCTTTAATGTTGGTATTTATAAAATTATTGATTTCTTTCAGTTCAGGGAGTTCAAAAATCTCTTGATAGTTGTGATTAGAAATATTCCCCAGATAATTTATGTAATCAATAAAATGACTGTTCCAAAGTATAAGGTTTCTATCTTTATCGAAAACAGCAACACCTTCCTGTGCAATCTGAAGATGCATAATTAGTTTCTCTTTTTCTCGAGCCAAAGCTTCTTTTGTTTGGCTTAGCTTACGGTAAATTTTCACAATCTGATGACTGATTTCTCCCAATTCTGTTTTTCCAAAATCTTCATTGGGGTCAATTGGGCGATTCTTGGCTGCATTAATCGCAAATTTTTTCAGTTTCGAAATCGAATTTCCGAAATGTTCGGTTGCATAAATCAGAAAAATTACTGTAAATCCAAATAATCCGATTAGAAAATAAAGGAAAATATTATTTGCTTTTAAAAACATCATCACACTATCGTTGAAAGGTAAGGCCGTTCTAACAAAATGCGTGTAATAGTATTTGGAATAGTAATAATAGGTTTGTCCGGTTGAGTCCGAAAAGCGAATATTGCTTCCTTTCGTTGTGTGCAGCGATTTTTGTACTTCGGGGCGTTGCAGGTGATTATCTAATTCACTAAGTTTTTCAACATACGAATCGTAAATAACATCTCCCTTAACAGTAATTACCGTGATACGGATATTACGATCGGGTATTAACAATCTTAAGGAATCTATTTCGGAAAAATCATTTTTTTTCAATAAGCCTTTTTTGTTAATTAGTTCCTGAACCTGCTCGGTGTAAATATTAAGCGCATATTCCAGTTTCTCACGGCGATAAGCTCTTTCCTGGTGGTGCTGAAATCCTCCAATTAAAAGAGAGAAAATCAGAACAATAAGAAAAAAGAAAAAGAATAATTTTTTTTTGTATTTCGATCCTGAATTATGAGTATTTGCTTGCATTTATTGGTTTGGGTTAGTTAGGCCTCTGGGCTTGCACTTATTTATTGTAACAAATATCAATAATTGATATAGATATACCAAATGGTGTGGTACATTATTTTAAGGATTCAAAATAGTATCCGTAACCCGATTTTGTTTTAATCAGATTATGATATTCTCCGATTTTTTTTCTAATTCGTCTTACGTTAACATCAACAGTTCTATTGCCAACATAGGTGTCGCCAGCCCAAACTTTATGCATAATTTCATCGCGAGAGTATACTCTACCTTTATTGCCTAAAAGTAGTTGTAGTATTTCGAATTCTGTTTTGGTTAAGCCTGCATCAATTCCGTTGATACTCACTTTTTTCGATTCGGGGATTAATTTTAAGTTTTCATACTCAAAAGAAATTTCGTGTTTCGATTTCGAATATACTCGTTTACAGATAACATGAATTCTTGCAATTAGCTCTTTAACAGAGAATGGTTTTGCTACATAATCATCGGCTCCAACTGTAAAGCCTTTTAATTTATCTATTTCCCTTCCTTTGGCAGTAATAAAAAGAATTGGTTTTTCTTTCAGATCGGGATTTCGGCGGATAATTTTCGCCAGTTCCAAACCTGATATTTCTCCCATCATAATATCGAGAAGAAAGAAATCGTATTTGTTAAGTTCTAATTTTAATGCCTGTTCCGACGAGTGGGTGGTGTCTACTTCAAATCCTTCTTGCTTAAGATTGAACTGTAAGATTTCACACAAATCTTCTTCATCATCTACTACTAATATTTTTAAATCTTTCATTTTGGGGTATTCTAAACTGGTTGTGTTAAGATTTTAAAATTTAATTTTTGGATTTAGTTAAATTCAGTGATAACAGGAAGTTGATAGCATTTTTATTGAGGTATTACTCTTTATCGGGTAAGTCCTGATGACGCAAATCGATTCCTTGCTGGAAATAAATTGATGCTTCGGCAATATTAGTGGCATTATCAGCAATTCTCTCTATATTACTTAATATGCTTGCAAAATTTATTAAGTTGTAAATTCCAGTTTTATCAATATCTTTTGGAGTGTACTTTTTCACCATTCTTTTTAATAAGTTGTATTGCATTTCGTCAACTAACTCATCATTTTTTATTGTCCAAATGGCATATTCTTGATCGCGATCATCGAATGATATTAATGCTTTTCTAACCATTTTTTCACTTATCGATAACATATCTAATAAGGATTCTCTATGGGTTTCTGGAATAAAAGGAGGTTCCATTTTATTTATAAAACGCAATATATTATTTAACTGATCTCCAATCCTTTCGATATGACCAATCATTCTGAAGTAGGAGATAAGAAGACGTAAATCACTAGCCATTGGATGTTGCAGACCTATGGTTTGGATAATGTTATCGCTTAATTTTAGTTCAAATTTATCTAATATGCTTTCGTTGAATTTAAATTTTTCAACTTCCTTAACATCTATAATGTCCAGTCCCAACAAAACAACATTTTCCAATATTTCGAATTGTTCCTGAAGTGTCAGTTTCATTTTACCGAAATCTGAGTGTATTTTATCGAATTTTTTATCTTTTTTTATTGACATTGAGTAATTCTATAACAAATTAATAAATATGAATTAATAAATAATTAGGTTTTTAATCAACCAAATTTACCAGTTAGATATTCTTCTGTGCGCTTATCTTTTGGGGTGGTAAACATTTGTTTGGTTTTACCATATTCTACAAGTTCACCCAAATACATAAACATCGAATAATCAGAAATTCGAGCAGCTTGCGACATATTATGAGTAACCAAAACAATTGTAAAATCCTTTTTTAATTTTACCAAAAGGTCTTCAATTTTAGCTGTTGCAATTGGATCGAGAGCAGAAGTTGGTTCATCTAAAAGAATAATATCTGGTGTGTAAGCCAGTGCACGTGCAATACACAAACGCTGTTGTTGTCCTCCCGATAAAAAGGTCCCTCTATTATGAAGAGAATCTTTTACTTCATCCCAAAGTCCAACTTCACGAAGCGATTTTTCAACTATTTCATCTTTCTCGGAACGTTTTAGTCTTATTCCATTTAAATTAAATCCAGCAATAACATTGTCGTAAATACTCATGGTTGGAAATGGGTTAGGACGTTGAAAAACCATTCCAATTTTTCTTCTTAATTGAATAGGATTCAACTTGTAAATGTTTTCCTTGCCTAAATATACAGCACCCTTATTATGCGTGTTTGGATATAATTCGTGCATGCGGTTAATGGCTCTTAGCAATGTACTTTTACCGCATCCCGAAGGACCCATAATTGCAGTTATTTTATTTTTGGCAATGCCAGCCGATACATTTCGGATGGAGAATTTGTCGCCACCATACGAAACTGATAAATCATCAATTTTCAGCACAGGAGATTCGATATTTTCAATTGGATTCTGTATCACGTTTTTTGCTTTATATGTTTGCTGTGTAAGCTCTTTCTCTTTCATTAGTACTGTACTTTCCATTTTTTTGCAATTGCTTTAGCTGATAAATTCAGGCATAAGATTAAAAGAAGTAGAAACAATGAGGCACTCCAAATCATGTTAACAAGGTTGGGGTCGTTATAAAATTCCCAAACTAAAAGAGGTACTGCACTCGATGGTTCTGTTATATCTGTATTAATAACTGTACTACCCAAAGCAGTTAGCATTAATGGAGCTGTTTCTCCGGCAATTCTAGAAATACCTAATATTATTCCAGTTAATATACCAGAAATTCCGGTAGGTAAAATCACTTTCAGAATTGTTTTGTGATAAGGAACACCTAAGGAAAGAGCTGCCTCTTTTAGTGTTCCCGGTATCATTTTTAAGGTTTCTTCTGTTGAACGCACGATAGAAGGTAACATCATGATTGATAATGCTACGGCACCTGCAAGAGCAGAAAAGCCGCCGGTAATAGGCTTTACAATCCAAATGTAGCCGATAACTCCTAACACGATAGACGGAACTCCTTGCAGCATGTCAACAATAAATCGGACAATACCTGGGAATTTTCCTTCGGAGTTTTCCGATAAGTAAATACCACAAATAATACCTAAAGGGATTGCGATTAAGGATGCCATTCCTACGATTATTAATGTACCAACAATTCCATTGGCAATACCACCTGGAATAATTTCGTTGTTTGTAACGGCAATCATTGCTTCCATGGTGTCTGGCGCTTCCTCAAAGAAAAAGCTAATATTTAATTGGCGATACCCTTTTACTGCCAACTGATATAGAATTAAAAACAAAGGTACACTTGATAGAAAAGCAAGACCAATCATCATATAGGTGAAGATCTTGTCTTTAAGCAGGCGCTGCTTCATTTTTCTGTTTGATATTTCTGTAGAGATATTCATTTCTAGATATATAATTGACGGGCTAGGCCGATAATTTTCTCATAATTAATTTGCCGATGTAATTCACAATTCCTGTGATAATGAAAAGGAGCAATCCTATTTCAATCAGCGAGGTGTATTTAAGCCCTTCGGCTTCACCAAACTGGTTGGCAATTAAACTTGCCATGGTATTTCCCAAATCGAAAATTCCTGTTGGTATTTTATTTGAGTTACCAATAAGCATGGTTACTGCCATGGTTTCACCAATAGCTCTACCTAAAGCAAGAATGTAACCTGCAAAAATTCCTGAACCCGCATTGGGAACAATAACATTTCTTACTACCTCGAATCGGGTAGCACCCAGTGAGTAAGCAGCTTCTTTTAAACTTCCGGGAACCATAGAAATAACTTCGGCACCTAAAGAAGAAGCATAAGGTATAATCATGATGGCTAACACTATCGAGGAGGTGAATATTCCAAATCCCTGAGCGTTAAGTCCAAGCTCTGCAACTAAGGGTTTTAAAGCATAAAATCCCCATAAACCATATACCACCGATGGAATACCTGCTAAAAGATCAACTACAGATCTTAAAAAAGAAGGTAGTTTTCCGTTTTTAAAATACTCTCCCAGAAAAAGAGAGATAGAAAAGGCAAATGGGAAGGTGATAATTAATGCTAGAATGGATGTTAAGAGAGTTCCGATGATGAATGGTAGTGCACCATAAGATTCTCGTCCTTCGGTAGGATTCCATTCTGAAGAATAGATAAATCCAAAACCAAATTCTTTAAAAGATGGAATGGATCCGATAAATAGGGTAGTAACAATTCCCAGTGCAATTAATACAATAAGAACACCACTACCAATTAACAGATATTTAAATAATTTTTCGCTGTTCATGCTTGAACGATTCAGAGTTGAAAAGAATGAGTTTGCTTCAATTTAATGTCTGGAGAACTTTTATATTCTAATTTTAAGAATATGTAATTGAAGCAAACTCCTTTTAAGAATATATCTTTTTATAGATTAGATAATGTTTCTCCATTATATGTAACCTTTTTCAAAACGGCTTTTGCTTTTACAACTGCAGCTTCGGGAAGTGGAGCATAGTGAACTTTAGTAGTTTCTTTTTGTGCATCGGCACTTATTACCCAGTCGATTAATTTAATGGTTTGACTTGCCTGATCTTTACTTCTGTTATTGTAATTTTGCTCTTTGTAAATAATTATCCAGGTAAAGCTAGAAATTGGATAACCATCAGCAGCATCAGTATTGGTTAGGCTAACACGTGTATCGGCAGGCATTTCTCCTTTTGCCGAAGCACTTACCGATTCAACAGAAGGCAAAATAAAGTTACCTGCCTGATTTTGAATGCTTGCTACAGGAATTCCCATTGCAAAAGCATACTCAGAACCAATGTAACCAATAGCACCACTTGTTTGGCTAATTGTACCAGCAACACCAGGATTACCTTTAGCACCAATACCTACAGGCCATTGAAGAGCTTTACCAGCACCAATTTTCTCCGACCATTCCGAGCTTACTTTACTCATGTAATCGCTAAAGATAAAAGTAGTACCACTTCCGTCAGAACGATATACAACAGTAATTGCAAGATCTGGTAGATTTATATTAGGATTTACAGCAGCAATTTTAGCGTCGTTCCATTTGGTAATTTTACCCATAAAAACACCTTCCATTAATTCAGGAGTGAATTTTAGTTCTGGTTTTCCAGGTAGGTTATATGCAGCTACAACGGCACCTAAACAAGTAGGAACATGAAGAACTTCTCCTGGCATGTCAGCAAGTTTTTTATCATTTAAAAAGGCATCACTTGCACCAAAATCAACAATTTTATCTTTTAAACTGCGGATTCCACCACCAGAACCAATTCCACCATAAGTTACCAGTAAGCCTTGTTCTTTTGTGTAACTTTTAAAAATTTTGTTGTAAAATGGTTGAGGGAATGTTGCACCGGCACCAGTAATACTTTTTGCTTTTTTATTGTTTGCAGCTTTGTTTTTTTCAGAATTACCACAACTTGCCAATAAAGCAATTGAAATAACAGCTGTAAGAAGCAATTGAAATTTTTTCATTTTTCTAGTTTTTTAATTTAAAAACGATTGTTTGTAGATTTTTTCTATATTAAAATCTTTGTAGATACATTTACATATTATTGAGAGAACCTTTTCTCTTTATTTCTCATACTGCAATGTTAGCAAGCTAATGTTACAGGAATATTACAGCAATGTTAAATAATCGTTACTTGTTGTAATTGTTTGAAAATGAAAATAAAACGTTGTGTTTTATATGATTGTAATGATATATAAAACCAAAATGTTACATTTTTTGGAGGACTAAAAGTTAATTTGCCGATATGAAAAATAATTTACAAAAAGTTGCAGATGTAATTTTAGCATCGAAATCGATGATTGCATTTACAGGAGCAGGAATTTCTGTTGAAAGTGGTATTCCTCCTTTTCGGGGGCCACAAGGTTTATGGAGTAAATATGATCCTAAATGTTTAGATTTAGACTACTTTCATTCAAATCCGAAAGATTCATGGATTGCTATAAAAGAGATATTTTATGATTTTTTTGGAACTGCAAAGCCGAATAAAGCTCATAAGGTACTTGCAGAATGGGAACAAAAAACTTTGTTAAAAGCTGTTGTTACTCAAAATATAGATAATCTGCATCAACAGGCGGGATCGAAAACTATTTTCGAATTTCATGGTAATTCTCAAAAATTAATATGTGAAAAGTGTGGAGAAATTTATTTGCCCGAGGAGATTGATTTAAACAATTTACCTCCTTGTTGTAAGAATGATGGAACGGTTTTAAAACCCGATTTTGTGTTTTTTGGCGAAGGAATCCCAGAGAAGGCATATAATAATTCTTTACTTTTTGCACGAAATGCCGATCTTGTAATAATTGTGGGAACAACTGGTGAGGTTATGCCTGCATCTATGATTCCTACCGAGGCTAAACGTAATGGTGCTACTATTATCGAGATTAATACCGAAGAATCGAATTATACGGATAGAATTACCGATTTTTTTCTTCAAGGAAAGGCTAGTGAAATACTCGAAGAATTAAGCAAATTAATAAAACATACTAATTAAAAATTGTAAAAATACAATCTAAATATGTATACTAAAAGTAGTCCAGAATATTGTGTAAATGGCTATTATGTTATTAATGATATTGCTTATGTTTCGATAAGTAATTTTAAAAAGATGATTATTAAATATCATAATAATTATGAGCGAAATGCTAAAGTAATACATAGATTCAATCTAACAAATAATAAAGATTGTAATCATATGGATGCTAAAAAGATAATTCAGATGTTTCCGTATATATCTACCTACGATTCTGAGGGAGAGAATCAAAATAATATTGTTCTACTATTTCCAATGAATAATTTATTCACGTTTTATAATATTCCAGTGGGAATAAAAGCAAAATTAATTGCCCGAACATAAGAAAAATATATAGTTTTTTAAATGTATGAAATTAAAGTTTGGCTTATTTTATTGTAGTACTATATTCAAGTTAAGTAGCTAAAGTTTTATGTAATGAAGAAATATTTCTGTAAGGAAAAGTAAATGAATAAGCACAGAAAATTATCCATTTATCTGTTGTAAAGAATTAATATACCATTTTGATTTATTGTGTATTGCATATTTTACACATTTACTTGAGTATTGTTTTATATTCTTTTTAGCACATTCAAAAGAAATTAAAAAAGGCATATTACACTAAAATATTTTATATTTGTTAGCGATTTTAATGGTAAAAAATCAGAATCTTTAGGTTTGAGTTAAAAATTAGCCTGAAAAAATCGAAAAAAAAGAAACCGGTTTAAACCGGATTTTCTAAGAAAATTATTAAAATTCAAAATAGA
Organism: uncultured Marinifilum sp.; assembly: GCF_963677195.1. NCBI lineage: Bacteria > Pseudomonadati > Bacteroidota > Bacteroidia > Marinilabiliales > Marinifilaceae > Marinifilum > uncultured Marinifilum sp. The sequence goes on from NZ_OY781918.1 coordinate 2,992,467, forward strand.
ATTTCATGAAATTATTAGAAGGAAAAACAGCGATTATTACTGGTGCTTCACGTGGTATCGGTAAGGCTGTTGCAATCGAATTTGCAAAACAAGGTTGTAATGTTGCTTTTACCGATTTGTTCTACAACGAACAAGCTATCGAAACAGAAAAAGAAATTGCTTCTTACGGTGTAAAAGTAAAAGGATATGCCTCTGATGCAAGTAACTTTGCTGATACAGATAAAGTAGTTGCTGAGATTGTGAAAGAATTTGGTGCACTTGATATTTTGGTAAACAATGCAGGTATTACTAAAGATACTTTATTAATGCGTATGACTGAAGAACAGTGGGATATGGTTATTAATGTTAACCTAAAATCTGTTTTCAACTTTACAAAAGCGGCTCAAAGAACTATGTTAAAACAACGTAGTGGTTCTATTATCAACATGAGTTCTGTAGTAGGTGTGAGTGGAAATGCTGGTCAGGCTAACTATTCTGCATCAAAAGCAGGTATTATTGGTTTTACAAAATCGGTTGCTAAAGAGTTAGGATCAAGAGGTATTCGTTCGAATGCAATTGCTCCTGGTTTTATTATTACCGAAATGACAGGGAAACTTCCTGAAGATGTTGTAAAAGAATGGGCTGGTAAAATTCCATTGAAAAGAGGAGGAACTCCCGAAGAAATCGCAAAAACTTGTGTTTACTTAGGTTCCGATCTTTCGTCTTATGTTAGCGGACAAACCATTCATGTTTGTGGTGGAATGAATATGTAATGTATTTCACATATAATATTTCAAAGCCGGACTTTTTAGTTCGGCTTTTTTTATGGTGTGCCGTGCATGGTAATTAGCTAGGTGGTGAAAGTCCACTATGGGGGTTTGTAGTAGCCAACCATTAGCAGAAGGCAAGGGTGCTTATCGCGAGGTATAATCTGAAGGAAGCCTAAAGCAAATTTCCGACCCGAGGAACACGAATATCATCAGGCACAATCGTTGGGATGAGCTTGCCATACAAAGCGAAGTCCAAATACTACACGGACAAGGAAGTGTAAATGATGCGGGTACATGGAATGAAAGTTATTTACCTTACCACGGGAGGTCTCATAGACATGCTGAAATAATAAGTATGATGCATGTTCGAAAAAGGTTTGCTATGAGAAGTCAGCAGAAGTCATAGTATCCGCCGGCAGGCGGAGAAGGACTGAACTTTAATCGACAGTATTAATGACTGTTACCAAATGAAAGGACTAAAACAGAAAATATCGAAAGATACCTATTTGCGGAAAGGAAGTGCGGAACACGTAGGATATGCAAAAGGGTTTACTTCTATTTGGATAACTGAAAACAATACTGTAACACTCCCTGATGAAGACGGATTGTTGGGTCAGATTTTAAATCCTTATAATCTTAACAGGGCTTATCTAAAAGTCTGTAGAAATAAGGGGAGTCATGGGATTGATGGTTTGAACGTAGAGTCGCTACGTGCTTACTTGAAACAATATGGCTCAGACATAATTAAATCTATCAAGTCGGGAAAGTATCGCCCCAACCCAGTTCGCAGAGTTGAAATACCCAAAGATGCAAAATCAAAGCGTCCACTTGGTATTCCGACAGTTGTAGATAGGGTTTTCCAACAAGCGATACATCAAGTTGTAAATAGAAAATTTGTACCATCAATTTTTCGCAATTGAAAATCATCACTTGCAAAAACAAAAATAGCCTTCATCTTTAGGTTGCGAACCAAAAAAAAATGAAGACTATGAATAAAAACAAAAAAGTTTTTATGTGGTACAAAGTTAAAGAATTATCAGCAGAAGGACTAAATCAAAGTCAAATCAAATTAGAGTTAGGTATCGACAGAGGAACTGTACGCAAATATCTTTTAATGAGTGAAGCTCAGTTTTTATCATGGATCAGTACACCTCGCAGAATGCCCAAAAAGCTAAATGGGTATTATAATTTTGTGAAAGAATTATTGGAAGGTGCACCCTATTTATCAGCAGCCCAGGTTGAAGATAGATTAAAAGAACATTATTCCGATCTGCCGGATGTAAGCAGCAAAACAGTCTATAATTTTGTTCAAACCGTAAGAAAGGAGCAAAATATACCCAAGTATAAAGAAAAACTTCCACGGCAGTACGAGAAGCTTCCTGAAACAGAATACGGAGAAGAGGCACAGGTAGATTTTGGATCATACCGCATGCTTAGCAGTGGAAGTGGCAGGGTTAAAATTTACTTTTTTACAATGGTACTTTCCCGTTCCCGACAAAAGTTTGTTTACTGTCAACGAATGCCATTTACTACAGAGACAGCAAATTATGCACATGAACTGGCATTCGAATATTTTCAGGGAATCCCCCGTCGAATAATCTATGATCAGGATCGTGTTTTTATAAAAGATGAAAATCTTGGAGATGTTCTTCTTACTGATGGATTTATGCAGTTTACAAATGCACATCCCTTTGAGGTGATATTTTGCAGAAAAGCAGACCCTGAAAGCAAAGGGAAAGTTGAAAATGTAGTAAAATACGTAAAACACAATTATCTGAAAGGAAGAGTATTCCAGGATATTGACAGATTGCAAAAAGAAGTTTTACAATGGCTTGATCGTACTGGAAATGCGAAGATACATGGAACAACCAGGCGTATCCCAAAACAAGAGTGGGAAAAAGAAAAGCAATACCTGCTGACCTATAGCGGAAAACCGGAAAAACCATTTTTAAACTTGCCGACATATCCTGTAAGAAAAGATAACACGGTGCTTTATCGAAGTAATTACTACAGCTTGCCTTTGGGTACATATCAAGACAGGGGTACCAATGTTTTACTGGAAGAAAAAGAAATGAAGCTTTTCTTTTATACGAATGATAACCTGTTGCTGGCCACACATGAGCTGTCTTTAGATACAGGTCGGATTATTAAAAACAATGACCATGCAAGGGAAAAGTCAAAGACTCTGCAAAAAACCTATGAGCTGGTTTTTGAAAGCTTAAGATATATTCCTCAAACCGAACAATATTTGGCAGCAATAGAGAAAAATAAACCCCGGTATTTCCATGATAATCTCCGAGTTATACAAAAGAACATTGAAAGTTCATCTCAGGAAATAACCAAATTAGCCCTTGTTTACTGTTATGAAAATCAGATACTAAATGCCAATCGTTTCGCCGAAGTACTGAATTACTTTGAAAATGAGCAAGCTCTAAAGAATGTAAAACACAATGTTTGTATAGAAACCGGCAATTTGAATAAGCAGCAAAATGATGATATGCAACCTCAGAAAAGTGATATCAATGAATATGAATCAATAATGAATTAAAAAATGAAGCTATTAGATCAAATTAAAAACTATGCCGATATTTTACGGCTGACAAAGATGAAGAACGAACCAGAAGTATTGCTTCATCAGGCACAGATAGACAAACCATCTTATCAGGAATTTACATTACAGCTCTTGCAAAGAGAGGTTCAGCACAGAAAGAAAACAGATCTTGACAGGAGAATGAAATTAGCCCGCCTGCCTAAAGATCACAACCTGGACAAGTATGACTTTAACATGGCAAATGGTATGACTGTGCCTCAATTGAAACAATTACGGGAATTATTATGGATGGAACAAAATTATAACCTGATACTAATGGGACCCTCAGGAACAGGAAAAACGTATGTTGCCGGCGGTTTGGTTAGCGATGCCGTAAAATCCGGTCATAAAGCTTATTTCATTACAATGGAGGAGTTAATAACGGTGCTAAAATTGAAAGAAATGACATCCAGTGCTCTCAATACCTATAACCGCCTTTTAAAGTCCCATTTAGTGGCCATAGACGATATAATGTTGTTCCCTATCAAGAAACATGAAGCTTTAGCCTTTTTTAATCTTATAAATCACCTGCACGAACAAACATCTGTAATAATCACAACAAATAAATCACCTCAGCAATGGGCAGAAATGCTCGATGATGAAGTATTGGCTACAGCATTATTGGATAGATTATTGTTTAAATGTGAGGTGGTAAAACTAGAAGGTAAAAGTTACAGAATGGAGAACAGGAAAACAATCTTTGAGCAGCAATCAACGCTCTGATTGCATCGTCCGCTACGCTCCCTCAACAATCAGAGCGTTGATTAATATATTTTTTATCGAAAAATGATGGTTTACTTTTACGAAAAATTGTTGGTTTTAAATTTGCTATTTTCATCAAGTTTTATCTCCAATTTACGAGCGACAATTCTCAAACAATAGTTTTGGTTTTCGCCCTAAGCGAAGTACGCATAAAGCCTTGTTTCAATGTAAGCGATTTATATCAGAAGGATATAGGTATGCTATTGATATGGACATGGCTAAGTTTTTCGACAGGGTTAATCATAGCAAGTTGATTGAAGTATTGTCACGTACGGTTAAAGACGGTCGGGTTATCTCATTGATTCATCACTACCTAAATGCAGGAGTTGTGGTGGAGCATAAATTTGAGAAAACAGAAGCAGGAGTACCACAAGGCGGACCACTAAGTCCGCTACTGAGTAATATAATGCTTAATGAACTCGACAAGGAACTCCATAAACGAGGTCATAAATTCGTTCGCTATGCCGATGACTTAGTGATTCTGTGTAAAAGCAAGAGAGCAGGACAGCGCATAAAGAATAGCGTGATGAAGTTTATTGAGGAGCAACTTTTTCTGAAAGTTAACAGGGATAAAACATCGGTGGTTTATTTCAATCAAATCAAGTTTCTGGGTTATTCCTTTTATAAAACAAAAGGGAATACCCGATTTCGTATTCATCCTCAAAGTATTGTTAAGCTTAAGTCAAAACTGAAAGTTTTAACCAGTAGAAGTAATGGTTGGGGTAATGAAAAGCGTAAGAGTAAATTATCGTCCTTTATAAAAGGTTGGGTAAATTATTATAAATACGCAGATATACTAAATTTAATGAAACGCATTGATGAGTGGTATCGTCGCCGATTACGTATGGTAATTTGGAAACAGTGGAAGAATCTAAGGACTAAAGGACGAAATCTTATTAAGCTTGGTATTGATAAATACAAAGCATGGGAATTTGCTAATACTCGAAAGTCCTATTGGCGAACGTCTAAAAGTCCTATTTTATCCCGAAGTGTAACAAATAAGCGATTAAAGCTGGCAGGTTACATTTTCTTTACTGATTATTATACGAAAGTGAGAGTGTGATTAAGGAACCGCCTTGGTACGGAACCGTATGCCGGGTGGTGTGGGAGGTGTATCAGTGAGAATCTTACAATCTCACTGACCATCTACCCGATTTTGTATCATTGATAATGGGTTTTTACAATTCACTACACTTATTCTACAGTTGATTTCAATTTATTTTTGTGCATGAATAATATTTCGGAATATTGTGTTGTGCAATTAGAGCTTATCATGAAAATTTTAATTTATACTGCCATGAAAAAATATCTGCAAATTCTTATTAGTGTGTTCTTTCTTCTTTTTGTTTCGAGCAATTTTGCACTTGCTAGGAATAATAATACTGAAATTATCATTAAAAAAAATAGTAATTGGCGAATCGAAAACATTAAAATTTCTACCAATGGGGAAATTGGGTTTAACGACGATTATACAGATGTTGTAAGTATGTCGAATAATGCCTACATAAAAATTAGTATGGTAAGTTTCGGAATGCGAAGAAAACTATATGTATCATCGGATGAGGGGCGAATAGTTCGAAGGTATTTCGAGGGAAATAAAGAAGTTAACTTTAATCCAAAGGGCAGAGAGTGGATGAAAAAAATGCTTCCGGATATTGTTAGAAATTCGGGTATTGATTTGGAAAATAGAGTAAATAAAGTATATCAGAAGAAGGGAATAAGTGGTTTTTTGAAAGAGTTGGAAGATACACCAAATGAATATTATCGTTCGCAAATGGTTAAATATCTCTTGAAAAATAACAAGTTAAAAAAATCTGAATTACAGAATTTGTTGCGCGAATTTCCTTATCGTATCAATTCCGACTATGAGTTATCTCAGATTTATAAAAAATATAATCCGGTTTTTATCTCCGATCCTGATATATCACGCGAATTTTTTAATAGCCTCGAAGAAATATCTTCTAGTTATGAGCTTTCGGAAGTTTTAAAATCTGTTTACAAATTAAATGAACTAAATGATGAAAATTTTACTTTTTTTATAGAGGCTTTAGATGATATTAGTTCTAGTTACGAGAAAGCAAATGTAATGAAATTAGCACTTGGCGATGATAAACTCTCGCAAGAGCAGTTAAATGAAATTTTGGAGGAAGTTGAGGATCTTTCATCTGATTATGAAAAATCGCAAATAATTAAATCAATAATTAAGGATAGTGGTTTATCAGCCAATAATATTGATAAAATTATTGAACTTACCGAGTCGGTAAGTTCGGATTATGAATTGGGACAAATTATAAATTCTATAATACGAGAGCAGATATTAGATGAAACTAATGTAGTTAATTTTAATTCACTTATGGATAATATATCTTCCGATTATACTTATAAAGGGGTATTGGATCAACTAATAGATTATGAAGAATTAGGACAGGAGCGTTTTGATTTTCTAATTAAATCTTCCGATAATATTTCTTCTTCCTTCGAGCTTAGTCAGTTTTACAAGCGTTTGTTAGTAAAAGGGAAGTTAAGTAAGACACAACAATTGCAATTAATTGCGAAATCGGATAACATATCATCGGATTATGAATTGGCAAATTTCCTTTTAACTGCAAGTAAAAAGATGGATTTGGAAGATGAGGATATTCATGAAGCTTTGTTGAATGCAGCCCAAAAAATTCAGTCGGAATATGAATATGGAAAACTCATGAAAGTACTATATCTCAAAAAATCAATTCAAAAATAAATTAAATATCTGCTTTGCTAATAAACCATACTATTTTAAAATATTAAGTAAAGTTGGATTGAAACAATTAAAACAATGATGTATCTTTAAATGAAATTCTGCAATTAAAGAACTTAGAAGTGAAAAAGAATATCAGATTTATCATAGTTAGTCCGATTTTAGGAGTGCTTTTTTATGTATTGGTATTTTATAGCTATACAGGAGAGCTTCCTGATGCAGAATATAAATTTATTGGATATCTGCCAAGTGCAATATTTGGTTTATGGGCTGGTGTGTCGGCACTTTTAATAGGTAAATATTTAAATCGAATTGTAAGTTGGCGTCAACAATATGCAATAAGGTTTATAGTGCAATGCGGTATTTTATATTTGCTTGGGCTCGTTTTGATTGCCATATACTCAGAAATGTTTCTTATTTCTATTCGTAAGGAACTTACTTATACTCAGTTTTATTTAATATTTAAGGATGAGATATTTAAAACTTTTCTGATACTAATATTAATGGTTATAGTGTACTGCATTATCGACTTTGTTATTTATTCATATAACCAGATGCGTGAAGAGCAGATACGTTCGGTAGAGCTAATGAATAATCAGTTGAATCTTCAGTTTGAGGCTTTAAAATCACAATTAAATCCTCATTTTTTGTTTAATTCATTAAATACAATATCCTCATTACTATACGAAGATACTAAGGTGGCAGAGAAATTTATTCGCATGTTTGCCGAAAGTTATCGCTTTATATTTAATCAGAATAATAAGGCATTAATTCCGCTACGTAAGGAAATAAATTTTGTGGAAGCCTATAATTATTTGTTGCAAACACGTTTTCGAGAGGCTTATAAGTTAAAAATAAATATTTCGGATGAGGTATTAGAAACTTATGTACCACCGCTTTCGGTTCAGATGTTAGTGGAAAATGCAATTAAACACAATATGATATCGCAAACTACGCCTTTGTCGGTCGAAATTGAAAACGACAATAATTATTTAAGTATAAAGAATAATATTAACCCATTAAAAGAGCAAGCAGAATCATTTCATATTGGAATTGATAACATTAAAAAGAGATACTCTTTTTTTACAGACAATTCTATTTTACTGGATAAAAATGAGCATTTTAAAGTGAGTTTGCCATTAATTTCACAAGCCGTAACTAATTGATGATTAATTATGAAAGTTAGTTATTTAAATAATGTATTGTATCGTATTCTAATTCCGCCAGTAGTTTCGGTGTTGGTGTATTTATTAATGCTATTGGTGTTCGATCGATTGTCCGAGATAAGTAATAATTTTAGTCCCGAAGAGTTATTTTTTTTAATGTTTGTTACTTTTTTTCTATTTGAATCATACAGGTTTTGGATAAGAAAAATTGAGAATATTGGCTATTTAGAAAATCGTTTATTAGTGCGATCTTTAATCTTATATGCGGGAAGTTTGTTAATTACATTTATTGTAGTGTTTTTATGTATTTCGCTGTATTATAGGTATTTTATAGGTTTAAGTAATTTTTCGGCCGAGTTTACCTCATTTTTTATTGTATTTGTTTTGCTTGGTATCTTATTTCATTTATTCTATTTAAGTATCCTTTTTTTAGATCGCCAAAGTTCACTTATATTAAAAAAAGAAGAAATAAACAGACAAAATATCGAATTTGAATTAGAGGTGTTTAAAAATAAGTTGAACCCTGAATTTTTGTACGAATCTTTAGAGAGCCTTATTTGCATGATTAGAAAAAATGATGTTGAATATGCAGAAGAGTATATTGATAATTTAGCATTATTTTATAGAAAAATTATTGGTAGTAGATATTCCGAAATTGTTTGTTTAAATCAAGAGATGATTAAAGTAAATAACTACCTTAAAATTAGGAACTACAGATACTCGAATAATTTTATTATCAATTGGAAGCTTGTATCAGCTAAGGAAATAAATGTTGTGCCTAACATGATTTTACAGATAATTCAATTAATAATGCGAATCCAGAGTTAAAAAACAATAAAAAAAGTTTGTTAAATCCTTGATTATCAGTGGAGTATATTTGTTTAAATCCTTGAAAATCAGTATCTTGAGGTCAGTTTCGAAGTGACAATTAGATATGATTTCCAAGGATAAAGACGACAAGTTAATAAGAATTTACTTTTTGGTTTGCGAAAAGTTTGAAGAACTTCAATTTTATTGTGAAAGATTCAGTAATAACAGTAAACCTGAATTTACCGATCAAGAAATTATGACCATTTATTTATACTGTATGCACTATGAAGAGCATATAAAAGTAAAACAAATTCACCGTTTTGCTTCTGACTGGTTGAGATCATGGTTTCCAAAGTTAGTAGGCTATAAAGCCTTTAATAACAGACTTAATAAACTAAGTGGAGCTTTTGCCCGGTTAGTTGAAATACTTTTGTCAGACTATCAGCCGGAAGATTGTTGTCTGGATCAAAGTTTATTGGACTCAATGCCAATTATTACCTGTTCAGGCAAACGTTCTGGAAAAGTTGCAACAGAAATAACAGATAAAGGATTCTGCTCGACAAAAGGTATTTATTATTATGGTATGAAACTGCATTTATTGGGTTTCAGACGTATTGGTAAATTGCCACATCCTGAGCAAATACTATTTACTCCTGCTTCTGTTAATGATGTTAATGTTTTTAAAGAAGCATGGTCAGGTATTGAGAACAGAACATTTTTTGGCGATAAAATATACTTTATTAATGAGCTTAACCAGAATATGTTGAAACATCAAAACTCTCAGACTCTTGCTCCAATCAAAGGGGTAAAAGGAATGCCAGATATAATAAAACAGAGAATTAAAGCTGCTGATGATTTATTCTCAACGGCAGTATCCAGAATTAGGCAACCTGTTGAGGCAATATTCAATTGGTTAATTGAAAAAACAGATATTCAAAAAGCTAGTAAAGTCAGATCTACAAAAGGATTAATGATACATACTTTTGGCAGGTTAGCTGCTGCTTTCATTGCATTAGCACTTTAGATCAACTCTGGATTCGCATTAATAGAATATTGTCAGATGCTTGATAGTAATATTAAGTTAGAGATCGATGTTAAGGAGAACGAGAATTATCTGATTTTTGAATTTGCGTCTGCACAGAAATTAATCTCATTATCGAAAATTAAATTGCGGAAACAAACCATTCAAAAAACAATTGGTTTTTATTCTGATTTAAAACTGAAATGGGAAATATTGAACGAACAAAGCAAAGTTTTTATTCCTAAAATTAAGCTGGAAGAATATCAATAATAGAATTTAAAAAAGAATGGATGTAATTATTATAGAGGATGAAGTTTTAGCGGCCGATAAATTGGAGCGCTTGTTGCATAAGTACGATTCGCAAATTAAAATAATAGAACGATTTGAGTCGGTTAACGATTCGAGTATATGGCTGGGAAATCCTGATAATAATGTTGATTTAATTTTTCTGGATATCCATTTGGTTGATGGATTAAGCTTTGAAATATTTAATAGAGTTCAAGTGCAAATACCTGTAATTTTTACTACTGCTTATAACGAGTATGCATTAAAAGCTTTTAAATTAAATAGTATCGATTATCTTTTAAAACCAGTAACTTTCGATGCCTTGTATACTGCATTAAAAAAGTTTGATAATATGAAAGAATCTTTATCAAACTCATTTCAAATTGAAAATATAGAAAGCTTAAGTGCAGTAATATCTCATATTCAAAAGCACTATAAAACCCGATTTATGGTTAAAGTTGGGGAGAAGCTAAAATCATTTAAAGCCGAAGATATTACTTTGTTTTATGCCGAAGGTCGCGATGTTTTTATTCTACTTGCCAATAATTGTAATTATATTATCGACTATAAAATGGAGGAATTACAAGATTTGTTAAATCCAAAATACTTTTATAGAATAAGCAGATCGTTTATTGTAAATATTAATTCCATTAGTAATGTATCTATTCATTCAAACTCGAGATTAAAGGTTGTATTAAGTAATAAATTCGATAAGGAATTAATTGTAAGTCGCGAAAAAGTGAACAGTTTTAAAAATTGGTTTAACGGAATAGAGTAAACTTTATTTTGTAACATAAATTTGCATTTTAGTTTAATTAGATTAATTTTAAATAATAGATTGTTACTTATAAAAAAATGAAATAACTGTTATGAAAAATTTATTTAAAATTATTGCTTTACCTTCATTGCTGATATTATTTATGTTTACAGGAAATGTGAATAAATCTTACGCACATTGCGAAATTCCATGTGGTATTTATGCCGATTCTCTTAGGGTGGTATTAATGAGTGAACATATTACTACCATCGAAAAAAGTATGAAAAAAATAACTGAACTATCCTTAGCCGATAATATCGATTATAATCAATTGGTACGTTGGGTAAATAATAAAGAAGAGCATGCTAAAAAACTACAGGATATTGCAACTCAGTATTTTATGTTTCAAAGAGTTAAGTTGAGCGATAATCCTGAGCAAATCGAAAAGAATCAAAAAATGCTGACTGTATTGCACGAAATATGTGTTTATGCTATGAAAACCAAACAAACAACCGATTTAAATTACATTAGTAAATTAAACGAATTGGTTCATAATTTTTCGCATTTGTATTTTGGTGCAGCAAAGCATCATCACCATCATTAAAAAATTGATAATATTAAACCAGATAGAGAGGAAGCTTATTATAATAGAGTTTCCTCTTTATTTGTAAGTAAAATGTACAATCCAAAGCTCTTGTTCTGAAAAGGACTAACCATAGGAAGATATCCGCTAAACCATTTTCCATCCTTCATTTTAAAAGGATGTTCTTTTACCATTTTATCGTGAAAAATATCGAAAGATTCTTTGGGTTTAAAATTGATTTTAAAAGATCCACATGAGTTTTCATGAATGTATTTATTGAGAATAATGGCTAAGGTTCCCATGTTATAACGCAGGTTAATTTCTACACATGGATGAATAAGACTTTCTCCGTTTTCGTTTTCAATAATCATACAATCTACCCCAAAATAGCCGCAATAATTATCCGATATGTCTGATTTTTTTAATGCCTTTAGCATGCCTGCTGATAGTTCATCTATGAGTTCTTGTGAGAGGTAATTTTTCATTTCCTCGGGAATACCACCCAAAATATTACCATCGTATTGACCATTAGAATTTGTTTCGAAAAACGCAAGGCCAAGAAATTTTAAATTTCCTTTTCCATCGCAGTAGTATTGTAAAGAAAAATCGAATTTCTTATGGAGTAAAGCTTCAGCCATAACATATCCCTGTGCTTGTATAGTTCCATTTATCCATTGAGTAATCGATTTATTTAAATAAGAATATCTTAATACTTGTAAACCTCTGCCAGACGAACTCCAGGGAGCTTTAATTACAATTTGTTTCCATTTTTTAATTAAAGCATCTATTTCTTCTACCGATTTACATATAATTGCCTTTTTGCTATGGTGCAAATAGCCGGTATTATTGTTTTCCAGAAAATCGTTTAGCACACTTAAAGCTGTTTTTCGGCTGTAAAGTTCTTTGTGATTATCTTTCCAGTAAGAGTTTGGCTGATTTAGAAATTGCTCGCTGCAATATTTTTTTAAAGGCTTAAAAATGTGGTGAATTCTCGGACTCCATCCCCAAGGGTGTAATTCTATTTTTTTGGATAGTAGTGCTTCAGGATGATGCAGAATATCAGTAATCTTAATAATTTTAGGAAGTTTTATTCCTGCATCGCTTATTAGTTTAAGGAATTTAGAATCGGGCATTTCATGTGTTAATACAACATCATTTTCCGAAGCAAAATACATGGACAGTAAATCCAAATCATGTTCGAATTTAGTTAATGTTTTATTGGGCATATAGCTTAGCGTGCCATTAGATATAGCAATTTCGCAGGTCGGATTATAAAAAAATACTTTTGATATACTCATTATTAAATCTCTTATTGGGTGTCGCAAAAGTAGAAGAAATCTATCTATATTTGATTCTCTTTTAATAAAAAAACAGATATGATTTTTCCAGCTAAGCTTGTTCATGGTAGATTAATAAAAAGATACAAACGCTTTTTGGCGGATATTGAATTAGATAAGGGTGAAATAGTTGTTGCGCATACTGCCAATTCGGGAAGTATGAAATCCTGTTTAGAGGAAGGTGCTGAGGTGTATTTAACTTATGTTGATGATCCGAAAAGGAAAACCAATTATACTTGGGAAATGATTAAAATTAATGATTCGTGGGTGGGAATAAACACGGCAGTACCAAACTTATTAATATATGAAGCTGTTAAAAATCAAGAAATAAAAGCTTTGACAGGATATACAGATGTTAAACGAGAAGTGCGTTTCGACGATAGTCGTTTCGATGTTTTTGCACAAAATGCACAAGAAGAATGTTTTATAGAGGTGAAAAATGTGAGTTTAAAAGTGGATAATTATGCTCGCTTTCCCGATGCGGTAACAGTTCGTGGCAGAAAACACTTAAATACATTAATGAGAGTAAAAAAGGAGGGCAAGCGTGCGCTTATGGTTTATGTAATTCAGCGAACTGATGTTGATGTATTTGCTCCGGCCATAGATATCGATCCCGAATATGCAGAAACACTAAAAAAAGCCTACCAAAATGGGGTGGAAATTTATCCAATACGAGCAATTGTAAGTCCCGAAAAAATTGTGCTTGGTGATATTTTGCCTTTTGAATTGGAGCTTTGAATTCTTTAATTGCTTTACAAAGTAGGGTTTTTATTAGAATTTTAATGGATCAGTTTCAAAAGTTGGGTCTGCGTACAAAAAGGAATACCTTTGCTGATAGAAAAAACACTTTAGATTATATATGCAAAAGTCACTACTCTCACTATTTTTTCCAGAAGGTCTTTTAGATTATTTTAATATAATAGATTTTAAAGAGGTTTCTAGCGGGAAAGAAATTTACGAAAGAAGATTAACTATTTATTTAGAAGAAAAGAAGATTATTCCTGAGGAATATAAGGATTATTCTATCAAAGCCAGTGGTTTTATGCCAGCACGAGAAATAGAAGATTATCCCATTCGAGATATGTTAGTTAAGCTTAATGTCAAGCGTCGTCGTTGGGATGTTGTTGTTGATGGCAAGAGTAAAAAAGTAAGTAGAGATTGGAATTTGATCATTTCAGGAACTCGCATGTCTGCAGAGTATTCTGCTTTTTTAAAAGAAGTTAGTCGATTTTAATGCGATCAGTATTAAAAGCCTTGAAATATATTTAGGAATAAATGGTGATAAATTTCGAAGACAGTACAAAACAAATTTAAGTGGTTTTGATCAATGGGATAAAAAGCTACACGCCAAAGATTACCTGATATTTCCTGAAAACATAGGTTCTAATTTAGCTCTTGATGAAACAGCCTTTTCAAATGGAGAGTTGTATACCATTCTCAGTAACAAAGATAAAAAAGGAAAGCAAGGTAGCTTGGTTGGTGTGTTTAACGGAACACAAGCTGATTCCATTATAAGTTTAATTCGCGAACACATTTCAGAAGAGTTGCGCTATACCGTTAAAGAAGTTACTCTTGACATGGCTGGTAGCATGAATAAGATCGTAAGAAAATGTTTTCTAAAAGCTGAAATCACTACAGATCGATTTCATGTGCAAAAGCTGGCCAATGATGCCGTACAAGAGCTTAGAATTAAGCATAGGTGGAAGATAATAGATGATGAAAATGCAGAGTATAAGAAAGCGAAATTAGAAGGAAAATTGTATAAACCTGAAATATTGGAAAATGGTGATACACTGCGACAATTGATGGCTAGAGCTCGTTATGCATTGTATAAATCTCCGGAAAAATGGACTACATCTCAAGAAATCAGAGCTCGTTTATTATTTGAAAGATTTCCCGAAATTAAGAAAGCATACAGGCTCTCGGATGGACTTAGAAAAATATACAATCAATCTTTAGAACCAAATGTAGCTAGACTTAAACTAGCACAATGGTTCGATGAAATTGAAAGAGCCGGAATGGATTCTTTTAATTCAATAAAAAGAACTTTTGAAGTACATCATAAACAAATTGTTAATTATTTCTTGAATAGAAGTACAAACGCTTTTGCCGAATCTTTAAATGCTAAAATTAAAAATTTCAGAAGATCTTTAAGAGGGATTGTTGATTTAGATTTCTTCCTTTTTAGGTTATCTAAAATTTTTGCTTAGCTAAAAAAAAATGTGGAGTAGACCCAACTTTTGATGGTGACCCATTTTAATTGGTCTGGTTAAGCAATTAGTAGAATATTAAAGAGTATAATTCGATTCGAAACAGAAAAAAACTATTTTTGCCTCACAAAAATTATAGAAATGAACGAAAAGGCAAGAGAAGAATTGACAAAGTATCGTCGGTTGCGAGATGAGGTAAGCGAAGTAAGTAATAAGTTAGCTGCTTTGCACAAGAACGAAATGGCATGTAAAAAAGGCTGTTCCGATTGTTGTATGAATTTTCAGGTTTTGCCTGTAGAGTATTTCAGTATTCTTGAGGAATTAAAACAAAATCCGCCTGATGCCCATAAAGTACTAGATGAGGATGCCGAAGGCTGTAATTTTCTAATTGATGATTTGTGTCAGATTTATGAATCTCGTCCTTTTATTTGTCGAACCCATGGTTTGCCTCTGCTTTTTATGAATCAGGAAGGCGATGCCTGGGAATTGTCTGCTTGCCCATTAAACTTTACCAGTTTCGACGATTTTCATAGTGAGAATACTTTTCCGCAGGATACCTATAATAGTAAGTTATTTCTTATTAATCAGGAGTTTGTGAAAAATTATAAGGAAGAGCAATTTAACGATTTCGATCTGATATCAATAAATAGATTGGTGAAGGATTTAAAAAAATAATAAATACTCCTCGTTTTTTTGAGGAGTATCATAATTTGTTTCTAACACAACTGGGGATTCTTAGCTTTTACCGAGAACAATAGTAGTAATATAGCAGTGCTTACACCAATATATCCGGCCAAACTATAACTTCCTGTTAAAGTGAAAATTCTGCTAAAAAATAGAGGTGCAATAGCACTCGAGAATACAATCATCGACATTGCAAGTCCACTAATAGCACCTAAATGTTCTCTACCATAAAATCGAGGCCATGTAATTGCAGCTAAAACAGAAAATAATCCTCCCATTATACCATTTCCTAAAATTAGCACATAATACCCTAATGGGTATTCAAGAATTGCTACGCCTAAAGTAGCTAGCAAACAGCCTAAAAGGAAAATAATCAGCAATTTTTGTAAGCGAATATAGTCACTTACTAAATTTCCAATAACAGCCGAAATAATTGATATTACAGAGGCTGGAATAAATACGCTTAGTGCTTTCTGTTCTGATAATCCACACGAATCGAAGATTGAAATTACATTAAATGTAAACCCTGTAATGAAAAACGAATTAAAACTTAAGGCCAAAGCAAACACCCAAAATACCCAAGTGTTGCGAGCTTCTTTTAAGGTATATTGTTTTTTAGTCTTAAAAGTTGGATTGCTTTTTACTTTGGGTTTCAATTTTTTTCCATCTGGAATTAAGCCGCACTCCTCGGGATTATCGCGGAAGAAAACAAAAGCAAAAACAATAAAAAGAAGAGTTAAAACTGCGAGAATTTGATAAGTGATATTCCAATTAAACTTTCCAATTAGCATGGCAATAAAAAGAGGGGAGACTGCAAAGCCAAAAGATTGAAAAGCACTCGAAATACTATTGGCTAATCCTCTGCGCTGATCGAACCATTTCATAATTAAATTTCGCGATGCAAGAGTTAAAACACCTTGTCCCGAAAATCGAAGAAAAAAGAAGAATAAGGCTATGCAAACAAAGGAAATAACAGAAAAATTAATATCTGTAAATTCTGATATTCCCGCTGTAATTTTATTGGATACAGAGAATAACATTAGTGTAATTGTTAAGCCTAAGGCAGCAATTATTGCAGTAAATCTGGCTCCAAATTTATCGTAAATTTTTCCGGCATAGGTAAGAAAAAAAGAGCTGGTAACTGTTCCAATTAAATAGGCAGAGCTTAGTGCATCGCGACTTAATTGCAAAGATTCCATTAGGTAATCGGTAAAAACCGACACGCCCATAGTTTGCCCAGGAATACTACAAAGTACACCGAGTGTTCCGGCTATCAAACTTACCCATCCGTAAAAGATTGGGAATTTTTTAGGGGCAAAAGGATAATTAGGGTTTCTTTTCAAAGTAATTATAGTATTAAATTAAGGCTATAAAAATAAGGACTATTATAAAGCATTCTTACTTATTATTTTTGTTTACCCATTCTAAAACATCGCCAAACCTATAGTTTTCTAAATATGAAAAGTACTTGCTTTGTTTTAGTTTTAAGCGTGTAAAAATTGGTGTATTTATACCGCATAAAAATTTGGTAAGCAGTGTATTCGTATATTTATTTTCTAGTTTATCAATTGTTTGTCCACATAATTCCTCATAATCGAATTCGCTTAAAGCTTTTAAATGATTAGAGTTTTCAATTTTAATACTTCCAGACTTACAAACAGAACAGTGTCCGCATTTTTCCCACTCAGGATATTCACCAAAATAATTAGCCAGATTTTTACTAATACAAGTTTTAGATTCAAACAGGCTTAACATTTCTCGAATTCGGTTCACTTCAACTTCTTCTTTCTGTTTAAAACTATCGTAAAGTTCTTGTGCTATTTCATCAATATCAAAACTAGTATTAGTAATTGCAAAAACATCAACCATTAGTTTTGCTTCCAAATTAATTAATTGTTGTTTATCGAAATATTCTAATGCCGATACAATTCGATTTCTATCAGTCGGATAATTTTCAATAATAGTATCAAAATTTACACTTATCCATTTTCTGGCTTTTTGTGAATGATCGAAAATTGCCTGAATAAATTTCTTTCGCTCTCCTTGGAATTTTTCAATGATACTTTTTTCATCGCTATTTAAGCTGAATCGGTAATCGGCAAAATAACTAAATAAAGGTTTAATAATTCCACGCATCTCCATGTAAACCAGTAGGGTTTTAATAGGAAGAATACGAATATTGCATAGTGCAGGAAGTGTATTTAACTTGATTTCCCAGTTTGTTTCAGCCTTTTTTATGAGCGTGAGAATCTGTTTTATGCCTAACAGGTCAGGAGTATCTCCAAATATGAAATTCTCAAGCACATTAACATTGTCATGATTTGCCAAAACAATGCAATCTGATTTTTTTCCATCGCGACCAGCTCTTCCAATTTCCTGAGAATAATTTTCGGTTGATTTTGGCAGATCGTAATGAATTACATACCGAATGTTACTTTTATCTATTCCCATTCCAAAAGCAATTGTTGCAACTACACAATTTACTTTGTTATCCATAAATTGATTTTGAATTTCTTCGCGATCCTCGCTTTTTAATCCGGCATGATATGCTTTGGAAGATATTCCTTTCGAGCTTAAAATTTTAGAAACTACCTCTGCTGTTTTTTGCTGTGTTACATATACAATACCACATTCATTTTTTCTTTTACTTAACAAGGATATTAATTGATCATTTTTTTTTGATTGAGTAACAGGTATAACTTCTAAATTTAAATTCGATCGATAAAATCCAGTAATGCTAACTTGTTCTTTAGGAATTGAAAATTTAGTCGACATATCCTCAATTACTTTAGGAGTTGCTGTTGCAGTAAGTAAAAGAACCTGTTTCGCTTTAAATTCATTTCTATAATCGGGTAGTTTTAAGTAATCTGGTCTAAAGTTATGTCCCCACTCAGAAATACAATGGGCTTCATCAACTACCATAAGCGAAATTGGAATTTCTTTTAAAAATCTTCTAAAACGTTCATTTTTAAATCGCTCAACCGATATCATTAGTATTTTATGTCGCTTAGCGCGGATACCATTCATAATATCCTGTTCTTCTTCTTTTGAAAGAGAAGAGTCAATACGTACGGCCGATATATTTTTAGATTGCAAGAAATCAATTTGATCTTTAATTAAGGCCAATAAGGGAGAAACCACTAATGTTAACTCGGCTAATTGTAAGGCTGGTAATTGATAACACAAGGATTTTCCTGAGCCTGTTGGAAAAATAGCTATGGCAGATTTTCCTTCCAGAATATTCGAAATTACTTCTTTTTGACCTGGTTTAAAAGTTGAAAAACCAAAATTATCTTTTAAAAGATTTTTTAACATGATTTTATGATGATGTGAAACAGATAATTACAAGTGTAAGTGAATTTATAAAACTTATAAATTGTTTTATAAAATTCGAATACCGAAATTAATCAATTAATTGCATATTATAGGATAATTGTAACAACTAATGGGTAGAGTGTACTTGTTAAAAATTTCTTAAGAATTAATATCTCTTTGATCTGAGTATAGTATTTTGTTCTTTTGTATCGCAGGCGATATAAATTAAAATATGGAAAAATCAGACACCAAAAAAAAAGACTTATTGAAATTAGACAATCAATTGTGTTTTTCGATTTATGCAGCATCCCGTTTAATGATTAGGATGTATCAAACTTATTTGGATGACCTAGGTGTTACTTATCCGCAGTACTTGGTTTTGCTAATTTTGTGGGAAAAAGAAGGCGTTGGTGTTAACGAGATTGCTAGTAGGTTATATTTAAACACAAATACTGTTACACCATTGCTAAAAAGAATGGAACAGCTTAAAATTATTGAGAGAAATAAATGCTGTAATGATGAGCGAAAAGTTTTAATTTGTTTAACAGAGAAAGGAAAGGACTTAGAGAAAATTGCTCAAAAAATTCCATCTTGTTTAATTGCAAACAATCAGTATGAGCTCGATAAAACAATATCCCTAAAGAGTGAATTAGATATTTTAATTAAACAAATGATAAAATAAGGATGCATATTCTCGTATTATTATTAAGCACATTAGTATGAATTTTACTATAGTTTCATAAATGTTGAAATATATTAGCAGATTTCTTAAAAAAGAGCAAACCTATTCGGCAGTTGGTCGAAAGTTGTTGAAGCTAGCTTTTCCAATAATAGGCTCGTATTTGTTGCACATGACCTATAATCTTACCGATATGATTTGGGTTGGTTATTTAGGTAGTGGAGCTGTTGCTGCTGTTGGATCGGCAGGATTCTTTTTGCATTTAGGTTGGGCAATGGCTTCTATAGTTACCGTTGGGGCCAATGTTAAGATTGCTCATTCGGTTGGCGCTAAAAATATGGATGATGCTGCACGATATTCTACCTCAGGCTTATGGGGAATTGGTAGTATTGCCATTCTTTTTACCTCGGTGTTTTTAACTTTCCCAGAGCATTTTATTGGCTTTTTTCAAATGAAAGATGCTGCGGTTAACGAAATGGCTACTTCTTATCTCATAATCAGTGCATTTGGAATTATTGTTAGCTTTGTTAATCTTCTTTTTATCAGCATTTTTAATGCGCATGGAAAAACAAAAATATCTTTTAAAGCTAGTGTAATTGGTACATTGATAAATATAATTCTCGATCCACTTTTAATTATTGTATTTGAGTTTGGAGTTGAGGGAGCAGCAGTTGCATCTATTGTAGGAAGAACTTGTAGTTTGGTATTCTTCTTTATTACTATGAAGAAGTTTGAGAACATCCGATTTAAGGGCTTGTTCCCAAAATCGAGTAAATTACAAACTTTATTTGCTGTTGGTACTCCCGCTGCAATTCAACGAATTTCATTTTCTATTATCTATATTTTTCTGGCACGAATTATTGCCGATTGGGGACCCAATGCCATAGCAGTTCAGAAAATTGGTGTTCAAATAGAGTCCATAACATTTATGATTGTTGGCGGATTAATGCAAGCTGTAACCATTATGGTTGGTCATAGTTATGGTGCAAAAAATTTAACCGAAGTTCCAAATATATATCGAGCAGGTTGGCGAATTGCTTTTCTTGTAGCATTTGTTACCACCTTAATCTTTTTATTATTACCCCAAACATTATTCTCAATATTTGTACCCGAACAGGAAAGTATATTAATGGGAAAGGATTATTTAATGATTTTGGCTGTTTCACAGTTGTTTATGTGTTTGGAAATGATATCGGCAGGAGTATTTAATGGCTTAGGAAAAACAAAAATACCGGCTACCGTTAGTGTTATTTTTACTTCTCTTCGTTTACCAGGGGCTTATTTTTTAGGCTTTTATACCTTCTTAAGTTTAAACGGAGTTTGGTGGAGTATTACAGGAAGTAGTATATTAAAAGGACTTGTCCTTTATTTTTTATTAAGAACTTATTTTAAGAACAATACATTTGGTAAATTCTAATTGATATGAATCGATTAAATAATATAACAGAAGCCTTAAAGTGTGATGGAATTCGAAAGAGTTTGATTAATGGACAATTTGGAATTGAAAAGGAAAATGTAAGAGTCGATTACAAAGGAGGTATGGCCCGAACTCCACATCCTGGAATTTTAGGAGATAAATTTCATCATCCTTTTATAACCACCGATTTTTCTGAAAGTCAGGTAGAAATGATTACTCCACCCTTGCAAAGTGTTGCTGAGGTTCATGGTTTTTTGGAGACTCTGCAAGATGTGATTTCAGAGAATTTGATTGATGAATTGTTATGGCCACAAAGTGCTCCGCCTTTATTGCCTCAGGAAGAAGAAATTCCCATTGCTAAGTTTGGTGATAAGGGCATTCATAAAGAAAAATATAGAGAAGAATTAGCCAATAGATATGGAAAGGAGAGGCAAATGCTTTCCGGAATTCATTTTAATTTTTCACTGACCTCGAGGCTTGAGCGCAAACTTAAAAAAGCGATAGCTTGGAATGGAGATTCGGAAAAATTTAGAGAAAGTATTTACCTTAAAATGGTGCGCAATTTTATGCGTAACCGTTGGATGCTAATTTGGCTGTTTGGCGAAAGTCCTGTTTCCGATCCATCTTTAAAAATGAAGTCACTTAAAACCGGAATAAAAACATCATTGGGCTGTGGTAATGCAATATCTATTCGAAATAGCTCGGGAGGCTATCGAAATAAAGAGGAATATTATATAGATTTTAATAGTTTAGATAGCTATTTTGCTTCGCTTTCCAGACTAATTGAAGCTGGGGATATTCTTTCTGGTGAAGAGTTGTATTTACCAATACGTCTAAAATTTATTCCTGATACAAAACAGATTTCTCATTTAGAGGTTCGTATTCTTGATTTGGATCCTTTTGAAAAATCTGGCATTTCTAAAAACAGACTGTATTTTACTCACTTGTTTTTATTGTATTGTCTGTTTAAAGAGGAAGAGAATACCTATCAGAACGAAGACCAAAAAATAGCAGCTAAAAATCAGGATTTAGTTTCCTGTTATGGACTTAGTCCCGATTTATTTCTAATAAATAATAAGGGAGCATCTGTGAATTATAAAGAGATGCTGGATAATTTATTTGCTGATATTAAGCAGTTTATGTCAGATTCAAATCTGAATAAAAATGAAGAATATTCTTCTGCATTAAACGAGGTTGGTGCTCTAATTACTGATCCCGACAAGAGAAAATCGTTTAGGCTTAAGGAAAGAGTAATGAAGGAAGGTTTTATTAATTTTCATGTAAATAAAGCAAAGCAGTACAAGGAAGAAAGTGAGATGAGTAGTTTTCGTTTTCACGGATTTGAAGACCTAGAATTGTCTTCGCAGCTACTCATGAAAGCAGCTTTAAGAAGAGGAGTGGAGTTTAATATATTGGATAGAAGTGAGAACTTTATCAGTTTAACTCAAGGGGATAAAACAGAATATGTAATGCAAGCAACGCGAACCTCATTAGATAATTATTCTAGCGTTTTAATGATGGAAAATAAGCTGGTTACAAAGAAAATATTAAGTGCCAATTCGGTTCGTGTTCCTTGTGGTCTCGATTATCAAAATGCAGAAGAGGCACGTTCAGATTTTGATTTGTTTGAAGGCAAACCAATTGTAGTAAAGCCAAAATCGACAAATTATGGTCTTGGAATTACAATTTTAAAAGAAAATAAAAGTTTAGAGGTTTATCAAAGAGCCGTGGATATTGCTTTTGAGCATGATGGTAGTATTTTAATTGAGGAGTTTATTTCGGGAAGAGAGTTTCGTTTTTTTGTGATTAACGATCGTGTTGATGGAATTTTACACCGAGTGCCTGCTAACGTAAAAGGCGATGGAATAAAAACAATTCGCGAACTGGTAGAAATTAAAAATCAGGATCCTTTGCGGGGAAGAGCTTACCGAACACCTTTGGAAAAAATTAATTTGGAGGAAGCGGAGCAAATGTTTTTAAAAGAGCAAGGATTCAATTTTGATAGTATTTTAGAGAAGGATTTAGTGGTGTATTTGCGAGAAAATTCAAACATAAGTACAGGAGGCGATAGTATCGATTATACAGATGATATTCATCAGTCGTATAAAGATATAGCCATAAAATCGGCGGAAGCTTTAAATGTTAAAATTACAGGATTGGATATGATGATTGAAGATGTTACCAAGCCTGCTACTAAAGATAATTATGCAATTATCGAAATGAATTTTAATCCTGCAATTCATATACATTGTTATCCGTACATAGGTGAAAATCGAAAATTGAATGACAAAATTCTGGATGCATTAGGATTCTAAATAAATCCATAAAATAATCTGATATTTAAAATTTGGATAGCAATGGAAATCGACAATTTTTTAATATGAATAAATTCAGATACATTCTTAAAAGTTTATGGTTTTATAAGAAACAGCATTTTGCTGTTTTGTTTGCAACTGTAGTGAGTACAGCAGTTTTAACAGGTGCATTAATAATTGGCGATTCTGTTAAATACAGCCTTAGAGAACTGGTGAATTTACGTTTGGGAAAGGTAGAATATGCTATGCAATTGGGTGATCGTTATGTAAGAACCGATCTGGCAAAAGAAATGGCTGAGGATTTAAATGCAGTTGTGTCTCCTGTGCTTAAGCTTAGTGGTTTAAGTATTAATCCTGAATCTAATATCCGGGTAAATGATGTTCAGGTATATGGCATAGATAATCAGTTTTGGAACTTGACCGATACAATCGCTCAGAATTTAAAAGATGATGAAGTTATAGTGAGCCATAATCTTGCCGAGAGAATGAAACTATTGCCCGGAGATCAGTTTTTATTGCGCGTTGAGAAAGGAAGTTTAATTCCGGCGAATGCTCCTTTTGTATCCGATCAGGATCAAAGTTTAGCTTTACGATTAAAAGTTAAAGCTATTGCTGATAAGAAACTCTTAGGTCAATTTAGCTTGAAAAGTAATCAGGTGGCACCATTTAATGTGTTTCTTTCGAGGAAATATCTTGCTGAAGAAATGGAATTAAAGACTTTCTCAAATTTAATTTTAATAGCTTCGAAAAAAGGGCATTTAATAACAAAGGAAGATATTAATAGCAGCCTAAATAGAAACTGGAAAATTGAAGATGCAAGTTTAGAAATAAGAGAGATTAAAGAGACATCTAGATTTGAATTAATTTCGAAAAGGGTATTTATCGATAGAGTTATATCTGAACAGATAAGCCAAATTCCTTTAAATCAGGAAACATTATTAACTTATTTTGTAAATGGCATAAAATCAGATAATGCCGAAACTCCTTATTCATTTGTAAGCTCTTTATCGGGTAATAATAAGTATCAACTTAAGGATAATGAAATAGTAATAAACGAATGGTTAGCTAAGGATTTAAATTTAAGTATTACCGATTCTATTCAGCTTAGATATTTTGTGATTGGCGATTTAAGACACTTGCAAGAGAAAAATAGAAGTTTTAAAGTAGTAAGAATTGTTCCGAATTATGTTTTTAACAAGAGCATGATGCCTAATTTTCCGGGTTTATCTGGTGCTGGTTCCTGCAACGAATGGGAGGCAGGTGTTCCGCTTGATTTTTCTAAGATCAGAAAGAAAGACGAGGATTATTGGGAAAAATACAAAGGCAGCCCAAAGGCAATAATATCAAAAAAGAATGCTACAAATTTGTGGAGCAATAAATATGGAGATTGTACAGCAATAAGATTTGATAATAGTGCATCAAACTTAGTGGACTTAAAGCATAAATTACTTAAGGTAATTCGTCCCGAAATGCTTAATATCCAGTTTCAATCGGTTAGGGATGAGGGAAAAAAGGCAGCAAATAATATGGTCGATTTTGGAAGCCTCTTTTTAAGTTTGAGCTTTTTTATTCTTGTGGCCGCCGTGTTGCTTATTGTTTTAATTTATTCCTTAAATATCGATAATCGTAATAAGGAAACAGGAATTCTTCTTAGTTTGGGTTTAAAGCCAAAGGCGATTTTAGAAATAAGAGTTTATGAATCTTTTGTTTCAATTTTTTTTGGTGGAGTTTTAGGAATATTGGGAGGAATTATTTACAATAAATTGTTGCTTTCGGCTCTTAATTCGGTTTGGAAAGATGTGGTGCGAACCAATATGTTAAGTGTTAATCTGCAAGCATATAGCTTACTATTAGGTTTTGTTTTGGGCATAGTAATTGCTATGATCTGTATTTTTATTGTTAGCAGAAAAAAACTTCGACAATCAGCACTTAGTCTAATTCGTAATGTAAATCAGGAAAAAGTAAGTACACCTAGATGCTCAGTTTATCTTCTATTGGCATTATTTCTATTTTTAGTTAGTTTGCTACTTGTACTTTATGTATTCTTGTCATCCTTAGAGCAAAATGCAGAACTTCTGCTTTCGGCAGGAGGGATATTTCTTATGGCCGAATCGGCATTTGTTTATTATTATTTTAATGCTCTTGCCGGTAAAAAGAGTTCTGTTACTTTTAATTTGTGGCAACTGGCATCCAAAAATGCAGTGCGTAATACAAAAAGAAGTCTGGCCATTGTAATACTGCTTGCACTTGGAACTTTTTCAGTATTAATTACAGGTGCTAATCGTAAAACATTCTTTAATGTTGCCAATGTAAATAGTTCGGGAACAGGTGGCTATGACTATTGGATTGATTCATCTTTACCTGTTTTAACTGATTTAAATAGTAAAGAGGGACAAGTAAAAGCTGGTTTTTTCGATGGTGATTTAAACGATTCTGTAGAGTTTGTGCAGTTTAAAACTTTAGAAGGAGACGATGCAAGTTGTTTAAATTTAAATCAGGTAAGTAAACCCCGAATTTTAGGATTTAAGACTTCTTATTTTGAACAAAGAAAAGCCTTTTCTTTTGTAAAACTACACGATAGTGTCGATAAGAAAAATCCCTGGCATACTTTAAATCAGAGTATTGGTGAGGAAGTAATTCCTGCTTTTGCCGATCAAACTGTAATTGTTTGGGGCTTAAAAAAGTCTGTAGGCGATACCTTAGTTTATCAGAATGAATTTGGTAAGGATATTAAATTGCTTTTACTTGGAGGCCTAGCAAACTCAATTTTTCAGGGGAATATTTTAATTGCCGAACATCAATTCCAAAAGCATTTTCCATCGGTGAGTGGTTCCAAAGTTATATTAGCCGATTGTAATGTTTCAGATACTCTTTTTATGAATAAACTCGAAGATAATTTTCAGGATTTGGGATTTAGAGGTGTTAAAACATCGGATCGTTTGGCGGCTTTTTATTCTGTTGAAAATACCTACTTAAGTATGTTTATGTTTCTGGGTGGTTTGGGTATTGTAATAGGAACAATTGGATTAGGAATTGTCTTACTTAGAAATATATGGGAGCGTAAAAAAGAATTGGCTTTACTTACCGCTATTGGTTATACTGCCAAAGATATTTTTAAATTATTATTTTATGAGAATTTCTTTCTCTTGATATGTGGCTTGTTTTGTGGTATAGGAGCAGCATTATTAGCGGTATTGCCATCTTTATTTTCTCCTGCTTTTGCAATTCCTTATTTATATGTTGGTTTGTTGTTGGGAGCTATGTTACTAAGTGGTGTATTATGGATTTTAATACCAATTATTAATTTTAGAAAGAACAATATTATAGAATTATTAAAAAATGAATAAATAGATATGATTGAAAGGATATGTTACAGGGCAATGTTTTAGAATAGCCTTTTCTGTAAAGGGTAAATGTCATTTTGTTATATCTTTGTCTGTACAGATTTTAAGCGAGGGTTTAATTCCTTGTTTGTAATTTATATTGTAATAAACAAAATTTAAATATTTTATCATGTCCGAATTTAAATATCAGAAGCCTTTTCCGATTACAAAGGATACCACAGAATATCGTTTGCTAACAAAAGACTATGTATCAACTATTGATGTTGATGGAAGAAAAATTTTGAAAGTAGATCCTAAAGGATTGGAAATGTTATCGAAAGAAGCATTTTCTGATGTCTCATTTTTCTTGCGTCCTGCACATTTAGCAAAATTGCAGAATATTTTAAAAGATAATGAAGCTTCGGATAATGACCGTTTTGTTGCACATACAATGTTAATGAATCAGGTGGTTGCTGCCGACGGACAATTACCAACTTGTCAGGATACCGGTACTGCTATTGTTGTAGCAAAAAAAGGAGAAAATGTTTATACAGGTGCAAACGATGCTGAACATCTTTCAAAAGGAGTTTTCGAAACCTATAAAGAAAGAAATTTGAGATATTCTCAGGTTGTTCCTTTTAGCATGTTCGAAGAAAAAAATACAGGAAATAATCTTCCAGCTCAAATCGATATCTATTCAAATCAAGGAAGCGATTATGAATTTTTATTCGTGACTAAGGGTGGTGGTTCTGCTAATAAAACTTTTCTTTATCAGGAAACTAAAGCTCTTTTAAACGAAGAGAATTTAACAAAATTTATAGAAAAGAAAATCAAAGATCTTGGAACTTCTGCATGTCCACCTTATCACTTGGCATTAGTGGTTGGAGGAACATCGGCCGAGGCTAATCTGGCTACAGTTAAAAAAGCTTCAACCGGATATTACGATCATTTGCCAACAGAAGGAAACGAAGGTGGTCAGGCTTTTCGCGATTTAGAGTGGGAGAAAAAAGTTCAGGAAATTTGCCAAAAAAGTGAAATTGGTGCTCAGTTTGGTGGTAAATATTTTGTTCATGATGTACGTGTAATTCGTATGCCTCGTCATGCAGCTTCATGTCCTGTTGGATTAGGTGTTAGCTGTAGTGCCGATCGTAATATCAAAGCAAAAATTAACGAAGATGGTATTTTCTTAGAGCAATTAGAGAAAAATCCTGTTAAGTATTTGCCAGAGGAAGCTCCTGCTATGAAAGCAGCAGTTGATATTGATTTAGATCAGCCAATGGAAGATATCCTGAAAGAATTAACCAAGTATCCAATTAAAACTCGTTTGAATCTTTCTGGAACTTTAATCGTTGCCAGAGATATGGCACATATGAAAATTCAGGAAATGTTGGATGAAGGAAAAGAAATGCCTGAATACTTCAAAAATCACCCTGTATATTATGCAGGACCAGCAAAAACTCCAGAGGGAATGCCATCAGGTAGTTTCGGACCTACAACTGCCGGACGAATGGATCCTTATGTAGGAGTATTCCAAAAGCATGGAGGATCGATGGTTATGGTTGCAAAAGGAAATCGTTATCAGTCGGTAACTGATGCTTGTAAAGAAAATGGTGGATTCTATCTTGGATCAATCGGAGGACCAGCAGCAGTATTGGCTAAAAACAGTATTAAGTCGATTGAAGTAATTGATTTCCCTGAGTTGGGAATGGAAGCAGTTCGTAAGATTCGTGTTGAAAATTTCCCTGCTTTTATTATTGTTGATGATAAAGGAAACGACTTTTTTGCTGATATGTAATTAAGACGAAATTCTGAATAATAAAAAGGGTTGTATTTTGTAATGCAACCCTTTTATAATTATTAAAAATCAGGTTTTTTTCTATCCTGTTTCTTTTTTGCCTGCATTTGTTTATCGGCAATTCGTTTTTCTTTCGAAGCTCGTGTAGGACGAGTTTTTCTTCTTGGTTTTACAGGTTTTAAGGCAAGCTCTATCCATTGATACAACTTTTCTATGGCAATTTCTTTATTTGATAATTGCGATCGTTCATTTTGTGCACTAACTATTAGTACTCCATCACTATTAATATGATGATAAAGTTTTCTAAAAAGAGTTTCTTTTTCTTCTGGGCTTAATATTTTAGAATCGAATATTGAAAAACGTAATTCTACTTTAGAATTTACTTTATTAACATTTTGTCCGCCAGGACCGCTACTTCGCGAGCTTATGAATTTAAATTCTTTGCTTAAATCTTTCGAAAATTGGAAAACTTCTTTCATAGTATTGTAAATATAGTGCCAAAAATTGAAACAGACCAAATAAATGAAAAAATGCTGCCCATAAGAGCAGCATTTTAAAGCTTATAAAACTTAAAATTATTTAATTTTCGGTAATCCGTATTCTTCTACAATAAAATCGATATCCTTATCGCCTCTACCACTTAAATTTACTAAAATTGATTTTTTAGGATTTGCTTGAGCAAGCTTAATTGCATACGCTACTGCATGTGAACTTTCTAAAGCTGGAATAATTCCTTCTAAACGACTTAATTCATAAAATGCATCAATACATTCTTTATCATTAATCGAAGAGTATTCAACTTTATTCCAGTCTTTTAGCATGGAATGCTCAGGTCCAACTCCCGGATAATCTAATCCGCTGGCAACAGAATAAACAGGATCGGGGTCGCCATTTTGATCTTGTAGCAAGTAGCATTTATATCCATGTATAAGGCCTGGTTTTCCGAAAGTTAAAGTAGCAGCATGTTCTCCTTTCTTAAAGGATTTGCCTGCAGGCTCAACTCCATGAAGTTTACATTCTTTATCTTCTAAAAAAGCAGAGAAAATACCAAGAGCATTACTACCACCTCCAACACAGGCAACAACATTATCTGGCAATTCACCTGTCATTTCTAAAAATTGATCTTTTGCTTCGATTCCTACAACTCTTTGAAATTCGCGCACCATCATTGGAAATGGATGAGGACCAACAACCGAACCGATACAATATATAGTGTTTATTGGATCTTTTAAGTATGCTTCGAAAGCAGAATCTACAGCTTCCTTTAAAGTTTTTAAGCCATGGGTAACAGGAACAACTTTAGCACCTAGAATTTCCATACGAACAACATTTGGGCGTTCCTTAACCATATCTACTTCGCCCATGTGTATTTCACATTCTAATCCAAAATAGGCAGCTGCAGTAGCCAATGCAACTCCATGCTGCCCGGCTCCAGTTTCTGCAATTAGTTTCTTTTTGCCCATATGTTTGGCAAGTAAGGCTTCTCCCATGCAGTGGTTTAACTTATGCGCTCCCGAGTGATTTAAATCTTCTCGTTTTAAATAAATACGACCGCCATATTTGTTCGATAAACGGTTGCAATAATATACAGGAGTGGGTCTTCCCTGAAAATGCTTGCGTATGCTTCTAAGTTCAGAAATAAACTTATGGGATTTACTAATTGAATAGTAAGCATCGTTAATTTTTTGCATTTCCTTGTTTAATTCTTCTGGAATATAGCTTCCGCCATATTCTCCAAACTTTCCTTTTTCGTCTGGGTGGCTTTTGAAATAGTTAGATGACATTTTTGGCTATTTTCTGGTTAATTATATAGTACTAAGTGTAAACTAAGATGTTTGGTTTGCACTTTAATTTTAAAAGCAGATTATTTGTAAAGGTCGAAACATTTCTTAAAATTTCCAGCCAGGAATGCCATTGGAAAAGATTATAGATTACTTGCACCCCGATAAGAAATCGCCAAAATATTTCGACCTTTACAAAGGTAAAAAAATAAGCGTATAAAAAATATTAGTGTAAGGTCTATTATTACTCACTTTCTAAATTAGAAAGGAGCTTTTATTTACATTGATATTAGGAGAAGATCTTTGTAACTTGTTTAGACTGTTTTATGAAAAAGTGTGAATCAAAACGGAGGTCGTGTTGAATGATTTAAGGATATCACCAAAAGAGAGAGTAGCTTTTGTAAGTGAAGCAAGTAATGAAATTGGACGGGCTTTAGTGGTGGAGTTATTAGAGGAGGGCGCTTTAAAAGTATATGCTGGTGTTCGGGATATAAAATCACTAAATGATTTAAAGTTGGAATATAAAAACAGACTTGTACCGGTATTATTAGATTTAAAAAATGATAGATCGATTATAAAAGCTGCACGCATGTTAAAGGATACTCAAATTTTAATTAATAATGCCGAAATATGCGAAGCTGAGGGGTTATTTTCTGAGAATACTATAGATAGTCTTACAATTAATATTAGTGTTAATGTTGAGAGTTTGTTGAAATTAACAATTTCATTAATCGATCATTTAAGGAATAAAGATTGTGCTGCAATAGTTAATATAGTATCAATTTTAGGATTAGCAAGTATGCCGATAGCAGCAACTTACTCTGTTTCGAAGGCTGCAGCCCATAGCATTACGCTAGGAATGCGTGGCGAATTACTAAATACTAATATATTGGTAATGGGAGTTTATCCTGCTCCTGTTCATATAAATCTGGCAAAAAAAATAAATCTAAATAAGGCATTGCCACATAGTATTGCACGTAATATTATTCTTGGTCTCGAAAATGGAAACGAATATGTATTTCCTGATATTATGTCGAAGCAGATAGCAGAACTTTATTTAACAGAGCCAGTTACAGTTGAAAAACAGTTTGCTCATTTTGTCTCGGAAAAACAAGAAGTTTAACTTTAAAAAAAATACAAGAAAGAGATCTTTAAAAGGATCTCTTTTTTTATATTTAGTACTAAATTATTTAATTGAAAATAATTTGCGAAATGAGAATATTCTCAATAGATTTGTAGAAAATAATTGTAATGCCAAGAAGAGTTAGATTAAGAAAAGTTGTAGAACCGCCACGTTTTAAAGGATATAGGCCATTTGGTACTAATGGAAGGAAAAGACAATCCATTGAATTGTTGTATGAAGAATATGAGTCTTTAAAATTGGCCGATTATGACTTAATGAATCACAAAGAAGCAGCCGAAGTTATGGGAGTTTCTCGTCCTACTTTTGCACGAATTTATGAATGTGCTAGGAGAAAAATTGCAGCAGCTTTGGTCGAGGTAAAAGACATAAAAACAGTATTTGGAAATGCAGTTTTAGATAAAGATTGGTATGAGTGTAGAAAGTGTAATGCACGATTTAATATACCTGCAACAAT
The DNA here is from genome assembly GCF_963677195.1 of uncultured Marinifilum sp. Classification (NCBI taxonomy): domain Bacteria; kingdom Pseudomonadati; phylum Bacteroidota; class Bacteroidia; order Marinilabiliales; family Marinifilaceae; genus Marinifilum; species uncultured Marinifilum sp. The sequence goes on from NZ_OY781918.1 coordinate 3,024,381, forward strand.
GGAGAAAGAAAAATGTCCCGCGTGCAATTCAAAACAAATAGAGTGTTTAAATAAATAAAAAATTAGAAAATTACAGATATGAAAACAATAATTACATCAACAGCAGAAGGTGCTAATGCATTATTCGATTTACGTTTTGGTAGAGCAGCTTACTTTTGCTTGTTTGATGATGAGACAGGAGATGTGAGTTTTGTTGAAAATGAAAACATTAACGCATCTTCGGGAGCCGGTACCAAAGCAGTAGAAAAAGTTGCTGAATTGGGAGTAACTAAGGTTATTTCGGGTGATTTTGGACCAAAAGCGAAAGAATTGCTTGAAAAATTCAATATTCAAATGGTTATTTTAAAAGATGATAATAATACCATTCAGAATATAATCAACAATTTAAAATCTTAAAAATTCTTATTATGCCAAATCTTGATGGAACAGGACCCGAAGGAAAAGGAACCAAAACAGGAAGAAAACTTGGCAAATGCACCTCTGAAGATATACCATCTCAACTAGAAAAATTAGGTAAAGGTCAAGGCCGAAAAAGAAAAAGTGGAGGAGGAGAAGGCAGAGGGAAAAGATTAAAAAGTAGTAAATCCATTTAAAAAGGAGGTAGAAATGCCAGGATTAGACAGAACAGGTCCACAAGGACAAGGTTCACGATCAGGTAGAGGATTAGGAAAATGTAATCCTAGTGAAGAGAAACAAGATACTCAAAATGCTTCACAAGAGAATGTGAGAGGAAGAGGTCTTGGAAGAGGAAGAGGTCTTGGACGAGGCCTTGGAAATGGTCGAGGTCGTGGTTTAGGTCGTGGTCGTTAAAATGACTTATCATGAGTAGTCTATGACACAAGTATGTTACAAATGATTGTATTGTTTCATACTTGTGTTTTATATTTTTAAATGGAAATATAGCTTGTATTTCAAGTAAATAAGATGTGAAACGGAAGTAAATTATAATTTTCAGAAAAAGAATAAATTGAAACGTTTCCAAATCGATAATGAATTCAAATAATAATTATATGAAAAAGAAAATTGCAGTACCTGTAAAAGAAGGTGTTTTAGATGCGCATTTTGGACATTGTAGTCATTTTGCATTAATTGAAATCGATGATCAGTCTATCCTTAATGAAGAATTAGTTCCTGCACCACCTCACGAGCCAGGTCTGCTTCCTCCATTTTTAGCAAATTTAGGTGTTACCGATGTACTTGCTGGTGGAATGGGTGGAAGAGCAATTCAAATTTTTAACAATCATAATGTTAATGTATTTGTTGGAGCTCCTACTTTAGAGGCAAAAGAATTGGTGAAAGGATTTCTAGATAAGAGTATCAGTTTTACTGCTAATTGTTGTAATCACTAAAATGGATTTTGATTGTTTAGCTTGTCATGCTAAAACGGTAAAGCATATTGTTGAGAAGTTTAAGCCGGAAAAGGATGTGGCTGATGTTTTTATTTCTGAGGCTAATTATATTATAAATAATAGTCAGTCTATATCGAGTCCGTACGCAGCATTATTATTACACCGTTTGGCAAAAAAAACTTTTGCTACCGAAAATTTGTATGCAGAAGAAAAAAAAGAGGCGAATGAATTGCTTTATTCTCAGTATGATTATTGGAAAGTGCTGGTGAATGAATCGCAAGAGCCATTGCATTTGGCGGCAAAGTTAGCCGTAATTGGCAATATTATAGATTATGGAGCACATTCGGTTCCCGATGATATTATAGCCGATATTAAAGGGCTTTTAAAGAAAGAATTTGCCATTGATGAGAGATATGAAATGTTCGAAGCCATTAAAAAGGCAAATAGTGTTTTGTATCTGGGAGATAATGCGGGAGAAATTGTTTTTGATAAACTTTTTATTGAAACACTAAATCATCCTAACTTAACTTTTATTGTTCGCGATCAGCCAATTATTAATGATGTTACACTCGAAGATGCAAAGTCTTTGGGAATGCAAGAGGTTTGTTCTGTTATGTCTAATGGACATGATGCTCCATCAACTTTAAAAGAAAATTGTTCCGACAAATTTCAGGAAATGTTTGAGAAAGCAGATGTTATAATTTCTAAAGGACAGGGAAATTATGAGGGCTTATTAAATGAAAAAAGAGAGAACTTATATTTCATGTTAATGGCAAAGTGCGATCTAATGGCAAATAAATTAGGAGTAAAAAAGATGGATTTGGTGATTACTGAAAATAAGATAGGAAATTATGAACTATAAAGTTGCCATTACAAGTGGTAAAGGCGGAACAGGTAAAACAACTGTTGCAGTAAATTTGTTTTCTACAATTCATAAGAATTGGACAAACAAAGTTCAGTTAGCTGATTGTGATGTTGAGGAACCAAATGATTTATTGTTTTTTAGAAATGCCAAAACTTTAAGCAATGAGACGGTTAATCAACCGGTTCCTAAAATTGATGAAGAAAAATGCACCTTTTGTCGTAAGTGTGAGGAGTATTGTGAGTTTAATGCCATCAGCATAATTCCATCAATGAACTATGCGGCTATAGATCCAAATTTATGTCATTCGTGTGGAGCATGTCTTCATGCATGTCAATTTGGAGCTATTCAGGATTATCCACATCCAATTGGACAGATAACGCATTACCAAACTGAAAATAAGGCTGATATTGCAGAAGGTAGTCTGAGAATTGGCTCACCTATGCAAACACGAATTATTAAGGATTTGAAAGACTGTGTTAGTAAAGATGCTGAAGTTGTAATTTATGATGCACCTCCGGGAACCAGTTGTCCTGTTATTCAAACAGTTGCCGATGTTGATTATGTTGTTTTGGTTACAGAACCAACTCCATTTGGCTTGTACGATTTACGTTTAACTGTAGATTTGATGAGGGAAATGAATAAAGAATTCGGTATTGTTGTTAACAAAGCTGGGATTGGAGATTCAGAAGTTTATAAATACTTAGAAGAGGAAAATATAGAATTATTGGCAGAAATTCCTTTTGATAGAGAATATGCTGCACAATATGCCAAAGGTAATTTGTTATCAGATATTCCCCCAATGATTGAAAAGGAATATTTAAAATTATCTGATTATTTGAAAAACAGAATTAAAAAATGATTGAAATTACCATATTAAGCGGTAAAGGAGGAACAGGGAAAACCGGATTAACAGCAGCTTTTGCTTCTGTAGCCAAAAATACCGTGTTCGCAGATATCGATGTTGATGCTCCTGATCTTCATTTGATTCTTAAGCCTGAAATCGTTGAGAAAAATGTTTTTATAGGAGCTCGACTGGCAAGTATCGATAATGAATTGTGTACCAATTGTGGTCTTTGTAAGGAAGAATGCCGATTTGGAGCTATTCACTATAAACCTGAAGGAGGACTCGAAGTAAACGAATTTGAGTGCGAAGGATGCAGATTGTGTGAACGTATTTGTCCGGCTCAGGCCATAACTACCGAGCCTAGTACCAACAATCATTGGTTTGTTTCCAATACTCGTTTTGGAACACTACTGCACGCAAAAATGGGACCGGGAGAAGAAAATTCTGGTAAATTGGTTTCTGTTGTAAGAAAAAATGCAAAGGAAAAAGCTCGAAGTGTAAATGCTGATTTTTTATTGAACGACGGACCTCCGGGGGTTGGTTGTGCCGCAATAGCTTCGGTTACAGGAACCGATAAAATTGTATTAATTACCGAGCCAAGTAAATCAGGTTTTCATGATGTAATTCGATTAATTGAATTGGTTGATACTTTTAAAATACCAATGTATGCTGTAATAAATAAGCACGATATTAATCCAGAAATTAGCAAGCAAATGGAAACATTTTTCATTACAAAAGGGATTAAACTTTTAGGTAAAATTCCGTTTAACGAGAATATGGTAAATGCCATTGTTGCAGGAAAATCTATTGTTGAGTATGCTCCCGAATCGGACATTGCAAACACAGTTCGTAACATGTGGAATACTGTTACCGAATCTGTAAAACAGGAAAATTAATGATTTCAGGAAGATATACAATTCGTCCTCGCTATGGAGAGGTTGATCAAATGGGTTATGTGTATCATGCTAACTATGTAAATTACTGTCATCAGGCTCGAACAGAGCTTATGCGTAGTTTAGGTATTTGCGATAAAGTGCTGGAAGATAATGATATTATGCTTCCTGTTATTGAGATGAATTTAAAATATATAAAACCTTCGGGTTACGATGAGGAATTAACCATCACAAGCAGGATAAGTGAATTACCGACAACACGTTTTAAATTCAATTTTTTATTTGAAAATGAAAAAGGAGAAGTCGTTTGTAAAGCAAATACAACACTTGTATTTGTTGATCGCTTAACTCGTAAGCCCAAGCGAGTTCCTAACTTGATATTAAATGGCTTATTAAAAGTAATTTAATTAGGATGTGTTATTAGTGACTATGATTATATGGTTGAAACCGGATTTTGTAATATTATGTGCAAATCCGGTTTTTTTTAATTATTAAATTTATTTAAAATGAAAAAGTTAAGTTTGAATTTTATAGTAGATGTTCTATCGTTTTTATGTTTTTCTTTTATCATAGGAACAGGTTTTTTAATTAAATATGTTTTAATTACCGGGCAGGAAACATGGCTTAAATATGGAGAAAATGTAAGATTGGAATATTTGGGAATGGATCGTCACGAATGGGGACACTTTCATTTGATTGCCGGTTTTGTTATGATTGGATTAATGATGCTACATATTATCTATCATTGGCAACTTATTAAATCTATGTTCAAAAAAGTAATGGGTTTATCCTTCTTAAAAGGATTATCAGCAATAGCTTTTATGTTATTTTGTTTGATTTTAATTTTTGGACCATTTTTTATTAAACCTGATTTAACAAATAATAGAAAAGGTGAAAGGCATCATAAATTTGAGAATAAGAAATTTGAACGAAAAGGAAGAGCAGCACATTATAATTAGAGAGATAGAAGCAGTAAACCAATAAAAAAGCCCGAAGAAAATTTAAATTTCTTCGGGCTTTTTTATGATAATTTAGGATAGCTAATTTTTTAGTTGCATTTGAGCCTTTGCTAATGCATCTTCAAAATTATCGTGAATATCTTTTTGAGATATAAAATCGATAATTTCGCTACGTTTAATTTCTTTTAAAACATCAGGGTTTACACCAGATAATATTACTTTGGTTTTTCTTTTTTCCAAATCCTTAATAATTTCTGTAAAATTTCTAATTCCTGTTGCATCAATAAAAGGTACGTGGCGCATACGAATAATAAGAACCGATGTTGATCCTTTTAAATTTCTTAGTGTTTCCTGATATCTTTTTGCAGCAGCAAAAAAGAATGGACCGCTAATTTCGTAAATCTCAATTTCTTTTGGTATCTGATTATAGTTTTGAATTTCGTCGGATTCAAATTCTGGTTGAAATACACCATTAATTCTTGACATACGATACATAAAGATTAATGCAGCTAATACAATTCCAATTTCTATTGCAACGGTAAGATCGACAAGAACAGTTAGAAAAAATGTTGTTAACAATACAATAATATCAAAGCGAGAGCTTTTTAAAATTGATCGGAAAGAACGCCACTCACTCATATTATATGAAACAACAATTAGAATACCTGCTAAACACGACATTGGAATTAGTTTTGCCCATTTACCAAATACTAACATTATTAATAAAAGTGTAAGAGCATGTATTATACCAGCTATAGGTGTTCTACCTCCATTTTTAACATTGGTAGCTGTACGCGCAATTGCTCCAGTTGCAGGAATACCCCCAAATATTGGTGAAAATATATTTGCAACTCCCTGTGCTATTAATTCTGTATTCGATCGATGATTTCCACCTATCATACCATCGGCAACAACAGCTGATAACAAAGATTCAATAGCCCCTAAAATAGCGATTGTAATTGCTGGCTGAAAATAATTTGGAAGATTACTCCAATCGATACTTGGTATGTCGAAGTTAAATGAATTTGGTATGCTTCCATAAACCGATTCGATTGTGTTTACAGGTAAATCGAATATTTGCACTAAGGCAGTCATTACAATAATAGCAATAAAAGAACCAGGAATTTTAGGAATTATTTTCCCTGTAAATATGGTGAGTAAAATAGTACCTCCACTAATTGCTAATGCATAAAAGTTTAGTGATGATAAATTGGAAAAATAACAAATCCATTTTTCTATAAATTCAGAGGGTATTTCTTCTATTTGTAATCCAAATGCTCCTTTTATTTGTGTGGAAAAAATAACAAGGGCAATTCCTGATGTAAAACCAACAATTAGTGGGTGAGGGATAAACTTTAAAACAGCTCCCAATCGTAAACTACCAAAAATTATTAAAATTATACCAGCTAAAAATGTAGAGATCATTAGCCCATCAATACCATATTGGCTTACAATGCCATATACAATAACAATAAAAGCTCCGGTAGGACCGCCAATTTGAACACGGCTTCCGCCTAATAAGGAAATTAAAAATCCTGCTACAATAGCAGTAATGAGTCCTTTTTCGGGCGATACACCCGATGCTACTGCAAATGCAATTGCTAAAGGAAGAGCAACAATACCTACAATTATTCCTGCAAATAAATCTTTCTGAAATGCTTGAGCATTGTATCCTTTTAGAACAGAAAATAATTTAGGTTTAAAAATTGATTTCATATAATTATTATTTATTTTCACTTAGCATATACAAGTAGCAATTAATTTTGCCTGCTTTATATGTTTAGTTTTTTGATTTTAAAAGTCAGATGAAAATACCAAAACACAATATTTTTAAGAAAAATTTAATATCTCTATTCGTATCATATTTTTAGAATTGTTTATTTGAAGCTGCAAAAGTAATGCATATTAGCTCTCGTTATTCTCCATTATTGATAAATTTTTAAGAAGAATTAAATATTTAATTAGAGGATAAAAAAGTCTTTAATTGTTTGATAAAGAGCAATGTGATCTTACTTCTTGATTCATTGTGTTTTGAAAGTGTAATATCTCCTAAAAAAAATATAAGAACAAAATCATGCGGGACTGTTTCAAATATAAAATAGTTGTACTTTTGTTGGTCTTTAGAAAAAAAACTAGTACTGTAAAATCTTAGTAATGCAGATTCCAGAAAAATATAAATTTATTGTGCAATTGGGTAAAGCGCTTCATACCTATGGAGTGCCTTCATATAAATCGCAAATTTATTTGACCGAGATTGCTGAAAAGAAAGGCATAAAAGGTAGTTTTATGGATTCTCCTACCTGGATTAATTACGTGTTTTATGAAGAAGACGAACAGACCTATAATTATGTGGAATGTGTGCATCCTGGAGATTTGAATTTAGGGGCACTTTCTCGTATTGTAGAAATTACAGATAATGTTATCTCCAATGCCATAAGCTTCGAACAGGCAAAAGTTGAAATCGAGAAACTAAAAACCTCGCCATTAAATTATGGCAAAATTTTAGAGCTATTAGCCTTTGCCTTTTCAGCGGGAGCTTTTAGTATGATTTTAGATACCAGTTGGACATCTGCCATTACTGCTTCTTTTATTGGAGCTATTATTTATGGAATTGTAATTTTATCTCATAAATCCGGATACATAAAAAGTGCATTGGAATCGCTCGTTGCGTTTGTAGCCACCCTAATTACTGGTTTGTTGTCATTGCATTTTAATCAAATAAATATTTCGATGACAATTTTGGCTTCTATAATTGTTTTTATTCCGGGTTTATCTATTACCACAGCATTAGAGGAAATTACTTCTAGAAGTTTAGTTTCGGGTACTGCCAAGCTTTTTGATGCTTTAGTATCTTTATTTAAACAATTTTTTGGTGTAGTTTTAGGATTGGCTATTCTACCTCTATTTATCGATCTTCAGCCAAATACTGTTAGTAATGATATTCCTCAATGGCTCGATTATGTGGCAATTATTACATTAGCACTTAGTCTTGCAGTTGTTTTTAAAGTTCGGTCAAAAGATGTTTTATATTGTGTAATTGCAGGTTTTGTAAGTTTTTTTACTACTACTTTATTCGATTTTACGGGTATTTTGGTAAGTATTTTTATAGGTACCATTGTTGCAGTTAGCATAAGTAAATTGTTCAGTAAAATTACTAAATCACCACAGCTTGTGTTTTTAGTTCCTGGTATAGTAATGTTAGTACCGGGAAGTAAGGCATTTATTGGTTTAAGTAGTGTGTTTTTAAGTCAAACTGGTGTGCAAAGTAATATGGGCGAACAGGTACTTTACATTTTTATGGGCATTATTGGTGGTTTAATTTTTTCAGGAAGCTTTATGGATACTAATATTAAGACAGTACCTGCTAAAGAAACTACCGATAAAATATCTGCACAATAGAAATATAAAACGGCTGTATAAATATAATACAGCCGGTAATTTATTATCCAAATTGCTCTAGGTGTTTAAACAAATTATCTGCTCTGGCAAGTCCCATTTTCTTTCTTAATCGGTAACGTAAAGTGTGTACACTTTCGTTTGATATTCCCATTAGTTTAGCAATATCTTTACTAGAAAAATTTAAGCGAACCAATGCACATAACCTTCTGTCTCCGGCTGTAAGTTTGGGGTAAGTATTAACCAGTGTTTTAAAAAATTCCTGATTTACAGATTTAAAACGAGCTTCAAATTGTTTCCAATTTTGAGCATTACTAAGCGATATGGATTTAAATAACTTATTAACTTCCGAATCTGTTGGTGGTGTAGGCTGGTTGGTTAGACTTGTTTTAAGATGTTTTAATAGCTCATCTTTTTCAATTAATTGCAAAGCAGATATGGCCAGTTCCTTATTTTTAAGCTCTACTAGTTCGGTATTTTTTTTATTTTCTAATTCTCGTTCTTTTCTAGCTAAATTTTGTTGTGTTTTATGTCTTGTTTTTAAATGTTTAATGTAAAAAAGTACAAAAACTATAATTATAATGAAAGTGCCAATTAGTATTAGCTTTTGTAAAAACCAAATGCGATCTTCTTGTTCCAATTGAGATAAACGCTGTTTTTGTATTAATTTATTTTGAGCTTCTTTTACCTTCCTAAATTCGTCATTTACCTCAAATAAAGCTTTATTGTTTTCACTTCTGCTATCAAAAAGATGTTCGTTAAGCTTTTTGGCTTCCTGCAACTTGTCATGTGCATTTTTATAATCTCCCATACTTAAGTATAGTTCCGATAATTGTTCGTAAACTCTGGGAATATAATTCATATGACTTTTATAGTTCTCACTAATGGTAATTGACATTTTATAGTAATGCTCACTTTTTTTATATTTTTTGGTTTTCTTATAAGCATCTCCAAGGAAAGAATAAAGCATAACAAGATAATCTGGTTGGTTTATTTTAAACCATGGCTCAATGGAAAGCATGTTCGTTATTGCCTCATTATAATGATTTCTACTCAATTGGTAATAGTATTCCTCTGCTTGCAAAAATGGTTTAACCTGTGTGCTTTCTCCTCCCGAGTAATGAATCATATAACAGCTATCAAGATATGCTTTTGACTTTAATGGTTCATGTGTTTCTCTATATAGAGTAGTTAATCCATAATAATTCGGCGAAAGATTTTTTTTCGATAATTCACCTTTTGTAATCAGGTCTTTTTTAATTCGTAAAGACGATTCAAAGTACTTAATAGCTTCTTCTTTTCTTTGGAAAGAAATATACAACCAAGCCAAATCTTCTAATGCTCGTGCAGTTGTTTCTGTATCATTAATTTCATCGGCCAGTAATAATGCATTCCAGAATTGCTGATAAGCCAGTGAGTATGATGCATGATTAGCATATATATTACCAAGATTAGAAATTGTATTAATTGCTTTTAAAGTATCGCCATTTGCCATTTGTTTGGCATATCTGTTTTTTAATTCGTTTATTTTCTTTTCAGAATGTTTTTGTCTGAAACGATTATCGAAATTAAGAAACAATTCATCCGATTGTTTTGTGTTTTTATGAGTTGAACTTGTATTATTCTGCCCAAAAATAATAGCAGATTGAAATAGAAATAGAAGAATTAGTAGTCTAGGTGTCATTTTATGATCTTGTTAAGTCTGTTTACCTCTTGAAGGTCTATTTTTAAAGGTATAAATATACTTGTAAAACTTTATTTGTTCAGTATTATAAGTCATGAATATGGCTATTGTTCAGTTTTTGTTCATGCAAATAATCGGGTAGACTCTATTAATTAGTGCATTTTCGAGATGAGATTTTAATAAAACCTATAATAGATTTGTTTGTATGATTAATAAATTAATTCTTGGATTGTCACTTTTGATTTTGTGCGCTTGTCAATCGGTTCAAAAAGTCGAACGCGAAGCAGATTTCAATTTTGGATGGAAATTTTCGTTGGATAAAGTAAATGATGCATATTCATTAAATGTTGATGATGCATCTTGGAGAGAAGTAAACTTACCTCATGATTGGAGTGTTGAATTTCCATTTGATTCTATAAATGGAGAAGGGTGTACCGGATATCTACCTGGAGGATTAGGGTGGTATCGCAAACATTTTTCTGTGGATATAAATCCTAATCAATCAACTTTTGTATTGTTCGATGGAGTTTATAATAACTCAGAAGTTTGGTTGAATGGAAAAAAATTAGGTGAACATCCAAATGGCTATACGCCTTTCTATTTTGATTTAACCCCATATCTTAATAAATCAGGGCAAGATAATGTAATTGCTGTGAAAGTAGACCACACAAGGTATGCTGATAGTAGATGGTATTCAGGGTCGGGGATTTATAGAAATGTAAAGTTGATAACAGTAAATAAACTGCATATTCCTATATGGGGAACTTTTGTAACTACTCCTAAAGTATCCAAAGAAGAGGCTACCGTTTCTATAGACGTTAAAGTATCTAATGCATATAGTGATATACAATCTTTCAAAGTTAGCACTGATTTTTTTAATCCTGCTGGAGATAAAGTTGCTGAGGTAGTTTCAGATGAATTAAAACTGGAAAAAGGAGATAAGACCTTAATGCAATCGGTTTTGGTAAAAAATCCAGCATTGTGGAGTGTAGATTCTCCTAATCTATACAAAGCAGTCACAAAAATTGTTCAGGGAGATCGAATTATCGATACCTATAATACCACTTTTGGTATTCGTTCTATCCGTTTTGATAAGAAGGAAGGTTTCTTTTTAAATGGTGTAAATATGAAAATTAAAGGAGTATGCCAACATCACGATGGTGGTTTGGTTGGTGCTGCTGTTCCGAAGGGAGTGTGGAAACGTCGTTTAGAGATCTTAAAAGATGGTGGTTGTAATGCCATTCGTATTTCTCACAATCCAGCATCCGAAGAATTGTTAGAATTGTGCGATGAAATGGGATTTTTGGTTCAGGATGAATTTTTCGATGAATGGGATTATCCTAAAGACAAGCGCCAGAATATGAACGAGCGTCATGATGACTATATAACTCGTGGATACACAGAGCATTTCCAAGAATGGGCAGAGTTCGATTTAAAGAATACCATGTTGGCACATCGTAATCACCCATCTGTATTTCAGTGGAGTATTGGTAACGAAATAGAGTGGACTTACCCACGAAATAAAAAAGCTACAGGATTTTTCGATAATATGAATTGGCAAGGTGGCTATTTTTGGTCGCAACCTCCTTTTTCAACTGAAAAAATACGTTCAGTATACAATAGCTTGCCTGCAAAAGAGCACAATATTGGTGAAACAGCCCAAAAGTTAGCAAAATGGACAAAAGAATTGGATACTAGTCGTCCGGTAATTGCCAATTGTATTTTGCCATCGGCAAGTTTCGAAACAGGTTATGCCGATGCTTTAGATATTGTTGGCTTTAGCTATCGTCGTGTTATGTACGATTATGCCAGAAAGAATTATCCCGACAAAATTGTTATGGGAACCGAAAACTTAGGTCAATGGCATGAGTGGAAAGCAATTGAAGAGCGCCCTTTTGTTTCAGGTACTTTTCTTTGGACAGGAACCGATTATCTGGGTGAATCGAATGGGCAATGGCCACGAAAAGCAACCGAAAGTGGTTTGCTTGATTTAGCTGGTTTTGAGAAGCCAAATTTCCACATGTACAAAACACTTTGGCAGGATGATGCTCATATTTATATCTGTGGAAACACACTTGAAAAATCAGAATATAAAATAGTCAATAACAAGATTGTTGAGAAAAAGCCAGGGAAGTGGCAAAAACGCACCTGGGTTTGGTATCCGGTAGAAGAGCATTGGAATTATAAAAAAGGACAAAATGTAATTGTAGAAGTAATTTCAAATTGCCCTGAAATTGAGTTGTTTCTGAATGAAAAATCGTTAGGCGTTAAAAAGCTGGCAGATTTCGAAGACCGCATTTATAAATGGTTTGTTCCTTATCAAGCAGGAAAGTTGGTGGCAAAAGGTGTAAAAGATGGAGTAGAAGCATCAAGTCAGATTGCAACAAGTTCAGATCCTGTAAATATCGAATTAACTGTTGATAAAACCAGTTTAAATGCTGATGGTTACGAAGTAGCTCACGTTTTTGCACAACTTTACGATAAAGATAATAATCCGGTGATTGCTGATAATGCAAAAATTACTTTCGAAATTGAAGGAGATGTGAAATTATTGGGTGTTGATAGCGGCTCGGCCAGAAATACCGAAGATTATCAGTCAAATACTGTTACAACTCATAAAGGGCGTTGTATGATGATTGTTCAGTCGACAACTAAAACTGGTTCTGCTAGAATTTCGGCTTCAGCACAAGATATTAAGAGTAATACAATTCAAATATTAATGAACTAATTACCATTTATGATTTTAAAATCAAATAAGCTGGCTGGCATAAAACAACTTCTTTTAATTTTATTGCTATTAGGTGGAAGTTCTGCCATTGCACAAGATGAAGTTGATATTAATCTCGATACAAGACACGCCGTAAATGGCGTGTCTGAATTCGACAGAGCTAAGTTCATACAATTGCATGCATCAGCAATGGATAATGAATGGCCAAGCGAGGAAGTTAAGGAGCAATTTTTAACCGATTATGATGTTTATCTTGGTCGTAATAATGGTTCCATGCCATGGAATTTGTCTATCACTAAGCAAGATCCTAATAAAGATGGTTGGCCTAGTGTTACACATATTCAGGAATTGGGAACAAAAGCGATAAACAACTACAAGGATAACGCAAGTGCTCATAAGTATGAAGACAGAAGAGGAAATTACATGATGGGCGGACAACCTGTTATGTATCCTAATCAAACCAAAGAAATTGGACCAGATGGCGAAAAATGGTATATGGCTAAAGATGGTTATCAACCATTGGCTGAATTTTTTGCCAATTACATTAAGTATTTTCACGGCACAGGAGGAACAACTGGACTAAAACAGCCAAAGTATTTGGAAGTTATGAACGAGCCATTTGTTCATGCTGATGATATGAATAGTACACGGGAAAATATTGCCGAATTGCATAGAGTGGTTGCTTTGCGTGTTAAGGAATTAAATCCTGATATAAAAGTTGGCGGTTATACTGCAGCTTATCCAGCTTACGAAGCTTCAGATTTTAAACACTGGGAGAACAACTGGAAAATGTTTATTGATGTAGCAGGAGATGAAATGGATTTCTTTTCTCTGCATTTGTACGATAACGATAGCGCTACTGATCCTGAAGATAAAAATTATCGTGCAGGAAGTAATGTTGAAGCCATTTTAGATATGGTAGAGCATTATGGATTTTTAAAGTTTGGTTACATAAAACCTTTTGTATTATCGGAATACGGTGCTTTGGCTTCTGATGAATACGGTACGCCGTATACAAAAGAGAGAGACTGGCGAAATATTCGTTCCTTTTCAACCATGCTAATGCAATTTCTGGAAAAACCAGATGTAATTGATGTGGCAATACCATTTGTTATTTTAAAAGCCAATTGGTGGACACATGAATCAGGAAATAAATATCCACACAGATTGTTTCGTCAGAAAAAGGAATTGGCTGGTGAAACAGGTGAAGAGTGGGTATATACCGAAGTGGTCAAATTTTTCCAGTTATGGTCTAATGTGAAGGGAACAAGAGTTGATACAAAATCAAATAATTTAGATACTCAGGTTGATACTTATGTTGACGGCAATAAGGCTTATGTGATTTTAAATAACATGCATCTGATGCCACAAACAATTACATTGGATATCAAAGGATTTGGGAATGCAAACATGGAATCGATTTATATCAAGCATTTGCATGCTGATAATTCTGGGATTCCTAGTTTGGACGAATCAACAGTTTATTCTGCTATTTCTAGTTTTGATATTGGTCGTGAAGCGACAGCTATTTTGGAATATACTTTTGATAAAGCAATTGATATTTCGGAATCATCGAATGAATCAAAATATTATGCAGATAAGTATTTCCAGAGAATTAGTTCTGGTCAGCAAATGAACTTTACAATTAATGGAGTTGATACCGGCGAATATGGAGAAGCTGTTTTACGTTTAGGACTAGGTCGTGATCATGGTAAATCTTTAAAACCAAGTGTGAAAATAAATGGAACAGTAGTTGACGTTCCCGATAATGTAAGAGGTGTTGATCAAAAGTCCCGCGATCGCTTTTTTGGGATTATTGAAATTCCGGTTGCATACGAATTGCTAAAAGAAAACAATGATATTCAGATACAATTTGGAGATGCTGGCGGACACATAAGCAGCCTTAGTTTGCAAGCTTTTAAATTTAGTAAAGAAATAAAAAGAGAAGATATTGCGACGGGTATCAATGGCTTATTCGACAATATAAAATTCCAAATAGTGCCAAATCCTGTTCAATCAGAACTTACCATCATTGGTCTTGATAAAGGAAAGTATCAGTATTCAATTTTTAATTTATCAGGAATGCAGGTCAAAACTGCTTTTATTGATGTGTATCAGGATGAAACCAAACTTCTTGTTGAAGATCTTCCCAAAGGGATGTATCTTTTTAACATCGCAGAAAAGCAAAAAAGCCAATCCGTAAAGTTTTTTAAATTATAATAAATCTAATCCTGTTAGTTGATAACAGGTAAATTATACTGTTTAAATATTATAGTTATGAAAAAATATTTTCTAATTTTTGCAGGAGCTCTAATTTCCTTGGCTGGATGTAATGATTGTAAAAAAAATGCATGTCAGAATGATTCCGATAAAACAATTACTCAAGCAGATATCGATCGATTGGGAATTACCGATAAAGATCATTTGAGCGCAGCATCGAAGCGTGCCTTAAAGTGGCCTAAAATTGGTAACGAATGGTTCATCGAGTTTCAAACTCAGGATTTAAAAGGTGATTTGGCTTACGAAGAAGGAGTTGTGCGTCGTGATCCTAGTGCAATGATTCAACACGATGGGAAATATTATGTGTGGTATACCAAAAGTGTAGGGCCAACACAAGGTTTTGGTGGTGATATCGAAAATGATAAAGTGTTTCCATGGGATCGTTGCGATATTTGGTATGCAACATCGAAAGATGGGTGGACCTGGAAAGAAGAAGGTTTAGCTGTTGCTCGTGGTAAAAAAGGAGAGTATGACGATCGTTCTGTTTTTACTGTTGAAATTATGGAGTATGAGGGAATGTATTATCTGTGTTACCAGACTGTGAAATCACCTTACAATGTGCGCGTTAAAAATCAGGTAGGTTTAGCTTGGTCTAATTCTCCTGATGGTCCGTGGACAAAAAGTAAAGAGCCTATTTTAAGTCCTGCAAATAATGGAATTTGGGATGGTGAAGAACAAGATCGCCATAAGGTTGTGAAGAAAGGTGATTTTGATAGTCATAAGGTGCACGATCCATGTATTATTCCGTTCAAAGGAAAGTTCTACCTTTATTATAAAGGAGAACAAATGGGTGAGGAAATTACTTTTGGGGGTCGCCAAATTCGTCATGGTGTTGCCATTGCAGATAATCCAAAAGGCCCTTATGTAAAATCTCCTTATAATCCAATTAGTAATAGTGGACACGAAATTTGTGTTTGGAAATACAATGGTGGTATTGCATCCTTAATTACGACCGATGGTCCTGAAAAAAATACCATTCAATGGTCGCCTGACGGAATTAACTTTGAAATTATGTCTTCAATTCCGGGAGCGCCGCATGCTATTGGATTAAATAGAACTGCAGATAACGAAAAAGAGCCAACAGAAATTTTGCGTTGGGGATTAACTCACGAGTATTATACCTACGATTATCAGGCAATTCGTAGGTTTACTTCTGCTACAAAAAAAGTACATACAGCAGCTAGTGATAAAGCTGTAAAAGATAAAAGTCATTAAAATCAAAAAAATCAGCAATGAAAGATTTTAAATTGATATTGTTATTGATGTTGTTCCCGTTTTTGACATATGGTCAGCCAGGAACCATCAATGTACATACCGATAATAGTCAGGTAGTTCGCGATTTAAGTGGCTACCAATGGAAAATGAAAATGATGCTGCCCGGACAAGGTGTAAAGGCAGGATTACACGAACTTCCTCCGGCAGATATAGAAACTTTGGTGTGGAATCCGGCAAAAGTTCCAGGAGATGTATATACGGATTTATGGAAAGTTGGAGCCATAGAGGATCCTTATTTTGGAAGAAACAGTGTGAAAGCACAATGGGTACAGCATTACGAATGGTGGTATTCGTATCAGTTTAATGTAACTGAGGATATTACAGATCAAATTGTGCGTATCGACTTTGAAGGTGTTGATTATAGTTGCGATGTGTGGCTAAATGGAGTTCACTTAGGTCGGCATGAGGGGGCTTTTTCTTCTTTCTCTTTTGATGTAACAGAGGCATTAAATGTAAGCAAGAAAAATATCGAAAGTAAGAACATGCTCATGATCAAATTGGATCCTCCACCACAGGTTAATGCAAAAGTAGCGGGACGTAAAACACCATGGTTTGGCGATTACTGGAGAGATTTGATTCCATTTGGTATTACTCGTAAAATTAAAATGGTATCTACGGGTAAAATGCGTATCGAAGATGTTTATGCAAATACCAAGCTAAATAAAGATGGTTCGGCAGATGTTTTAATGGAAGTAGAAGTGGAGAACACAACTGCAAGTCCGAAAGAAATGACTGTTGTAGCTTCTATAGAAGGGAAAAATTTTGAATCGAAACCATTAATAGCGAAAGTTTCACAGCTTGTTCAACCTGGTATTCATAAGATAAAGAAAAATATTCATGTTAAAAAGCCAGAACTTTGGTGGCCCTGGGATTTAGGGAAACCGAATTTGTATACAGCTAAGGTTTCTTTAAAAGATGGAAAAGTAAATCATGATTTTAATGAGATAACTTTCGGTATTCGTGAAGTAAAAATGAAATGGAACCCGGGATTCACAAGAGATGAGGTGAGTTTCCCTCGTACTACTTTAATCAATGGTAAAGTTCATTTTATTCGCTCGGCTTGTTGGGGAGGACCGCCAGATATTTTTGTTGGCAGAACTGCTCCTGGAAAATATGCGAACCTAATTCGATTAGCAAAAGAGGCGAATATGAACAACATTCGTATTTTTGGATGGCATCCACCAGAAATACCTGAATTTTACGAACTGTGTAACGAAGCTGGTTTAACAGTTTGGCAGGATATGATTCCAATGGGAACGGGTAACATTCCTACCGAGCGTGAGAAAATCAACTTGATTATGAAAGAGGCAGCATCTGTTATTAAGGAGCGTAGAAATCATCCTTCTTTAATTATGATGGAAGGTGGAGAAGAAATGCTACTGCGTACTGCTGATGCAAAATTTGGAAGAGCTTTTCTAGAAGAATTAGGCGATACGCTTCAGAGCTATGCCAACTTACCTTATGTGCCAGATTCTCCATTAACATGTGAGGTTTCGCAAGAGGCTGGTTACAAGAAGAAAGAAGCTGTTCATGCCTTACGTTATTTTTACGGTATGGGACATGCTTTAATGGAAGATTGGTATCAGTCTTTAGATTATCCAATTGTTCCTGAATTTGCGATTACTTCGGTTCCTTCGGTTGAGAGTTTGAAGAAATTTATTCCCGAAAATGAAATGTGGCCTCCAGGATTAAGTTGGGGACACCATTGGGCAGATTTGGATCGATTAAAGATGCAGAATTGGGATACTTTTGGAGATGAAAAGATTGGATCGCTGGAGGAATTCGTGAACGCATCGCAAGATGCACAGGGAATTATTTTCCAAAATGGAGTAGAATATTTCCGCCGTCAAAAACCACGTTTGAGTGGTATTGCTCTTTGTCACTTTATTACCTATTGGCCAGATATGAAATGGGGAATTATTGACAACTATCAGCAACCAAAAAGATCCTACGAATATGTGAAGCGTGCCTATCAGCCTTTGTTGGTGAGTTTGAATTTTAAAAAACGCCGTTGGAGCAATAAAGAACCTTTTGTTGGTGAAATTTGGGTGATTAACGATTTGTATAAGACATACAAAAACTGCTCTGTTCAGCTAACAATTAAAGATGATATTGGCAAGGTATTGCATTCAAAGAAAATGAATATCAATACAATTAAAGAAAATAGTGCCAATAAGTTTTTCGATATCAATGAGAAGATTTTGTCGAAAGTAGAAAAGCAATTTACGATTGAATTAACACTTAGCGATAAAAATGGCAAAGAGCTGTCTTCAAATGAATACATGCTATTGATTGGCGATCAGGCGGCAGCAACAAAAGAGTTTAAGCAGATGCAAAAAGCCATGCAAAAAAGAAATGGAAAGTATGGTTACGGTAACTATTTCCGATTCTACGATGACATGACTAACGAAAATGGGAAAGATCATCAAAGCGATGTAGAGCAGCCAAAGGCTAGCGATTATTAAAATTGAGAATATACCATCATTATTACTGCTAAAACCACCCACCATTAGCATTAATAATGATGGTATTTTGTTGTTGAAAAGAACAAGAAAAAAATCTAATATTTAAAATAGATGAACTTATTAAAATATAAATTAGCCTTGCCTTACTTTTTTGCATTGCTTGGGGATCACAATTGAAAGCACAAGAGGTCGATTTTACTTTTATGGATCCTTCGCTTTCGATAGAGGATCGTACGGAGATTTTGGTTTCACAAATGACTTTGGATGAAAAAATTAGTCAATTGGTAAATCATGCGGAAGCATTACCTCGCTTTAATATTCCGGAATACGATTGGTGGAACGAAGCTTTGCATGGTATTGCAAGAAATGGTAAAGCTACTGTGTTTCCTCAAGGAATTGGGCTAGGAGCCACATTCGATCCTGAATTAGCCGAAAGAGTGGCTACTGCAATTTCAACAGAAGCAAGAGCTAAATACAAGATTGCTCAGGAAATGGGGAACAGAGGAAAATATGCAGGATTAACCTTTTGGACTCCTAATGTGAATATATTTAGAGATCCGAGATGGGGACGTGGGCAAGAAACTTATGGAGAAGATCCTTTTTTGATGTCTAAAATTGGAGTTGCTTTTGTAAAAGGTTTGCAAGGAAACGATTCGACCTATTTAAAATCGGCAGCTTGTGCAAAGCACTATGCAGTTCATTCGGGACCAGAAAGCGTTCGTCATCATTTTAATGCTGAGCCCAACAAACAAGATTTATATGAAACTTACTTGCCAGCATTCGAGGCTTTGGTAAAAGAAGCGAAGGTAGAAGGTGTTATGGCGGCTTACAATGCTGTTTATGGTAAACCTGCATGTGCAAGTCCGTATTTATTGCAAGATATTTTGAGAGAGCAATGGGATTTTGATGGTTATATTACTTCCGATTGTGGTGCTGTTGGAGGTGTAACTTATAAGCAAAAGTATGTAAAAACGCCGGTTGAAGCGGCAGCTGTATCCTTAAAAGCAGGAACGAATTTAAATTGCGGAGGAACATATAAACATTTAAAGAAAGCTGTTGAACAAGGTATAATTGATGAAGCGTTAATAGATGAAAGAACCAAACAGCTTTTTAAAACACGTTTTAGATTAGGAATGATTGGTTCAGGGGATGATAATCCATACCTAAATGTAAGTGCAGATAAAATACATTGCGAGGAACATGTGCAATTAGCAAGAGAAGTGGCTCAAAAATCGATTGTATTGTTGAAAAATAAAAACAATGTTTTACCTCTTTCCAAAGAGATAAAAGTGCCTTATGTTACGGGGCCTTTTGCGAATTCGGCAGATATGCTAATTGGTAGCTATTATGGTGTTAGTCCTAATTTGGTTACCATTCTAGAAGGAATTACCGATGCTGTTTCATTAGGGACATCTTTAAATTATCGTAGCGGAGCACTTCCATTTCAGAAAAATATTAATCCTAAAAACTGGGCGCCAAATGTAGCCGCAGAATCAGATGTTACCATTTGTGTTGTTGGTATTACTGCCGATATGGAAGGTGAAGAAGTAGATGCGATTGCAGCAACTGATACAGGTGATCGTAGAGATTTAAAATTACCTGAAAATCAGATTAACTATGTGAAGCAAATTATAGAGGTTAAAAAAGGGCCTTTGGTTTTAGTAGTAGCAAGTGGTAGTGCTGTTTCTTTGGAAGGTATAGAAGAACATTGCGATGCCATTTTGCAAATTTGGTATCCTGGTGAGCAAGGTGGAAATGCTGTTGCAGATGTGCTTTTCGGGGATGTTTCTCCATCAGGTCACTTGCCAATCACATTCCCTAAAAATGTTGCTCAACTGCCTGCTTTCGACGATTACTCGATGAAGGGACGTACCTATAAATACATGACCAAAGAGCCAATGTTTCCATTTGGTTTTGGTTTGACTTATTCAAGTACAAGCTTTGAAAACTTACATGTAAATCTGGACAAACTAAGATCTAAGGATAATTTAACTGTTCAAGTAGAAGTAGTGAATACAGGAGATTACGATATCAACGAAGTAGTTCAATTGTATATCAGTCCAAAAAATACTGATGGGAATTTACCTCAAACCAGCTTAAAGGCTTTTCAGAATATTTCCTTGAAAAAAGGAGAAAGAAAAACAATTGATTTTATTGTTACAGCAGAGCAATTAAAAGTGATTAACGAGGAGGGTAAAAAAGAGTGGAGAAAAGGAGAATACGATGTAATAGTTGGTAATTCTTCTCCATCAGACTTAAGTCAAAAATTAGGAGCTGCTTTGCCACAAAAACAACTAATCAGATTGAGATAAGCTAAAAAAAGCAAACACATGAAATTGAAAGGCATATTCTTATTAGTAGTTAGCATCTTTATTATGGATGCAGTTGCTATACCACCACTTCCTCCGGTTGGAAAGCGTTGGGTACGAAATGAGCAATTTTCAGATGAGTTCAATGGAAATTGTCTTGATCTAACAAAGTGGTACGATTATCATCCCAATTGGAAAGGAAGAGAGCCAGGTATTTTCTTGGCCTCCCAGGTTAATGTAGCAGATGGTTACATGACCATTCGTGGAGGCAAATTAGAAAAAGATACAGTAATTGGCTCACGAACGTTTAATATTGCTTGCGGAGCGGTTGTTTCCAGAACAACTGATGCGTGGTTTGGTTATTACGAGTGCAAGTTTAAGGCTGCTAAAACAACCATGTCAACTACCTTTTGGTTATCGAGTAGAAGTCATTTCGATGGACCAGCAGATTGTAAAGATTCTTATGGATTGGAACTGGATATTCAGGAATGCATAGGTCGCGAGGGCGATTTTAAAGGAAAATGGTTTGCCAAAGGTATGCATGCGAATTCACATTTTTGGTATCGGGATTGTGAGAAGAAAAATAATGATTTACGCGCCAAAGAGGTCAAATTTGAAACCGAAGAGTTCTGTTCCGATGCCTTTAATACCTATGGTGGCTGGTGGAAAGATGAAAGTACTGCAAGCTTTTATTTTAATAATAGCGAGGCAAAGGCAATGGAGTTTTATTCTGATATAAAGCAAAAGTCATTCGATCAAAAAATGGGTTTGAACATGGTTTCGGAAACTTATCCATTCCCATGGATTGAATTGCCAAACGATGAAGAATTGGCCGATCCTGAAAAGAACATTTGTTATTACGATTGGGTACGTTCTTATGTATTGGTAGATGTTGATGATTCCAATAAGGACGCCAATGTTGATACCAGTGTTAAACTATATAATGAGCAGGTTAATTTGAGTGAAGACTTAAGAGAATTAACATCTTCAAATAATCTTGAAATTCCTATTACGTATATGGCTAACCAAGATCGTGAGATCTATTTGGAACTACGAAACGATAACAACAAGGTAGTGGCTAAAGGACATTTTACAGCTTACGCTGGATATGCAAACCTTCTTCATCAGCTAGAGCTAAAAAGAAAGCCAAAAGCAGGAAATTATACCCTTGTTGCAAGCATGAAACCCGTTGGCGGAGCAAACAATACTAACATTTCAACTGACAAAAGAATAGAACTTAAAATTCAATAAAAATACTTGAGTATGAGAACGATTATCATCCTATTATCTATTTTATTTTTTTCTTGTGCTTCACATGTAGATGCAAAGGCACAACAGGGAGGATTTCCATATAAACTTCCAAAAAAGAAGCCAAATCGTGAGATGAGTGCTGCAATGGAACGTAATTACGATGCTTACTTGGCACCAACTCCGCAGGGCAATGAGTTGTATACACAATTTAAATACACTGAGTTGAAAGGATTTGATTACAACAATCACAACGGGACTATTTCTCGACGTGATCCTTCAAAAGTTATTTTTGCAAATGGAAAGTATTACGTTTGGTACACCTATCGAAATACGCCAACACCTCCACAAGGAGCGGCCAAGTGTAATGATACCATTCCTTCCAGCGATTGGGATCTTTGCGAGATTTGGTATGCAACCAGCGAAGATGGTTTTACCTGGGAAGAACAAGGAGTTGCTGTGCCTCGTCCTCCTAAACCAAATGTTGGTTGGAGATCTGTTTCTACAACAGATATTTTAGAGTGGAAAGGCAAATATTATTTGTACTATCAGGGATTTATGGAAGCTAGTGGTAAACGTGGTGACGATTGCCCGGTTGCCGTTTCTTATTCCGATTCACCTGATGGACCATGGACACCTTACAATAAAATTGTAATTCCAAACGGAGCAGAAGGAGAGTGGGATCAGTACTCAATTCACGATCCGTATCCATTGGTATACAAAGGAAAAATATATTTGTACTACAAGTCAGATTCAAATGGACAGCCGAATTTGATACGAATGCAAGGGTTGGCGACTGCTGATAATCCATTAGGACCATTTACAAAGTGTCCGTTGAATCCGGTTATCAACTCAGGACATGAAACAACGCTTTTCCCATTTAAGGATGGAATTGCAGCTTTGGTAATTCGTGATGGAAATGAGCACAATACCATTCAGTATGCCGAAGATGGAGTGAATTTTAACATCGCTTCAATTGTTTCGTTAATGCCGAATGCAGGTGGCCCTTTTATTCCAGATGCTTTTACCGATACAAAAGATGGTAGAGGAATTACTTGGGGAATTTCGCATTTAACAACTGTTACAACTTGGAAAGAAAATCATGCTATATTGTTGCGTTTCGATTGCGATTTAAGTCAGGATGTAGATGATAAATGGATGAAGCAGAATCATATTTACTACAAGCCAGAACATTATTACAAACATGCTTTGAATGCAAAACAGAAAGCTCGTATTCTTGAAGAGAGTAAAGAATTGAGAAAGAAGAAATAAACTTTAGTAACTAAAATTATAATAAAAGCGCAGATGCATTCGTATCTGCGCTTTTTAGGTTTGGAATAATATCAGATACAATTAGGCTTAGTTTGTTTCGGATATATTTATAAGAGAGCTTAGAATAATGAAAAGAATTATTATATTTACTAACTAACAATTTAGTTATCGAAGAAGGAGTGAAATAGTATTCAAATTTTTGTAAGTAAATTCAAAAGGCTAAAATGAAAAATGTATTTTTTGCGTTATTAATTGGTTTAATATTTTTTTCTTGTCAACAAACAAAGAATTCAGCTCCTAATAGCTTTGTTTTACCTGACAATGCAATACCAATTACCTATCGGGGGCATATTTATATCGAAGGTATCGTAGATAGTATTCCAGGTATGTATGTGTTCGATACAGGAGCATCTAACTTTTATTTTGATAGTATATTTTATCATGAAAATTCTTATTCATATCAAAATGTAATTTCTGGAATTCTACCTGGTGCTGGTACAAAACCACAGCATGTAAAGGTGATTATGGATTCTGTAAGTATTGATTTTAGAGGAGATAATTATAAAACAAAGATTGTTCCTGTTCTAAAACTTAAACCCATATTAGGCGATTTTGCAGATGGAATTTTAGGAATGGAATATTTTTATAAATCAGTATTGAAAATTGATTATCAAAATGAATATATGAGCCTTAATAATTCTGTTGATTCTATTGATGTTTCAGGCTATAAAAAGGTAAAGCTTTCAATGATTGATAATCGAATAAATATGGATGTGAGTGTGAAAATTTCCGATTCTTTGGTGATTAAGGGGAAATATTTAATCGATTTAGGTTGTGGAGGTAGTATTGTATTTACGAATTCTACTGCAGAAAAATATAAATTACATGAATTCATAAAGAATAAAGTTGCCTATTATACGAAATATGGAGGTATCGGTGGTGAATCAATGAGTTACTATTTTAAAGCTTTAGGCGTAAATATTGGTGATTATGATCTAAAAGATGTTACCATGGAGTATAGTATAGATAAAAGTGGAGCATTATCTGAACAAGATTATTTAGGCTTATTGGGAAATGATATTCTAGAGAAATTTGATATTATAATTGATTTTCCAAATTTGAATTTATACCTCAAACCTAATAAAAAAAATTTTGAGAAATTTGAATTTTCACGTTTAAGCTTTAGATATGTAGACAGACAAAAAACAAAAAAAGCATGGATAGTTACCGGGCTATATAAAGGTGGAAATGCTGAAAAAGCTGGAGTATTAATAGATGATAAAATTATTTCAATAAATACTAAGTCTATATTTGAAATTCCATATAAAGATCAAGCTACGTATTTCGATAACATTCAAAGGGTTAATTTAGAAGTATTAAGAGGTAATGTTAAGAAAAACATTTCTTTTGATTTGAATTTTGTCTTATAAAATTAAAAATCATACCATGGGAATGTAGTTTGCTAGGTAGAAGATATTTTTAAGTTAGATCTTTAAATTCAAAGGCCATTACAATTCAATTTGCAATGGCCTTTCTGGTTTATTATTGCACTGCTTTGATCATTTATAATAGAGATACAATAAATGAATATGGCTTTTTCACAAATAAAGAATAGGAGTTCTCTTAGCTATTTAATTACAGATCTTAGCTCATGATTTATGTATGGCCTTTTGGAGTATAATGGCATGTATTTTTTTATCAATCTTTTTTTAATCAAACTAAAGTTGAGCCGAACACATGATCTACTTATTTGAATAAGATTTCTAGTATTAAACTTATTAATTTAAGAAAATAGTTTTTGTTAATCCTTCTTTTGTAGATTGTTATGCTTGTTGTCTTAGTTAAATGTGACATTTTTGATGATAGAAGCGATTTTTTAAATAGTGACTTTTTTTACAAAAATTTACGCTATACATAAGGGATCTCATTTCACGAATTTAAAAATACAATTATGTTATTACATCTACTTTGCTTACTTGTGCTGTAGTAATTTGTTGGTGAGCATATTTCTTATATATATTGTATGAGCTATTCCTGTTATTCTGCATTTAGGATTAATTATATAAAAGTAAACATAGTTGTATTCTTCCTGTTAATCATGTTGTTGCGTTAATTGTTTTTTGAAATAAAAACTTTGTAAATGTTGTGGAAATTATATTTTTGAGTGCTCAAACAATAGAGATTGGTAGATGATTAGAAAGATAAAATATTTGTTTGCTCTCACTTCTAAAACGAGATTCCAAAGATACTTAAGAAACAAAGGTGTTAAAATGGGGCAGAATGTCAATTTTAAGAATAGAAAAACTATGGACATAGACCTTACAAAACCATACTTAATTGAAATTGGGGATAATGTTTTTTTTAATAAGTATTTTACATTGTTAACACACGACGCTGTATCAAGGTTATATGCACATAAATACAACGATTATA
This sequence comes from uncultured Marinifilum sp., assembly GCF_963677195.1. NCBI lineage: Bacteria > Pseudomonadati > Bacteroidota > Bacteroidia > Marinilabiliales > Marinifilaceae > Marinifilum > uncultured Marinifilum sp. The sequence continues at coordinate 3,050,381 of NZ_OY781918.1, forward strand.
TGCCTCACTCTATCGGTAAGGTTATAATTGGTAATAATGTGGCTTTTGCAAGACAAGTAACCGTTTTAAAAGGAGTTACAATTGGCGATAATGTTTTTATTGGCCATGGTTCTCTCGTTGTAAATGATATTCCTTCTAACTGTATAGCTGTGGGCAGACCTGCGAAACCTGTTTGTTCTTTAGATGAATACTATGAAAAAGCAAAGAAAAATTATACCGAAGAGGTAAAGGAATATTATCATAACGTTAAGAAAAAGAAAGAAGATGAGCCCACAATAGAAGATTTCAAAAACGAATATCATTTATTTGTGGACGGGAATAAGATTGATGAATATCTTAACTCTTTGGACAAGAAAACAAGAAGAAATACAATAAAACAAATGGGAAATTCTTATGAGAACTATAAAAAGAATCACATTGCAATGTTTAACAGTTTTGAAGATATGATTGCTAATTTTTAAATTAAGAATTAGCATTTCAATATAAATAGTTAGTGGCAGTATATTTGTATTTTTAAAAGTCAATAGCTAATTTTAAAGGAGATAAGACTTCCTTTATGAAATACATAATTTTATTGTTTCCAATATTCTTTTTGTTAAGCTGTGGTAAAAAAGAACAACTAAGTTTTTTAAATAAAGAGGAACAAAAGTGGTTGTTGGAAAATGGTGATTCAATAAGAGTTGCCCAAGATCCATTATACGCACCTCTTGATTATCTTACTGGAAGTGGTAATATCGAAGGAATTTCAAATGATTACCTTTCCATTATTGAACAAAAGCTGGATATTAAATTCTTAAAAATTCACAAAGAAAATTTATCTGCCAATCTTGCATTAATAAAAAATAAACAGGTAGATATTGCTACCTCATTATCTAAAACGCCGGAGCGAAGTAAATACTTAATTTTTACCAAAGCTTATTTTGAATCACCGGTTGTTATTATTAGTAATTCGGATAAGACTCTTAATGTAGAAGACCTTCATGATAAAAAAATTAGTGTAAGCTCAAATTTTGCTGCTCATGAGTACTTAAAAAGATCATTCCCAAATTTCGAATTAGATTTAGTTGTGGATGATAGAGAAGGTATAAAGAAAATTGTGTTTAACGAAACCGATGTAATGCTTATTGATTTAGCTTCAGCATCATTTCACCTCGAAAATTTAGGAATTGTTAATCTTCATGTAGTAGGTAATATCGATTTAACCTATGAAATTGCAATGGGAGTTAGGAATGATCTTCCAATTTTGCGCGATATCTTAGACAAAACAATTGCTTCGATTAGTAGAAAAGAGAAAAGTAAAATTAGAAAAGAATGGGTTTTTCTGGCAACTCGTGAGTTTTGGGAGCGCAGAAATTTTTGGTATTGGCTAGGAGCAATAGTGTTTGTGCTAAGTACGGTGTTTGTAATAAGCTTAGCATTTAATAAAAGGTTGAAAAGATTAATAAGAAAAAGAACTGTCGAATTAAATAGGGAACTTTCTCAACGATTAATTGCAGAAACTTCTTTGCGTGAGAGTGAAACAAGATATAGAATAGTAGCAGAGCAAAGCGGACAAATTGTATATGATTATAATTTAAAGAATGATAGTATAATTTGGTCGGGAGATTTGGAAAACACCTTGGGTTTTACATTTGAAGAATATAAATCGAAAAAAATAAAAGATTGGCAGAAGTTTATTCATCCTGATGATGAACAGAAAACAATTGATTTGCTGGATAAATCAATTGCCAATGGTAATTCTTCTTATGATTTAGTTTACAGATATAAGCGAAAAGATGCTTCTTATGTTCCTATTAACGATAAAGGTATTTTTCTTAAGGATTTTGAGGGTAATATTTATCGTATGTTGGGAATAATGAACGACATATCAAAACAAATTGAAAGAGAAGAACAACTTAAAGAAGCAAAAAAAAATGCGGAAAATGCCGATCGCTTAAAAACTCAGTTTCTATCAAATATGTCGCACGAAATAAGAACTCCAATGAATAGTATTATTGGATTTTCATCACTTTTAACTACACCTGAATTACCCAAGGAAAAGCAGGACAAGTACTGCGATTTAATACAGAAAAGTTCATCATATCTGCAAAATATTATTGATGATGTTATGGATTTTGCAATGATAGAAAGTGAACAGGTTAATTTGTATGTTGAACAGGTAAGCTTAAAAGAAATTATCGATAATGTTTTGGATATATTTCGCAATAATGACGCAGTAAAAAATAATGCACTTGATTTAAAATCAAAAATTGAACTTAAAGAATGCGAATATATCATCAGAACAGATGAAGTCCGCCTAAAACAAATCCTTATTAATTTAGTTGGAAATGCTTGCAAATTCACTAAGAAAGGAAGTATTTTGGTTCAATGCTCAAAATCGGACGAGGGCTTCATTCTGTTTAAAGTTGAAGATACAGGAATTGGTATTCCCAAAGACCAAGTTCAAAGTATATTTGAACGTTTTTGTCAGGTTGAAAACAACAATGGATTAAATAATAGTGGTACCGGGTTAGGTTTATCCATCTCAAAAGGATATGTAGAACTTTTAGGAGGCAAAATTTGGTGTGAATCTACCGAAGGAGTAGGAACAAGCTTCTTTTTTACTTTGTCTGTTGATGCTTCCAAATGATTTTTACTCTTTAGTCTCAAGAAAATTTCCATACTTTTCTTTTGCTATGAAAACTTACAGTATTTTTGCAATTCAAAATACTTAACAAGCGTTTAAGTAATCCATTTTATAAATTGAAAGAAGTTTTTTATGGTAAAGAAGATTTTACTGCTGGGTTCGGGAGAACTTGGGAAAGAGTTTGTAATTGCTGCTCAGCGTTTGGGGCAAGCAGTTATTGCAGTTGATAGTTATGAAGGGGCACCTGCCATGCAAGTTGCTGATGATTTTGAAATTATTAATATGTTGGATGGCGATGCACTGGATGTAATTGTAGCCAAACATCAGCCAGATTTAATTGTACCTGAAATTGAGGCAATCCGTACCGAACGTTTCTACGATTACGAAAAACAGGGAATTCAAGTGGTGCCAAGTGCGAAAGCTGCAAACTTTACAATGGATAGAAGAGCAATTCGTGATCTTGCCGCTAAGGATTTGGGAATTCGTACTGCAAAATATTTGTATGCAAGTTCTTTAGAGGATATGTATAAAGTGGTTGAAGAGGTTGGTATGCCTTGTGTTGTAAAACCATTAATGTCTTCATCGGGAAAAGGACAGTCGGTAATAAAATGCTATGATGATATTGCAAAAGCATGGGATATTGCAGGATCGAAAGGACGTGGCGATTCCGGTGATGTGATTGTTGAAGCATTCGTAAAGTTTACTTCAGAGATTACCTTATTAACGGTAACACAAAAAGAGGGACCTACCTTATTCTGTCCACCAATAGGGCATGTTCAGGAGCGTGGCGATTATCAACAAAGCTGGCAACCAGCTTTAATTTCTGATGCGGATGTGAAAAAGGCGCAGGAAATGGCAGATAAAGTTACTGCTACACTTGGTGGCGCAGGAATCTGGGGAGTTGAATTCTTTATTTGCGAGGATGGAGTTGTATTTTCAGAATTATCTCCTCGTCCGCACGATACAGGAATGGTAACCCTTGCCGGAACACAGAATTTTAGTGAATTTGAATTGCATTGTCGCGCTGTATTGGGTTTACCAATTCCCGAGATTACATTGGAAAGAGTAGGAGCCAGTGCAGTTATTTTAGCCGATAAAGAAGGTTCAAAACCTTACTTTGAAGGTTTAGAGAAAGCTGCTATTTATTCAAAATCAGATTTGCGTTTATTTGGAAAGCCAACAACACGCCAATATAGAAGAATGGGAGTGACTTTGGCATACAATTCGGTTGATGCAGATGTTTTAAAATGTGTAGATAAGGCCAAAGAGATGGCTGCTCTTGTTACAGTAAAGAATCAATAAGATCTTATTTTAATATATGGAAAAAGGATGCTCGAGTGATCGAGTATCCTTTTTTGTTTTTAATTTGGTGAATTACACCTAAAAAATAATTTTGTGCTAACTGCTAACTATTTCTTATCGTAAACATACCAATAAGAAGTACCAACAAACAAAGCTCCACCAACAATATTACCAAGAGTGGCAGGGATTAAATTTTTCACAATAAAATCCATCCAAGTAATATCGGCACCATGGAAAATGGCAACAGGAATAAAAAACATATTGGCAACACAGTGTTCAAATCCCATTGCTACAAATGCCATAACTGGGAACCAAATACCCAAAATTTTTCCTGCTACATCTTTCGCAGCATAGGCTAGCCACATTGCTAGGGCAACCATCCAGTTACAGGCAATACCTTTTAAAAAGGTTTTGTAAAAAGGATTTGATGTTTTTGCAATGGCAATATTAATTGCAGAATCTACCGATGGAGAATTTAACAGTGCTCCGGTTAGGTATACCAAAAAGTAAGCAACAATTAGGGAACCAAAAAAGTTTCCAACATAAACAATTCCCCAGTTTTTTAATGGCACTTTAAACGACATACGTTTAGATAATACCGAAGGAATAAAATAAGCTGTATTACCAGTAAATAATTCGGCTCCAGCTACAGCACAAAGAATTAATCCTAAAGGAAAAACCGCACCAAAAAAGAACTTTTGTAGACCCGGATTTGTTTGTGCAAGTCCAGGCATTGCACCTCCTACAATTAGTGCCAAAAGACTTCCCATTGCAATGTAACCTCCTGCTAGTATTGCAAGTACAAATACTTTTTTAATGGGTGTTTTTTCTTTCGATTCAGCAGTATGATTTATTACCTCAACAGTTTCCTTTGGAGAATTAAACCCATTTTGTTCTTTAATGCTTGTTTTAGAATTTGGTTTACCAACCTTTATAATTTCATTAATATCCTGATACGACATGAAAAAATATGGATTACTAATTATTAATTGATGATAACTTCTTTGAAATACTTCGAGAAAATTTCTTTCACAGCTTTTAATTGCTCAGGCGTATTTTCAGGAACTCCTTCTAACTTGTATTCCATTTTAAGGTGTTCGTATTTGTGAACGCCAAGCTTGTGGTAAGGTTGAATTTCAAGTTTCTCAATATTGCTGTATTCCTGAAAATACCTACCCATTTCATGAAGATATTCTGCTTGATCGGAGTAGCCTGGAACCAAAACATATCGCATCCATACTTTAACATTTTTCTTGCGAAGATATGCTGCAAATTTAAGTGTAGTATCGTTGCGTTTGCCCGTAATTTTCTTGTGCCATTCCGGGTTGATGTGTTTAATATCCAAAAGAACCAAATCGGTGTGTTCCATCAATTCTTTTACGTCATTGGTCAGCACATTCCCATTGCTGTCGATACAGGTGTTAAAACCTTCCTCTTTCAACTGTTTGAAAAGTTTTTTTAGTTCAGCTGCTTGCCAAAGAGGTTCTCCTCCCGATATGGTCACTCCTCCTTGTTTCCCAAAGAAAGGTCGCTGATTTCTTGCTTTACGCATGATTTCTTCCTGTGGCGTTGGAGTTCCACCTTTAAAGCTGATTGTATCGGGGTTGGCACAGTACAAGCATTTGAATGCACAACCTTGCAGAAAGACTACTAATCTAATTCCGGGACCATCGTAAGTACCTAATGATTCAAAAGAGTGAACGTTTAACATGGCTATTTAGTGAATGAGTGAAATTATAAATGAGTAGTAAAATAATTTAGGTCGTTGGCTACTTACCAACGACCATATTATTAATTCTTTCCCGATAGCTATCGGGATCCTCATTGTTAATTAAAAAGAACTATGTGTTCTTTTCCTACATTTTATCGAAAAAGCTACGAGAGATAACCTCAAGTTGTTGTTCGCGAGTTAAGCGAACAAAGTTTACAGCATATCCCGATACACGGATAGTAAGTTGTGGATATTCTTCGGGATGCTCCATTGCATCTTCTAACATCGCACGATCCAATACATTTACGTTTAAGTGATGAGCACCTTTAATAAAGTAAGCATCCATCATGGTAACCAAATTATCCTGACGAGTTTCAGCAGTTGCCCCTAATGATTTAGGAACAATGGAAAACGTATTTGAGATTCCATCTAAAGAGTCTTCGTAGTTGATTTTGGCAACAGAATTTAAAGAGGCAATTGCACCATTTTTATCGCGCCCGTGCATTGGATTTGCACCAGGAGCAAAAGGTACTCCAGCAGCTCTACCATCGGGAGTAGCTCCCGTTTTTAATCCATAAACAACATTGGAAGTAATGGTAAGAATAGACATGGTTGGCTCAGCATTTTTGTAGGTATGAAGTTCTTTTAACATACCATTAAAAATGGATGGAATTTCAACCGCAAAACAATCTACCGCATCGTCATCATTTCCATAGTATGGGAAATCACCTTCAATTTTAAAATCACAGGTTAATCCATCTTCGTTGCGAATAGCTGTTACTTTATCTGCATTTTTGATTGCAGATAATGAATCGGCAACAATAGAAAGACCAGCTATGCCGTAAGCTAGATTAATAGCAGGATTTGTATCTACCAAAGCCATTTGAGACTTTTCATAGTAATACTTGTCGTGCATATAATGGATAATATTCATTGAATCGTTGTACACCCGAGCCATCTCTTTCATAGCAATTTTGTAGTTTGTCATTACTTCGTCGAAGTTTAAAACATCGCTACTCATGGACGGAATGCCATTGATTAACTGAGTACCTGTTTTTTCGCAACGCCCGCCATTTAATGCTAAAAGAAGAGTTTTAGCCAGATTACAACGAGCACCAAAAAATTGAATTTGCTTTCCAATTTCCTGATAAGAAACACAACAGGCAATACCATAATCATCCGATTTACGAGTATCTGTCATTAATTGATCATTCTCGTATTGTATAGAAGAAGTGTCGATAGAAACCTGAGCACAGAACTTTTTGAATCCTTCGGGCAAAGTATTCGACCAAAGTACAGTCATGTTTGGTTCCGGTGAAGCTCCAAGAGTATATAAAGTATTTAAGAAACGGAAAGAAGTTTTTGTAACTTTAGTTCGTCCATCGAGAGTGTTTCCACCAATTGATTCGGTTACCCAGGTTGGATCGCCGGCAAAAATCTCATCGTAAGCATTCATACGAAGATGACGAACCATACGCAACTTCATTACGAATTGATCTAGCATTTCCTGAGCAAATTCTTCAGTAATTTTGCCAGCTTGAATATCTCTCTCTATGTATGCATCGAGGAAAGTAGAAACATTACCTAAGGACATTGCTGCTCCATCTTGTTCTTTAACGGCAGCAAGGTATCCCATGTAAACCCATTGGATAGCTTCCTGAGCAGTTTCGGCAGGGCGATTTAGTTCTAAACCATATTTATTTCCTAATTCTTTAATCTGACCTAAAGCTTTAATTTGCTCAGCAACTTCTTCGCGCAAGCGAATTAAGTGATCAGTCATGCTTCCTGTTAAGCCAGCTAAATCTTCTTTTTTTGCATCAATTAACCTATCAATACCATATAAAGCAACACGGCGATAATCGCCAATAATACGACCACGAGCGTAATTATCAGGCAATCCGGTAAGGAAACCTAAAGATCGGAACTTACGAATCTCTTCAGTATAAGCATCGAAAACACCATCATTATGAGTTTTTGCGTAATTTTGGAATATATCTTTAACACGATCCGATACTTCAAGACCTTGCTCTTTACATGCTTTTTCAACAACGGCAATACCACCATAAGGTTTCATTGCTCTGCGAAGCAATTCATCAGCTTGTAAACCAACAATTAATTCTAATGATTTGTCTATATATCCTGCTCCGTGAGATGCAATTCTTGATACTGTTTCGGTATCAATTGAACGAACGCCATTATTTGCACGTTCTTCTTTAACTGCATTTTTACAGATATCCCATAACTTTTTAGTGCGCTCTGTAGCTTCGGTTAAAAATGAGGCATCTCCGGTGTAAGAAGTTAAATTCTTACTTACAAAATCTCTTACGTTAATTGTCTTTTGCCATTCTCCGGCCTTAAATTGCTTTCTTTCCATTTTTACAATTTATTTTGTAATGCTTTATATAACTGATATTTAATTAAGACTATTTTTTATTTAGTAACAATCTTAATTTGTAAATGTTTGTTATGCGACTTAATTTACTTGTTAAATTATATTACTAAAAAATAATACAAGGTATTTTTGTCTTTTTCTATTTAAGCTGCAAAGAAAGCTTTTTAAATTTTTTATTACAATACCTAGTTATGGTGAGTTTTTTGCTTGCAAACGATAGAATAAGATAGAAAAGTCTGATTATTGATATGTTAGCATATTTTCGAAAATTTTTAAATTAATACAAGAGAAATGCATAAGTATAATTTACTGATAGATAAATCAGTAAAAAATATTGATAAAATAGCAATAGGATATATGCTTAGTGATAAAAGAGTAGATAATTTTATGCTTAAATTAATATTTTTAAAAATATTGGAGAATGAAAAAGGTAGCATTGATAACAGGGGCATCATCGGGAATTGGTGCAGAACTAGCAAAAATACATGCCAATAAAGGTGGGGATTTAATACTGATAGCTCGTCGTGAATATAAATTGAATGAGTTAAAAACTGAAATAGAAGAAAAGTATGGAGCAAAGGTAATGGTAATAGCTAAAGATCTTGCTTTGTTAGAATCTCCAAAGGAAATATATAATACTATTAAAAATGCTGGAATAGAAGTTGAATATCTGATTAATAATGCGGGATTTGGAGGAAGAGGCAAATTTCATGAAAGGAATTTAGAGGATGATTTGGCAATGATAAATCTGAATGTGATTGCGCTTACTTTACTTACCCGATATTTTCTTAATGATATGGTAGAGAGAAATTCTGGTAAAATATTAAATGTATCGTCAACAGCAAGTTTTGCACCAGGACCATTACAAGCAGTATATTTTGCAACAAAAGCATTTGTTAGTTTTTTTAGTAATGCCATTAGCAATGAATTAAATGATACAAATATCACGGTAACTGCATTGTTACCTGGTGCTACCGAAACCGAATTTGCCGTAGTTTCGGGTATGGAGAAAACAGCAGTTTTTCAGAAAACGGTTAGTGCACGTAGTGTAGCTGAAGATGGATATAAAGGTATGTTAAAAGGAAAAATAGATGTGATATCAGGTTTAACTTTTACGCAAAAATTAATGTTGTTTTTCATTCCATTTACACCCAAACGCATGCTAATTAAGCTGATGCGTAATTTTCAGGAAGAATAATTGCAGCTGAGAGAAATTGTTTTGAGCTTTCGGTATTCTTCGCAAGTGATGTAAGAAAAGAATACCGAAGGCTTATAAATGTTATTCTTTTAATTGGTAAAAAACACCTCTTTCTTGTTGTATTGTTTCAATTTTATGATCTGCTTCTAAAACATCGAGGTACTTGTTTACTTCGTTAATGTGCAGGCCTAATATTTTAGTTAAATCATCAAGAGTACAAGGTCTTCGTGCTATGGTTTCTATAATAGCAGTTTCGGTATCACTTCTGTACGATTGAATATTTTTTCGTTCGGGAGCAGCAGCTATAATCTCTACATTATCCAAGTTCCAGAAATCAACAATTTTTTGCAGTTCTCTTTTACTTGCACCTCTTAAGTTAGGAACAGTTCCAGGACGATCCAGAGTATTTATCTGAATGGAATCGGGCTTAATTTTTAAGAATGCATTTTTAAGCTCTTTCAACTCATTTTCGTTATCGTTATAGTTTGGTAAAATGAAAATCTCAAGCCATATTTTGCCTTTAAATTCTTTTCGTAAATTAATTAAACCTTGTATACATTTCTCAATATTTAAATTTGTTGCAGGTCTGTTTATTTTTTGAAAAACCTCTTCTGTTGCAGCATCAAGCGAGGGTAGAATTACATCGGCCTTAAGTATGGCATCTCTAACTTTTTTGTCGTACAGAAGGGTTCCGTTTGTTAAAACAGCCACAGGAATATTAGGTTTATTCTGTTTTATAAATTCCAGAATTTCACCTATAAAAATATTTAAAGTAGGCTCTCCCGATCCAGAAAAAGTAATATAATCAGGATCTGGGTTATTCTTAAAATAATTGATTAATTCATCTTTTACTTTATCAAATTTGATGTATTCTTTTTTGTCGAGGCTTAGTTTTGTTGTTTTTCCAACTTCACAGTAAACGCAATCTAAAGAACATACCTTTTTAGGCACTAAATCAACACCTAAGGACATTCCCAGTCTTCTTGAAGGAACTGGTCCAAATAAATATTTATACATTATATTTTGTTGTTTAATTAACTTTTAAAGAATTGTAATCTTCTTATTCGAAGAATTTATTTAATCATATTCCTTTCGCAATTTTTCATCTGCCAATGTTGGTTTTATGAACTCTTGCCACTCATTTGTTTTCCATGTACCAAGATTAGTGTGGGTAATAAAATATTTTTGAGGAATAGGGTGGGTGCCAATTACTACTTTTATATTGTACTTATCCTCAATAAATTTTTTAAAATATGAGAGGTAAGGACAAGGAGGATATCCAACAATACATCCTGTTGCAAAATGAATTACTTCTGCACCATTTTTAATCATTTCTTCAGGGGCATATTCAATATTTCCACCAGGACAAGCTCCGCAACTTGTATAACCAACTATTTCTAAAGTTTCATCTTTATTGTACCTGTTAAAAGCACCTTCGCGCTTTTGCATTGATTTAAAGCATTTACCTCCTGCGCAATTTTTGTATCGATCGCAAATAAATATACCAACTTTCATTTTATTAACCTCCTATGTTAATTCATATATAGATTGTAGAAATTTGTTTCTATTTATAATCACATTTTTTTGTAAGTTATGTTTTTTACAAAAATAAACTTTTTCACTTAACTTAGTATGTACAAGTGTAGATAAAATTTATGGATTTTTAGAATTATAAGCTAATTATTAGCGTTTTAACTTCGCGCGTATTTAATCTATTGTTTGTAAGTGTATTAAGTTGAAGCTCGAGTTAAAAATTTAGTTGTTTCACAAATAAAATACACATTTATATTGAGATTATTCTCAAAATAATCATTTGTTATATTTCAAATCTATTTATAAATTTAGCATTTTATGAAATGAATATTTGTACAGTGATTAATTATTATGTATTACTGAAAGATTAGAGTTTGATTTTTATTTGGATATTTTAATGATATGGAACAATTAAAGAATAGAATTTTAAAATGCACAGCCTGCAATTTGTCAAAAACCAGAAAGAATGCAATTTGGGGTGAAGGAAATCCGAATGCAAAAATATTATTAATTGGGGAAGCTCCAGGTGCTTATGAAGATATGAGTGGAAGACCTTTTGTGGGGAAATCAGGACAATTATTAGATAAGATTTTGGCAGCCTGTGGTTTTAATCGCCAGGAACATGTTTTTTTAAGTAATGTTATTCGTTGCAGGCCCCCACAAAACAGAACACCTCAAAACGAAGAGGTAGAGGCTTGTATTCATTTTTTATTTGAGCAGATAGATCTTGTAGATCCGAAAATTATTATTCTAATGGGAGCAACAGCCCTTAAACGTTTCTTTAAAAACGATAATATGAGGATAACAAAATGTCGTGGAGAATGGATAGAGTGGGAAAATCGTTTGGTTATGCCAGTATATCATCCATCTGCATTGTTAAGAAATCCTAATTTAAAGCGTGAAACTTGGAACGATTTTAAAAAAGTTGTTTTTAAATATCGCGAAATTGTTAATGCAGATCACTTTTCGGCTCATGTTTAAAAAGTAAATGCAACTAGTAGTACGAATAAATTTGCTTGAGAAATTTAAATAACTTCTTCTATTGCCGTTCTTATTTCATTAATATTAAAAGGTTTTCTGAAATATTTTAATATTAATTTACTCTCTATTGCCCATTTCATTTCAGAAGTTATATTAAATCCCGTCAAAATAAAATATTTTTTATCGCTGTATGTTTCTTTTGCTTTACTTATAAATTCAAGGCCATTCATTTTAGGCATTTTCATGTCGCTAATAACCACTTTTATATTCGGATATTTTAGCAGATACTCTAGGCCTTTTTCTCCGCTGCAGGCTGTTATTACATTATAATTATCTTCAAAATTATACATGAATAATTCCAAATTAATAGGTTCATCATCGATATATAGTATTTGTGTTTTAGTATTCATAAAATATTAATTAGTAGTGGGAAATGTAATTGTTATTTTTGTACCTGTGTTTAATTCTGACTTTAATTCGATATTGCCTTTGTGTTCTTTTATTATGTTGTAAGTGATTGATAATCCATGACCAATTCCTTTTCCAGGATCTTTTGTTGTAAAAAATGGATCAAATATTTTTGGAATATTTTCTTGATGTATTCCACAACCATTGTCGGAAATTTGAATAATAATAGTATTTCCTTTCTTTTCTGTTTTTATATTGATAATTCCTTCTTTATCGATTGCTTGTACTGCATTTAATAGAATATTAATAAAAACCTGATGTAATTTTCCGTCATTACCTTTAGTTACAAGTTTTTGATTTTCATATTCTTTTTCTATACGGATACTATTATTGCATTTGTTTTTTAAAATCAGCAGGCAATTATCAATAATAGTATGTATATCACATTCTTCATTACAATCTTTACTGTTTCTGCTAAAATGATTTAGTCCCTTAATTATTTCTGATGTGCGGTCTATACCAGTGCGTAAAGCTCTTAAAAGAACTGCAACTTTTTCTTGCTCCTTGGGCGGACTGGTAGAAAAGAAGGAATCTAATCCAACATAGGCACCATTTATAAAATTTAAAGGGTTGTTAATTTCGTGTGCAACCCCAGCAGTAAGTACTCCAAGTGATGCCATTTTTTCCGATTGAACCAATTGAGCTTGTGCTTTCTTTAATTCATTTAAGCTCATTCGAATTTCGTTTTTCTGGGAATTAATTATTTTGTTTTTGTTAGATAAACGGGAGTATAACACTATAAGGATTAATATCACTCCAGTTATAATTAATATTACAATAGCAATGTACGAGGAGGTTTTAAATTCTGAAACTAATGGTGTTTTAATAATTTCTATAGCGGGAATTTCACCAACCTTCCAATTAAAGCCGCTATTCCAATTGTAGTATTTTGTTAATTCTGCCGGAGCGTTTTCTTTTTTACCATGGCATTGTAAACATTCATTTTTTATTCTTAAAAAAGGTTTTGCATAATATAATTGCTTACTACCATTTTCATTTATGATGCCAGTAAATTTTTGAATGCTTGAATCTTTATTAAACATGTTAATTAAGCGAACCTCTAAACTATCGGCTAAATTAATGATATTACGTGGGTTTTTTGAAGCCAAGCGATATTCCACCGAAGGTAATTGGTGCAAATTGCGGATGTAATTGTACTGATTAAATATATGCCGTGTTATAAAAGATGATGATAGTAAGTCGGGAGAATAAAAATCCTTAGGTAATTTGTTATCTCTTTTTAATTGATACATTGCTGGGTGCATTTCTTTTTGCACATAGTAGTGGAGAGCTTCAGCTTCTAATATTACTCCTTGAATTCGTTCTTCGGCTTGTTTTACTACGTATTTTCGACTAATAATAATACCTAGTATCGCCAAAATAACTATTAACAGAATACTTATAATAACTATAATTAAATTAGTTTTTTGATTTGATAAGTTATGATTAAGGTTTTTATTATTCATAAAATGGATGTTAACCTACTATTAGAGCTTATTAAATTTAGTAAAATGATTTGACAAAACAAAAAATTAAGATCATTTAATTTAATGTTTTAAATTGATATGTAAATCTATTTTATTAGGCTTTAAAATTAATGTTTAGCTCTTTCGGAATGGTGGGTTGAATATGCTTAATCGCGAAATTTTAGACGATAATTTCAATAAAAATAATTTTATGAATTTATAATTTTTATTGACGATTTAAATAATTTTGATAAATGAGATATGATTGCTTGAATTGTTACGCTTTAAGTAAAAAATAATTACTTTTAAAGAGATAGGTGATTGTTATTGTAGAATATGAATAACAACAATTGTTTAGTATTTTTATTGCTGTTTATATGTAATGCGAATCCAGAGTTGATCTAAAGTGCTAATGCAATGAAAGCAGCAGCTAACCTGCCAAAAGTATGTATCATTAATCCTTTTGTAGATCTGACTTTACTAGCTTTTTGAATATCTGTTTTTTCAATTAACCAATTGAATATTGCCTCAACAGGTTGCCTAATTCTAGATACTGCCGTTGAGAATAAATTATCGGCAGCTTTAATTCTCTGTTTTATTACATCTGGCATTCCTTTTACCCCTTTGATTGGAGCAAGAGTCTGAGAGTTTTGATGTTTCAACATATTCTGGTTAAGCTCATTAATAAAGTATATTTTATCGCCAAAAAATGTTCTGTTCTCAATACCTGACCATGCTTCTTTAAAAACATTAACATCATTAACAGAAGCAGGAGTAAATAGTATTTGCTCAGGATGTGGCAATTTACCAATACGTCTGAAACCCAATAAATGCAGTTTCATACCATAATAATAAATACCTTTTGTCGAGCAGAATCCTTTATCTGTTATTTCTGTTGCAACTTTTCCAGAACGTTTGCCTGAACAGGTAATAATTGGCATTGAGTCCAATAAACTTTGATCCAGACAACAATCTTCCGGCTGATAGTCTGACAAAAGTATTTCAACTAACCGGGCAAAAGCTCCACTTAGTTTATTAAGTCTGTTATTAAAGGCTTTATAGCCTACTAACTTTGGAAACCATGATCTCAACCAGTCAGAAGCAAAACGGTGAATTTGTTTTACTTTTATATGCTCTTCATAGTGCATACAGTATAAATAAATGGTCATAATTTCTTGATCGGTAAATTCAGGTTTACTGTTATTACTGAATCTTTCACAATAAAATTGAAGTTCTTCAAACTTTTCGCAAACCAAAAAGTAAATTCTTATTAACTTGTCGTCTTTATCCTTGGAAATCATATCTAATTGTCACTTCGAAACTGACCTCAAGATACTGATTTTCAAGGATTTAAACAAATATACTCCACTGATAATCAAGGATTTAACAAACTTTTTTTATTGTTTTTTAACTCTGGATTCGCATATCTAATTAATCTTGATTAAATTTTTGTATTAGATATATTCTAATACTTAGCTCCTGATAAAAAGTTATATTTGCGAACTAATATTATAATAGGGCTAATGATTGATAATTTAGAACAGGGATTTTTTGGAATAGGAATTCAAAATGGTAAAACACCAGAAAACTTGGGCGTTTTATGGCGATCGGCACAGAATATGGGTGCTAGTTTTATTTTTACAGTTGGCAAACGCTATGCAAAACAAGCTTGTGATACCCATAAAGCAACAGGTGCTATGCCTTATTTTCATTATGAAAATTTCGAAGACTTTTACGAGCACTTGCCTAAAGGAGCTGTTCTAGTTGGTGTAGAGCTTGATGAAAAAGCTGTACCATTGGAAGAATACAAGCATCCACGTAGGTGTGTTTATTTGTTGGGTGCAGAAGATCATGGCTTAACAAAAAATGCAATTGAAAAATCACACCATTTGGTAAAATTTGATACTCGTTTGAGTGTAAATGTTTCTGTGGCAGGCAGTATTATTATGTACGATCGTAATTTGAAAATAAAATTGGGAGAAACTCTCTACTAATTTTAATTAAGTTTATAAGGTGCCGTTTATTAGTAAGTAAGAAGCTTAAGTGCTTGTTGTAAAGTTCTATATTAGTTCACTTTCAACAAATGTATATCAAAAATAAGAACAGAACCAGCTGGTATTGACCCATAATCGGTGTTGCCATAAGCCAGATGAGAGGGGATAAGTAAAATTCCTTCTTCACCTTCTCTAAAATATTGAATTCCTTCGGTCCAGCCTTTAATAACATCGGCCAAATTAATTTCTAATTTTTCACTCTGGTCGAAAATATTTCCATTGCTCAAATATCCAATATAGGCTATGGTAATATTCGAATTTTGCTTGGGATAAACACCTTCTCCTTTTTTATGAACAAGATAATACAATCCGGTCTCACTTTTTTGTGCATTTAGCTTATTGTTAGAAAGATATGATTTTATTTCTTCTTCGTTTTTTAATCTGTATTTCGGCTTTTTCATTGAAATTGAATTCTTTTAGCGATGAATATATTACAAATATTATAATTATATAGCTTACTTATAAATAATTGCTTGTAAATAGGAAACTAGCTGTTAATATATTTGAAAAGAAGAAATTTATTAAATGAGACAGACTTAGTTTATAACAGAGCAAAAAAAATAAAAAAGTCAGCATAAGAATGCTTGTTTTATAGTAAAAAATGCTTTGTTTTGTAGACTTAGATTTTAAAATATGAGTATAATGAGTAAGTATGTACGTTTAATAATTGCTGGAATTTTATTACCAGTATCTATTGTTCTTTTTTTTAAGGGATTAGTGACTTTAGGAGTATTGTTGGTCTTAATTTCGCTTTTGTTTGTTTTGTTACATTTTAAAAATGAGAAGAATCTTCTAGCTTTTTATTTTGTAAGAAAAAACAAGTTTGAAAAGGCAGGTAAAGTTTTAGGTCGGGTTAAAAGTCCAGAGAAAATGATAAAAAGCCAGGAAGCATATTTTTATTATTTGTCGGGATTAATGGAGTCGCAGCAGCATAATAATTCTAAAGCTGAAAAATTATTTAAAAAAGCTTTAAAAACAGGCCTTCGAACAGATACTGATCAGGCTGTTTCTAAGTTGAATTTATCAGGAATATATTTATCACAACGTAATAAAAAACTATCTAAATACTATTTGCAAGAGGCTAAAAAGCAAGATAAACGAAAAATGCTGACTGCACAGGTTAGAGAAATTGAAAATATGATGAAGCGTATTTAACTTTTAGTAAAATATTAAATTTCATAGAAAGGCTGTTCTAAAGGGGCAGTCTTTTTTTTATGTGTATTTAAAAACAGACTTAATCTTTGGATTGAAAATTTAAGTTTTAATTTAACTATAAAATACTAATAAAATTTGATTATGTTATTCTTTTTAATAATTTTGAAAAGTTTAACCGCTAAATTATTAGAAGATCAATTATATATTAGCTTAACAGAAAATAGAATTTTACTATTAAAATTGTTAAGCTAGATCTGATGATGATTGCACTTATAATTATGATTTTATAACAATTCTTAAATATTATACCCAATGGAATTAATTATCGAGAACCTTACAAAGACCTATAGCAATGGAGTTAAGGCTTTGAATGATATTAATATAAAAATAGGAGCTGGTATGTTTGGTCTTTTAGGTCCGAATGGAGCTGGAAAGTCAACGCTTATGAGAACCATTGCTACTCTTCAGGAGGGTGATTCGGGAAAAATATTATTCGATGGTATTGATATAATGGAAGATAAAATGATGCTTCGTAATGGTTTAGGTTATCTACCACAAACATTTGGTGTTTATCCAAAAATGTCGGCAGAAAATTTATTAATGCACTTTGCAGAACTTAAGGGAATCTCGAATAAACAGGAACGAAAAGAAATTGTTGAAGCGGTATTGGCGCAAACAAATCTTACCGATGCACGCAAGAAAAATGTAGCAGGATATTCGGGTGGAATGAAACAACGTTTTGGAATTGCTCAGCTTTTACTTAACAATCCTAAATTGATTATTGTTGATGAACCAACTGCCGGATTGGACCCTGCCGAACGTAGTCGTTTTCTTAATGTATTGCGTGAGATTGGAACAAATCATATTGTTATTTTTTCTACTCACATTGTTGAGGATGTAAAAGAACTTTGTACTGATATGGCTATTATGAATGGAGGTTCAATTCTTACTCATCAAACACCCCGAAAGTCGGTAGACCAGTTGAAAGATAAAATGTGGACAAAGAGGATTGAACGAAGTGAATTCAATGAGCAAAAAGAAAAATATGAAGTTCTATCGAGTAAGTTTAACGACGATAATAGTATGAATATTAATGTTTACTCCGAAACTCAGCCCGATGAATTGTTTAGCTCAAAAGAAGCCGATTTAGAAGATGTTTACTTTGTTACACTAAAAAACGGTAAGTTATCATGAGTAAATTTATAACACTTTTTAAATTCGAAATAAAATACTGGTTTAAAAATCCAGCTACCTATATTTATTCCGCAGTTCTCCTAATTATTGCTACTTTAATAATGGCTGGTAGTCTTGGGGTATTCGATAGTAATACGGCTACCATGGCATCGGTGCGTTTGGCAAATTCTCCAATAGCATTATTTGGTAGTTTTGGGATTTTAACCTTGGGGTATTTTTTGCTTCCATCTATTGTTGGCGGATCTATAAATCGTGATTTTAGCTCCGAAATGCATTCCATTTTGTATTCGTATCCCTTTCATAAATCTGAATATATTTTGGCCAAATTCTTAAGTTCTATTGTTGTTACAATGGTAATTTTTATGGTATTTGGTTTAGGTTTTTTAATTGCGCCTTTTTTGCCAGGTGTTAATCAGGAAATGCTCGGACCATTTCGTCCTTTAGCCTTTTTACAGATATATGGTTTAGTAGTATTACCTAATATTCTTCTTTTTGGTGCTATAGTGTTTGGTGTAATTACTTTTACAAGAAATCTGGGTGCTGGTTTTATTACCATGATTATATTGTTTATTGTTCAAGGAATTTCGCAGGATTTAATGAGTGAGCTCGACAGTAAAACACTGGCTGCTTTGCTTGATCCTTTTGGAGCCTCGGCAATGAAAAATGCAACCGAATATTGGAATGTAGCCGAGCGTAATACGAATTTATTGCCAATGGGAGGTTTGGTATTAATAAACCGCTTAATCTGGATTTCTGTTTCCGTTCTTGTTTTTGCATTTACATATTATAAATTTCAGTTTTCGCAGCATGCTTTAAGTTTTCGTTGGTTTTCTAAAAAAAGTGCAGTTGTAACCAAAGATAATTTCAACAATCTTAGAGATATTAACCTTCCAAAGGTGACAATTGATAAAAGCTATAGCTGGAATTTAAAGTTGATGTGGAGCATGTCGATTATGAATTTTAAGTATATCATAAAATCGGTTCCATTTCTTGTACTTGTAGCTTTTGGAATTCTGTTTATGGTAATTGGACAAACAACAACAATGAATATTTATGGTACAAATACTTATCCAACAACATGGAAAATGTTAATGATTCCAGGTTCTGTGTTTAACTTATTTCTGCTGTTAATTACTTTCTTATATTCAGGAATGCTTGTACAACGCGAGCGTCGTGCAAAAATGTTCGAATTGGTCGATGTAACACATACACCAAACTGGGTGCAGTATTTTTCTAAATTTATTGCTCTTATTAAGGTGCAAGTTGTATTGTTAGGAGTTGTAATGTTTACTTGTATTAGTCTTCAAATTATCGATGGATACTATGTAATAGAACCTTTGCATTATATCCAGGAATTGTTTGTGTTTAATCTGCTTGATTTTATAGTGTGGGCAGCTTTAGCTATGTTTGTTCAATCGCTACTATCAAATTTTTATGTCGGATTTTTTATTCTGTTCATATTTATGATTGCGAGTCCATTTATCAGTAAACTGGGAATTGAACAACATATATTTAACTTTAACTCGGGACCTGGCATTGCCTATTCCGACATGAATGGTTTTGGTAGAAATGTTTCTGCTTATTTGTTTTATCGTTTGTATTGGTTATTTTTTGCCTCAGTATTATTAATGCTGGGTTTGGCGGTATGGCGCAGAGGTATTCGCGAAACAATTAAAATTCGTTTTCAAAGAGCCAAAGAAAATCTAACCCGAACATTATACACTTCGCTTACCATTTGTGCAATAGGATTTATTTTTATTGGTGGCTATATATATTGGTTCGATAATGTTAAATACGAACATAAAACATCTAAACAAAGTGAGCTGGATAGAGTAGAATGGGAGAAAAAATATAGCAAATATTACAATATTGTACAGCCTCGTATTACCGATGTTAAGGTAGATGTGGATTTGTACCCAAAAACGCACGATTTAAAAGTTAACGGTCGTTATATTATAAAAAATAAATCAAAAGAGGCGATAGATTCAGTTCATATTAACTATACCTATAAGAACACTTCTGTAGAGTTTTCTCGTACTGTTAATTTGGTGAGCGAGGATACTGTGTTCCAATACAATATCTACAGACTCTCTCAGCCTTTAATGCCTGGAGACTCTTTGCAGCTTAGATTTACATTGAGTAATCAGGAAAATAATTTCTTAAGATACAATTCGCCAGTTTTAGCCAACGGAACGTTTTTTAATAATGGAGGTTTTCCATCCATTGGATATTCTCGTTCGGGCGAGTTAACAGATAATACGGTTCGTAAAAAATATGATTTGCCAAAACGTGATCGTATGGCACAACCAACCGACACATCGGCTTTGGGTAATACATACATTTCGAATTGTGCCGATTGGGTTAATTTTGAAACAACGGTGAGTACTACAGCCGATCAGATTGCCATTGCACCTGGTTATTTGCAGAAAAAGTGGGTGGAAGGTGATCGTGTATATTACCATTATAAGATGGATAAACCAATTCTTAATTTTTATTCCTGGGTGTCGGGTAAGTATGAGGTGTATACCGATAAATATAAGGATGTTAATATTGAGATTTATTACAATAAAGGTCACGATTATAATATTACCGATATGTCGGATGCGTTGAAAGCATCGCTTGAATATTATGGTAATAGTTATGGTCCATATCCTCACAAGCAAATACGTATCATAGAATTTCCACGAACCAAAGGAATGTTTGCACAATCATTTCCGAATACTATTCCATTTTCCGAAGCCATTGGATTTATAGCCAAAGAAGATAAATCGGATAAAGGAGCTATAAACTATGCATATCATGTAACTGCCCATGAAATGGCGCATCAGTGGTGGGCTCATCAGGTTATCGGAGCAAATGTTCAGGGAGCTACTTTAATGTCGGAAAGTTTGGCTGAATATTCTGCTATAAAAGTACTGGAGCAGAAATATCCGAAAACTAAAATTCGAAAATTTATGAGAGAAGAGCTTAATGGATATTTGAGAGGTAGAGGCGGAGAGAGTGATAAAGAAAGGGCATTGATGTATAATGAAAATCAGCAATATATTCATTACAACAAAGGAGCTGTGGCTATGTATGCTATTTCAGATTATATGGGACTCGATAATTTGAATAAAGCACTTAGCGAATATGTTTCGAATGTTGCATTTCAGGAGCCTCCATATACCACTTCGCTCGAATTTGTCGATTTAATGCATCGTTATATGCCCGATTCCCTAGATTATGTTATTACTGATATGTTAGAGACCATTACATTATTCGATAATAAAGTAGATAGTGCTTATGTTAGCAAAACCGATGATGGTAAATATAAAATTGATTTTATTGTTGAAGCGGAAAAATATCGGCTTATTAAATCAGCAAAACCTAATACTAAAGAGTTTGAAGGCGATGATGTTAATGTTTCGATATCTATAAATAACGACAATAAAAAAGAAAAAGAGGAAAAACAATATGTGGATATGAACGATTGGATTGATCTTGCTATTTTTGTTGAAGATGAAAATAAGGATGAGCAGGAGATATTGTTTAAAAAGGTTCACATTACCGCTAAAGAGAATAAGTTTTCTTTTGTTGTAGATAAAAAACCTAGTAGTGTTGGAATTGATCCATATCATAAATTAATCGATAGAAAGACTTCCGATAATACCGAAAAAGTGAAGGAAAAAGAAAATGTATCTGATACAAAAAAAACAGTTTAGCTACAATTGAAATAATCATAAAAGGATGTCTGGATTAAGTTCCAAGACATCCTTTTTTAATGCAAAAAATAGATTTATTAGAGCATGCTATCTTTTATAATAATATTTATAGATTTACATTGTGTTTAATAAATAATAAATATGAAAGCTTACCTAATTCTTTATTTCGTTCTTATTTCTGCATTTGCAAAAGCTCAATACTGGCTTCCTCAGTCGGCAGATGAAATAGTAAAACATAAATATTATAACTAAGCTATAACGAAGATGCAGAACAGGCAAATTGGTTTGCCTATAAATTAACAAGCCAAATGATACAGGGATCGGCTGTGCGAAAAAATAAATTTAAAGAAGATCCTGCTGTAAAAACCGGATCTGCAAAATTAATA
Source organism: uncultured Marinifilum sp. (assembly GCF_963677195.1). Classification (NCBI taxonomy): domain Bacteria; kingdom Pseudomonadati; phylum Bacteroidota; class Bacteroidia; order Marinilabiliales; family Marinifilaceae; genus Marinifilum; species uncultured Marinifilum sp. The sequence continues at coordinate 3,072,548 of NZ_OY781918.1, forward strand.
GATTATAAGGGGTCTGGCTACGATAGAGGTCATCTTTGTCCGGCAGCAGCAATGAAGAATAGCAATTTGGCAATGAGCGAGAGTTTCTATATGAGTAATATGTCGCCTCAGGCACCAGCTTTTAATCGAGGAAAATGGAAAAGTCTGGAATCTAAAGTGCGAAAATTAACAATAGAAAACGATTCGCTTTATGTATTTCTGGACCTGTTTTCAAGGATAATAAAGGAGAGATTGGTCCCGATCATGTAATTGTATCAGGATATTATTTTAAGGTGATTTATTTTCCACGTAAAAAGAAAACAATAGCTTATTTAATGCCCAATCGTAAAATTGAGAAAGAGATTAATACTTTTATTGTACCACTCGATAGCATAGAAAAAATTTCACATATCAATTTTCGTAATACTTTATAATTTGGGAGTATTTCTTTAATAATTGCACATTTATTTCAGGTTTATTGATAAAGAAAAAAGCAGTTAGTGCGAAGCTCAGCTTATTTTGCAACTGCGAAGTTAATTTCAGAAAATTTATAAAGATTTAAACTCAGAATATATCAAATCAGTAGTTCCAATAAAATCGATAAAAATTTTTAGGATATCTAATAAATAATGTCGATTACCAGAATATTATTAATTCATGTAAATATGAGTTTACTGTGTTTTGTGTGCTAAATATTCCAATTTGTATTAACAGGCTGTGTATATCGAATAAGGCTAAGCATTAAGTATTTTATAGTATACAATTTGAGCTTAAGAAAATAACTATACTTGTAAATTCCCCCCTTTTTATAGCATCAAAATTTCTATATTGGATAATGTAATTTTTGTAATATGCACTTATAAAACTATTCTATCTATCCTATGAAAAAACTAATCTTTCTAATTCTATTTGTACTTCAAATAGGAATATTGAGTGCCAAAGAGTTTATCTTCGAAAAAATTACTACTCAGCAGGGATTATCGCAAAACGATGTGAACTGTATATTTCAGGATCACAACGGATTTTTATGGATAGGAACCAACGATGGTTTAAACCGATACGATGGCTACACTTTTCGAACCTATAGAATTAAGGATAAAAAAGAACAGGAAGAAGGGCTTTCCAGTAACCTGGTGTTTAAGATAAAAGAGGATAAAAAAGGTCGTTTGTGGATTGCCACCTCTAACGAAGGGGTTTGTGTATTTAATTTATGCACCGAAGAATTTACTCAGATCAGGAATACCTCTGTGAATCCTATTTGTTTGGCCGACAACAGAATAGTCGATTTGGAATGCATGAACGATGGAAGCGTCTGGCTTGCAACAGAAAAAGGGGTGACAATTATTACCGAGCAAAATGGAAAGTTTGAAACAACAAACTTAATTTCGCTTGCACATACTCCTCTTGTTTCGAAAGCTTGTAATGTGGTAGTAGAAGATCAACAGGGACGAAAATGCCTGGGATTGCACAATGGATTAATTATTTGTAAGTCCACTAATAAATTAATAGAGTGCACAGAAATTGCAGGGTTCGAAGATCTAAATGTACGATGTATTTTGCCAGCTTACGGGGGACTTATTATTGGGACAGGAGAAGGTCTTTTTTTTCTTGATAATGTAAAGGAAGATCTTGGCAAGAGTAAATTGATACAAATAAATGATTTACCAGCTACTGAGATTTATTTAGATGAGAGGAAAAATTTATTTGTGGCTTCGCAACTTAAACTCTTGGTTTATTCTTGCGATTGTGCACATAATAAATTTGTTCTGCAGACTGAAATTAATCAGGGAAGAACAAAAGCCGATTTGAGTAGCAATATGGTAATGAGTATTTATGGAGACTTATCGGGAATTATATGGATTGGTACCAATGGCGGAGGACTGAACAAATACAATCCCAAACGAAAAAAAATTGGTCACTACAAGAATACCAGTCTGCCTGGCAGTCTTTCGAGTAATAAGATTAGATCGGTTTTTGAGGATAGCAAAAAAAATATTTGGATAGGAACTGAAGGAGGGGGAGTAAACTTTCTTAACACCAGTAAAGGACGAAATTTTGAGTCGGGATTTGAAAGATATTTTGTGAATGAATATCAAATTGAAAATAGAATCTACTCCATTATTGAAACCGATAAAGAAAACGGAGAGTCAGAGATCTGGGCCGGTGCCGCATTTCCACAAACTTTAGAGTGTTTTAAAAATTCGGATAAACTGTCGCCAATAAGCAAGGAAGAACTAAACGATAAAATTTCTGCATCCATTTTTACCTCTTTAAAAGATAAAGAGGGTAATATATGGTTGGGAACTTATGGATCGAAAGGCTTGTATAAATATGAAAAGAAAGAGGGGAAATATCATTTAATAAATTACAAAGCAAAAGCAATTGAGGGAGGTTTATCATCGAATATTATTCGTAGTCTTTTACAGGATTCTATGGGCAATATGTGGATAGGTACCGATGCAGGTATCAACCTTTTAACCGTTGAGGAGCTAAAAAAAGAAAAGCCATTTTTTAAGGTCTTTAAGAACAATATAAATGATGATAATTCTTTAAGTAACGATTATATATTACCACTTTTTAAATCCACGAAAGGAGATTTATGGGTCGGAACAATGGGAGGTGGACTTAACAGAGTAAATTATCATGAAAATATCGATTCCATTTCGTTTACAAGTTATGGTACTTCCGATGGATTTCCCAATAATGTAATTAAAGGAATTTTAGAAGATCAAGAGGGAAATTTATGGATATCTTCAAATAAGGGTTTAAGTAAGTTCAATACCGAAAATCACAGCATTATGAATTATGATGTGAGCGATGGACTACAGGATAATGAGTTTAGCGAGCTGGCATGTTGTAAGTTAAGTGATGGAATGATGATTTTTGGAGGTGTAAATGGTTTTAATACTTTTTATCCCGAAGAGATAAATGCCGATATGTTGCCACCTAAAGTTGCGTTTACCGATTTACAGGTGCTTAACAAATCGGTTAAAGTAGGCGAACATGTAAATAAGCGTGTAGTTCTTACTAAGGCAATTAACCAAACTAAAAGGGTAAAATTAAAATACTCAGAGAATAGTTTTGCCATTTATTTTTCGGCTTTACATTTTTCGGCTCCCACAAAAAATAAGTACAAATATATGCTCGAAGGCTTCGACGATAATTGGATTATTAAGAATTCGGATGAACGTTTTGCTAAGTATACCAGTCTTAATCCTGGTACTTATGTATTTAAATTGTATGCCTCTAATAATGATGGGATATGGTCAAAAGAAGCTCGCGAAATTGAAGTGATTGTAGTTCCGCCTTGGTGGAAAAGTAATCTTGCTATAGCAATATATTTAATATTGTTTGTTTATATTTTATGGTTTTTTCAGCGCTTCTCATTTATTAGAATAAAACAGAAAAATGAATTGCTAATGGAGCATTTCGAGAAAGAAAAAATTGAGGAATTAAACCAGATGAAATTTCGTTTTTTTACAAATATTTCTCACGAATTCAGAACTCCTCTTACTCTTATTATTGGTTCAGTTCAAAAATTGCTGCAGAAAGAAGAAGAATTATCGCCTAAGGCTAAAGCAAAATGTATTGCTATTCAGCGTAACAGTTCATTTTTGCTTCGATTAATAAATCAATTGATGGATTTTAGGAAAATGGAGCACGATAAAATGAATTTATCAATAAGGCATTTAAATATAATTGAATTATTAAAAGAAATTTACACTTCCTTCGAAGAAGTGGCTGCCAACAATAATATTCAGTTCAATTTTTTGGTTGAAGAGCAGGAGGCTTATGTATATGTCGATAGTGATAAAATAGAAAAGATAGTTTATAACCTACTATCTAATGCCTTCAAGTTTACCAATGTAGGAGGACAAATAGATTTGATTCTTAAGCTACAAACCAATCATATTCTTATTCAGGTTAAGGATAATGGGGTAGGTATGTCAAAACAAATGCAAGCTCATATTTTCGAACGTTTTTATCAGGGAACCAAATTGAAACATGCCGATACTAGTGGAACGGGTATTGGCTTGTCTTATGCAAAAGGTTTGGCCGAATTGCATGCTGGCGAAATTAGTTTTAAAAGTGCCGAAGGTGTTGGTAGTTGCTTCGAATTAAAACTAAAAAGGGGAAAAGAACATTATAATTTATCTGATATTGAAAAAGATCAATCAGTAAATATCAAATCGATAGCTAAACTAAAATCTGAAAAAGAAATTTTTAATTTCAATTTAAACAAGCCAAAAGAAGGTTTCCAGGCAAAGCCAAACAGCTATAAGCTTCTTATTGTTGAAGATAATGTAGAATTATTGAATTTTTTAAGTGAATCATTCGGCGATAAGTATCAAGTATACAGAGCACTAAATGGAGAAGAAGGAATTAGTATGGCGGAAAAATATGATGTTGATATTATTGTTAGTGATATTGCCATGCCTTTAAAAGATGGTTTTCAGCTTTGTAAGGGAATTAAAATGAATGAACAAACCAGTCATATTCCTATTGTTTTGCTTACTGCCAAAACATCGGCCGAAGATTCCATAAAAGGTTTTCAGCTGGGTGCCGATGCTTATGTATCAAAGCCTTTCGATTTACAAGTGCTGGAAGCGCAAATTGCAAGTGTTTTAAAAAATAGAGATGATCTAAAACAAAGATTCCGAAAATCAATAGAGATAACACCTTCGGAGGTGACCACAACATCTTTTGATGAGAAATTCCTGAATAAATTACTTGTGATTATTGAAGATAACATCTCAAATTTTGAATTCTCGGTTGAGAAATTGGCCAGTTTATATGGAATGCCACAGGTAAATATCAATAAGAAATTAAAATCACTTACCGGACAAACGGCAAGTGCTTTTATTCGTAATGTTAGGTTAAAACGAGCATGTCAGTTATTAAAAACAGGTCGCTACACAGTTGCCGATGTAACTTATGAAGTGGGTTTTTCCGATCTTAAATATTTTCGTTCCTGTTTTAAAAAAGAGTTTAAGCTAAATCCTTCGGAGTTTGTAAAACAAAATGTGAAAGCGCAAAAAGTTACTTAAAATAAGCTTGAAAAACCGTCCGAAATAACAAGTGGGAGACACAAATTTAATTGTGTCTCCCTTTTTTTATCATTAATTGTATGATTTTGTAAATGAGCGATTAAAACAAACAGCCCCCCGGTTTTGTGAAAAAATACCCCCCAAATTTTACCTTTATTAATAAATATATAGCTCAATTTCGAAAACGTTTTCTGCAGGAAAATTAAAAGTCGAAATTCATTCCCCCAGCTTTGTAAAATTACCTCCCCTCATTGCAATTATTAGCAAGCTTATATTTGAGCATGAATAACTAAACTTTTAATTTTATGAAACAAAAGAAATTTTTCTATTTGCTAGGGAAGAAGAGTCAATTAGGACTTGTTCTAACTCTATTGCTCATGTTTAACTTTAGTGCATTTGCGCAAAACCAAATACAAGGGCTTGTAACAGATGAAGAAAATTTAGCGCTTCCCGGCGTAACAGTAATTGTTAAGGGAACTACTAATGGTACAGTTACAGATATAGATGGAAAATACACTATTTCTGCAAACGATGGAGACGTTTTGGTCTTTAGTTTTATTGGGCTAGTAACTCAGGAAATTAGTGTAACAGGATCGACTTTGAATGTACAAATGCAGAACGATGCAATTAATCTTAACGAAGTTGTAGCTATTGGTTACGGTGTTAAGAAAAAAAGTGTTGTAACCGGATCTATTAGTAGTATGGATTCGGAGGATATTCTGCAATCAAGACCTGCAGATATTAATCAGGCCTTTACAGGACGTGCAGCTGGGGTTGTTGTTTCTCAGTCTTCTGGTCAGCCAGGTTCAAGTCCTAAAATTACCATTCGCGGTGTAGGTACCAATGGTAACTCAAATCCATTATATGTAATTGATGGTTTGCCAATGGACGATATGAATTCTGTTAATCCAAATGATATTGAATCGCTTCAGGTATTAAAAGATGCAACTTCGGCTGCAATTTATGGTGCCAGAGCTGCTAACGGGGTTATTCTTATTACCACTAAAAAGGGTAAAAAAGGAGAAACTACTCTTACTTACGACGGATTTTATGGTGTACAGTCGGCTTTTAATCAGCCAGACCTGTTAAATACCGACGAGTATCTTACTTTAATGAAAGAGTATTATGCAAACGATGGATCTGAATATCCAGCATCAATGCCAACACAAAATAATGGTATTGATACCGATTGGTTAGATGCAATTACATCTGCAGCTCCGGTTCAGGAACACAATGTTACCGCAACAATGGGTAGCGAAAAAGGTAGCGTTTTATTGTCTTTAGGATACCGTAATCAGGATGGTATTATTGGTGGAGATTTGGATAAATCTTTCTTTAAGCGTTACAATGCCAGAATGAATGCTTCTTTTGATATTAACGAACACATTACTGTGGGTGCTAATATTAACTTTACACACATCGATAAAGGCGGAATTTCAACCGGAACAAATGGATACAATGCTGTTTACTATGGTTTATTAATGGATCCTACAACTCCTGTTTATGGAGATGGTTTGCTTCCTGCCGATGAGAGTGGTTTCGGAGTTACTCCTGTGCCATTTACTAGAATGTGGAACCCAATGTCATTTATGTCTATTAGCTCGAACGGATTCAATCGCAGCGAAAGAGTATATGGTAATACATTTGCAAAAATTACTTTCTTAAAAGATTTTGTTTTTAAAACAGATTTTGCTGCCAACTTTAATAGCGGCAGAAGCAGAAGTTTTAATCCAAAATATTTCCACAATGCATCTAATTTCTCGGATGTTAACAGAGTAAATCAAAACTCGAATCGCTCGGCTTTTTGGCAGTGGGAGAATACCTTAACTTACACAAAAGATTTTGGAGATCATCATGTTACAGCTTTAGTAGGTACATCGGCATCTGAAAATACCTATGAAAATTTAGGTGGTTCCAGAACTTCTTATCCTGCCGAAGCAGATACAAATGATAATTTCTGGTGGCTAAATTCTGGTAGCTCCGAAGGTGCTACTAACTACGGAACAGCAAATCCTGTACACACTATTTCTTCTTATTTTGGTCGATTGAGTTATAACTATCAAGAAAAATACATGGCCGAATTTGTGATTCGTCGCGATGGTAGTTCTAATTTTGGTCCAAACGACAGATATGCTGTTTTTCCTGGTGTTAGTTTAGGTTGGAATGTGTCGAACGAGGATTTCTGGAATATTGAAAATTTTGATGTCTTAAAACTTCGTGCCAGCTGGGGACAGAATGGTAACGAGTCTATTAGTCCTTTTTCATATACCTCAACAATTGCTAACGATAGATACTACACTCTTGGTGGAGGTTCTGTTATAACCGGATCGTCTCCTTCTAATTTGGTAAATCCAAATGTAAAATGGGAAACCAGTGAGCAGTTAAATATTGGTGCCGATATGACTTTCTATAATGGAAAAGTAAGACTTAGTGCCGATTATTATACTAAAACTACCAAAGATTTATTGTTTAAGCGTACTGTAGAGGCTGTTAGAGGTAATGATGCGCCTTACTACAATTCTGGAGAGATTAGAAATACCGGTTTAGAATTGCAAATTGGCTATAACTTTAAAGTAGGAGAAGTTGATTTTGCGGTTAATGCAAATGCTTCTTATCTTAAAAACGAAGTTAAAAAAGTGGGTAACGATAATGGATACGAAGAAGGTGGATATTGGAAAAACTCAACCAATGTAACTCGTATGCAGGAAGGATTACCTATTGGAACGTTCTGGGGATATAAGATTGATGGCATTTTCCAAAACGAATCGGAAATTAACAGTGTAATGTATCCAAATGCACAGCCTGGTGATTTTAAATGGCATGATACCAATGGCGATGGGGAAATTACTCCTGATGATAGAACAGATATTGGTAATCCATGGCCAAAATGGACTTATGGTGTAAGCATTAATGCAAAATGGAATGGTTTCGATTTTAGCATGATGATGCACGGAAAAGCCGATGTAGACGTATGGATGGCTCAGTATAGAGATGAGGCTTATGGTCGTTCAAACTTACCTGATTTTTGGTTAAACAGATGGCAAAAAGAGGGAGACAACAATGGAGTACCAAGACTTACATTAAACGATCCTAATAATAATGTTAGAAATGCTTCGGAATTTCATGTTAAAGATGCCTCTTTCTTTAAAATTGGAACTATGGAACTAGGATATACATTACCAAACAGATGGATTAATGCAGTAAAACTATCGAAAGTAAGAATTTATGCTGCTGCCGATAATGTGGCTGTATTTACCGACTATCCAATGTTCGATCCTGAAGTTGGTGCAATGGAAGGAAATATTCTGAATACAGGATTGGATTACTCTATGTACCCACAAGCAAGAACTGTAAGATTCGGTCTTAACGTAGGATTCTAATTTATATTACAATAGAAAATAAATTTAAACATATGAAACAAATAAAATATATATTCATGTTTGCAGTTTTGCTTATTCCTGCAGCATGTTCAGATTCATTTCTGGAGAATGATCCTGTAAATAAATCTACAGAGGATAGTTTTTATCAAACAGATGCGCAGATGTTTGCAGCTTTAATGGCAGCATACGATCCTTTGCAATGGGGAGGAATTAGCAGTTCAGTAGTTCCTTTTAGCGAAATTCGTTCTGATAATATGAAAACCGGAGGCGGCGGACAGGGCGATCAGCCAGATGTACAGGCTTTGGAAGATTTTAAAAATAATTCTGTGAACTCTGCTTCCGATGGAATTTGGAAAAAGAACTATACAGGTATTTACCGTGCTAATTTGGTAATTAACTCGGAGTTTGAAAGCGTTGAAGCAGACATTTACAAGGCCGAAGCTAAATTTTTAAGAGCTTGGTATCATTTCGATGTGTTAAGAACTTACGGACCATGTCCTACTGTTACCGAGACCATTTTCCCTGAAGATATGAGATTTGAAAGACAGGATCGTTCTGCTGTTAATGAGCTTATTATTAGTGATCTAAAAGCAGCAATTCCAGCTTTAAATGTGGTTCATGATGCTGCAAACACAGGACGTATTACTCAGGCTGCTGCTCAGGCATTATTGGGTAAGGTGCTTATTTACAAGGCCGACTGGGATAATGATAACAAAGCAACTTTCGACGAGGCGGCGGGTTATTTACAATCTGTAATCGATAATCCTAATTATAGTTTTTTTACTGATTACACAAAATTGTTTGCTCCTCATGCCGAAAATAATTCGGAATCTATTTTCGAAATTCAGCGCTCTACAAAAGGTGGTAAAAGCAATTGGAAAAATGTAGACCAATTGACTGAAGGAAATTTTTGGGTACAATTTTGCGGTCCTCGCGGATATCCTGGTAATGATTTGATTGATGGAGGATGGGGATTTTTACTTCCTCAAAACGATTTAATGGATTACTATCTTCCTGATGATGTAGCCAGAAAAACTGCTGTTGCTTGGACTTACGACGAGCTTGTAACAGATGTGAACGCCGGAAGAAGCGAAGATAACTATGTAAAATGGCAAGTTGATCAGTACAATCAGATTGATTTTGTAGGATATGCACAGAAAAAATACTCTTCATGGAAAGATTATGATTATATAGGTAACAAGTTGCTTAACAGACCTGGTAGTGAGCGTATTATTCGTTTATCGGATGTGTATTTAATGTTGGCAGAATGTAAATTAAGAGGAACATCGGCTAACGAATCCGATGCAAAATCGTTAATTAACGAAGTAAGAAAATACCATGTTTATGGTGGATCGGATACTTTTGATGGTGTTGATGAGCTAATTGCAACTTATCCTACCCGTTTCTCAACTACTCTTGATGTACTATGGTACGAAAGACGTGTGGAGTTAGCTGGAGAAGGTGACAGATGGTATGATCTTGTTCGAAGCGGAAGAGCTCCGTCTGTAATGGGAGCAATTTATCCGGGTGTTGACTGGAGCAAGCATATTTATATGCCAATTGGTCTTACCGAACAAGGTAATTCGGGTGGCTCTTTAACCGAATATCCAAGCGAATCTTTACCTCATTAATAAATAATGATAAATAGATAAGTGATTACAGGAAGCCAAACCAAACTAGTAATGGTTTGGCTTCTTTATAACTGCTCTGCGCAATTAAAAACGAAGAGTAACAGATATTTTTAGCAATGAGAAGAATAACTTTATTATTATGTATTGTAAGCTTTTTATTATCAGCTTGTTCTGAAAGTAAAAAGGAAGTAGGTAAGTATGAAGCTAACTGGCAGTCGCTTAGCAATTACAAAATTCCTGAATGGTTTCAGGATGCCAAGTTCGGAATATTTATTCATTGGGGACCTTATTCGGTTCCAGCCTACGATAGCGAGTGGTATCCACGCCACATGTATCAGGATTCTATGCTTTGGCATCAGGTAGATCCAGAAAAATCGAAAAAAGGAACACATCCTGTATTTACACATCATGTAAAAACATACGGTCATCCTTCTATTTTTGGATACAAAGATTTTATTCCAATGTTTAAGGCCGAAAAATTTGATGCCAGAAAATGGGTGAACCTATTTAAAGCTTCAGGAGCAAAATATGTGGTTCCCGTAGCCGAGCATCACGATGGTTTTGCCATGTATGATTCTAAAGTTACCCGCTGGAACTCCGTAAAAATGGGTCCAAAACGTGATGTGCTCAAGGAATTAAAACTAGCTACAAAAGCTGCTGGTTTAAAGTTTGGTGCTTCTTCGCATTTTGCTTTTAATTGGGATTATTACAATCATGAGGAACGCTTTGATACTGGAAATCCGGAATTTGAAGATTTATATGGTCCGGCACATGATAGATATGCGCCTGTTAGCAAGGAGTTTATCGACTTGTGGTGGAAAAGAACGACTGATATCATAGATAACTATCAGCCGGATATTTTGTGGTTCGATTTTTATTGGGATCGTGCTGAATATGCTCCTTATCATCCTAAGCTAGCTGCTTATTATTACAATATGGGATTAGATAATAATAAAGAGGTGGTGCTTCAGAGTAAAAATATGTATTACGAGTCTTTCCCCGAAGGAACAAATGTATTGGATATTGAAAGAGGTAAGCTTTCCGATATCAGAAAAGATGCCTGGCAAACCGATACTTCTATAGGAAAAAATTCATGGTGTTATGTAAGTAATTGGGAAAGTAAATCGGTAAACGACTTGATAGACGATTTGGTTGATATTGTGAGTAAAAATGGAACAATGCTTTTAAATGTAGGGCCAAAAGCTGATGGTACAATTCCTCAGGATCAAAAAGATGTGCTTTTAGAAATGGGAGACTGGTTAGCGGCTAATGGAGAAGCAATTTATGCTACGCGTCCATGGAAAATTTTTGGAGAAGGACCAACAAAAGCCAGCGAAGGGCATCATTCCGAAGCAAACAATGCTTCTTTAACATCAGAAGATATTAGGTTTACTTCTAAAAATAATACTTTATACGCTATTGCACTCGATAAATCAGCTACCGGAAATTACCTGATTAAATCTTTGGCCAAAGGAAGTGCATACGAAAGCAGAGATATAAAATCGCTTGATTTTTTAAGTGGTAGCAATAAGTTGGAATGGAAACAAACTGAAGAGGGACTTAAGATTAAACTTCTTAAAGATTGTAAGGAAAATACTGCCCTTGTGTTTAAAATACAGTTTTAAATAAGGTGCAGATATGAAAGCATATTTATACTTAATAGTTGCTGTTTCCTTTCTTATGCTTAAGTGTAAAGCTACAAAAGAAAATAAATTACTTGTTCCCAAACAGGAAAATCAGTTTGTTTGGGTATATAAACCAGCAGGCGATTATTTTTGTGGACCCCACACCGAGTATTTAAAAGAAGGAGCCTGGTATGATAATTGGGTTGCAAACGATCATACTTTTGTAAAGGCAAAAGATGGGAGATGGCATATTTTTGGAATTACTCATCCTCTTGTTATAAGTAAACCATTAAGTAAAGGTATTCACGATGGTGAATATGCATCTTTTCATGCCGTATCTGCCAGAAAAAAATTCAGCGAAACTGTAAATGAACATCATTATATCGATTTACCTAAAGTTCTTAGTCCTCAAAAACGGAAGGGAGAAATTCTTGCCAATCATGCCCCTTTTATTTTTAAAAAGGATAGTCTTTATCAAATGATTTATGGGCACAGTCCTATTCGTTTGGCTGTATCCTCTAATTTAAATAAATGGGCAACAAAAGGAAATTTATTTCTGAAAAATGATGGCGATGCCCGGGATCCCAATGTACTGTATCACAAGGGTACTTACTATATGGTATATTGCTCTACTAAATGTGTGAATATGAGAAAATCGAAAGACTTTATTCATTGGAGCAAGCCTGTTTGTATTTTCAATACCAGAGCTTTCGATCCGGAGTCTCCATCATTAATATTTCACAATAATACTTTCTATCTTTTTGTTTGTTCTTGGGATGGACTTTGGGATCAGAAAGAAATTAGCGGCGCTTATCAGCATAAAACCTATGTTTTGCAATCGGATGATATACTTAATTTTGGAACTGATCATGAAAAGCAAGTTACAGAATTAAATGCGCATGCACCCGAAATTTTTCAGGATGAAGAAGGGCAATGGTATATTTCAAGTGCCGAATGGCCAAAAAGAGGAATTAGTGTAGATAAAATATTTTGGAAATAATTGATTAGTTAGTTTTTATGATTAGGGGTGTTTCGCTAAAATTGAAATATCCCTTTTTTTTTGCATTTAAGAATCTCGCCAGGAACCATACTAACACCAATGGCAGCCAAAAGGGTAGAGGAAGAAGGCGATGAATTTCTAAAGGCTTCGGAAAGGCAAGCATCTATGCTGCGTTGTGGTAAACCTCACGATGTTGCAATGACCGCTGTTTTTCTTGCTTCCGATGAATCAAAATTTATAACTGGTGATGATGTAAAAGTAGATGGTGGTTTGTGTACCTTAGCTCGTTATTTTGTTTAATTATTGGAATATTAAAAAGTGATTTTAATCTAATTTTAAATTGATTTTTAGTTTTTTTGTGTTGAGTAAATTCTATTTTTTTATTTAAAAGGATATCTTATTTTTAAGAAAGAATATTACAAAAAGCTATGAGTACAATCAAATCATTTTTAAATTTTGAGTTAATAAAGATCAATAACTATTCATTAAGCGTTATTGAACTAATAAGTGTAATGCTTATTCTACTTGCTACTATTTTACTTTTATGGTTAGTTAAAAAAGCACTTTTTCGTAAACAGAGTTTTAAAAATCTTGATACAGGAAGTGCCTACGCTTTATTTCAGATCATTAAATATTTAATATGGATTGTTGCTATTGGTTTAATGCTGGAAACTGTAGGTGTTAAATTAACTCTGCTTTTAGCTGGTTCTGCAGCACTTTTAGTAGGAATTGGACTTGGTTTACAGCAAACATTTAACGATATAATATCTGGAGTTATCCTTTTAACCGAACGATCGGTAAAAGTAGGAGACATCTTAGAAATAGATAGCGATATAGTTAAAATTCAGGCAATAGGTCTTCGCACATCTACAGGTTTAAATCGGGATGAAATAAGCATAATAATTCCGAATTCTTTAATTACAACTAATAAGGTAATAAATTGGAGTCATCAAACTAAAAAAACACGTTTTAGAATTGATATAGGCGTTGCCTATGGTAGCGATGTAGATTTAGTAGTAAGAATTTTGGAGGAAAGTGTTAAGTCACATCCAGAAATTAACACCGACATTATTGAAGCTAGATTTTTGAGTTTTAATAATTCATCTTTAGATTTTCAGGTTTTATTTTTTAGTGAAAATGTTTTTAGAATTGAGCGAATAAAAAGCGATATTAGAAAAATTATAAATAGAAAATTTATCGAAAATAATATTGTAATTCCATTTCCTCAAATGGATTTGCACATTAAATCTAACGACACAAACTTATCTTCTTAATATTAGTTATATTAATAAATAATAGACCTAAAGCGGCAGAATACCTCGAAAAATTTATATTTCTACATAATACAAACACTTTGCTTAAAAATTATCTTACAAATCATAATTTAATTATAAATAAAATGATTATTAAAAAAAGTAAATTTTTCTTAAATAATTTGCATTGATTGAATTTCAAATCTACATTTGCACAATGTAAACTAATTTAATATATGTAGTTTAGTTGGTGTGAAATTTGGAAATAAAAATATAGAAAGAATAGTTATTGAAAGTACTCAGGATATTTTGCAAGAAAAAGGAGTTAAGGGATGGAATATGGACGACCTTGCTAAGGAATGTGGAATGTCGAAGAGAACCCTGTATAAAATTATAGGTAATAAAGAAGATTTGGTATATAGATGTTACGAAGAGACTTTTAATGTAAATCTTAAGTCTATAAAAAAGTTTATAGAGCAGGATTCCGATTATTGTACATTACTCAATAATTTATCAAAGCAGATTGTTGATGGAGTTAATGAGTTTGTTATTGTTGGTTCAAAAAGTATTAAAACAGAATATCCTCGTATCTCGAAAATGATAGATGAGAAAATTAAAGATCAACAAAAGCTGTTGATTGGATTTTTTGAAAATGGCAAAGAGAAAAACTTGTTGAAAAATAATTTAGATGCTGATTTGATAAATAATATGATAGATGCATTAATGAGTTTTAATGTGATGAATAGTAAAGATCAATTTGAGTTTAGAACTAATACAAAGAAACAACTAGATTTTTTGTTTGATGCTATAAAAAAATAGAAATAATTAATTGTTGATTAAATAAGGATACTTTGGCCAATAGTTTAGCTAAAGGGATCCATATTTTTTTGCACATAGGTAAACTAAAAAAACCAAAACAGTTTACTCGATTTGTGGAAATGATTTGAAAACTTAATAATGTTTAGGGAATGAAGTATTTAAAGGGAATCAGCTATTTGCTGATAGGAATGTTATTTTTTGTTGCTTGTAAAGAAAAAACAAAAGAGAAAGTATATGTGAGATCGGTAAAAGTGTTTAAAGCAAGTGCTCATGCAAATCAGAACAATGCAACTATTGTTCCTGCAAGTATTAATGAGAAGCGAGAGACCAAGCTAGCATTTAGAGTAAATGGTCCATTGGTAAAATTGAACGATATTATTGGTGATTATGTGCAAAAGGGACAGGTGATTGCTAAAATTGATCCTCGTGATTACAAGATTGCAGTTGAATCGACACAGGCAGCCTATAAATTAGCTAGTGCTGAATACAAGCGTTATAAAACTTTGCTTGAAAAAGAAAGTGTGTCAGCAAGTACTTATGATCAAATGGAATCGAACTACACGGCAGCAAAAACAGCTTACGAATCGGCGAAAAATGCTTTGGAAGATACCGATTTAAAAGCTCCATTCTCTGGATACATCAGTGATGTATACGCAAATAATTTTGAAGAAGTGAATCCTGGGCAAGCAATTGTTTCTTTTATCGATTTATCGAAATTTGAAGTAAAGGCCTGGATTTCATTGGAGGATTTGTCGAAAATTAATGATAAAACGCAATATGCTTGTTTAATCGATTTGGGAGACAAAGAAATAAGAGTTTCGGGAAAACTAAAAGAGATAGGGCATAAAACAAGTATGTCGAAGCAGTCATATCCGATATCCATTTTAATTGATGCACCTGAGAATGTAAACTTACGTGCCGGTATGACTACTCATCTTGAAATTATGGATAGTGAAGCGACTTCGCTTGTTAGTATGCAAATTCCTATTTCCTGTGTTTTTAGTAAAGAAAATAAAACTTGTGTATGGCTTTTTAACGAGAGTACAAATACTGTTTCCTCCAAAGAAGTGCAAAGAGGTGACATTGTAGGTGATGATATGATTCAGATACAAAAAGGATTAAGGGGAGGAGAAAATATTGTTAGCTCCGGAGTTAACTTTTTGTCAGAGGGAGCTAAAGTGAAAAAATATAAAGGTTTTTCAAAAACCAATATCGGTAACAAGTTATAATTCTACCTCAGTTTAAATTTAAATAAGATAAATGATGAATTTAACAGAATATTCATTAAAGAATAAGATAGTTATTTACTTCTTATTGCTACTGGTGCTTGTGGGTGGAGTTTCCTCTTATTTTAGCATGGGTAAGCTTGAGGATGCCGTTTTTACAATTAAAACAGCATTAGTTGTTACGCAATATCCAGGTGCTTCGCCTCACGAAGTAGAACAGGAAGTAACCGAAGTTATTGAACGTGCTGCACAAAGTATGAACAATATCGATGAGATATTCTCAAATTCGTACGCTGGTCTTTCTATTGTTCAAATCGATTTGGAAGATAAGTTGCGTTCAAAAGAGATGCCCCAGGTGTGGGATATTCTTCGTAAAAAATTGAGGGATAATGAAGGAAATCTACCATCAGGAGCAGGAACTCCCGAAGTAATTGATGATTACGGAGATGTTTACGGTATGTTTTATGCCATTACCGGAGATGGATTTTCTTACGAAGAGCTAAATGATTATGCCCAATATTTAAAACAAGAACTATTGCCGGTCGATAATGTGGGTAAAATTATCTTGTTTGGTAACCGTACAGAAGTGGTTGATGTTATTATCAAAGAATCAAAAAAATCGGAATTAGGTGTTAATCCCGGAATTATTGCCCAGGCATTTAATTCACAAGCCGAAATTGCTGCTGCCGGAAGTATTGAAATCAACGATCGTTATATCAGGGTTTCCGGTAATAATGCATTTAAAAGTTTAGATGAAATTAAAAATACCATTGTTCAGGTTGGCGAAGAACAGTTTTATCTGAAAGATTTAGCGGAAATTAAAAAGTCTTTTCTTGAACCGGCTCAAGGCTTAATGAAAAGAAACAAACAGAAGGCTATTGGTCTTGGTATTTCTACCGCCATAGGAGGAAATGTACTTACATTAGCCGAAAATATTGATGCCAAATTGGAGGTTATAAAGCCAAATTTACCTTTAGGTATTGAAATAACTTCTGTTTACAACGAAGCCCAGGAAGTAGAGGAAGCAAATGATGGTTTTATATTGAATTTGATAACATCGGTAGGCATTGTGGTTGTTGTGCTTTTATTGTTTATGGGATGGCAATCGGGACTTTTAATAGGTAGTGGTTTGATATTCTCCATTTTGGGAACCTTGATTGTGATGAGTGCAATGGATATCAGTTTGCACCGTACCTCACTTGCAGCCATTATTATTGCCATGGGTATGTTGGTCGATAATGCTATTGTGGTTACCGATGGAGCCCTGGTTTCCTTACAAAAAGGGATGAATCGACGAAAAGCCATTGTCGATAGTTCCAGTTCAACTTCGCTTCCATTGTTAGGTGCTACTCTTATTGCAATATTGGCTTTTTTACCCGTATTTTTGGCTCCTAATGCAGCCGGCGAAATCTGTCACGATTTGTTCCTTGTGTTGGCTATATCTTTGTCTTTAAGCTGGTTATTTGCTATGACACAGACCGCTATTACCAATGAAAAATTCCTGAAAGCACCTAAAGAAATCAAAGATCCTTATGCTAGCAAATTTTACCAGATGTTTAAAAGTGTTTTAATGAAAACATTAAAGCATAGATGGATTTCTTTAGTAGGTGTAATTGGATTCTTACTTATTTCTTTGTTTGCATTTACAAACTTAAAACAGGCCTTCTTCGATCCGATGCAAAAACCATATTTCATAGTAGATTATTGGTTACCTGAGGGGAGTTCGGTAAAAAATGTTCAACAAGATATGGCGATAGCCGAGAAAGATATTCTTGACAATTATCCTGAAGTTGTAAATGTTACCACAACAATTAGTCAAACGCCTCCTCGCTTTATGTTGGCTGCACAAGCCGAGAATTATAACACAAGTTTTGGTTACCTGATTATTGAAACACATAGTCCTGATGAAACTGATGAGATGATTCCAAAGCTTACAAAATATTTTAATGAAAATTATCCACAAGCTCGCGCGAGGGTAAAAAAATATATTGCAGGACCACCCATAGCTTATAAGGTTGAAGCTCGATTTATGGGACCTGATCCAGCTGTGCTGAGAGATTTATCGGAACAGGCTAAAACCATTATGCGCAATACTCCCGAATGTGGCGATATTTGCGATGATTGGAGAAATAAAGTGTTGACCTGGGCTCCACATTATTCTGATGTAAAAGGTTCGCGTGCCGGAATTTCGAGAAGCGATTTGGGAAATACCATTCAGCAGCTTACCAGTACAGGATTAGGCATCGGCCTTTATCGGGAGAACGAAGAGAAATTGCCAGTAATGCTTAAAGTAGATCAGAAAGCTAAAAATAGCATTGAAGTTATTGAAAATACAGGTGTTTGGTCGCAAACAAGAGCTTACTCAGTACCTTTAAAAGAGGTAGTAGATAGTATAACTGTATCGTGGGAAAATAGTGTAATTAATCGTTACAACAGACAGCGTGCCATTACAGTACAATGCGATCCTGCTGATCCGAGTATTACAGGTGCCACTCTTTTAAGTAAGGTAAAAGATCAAATAGAAGCGATTCCATTACCATCAGGTTATAGTCTGATGTGGGATGGTGAGTTAAAACCATCTACCGAATCTAAAGAAGGAACAGGAACTTTCTTTCCAATGGCAATGCTGTTAATGGTATTTATCATTGTAATGCTGTTCAATAGTGTACGTCAATCATTGGTAGTAATTGCAATTATTCCTTTGTCGATTATTGGTGTTGGTATCGGACTGTATGTAACAGATAATCCTTTTGGCTTTATGGCTATTGTTGGATTTTTAGGGTTGATTGGTATGGTACTGAAAAATGCAATTGTATTGATGGATCAGATTAATATCAACCTTGAGTCAGAAGGTATGAAACCACTGCCAGCAGTCGTAGATGCAGCAGTTAGTCGTTTACGTCCGGTATTTTTGGCAGCTATTACCACAATTTTAGGTATGACACCAATTATTACAGATGCGATGTACGGTTCTATGGCAATTACGATCATTTTCGGCTTACTGTTTGCAACAGTTCTTACCCTGGTTGTAGTACCATTGCTTTACGTGATATTCTATGGAATTAAAGTGACTGAATAATCCTAAAAAATATTTGAAAATGAAAACTGAAGCAAAAAATAAATATTTCTATTCAGAATTAAAGGATGGAGCCTTGGCTCTTTATTTAAACTATAGTTTAATTCTGGAACAAGAAACCTTTGATCATAGAAATCAATTATTGGATTTTTTGGATAAGGTAAATGAACGTGACGATGTTAAGGTTTTGGTGATAAGTAATGATCATCCTGGTTTTAACCTGAATGAATATAAAGAAAAGTGGAATGCATTATACGAAGCTAGTAATTACGAGGGGAATATTTTAAGAGTATTCAGAACTTTTAATCAGTTGCTTTTGAAAATTAAAGCCATGCATAAAATTGTTTTTTCAGTTTATTTCAAGCCTGTGAGTGCTATGCTGTTTAGTATGAGTATGGCTTCTGATCTACGATTTGTTTCACGCGATTTTTATATTGATAATGATAACTACAATTTTGTGAATATTCCTAAAGGAGGAGCATCATTTGTAGAATCGAGCCTGATGTATGTAAATCCGGTAAAAATGCTTTTTCAGTCTGATAAAGTACATTCCTCCGATTTGCTTCAAAAACATATTGTTGATGAGGCTATTAATCAGGAAGAATTGAAGGAAAGAGTATCCACTATTGCTGCACGTTATTGTAAGTTTGATTATATTGAATTTGAGGCTGTTAAGACGGTTCAACAAAGCAGAATACAAAAACTTGATATTTGTCTTCAAGAGGAAAACGATTATTTATTAACCTGTATTCGAAAAAAGAAAAATTTAAATGATCGGAAAATAACCCGAATCAAATAATTTCAAATTCAATAAAACGAGCTTGATTACTTTAATCTTGCGGTTTCTTCCCGATAATTATCGGGATGACAGATAAAAAATTATAAACAGATGAACAATATAATATCAAAGATGTCAGTGATCCTTTTAATAGGATTACTGACCATCTCAAAAACAAATGCACAAGAAGTTTTAACACTTCAGGATTGCAAACAAAAAGCAATGGACCATAACCAAACGGTAAAGTCTGCTTTATCTGATTTGGAATCAAGTGAGGCTTCATTAACATTAAGTAAGAGAGCAATGTTACCTACATTTGATATATCTTCTTCATATACTTATTTAGCTGATCCAAACCAAATGCTTGTTCCGGGTTATGAGTTGCCTACAGTAGATGGTTTACCAAGTGGAGTTTATTCTCCTGGTGGAACAACCGATCTGGCTTATGAAAATTCATATTCGGCAAGTATTGGAATGAGTTTGCCAATTTATATGGGAGGAAAATTGAGACATGCCAATACACTCTCGTCTCTTTCTTTATCATTGGCTGAGGATAATGTTGATTTAACCAAATCAGACTTGTTGTTAGATGTAGAAACAAAATACTGGGTAGTAGTGTCCTTGCAGGAACAAAAAGGAGTGGTAGAAAAATCTATCGAGCTTTTAACCGATGTATTAAAAGAAGTTCGCAACAGGTATGAAACAGGTATTGTTACAAAAAATGAAGTATTAAAAACACAAGTAGAATTAAACAATTCAAAATTGTCATTGCTTGAGGTTTCGAATAATTTAGAATTGGCAAAAATGAGTTTAAACCAAAGTATTGGTAATGGAATTACGTCAACGATTAATATTCAGGATTCAATTATTACGATTCCAGTGCAATTATCTGCTATTTCGTTTAGTGAAAATCATTTGGATAACAGACCTGAAATAAAGATGTTGAACAACCAGGTTGAAATTTCAAAGGTTAAGAAAAAAATAACAAATGCCGATTATTTGCCTCAGATTGTGTCTTATGCAAATTATGTGTCGCAAAATCCAAATCATTACGCACAGCAAGAAAACGAGTTTACTTTTAATGCTGGTGTTACAATGAGTATTCCTGTGTTTCATTGGGGCGAAAAAAAGTTGAAGAAAGTGCAAAATAAAATGGCAATTCAAAAAGCCGAACTTGATTTGGACGAGAGCTCTGAGCTGATCACATTGGAAATCAGGCAAGCGATTTTTCGCTTGAAGGAGTCTTTGGTGAAATTAGATTTTACTACAACATCGCTGGAGCAAGCTAATGAAAACTTAAAACTGGAGACAAACCGTTTGATGGAAGGTGTTACAACTACCAGAGATTTATTAGATGCGCAATTACAGTGGCAGGAATCACATGCTGATTATATCAACGCAAAAACAGAGGTGAAAACAAACGAGGCTGAATATTATAAGTCAATTGGAGATTTAAGATTGTAGTTTGTATAGAAATAAAGAAAAAACTCAATAGTCGTATAAATAGGTAGTAGGTTTGGACAGGTTGGTTGTATTTAATTATTATTAGAATTTAAGATATTCGATTTAATATTTGTCTATTAAATTGAAGGCCAAGATGACTTATTAGTGGGTATTAGGTTATTTTTTGAGTCAGAATATCAAGTGTAATTTTTTTAATAGTAGGATGTTCATGAAGCAATCAACCTGTCCTTTAATTTGTTAGTAGGTTTATGTGTTGAAATTAATGAAAGGTTAAAATTCCTTAATAAAATTTAAACAAGTTAAATGGAAGAACATCCAGTAGAAATAATAATTAGTTTTACTCCAGCAATTCAAAAGAATAGAACCACCACTAAAAAATTGCAATAATCACAAATCTGATTCAGAATTCTAAACATGAATTTTAAGATTAAATGAAAAGTAACAAAAGAGACGAATAATATTTTTTCAACAATGTAAACTAAGTAAACAAAAATAGTTTATAAAGTTGTATTGAAATTAGAAAATCTTAATTATGGATAATAATAATAAAAGAACCGGAACCCTTATTTCCATTCAGGATTCTTTAGTAAAAGCCAGATTTCTGGGAGAAGTAATTATGGGAGAAACTGCCGAAATTTCGGTAGATGGAAAACTTCTTCAGGCAGAGGTACTGCAGATAACTCCTGATCCTGCAAATGCAAATGCCGGGATCGTGGAAATGCAAGTGTTTGAAGATTTAACTGGAGCACAAATTGGCGATTTGGTTGAATTTAAAGGAGAACCTTTATCGGTACTTTTAGGTCCGGGTCTCTTAACCAGTATTTGGGATGGATTGCAGAATCCTTTATACAAATTAGGAGAGCAGAATGCTTATTTAGTACCGGGTATGCAAGCGCCTGCATTGGATGAAGAAAAATTGTGGGATTTTACACCAATAGTAAAAGCTGGAGATATAGTTAGTGGTGGCCATGCAATTGGTTTTGTTCCAGAGGGGAAACTACAGCATAAAATTCTTGTACCATTTAGCTTTGGTAAATGTAAAGTAGAAAGTATTATAGATAAGAATTCTGTAAATATAACACAAGAAGTAGCTGTTGTGAGCGATGAGCAAAACAATAAGCATGTGTTAAAATTGGTTTTCCAGCAGCCCGTAAAATCACCAATTCCTTTTAAGGAGCGAGCTATTCCAAGTCAGACCATTTCTACAGGAGTACGTGTAATTGATTTACTGGCACCAGTAGGATATGGTGGAACGGTAGGAAATCCCGGGCCTTTTGGAGCAGGAAAAACAGTACTGCAGCATTCGCTTTGTAAATATGCTTTAGCTGATATCATTATTATGGCAGCATGTGGCGAACGTGCCGGTGAGGCAGTTGAGGTTTTTAAAGATTTTGCAGAATTAGACGATCCAACAACAGGAGAATCTCTAATGAACCGAATGTGTATTTTCGGTAATACAAGTTCAATGCCAGTGGCAGCGCGTGAGGCTAGTGTGTTTATTGCACTAACTGTTGGAGAATATTATCGCTATCAGGGATATAACGTAATTCTTTTGGCCGATTCAACTTCCCGTTGGGCGCAGGCACTTCGTGAGCGTAGCGGACGACAGGGAGATATTCCGGGACCGGAAGCATTCCCAATGGATATTCCTGATCAGATTAAAGGAATGTATCAACGAGCGGGAGCTGATGTTGCAACTGGAGGTTCATTAACATTTATTGGAACAGTTTCTCCTGCAGGAGGTAACTTTCAGGAACCGGTAACACAAGCAACAATGGATGCAACCGGAGGTTTTTGGGGTTTGTCGCAGGACCGTGCCGATGCAAAAAAATATCCTGCTATCGATCCCTTGGCTTATACTACTTCGGTGTACGACAGCTTTGTTTCCTGGAACGATAGAAACAAAATGTTGCAAATATTGCACGAAGCAAATGGTATAGATCAAACAATCAGTACAATTGGTTTGAAAAAAGTACCAGTTGAAAAATATATACAATACCAAAAAGGACAGACTATAGATTTTTGTGTGATGCAGCAAGATGCTTTCCATGAAGTTGATGCCTGTACACGTCCGGAACGATTGGCTGTTATTAATCAGGCAGTTCAAAAACTAATCGATAATCCGATTGAATTTTCTCAAAATGGAATGGAAGATGAAGAACTGAAAGAGCTGGTTAAAACAAAATTTGACGAATTGCGCCAATGGTGGAAAGACTGGAACAGCAATGCTCAGGATGAGGAGCAAATTGCATTATTACCAGAGCAAATTGAACAGTTTATTTTACAGGAGGAGTACGCATTATGATACGAAAAGAAATAAATAAAATAAGTGAAGTTGGTAAAGCTTTGATTTCGGTAGAAGGAAATCCGGGTGTGGCACTGAATCATGTGGTAGAGTTGCTTGAAGCTGATTCGAACCAAAGTCTTTCGTTCGCAAAAGCTATTAATATCACTGAAAATTCAACTCGTTTCCAGGTTTTTAATGGCACACAGGGATTAAGTACACATACAAAAATTCGCATGCACGAAGTTCCTTTAACAGCAGGTTTTTCATACAATATGTTGGGACGTAGTTTTGATGGAATTGGTAAAGTATCTGATGGTGGGCCGGAAGTTATTTTTGAAAAACAGGTTTCAACTCGTTTGGATACCTTAAATCCAACGGCTCGTTTGGTACCTAAACAGCCTTTGTGGACAGGTATTCCAATGATTGATGTGTTTAATACTCTGGTAAAATCGCAGAAAATTCCAATTTTTGCAGGTCCTACCGAGCCTTATAATCGTTTGCTTTCGCAGATTGCACAGGGAGCACAGGCCGATGTAATTATTTTTGCCGGAATTGGTTTAAAGTTCGATGAATATCAGTATTTCAAAGAACAGCTTTCTCAATCAGGAAATATCGATAAAACCATCATGTTTACTCACCTTGCCGGTGATTCGCAGATTAAAGGATTGATGCTGCCTGATGTGGCGCTGGGAGTAGCACGCGAATTTGCTGATCAGGGAAAAGATGTGTTGGTGTTGCTTACCGATATGACTAACTGGTCGAATATTTTACGAAATGTAGCCAATTATCAGGATCAGATTCCATCCTTGCAAGGTTATCCCGGATCTTTATATTCTGAGTTAGCAAAAAGATATGAGGTGGCAGCCGATATCGAAGGTGCCGGTTCTATTACCATTATTGGTGCTACAACATTGGAATCTCTTGAAGATCCAGTGCCCGACAATACAGGTTACATTACCGAAGGACAGTTTTTTCTTGAAAATGGTAAGTTAAAACTAGCACGTTCGCTTTCGCGATTAAAACAAGCTGTTAACGGAAATACCCGAAACGATCATAGGCCTATAATGACTGCAATGGCATCCTTACTTGCCGATGCCGAAAAAGCTTATGAAGCAGCAGAAGTTGGAGCAGCAAATGATGCATTTTCACAAAAGCTTCTTCGTTACAGAGAAGATTTTATCACAAATATGGAAGAACCATTTGGTGAATCTATTGAGTTGGAAGCTGCTCTGGATAAATGTTGGGATATTCTGAAAAGACACTTTGAACCAACCGAAACAGGTTTAAGTAAGAAGCTTATTGAAGAATATTGGAGTAAGAACTAAGGACAAAAAAAGACAGTAAAATGACTGATAGCAATAAAGAAAATTTGGAAGGTATAGTTTCCAAATTAAAAGAAAAAGGAATAAACGCAGGAGAATCGGAAAAACAACGAATTATTGAAAAAGCCAAAACTCAGGCCGAAGTAATTGTTGCTGAAGCAGAATCAGTAAGAAAAAATATTTTGAATGATGCGAAAGTTAGAGCTGAGCAGATAGAGAAAAACTCTCAAAAAGCGATTGCTCAGGCTTCGAGAGATATGATTGAGGCAACGAAAATATCAATTCTTAAACATCTAAAATCGGTTTTTGGTGAGCAGTGTGATGTTTTATTTACACAAGAGCAATATTTAAAAGAATTATTGAGCAAAGTTGTTGAAACAATTTCTGGAAATAAGACAGTAAGTGTACCCAATAAGATGAGAAAAGAAATGGAATCCTATCTTTTACAACAATCACTTACGGATGATATTATATTGAAACCACTTGGCGATAATAAGGCTAAAATAGTAGTGAGTTCGACCGATAAAGAAGGAGTGCAGTTTGTTTTAAGTGCACAGGATGTGGAAGATGGATTGTTTTCATTATTGAATAAAGATTTGCTTGAAAGTATCACTAACAATCAGGAGGAGTAGCTATGTCAAACATGGTATATCTTATGAGTAGTTTGCCATCCTTGACCTTTGGGCACATTCCGCCAATTTCATTGAGCGAATTTAACAATGATGCCAAAAATCAATTGTCTGCGAAACATTTTAAAATGTTGAAAACAGTTGATGTTTTGGGTAATAAAGGGAATGATACCCTGGGATTGAAGAGCGTGAATAGTATGTTGGAAAGTGTGAATCGTGATCTTTCTGAAGTACGAAAAGCCAAAGTGCAGAATAGGCAGCCAAGCTTGGAACGATTGCCTGTGTCTGTTCTATCTGGAAATCCGCTGCAGCGTGAAAAACAAATCATGCAATATATGTGGGAAGAATTGGATTCCATAGAATCGGGCAAAACATTTACCATGACCGAAGTAATGGTTTATAAGCTAAAATTGCAGATTTTAAGCAGGATACATTCGTTTGATATTAAACGTGGAGCAGAGGTTTTGGCATCGCTTGTAAATCCAACTAAAAAAAAGGAGGATGAATAATGGCAGGTGTAAAAATTAAATATACAAAGACCGAACAAGCTCGTCAGAAAAAGATTCTGAAGGTATCGGAAAGGATGTTGCCTTTGTTTGAGGCCATGGAAAAATCGCTGATGGCAACTGTAAATGCTATTTCGGAGCGGATTGAAAATATAAAAGAACAGATTGAGCGGAACCGAAAAATAGCAGAATCCTGGATTGCGGTAATGAGTGATTCCTGGGTTGATATAGATGAATTTATATCGGTAAATAAAATAATTACCAAATCGGTTGATATTGCCGGTGTTCGGGTGCAGCAGTACGAAGGTGTTGATTTTAATGTAATGCCAATCAATGAAGATACGCCTTTATGGGTGGATGATGCCATTCTTTTGATGCAGGATCAGTTGCAGTTGCTGGCAGAAATTGAATGTTTGGAAGATCAGATTAATTTACTTGAAGAGGAATTGCTTGATGTTCGTGCAAGGGTAAAATTATTTGAGAATCGTCGCATACCGAATGCGAAAATTGCTATACGGAAAATTGGTTCGAAACTACAGGACGATGAGCGATTAACAATTGCTACTGCAAAAGTTGTTAAAACCAGTAAACAAGAGGAGCTTAGGCTATGATTACAAAAATGAAAAAACTGATGCTTTTGATGCCGGAATCAGCAGTTGATGTAGATGCCGATCTTAGGGTTCTTGGAGAACTTGGTGTAATGCACGTTACTCCTTTTCAGCCAGCTAAAGATGAGTCGATTGAGCGTGTAGATGCACGGATTAAGCAATTGGAAAAAGCCATTACAATTCTGGATAGCTATGATGAAGAAAAAGATTTAAATTCTGACTTTACAGAAATTGGTGATTATTCAAAACAGGAAAGAGGTGAGATTCTTTTGATGGAAAAAGTTTTGGATGCTGAAAACAATCGAATTCAACTGGAGAACACAAAGCTGAATCTAACCAATGATTTGGAATGGTATGGCAATTGGGGTAAAATATTGCTTAAGGATATTAAAGATCTCAATGAAAAAGACGTTTGGATAAAATTGTATCTGATTAATGATAAGGAATTAAAACAGGTTTCGGAGCGTGAGGATATTCAGGTAGTTGGTAGATATAATGATTTAAACCAGGTAGTTTTAATTACCGAAGATGCAGACGATAAGCTGGAATATCAGGAAATTTATTTGCCATTGTCAGAGTTTTCTAACGCAAAAATATCAATTGATGATACTGAGAAACAATTGGAAGAAAATAAAAATATTTTGCTTCAGTTGCATGCTCAAAAAAATGTATTAATAGATGCTCTCGACGAAAGAAAACGTCGATTGGATGTGCGCAATATTCAATACGGAGGAATTGCTATTGATAATCAGGTGCGTTGCTGGAAAGGATTTATTCCCGAAGATGGAGTAGATGAATTTGTGGGAGTAGCAGAAAAATATAGTTGGGGTTATGTAATTGAAGAACCAACACCCGAAGAAATAGATGATGTTCCAACTCTTGTTCGCACATCGCGCTGGGCAGAACGCATTCGTCCTGTTATGAATTTTATGGGATTGGTTCCTGGGTACAAAGAGCTTGATGTTTCGAAGGTATTTATGATTTTCTTTACCTTTTTTAGTGGAATTCTTGTTGGAGATGCAGGTTACGGATTGGTGTTCTTGTTGATTACCTTTTTGGTACATCGACAGCAAAAATTTGCGAAGAAAGTTGAGTATAGCTTGTTTTATACACTCTCAGTTTCCATCATGCTTTGGGGTGCACTTACCGGTACTTATTTTGGTTCGGAAGCTATTGCAGAATTACCAATCTTGAGGAGTCTAAGAATAGAACAGCTTGCCAGTTTTGGTGGCGATAGCCTTATGATACAGAAATTGATGTTTCTGATTGGTGCAATTCATCTTACCGTAGGGCATTTACAGGTAGCTTGGCGATACAACAACAGTGTAAAAGCGATTGCTCAATTGGGTTGGGTGTCAGTTATCTGGGGTTTGTATTTGGTTGTAAATCAAATGGTATTAGGAATTCCTGCTCCGGGGATCATGATTTGGCTTTTTGTTGCAGGAGCTTTACTAATTGCTTTGTTTTCCAATCCGGGAACCAGTTTGGTAAAAGGAATACTTTCGTCGCTGGCAAACTTGCCACTTAGCATTATCAATGGCTTTTCAGATATTATATCATATATAAGATTGTATGCAGTTGGTTTGTCAACCGTGTTAATGGCTACAAGTTTTAATGAAATGGCTATTGGCGATGGTGTTACAACGCTGGCATCGGGATTGGGCGCTGTAGCAGTGCTTATTCTTGGACACGGATTAAATATGATTCTTGCAATTATGGCAGTACTTGTTCATGGAGTACGTTTAAATATGCTTGAATATGCAGGCCATGCATCAGTCGAATTTTCGGGTAATGAATATACCCCTTTCAAATTAAAAAATAAGTAAACTTTTAAAAATTAAACAATATGTTATTAACAGTAGTAAACGGTTTTGGTGGTCACGCTATCGCCTTAGGAATTGCAGGGGTAGGTTCAGCTATAGGAACCGGAATTGCAGGAATGGGTGCATTAGGCCTTTGGAAACAGTCTATAAAAGATAAGAAAAAACTTCCAGCATTGGCATTAGCAATGGTAGGTATGCCTTTAAGTCAGGTAATTTATGGTATGATTTTCATGAATTCTATGATTGGTGCCAACTTGAATCCTGACAGCTATTTGAACCAGATGATTTGGGCATTTTTTGTAGGTATTGCAATTGCAGCATCGGCAATTATGCAGGGTAAAGTTGGGGCTGCTGCATGTGCAAATCTAGCAGTAGATGATAAACAAGGATCAGGGATGTATATTGCTGCTATGGGTGTTATAGAAACAGTAGCTCTTCTTGCAATGGTATTTGGAATGGGAGGTATACCAACAGCATAATATTTTTTTTCATATAGTTAGTTTAGATTTGATTTTAAAAAGCAGCTCCTTAATTTAAAAAGGGCTGCTTTTTTCTAATATTTAGGATACTAATTTTATTGATAGGTGAAATAAGCATAGGTAATTGTATTAATTTAAGAAGTATCCATACCTGAATAGTTAGTCTGAAAATTGCGAAATTGATTTGAATAATAGCATTATTTTTTTGTTGATTTGTTAAATGTGTGCTAATGTTCAATGTATTACTTCATATAATTTTGTTGTTGAATAATCATTACTTTTTGGGGTTCTAATGATGCTGCGTATCCGTAATCGTAGCAAAAGTAGTATAAAATACCATTTTGGCTTTTCCAGGAGTGGGTTAAGTGTTTAAAGTCCATGCCTAATTTTTTGAGGTAAGATTTTCGAACTGTTGCTTTGCCCGAAGGACAGGCTTTGTACAATGCGCTTCGGTTTGCTCTAAGTTGTTTATTAACAAATCGTATGTATGATTCGTGTGAACTATTTGTTTGATTATGGTATGCGCTTTTGCATTGGCTGTTGCAAAATTTTTTATCGGATCTGCCAACAAAAGACTCCTTGCAGTACAAACATTTTTTATCTTTCATGGTTTATTGGCTTATTATTGGTTTTTTAAACGTTTACATTCGTTTGTAAACGTATGTATTACACTTAAGATAAGAAATCAATTTATATTTCCAATAAAAAAAATGAAAGCACATAAGCCTGTTATTTATTTAAATCATGTAAAAAATAGTAATGAGGATATTTCTATTCTTTATTTTAAGAACAACAATGCTATCGAAAAACGAATTGCTAAAAACAGTTGGATTGTTTGGTGTAGCGAGCATAGAGCATATAAAGTAAAAAACACAGCGCAAACCATTGGTTTACTTAAAGATCTTTTTTACGATATTGCCAATATAAGTACAAAATATTTCGAAGCAAGTTTAGAAAATAATATCGAAGCTATTTCGATTGGGAATGTTACTTATTTTAAAGGAGTGCTGGAGCCGGCATCGAAACTTGCTAGTATTACACTTGTACCTTATAAAAAGGAAGGAAATAAATGGATAGTTGTGAAGTACAATAACAAAACTCGTATTAATAGAATATTGCTTAAAAATAAATATGTACAGTGGAATAAAGACTTAAATCTATTTGTAATAAATCCTAAAATACGAGTGATTGCATTATTTTTAAGTTCGGTAACTAATTGTTTAAAAGTAAGATTACATAACGAGTTGGAAATAAGAGATTATAGAATAATGCAAATTTTATTTGAACAGGCCTATGTTAAAGGTACTTATTTTAAAAGTTGTCCGACAGAATATCTCCAATGTATGGTGCTTAAAGGCTATAGTTTAAGTACAATTAATACCTACTATTACTTTTTATTGCGTTTTATAAACTCATTTAAACACGATAATATTAGTAAGATTAATGATTTTAATTCGGAAATAATAAATACATATCATCAGAATATGATGGCCGAGAAATCGTTTAGTGAACAAACCATTAATCAATCGGTAAATGCGATAAAATATTATTATAGTAACATTCTGGGAAAGACCATTGAAATAAACCAAGTAGTAAGACCTAAGCTTGGACGTAAATTACCCAAAGTATGGAATAAAGATGAAATACAGCAAATATTTAATTCTGTTACCAATATAAAGCATAAAGCTTTATTGTATTTAGTATATGGTAGTGGATTGCGAATTGGCGAGGCCTTAAATCTTAAAATAGCAGATATAGACTCGAACAGAATGTTAATAAATATATGTAAAGCCAAGGGAAAAAAAGATAGGTCGACAATTATGGGAGAGATAACATTGAATACTCTGAGAGAATATTATAAAAAATATAAGCCTAAAAATTATTTGTTCGAAGGACAGTTTGGAGGCAAATATTCATCGGCTAGTGCAGGGAAAATACTTACAAAGGCAATTGCAAAAGCTAAGGTCCCTAAACGAGGAGGTTTGCATTCTTTACGCCATAGTTTTGCCACGCATTTATTAGAATCGGGTACCGATTTACGGTATATTCAGGTATTACTAGGACATAATTCTTCTAAAACTACCGAAATATATACTCATGTAAGCAATAAAAATCTTAGACAAATAAAAAGTCCGCTAGATGATATTACCTTATAAAATATTTATTATTTTAGCTATTGAATTAAACAGTAACTCAGCCCATGGCAAATATAAGCTTAATATAGGTACGGTTACTGAATAGTTGTGCTTCATTATAAAAAAACAGATGCGAAAGTCAATTAAATATATACTACAGATCCTATTGTTTGTGATCTTAACAATCTTGACTCAGGTTGGTGGAGTAATTTATTTGTTATCACTACTATTGGCTGAAAG
The DNA here is from genome assembly GCF_963677195.1 of uncultured Marinifilum sp. Taxonomy (NCBI): domain Bacteria; kingdom Pseudomonadati; phylum Bacteroidota; class Bacteroidia; order Marinilabiliales; family Marinifilaceae; genus Marinifilum; species uncultured Marinifilum sp. The sequence continues at coordinate 3,103,856 of NZ_OY781918.1, forward strand.
AATTAAATATAATTTTAAGCTGAAGAAGATAATTACGTTTGTTGCACTTTATACAATTACAACACTATTGATCATCCCGAGTTTAGCTCCAATATTCGGTCGAGTGAAAATTCAAAATACGGAAAGCATTAAACCAACGAATTATTGGACTGTGATTTTAAACCGAAATTATGTTGTGCCAGAATTAAATGAATTCTTGAAATCAGTAGCCGATGATTTAGAGACAAGTGAATCTTCTCAAGAATTAAGATACCTGGACGCCAATTTTCCTTTCATAAATAAATTCCCATTACTTCCACATTTAAGTCATAATGACGGTAAGAAAATAGACTTTAGCCTCGTGTATGAAAGTAAGAATGGTGAAATAACTAATTTAAAGAAATCAAGAAGTGGTTATGGAATTTTTGCAGAACCTAGGTCGACAGAATTTAATCAAGCAGACTACTGTTTAAAGAATGGATATTTTCAATATGACTATCCGAAATATTTGACCTTGGGAGAGATAAATGACAGTTTGGTGTTTTCAAAAAAAGGAACAAGGCAGCTTATAATAAGCATTTTGAAACAGAAAAACTTGGGTAAGTTATTTATTGAACCGCATTTGAAAAACAGAATGAAACTGACTGATCGACGAATTCGATTTCATGGTTGTGGTGCCGTGCGTCATGATGATCATATTCATATGCAATTAAAATAAAAAAATAACGAAAGCACAACAAAAGCTAAATTTCATGGGCGGTGATGAGCAGTTTGAAAGCTTAGTTCAATTAAGAAACACCAGCAAGCTAAATAAATTGGTTTGCTTAGAAATATAAACAAATTTATGCGGCTTGCTTATTTGGCGGTTTGATAAGACAATTGTTTTAATCGCCCACGAAAACTTAGCAAGACCGTTATGCCTCATTCTAATTAACCTCAATTAAATGAACAAAATAAAGATTTATGCATTTATTAAAGCTGTTGAAAAGAAATACTTTGACAGCTTTATGAATGAAGGCGAAATCTGTATGAATACCATTAAATGGTTTAGAGAATATGAAAAAATTGACAAAAATATTGGTGACGGTAGTGAAGGTGCTATAGCGACTTGTGGTAATGGCTTTACGATTTCATTTGCAGACCCAATTGAAAATTTTAATTCTCCAAAGGAGCTAGAGGAGAAAATTAATAAGGCTGATTGGTCAAAAAAGGCTTCTGGAGAAAATTTGAGCATGTTTAACGAGAACGATGCCAATATATTGAGTCTGTATGCAATTACATGTTCTGAAGACAATAAAAAAGTAAACGGTGATCTAGTCCCTAAAAAATTTATTGACGAGTTTTCAAACCATAGATTTATCCTTATTCTAAATCCAAGAGTATTTATTTCAAGGATGGAGGAAGCAATCAATAATATAGGTAAATCGGTGGAACAAAAAATGGTTGAGTACTATAAGGTTGATAGTACTTTGAAAAAAGGCTTATCATTTTTTCACAAGCGAGATGTTTATTCATATCAGAAAGAATTTCGTTTGATATTTAAAGACAAAAACCCTGAAATGAAAATCTTAAATATTGGTTCACTTAGTGACATATGTGCTGAAATTGATTTATATAATCAACCATGTTCTCTTGAAACTGATGATAAGATTATAAATATTAGAATGGAGGATTCTTAGATTGAAGAGAACGAAGGCATAACAAAAGCTAAATTTCATGGGCGCTGATTAGCAGTTCGATAGTTTGGTACAATTAAGAAACACCAGCAAGCCAATTAAATTGGTTTGTTCAAAAATATAAGCAAATTTACTCGGCTTGCTTCCGCGCGGTTTGAAAGGTTGATTCTTCGAAAATCGCCACGAACTTTAGCAAGACCGTTGTGCTTCATTATAAAAAAACAGATGCGAAAGTCAATTAAATATATACTACAGATCCTATTGTTTGTGATCTTAACAATCTTGACTCAGGTTGGTGGAGTAATTTATTTGTTATCACTACTATTGGCTGAAAGAATTAAATATAATTTTAAGCTGAAGAAGATAATTACGTTTGTTGCACTTTATACAATTACAACACTATTGATCATCCCGAGTTTAGCTCCAATATTCGGTCGAGTGAAAATTCAAAATACGGAAAGCATTAAACCAACGAATTATTGGACTGTGATTTTAAACCGAAATTATGTTGTGCCAGAATTAAATGAATTCTTGAAATCAGTAGCCGATGATTTAGAGACAAGTGAATCTTCTCAAGAATTAAGATACCTGGACGCCAATTTTCCTTTCATAAATAAATTCCCATTACTTCCACATTTAAGTCATAATGACGGTAAGAAAATAGACTTTAGCCTCGTGTATGAAAGTAAGAATGGTGAAATAACTAATTTAAAGAAATCAAGAAGTGGTTATGGAATTTTTGCAGAACCTAGGTCGACAGAATTTAATCAAGCAGACTACTGTTTAAAGAATGGATATTTTCAATATGACTATCCGAAATATTTGACCTTGGGAGAGATAAATGACAGTTTGGTGTTTTCAAAAAAAGGAACAAGGCAGCTTATAATAAGCATTTTGAAACAGAAAAACTTGGGTAAGTTATTTATTGAACCGCATTTGAAAAACAGAATGAAACTGACTGATCGACGAATTCGATTTCATGGTTGTGGTGCCGTGCGTCATGATGATCATATTCATATGCAATTAAAATACTAAAAAATAACGAAAGCACAACAAAAGCTAAATTTCATGGGCGGTGATGAGCAGTTTGAAAGCTTAGTTCAATTAAGAAACACCAGCAAGCTAAATAAATTGGTTTGCTTAGAAATATAAACAAATTTATGCGGCTTGCTTATTTGGCGGTTTGATAAGACAATTGTTTTAATCGCCCACGAAAACTTAGCAAGACCGTTATGGGCAAGGCTAAAAAGACAACAATGAAACAGACTTTTTTAATCATATTAACACTACTAACCCTTCATTTGGAAGCTCAGGAAATTAGACCTGAGATTAACAGTCTTGCTAAGAAAATTGCAAAATATAACCAACTTGAATCTGAACATGTTGGAATTGCAGGTGAAACTACTGTTCAGTATAGAAACTTTATCGAACTAAGAGACAAAGCAACTATGGCTGAATTACTGGAACTTTTAAAATATGAAAATTCAGTAGTTAAAGGTTATACAAGTTGGGCATTAGCAGATAGAATGTATCCCAGATTAACAGACATTTTAGCTGATTTTTTGACAAAAGGTGACTCAGCAACAACTCAACATGGTTGTATTGTTTCAGAAGACGACCTTGCAAGTGAATTTTATAGCAGAGTATTCTATCAGTATTCTCACAATAAATTAACTGAAACAGATAGTTTGTTTTTTCAGTCTCAAATTCAGCAACTTGATAGTGTAATACTTTATGCAGGAAAAGATGGCTACTTGCTAAATAAAGCTCTATCGAATAATAACGGCAATCCCAAGAATTATGAAAGAATAAAAGAGCTAGCTGTAAATAATAACAACAAATATTCTCTCGTCGCCCTATCCAAATATCGAAATCAAAATGACATTTCGTTTTTTATGGAGCAAGGTAAAAACTCATTTCTTGCAGTATCTGTTTTTCCAGATTATAAATTTTGGGATTTTCTCTTAGGTTATAGATTTAATGAAAAATCATTAGATTATTTTTTAGCAGTTTCTAGTTTTAAAAATGATTCTGCCACAGAATTATTAAATGAGTTTTATGGTAGTTGTAACAATACTCAGATAAAAAAATTGGATGAAGCATTAATTAAGAATTATTGTATTCCTTATCAAGACTTAATCTTGAAAATTTGGGAAAACTACAAAACAATTGATTATACAATAACTCAAAGTTTGATAACAGAATGTCCCGAAAAAGCTTCGTTAAGTTTTGCAAAAGGACTTCTAAAAGATGGTAAATATAATTTTCTTGAACTTGATTACAATTATGGCACTAAAGACTCAATTTTACCATTGATGTTTGATAATATTGTAACCTTTAAACCAAGTTTATTAAATGATATTTGCATTAAAAATATCGAGAATTCAAAGTTTATGGAGTTATCTACGATATTAAACATTGTTGAAGCGAATCAAATCAATGAAACAATTCCAGGAATATTAGATAGACTTAGTAAAAAGAATTATCCATTTGAAATTTTTCATTTAACAGAAACACTCTTATCTTTTGATAATAGCGATACAAACATGCAGCTTGTTAAGATTCTTGAAACTAATAGAAGTGATTGGGATAGAGGCAATTGGTCAGAACATTTTAGAGAATTATTTAAAGAAAAGAATATAGAAATTGAATAAAGCCCAGCCCATAACACGCAATATACGTAAGCTGGGGGATGTAGGTAATTTAAACTTTTGTACATTTAATATAAATTGTAACGGTTTGATAAGTTGGAGCTTCGAAATCCCGGCCTCCGCATATTGCCACCGTTGTGTGGCATTTAAAACAACCGTAGTACAATGAAAGAACAGATTGAGAATAGAGTATTGAGAAATAAACCGATTATTGGATACTTGATTATTTATTCACCCTTGATAATTGGATTGAGTTTGTTTTTTTTGGAACCAATGCTTGGTGGATATTTATTTAAATTTCCATTAGTGATTTATTTCTTCCCTTTCCCCTTTTTATTATTCTTAATTGCATGGATGGATACGGTCTATTTTGCTATTAGACCTAAGATTAAGTGTGAGACAGGCTTAAATGATAAGAGGTTTATTAAGCTTGTTACAATTTCAAAATGGACTTTGTTGATATTATCGATCTTTACTTGGCTGACCGAGTTGGTTACTTTGATTGATATTGAAAATTTGAACATGTTTATTAAAATCCCACTCATCGTAATATGGTCGGCAGCAATGATTTTTATGTTAATTGCATATTTTACTTATTACTATGCTTCTGGATTCATTGGTAAATTGATTGTTGTTGCAGAGAATCAAAAGCCATTTGATAATACAGGAGATTATAATATTGGATTGTTTTCTTTGAGAGGTTTATTGCCAAATGTCTATCGGAAAACACATAAACGAATTGAAAATATTTTAAAACCAAGCGTAACATGATTAGGACAATTACATTGCTAGCTTTATTCATTTCTTTCTTCTCATTAGTTAAAGGTCAGGAGGATAAATTTGAATTGGATAGTGCAGAAATGAAAGAAGCTCAAGAATATTTAAGAGCAATGCAGGAAGAATACAGGACAAAAGATGTTGACGATTTTACCGAATACTTTAATCCTGCACTTATTGATACTTTTTTCAACTACCTTATCAACACTGAGATAGACAAAATCTATGACATGACAGATGAGCAAGTAAAGGAATATCAATCAAAAGAAGACTTTAAGATGTATTTCAGTTTGTTCGATAAATACTACGGTAAGATTCTCAGTTACGAACAAACAACTTATGGAATTAAAGGAAATCCGATGGGGTTAGGAAAACTTGCAACGGCTTCATATGATGTCGAGTTTGAAAAATATAAAGGGACTGCAAGTACCGTATTTAAGATTGCAAATAAGGATTCAATATTAATGTACTCATTTAATTTGTCATTAGCGGATTACAGCGAGATTGAGGGATTTGATAAAATTTCAGAACCTGCTCTGAAAGCCATTCTGGATAAAGACAGCAAAGCTCTATACAAACTGACTTCTCAGAGATTTAAAGAGTATAACTCAATTGCTGATTTCGAGGCATTCACGAAGAAAATATTTGATTTGGATATTAAGGATTATATAATATTCCGTAATCAAATTGGGATTAAGGAGGGTAATGAGATTATCGTAATGATTTACGAGATTAATGAAGAAACTGGATATTTACAATTATCATTTACGGAGATTGATAATGTGAGATATTTAGAAGGGTTTAATTATCGACCGAAACAATAAACGACCACACAACAATATATAAAAAACATAAGTGGCTCAGTGGTTTACGAAAGGCTTGTGCATTTAATCAGCTCCGCCAAATCTGCAATTTGACGGGTTGTATTAAAAAAGTAAATTTGTGTCAAAACGCAAATTTGGCTAAGTGCAACGTGACAGGTAAGAGCTTCGAAATCACTTACGTTTCTTATACTAAACGTTACCTGCAAGCTTAGAAGAGCGGTAGTGCAATAATGAGAACAGAAAATAAATAATGATAAGACTAACATTAATATTAGGATTTTTAATCAGCATGATTCTTTTTACTCTGTTCATTATGAATCTGGGATACAAACAGGGTTCTCCTGAACTTTTATATTTAGGATTAGCCCTGCCCTTTTGGTTTTATATCTTGATATTCTATGCAAAATGGCTTAATCGAATTGAGGTAGAACAAGAATACTTTAAAATTAAAAATTTGATTTTTGGCCAAACCATAATAAACTATAAGGATATTGAACACTGGGAAGTGATTCATACGATTAGAATTTCTCAGCAAAACTTATTAATCAGAGTAAAAGGAAAAAAGTTCGTTATTTCTAATATGAGTGATTCGGAGAATTATGAATCTCTGCGCCACAGATTAATAACTCATTGTGGTGAATTAAAAAGAAAATATTAATAAATCATGTTCATAGGCTTCTTTGATTATATCATTTTAGGAATATTAATAACTCTAAATACTATTTTTTGGACTAAGAGATTTAATGGTAAAATAGGCTGTTTCATAATTGGATTAATATTTGGAATTATTTTACCTATGATTTCAATTAAAATTGAAATTGTTCGAGTTTCTAATCAGTTTGAAATAGTAGATGGATTTAACTTACTATACACTTATTTTAGATTCCCGATGTATTGGGTAGTTGGAATATGTCAATCTATTTTAATCAATATTCATGATAAACCCAAAAAGCCAGCAGGTAACAAAAGTTAAAATTAATGGGCGGTGACGCTCAACTAAATAATGTAATAAAAACAATAAACGTAAACGGTTTTGATAAGGTGGTAGTTGTAAATCGCCCACAAATTTTAGCAAGACCGTTAGCGGTCAGTGAAAAAAACGACGTACAATGATGATAATTAGATTAGCTTTTATTTCTCTCGTATTTTTGACAAGTATGAATCTTAATGGACAGAATGTATTACAATTTTCATTCGAATGCGGAGAAGAAATTAAATCATCTATTGCATCAAGCGCCCTACTAAAAAACCCTAATGGGGATATTTCGGAATTGTACTCAGATACATTAACCAAGTATGATTTTTTTGAGAGGGATTATTTTACATCAAAGGGAAAGCATACACTTTCAATTCACTTCGATGCTGAAAAATACGGACAAGATTCAATTGATTACGACTTCGAACTAAATGGAAATGAAATAAAGACTATAATTTCAGTTGACTTTGATTTTAGAGAACAACTTCATAAAAAGGGTGACATATACGAGAAAGGAGAAAAAATTCTCAATGGTTATATTCGAATTACTAAATATTACGAAACTCCAAAGAGCGTTGAAATTACACTTGACAAAGAAAATAAAGGAAGTGAATTTTACAAAGGACCATTTTTTGAGATAAAAAACAATTCGAGAGACACTTTATATGGAGAACATTTGCCTGGATACTTCTGGGGAACTTTATCATATCTGAGAAATGATTCTGTATATGTATCAAGAACAGGAATGCTTGATTATCAATTTGTAAATTCACCACCATTATATCCTGACTCTGTAAAAACTGCAACAGTCGGCTCATTTGGACTGACAAAGAAACTTTATCCCTTTGACTATAGATTTGAAGTCATGTTGGCTGAAAAATGGCAATCAATGGGAATAGGAATATACGAAAAGCATAAAGACTTTATTTGGTGGGCTGGAACGAAAGAATATTATAAATTGGACTATGATTTTAAAATTAAATAAACACCGAACCGCTAACAAAAGCTAAATTTCATGGGCGCTGATGAGTAGTTTGAGAGTTTAGTGCAATTAATAAACACCAGCAAGCCAATCAAAATTGGTTTGTTCAAAATATAAACAATTTTACTCGGCTTGCTTACTTAGCGGATTGATAAGACAACTGTTTTAATCGCCCACGCAACTTAGCAAGCCCGTTGTGCTTCATTATAAAAAAACAGATGCGAAAGTCAATTAAATATATACTACAGATCCTATTGTTTGTGATCTTAACAATCTTGACTCAGGTTGGTGGAGTAATTTATTTGTTATCACTACTATTGGCTGAAAGAATTAAATATAATTTTAAGCTGAAGAAGATAATTACGTTTGTTGCACTTTATACAATTACAACACTATTGATCATCCCGAGTTTAGCTCCAATATTCGGTCGAGTGAAAATTCAAAATACGGAAAGCATTAAACCAACGAATTATTGGACTGTGATTTTAAACCGAAATTATGTTGTGCCAGAATTAAATGAATTCTTGAAATCAGTAGCCGATGATTTAGAGACAAGTGAATCTTCTCAAGAATTAAGATACCTGGACGCCAATTTTCCTTTCATAAATAAATTCCCATTACTTCCACATTTAAGTCATAATGACGGTAAGAAAATAGACTTTAGCCTCGTGTATGAAAGTAAGAATGGTGAAATAACTAATTTAAAGAAATCAAGAAGTGGTTATGGAATTTTTGCAGAACCTAGGTCGACAGAATTTAATCAAGCAGACTACTGTTTAAAGAATGGATATTTTCAATATGACTATCCGAAATATTTGACCTTGGGAGAGATAAATGACAGTTTGGTGTTTTCAAAAAAAGGAACAAGGCAGCTTATAATAAGCATTTTGAAACAGAAAAACTTGGGTAAGTTATTTATTGAACCGCATTTGAAAAACAGAATGAAACTGACTGATCGACGAATTCGATTTCATGGTTGTGGTGCCGTGCGTCATGATGATCATATTCATATGCAATTAAAATAAAAAAATAACGAAAGCACAACAAAAGCTAAATTTCATGGGCGGTGATGAGCAGTTTGAAAGCTTAGTTCAATTAAGAAACACCAGCAAGCTAAATAAATTGGTTTGCTTAGAAATATAAACAAATTTATGCGGCTTGCTTATTTGGCGGTTTGATAAGACAATTGTTTTAATCGCCCACGAAAACTTAGCAAGACCGTTGGCATTAATAATAAAGAAGACATATGATTAAGATCATGCAAGTGTTGATAATTATATTCTTTGGCTACAGTTTTAGTCAAAGTTCATTCGATGAAAAAATATTGCATGCCACAGAGATGAATCATACTATAAACGTAGATAGTGTGGAATTAATGAATAATGAACTCTTACCTGAATTAAAAGGAAATTGGGTTTCAACCATACTTACAGATTCTATATTTGACAAAAAACAAATCTCTTCCTGGAAACATGTTTTCTACGGTGACCTGTTTTTAGCAATCAATGAAAGTGACACCTTAATAGTTGGTGGTCATATGGACTTAGGAGAAATTTTATTTTACTCAGAAGATGAGAAAACATTTGTTGCAATTTCCGATTGGGGAGAAACAAAGTATTCTTACTCGAGAGATTTAGCTGCTATTTTTATTGGAGATAAACCTAATTCAAGAATTTTCAAAAAATCGAATGGTCAGTTGATGAGTATAATAAAAGATGAAAATGATTTAATGGACTATGTTATTAAAAGGCTTTTTACAGGTGACTATTTGCCTAAAGAAATGATTTCAAGAATAAAATACATTTCATTAGGGCTTGAAACATATACTCCTTTTTCTTTTGATGCTATTGGCATTGAGAATGAATCAGGTAAAATAGAATATTTTGGATGGAAGTTTATTGAAAATACTCTTGAGTTATATAAGACAACATCGACTTTTGACGATGATTCTGGATTTGCAACTTATAAAATTGGAGAACTCGATAGCAAGTACACTAAAAATTACTAATGCCAACAAAAGTTAAAATTAAAGGGCGGTGACACTCAACTTGATAATAAAACAAAATTTTTAACGGTACTAGCTTTGATAAGGCGGTAGTTGTAAATCGCCCTCAAATTTTAGCAAGACCGTTGGCATGCATTATGAAAAACCTAGATTAATATAGACAAAATGAATATATCAGACTTCATCTCTAAGTATAATAATCATCCTGTTCTTTTTATCGGGACTGGTGTAAGTTTAAGATACCTATCAAATTCATATACTTGGGATGGTTTATTAAGTAAAATTGCCTTTGACTTAAAGGAAAATGAAGAATATTATTTTGACCTTAAGGCTTCATGTCAGATTAATGGTAATGGGAAGTACAGTTATGAGAAATTAGCCTCTAAACTTGAACAGGAATTTAATACTACACTCATAAACGAAAGGAACGGAAAGTTTAAAGACATTAACGACATCTTTTATACCAAAATGAAAGAAGATAATATTAATGTCAGTAGGTTTAAAATCTATATTTCTACTATACTTGGAGAAATTAAATACCGTGAAAATCAAGACGAGGAACTTGCGGAATTTAAGAAGATTAGAAAAAATATCGGCTCAATTATTACAACAAATTATGACAGTTTAATTGAAGATGTTTTTGAGTTTAACAAGTTAATTGGGAACGATATTTTACTAAGTAATCCTTATGGGTCAGTATATAAGATTCATGGATGTGTTGATGAAGCTGACAAAATTATAATCACTCAGAATGATTACGATATTTTTGATGATAAGTATGACTTAATTAGAGCTCAATTATTATCATTATTTATTCACAATCCTATTATATTCTTAGGGTATAATGTCGGAGATGAGAATATAAAAAAGATTTTAAAAACAATATTTACATACGTTGAGCCTAACTCAGAATTAGCATCTAAAATTAGAGACAATTTTTTATTAGTTGAGTATGATGCTGGTAATCCGAATGAAGAGATTTCAGAGCATGATATTGACATGGAAGGTTTTTCTACCGTTCGTATAAATAAATTAAAGACTGATAATTATACAGCAATTTATAAAGCTCTATCAGGTATACATTTGCCAATTTCTGCAATGGATGTACGAAAAGTGCAAAGTGTAGTAAAAGAAATTTATTCTGGTGGTGAAATTAAAGTCACAATCACGGAAGATTTGGATACATTAAGGAATGGTGCAAAAATACTTGCTATTGGTTCATCTAAAACTATTAGTTACAATTATCAGTCAGCTTCAGAAATGATGTCTAATTATTTTAAAATAATTGATGAGTCAAATTCTCAAATATTGACCTTAATTGAGCATTACAAAATACAAAGAGCACAATATTTCCCAATATTTGGATTTAGCAAAATAAATGACAAATTAAGTTGTGTAGATAGACTAAAGGAGCAGCAGGAGACAAATTTGGGCAATACGTACAAAGCAATTAGTGACCAAAAACGTGAACTAGCACATAGTACAATTGAGGATATTCTTGAGGATTATTCAATCGCATTTTCATTTAAATCAAACGCGATTATATGGAACATTATGGAGGATAATTTAGAACTCGAAGATGTTGAAAGCTATTTACGTGACTTTGAAAATAAAAATGACACAGAGTATAGGAAAATACTATGTGCCTTTGATATGAAAATGTATAAATAACGACATGCCAACAATATGTAATACGCAATATGCTTGCCGCAGGCGCAACACAAGCACACTGCGCATACATGCAACGTTAGCAATAAGGCTACAAAAGACACAGCAAGTATTGAAAGAAGAAAAATTTAAAATAACTAAGAAAAACATTGATTACTAAAAATGAATATACTTTTCATCATAGGGAATGGCTTTGACCTTAATCTTGGATTAAAAACTAGCTATAGCCACTTTTACGAGCATTATAAATCAATTAACACTCAAAGTAGTTCCATAAATAAGTTAAAAAAAGTCATTGATAAAGATTTAAAGAATTGGTCTGACTTGGAATTGGCTTTTGGGGAATATACAGATGAAATTGAGTCAGTTGAAGAATTTAATGTCGTGTTTGAAGATATAGGAGATAAACTCGCAGACTACTTAGAAAAAGAAGAACACAACTTTGACTTTAGCAAAATAGATAAAGAGAGTTTTTTTGAATATTTGTCATTCCCAGAACATTCACTCTTGCCAGCAGATAAAAATAAACTCAGTAAATTCAGAGAGAAATGGAATACATCTCCGTGGAATGTAAATATTATTACGTTTAATTATACCAAGTCCATAGAAAAATTGATTGGAAATCCACAAAGTAAAGTACGAATTGGAACTCATGATAGTAGGCCTATAGTACTACAAGGCATTGAACACATCCATGGCTATATGAATGAGAGAATGGTATTAGGTGTAAATGATGTTTCTCAGATTGCAAATACTTCTTTCCATAATAATCAGGAGGTATTGGTAGCACTTGTAAAAGAAAAGTGTAATCAAGCACAAAAACATACCATTGATGAACTATGCCAAAAACAAATATCCACAGCAAATCTAATATGTATATTCGGATCGTCAATTGGTGATACAGATAATATGTGGTGGGATATAATTGGTAACCAATTAAAACGTGACTGTCACATTATTATTTTCGATAAAAATGACAAGATTTCACGCCGTAGGGGTTATAAAATAGCACCTGTTGAACAAAAAAGGAAAGATTTTTTTCTTAGCAAAACCAATTTAACAGAAGAAGAAAAGAAGAAAGCTTCTAATAATATTTTCTGTGCTCTAAATACAGATATGTTTAAGGAAATTGCATCTACAGCTAAAGAAGAGGAAGTAACAGCATAAGTAGTTAATAATAGGAAAGTGAAATGCTAACGCCCAATTGCTAACAAAAGCTAAATTTCATGGGCGGTGATGAGCAGTTTGAAAGTTTGGTTCAATTAAGAAACACCAGCAAGCCACTTTAATTGGTTTGTTTAAAAATATAAGCAAATTTAATCGGCTTGCTTTCGCGCGGTTTGAAAAGGTTAATTCTTTTAAATCGCCCACGAAACTTAGCAAGACCGTTGGCAGCAAGCTAAGAAACATACTGCATAATGAGATACTTTAAGCGAAAATGGAATGAAACAAGAGGTGACCAATTTGATGATTGGGGGACTTCATTGTATTTTCTGGAAACGGATGATTCAGGATTACCATCTCGACAGATAGAAAAGTATGATAACGGGATTGTCCTCAAATATGACTCTGATAAAGCAGAAGATGTTTACGGAGGATTAGGTGACCAAGAATTGGATTTAGAAGAATTTAACGAATTTGAAATCTCAAAGACTGATTTTGAAAAGGAGTGGAAATCTAAAGCAAAAAAATTTGTCGTAAGTAAATCAATTGGAGTATTGTTTCAAGATGACCAATTTGAAGACTGGTGGGAGGCTGAGCCAAGGGAAATTCCTTTTTTTGACAATAAGAAAATAAAAATCACATTCATGGATTTGGTCTCGACAGATGATACCGAGTTTATCGAAGAAGCAGACCAAGCGTTGGGACAATTTCTTTCAAAAACGGAGAATGATAGAAAAGGATTATCAGACTTAACATTTAAACATTGCATTGACTTTTTAAATGCTGTTGATTACGGAGACGAAGATGGTAAGCTAAGACAAATTAAGGATAAGAGCGATATCTGGAATTATGTATATCCAAAAGATATTTTTGTGGCACGCAGAGACCGTCGTGATGAAAATATTTACATCAACTTGACATGTGAATGTGAGTGGGAAAAAGAGCATGGATTGCAACTTGTATTTAGACAAGGAAAGAGGTTGACCAGAATAAGTGAACAAGATGGACACTTAACTGAATCAGATGCCTATGATAAACCAGATAAAGAAGATAAATTACTTAATGCCTATATAAAGGAATTTAATAAAAAACCTTGGTGGAAACGGAGGAAGTAAAGCCAGCTGCCAACAAAAAATATAGGTCATTTGGCGGATAGTGCTATTTTTGAACATGGTCACATTTAATAAAAAATATAGCGGTTTGATAGGTGGGTGTTTCAATATGCCAAACGCCCCATATTCAAAGCGTTGTGCTTCATTACCAGAAACCGCTAACCAATGATAAAATTCTTTAGAAAAATTAGACAAAAAATGCTGACTGAAAACAAATTCAGTAAGTACTTGATTTATGCAATCGGAGAAATTATCCTTGTTGTTATTGGGATTTTAATTGCGCTTTCTATAAATAATTGGAATGAAAATTCTAACCAAGATAAATTGGAATTAGAAGCATTAAAAAATTTAAGAGAGGATTTTAATTTTAATCTTTCAGAGTTAATTCGTATTGATAGTGTGAATACAAAAAATATCAAATCTTGTGTACAAATACTCAACCACACTGGTAAAAGATATACAGAAGAGTTTATTTTGGAAAAACACTTAAATGCTGCTACTGCATCACCAGATTATAGTGCTAAAAATGGTTTTCTAAACGATTTAATAAGTTCAGGAAATCTTGGTTTAATAAAAAATAGTGTTTTACGTAATCTTTTATCATCTTGGCTTACTGAATTATCTGAATTAACATTAAGAGAAGAAGCCTCGCAAAAAACCGATTTTGAATTGATTGATTTTATTATTAAAAATGGTAGTTATCTGAATGTTGATGAAATAGTAGGTTTTAATAACAACTTGAATATAAAATTACCTAAATCTGGATTTGAAATTGATAATAACCAAATGCTAAAAATACCAGAATTTGAAAATAGAATTGAAAATCAAATTATCTTTTTCAACATTGCAACTGAAAAATATCTGGTTTGTATGAACTTGAACAAGGAAATACTTCAACTTCTGGAATCTGAAATAAAAACGAAAAAATAACGAAAGCACAACAATGGCTATAAGTAATTGCTTGTTCTCGCCTACTTTTGAAAATCCTCGCGGATTTTCAGTTTGGTGTGTACTTGCAAAGTTAAGTGCTAACCCACGCAACTACTCATAGCCGAGACCGTTGTGCCCCATTGAAGGAGACAGAGAAACCAAGAATGAATGAATAAAATAATTCTGAAAATACTATTGATTATATTTATTGGATTGATTCAAGCATTTCTAATGACACGATACAATCCTGATTTGATTCCTTTTGAAATTTTCATAGCAATTGGTCTGACTGTTTTTGGGGTTTTAATCGGATTCATTGCTATGTTGATTGATTATAATAACAAGAAAGGAAAAAGAAATATTGGACTTTTTGTTATGGTCGCCTTTCTCGCTGGATTTGGGGTTGGAATATTGACGATGCGATACCAAAATAATGAAAGACGAGAAAATGCTAACCTGATAATTGGAAAATTAGATTTGTATTTTCAACAGAAAGGAAGCTACCCTGAGAATCTTATTGAATTAAAGCCCGGTTATTTAAAAAATATACCAACCAGTAACTGGGGTTTAGAAAAGGTAGATTTTGACTATAAAGTTGATAGCTTGGAAAGATATTATTTGATTGATTATAAAGTGGGAACTGGATGCGGTTGGACATATGCCAGTGGAGATGGTTGGCAATTTTACGATTAAATGGACAATAAGATTCTGTAATAATTTAATAACAATGACAGACAGCAACCAGATTATTGACGGAAGAAAATAAAAATTAGTGGATTAAATAACTGTTTGATAATAATGATAAACAACGAGGGCACAACAATGTGTATAGTGCATAAGGGCTTAAGAGGTTTTCGAGCGGTATCGCCCGCATCAAATTTGGGTGGTAACTTGATAGGCTTGAAGTCCGCAATCCCTTACGACACCATACACTCAACGTTGTGTGGCATATAAAGAGAGTCAGTATAAAATAGAGAGTAATGATTGTAAAATCTGAGAATAAAAAACAAAAAGAATTTAAAGGAGTGACTTTTGATGTTTTAGCATCAGGCGACAAGTCTATGGTTACTAAAATGAATTATAAAATCGGGGATAACGTACCATTAAATTCTCACCCAAATGAGCAAAGTGGATATGTGATTTCAGGAGAGCATATTATTCATTTTGGTAGTATAACGGAGAAAATTAAATCTGGCGATAGTTATTGTATTCCAGAAAACGTTGAACACTCTTGGGAGGTTATAAAAGCTGGAGAGGTGATTGATGTTTTTACTCCACCAAGAAAGGATTATTTATAGTTACATTATTGCTAGTTGAGTATGATTATTCAAACTGAAAGAATTAGAATAAGAGAGATTATTGCTGATGACATTGATTGTTTGTTGGCAATTTATCAAGATTCCGAAAATATGAAGTTTATTCCAAATTCAGCTTTTAAGTGGAACAAGGAACAACTAACCGAAAAATATGAAAGAATCAATTGCGGTTACAAAAAAGGTTTTGGCATTTTTACAGTTGAACTCCTTGATGGAGAAATAATCGGTGAAGGAGGATTGTTTGACTCATTTAATAAATTGAATCATCTTGAATTAGGTTATATTATTGACCGTAGATATTGGGGAAAAGGTTACGGATTAGAGTTGTGTAAATCTTTAATTGAATATGGATTTAGAGAGTTAAAACTGTCAAAATTGACCGCTAGAATGTATAAAGAAAATATTGCATCAGTTAGACTTTCTGAGAGATGCGGAATGGCGTTTGTAAATGGAGGAAAAAATGATGATGGGAAAGAATATTGTGAATATGAAATTAGTGCTAATGAATTAAATACGCCACACAACAAATTGTAAACGTAATGCGGGGAGGAGTGAGTAATTTGAACAAAAGTGAAATAAATAAGCATAGAGCTATTTGAAAGGAAAGTGCATTAAAACCCGCACTACGCTTACAAGTGGCCGTTACAGCCAATTAGTTGGCTAAAGCCTAATTTGTATAAGCCCAAAAACTTTATGGAATTATAGTTTCGAATTGATTGGGAATTGACACGTAAAAAAAATGAGTAGATTATTTTAATCGGCCTAGCGAGCTGATTTACAAACGCGGCAAGGTGCATATAATAGAGCAAGGCGCTTATTGTGTAGCATTTTGAGCTAAAAGAATGCAAATTTTTGGTTTGTAACACTCATATCGGGCTTTTTTTCGGAAGCTGATTTGCATACGAAGGCCTCAGCATCCCATAAAAGTTTTTGTTCTAGCCCATTAAATTTTTCATGTTGAAGTTCGATTGGGGGTTAATAACTGGCTGTAACACGCTGGCAAAAAGCATAAGTTTCGATAGTATATTTTAAGGAATGTGAAAATATTAAGTTCCGCCAAACATTTGTTTCAAAAATTTTATTAAGTTTAATGCAGAAACAAATATTTGGCTCGCTAGAAGTTTTTGAGTTTGTTCACAAATTACTTACGCTTCTTCCAGCCACCGTTGGCATTCATTTAAACTGAACCTTGAACGAACTTCACAAAATAGAACCGAAATACTCAAAAGCTGAATTAACTGAATTCAAAGATGAAAATCAGTTTATGGATGCTTATGTTGAATTATTAAAGCAAACTATTTCTTTATTATTCCTAATAGTTGAAGACAGATATTGCGAAGGAAAAGAAGGGATGCCAAGAAAAATCAATCGAAATGAAGCCATAATTGGCGGAAATCTTACTCGGTTAATAAAACTAAACACATCATTTCTTGAAAATATTTGCAATGGTAAATTAGAAATTTGTTACATACTGAATAGATGTATAGCTGAAACTGCTATCAATACACAATACATGATAGTTGAAGGCGAAGAAAATGTTTTAAGAAATTACATTAAATATTCGCTCATAACTGAAAAAGAATTGTGGAATACAATTAAAGGCAATGTAGAGGATAGAGATGAAGAAAAACTGCATATTGAGGAAAGAATGCAACAATCAATTGAAAGGGATTTCAACACGTCTGATTTTGATTTAGAAAACGTAAATAGAAGCTCAAAATGGAAATCAATTGCAAAAAGAGCTGAATATGTTGCTGGTGACCAATTTTACAAAATTTATTATGGTATAGGTAGTCATGCAATTCACGGAAATTGGCAAGATATTTTAATGAATAATTTAACAAAAGAAAATAACGAATTCAAACTAAACCTTGAATGGAATAGACCAAGACCACAGATAATGGATGGAGCAATCGGAATGAATTTATTATTAACAAAATCTTTTGTAGAAAAAGAGAAATTAAAAGACTCAAAATCTTACTTAGAAAAAACAGAAACTTTAATGAATTATCAATCTGATTTATTGGATGAACACGAAAAGTATCTAAAAAAATAAAAAACGAAATGCCAACAACGTGTATATTTAATTGCTAGCCAAGTGTTTACTTGGAAAATGATATAGATTAGCCTATGGTTCGTTTTCTTTTACTAAATTAGTGCTAGACCAACGCAACTAAACATACACGAACACGTTGGCAATAATGTTGAAAAAAACCGAAACCAAGAACAATAAATGATAAATAAATTTTTAAAAGCAAAACATTGGCAACTTTTCACTTTAATGATTGGAATTCCAATTTTGTTTCAAATAATAATGATGGGAACAATGTTTTCTAATATCAATTCCGAAACAAATCCTGACCCAACAGAAATGTTTAATATGTTTAAATTTTTCCCAGTAATAATGATACTCTACATGGGAGCTTTCTTTGGTTGGTTTTGGTCTATAGCAATTGGATTACAAAAAAAAGTTCCTGAAAACGTAAAAATGAAAACAAAGAAATTTAAAATATTTTTCTTTATTCCTTTAATATATATTCTCTGTTTTTCTCTTTTTATTGGTGGAATGTTTAGCGGAATAATGCAAAACGGAACTGAACCAAGTGGAGGATTTGTAGGTGGAATGGTTGTAATAATTCTACCACTTCATTTACTATCAATGTTTGGAATGTTTTACTCTTTGTATTTTGTGGCAAAGACTTTTAAGACAGTTGAATTGCAAAAAGAAGTAAGTTTTGGAGAATTTGCAGGTGAATTTTTCATGTTATGGTTTTACTTTATTGGAATTTGGATTATACAACCGAAAATTAATAAAATGGTGAAAAATAAAAACACTACTGCCAACAACGTGTATAATTAATTGCTACGCTAGCTGGTTAAGTGGAAGATCTAGATAAAATTTGTACTTTTAGTTAACGGAAAAATCCTGCAACTCAACCTTGCGCTTTTTTTCCTCGGAATTTTCGCCGTAAACGGCTCATCCTAGCGCAAAGCGCTTCGGCTGAAATTCCGCAACTAAATCATACACAAACACGTTGGCAAACATTTATAAAATTGGAACTAAAATTTAAAATATTTTATACAATAGTTTATGTAATTGGATTTTTGCTGATTCGATTTTTATCACCTTTAATGCATGATTATATCAGGAATCAAATAAAAAAAAACAATCCGGATTTAATAAATAAAGCGCCATGGTTTTTTAAACAAAAAAAATATCCAATTAGAATATTTGGATTTCTAGTTCTAATATTCATTATTTTAATTTGGACTAATTTCATAACAATTCCATCTGGTAAATGAAAAAGATAATATGCGTTTGGATCGGAACTTTTGAATCAGAAGATAAGCTCTACACAAACTATCTGAATTTTAATTATGAAAATGAAGACGAGCCTGAATCAGAATTCGCTAAAGATTCTGAATTAGAATATTATGATGAGGATTATATGGAAAGTTGGTGGTTTAGCAAACTGGAATTGAATAAACTGACTGAATATAAAGACGACTTACTCGACTCTGAATATTTTTTCGATGAACTTATTGCGGAATTAAAAAATAGAGACTTATCAAATCGGAATTCAATTTCGTTCTTATTTGGAGAAAATGGAGAAAACGCAACAAATGAAATGCTCTTTGAATACAACGGAATGGAAATGAAAGACAAACCGATTGAGTTTGTTTTTAAAAAAGAATATGAACTGAAATAAAAAACGATTTGCCAACAACGTGTATAACTAATTGCTAGTCAGTGTGTACTCGGAAAATCCTAACGGATTTTCCTAATGGTTAGTTTCTTTTTGCTAACTTAGTTCTCGCCAACGCAACTAGCCATTACACGAACACGTTGTACCACATGCTGAAAATGAAATTTCATAAGCAAATCCATAATGTGATTTTAATTTTATGTCTTCTAACAATAATAAGTTGTAACAGAGACAAAAATGATCTTGTAAATAGTATTCCTCAAAATCTGGCTAAAATGAATGTTGATACTACAGTCTCGATCTTTCTAACAGAATTAAAAGATTATAATTTTGAAATATGTTATCTATCAGATTGCCTTACTGAAAACAATAAAAACAAACTGTTTCAATGGATTAAAAAAAGTTATGAACCTGAGGTTCTTTATGGTAGAACTAGTTTTGATAACATATATACATTTGACAAAGAATCTTGGGATTCAGGATGTTCTCCTCAAAAGAATAAACCATTAATATTAATAGAATATGTCATTGAAACCAAAAACATTTTGGGTTTTGCTTATAAATCAGGAGGGCTCGCTATTCAAAATAAATTCATTTTAATTAACATTAACAAGTCTAATGAAGAACTAATATTGGATAGAAGTTCTGAAAAGCTAACTGATTTAGTTTTTGAATTAACTCAATCGAATTAAAAAAATTAATGCAAAGCACGAGGTACAACAACGTGTATAGTTCATTGCTCGGAAATTCCTCTCGGAATTTCTATCGCTTCTGAACAATGGGTTCCCGTTTATTTGCTAACTTAGTGCAGACGCAACGAAACCATACACGAACACGTTGGCAGTAATTTAAGAACCGAAATGCAAACATTCAAAATCAAAGGAAAAAGATTAAAAAATTGGAAGACATTTCACTCCGAATTTAAGAAAGAAATGAACTTTCCAGATTATTATGGAGAAAATATGAATGCTTGGATTGACTGCGTGGACGAACTGACTGACGAACCAACTATTTTGCAAATTGACAATGGAAAATACCTGAAAGAAAACGAACCCGAATTATTTAAAGCAATTTTGGAATGTGGAGCATTTGTTAATTACAGA
This sequence comes from uncultured Marinifilum sp., assembly GCF_963677195.1. Taxonomy (NCBI): domain Bacteria; kingdom Pseudomonadati; phylum Bacteroidota; class Bacteroidia; order Marinilabiliales; family Marinifilaceae; genus Marinifilum; species uncultured Marinifilum sp. Next base: position 3,124,726 of record NZ_OY781918.1, read on the forward strand.
AAAATAAAGGTCGGAGAAAAGCCGAATTTGATAATTGCAACTGACAATTAAATGAAAGAAAGCAAAACTTTAAAATGGATTTTTATTTCGGTTGGCGGAATTTTAATGTGTCTGATTAGTTTTACGCTAATTTATGATTTATTAATTCCAGACATCTGTTATTATCACACTAACGAAATGAACTCCTTTATGAATTTTTTTTATAGTGCTGGACCTGCTGACAATGGACATCCAAGTCCGAATTTATTGAATTTGATAATTTCACTAATTATTGGCGGAATTTTAGGATATGGAATTTATAAATATTTGATAACTAAAAGTAAACGGAAAATAAAAACTACTGCCAACACCGTGTATAATTAATTGCTTTGGCAAGTGCTTATTTGGAAAATTCCTTCGGAATTTTCTCGCGTTCGTTTTTGTTTACTAAATTAGTTGCTGAAACACGCAACTAACCATACACAACAACGTTGGCATTCATTGACGCAACGAACTCAAAATTGAAAATTATGAATAAAACTTACATAGTATCAATGTTTATTTCAGCTTCATTATTATTGTCCTTAAAGTTGACAGATTTAAAAGAAATAAACCTCTTAGTATCATTAGAAATTGCTTTTTACTTATTCATTATTGTCTTTATGATTTATAACTTCATAAAATTAAAGAAAGAAAAATGAGCAATTTAACCATCATTAAATCCGAAATTGAAAAATATGCAAATGACTCAAGTTTGACTGAATTGCAAATTGTTGAGAAACTGGAAAAACACTATTTCAATAAAAAAGTCAACGAGAATTTAAATCTGTATAAAAAAGGAAAGAAAAAAGTGAGTGAAATAACAAAAGACTTGAAAATTTCGCCACGAAAATTTTATGCAATTTTGGAAAAAAAGAAAATAGAACATAAAAAATATAAAAAGAATGATTAAAAACAAAACGTTTGACTTTTAGCTCGTTTGCGGAATCGGAAACTGAATTGAAAAGCAAAACCCGAATTGAATATGGAATTCAATAAGTTGCGGAATTGCTCACTCAATCGTAATTGAAAAAAATTGCGGAATAAATCGCTGAACGAACTCACTCAAAAGCGGGAAAACAGAAAACGGAATTAAGCCTAATAATTAAAAGTCTGAATAAAAACAACGAAATGCCAACAACGTGTATAATTAATTGCTTTGGCAAGTGCCTATTTGGAAAATTCCTTCGGAATTTTCTCTGGCAAGTTTTTGTTTACTAAATTAGTTGCTTAACCACGCAACAAATCATACACAATACCGTTAGCCACAATGTCAGCCAATCAATGAGCAAAAAGATTTTAACCATTATGCTTTTAACTTCCATACTAAACTTCTTCGGTTGTAAAGGGAAAAATGAACCTGAAAAAACAAAAGAAGATGCTGAATTCGAACAATTTCTTGAACAGTCCAAAAACAGTATTGATGAATTTAATAATCGGAAAATCTACAAGGAATTAACAACTGAAATTTTGGATTCAATTCCTGATGATAAACTTGAACAAACAATTTTTGACAACATTTATGAGATTATCGGAGATGACTATCAAAACGAATTAAATAATGTCAAAAAACTTACGAAAGGACAGCAAGCCTTCTTCTCGACTTGGATAATTGAAGGGGAAGTCAATAATGGCGGATTTAATCAATTCTATTTTAATTCAAGCGGACAATATGCGGAAATGGCAGAAGTCGGATTTATGACAATCGGAGCTGAAAAGTTCTCGGAATTAACAAAACGAGCGAATAAAATCTATTCCGAAAACAAAGACAGACTTGAGGAATTTGATGATGGAACAATGGAAAGTTTTAGCGAATCTTATAAAGACAATCCTCTGAACGATTTAGATACTGAATTTTATAATCTTTATGATTTCGAAAAAATTGGAGAATTAAGAATAAAATACATTAGAGAAAACAAAAACGAATTTATAACTGAATAAAAAAACACAGTGGCTAACACCGTGTATAATTCATTGCTAGTAAAGGCTTACTTACGAAAGCCCTCGCGGACTTTCTATCTTTGATTTATTCGCTAACTTTAGTCCTTAAACACGCAACGAAATCATACACAAACACGTTGTGTGTAATTTGAGCACAACTAACTTCTGATCAATCATTCTTAAAAAAATCAATTATTCATATGAAACCTTTTGACTTCAATAAGAAAAAATTTTCCCTCATTGAAAATACGGAAAGTGGAAAAGTAAATTCTGATACGGTATTTGAGTTTTATCAAAAAGATGATTTAGTAACTGCAAATTACTTTGGAGGAACTATTAAATACGGAAAAATAATTGCTCTTCTAAATGGCAATAAATTAAATATGATTTACCAATGTGTAACTACTGACAATGAATTAAAAGCTGGAAAGGCAATTGCTGATATTAGCCTCAATGAAAACGAAAAAATTAAACTGAATTTAAGATGGGAATGGTTGAATAAAGCTAATGAAAAAGGAACTTCTGAATATCTTGAAATATAATAAAAACTACACACAACAACGTGTATAATTCATTGCGCCTGATTTTCCGATAGGAAAATCCTTGCTTCTGAATTATGAGCTCGTGATTATTTGCTAACTTAGTGCCAACGCAACGAAATCATACACGAACACGTTGTGCATAATTGACGGAAACCGAAGTGCAAAAGATTAGACAAAGACATTAAATGAAGAAAAAGACAAAAAAACGCCTGATAATTGGATTAATAATAGCTGTAGGTTCATCGATTTTGATTTATCTGTTAAGAGGAGTATTTGCTTTTATATTTTTCTTTATGTCAATGGATAGTTCAAGCAAAGACGATTTGGTAGAAAATTATGAGTTAAAGAAAACCGCAATTCATGAACTTAAAACAAGCTTTGACAGTATTGTTCCAGACGGATTTAAAATCTATATAGAGTTCAAAGACCAAAAAAATATTGACTTGTGGGTTTACGAAAAATCGGATTCTATAGATAAAAAAATGATTTGCTTGTTCCAGCAATGGGACATTAATCCATATGACTATGTAATGGAGCCAATGACTAAATATGACAGTTCAGAATATGCTCCTAAAACAAAAGATTTAGGTTTAGTCAAAGAAAAATTGAATTGGACTGAAAATACATTCATTGAGATTAAGAAAATACTGGATAATGCAAATTGTATTTCAATTGAAAATGGAGAACCAGCTGAAATTGGATTTGCTCGAAGTGGAATGGGAAAATACTTTTATTATATATTTCAAGACCCAATTCCTGGAAATGAAATTGAAAATTGGAATGATAGCTGTTCCTATATTTATTATGACTCAAAAATGGTGTTAGGATATGCAGGTGGAGCAATTGGAGCTCAATGTTTTCCTGACCCAGATTAATTAACAACTATGCACAACAAATTATAAACGTAATGCGGGGCGAAGTGAGTAATTTAAACGAGAGTAAAAAAAACAACTATAGTGCAAACTTGAAAGGGAGGTGCGTTGAAACCCGCACTACGCTTATAAGTGGCCGTTATAATGCATTTAAACAAAACACCGATGAGTAAAATTTTAACACTAGTAATTTTTTTCTTCTCTCTTACGGGATTTTCCCAAAATCACAATGAAGCTGATAGTCTTCTAAAGAAGAAATTCAAAGAATTTATAAAACAAAATAATATCGAAAGTGATAGTCTCCTTCAGAAGGAATTCTTAGAATTTGCGACTGAGAAATTAAAAGTAAAACAGAATAAGGAAAGGCAAAATCTGAATAAACTTACAAATTCTTCTCAAATCTGCTCGCAACCATCTTATGCAGAATACTTACATCTCCCTCATGGATTAAATGGATATTTTGATTTTGAAGAAGGCTTGGAGTGTTCGAAGAAATCCGAGAAACCAAATTTAATTTATTTTGTAGGGCATGGTTCTATTAAGTCCAGAGAAATGGAAGCTAATGTCTGGTCGGATGCAGAAATCTCAAAACTATTACGAGAAAAGTTTATAATAACAGCATTATATGTCGATGACAGACTTAAATTACCAAAAGAAAAACAGATTAAATCAATGAACAATGGAGAGTTGTTAAAGACAATTGGAGAAAAATGCCTCAATTACCAACAGCAAAAATTTAATGGAAATACACAACCAGCTTATTATATTATCAACTCGAATGAAGATTTATTAGCTGGTCCCTACTATTTTGATTTATCTATTGATTCATACAAGAAATTTTTACAAAAAGGATTAGATCAATATAAAAAAAACGCATTATAACACACGCTCATAAATAATTGCCGCATAGTAGTAAATTCAAGGGTTGTAGCCCGCGTAATGTTCAGCATAACTGGGCTGGCAAATAACCCGCGATCGGCAACTATTCATAGCGCAAAACGTTACAGCCAATTAGTTGGCTAAAGCCTAATTTGTATAAGCCCAAAAACTTTATGGAATTATAGTTTCGAATTGATTGGGAATTGACACGTAAAAAAAATGAGTAGATTATTTTAATCGGCCTAGCGAGCTGATTTACAAACGCGGCAAGGTGCATATAATAGAGCAAGGCGCTTATTGTGTAGCATTTTGAGCTAAAAGAATGCAAATTTTTGGTTTGTAACACTCATATCGGGCTTTTTTTCGGAAGCTGATTTGCATACGAAGGCCTCAGCATCCCATAAAAGTTTTTGTTCTAGCCCATTAAATTTTTCATGTTGAAGTTCGATCGGGGATTAATAACTGGCTGTAACACGCTGGCAAAAAGCATAAGTTTAGGTGTTTAATTTTAAGGAATGTTAAAATATTAGGTTCCGCCAAACATTTGCTTCAAAAATTTTATTAAGTTTAATGCAGAAACAAATATTTGGCTCGCTAGAAGCTTTAAGTTTTGTTCACAAATTACTTACGCTTCTTCCAGCCACCGTTAGCTGCAAGCAAAATAAATGAGACCTAAATCGTAAATAAACATAAAAGATGAGAAACATTATTCTAATGACCACAATGCTAGTTTTAATGGTAAGCTGCGTTAGTAAGAACAGAGAAAATGAACTTATACAAAAAGTTACTAGCTTGGAAAAGGTAATTTTAGAAAAAAGCAAAATTGTTGAGAAACTTAATGCTGAGAATCAAAAGCTCACAGCATTAAATGAGAAATTAAAGTACTCTGCTTCTGATAGAATTTATAATATTAGGAAATTTATTAACGATGATGAATTGGATAAAGCTTCTAATGGTATTAAGGAATTAGTGCAGTTATTTCCAAACTCAAAAGAAGCTAAATTATCCTCAAAAGAAGCTACTATAATAGAAAAAAAGAAAAAAGAAAAAAAAGCTGAAGCGGCTAGAGTTAAAGCACTAGGATTTAAAGTATTTACTAATCATACATCAGCTAAGTTAGAAAAAGTTAATTTCACTTTTACTAAGTTTTCATTTGGGAGAGAATTTGGCTTTGGTCATTGTTCTGATGTTGGAGAATATTCATATGAAACAGCAGATAAAGATAATATATATCTTCTAGGAGATGTGAAAATATCTTCTAAAGAAAAGTACGTAACTTTCCCATCATTCTATTTGTATAAACTTGAGGAAGGTGTGTTGAAGCACATTTCATATGTTAATAATGAATATGCGAGTTGGTCTAGTTATGGAGCCAAAATAGGAAATTATTCAGATGATAGTCACGATTTTTCTAAGGTAAATTCTGTTAATTACAAGATTGCAGTCGAAATAGGAAAAGAAGAGTCAAAAGAAGTTTTATTTTTATTAGCAAAGATAAATGGAGACCGGCAATCTACTCTTACTGTAAATGATGTTATGGAAAATTATATTGTTGTTAGAATTTTTAATAAGAGTAAAATTTAATTGATAATAATAATTTCGAAAAGATGGATGCTTTTTATAGATGCTTGAATTATAAACAATGCCAGCAGCTAACAAAAGCTAAATGCAATACGGGGTGCAGTAGGTAATTAAACCGCAGTTCTCTGTATCAATAACGCCAATTCGTCTTTGACGATTTGGCTTAAAAATATAGTAATGAATAAACGAATTGGCTCAGTGTAAATTGAAAGTGAAGTGCTTCGAAATCCCGTACAGCACTTAGCCAAACCGTTGTAGCCAATTTAAAGACGCAACCTTCGTTATGTAAAACACATCAAAAGAAATAAATTATGAACATGAAAATATTGAGATTAGCACTGATTATTTTTTCATTAACGTTATTTAGCTGTGAGAAAGAAAATGTTGATGACATAGAAAACTCGGATGAAAAGTATGTCCCGACCGATGTATTAGTCAAAATGAAAGGACATTATACTATTGATAAAGTATTTGACTTTATTAATAGTTTTGACCATGACGTTGAAAATATTCATTCTCAAACTTACACATCAGACTTACCCTCTGATAGTTTACAATACGTATTAGATTATCTTAATGCTAAGACTTATACAAATGACGGAAATGCTTGGTTTGTTAGTGGATATTTGCATTATCAAACAAAGGTGATAACTATCTTCCCAAGACTTTTCGATATGAAAAATACTACTTATCAAGATGACTGGTTAGAATCAATGGAGATTTTGAAACTAAAAGAGGATACTGTTAGTGAAACTGCTGGTTGTATAATCTACTTTCATGTGCCAGAAGGGGATGAGAAAGAGTGGGAAAAGAAATTCGAAGAATATGATTTTGTAGAATGGGCTGAGTTGAATTATTATGTTGATATAAATCCATGGCCATAGATGAAAAAACTGGCTACAACACGCAATATAGCAAAAAGCGGTGAAGTGCTAAATTGGAGCGGTTTTAGCCCGTTTCAACTTCATTTCGGTTTGATGTTAAGTCGCTCGCAATCCGCTTCATGCCATATTGCCATCCGTTGGGTGCTATTTTAGGACGGGACAGTGACACTTGAACGATAATATATAAAGGACAAAAATGAAAAAAACAGTTTTAACAACAATACTAATTTTGACACTTAGTCTAATAGGACTTGCTCAATCAAACTTTGACAAAACCAAATTAGACAATTACTTCAAGGCACTTGAACAAAATAACAAGTTTATGGGAAGTGTTGCCGTTTCAAAAAACGGTGAAATTATTTACACAAAATCAATCGGATTTGCAGACATTGAAAACAACTTAAAAGCAACCGAAAATTCAAAATATAGAATTGGCTCAATTTCTAAATCACTTACGACAGTTTTAGTGTTAAAAGCAATTGAACAAAAAAAGTTAGACATAAATCAATCTATTGACAAATGGTTTCCAACAATTAAAAACGCAAAGAAAATCACAGTGAAACATTTGCTAAGTCATAGAAGTGGAATACATAATTTCACAAATGACAAAGATTACCTGACTTATAATACCCAACAAAAGACAGAGAAAGAAATGGTTGAAATTATTGCAAAAGGTGGTAGTGATTTCCAACCAGACAGCAAAGCAGAATACAGCAATTCTAATTTCGTACTGTTGACTTATATTCTTGAGAAAACATTCAATAAATCTTATTCCGAATTGTTGCAAGAATACATTGTTAAACCAATTGGCTTGACTAACACTTATGTTTTTGAAAAAATTAATACTAGCAATAACGAGTGTAAATCATACAAATTTGTTAGTTCTTGGAAAGAAGAAACCGAAACAGACTATACAATTCCTTTAGGTGCCGGTGCGATAACTTCTACACCAAGCGACTTGACAAAGTTTGCTGACGCTTTATTTGATGGTAAATTATTGGAATCTGAAAGTCTTGAGATAATGAAAACCATAAAAGACGGTTACGGAATTGGCTTGTTTCAAATTCCTTTCTTCAAGAATGTCGGCTACGGACACACAGGTGGAATTGACGGATTTAGCTCTGTTTATTCACATTTTCCTGACGACAAAATTTCGTATGCTTTGATTTCTAATGGAACAAATATGAATAACAATGACATTTCTATTGCGGTTTTAAGTGCTGTGTACGATAAGCCATACGAAATTCCAGCATTTACGACTTTCAATGTAACATCAGAAGAATTAGATAAATATTTAGGAGTTTATTCATCTAAACAAATTGCGTTGAAAATTACAATTACAAAAGACGGAAATACTTTGATTGCACAAGGAACAGGACAGCCAGCATTTCCACTTGAAGCAACCGACAAAGACAAATTTAAGTTTGACCAAGCAGGAGCAAAATTTGAATTTAATCCAACAGATAAGAAAATGATATTATTTCAAGGCGGTGGACAAATTGAATTTACGAACGAATAAAAAAACAGCACCCAACAATAAATATAGGTCATTTGGCGGATAGTTCTATATTTGAAAATGAGTACATTTAATAAAATATATAGCAGTTTGATGCTTTGGAGCTTTGAATTGCCAAACGCCCCATATTCTCAACGTTGTGCATAATTGACGGAAACCGAAGTGCAAAAGATTAGACAAAGACATTAAATGAAGAAAAAGACAAAAAAACGCCTGATAATTGGATTAATAATAGCTGTAGGTTCATCGATTTTGATTTATCTGTTAAGAGGAGTATTTGCTTTTATATTTTTCTTTATGTCAATGGATAGTTCAAGCAAAGACGATTTGGTAGAAAATTATGAGTTAAAGAAAACCGCAATTCATGAACTTAAAACAAGCTTTGACAGTATTGTTCCAGACGGATTTAAAATCTATATAGAGTTCAAAGACAAAAAAAATATTGACTTGTGGGTTTACGAAAAATCGGATTCTATAGATAAAAAAATGATTTGCTTGTTCCAGCAATGGGACATTAATCCATATGACTATGTAATGGAGCCAATGACTAAATATGACAGTTCAGAATATGCTCCTAAAACAAAAGATTTAGGTTTAGTCAAAGAAAAATTGAATTGGACTGAAAATACATTCATTGAGATTAAGAAAATACTGGATAATGCAAATTGTATTTCAATTGAAAATGGAGAACCAGCTGAAATTGGATTTGCTCGAAGTGGAATGGGAAAATACTTTTATTATATATTTCAAGACCCAATTCCTGGAAATGAAATTGAAAATTGGAATGATAGCTGTTCCTATATTTATTATGACTCAAAAATGGTGTTAGGATATGCAGGTGGAGCAATTGGAGCTCAATGTTTTCCTGACCCAGATTAATTAACAACTATGCACAACAAATTATAAACGTAATGCGGGGCGAAGTGAGTAATTTAAACGAGAGTAAAAAAAACAACTATAGTGCAAACTTGAAAGGGAGGTGCGTTGAAACCCGCACTACGCTTATAAGTGGCCGTTAGTGGCAAGGCTCACAAAACAGACAACTATGAAAGGAACGAATATCATTTTAATAATTTTTTCCCTGTTGACAATTACAAGTTGCTCGACAGAAATAAGTATTGAGAAATATGTTGACCATAATTCAAACTTGACTTTAACGGAAAACAGAACCAATGAAAAAACAGGACTGACAGAAATTGAAACAAAAATAATTGAACCTAAATCTAAAAAGTTTAAAAAATTAATTGATTGGGGTAACAACAACTTAGACAACTGGAAAAGCACTCCAGCATCTTACTTAGCAAAAGTTGCTGTAACACAAATGGACTTTAGACTTTTATATAACCAAGATTTTGTTGTAATTGGGTTTATCGACAATGACGGAAAAGCAAAACAATACTCTAAGGCAGTAAAAAAAGGAGAACTTGATTTTTTGACTACTGTAAATTGGGCAACTTTTCGAGACACTGTAAATGTTGGTTTTGTAATGACTTTCAAATATCCAGACAATCTTGTTGCGGAAAACATTCAAAACGGAAAGTGCATCGGTGATAAAATCGAAAACCCTGAAAATGACATAACAAATTCAATGAAATGGTGTATTTGGATGCAAGACACAAGTGATTATCCAATTGACCATTTTATTTCCTCTGAAAAATCAATTTTTAAAGGACAAGTAACCGAACTGCGTGACACAATAAGTATCAATAATTCAACAGCAATTCGAGTGACACTTCAAAGCGACATTCAAAACGACCCTTATAGACAAATGATTTATTTGAAAAAGTATTCGACCTTGTTTGAAATCATAAACAATTACGGTGCAGACAAAGACTTTGAAACATTTTATAACAGCTTGAAAATTGATGAAATAAAGAAGCCCAGCCACTAACACGCGGTATAAAAAATTGCCGGTTCAGTAAGTTATTCATGGGTTGTAGCCCTCTTCAACTTTTGTGTAACTGGACAGGAAAGAAGCCCGCAAGCGGCAACTTTTCATACCGCCAACCGTTGTGTGCCATGCAAAAGAATGATAGTGCATAGAATAAATGAAATAGAAAACCGAAATTGCCAACGCGCATTTGGCACATTTGCAAGCTCCGACACACAGGCTGATGCTTCAGCTTGCAAAAGAGCCAAATTTTTGCCGACCCTCAAAAGAATTAAAATGATAAAATGGAACATTTAGACATTATTCTGCCAGGACTTCTGGTTTTGATTGCTTTTTTATTAAAGCTACTTATTGACGAAATAGTAGATATAACAAGTACAATTCAAGCCGTTATTGAACTTCCTGTTGATGTAATATTTTTAGCATTAACATTCTCTGTTGCGTTTACTTTAACAAATGTTGAGAATCAGTTAGAAGGTTTATTCTATGGCTTTTTAGGCTTTGTAATTTCAATTATTGTAATCTTACTTTGGAAAAAGACAAAAAAATTATTCTTAATAGGGAATAAGTGGTGGATATTTTTAGTCCTTTTAAATCTTAGCATTACTGGGCTTACTGTTGTTAAGGCAGTGAATCTGGTAATAAGTTGCGAAATTGAGAATGTAGATTGTAAATCAGTAAATAAAAGCGAGTAAAATGGAATATCTAAATATATTATTTGTAATGCTGACTAGTGGTCTAATAACACTTGTAGTATTCCTTCTTTATAAAAACCTTAAGAAAAGTCGATATGACAAAGAAGAAAATAAAGCATTATTAGAAAGTATTCGTAAGTCTCTTGAAAATAAGATGTATGGAATTAACGAGAGATTAGTAATAAATGAGGAAAGATGGCGAGATGTTAATCACTTACTTATTAGAAATGAGTATAAAGAAAGTGCAACCCCAATAAGTAATTCGAAAAAAGTTCATTATTCTAACTTTCTTGAATCAAATGGAATTAAAGAAAATGATTTATTAATTGATGAGCGGTTAATATTTATTCTTACACCATTTAATGAAACCTTTTACGAAGACTACAGAGTGATAAAAGATGTATGCACTTCTGCAGGCTATAAATGCAAAAGGGGTGACGAAGATTACTTTAAAGGAGATATATTCCCAGAAATGTTAAGACTAATTGTCAAGTCAAATTTGATAATAGCAAATATTAATGGAAGGAACTCAAATGTAATGTATGAACTTGGAATTGCTCAAGCATTAGATAAACCTATACTTCTTATTTCGAGAGAACCTGAAAACTTACCCATTGATGTTAAATCTAAGCGTTTTCTGATTTATAAAACATATCCTGAATTACAGAAACTAATTCGTGCTGAATTAATTAATTTGGAAACAAATAATGAGTAGACTACAGGCCATAGAAAATGCATTAACAACTATCAATGAAACTGTTTTTCAGGAACTTTGTGATAGCTTCCTTGCATTGCGTAATTCCAACTATAAAGCGTTTTCTCGTACAGGTAGTCAAAGTGGAAAGCAAAAAACAATTAAAGGAACTCCTGACACTTTTCTTATGCTTCCAAATGGCAAGTATTTATTTGTTGAATATTCAACGAATATAACAGCTGGTATCTCAAAATTAAAAGACGATATTAAAAAGTGTATTGATTCAGATAAAACAGGAGTTTCAGTCCAGCAAATATCCGAAATAATTCTTTGTATTAATTTCAACCTAAAAGCTAATCAAATTGAAGAGTTAAAGAAACTTCTTTCTGAAACTTATATCTTACTCACCATATATTCCCTTGATGCATTATCAATAGAATTGCAATTAAATCATAGAGATTTAACAAGTCAGTATTTAGGCTTACCTTTTGATACAGGGCAAATTGTATCAATTGAAAAGTTTATTGATGAATACAACAGAGCTTCTAAAGGAATATCTACGCCTTTAGACAATACTTTCTTGCACAGAGAACAAGAAATGGTTGAATTAAAAAGCTCTTTGAATACAAATGACTTTATTATCCTAACAGGTGCGCCTGGTGTAGGCAAAACAAAGTTAGCAATAGAGGGATTAAAAAACTTTCTTTCTGAGAATCTGACATATAGTGCCTATTGTATATCATATAAGAACCATACACTTTTAGAAGATTTATTTCAGTATCTGGATTCAAAAAAAGATTACATTTTATTTGTTGACGATGCAAATCGAATAGACGCTTTTAACCAGATAACTGGATTTTATAAGGCAACCAGACAAGGGAAATTAAAAATTATAATTACTGTTCGAGATTATGCATATCAAGACATTGGAATTCATTGCCAAGAATTTTTTCCAAAAAGAATTGACATTTCAAAACTTACAGATGAGCAAATAATTGATATAATTAAAGCCAAGCCATTTGAAATACTTAATCCAGATTATCATAAAGAAATTATACGCATTGCTGACGGAAATCCACGTTTAGCAATTATGACATCTCTCCTATCGATTGAAAAACAAAATATTCATGCATTAGCAGATGTGTCAGATTTATTCGAAAGCTATTTTTCAACATTTATAAAGGATGATGGAGAATTTGCAAAAGAATTGAATATACGTTGTTTAGGTTTAATAGCTTTCTTTTATACAATACCTTACAAGGATAGATTAATAACAGAACCAATATTAAATCAATTTGATTTACAGTATGACGTATTTATTGAAACTATTGACAAACTTGATAAATTAGAACTCGTTGAAATTCAATTTGAACATGTAAAAGTTCCTGAACAAAATTTAGCAACTTATTTCTTCTATAAATCATTTATTCAAGATAATTTATTGTCTTTCGAAACTCTTCTAAATAATTATTTTGAGAGTAATAGTAACCGTTTTAAAGATTGTGTAATACCAGCGAACAATACATTTGGTTATCAAAGTGTAATGCAGCAGCTTAAACCATTTTTAAATAATTACTGGACTCAAATTAAAGGTAATGAAGAAAGTGGCTTTAAGTTTTTGTCAACATTTTGGTATTACTTACAAAATGAAACTTTTGAATTTATATATTCATTAACAGAGAAACTTCCATTAAATGGATTTCCAGAAGAATTTAATGTAAAATATGAAACAAATGATTTCTCATATGGCAAGAATAAAATTTTAGAATTATTAGCAAACTTTTTTAGGTTTCGTGACAATTTAAAAGATGCATTAGAATTGGCATTCGATTATACAAGAAAGTTGCCTACTCATTTACCTGAGTTGATTTATAATATTAGAGAATCTTTAACCTTTGATAGAGAAGATGAATGGAATAATTATTCCCGACAAAATATACTTCAAGACTTGTTAATTGCAGGAGTAAACAATAACGACAAGCTAGTTTCAGCATTGTTTTTTGAGCTCTCCAAGACCTTCTTGTCTTTTAAGTTTAGGCAAACTAAAAGTGGTAGGAATTATTCAATTATCTTTTATGAATATCCAATACCAAATAATAAGATTATTCAAGTATTTCGTGAAAAAATATGGAATACTATAAATCATTGTTTTAATTCTTATCCCGATAAATCTTTAGACGTTTTAAAGAGCTATTCACAAGTGCATCCAGATGTGTCAAAAGAAATAATGGAATTTGATGTTCTATTTCTATTAGATATAATAGATGGACATTTAAATCCCAATTCATTCGAGCATTGCAAATATGTTCAAGACCAAATAAGATGGTGTAAACGGAATGAAGTTTCCCACCCTTCGTTTCAATCTTTATTACAAAAATTCAGAAATAATCAATATGAAATGTTCTTGAAATTAGATTGGGACAGGTTTCGAGACAAAGAAATGTATGAATTCGATGATTATAGAGAATATGAGAGACTAAAAGAAGAAGAGATAAGAAACTCCTTCATATTAATGAATAAAGAGGATGTTGACGAATTCTATAATAACTTCATACAACTAAAGAACTTATCTGATAATGATTGGAGTTATAATAATACTCTGGATTTTATAGTTGATGAAAATTGTTCGAAAAACTTTAATATTGGTTGTCAGCTTCTAAAGAAAGTAATTGATAGTAATAATTCTATTGGTTTTGTTCCAAGAGTTTCTTTTCGCAATCATTTAATTACTAGTGATAAATCGAAAATGATATGGAAAACAATACAGTCAGCCACATTTAAACATAAAGCTCTCTGGGAACTTTCTTTTTATGACTTTTTATCGGAATCATTGTTTGATGTAAGCCATGTAGAATCTATTTTAAAGACGGTCAGTGAAATGAAAGAATCAAATACTATTCATTTTGACCGTTTAGAAAGATACTTAAAAATAGACCCTGAGTTATTTCCAAAAGTGTTAAAGATAATTGTAAATAAAAATGAGAGTCAAGAAGTCGGATTAAGAGTTTGGATGGATTTCTTTAGTACTCATTTTGATAGACTTGGTGATGATATTGGTCTAATTGAAAAGGCATATTTGCAACAAGATAAAATTCAAAACCATTTCGATTACGAAGGGAAAGGATTATTAAGGATTTTACAACAAGATTCAGGTTTCCTAATAAAATATGTTTCAAGTTTATTTTCGAAAAGAGAACTTGGTTTCAGAAGAGACCACAGAAAATTAGACTTCATTTGGCAAATTGAAAATATAGAACAATTGTTAAAGGATGTATTTAACTACGTAATAGAAAAGGAAGTTTATTTAGGTATACGTAACCATTTTGGCAATTCTTTTTTTTCAAACTTGAAGGAAAGCAATAAAGAGAAAGCAAAAAAATTCTTAATTGACTACTGTAAAGAATCATATTCTGATTACAAGAAAATGAATGTTATTGTAGATATTTTAAGACATTCAATGAAAGAATTATATGAAGAAATTCTGCTATTATATATTAGTCTATCTCAAGATGTTGAAGTATTCTCAAGAATATGGTGGCGTGGAAATGGAGGTACATATTCTGGTGATGTAATTATTGGAGACATCGAAGCTGCTGATTGGAGAAATATTTTAAGCATTGTAGATAAATCTGAAATGGGTATTAAACTTATTCCAATTAAAAAATATATAAACGATAAAATTGAGAGTTCTTTGCGAAGCGGTGATTGGGAAAGACAAAGAAGATTTTTACAAAGATTTTAATAATGCCAACCCTTCACAGCCATACACATTGCCAAGTCGCTCAAAAAAGCCAGCACACAGACCTAAACTTGTCAAAGAGTATGGCTGCCCAAACGCATGGACAGACTGCGAAGATAAAGCACAGGCACACAACAATGTGTATAGTGCATAAGGGTTTCAGAGGTTTTCGAGCGGCATCACCCGCATTAATTTTGGGTGGTAACTTGATAAGTTTGAAGCCCGCAATCCCTTACGACACCATACACTCAACGTTGTGTGCCATGCAAAGAAAGACCGTACAAAATAGAAACAAAGAAATAACAATGAAAGAAAAGCCAACCCACAAAGCAAGAGTAAGGCAAGCCCCACGCAAGGGCAAACCCTTCGCTTGCCTTACACATGCTTTTTTGCCCACGCTCATCGCCTTCGTGTTGACAGTGAGTGCATACGGACAAATTCCTGTGATTGAAACACCAAAACCTACGACATTTAATCAAGTACAGATTGACAACTCACCAAATCAGACCAATAATATTCCGAAAACCAATCATTATATCGGAATGACTGAGATTCAAAAACAGAATCAAAATTTAATCCGACAAATTGAAACAGACCAAAAACGAAATTCATATTACCAATTACAAGAAATATATGCCGACCTGAACGATAATACAATTAGCTACAAATTACCTGATTTGAGTTCTTTGAGAGGTACGGAGCATTTTCAATCAGCATTGAACGATTTGAAGAAAATGTTGAATGGTGAAATTCCTCTAGACTTGAAAAAAGCAGTTTTTATTGTAGAGAACGCATATTTTGAAAACAATCTGGATTATAAGCAATTTGACAATTCAATTCAACAAGCTGTGAGGATTTGTGAATTATCAATGCTTAAAAACAAAATAGACCCAAATGATAATTTTGCTAAAAACCTGACAATTTTTAATTACATGTCAGATACGGTACAAGTTAAATTAACAGGGCAAGAACAAACTCTAAACCATTATCCAATAAAATATGACTTTAAAGATTACATGGGAAAAGATAATTGGAGCAATATGTTTGTTTCAAAATTAATGGCGACAAATTCAGGACAATGCCATTCTATGCCTTTGTTTTATTTAATCCTTGCACAGGAATTACGGACAAAATCATTTTTGACCTATTCGCCGAATCACTCTTTTATCCGTTTTAAGTCCCCCAAAGGAAATTGGATAAATGCAGAACTGACTTGTGGAACGATTATTACCGATGCAGCGATTCTTGAAAGTGGATATGTAAAAACAGAAGCTATTCGAAGTGGAATTTACATGGATACGATAAGTACCCACGAAACAGTTGCTACATTAATAAATACACTTGCAAATGGTTATACAAGAAAATACGGTTATGACAATTTCATTAAAAACTGTTCAGACGCTGTTCAAGAATATTATCCAAGTCAGCTAAATGCTTTAATGTTGGAATCCAATTGGCAAACGCAGACTACAATGTACATTGCAAAGCAAAAAGGGAATCCACCAGCAAAAGAATTTGTAAAAGATTCAAAAGCTAAAACAGCATTTGAGAAAATGCACCAAGTCTATGCTCAAATTGATGCGTTGGGATATGAATTTATGCCCGAAGAAATATATTTAAAGTGGCTTCAAGGCTTAGAAGAAGCAAAACAAAAACCTGAAAATCAAAAAAGTTTAATAAATCAGATTACAAAATAAATGCAAAGATTATTTTTAATATTATTATTCGTTATAGTAGGGATAACTACCAAAGCTCAATCTGACAAAGATTTATATAACTCAACATTTGTCGAATTAAGAAATATGGCTGAAGGCAAACAACCTGTTGATTTCAAGAAGGCTGTATATATGGTTGAGAATTGTTATTTTAATGGGGAAATAGATTATAAGTTATTTTGTAAGGCAATTGATTACTACACATCAATGTGTAGGAGTTTTATCAAATCTAACGATTTGCAATATTCAGAAACTGATAAAGAGAAAGTTTCCGTGTATGCGTCTGTTTTCTCAGTTATGAAAGATACAATTCCCATCCAAAAAAAGGATGGTAGCATAATCAATAATTTGCCATTTGTATATGATTTTGATGATATTTACGGCAGTCAAGATTGGTCAAAGATGTTTGTTTCAAAGCTATTGGCAACTAAAAAAGGAAACTGCCATTCATTACCTTATCTATATAAAATTCTTGTTGAAGAACTTGGAGAAACAGCGTATTTGTCTTATGCACCAAACCACATCTATATTAAACAACAATGTAAATCTTTTGGATGGTACAATACAGAACTAACTAGTGGAATGTTCCCAATTGATTCATGGTTAATGGCATCAGGTTATATTCATTTATCAGCTATTCAGCAAGGTGTTTTCATGGATACATTAAGTGCAAAACAATCAATAGGGGCGTGTATGCTTGACTTGGCGCAAGGCTATGAAAAGAAGTACGGAATCGAAGATGGTAAATTCATTCTTTACATTTGTAAAACAGTTTTAAAAGAGCATCCAAACAACATCAATGCGCTTCTTTTAAAAAGTGAAACAAAAATGAATTTGTGGAAAACAGAGAATGGAAAAACAAAAGAAGAAAAGCAAGCTGAATTTCATGAAATACAAGGAATATATACCAAAATTCATGATTTAGGTTACAGGGCAATGCCAAAAGAAATGTACATGGACTGGTTGGTGTCGTTAAAAGAAGAAAAACATAAATATCAGAATAGAAAAATAAACTTTAACATCAAATAATTATGAAGGCTATAAGAATCTTATTATTTACACTCTTATTTATTAGCTTTTTATCTGTAAAAGCGGATGAGTACCCATGGGAAAAGTATGGGTTTAAATTCAAAGTAGTTACATTAAGCAATGGGAAATATCAAGAATTTCACGACTTAGAAGATGTTGTTGAGATTGGGTCTGTTTTATATAACACTCAGACAAAACAGATTGTCGGTTTTGTAGAAAAAGATACCATATGCTCTGGAGCTAATTTCGAACCTCACATCGTTAGTCGCTGGTTAAGTCCTGACCCTTTAACAGAAGAATATACAAGTTGGTCTCCTTACAATTATGTATTGAATAACCCGATTATTTTTGTTGACCCAGATGGTAGAATTGTTAAACCAGCTCCAGGCAGTAGTCAAGGATTTATCGATAATTATAATGCAGCAAGTAATATGTTAATAGCTAAAGGAGTTGGTGGTTCATATAGCCAGCTAGTCAATAGCAAAGAAGTATATTATATTCAGGAATCTAGTAACTCTTTTTATAACGCTTCAAATAATACAATAAATTGGAATACTTCAACAGCATTAGAAGTTGACGGTAAAGTAGTTTTAAGTCCTACGGGTGTTTTTGGTCATGAGGTAGAACATGCTAAAAATCATGATGATGCTGTTAAGGCATGGTATAATGGAGACCAAGACTCGTTTTATGAATGGCAAGCAGGTTTAGCTAAAGGAACATCAGAGAATTACAAAAAGAAAGAAGAGGAAAATGTAATTACTGGTCCAGAGCAGAAAATTGCAAAGGCTCTTGGCTCAATTGGTGAAAATGAAACGACTAGGGATTCTTATATTGGTAAAACCGTCCGTGTTAATGGCATAAATTCGACAAGTAAACCTCAACCATTAAAAAAAATAGAACCTATGAAGGTTAATTTACAGATTAATAATCCTGAACCAAAACTGGAATTAAAATGAAAATAAAGTTAATAATCGCGGCAATTTTTATTTCATGGACATTGAATGCTTGTTCTCAAGAAAAATGTAAAGAAATACAAATTTTTCATAGCTATGAGCATTTGTACATATCATACATTGCACCTATGTCATGTTGTGATAGTCTTTTACATGGACCAATAATTGTGAAAGACAGTTTGGTCATAAAAAAGCTAGTTGCATTAATGGATAACAGTATTTGTGATTCAAATGCGCAAAAACCTGATGTGAGATTTAAAGTTATATTTCAATATCCGAGTAAAAAGGTAACAATCTGTTTTAGTGAGGAGGTTGAAGGAATGATACGTGACGAAGTATTACTTAAATATAATAATGAATTGTGTTCATCAGTCATAGATATCATTGAGCAAACTGGAGCAGAAAGACCACGAAGAGTTCTACCTCCAAAATAGGAGTTTATCAGTGGTCTAGCATATTTGTGATTTTCATAAAATAAAATTACAATGCCCCGATGAACTTGTATAGTGGACATTTAAATTTGGAAAATATACAATTCAATTGTTAAAAGTATTTTCATGTTTGTGGCGAGTACACTTTTAATTGTTGAGTGAACTTTTATCATTTCGAATGTACTTAGCCATTTGTGGCTTGTACTTTTACGCCGGTGAGTTGTACTTTAGTACTTGTAAAAGGGGAAATAACATTTGTAGCCTGTACTTTTCTATTTGCATAAATAATTGTAAATTAGTTCTATTTACAAATCATTACACATCAAATAAAGCTAAATTATGGGACGAAAAACATTAGCCGAAAAATTTAAAGAACAAAGATTGTTAATCTTCAACAGTAGTAAACCAGAAATACTAACGTTGTTGGAGGTGTATGGTGTAAATAGCGAATACCTTACTAAAGGTGAAACGCTATACAATAATGTAGAAGAACTAACAAAAAGTCAGAAACGAGAACAACAAGAAGAAAGTCAGGCATTCGATACGTTTTATGAATCAAAAGAAGAATGTGAAATTAATCTTCGACGTACACAAAAGATTGTACAAATGGCATCACGTTCAGACAGCAATCTTCAAGACAGATTGAAAATTAACGCAGCAAAACAAAGAAGAATAGAAGATTGGATAAAACAAAGCACGGAGTTTTACAACCTTTTATTGAACGAAACAGAATTTCTGACTGCTATCGCAAAGTTTACTTTGACAGTTGAAAAATTAACGGCAGAAAAGAATCAGATAGAATCACTCAAGGATTTGCGTAATCAAGCCATGTCAGAAAAAGGTCAGGCACAAGAAGCAACACGTGTACGCAACGAAAAAATGGAAGAATTGGACGATTATTGCTATGAATTAAGAACTTTAGCAACAATTGCTTTAGAAGGAAATCCACAATTATTAGAAGAATTAGGGATATTAGTTCGCTAATACCCAACGCTCCAAGCAAGCACATTTGCAATTCGCACAAGTCGACCCACGACCAAAAATTGCAAAAGAGCTTGCTTCCCCAACGCACGGAGAGGCAGCGGATGATAAAGCACGGGCACACAACAAAATATATAGTGCATGCGGGGTTTTGTGATATTCGAAAGTACATATCTCGTTAAAAAGTTTGGCTAAACTTGACAGGTAATCACTTCGAAATCCCGCACGACACCATATACGCAACGTTAGCACCCATGCAAGAAAGACACTGCAACAATGAAAAAACGGATTATAAATATTGACTCTAAAATTTTTGAAATACCAAGATTCAGACTGATTACTGGAATCTTAATTGGTTTATTTTATTCATTTGCTTTTTATTCTTTCTTGTACTTGATTAGAGAGGTTTTTCGGATTCTCTCAGTTACAGAAGATTATGATTTGTGGATTTTGACCGACAAAGAGGTGTATTTTTATAATCTCTTTTTTGCTTTTATATCTGTAATCATATCTCAATCTGTTTGTTTTACATTTTGGTTCGATAGACCCAGAAAGTTTTTTGAGAAACGACATTATAGGAAAACTACTATTGTTAATGACCAAAGAGTTTTAAACTGGTATTTCTTAAGCTGGTTTTCAAAATTGGCAATTGTTTTCGGTATAATGTTCGGACTTGCATTTCATGGAGGATTTTATGTTTGTAGCTTTTACCCTGATTACAACTATATTTTCATCCTTATTATAATTGTTCTTTTTCTGCAAACATGGAACACAATTGGGCTGACTTTTAAAAGAAAAAGCTTAAAATGGATGTTATTAACAGGTGTGATTATTTCTATAATCGCTTTCGGTTTATCAAGGATTAATTTGATTGATTACAAAGCAATTAATCACAATTATCTTGCAAAAAACATACACAATAATTACAGCCTTGAATTACCAGAAACAAACAGTTACGAAAGATTATTTCAACGTTCGTTGATTGAGAATATTTATGTTGTTAAATCTAAGAGTCAAAATGAAAATGAACCATTTATCGTTGTCGAAAATAAAAAAATAGACCTCAATGAGCTAAACGATAAAATAATGGATTGGCAATCTGTGCGAAGTGAATATGAAATACCTCATATGGTATATCAGCTGCACATTGATAAGACAATAAAAATGGGATTTGTTAACCAACTAAAAAATGAATTGGCAAAATCAGGGGTTACAAGAATTGCTTATGCTGTTGTTCCAATAAATCCTGAATATGACATTAGATATTATAAAGATTTTTCATTTCAAACATGGCTGCCAAATTGGTATTCTGATTGGTTTAATCCTAAAGAGATTTACGATGATATAAATAGAACTCGAAATATTATCGAAATAAAACAGGGTACATCAGGAAAATGTTTCATAAATGACAAAACAGTTGAAAATGATAAAATCAAACAAATATTAAAGCACTTGATAACAAATGATTTGGATTATATAATTAAATTTCACGTAAATGATAGTGTTGAATTTTCTGACTATTTTAGAGTAATATCCTATTCAAGGGAAGTCATAAATGAATTGAGAAATGAATACTCAAAAGAAACTTATTCAGAACAATTTGACTGGTTGGACTTTGAAAAAGAGAAAGAAGTGAAAAGGAAATATCCACTTCGGATTTTTGAATTGACAACTGATTTTAAGAAAATGATAAACGAAGAATAATGCACAGGGTGCTAACACGGTATATACAAAATGGGCGAGACAGTAGTAAATTCAAAGGTTGTAGCCCGCTTCAACATCGTAACGGTTTGATAAGTTTGAAGCCCGCAATCGCCCACATTTGCATATACCAAACCGTTATGCCTCATTCTAATTAGCCTCAATTAAATGAACGAACTAAAAATATATGCATTTATTAAAGCTGTTGATAAGAAATTTTTTGACAGCTTTATGAATGAAGGTCAAATATGTATGAATACCATTAAATGGTTTAGAGAATACGAAAAAATTGACAAAAATATCGGAGACGGAAGTGAAGGTGCTATAGCGACTTGTGGCAATGATTTTAAGATTTCATTTGCAGAACCAATTGAAAACTTTAATTCTCCTAAAGAGCTAAATGAGAAAATTGATAAGGCAAATTGGTCAAAGAAGTTTTCTGGAGAAAATTTAAGAATGTTTGATGGGAATGATGCAAATATATTGAGTCTATATGCAATT
Organism: uncultured Marinifilum sp.; assembly: GCF_963677195.1. Lineage (NCBI taxonomy): Bacteria > Pseudomonadati > Bacteroidota > Bacteroidia > Marinilabiliales > Marinifilaceae > Marinifilum > uncultured Marinifilum sp. The sequence continues at coordinate 3,147,289 of NZ_OY781918.1, forward strand.
ACATATTCTCAATACAGTGAAAAATTAAACGGTGATCTAGTTCCTAAAAAGTTCATTGATGAGTTTTCAAACCATAGATTTATCCTTATTCTAAATCCAAGATTATTTATTTCAAGGATGGAAGAAGCAATCAGTAAATTAGGTAAATCGATGAAGCTAAAAATGGTTGAGTACTATAAACTTGATAATACTTTAAAACAAGACTTATCCTTTTTTCACAAGCAAGATATTTATTCATATCAGAATGAATTTCGTTTTATACTTGAAGATAAAAATCCTGAAATGAAAATCTTAAATATTGGCTCGCTTGGTGACATCTGTGCTGAAATTGATTTACACAAACAACCATGTTCGCTTGAAACTGATGACGAGATTATAAATATTAGAATGGATGATAAATAAAATCTTAGATTGAAGAGAACGAAGGCATAACAAAAGCTAAATTTCATGGGCGGCGACGAATAGATTGAAAGCTTAGCTCAATTAAGAAACACCAGCAAGCCACCCAGATTTGGTTTGCAAAAAATATAAACAAATATATGTGGCTTGCTTCCGTGCGGTTTGAAAAGTAAATTCTTTTAATCGCCCACGCAACTTAGCAAGCCCGTTGTAGCCAATTTAAAGACGCAACCTTCGTTATGTAAAACACATCAAAAGAAATAAATTATGAACATGAAAATATTGAGATTAGCACTGATTATTTTTTCATTAACGTTATTTAGCTGTGAGAAAGAAAATGTTGATGACATAGAAAACTCGGATGAAAAGTATGTCCCGACCGATGTATTAGTCAAAATGAAAGGACATTATACTATTGATAAAGTATTTGACTTTATTAATAGTTTTGACCATGACGTTGAAAATATTCATTCTCAAACTTACACATCAGACTTACCCTCTGATAGTTTACAATACGTATTAGATTATCTTAATGCTAAGACTTATACAAATGACGGAAATGCTTGGTTTGTTAGTGGATATTTGCATTATCAAACAAAGGTGATAACTATCTTCCCAAGACTTTTCGATATGAAAAATACTACTTATCAAGATGACTGGTTAGAATCAATGGAGATTTTGAAACTAAAAGAGGATACTGTTAGTGAAACTGCTGGTTGTATAATCTACTTTCATGTGCCAGAAGGGGATGAGAAAGAGTGGGAAAAGAAATTCGAAGAATATGATTTTGTAGAATGGGCTGAGTTGAATTATTATGTTGATATAAATCCATGGCCATAGATGAAAAAACTGGCTACAACACGCAATATAGCAAAAAGCGGTGAAGTGCTAAATTGGAGCGGTTTTAGCCCGTTTCAACTTCATTTCGGTTTGATGTTAAGTCGCTCGCAATCCGCTTCATGCCATATTGCCATCCGTTGTGTGCCATTTAAAAAAAAACCTATGAATAGAGAATTATTAGAAAAAGCGAACAATCTCAGAAGGTCAAATCAGAATATATTGGCTGATGAAATTTATGACCAGTTATTGAGAATTGAACCAAACAATGACGAATTGATTTTCAATAAAGCACTAAACATTACTAATACCGACCCTGAAAAAGCCATTAATTTTTTTGAAAAAGTACTTGAACTCAATCCAAATGTAAATGCTGTATTTGGAAATTTAGCAACTATTGCAGTTGACAATAATCTTTTTGAATTAGTACTTCCGATATTCAATAAAGGGATTAATGAAAATCCAAATAATTTAGATTTAGTATATCAACGAGCAACATTAATAGGAAATCAAGGAAATTATAAAAACGCTTTAATAGACTTTTATAAAGTAATTGATAATTCAACACTTACCGATAACCCAGAATTATTTGCCGAACACCAAATTTCAAAGGATATTGAAATCAGTAAGGTACATCTAAGATTAGAAACTCAAGATAAAAACTATACTCTTCCGATACCTAATGAAAATGAAATAAGAAATATAAGGATTAAGGAATACGAATATACCTTGCCAGACAATAATTCAGATTCTAAAAACTACTTTATTGATTTCGGGAAGCATATGGGACTATCAATTAAGGAAGTATTGAACAATCAACCAGATTATTTAATATGGTGTATCCTTAATTTACATAGTTTCTGTGTCTCAGAGGATATTATTGAAATTCTTAAGAACAAACGTTTGGAAGTTAATCAAGCGGAGAACATAAATTTGTTTAAACTAAAATTATCAAGAGAAGAAATTCCAACAGTTGAATTTGATGGTGATGCACCAGATTCATTTACAATGGATGAAGATGGAAACATAATTTATTAATAAATGAATTCATTTGATTTTAATAGACAGAGAGCAACTCACCTTTATCGAAAATGGTATGTGAGTTCAAAGAAGGACTCAAATTCCATGTATGACAAGGAACAGGTTGACGACTTACACGCTTACTTGTCAACTGAATTGTCGCCACTCATTGAACACTACCTGTCCCAGAAACTATCAGTTTATCGTGCAGAATTACCTATCCTATTTATCGGCACCAAGAAAATAGAGACATTCCCTGTTGAAATCTTGGTATTATCAAATACAATCGAGTGCATGAATATGCCCGGTTGTATGGCAGTGGGAAAAGAGCCAAGAGATGCTTTTTCCAAGATTTTATATGCAATAATAGAGTGCGCAGATGCCCGATACAGGAATGGAAAGGGATTCATGAATATCGTGCACACAATGAAAATGTATGACGCAAATAATACAGACATAAAAAGAACAGAGTTTATTACTCAATTAAAAGAACGCGGATGGGACAAAGAATACGATGGTGCCTATAACACGGTATTATTCAACGACACCAATAAAGTAACCTATACCGTTCCAAAGACAGAAATGATTAGCGAATCAATGCGCTTTTCGTTTAACAAACTCCAATTTCAGATAAGTGCAAAGATGGCAAGAGAACAGGACACATATTATCCAGACGATGACTATTAAAAGGAATAAAAAATGAAAATAAACGGCACACAACAAAGAACTAAGGTAAAAACCTAGTTATTTTGCCATAATTTTTCTTTACGAACTACCTTTTATTTTAGGGAGGCAGATTCGAAAAGAAAAATTATTTCATTCTTAGAGTAGATCTATAATCCGGATGGTATCTCACTCCAGATTTGGCAATCGCCAAAGATTGAGAAAGGAGTTTATTTGTAACGGCAATCAACGCTAGCTTCTTAGATTTCCCTTTGTCCACTAGCCGATCGAAAAGGGCCTTGCATTGCATGTTTTTGGTACATGCTGTAAAGCTGCACATAAATAAATGGTTACGTACTATTGGATTTCCTTTTTTAGATATTCTTGCTTTTCCCCTGATACTTGTACCTGACGAAGTAATAACTGGGGAAAGTCCAAAGAAAGCCGATAGCTGCTTGGCATTTTCGAAAGTTCTAAATCCATTGGTAGAAACAATCAGTATGATAGCGGTTTTCTTACCTATTCCTGGGATCGATGTGAGGTTGGACAATAGCTCCTGTTCATGTTCTTTGATTATCGCTTCGATTTCTTTTTTAAGCAATAGAATTTCGGATTTTACTTGACGGATCTGACGTTTTAACGATGTTACGACCCTTCCTTTAATGCCTTTGTCGATAAAGCCGTGCAATTTGTTCTTTAACGCCGTACTTTGTTTGTGGTACAAATTGATTGTTGTATGCAGATCCTTACATTTATCAATGAATCCCGGTAGGGGTTTCCATAAGTTCAGACTTTGTTCCTGTGCATACATCACGATCATTTTGGCATCGCTTTTATCAGTTTTGTTATGTTGTAGTTTCATTTGTATAAATCGTTTAATAACCAATGGGTTTATAACCGAAACCCGAACACTGTTTTCAAATAAGAACACCGCAAGCTGATAATAATAATTGCCAGTATATTCCATTACACACCAGCTTTGTGGGGAAAGTAATAGAAGTAATTCAGCAAATCCTTCAGGAGTGTTTTTAAACTGTTTGTGCCCAAATTTGGTACTCCATACATCAAATACTTTTTTGGAAATGTCGATTCCGATAAAATGTGTATTTTTATTCATAGTAAAAGATTTATTAAAGAACGAAGCTACTTTGATATAGCAACCTAAAAACAGGCTCTAATGGCCCAGAGAACTAATCGTATTCAAGTAGTGAAAGAGTGGGGATCTTCATTGTTGACGAGTTTGAATACCCAATGTATAAAATAACCTTGCTCCATTCTTTCGTTCTTTAGTTAATTCTTTAAGATAATAATTTGTAAACTTAGGATGTGTATAAGTCATTGGGCAGCTGGTGGTTAATTTAAGGTGAGTACATTTGTTAAACATATCAGCGATTTGACATTTAAGTGCGTTGAAATGCCCAACGCCTCATACACCAACCGTTAGCATTCATTAAGACACAAAACGAGCAGAACATAAAATGAGAAAATTAGTATCAATTATTGTTGGCCTTATAATGGTCAACCTTTCATTCGGACAAACTCAAAATAAAACAAGTTTTAACAAAACACTAATGGCTCAACTCGATACTATTCATCAAGAAGACCAAAAGTACCGACTGCGAATAGATGAATTGTTGAAAAAATCACGTACACAGTCTGAAAATTTGGAAATAATAACACTGCATGAATTAATGAATGAAAAAGACTCGATAAACCTTCTTAAAATTGAGAAAATACTAAATAAATATGGTTGGCTGGGAGCAGATGTTATAGGGGAACAAGGAAACAAAACACTATTCCTTGTAATTCAACATTCCGACCTTGAAACTCAACTTAAATATTTGCCGATGATGCGAGAAGCGTTAATGGTTGGAAATATTCAAAGTAATGATTTTGCACTATTAGAAGATAGGATAGCAATGAGACAAGGGAATAGACAGATTTATGGAAGTCAAATTAAAATAGATGGTGACGAGTTTTACGTTTATCCATTAATTGAACCGGAAAAAGTAAATGAAAGACGTTCAAAGGTTGGACTTGAACCTATAGAAGACTATGTCAAACGTGTTGGTATGACTTGGGATATTGAGAAACACAAGGAGAGAACAAAAATATTAGAATCTGAAAAAGAAGAATAACGAAATGCTAACACGCTATATAAATAAATTGGCCGTCAGTGTTTTGCGAAGGATTGAGCTTTTAATTAAGGTTATCGTAAATTGAAACGCAATAGCTATTAAGTGCCAATCAATTCATATAGCCAAACGTTGGCGGTAATGCAAAGACAAATACGTTGATAACTAAACCAATAATAAATAAAAAAATATGAGACTATTTAAAATTTTAATCTTTACAATGCTTTTTTTCAATATAGGAATACAAGCTCAAAATATATCCATCATCCCTGAACCTGCTTATATTGAGGTATCCTCTAAGACAACTAAATTTTCTAGGGAAACGGGTTTAAATATTAAAAATAGTACAGCGAATAGCGTATCGTATTTGACCACTCGCCTAAAAGAAGGTTTGAATTTAGTCCTATCAGAATGCAACAATTGCAAGTCTACATTATCGTTAGTCTTGGATACAACCTATTCAAAAAACAAAGAAGCATATTCATTAATCATCGACAATGATATTGAAATACGTGCTTCTGATGATGCAGGTTTGTTCTATGGTGTACAAAGTTTTTTGCAGTTATTGCCTCCAGAAGTATATGGAAATAATAGAATATCGAAAGATAGCTATGAACTACCACAACTCATAATTAAGGATGAACCTCGATTCGCATGGCGTGGACATATGCTGGATATTGCAAGACACTTTTTCGATAAGGATGAGATTATGAAAACTATAGATGTAATGGCAACGCACAAGTTAAACGTGTTGCATCTACACTTGTCTGACTTTGATGCCTGGAGGGTAGAAATAAAAAAATACCCAGAATTAATCAATGTAGGCTCAAGAGGACATCATACAAGTTGGGCAAAAGGAAAGGCTCGGTACTATCTGTCTCAAAACGAAATTAAAGAAATCATTGCCTATGCTCAAACTCGACATGTAATGATTATTCCCGAAATCGATATGCCTGGACATTCCACAGCCGCTGCTCGTTCTTATCCTGAGTACTTTGACGGCCACGCCTCATATAATCCAGCCAAAGAAGAAACATTTGTCTTTATTTCCGACATACTCGACGAATTGATGGCAATATTCCCTGCTCCGTACTTTCATATTGGCGGTGATGAAGTATCGCGTCAAGCTAGATGGGAAGGAAGGAAAGATATTCAGGAATTGATGAACAAGAAAGGTTTTACTACAATAGACGACGTACAAAATTATTTTGATATTCGAGTAGTAGACATGGTTCTGGCTAAGGGAAAAACCCCTATTGGCTGGAATGAAATGGCGTATTTCGATGTTGATCCAAAAACCCAATTTCAATGGTGGCAGGGAGATTTTGATACTCCTCATGGTCAAAAGGCTTTGGCAAGAAATCATAAAATTGTGATGTCGCCTAGCGGGAAGATGTACTTAGATTATCCTCAGCAATTTAATGAACCTGGTTGGGGCACAGAAGCAAATAGTGTAGAAGAAATTTATGAATGGGAACCAGTTCCAAGCACACTAACAAATGAACAAGAAAAAAATATTATTGGTATTGAAGCACCTCTTTGGACTGAGTGGGTAGAAAGTAATGAATACCGCCAGTTTATGACTTACCCGCGTTTAGCTGGGGTTGCAGAAGTGGCATGGTCACAAAAAGGAAATAAAAATTTGGAAGGGTTTAAAAACCGCATGGAATATCAATATAAACGCTATAACGCATTAGGAGTGAATTACCGTGCCCCAGGAATCAATTCGGGTAATAAGTACAAAGCTCACTAAAATAGCTGACTATGGTGTCAACAATACTTATTTTAAACTACCGACGGCTTTATATGTGAAACACAGAGTTTTTTAAATACTAATGAGAATAATAATGTTACAAAACATTTCATGGGAATGTCAATTATTAAGATATATTTTCAGTTTGATGTAAAATTTCCATCAGATATCCGACCAAAATAATTATTATTAAGAACACAAGACACTACTAATCAACAATGTAAGCACATATCGCCAACATTTTGTATAAGTAATGGCAGGCAATGTGGTAAAATTCAAGGTTTGTATCCCGCTCAAACTGCGTAGCGGTTTGACAGGAAGGAAGCCCGCAATCTGCCACTACTCATACAATTTACCGTTGTGGTTTATAGTAAAGCGAGACAGATTGAGCATTAAATTAGAAATAAAGGAAATTGAAAAAATGGGACGGACTAATTATATGGAACAGCAAAAAGATGAATATAATGAAATTGACCCGCCACTTTCAGAAAGTGAGATATCAGAAAGAAAACATGAAAAGAGGGTTGTTAAAATAATTAAAGACGAGAGCCTAAGCGTAAATCCTGTTACTTTAAAACGGTATTTGGATTGCTTTAAGGAAAAATTGAGATTGCCATTCAAAGTTACTGGAATAGAGAGTGATTTTGAATACTCAGATTATGGAGATAAAACACCAAATGCAAATGAACGATTTGAAGTTGTAGAATTCATTGAAGATGTTGAAAATTATTCCAATTTGTTTGTGAAAGTAAGAGTTGAAAACACAAGTGAAATATTTGAATTACAACTTTTTGAATTTAAACCGATAGAATCTTCAGTTGAAATAATAAGAATGTTTGAAGATTATACAGAGTGGATTGAAACTTGTCTGTAGAAAAGAGAAACTACAAAACCACAACACGTGTTATAGCCAATAAGGGTTTAAGTGGTATACGAAGGTTTGTAGCCCGCTTTAACTTTTGTTGTGACTTGATAGTTAATCGCTCGCAATCCCTTACTGGCCATACCACCACCGTTATAGCCCATGGCAAGACATAGATGTCCCAAATATAAAAGTGATTTAAAATGACAATTAAAGAAGCAATATTAAAAGTATTAGAAGATAATAAGCAAGCGTTTACTTATTTGGAGGTTCTCAAGAAAATTGATGAGAAAAACTATATTGACTGGGGAAATGCTAAAACACCTTCTGATACTATTGGAGCACAACTTGGTCATTTTATTCGACAGAATGATACTAGAGTTAAAAGAGTAAAAGGAAAGAAAGGATTTGAATATTACTTATCAAAGTATGAAAGTGAATTAAATCTCTCGGAAATAACTGAAAAAGAAACTGAATCTAAAAAGCTTCCAAAATCCAAGACATTTCAAGAGCGTGATTTACATAAACTATTGAGTAGTTATTTGAAAAACCAGAATACATACTGCAAGACAATATTTCACGAAAAATCAGCAAATAGCAAAGACAATCATCAAAAATGGATTCACCCAGATATGATTGGAATTAATTTCTTGAATCTTCAAAATAGGTCAAGTAATGCATTAATGAAAGTGATAAATAAGTCAGACGCATTCAATTTAATCTCTTATGAACTGAAAAAGGAAATAAAATCTGACTATGAATTGAAACAATGCTTCTTTCAAGCAGTATCAAATTCGAGTTGGGCAAATTATGGATATTTGGTAGCATTTGACATCAGCAAAAACTTAATGGATGAAATGGAGCGATTAAATCAGTCTTTCGGTATTGGTGTAATTGAATTACAAGCAAATCCATTTGAAAGTAAGGTTTTGTTTACATCGAAATATAAAGAGCTTGATTTTAAAACGATTGATAAACTTTGTGAGATTAATACGGATTTTGAGAAATTCATTGAGAAATCAGAAATGATGTTAGTTGCTGACGATAGATACATTGATGCGACAAGAATGGAATTTGATAAATTTTGTGATGAGTACTTTAAATCAGACTCCGAAATAGAGAAATATTGTAAAGACAAGAATATACCGATTGAAGAAAATGAAACCACGGGGCTATAACAATGTGTCATACGTAATGTCGGGGGAAGTAGTAAATATCAAGGTTTGTGGCTCGCATCAACACCATCTCGGTTTGATAGCGAGGAGCTCCGAAGTCCGCCACTACGCATAGTGTGCCAAGAAGCAGCAGGTCGGCATAAAACAGTGCTGCATTCTTTATTTGAGATGGTGGAAAGCATTTGTAGGCTTGACCCACCGATGTCGTTTTACAGGAGGGGGCATCAAACCACCCAAAGGTGCATTGGTAAAGAGTCTTTGTATTGAGCGTTTGGGAGAATCTATACCAAGAGTATAGCAGGTGTTAATAGAAGAGATGAACGAAAGTGAACCACTGAAGAGGTGTCGAGAAGTGGCAATATTCTGTCAAAAGTTGCAAAGTATGTTATGCAATGATGAGTGCAGCGGGAGCCTGTTTATTGGTTGCACGGCAGGCGGTGTTCAGGTGGCATGACTTCTATTTAGGCTCAATTAAGGAACTTGGGAATCTGTGTTGCAATGTTAAGTGAAAAGCGCAATAAGAACAACTTAGAGGCTGAATAACAATGAGCAACAACAGAGGCGGATCTGTCTGTAGTAGTAATGAAGTCTCTGTAATTGAGATGGAGCAAAGGGACAGAGTTGTACAGTTTTATAACAGAAATCAACTTTAACAGAGGATGAATTTATGGAATGAAACAAAATCGATACCAGTAAGTCGTACCATGGTCTGGAATGCTTACAAACATGTGAAAGCCAATAAAGGTAGTTCAGGAGTAGATGAGATTGGTTGGGCAGAATTTGAAACCGACCGCTCAAAGCACTTGTACAAACTCTGGAATCGAATGGCATCGGGGAGTTATTTCCCACCGGCGGTGAAAGAGGTTGAAATACCTAAGAAAGATGGCAAAATGCGAAAGTTGGGGATTCCTACTATTTCCGACCGCATTGCACAACAAGTGTTAAAATATTATTTAGAACCACGGTTCGAATCAATCTTTAGCGACAATAGTTATGGCTATCGTCCTGACAGAAGTGCTCATCAGGCATTGGATCAGGTGCAGCGTAATTGCTGGAGAAACGACTGGGTGATTGATCTGGATATAAAAGGGTTTTTCGATAATATTGATCATGAAAAGTTGATGCTGGCGGTTCGTAAGCATGTGCCCGAGAAATGGGCATGTATGTATATTGAGAGATGGCTGAAAATGCCAATTCAAAAAGGAAATGGGAAACTGATTGAAAAGCAAGGGAAAGGCACCCCACAAGGAGGAGTGATTAGTCCATTGCTAGCCAACTTATTCCTGCATTATGCGTTCGACAAATGGCTAGAGGGTAAGAATTCCATGGTGAAATATGTGCGTTACGCCGATGACGTGATTATTCACTGCCGAACTAAAAGACAAGCTGATTGGCTACTGGAAAACATACATCAACGAATGGCTGAATGCCATTTAGAGTTGCATCCAGAGAAGACCAAGTTGGTTTATTGTCGTGATTATCGTAGACAAGAGAAGCATAAAAATGTAAAGTTCGATTTTCTTGGATATAGTTTTCAGCCACGTAGCAGTAAATCGCAGAAGACAGGCAATCTGTTTTTGGGATATGGATGCGCAATCAGTATCGCATCTCGTAAGAAAATAGCCGATAAATTGGAAGAATTGATTGAGGAAAGCAAAACTTGTAAAAGTATTGTTGGAATCGCTCAAAGACTTAATCCTCAGATCAGAGGTTGGGTTAATTATTATGGGAAATTTCGGAGATGGGAAATGCATCATGTTTTCCGATTACTGCACAGTCGTTTGGTTCGCTGGGCACGACGAAAGTATAAACGCTACAAAACAAGTATCCGCCGTGGGTATGAGTGGTTAAAACGAATGAAGAAGCAATTTCCATATCTATTTTATCATTGGAAGTTGAGTTTTTCTATTTAATTTGTAGTAGATTTATGTACGACAAGAGCCGTATGATGGGAGACTATCACGTACGGTTCTGTGAGAGGCTTAGGGTGAAACTCCCTTTGCCTACTCGACCACTCAACGTTATCGGCAATTTTAAGAACGACCATAGTGCAAAATGAGAATCAATAAAAATGAAAGAAACTGAAATATCAAAATTAGAAATTGAAGATTTTTGGATTCGAGTATATTTAAACCCAAAATCAGATTATGTTGATTCCGCCATAAATAGAGCTTATCGTGATTTAAATAGAACGCTTCATGGTATTTCAAAACTACAAACGGAACAAAACCATAAATTAGTAAAACAGATTATTAAAAACTCAATTATTGAAATTACAACTGACAAATTTGAAAGCCAAGTGGATTTTGATAATTGGCACAGACAATTATGCGACAAGATTATTCAATCATATAAATTAGAATTAACATTTTATTTTTCGTTTGGACAAGCCCAAAAATGGATTAATATGACATTAAAATATCTTTTTGCTCTTGGGAAAGAACGCATTAATGGAATATGTATAAATTATGAGTTTTTTCACGTACCAATAGATAATATAATCCAAGACAAACTAAAATTAGAATTTAATATTGATAGAATAGAAGGTGCATGGAGCAAAATCTCCGATTATAATGTATATCTTGATTACCAGAAAGAATTAAGAATGACAAAACCAAATTCCATTCCCATGGATATTGAGTTTAAGTTGTTTAATGAACAAGAAAAATGAAATGGAACTAAAAGAATTTATCGGTACATGGAAAAATGATTTTGGGAATATTCTTGAGATACAACCAAATGATGAAAAGTCATTAAAAGTAACCTTCATCTCAGGTATGACTGGAAAACCTGTAATAAGAGATTATTTTGACAAAAAAGAATCAATAGACATGCTTGCAGAGCTTGATTATTATGAATCAAGTTTAGAGGTTGAATTATGGGAAAAGGGAAAAGGTTTTCAATTGTCACTGTCGTATGATTGGATGGATTATAGAGTAAATCCTGGATATCGTCTTGCTCCGGGATTAATACAATATGCTGATGATAATTTAACAGAAAAATATGGAGATTTATATATGCCATTAAAGGATTACAAACGAATTGACAAATAAAAAAAGCCGATAACAAAGAACTAAGGTAAAAACCTAGTTATTTTGCCATAATTTTTCTTTACGAACTACCTTTTATTTTAGGGAGGCAGATTCGAAAAGAAAAATTATTTCATTCTTAGAGTAGATCTATAATCCGGATGGTATCTCACTCCAGATTTGGCAATCGCCAAAGATTGAGAAAGGAGTTTATTTGTAACGGCAATCAACGCTAGCTTCTTAGATTTCCCTTTGTCCACTAGCCGATCGAAAAGGGCCTTGCATTGCATGTTTTTGGTACATGCTGTAAAGCTGCACATAAATAGATGGTTACGTACTATTGGATTTCCTTTTTTAGATATTCTTGCTTTTCCCCTGATACTTGTACCTGACGAAGTAATAACTGGGGAAAGTCCAAAGAAAGCCGATAGCTGCTTGGCATTTTCGAAAGTTCTAAATCCATTGGTAGAAACAATCAGTATGATAGCGGTTTTCTTACCTATTCCTGGGATCGATGTGAGGTTGGACAATAGCTCCTGTTCATGTTCTTTGATTATCGCTTCGATTTCTTTTTCAAGCAATAGAATTTCGGATTTTACTTGACGGATCTGACGTTTTAACGATGTTACGACCCTTCCTTTAATGCCTTTGTCGATAAAGCCGTGCAATTTGTTCTTTAACGCCGTACTTTGTTTGTGGTACAAATTGATTGTTGTATGCAGATCCTTACATTTATCAATGAATCCCGGTAGGGGTTTCCATAAGTTCAGACTTTGTTCCTGTGCATACATCACGATCATTTTGGCATCGCTTTTATCAGTTTTGTTATGTTGTAGTTTCATTTGTATAAATCGTTTAATAACCAATGGGTTTATAACCGAAACCCGAACACTGTTTTCAAATAAGAACACCGCAAGCTGATAATAATAATTGCCAGTATATTCCATTACACACCAGCTTTGTGGGGAAAGTAATAGAAGTAATTCAGCAAATCCTTCAGGAGTGTTTTTAAACTGTTTGTGCCCAAATTTGGTACTCCATACATCAAATACTTTTTTGGAAATGTCGATTCCGATAAAATGTGTATTTTTATTCATAGTAAAAGATTTATTAAAGAACGAAGCTACTTTGATATAGCAACCTAAAAACAGGCTCTAATGGCCCAGAGAACTAATCGTATTCAAGTAGTGAAAGAGTGGGGATCTTCATTGTTGACGAGTTTGAATACCCAATGTATAAAATAACCTTGCTCCATTCTTTCGTTCTTTAGTTAATTCTTTAAGATAATAATTTGTAAACTTAGGATGTATAAAAATAATAGCCGTAACAGTAGTAAATTCAAGGGTTGTAGCCCGCTTCAACATTCTTATAACTTGACAGGAAAGTGCCACGCAATCGGCTACTATTCTTATACTATCCGTTAGGCAATATTCGCTCTACAAAGGAAAAGCATATTGATTTTTTAGGCAAACAAAAAAAATATATATCATTGAATATCAAGCGATAATATTCACAATTAGTCAGAATTAATACACATGAGTAAGGAAAATTATTTATACGCATTGCATTTTCACAAGTTGGGTTTAAACGCCACTTGTATTTCGAATGAATTGACAGAACACAATTTTTACAATAAGAATATTTTAAAAGTGCCATGTCATAAATGGAAGGATTTAAGAACCAGAAGACAGTCTATTGATGAACTCAAAAAATATCCATGGACTGATTCGACAGGAGTCGGGATTGTAGCAGGCTTTAAAAATATCCATGTTTTAGATTTAGATGGATGTACAAACTATTCAATTGTTGAAGAAATTTTAAGTTATTTAGAGTTGCCAGCTGATTACGAATGGGTTATTCAATCAGGTAGTTTGTGTGGATACCACATATATTTTTATTCCGATAAGATAGATGTTCAAGAAGATGATGATGTAGTATCATCTTATGCTACCAAGCAAGAGTACGAGCATTTATTCGATAAAATAGAACTATTGTGGTCAACGCATGCAGTATTACCACCTTCATTACACAACACAGGCAATAAATATGAATTTGTAAATTGCCGTATTCCTTCTGAAACCCCATTAGAAATAGACATTTCAAACTTTAATAAAATCAAGGAAAAATACCTTGACCGTGTGAAGGAAGTAATTAAGAAAAGCTATTTTGAAGAATGGGTTGCCACTGAATCTGTGAATCAACCTTCAAGTCACGATACAATAAATCTAAGTGAACTTAAAGGTAAACTAAGTATGGTTTTAGACATTGAAACTGATGGCTTGATTTCTACACAGATGAATCAAAAAGTATTTCCATCTATTATTCAAATTGCTTGGCTAATAATGGATGAAGAAGGCATAGTTTATAAGAAGGTTTCAGAACTCTTAAATAGTAATTTTAACCCTAATTCAAAAGCGTTTGAAATAAATAAAATTGACCCTGAAAAGCTGAAACAAATTGGAAAGGATTCAAAGACCGTATTAAAAGAGTTTCGCAACGATTTAAAACATTGTGATTTTGTTGTTGCACATAACATTGAATTCGACATTCCTGTACTAGCTAATGAGTTGAGCAACTATTACATAGAAAATGATTTAAACTCAAAGATCAAAATTTGTACCATGCGCAAATCTCTACCTCTTTTTAGGACCGATTTTGATTCAAATCCAAAGTTCCCAAAACTCGATGAATTGTTTTACAAATTATTTAACTATCAAGTCGTACAACAACATAATGCTCAATCGGACGTGTTATTGACATCTAAATGTTTTAAACAATTACGAAAAAGAAAATTAATAAACATTGCCTAACAACTAAGCGTTCGTGTGGCAGGAACTGCCCAACATGTTTCGAAGAACAGCGCAGCTAACAGTCGGTGGGTTGACGTAACCGGAGATTTATCTACTGCTTATGGGGGATGATTTATTTTACAAGACTTTTTGGAACTTGTAATTTGGGAATAATTGTTTTTTAAGAAGGTCTCATTTTAAAAATATTGTAAAACTGTTGTGGTTTTGCTATAGAAATGTGGCTACACGAAGGAATTCGTACGCCAGCGACAATATGAATTTTCTACAATTGTATTTTTCATATATCAAATATATGTATCGGTATAATTACCAATAAATACCTTTTATTAGTTATTTTACCGATAGAAGAGAGATCAGAATTCCCAGTAATGTTGCAATACCAAAACTTAAAAGTGTGCCAACCAAAACGTATTCATTTTTTTTATTGTCCCTAAACCGGAGTATCGATTTAGCAGCAATAATAAGTCCAACAGCGCTGTACTGATTAACAAGAATAAGGGCCAGTACTAAAAAGCGTTCCATTAGGCCAATTAATTTTCCAGCGTTTGGTAAATCTTTATTTTCATCGCCGGCATTTAAGCTTTTAGGAACATTAATATTTAAATGCATAAATATATTTTTAATGCGAATCCAGAGTTAAAAAACAATAAAAAAAGTTTGTTAAATCCTTGATTATCAGTGGAGTATATTTGTTTAAATCCTTGAAAATCAGTATCTTGAGGTCAGTTTCGAAGTGACAATTAGATATGATTTCCAAGGATAAAGACGACAAGTTAATAAGAATTTACTTTTTGGTTTGCGAAAAGTTTGAAGAACTTCAATTTTATTGTGAAAGATTCAGTAATAACAGTAAACCTGAATTTACCGATCAAGAAATTATGACCATTTATTTATACTGTATGCACTATGAAGAGCATATAAAAGTAAAACAAATTCACCGTTTTGCTTCTGACTGGTTGAGATCATGGTTTCCAAAGTTAGTAGGCTATAAAGCCTTTAATAACAGACTTAATAAACTAAGTGGAGCTTTTGCCCGGTTAGTTGAAATACTTTTGTCAGACTATCAGCCGGAAGATTGTTGTCTGGATCAAAGTTTATTGGACTCAATGCCAATTATTACCTGTTCAGGCAAACGTTCTGGAAAAGTTGCAACAGAAATAACAGATAAAGGATTCTGCTCGACAAAAGGTATTTATTATTATGGTATGAAACTGCATTTATTGGGTTTCAGATGTAAATAGAAAATTTGTACCATCAATTTTTCGCAATTGAAAATCATCACTTGCAAAAACAAAAATAGCCTTCATCTTTAGGTTGCGAACCAAAAAAAAATGAAGACTATGAATAAAAACAAAAAAGTTTTTATGTGGTACAAAGTTAAAGAATTATCAGCAGAAGGACTAAATCAAAGTCAAATCAAATTAGAGTTAGGTATCGACAGAGGAACTGTACGCAAATATCTTTTAATGAGTGAAGCTCAGTTTTTATCATGGATCAGTACACCTCGCAGAATGCCCAAAAAGCTAAATGGGTATTATAATTTTGTGAAAGAATTATTGGAAGGTGCACCCTATTTATCAGCAGCCCAGGTTGAAGATAGATTAAAAGAACATTATTCCGATCTGCCGGATGTAAGCAGCAAAACAGTCTATAATTTTGTTCAAACCGTAAGAAAGGAGCAAAATATACCCAAGTATAAAGAAAAACTTCCACGGCAGTACGAGAAGCTTCCTGAAACAGAATACGGAGAAGAGGCACAGGTAGATTTTGGATCATACCGTATGCTTAGCAGTGGAAGTGGCAGGGTTAAAATTTACTTTTTTACAATGGTACTTTCCCGTTCCCGACAAAAGTTTGTTTACTGTCAACGAATGCCATTTACTACAGAGACAGCAAATTATGCACATGAACTGGCATTCGAATATTTTCAGGGAATCCCCCGTCGAATAATCTATGATCAGGATCGTGTTTTTATAAAAGATGAAAATCTTGGCGATGTTCTTCTTACTGATGGATTTATGCAGTTTACAAATGCACATCCATTTGAGGTGATATTTTGCAGAAAAGCAGACCCTGAAAGCAAAGGGAAAGTTGAAAATGTAGTAAAATACGTAAAACACAATTATCTGAAAGGAAGAGTATTCCAGGATATTGACAGATTGCAAAAAGAAGTTTTACAATGGCTTGATCGTACTGGAAATGCGAAGATACATGGAACAACCAGGCGTATACCAAAACAAGAGTGGGAAAAAGAAAAGCAATACCTGCTGACCTATAGCGGAAAACCGGAAAAACCATTTTTAAACTTGCCGACATATCCTGTAAGAAAAGATAACACGGTGCTTTATCGAAGTAATTACTACAGCTTGCCTTTGGGTACATATCAAGACAGGGGTACCAATGTTTTACTGGAAGAAAAAGAAATGAAGCTTTTCTTTTATACGAGTGATAACCAGTTGCTGGCCACACATGAGCTGTCTTTAGATACAGGTCGGATTATTAAAAACAATGACCATGCAAGGGAAAAGTCAAAGACTCTGCAAAAAACCTATGAGCTGGTTTTTGAAAGCTTAAGATCTATTCCTCAAGCCGAACAATATTTGGCAGCAATAGAGAAAAATAAACCCCGGTATTTCCATGATAATCTCCGAGTTATACAAAAGAACATTGAAAGTTCATCTCAGGAAATAACCAAATTAGCCCTTGTTTACTGTTATGAAAATCAGATACTAAATGCCAATCGTTTCGCCGAAGTACTGAATTACTTTGAAAATGAGCAAGCTCTAAAGAATGTAAAACACAATGTTTGTATAGAAACCGGCAATTTGAATAAGCAGCAAAATGATGATATGCAACCTCAGAAAAGTGATATCAATGAATATGAATCAATAATGAATTAAAAAATGAAGCTATTAGATCAAATTAAAAACTATGCCGATATTTTACGGCTGACAAAGATGAAGAACGAACCAGAAGTATTGCTTCATCAGGCACAGATAGACAAACCATCTTATCAGGAATTTACATTACAGCTCTTGCAAAGAGAGGTTCAGCACAGAAAGAAAACAGATCTTGACAGGAGAATGAAATTAGCCCGCCTGCCTAAAGATCACAACCTGGACAAGTATGACTTTAACATGGCAAATGGTATGACTGTGCCTCAATTGAAACAATTACGGGAATTATTATGGATGGAACAAAATTATAACCTGATACTAATGGGACCCTCAGGAACAGGAAAAACGTATGTTGCCGGCGGTTTGGTTAGCGATGCCGTAAAATCCGGTCATAAAGCTTATTTCATTACAATGGAGGAGTTAATAACGGTGCTAAAATTGAAAGAAATGACATCCAGTGCTCTCAATACCTATAACCGCCTTTTAAAGTCCCATTTAGTGGCCATAGACGATATAATGTTGTTCCCTATCAAGAAACATGAAGCTTTAGCCTTTTTTAATCTTATAAATCACCTGCACGAACAAACATCTGTAATAATCACAACAAATAAATCACCTCAGCAATGGGCAGAAATGCTCGATGATGAAGTATTGGCTACAGCATTATTGGATAGATTATTGTTTAAATGTGAGGTGGTAAAACTAGAAGGTAAAAGTTACAGAATGGAGAACAGGAAAACAATCTTTGAGCAGCAATCAACGCTCTGATTGCATCGTCCGCTACGCTCCCTCAACAATCAGAGCGTTGATTAATATATTTTTTATCGAAAAATGATGGTTTACTTTTACGAAAAATTGTTGGTTTTAAATTTGCTATTTTCAGTTTCAGACGTATTGGTAAATTGCCACATCCTGAGCAAATACTATTTACTCCTGCTTCTGTTAATGATGTTAATGTTTTTAAAGAAGCATGGTCAGGTATTGAGAACAGAACATTTTTTGGCGATAAAATATACTTTATTAATGAGCTTAACCAGAATATGTTGAAACATCAAAACTCTCAGACTCTTGCTCCAATCAAAGGGGTAAAAGGAATGCCAGATATAATAAAACAGAGAATTAAAGCTGCTGATGATTTATTCTCAACGGCAGTATCCAGAATTAGGCAACCTGTTGAGGCAATATTCAATTGGTTAATTGAAAAAACAGATATTCAAAAAGCTAGTAAAGTCAGATCTACAAAAGGATTAATGATACATACTTTTGGCAGGTTAGCTGCTGCTTTCATTGCATTAGCACTTTAGATCAACTCTGGATTCGCATTTTTAATAAATATATTGGCAGGTTTAGCACAAAAAATAAAAGCTAAGGCTATTGCCAAATATTTTAAAGGAATATTGTAAATAAAATCAGGAGTAAAATAGCTGCAGTAAACTGTCGAAATTATTAGTAGAGTTAAAATGTGCACAAGCTGATCTGTAAAAAAATAGAAACTATCTTTTTTTGAGCCATTAATTTGAAAATAGCTTTTGGCAATATCGGTAGCCAGATGTATTAATGTTAAAATTACGGCAAAGGGGAGAAAACCAAAATCGAACGATAGAACGAAGGAGAAAATAAAAATTACCAAAACATGCCAAAGATGAAAGCAGCTAACTATTTTTTGTTTCTTTTGAATTGTCCAAATGTGAGGCTGAAAAATAAAATCGCCCAGTAAATGCGCAATAAGTTGTAAAAGAAGTAATTGATATAGCATTATTGAATTGTTTTTTCGAATAGTTTAACCGATTTTTCGATAGCATGCCAACCGGCAGCAGTAGAGTGTTGACTTATGGTAGATTGGTTTTTTTGTAGTCTTAGGCTGATATCTTTTTCGCTTAAACCCAAAAGGCGTAAATAAATTACCTGGCATTGTTTTGAAGAACAACGAGAAAGCAAAGTATCCAGTAATGAAAATATACAGTCGAATTCTTGCTCTGTATTGCTGTTGGTGCAGCGAAAAAACATGGTGTTTTTAATAACAATTTTTTGCTTGTTTGATGTACTGTAATCTTTTATTGTTCGGCCCGATAGGTAAATGGCTTCTCCGTCGATAATTCCTTTTTCTGGGTCGATACTTGTTAATGGTGCCACGGCAACTGCAAGACGAATGGCATGTTCTTTAAAATATTTAATTCCCTTGCTTTTCGAATTTTCTTTCAATTCTATCGATTTAATAAAGGTTTTTAATAGTAAGGCAATTCTTAGGGCAGGTTTTCCCGAATTTAATGCACATTCTATATAATCTCCCTGAATAATTCTACCGTAAAATCCATCATTTTTATACCTCTCAGATAATTCTATTAATAATTTTTTTATATCAGATTCAATTTGCCTCTTATCAATTTGGCTTAAGGAAGTGTAAGATATAATATCGGCAGAAATGCTGGCTTTGTTCATGATTATATATTTTTATCGGTAAATATACTAATAAATTACTTTTATCGGTAAATTCGCTAATAAAATAGTTTGAATTATTATTATCATACTGAAATTATGAAAAATATATGATCCATCAAATAAATAGGAGTAAAACAAAGAGGTTACTCCTTTGGGAATAACCTCTTAATTTATGTGTAAAACTTAATTTTACTTTAGTTCTTCCAAAGCCTCTTTAGCAGCTTTTAAAAGTGGCTGAGCCGATAAATCATTACCCGTAGCTTCAAGCATCCATTGGTTAGGGGTTAAACGTCCTTGCTTAAAAATGCGATTAACTTCGGCAGGAAAACTTCGGCCTTTTAATTGTTGTTCCAATTGGAACTCAATTACATTACCAAAAGCATAGTTCGATAAGTATAAGGGACTATTTAGCATGTGCGAGTAAACAGCCAAAATAGTCTGATCTTTTACACCATAAACAGGAGCGTAGAACTCATTCCAAACATTTTTGGCAATATCCATGGCTGCATCGCGAAGTTCGGCTGCCGTAGCTTCAGGATTTGCATACAACCATCTCCACATGCGAATATCCATTAAGGATACGCCCATAATTTCATAAGCACTCCAAAAAAGATCCAATTTCTTTAAAGCATCTTTCTGTGGCGAATTATCTTTAATATCAAGCAATAGCATGTCTCTTTTCTGAAAGATAAAAGCCAAAGCTTCGGTAAAAGCCGTGTTTGGAACGCCATTCATTACAAAATTATCAACATCATACAAAGAAATGGTTTGTTCTACATTATGGCCAAATTCGTGAATTGCAATATTGTATCCTTTGTAATCCATTCCTTTATCACTAATTCTGGTGCGAAGGTGAGCTTTTTGTCCTTTCGCAGCGCCACCCCAGGCATGTCCCGAACCGCGAGCCGGATCAACAGAAATATGATCGGCTAAAAACTGAGCTCTCTCTTTAGTAAAGCCCAGTTTCTTTAATAAGTTAGGCAGATCAGCCTCTAAAGCTGCTGCATTTGGATATAATTTTCTGGTTTTGGCGTCTAGTTTCGACTCATCCATTCCGCTGCGAGCTTTAAAACCATCGTACCAAATATCGAAGGGTTCTAGGTCGCGACCTAATCGTTTGCTAATTAACTTACCAACTTTTTGTGTTTCTTGCGAGCGTAAAAAATCAGTGAATATTTTTTCTGTTGCTTCCGCCGATATTTCTTTTGCTCCGTCATATTGTCTTTTAATAAAAGTGTTCTGATCGGAATAATAAGGGTCAATTGCTTTATTGGCGTGAAAATTATTTAAAATTTGCTGATATCTTTCGTTTGGTTCAGGTGTAGCATCGGTTGCTTTTCCATTTTTGTAAACCAGGTTGGTGTATGGATCCCATTCAAAATCGCCACTATTAATAACTTTTTCAGGAATCTCCTGTGAGATAATGCGCTGCATAACCTGGTAAATCATTTTCTGCTTTTCTAAACCATCATTTTTGTTGGCATAGTTGGCTTTAATTTCATCGCGTAAATTCCAATGCGATAAAAGAACTTTGTCTTCAGGAAAAAAACGTTTTCCATTGGCATCGGTTAAATGCCCAACATAAATATTGTAATCCATAATGTAAACATCAGAACCTGCGGCAGCACTTCCGGCAGCTTGTAATAAGTCTGCAGGAACTCTTGCAGTAAAATAATCGCCCAAACGTGCATAAGCCCATTGTTGGCGAGTCCAGCTTTTAGCATTTGCTTCTTTTTCTTCTAAACTAAACGATGGAAAGTTAAGTGCAATTGTAAATGCAATTTTATTCTGATAGAAATCATTCATCCAATGCGAATCAACGCTATAAGCACCAAATGCATTATCAATGGGGTGTTGTTTAAAAGTATTTAAATGTACTGGCTCAAGTAAATTAAGCGTTATCTTATTAAAATTTCCAGTAATAATTTCAATATTCCGTGATATTTTTTGGAATACCAATTCTTTTTCTGCCTGATCTGAAATATAGTTTGTTTTACAGAAAGCTGAGAAGTCAGCTTCACTACCATCGCTTGCACGCCATAGGTTTGCTGCATGCTTTACTCCTTTTTCCAGTAAAGTTTTATCCAGTGCTTTTCCGCTTAGTTCTTTAACTGTCTGGTTAATTGTTTTAGCAGATATATTCGATACATCTGCCTGTTTTTCAGATTCGATTTGATTTCCACATGAGGCTAGAGTTATCATTGCAGAAAACAGAATTATTATCTTTTTCATTAGATTAGTTTGTTTATTAAATGATGCGTCTAAAGTAGCTAATTGTTCCAAGTGAAACAATGAGCAATCTCATTTTAAAACAATCTGTTTTAATAATCTATTATTTCTATCGCCAAGTAAATAGAAACAAAGCCAAACGTCATATTAATCGATAAAACAGTCTCTGAGTTTATTCAATCAGTATAACTATTAAGTATAAAGAATAAAAAATGCCAAATCACTTTAAAGATTGAATTACAAGTGTTATTTTTGCGAAAAATTTTTATACATAAACTATGGGAAGAGCATTCGAATTTAGAAAAGCGCGTAAGATGAAGCGTTGGGATAAGATGGCCAAAGCCTTTACCCGAATCGGTAAAGATATTGTTATTGCAGTAAAAGAAGGTGGTCCTGATCCGGCATCTAATGCTCGTTTGCGTGCGGTCATTCAAAATGCAAAGGCGGCCAACATGCCTAAAGATAATGTTGAAAGAGCCATTAAAAAGGCTTCGTCGAAAGAACAAAAAGATTTTAAAGAAATTGTTTACGAAGGATATGCACCTCATGGTATCGCTGTTCTTATTGAAACAGCTACCGATAATCATACAAGAACTGTTGCTGATGTGCGTTCTTATTTTAATAAATGCAAAGGGAGTTTAGGTACTGCTGGTAGTGTTGAATTTATGTTCGAGCATAAATGTCATTTTAAAATTGAAAATACAGGTCAGGATATTGAAGAACTTGAACTTGAAGTGATCGACCTTGGGGTTGATGAAGTTTTTGCGGAAGAAGATGGTGTAATGTTATATGGTGGTTTTTCCGATTTTGGGAAAATTCAATCTTACCTTGAGGAGAATGAAATGACTGTAATTTCTTCAGGCTTCGAAAGAATTCCTATGGATACCAAAGAATTATC
This sequence comes from uncultured Marinifilum sp., assembly GCF_963677195.1. Taxonomy (NCBI): domain Bacteria; kingdom Pseudomonadati; phylum Bacteroidota; class Bacteroidia; order Marinilabiliales; family Marinifilaceae; genus Marinifilum; species uncultured Marinifilum sp. The sequence continues at coordinate 3,170,435 of NZ_OY781918.1, forward strand.
TGAAGATGAGGTTGCCGATGTTGAAAAGTTGCTAGAGAAACTAGAAGACAACGACGATGTTCAAAACGTATATCACAATATGGCCTAAGAGCATTTTTCATTAAAATTATATTTTTAATGATACAAAACCCGATTCTAATCGAATCGGGTTTTTTGTTTTTTTATTTGTAATAAAAAGAAAAAAAGATCTAATTAACTTTTTCTTCGCCTTGGAAAGACCTGTAATTTCAATGGATGTAGGGTAATTGTCTGAAACAATGATATTTTACTTTTTAAATATTGAGAGTTTTTAGTATATTTAGATATGTAGATGCAAAAAAGTTTTACTCACACCTATGATTTTTAGATATCTTAAATTTGAGAAAAGAGACAGAATCGGTATTCTAACTCTCAATCGTCCTAAAGCCTTAAATGCCTTAAACGAGTGCATTTTTAAAGAACTAGCCTGTTTTTTGAAAAATCAGGAATATATCCAATCCATAAAAGTTCTTCTTATAACAGGAGAAGGTAAAGCTTTTATAGCTGGAGCAGATATTAAAGCCATGCAAGAATATTCTCCCGAAGAAGCATACGATTTTGCTGAAGCTGGGAAAGCCGTTTTTGATCAAATTGCCGAACTGGATATTCCTGTTATAGCTGCCATTAATGGTTTTGCTCTTGGGGGAGGTTTAGAGCTGGCAATGGCTTGTGATATTCGAATAGCCAGTGAAAAAGCCCGTTTAGGATTGCCCGAAGTAAATTTAGGTTTAATTCCGGGCTTTAATGGCACGCAACGCCTACCACAACTAGCCGGAACAGGAAATGCTATGTATTTAATGATGCTTGGCGAAGGAATTACAGCCAGCGAAGCTTATCAACTTGGTATTATTCAAAAGTTAACACCCCCTAATCAGCTTATGGATATAGCCATAGAAATGGCCAATGTAATTTCATTTAAAAGTCCGAATGCTATTCGATTAATAAAAAAAATGGTGCGCAAAGGAATGGGAATGAATAAACAGGAAGCTAGTAAGATGGAGTCAAAAGAATTTGCTCGTCTTTTTAATGCCGATCAGAAAGAAAGAATAGAGGGGGTAAAAGCTTTTTTGGAGAAACGCCAACCAAATTGGGAGTAATCAAATTTTTGTAGGGAGACTTATTGCAGAGTAATGCAGTTAGCGGGTAGTGATGATGGGTTTTGCTTTTTACTCAATTGGAAGAGCTACGCATAATTAAGAATAAGGGAAACAAAATTAAAACATTAAAATATGGATCTAATCCGAAAAATGGAAAATATAAGTGTATTGGGCGCTGCTGGTAAAATGGGTAGTGGTATTTTGGTTTTGCTGTCATTAGAGATGGCAAAGCTCAAAATTGGCAAGAAAGTAGATAAAGAATTTGTTTTAAATGCTATTGATGTATCGCAATTGGCTTTAGTAAATCTACTTGCTTATGTTAAAATACAATTGGTGAAGTATGCAGAGAAAAATGTGGTCGAGTTACGACAATGGTATAAAGATCATAAGGATTTGTGCGATAATGAAGAAATTATTAATCAGTTTGTTGATGATGTATTGGTAATGATTCAGACTTCAACACGAATAGAAACAGCATATAATTCGCAATTAATTTTCGAAGCCATAAAAGAAGATAAAGATTTGAAGGTTAAATTGTTTTCGCAGATTAAACAAAATAATCCCGAGGCATGGTTTTTAAGTAATACTTCCTCAATTCCAATTGGAGAAATTGAGAAGAAAGCAAATTTAAATAAAGATATTATAGGATTTCATTTTTACAATCCTCCAGTAGTTCAAAAGTTATTGGAAATAATAAAACCCCAAAATACAAATCCGAATTTAACTCGCTTATCGCTCGATTTGGCCAAATCGATGAGGAAAACTGTGGTTCATTCAAGAGATATTGCAGGCTTTATTGGAAATGGTCATTTTATGCGCGATGTTCTTTATGCATTGCGTAAAGCAGAAGAGTTGGCTAAAACTCATGGCTGGGCTAAAGCATTTTTCTTGCTCGATACAATAAGTCGCGATTTGTTAATACGCCCAATGGGTATTTTTCAATTGATGGATTATGTGGGTTTAGATGTTATTCAATTTATTTTAGATAGTATGCAATCATCATTTCCAAACGAAACTTTATCGCATGCAGCATTAAATAAATTGCTAAATAAAGAAGTAAAAGGAGGACAGTTTGCAGATGGTTCTCAAAAAGATGGAATTTTTAAATATCAAAAAGGAAGAATAAAAGAGGTTTATAATCTAGAAATTGGAAAATATGTTAAAACCGAAGCAATTGAAATGGATTGTGCGGTAATGATGGGGGAACTTCCAACTCTAAAAATATATTGGAAATCTGTAGTTCGAGAGCAAAATAAAAATGAATTATTAGATAATTTTTTTAAAGAATTGCACAAAATTGATAGTGTTGGTGCGAATATAGCCATTGCTTATGGCGAAAATGCTAAGGCAATAGGACAGATGCTTGTTGATACAAATGTAGCTGAATCTGCAGCCGATGTAAATACGGTAATGGAAACAGGTTTTTTCCATGCCTACGGACCTATCAACAATTATTTCTAATGTTTTTTATTGAATATCTCACACCTAAATAAAATGAAAACCTTACGCAAAAAAATATACATGTTAGCTGGTTACAATACTGTTTCTATGGGAACCGGCAGAAAAGAATTTCATCCTAAAAAGGATCGCCCAGATTTGGAAGATTATATAAAAGAAGCTGGTCGTGCTACATTAAGTATGATTGGTGGAGCTGTAAATGTTGATGAGGGGGTAATAGGTAACTTTATGGCTTCACGTTTTAATAAGCAAGCAAATTTACCAGCATTTTTACCAATGATTGATGCAGGTTTAAAATACAAACCAGCAGTAAGTGTAGAAGGTGCTTGCGCTTCGGGAGGCTTAGCATTAACAACAGGTATGAAATCGATTTTGGCAGAAACAGCCGATGTTGTTCTTGCATTGGGGTTCGAAGTACAAAATACCATGAAAGCCATGTATGGAGCCGATGTTCTAGCTGGAGCAGGATGGAAGCAAACACGTAAAGAAGGTCATGCTTACTTTTTCCCAGGGGTTTTTAGCGATCGTGCCGGAGCTTACTATGAAAAATACGGACGGGAAATTACCCGTAAAGCAATGGCAAAATGGTATTGTAATGCAATTGAAAATGCAAGATTGTGTGAAACAGCTCAGGAATATCATAATCAAAACAAAGATTTAGAAGAGACAGCAAATATGCCTCTTAACCCAAAACGCTTTGTCGATCATTTAAATGTGTTCGATTGCTCAAAGGTTTCCGATGGAGCTTCTGCTATTGCCATTGTTTCGGAAGAGGGATTAAAGAAAATAGGTAAGGAAGCTAAAGATGCGGTCGAAGTGCTAGGTTTTTCTCATGTGGTGGCAGATATAACTAAAAAACCAGAGATAATGACCTCCTTAACAAGTATGAAAGATGCTGTTAGCAAGGCGATTTGTATGGCAGGCATTAGTATAGATCAATTGGGAACGGTTGAAGTACACGATTGTTTTTCTATTGCAGGAATTATGGCTACCGAGGCAATTGGTTTCGCCAAAGAAGGAAAAGGTCCAGAGTTCGTTTTGCAAGGACATACCTCAAGAGATGGGAAAGTTCCATTTAATACCACTGGTGGTTTAATTGGTTGGGGGCATCCAACAGGAGCAACTGGAGTGCATCAGGCGGTAACTGTTTGGGAACAATTAACGGGGAAAGCAGGCGATGCTCAAATTAATATTAGTAAAGAAAGACCGTATGCATTGTCTGTAAATATGGGAGGAGATGATAAATCTCTTGTGGCAATTGTTTACAAAAGAGGAGAGTAATTAAAAGTATGAGAGTGACTTAGTTATTATAAAAAAAAACAGCAATTCAAGCTAATTGCGGGTTAATATCACACCTAAAAAGTTAATATTATGAATTTTGAATTTACCGAAGAGCAATTGATGATTCGAGATGCTGCACGTGATTTTGCACAGCGAGAATTATTGCCTGGCGTTATCGAAAGAGATGATAAAGCAATATATCCTACCCAACAAGTTAAACGATTAGGCGAACTTGGATTTTTAGGAATGTTGGTAGATCAGAAATATGATGGAGGCGGAATGGACACAATCTCTTATGTATTGGCAATGGAGGAAATTTCAAAAGTGGATTCCTCTGTTTCTGTAATTATGTCGGTAAATAATTCTTTGGTGTGCTGGGGTGTGCAAAAGTATGGAAGCGAAGAACAAAAACAGAAATTTTTAAAACCAATGGCTCGGGGCGAGAAAATAGGTGCTTTCCTATTGTCCGAACCTGAAGCTGGTTCGGATGCTACATCGCAAAGAACTACGGCTGCTGATATGGGGGATTATTATCTGCTTAATGGTACCAAAAATTGGATTACCAACGGAAAATCAGCATCTACATATATTGTTATTGCACAAACTCATTCAGAATTAAAACACAAAGGAATTAATGCATTATTGGTTGATGCAAATTCAGATGGAATTTCAGTCGGACCGCATGAAAATAAAATGGGAATGCGTGCTTCGGATACTCATTCGGTAATGTTTAATAATGTTAAAGTCCCAAAAGAAAACAGATTGGGAGATGAGGGGTTCGGCTTTAAACTGGCAATGAAATCCTTAGAAGGTGGACGAATTGGAATTGCTTCTCAGGCATTGGGAATTGCTTCTGGGGCTTATGAATTGGCTTTAAAATATGCTCAGGAAAGAAAGACCTTTGGGAAAGAAATTATTCAACATCAGGCAATTGCTTTTAAATTGGCTGATATGGCTACAGAAATTGAGGCTGCAAGATTTTTTTGCTTAAAGGCTGCTTGGTTAAAAGATCAGGGAAAACCTTATGGACAAGCTAGTGCAATGGCAAAATTGTATGCTGCCGAAACCGCTATGAAGGTAACTACCGAAGCGGTTCAGATACATGGTGGTTATGGCTATGTGAAAGAATATCATGTGGAACGCCTAATGCGTGATGCGAAATTAACACAGATATACGAAGGAACTTCTGAAATACAAAAAATAGTTATTTCCAGAAACTTAGTGACAGAGTAAAACTAATTAAAATCTTATCTGTCTGATTTGTAGATTGTAAATATATGTTATCTAAATAAATATAATACTATAATTAATACTTAAATTAAACGATATATGAAGATACTGGTTTGTATAAGTAATGTGCCGGATACCACAACTAAGGTGAAGTTTAAACAAGAAAATACCTTATTTGATGATTCAGGGATTCAATGGATAATAAATCCATGGGACGAGTTGGCTCTAACAAGAGCTTTGGAATTGAAAGAGAATGCTGAAAATCCTGTTGATGAGGTTTGTGTTATTAATGTTGGATCTACCCAAACAGATGCAACTTTAAGAAAGGCTTTGGCAATTGGTGCCGATAAAGCAATTCGAATTGATGCGTGTGCAGCAGATGCTTATCATGTAGCTGGGCAAATTGCAGAGTTCCTCAAAGAAAATCCTTATGATATTGTTTTTAGTGGGATAGAATCCATCGATTACAATGGGTCTTCAGTTGGTGCAATGATTGCTGAGTTTATGAATTATCCTGGAATATCATCTGTTATTCATATTGATTTTGATGATACTGATATTGTATTGCATCGGGCAATTCCTGGCGGAAAACAAAAATTAAAGACAGAAGTTCCTTTTGTAGCAATTGTTCAAAAGGGAATTACAAACGAACCAAGAATTCCAGCCATGAGAGGTATCATGATGGCGCGTAAAAAACCATTAGAGGTAAAGCCTGCTGCTGAGATTGATGTATTAACTAAATTGGTAAAATTTGAACTCCCGCAAGCCAAAGGTGCCTGCAAAATGATTGAGGCAGAACAAGCAGAACACATAGTTGAGCTGCTAAAGAATGAAGCTAAGGTACTTTAATTTAAAAATCAAAAAAAAATCTATGTCAGTAATAGCATTTGCCAAAAATTGGAACGGAAAATTTAAAAGCTCTACCTATGAATTGGTTTCCTACTCAAAAAAACTTGCTAGCGATTTAAATATTGATCTTGTAGTAGTTTCAATTGGAGAGGTAGACAAAGAGGAGCTTAAAAGTTTAGGGAAATATGGAGCAAATAGAATTATTTCTGTTAATGATCCTAAAATGAATATATTAACAAGTCGTGTTTATGCGGATGTACTCGCAAAAATAACTAAAAAGGAAAACGCTAATGTTATTTTGTTAAATGATAACAATAGTGGGAAAGCAATTGCTCCAAGAATATCAGTTAAAATGAAAGCAGGATTGGTTGCTGCTGTTCAGGAATTACCTGTATCTCTTAATCCATTTATTGTAAAAAAAAGAGTGTTTTCGGGTAAGGCTTTCGGACATGTTCAAATCGATTCTCCCATAAAAGTGATCACAATTGCTAAAAATTGTTTCGGCCTTGTTGAAAACTCTGTTGAATCTGTAATTGAAGAATATATTCCAGAAGTAGATACGGCATTGTTTAAAGTTCAGGTTTTGGAAGAAGAAGAGCAGAAAAATAAAGTGATTCTTTCAGATGCTGATGTGGTAATTTCTGCTGGTCGTGGAATGAGAAGCCCCGATAATTGGGGACCTGTTGAAGATCTGGCAAAGGTTTTAAATGCAGCAACTGCCTGTTCTCGTCCGGTTTCCGATGAAGGATGGCGCGGACATGAAGAGCATGTTGGACAAACTGGAAAAGTAATTGCTCCAAATTTATACATAGCAGCAGGTATTTCAGGTGCGATACAACACGTGGCAGGTATTAGCCGAAGCAAATGTATTGTGGCAATTAATACCGATCCCGAAGCGCCTATTTTTGGAGTTGCCGACTATGGAATTGTTGGCGATGCTATGGAGATATTACCCAGATTAAGCGAGGCATTCAAAAACTCTAAGGCCTGAATATAGTTTTAAGTCGCAGGTGCTAAAAATATTTATGTTCTAATATTTTTAGCAATTGTGCAGTGATTTAGAATCCTAAATTACTAAATTGTAAGTAAATAGTTAAAACTGCAATTATGACAAAACAAATCATCTTTAGCATTACATTATTAATCACTTTCGGTGTTTTTGCATATTCGCTTAAACGATTGTGGTCATTTTTTAAACTAACCAAGCCATTTTATCCAATTCGAAACATTGGAGCGCGAATCTCACATACTTTAAATGTTGCATTCGGACAAACAAAGATATTTCGTAAACCAGTAATTGGTTTAATGCATGCTCTTGTGTTTTGGGGGTTTTTGGTAATAACATTGGGAAGCATCGAAATGGTAATTGATGGACTCTCGGGTGCCGATAGGCTTTTTGCCTTTACAGGATGGTTTTATGACATTGTTATGGGCTCTGGTGATGTGTTTGCACTCTTAATACTTGTTTTTATTAAACTATTTAGTATTCGCCGCATGTTTATGAAGGTAAAGAGGTTTTCTGGGGTGGAAATGACTAGTAAAGCAAACTGGGATGCGCAAATTTCCTTGTTTTTTATAGGATTTTTAATGGTTTCCCTAATTTGTTTCAATATGGGATACATTAGTAATCATCCAAATGGATATGAAGGGGTTTATCCTGTTTCTGCTTTTCTGGTTAATTTATTTGGATGGAATTTTGGCTGGCTGCAGGAACCTGCTTGGTGGATTCATATATTATTGATATTTACTTTTGCGAATTATTTGCCGTATTCTAAGCATTTTCATGTATTTCTATCTATTCCGAATGTATTTCTTGCCAATTTGGAGCCAATTACGAAGTATCCAAATTTAGAAAGCATTACTCGCGAAGTAAAATTAATGTTAGATCCGGAAGCTGCTTACGATGAGGATGCTGAAGTTGCTCGATTTGGTGTTAAAGATATTGAAGACATTAGCTGGAAAAATTATATGGATTCTCTATCATGTACACAGTGTGGGCGTTGTACAGATGTTTGTCCTGCAAATATTACTGGAAAACTTCTATCGCCAAGAAAAATATTTGTTGATGTACGAAAACGTATGGACGAAAAAGGACCACTAGCAATATTAGGCAAAGAAGATAATAAATCCCTCTTGCGTGATTATATTTCTGAAGAAGAAATTTGGGCTTGTACAACTTGTAATGCTTGCGTTCAGGAATGTCCAATTGATATCAGCCATCCAAACCTAATTATGGATATGAGAAGATATTTGGTAATGGAAGAGGCATCGGCTCCTGCAGAATTAAATACCATGTTTAACAATATTGAAAACAACGGAGCACCATGGCAATTTTCTTCCGAAGATAGATTGAAATGGACCGAAGGGTAATTTAACGAATAGTATTCATTTAAAGATGCAAGATATTGTGTCTCTGTAAAATAATAAATTGAATGACAGATATAAAACTACACGTTCCGGTAATGGCCGATTTAGCAGCCAAAGGAGAAACTCCTGAATATTTGTATTGGGTAGGTTGTGCCGGAGCATTCGATGATAGATATCAAAAAGTGGCAAGAGCATTTGCTAAAATTCTTAATCACCTGGATGTGAGTTATGCAGTGCTAGGAAAAGAAGAAAGTTGTACTGGCGATCCTGCCAAAAGAGCAGGAAATGAGATGCTTTTTCAAATGCAAGCCATGCAAAATATTGAAGTATTGAATGGATATGGTGTAAAAAAAATTATTTGCACTTGTCCTCATTGCTTTAACACGTTAAAGAATGAATATCCAGAATTAGGTGGTAATTACGAAGTAATCAACTATACTGTTTTTATAGATGAGATGATTCGTACTGGTAAGTTGAATTTGGGAAATAACCCTTTTAAAGGAGAAACAATTACTTATCACGATCCGTGTTACTTAGGGCGAGGAAATAAGATTTATGATGCCCCAAGGAATGTTATTAAAGCAGTTTTTGGAGAAGTAAAAGAGATGAAACGCGCACGAAGTTCTGCCCTTTGTTGTGGTGCTGGTGGTGCTCAAATGTTTAAAGAAGCCGAAAAGGGAAACAAAGAGGTAAATATTGAACGTACCGAGGAGGTAATAGATACTAAAGTTGATAAAGTTGCTTCTGCTTGTCCTTTTTGCATGACAATGCTTACAGACGGTATTAAATTAAAACATCAAGAGGAAAATTTGCAAAATTTAGATGTGGCAGAGATTGTAGAGAAGGCATTGGGATTGTAGAACTAATTGAAGGGGGACAATAGTGAATACAGCATATAAGCTTAAAAATACAGTTCGAATTGTAACGGCAACTTCTCTTTTCGATGGACACGATGCTTCGATTAATATCATGCGTCGAATAATTCAGGCTTCTGGAGCTGAGGTAATTCATTTGGGACACAATCGTTCTGCAGAAGAAATTGTAGATTGTGCCATACAGGAAGATGCACAGGCCATTGCAATTAGTTCGTATCAAGGTGGCCATAACGAGTTTTTTAAATACATGTATGACTTGCTGCAGGAGAAAAATGCAGGCCATATTCTGATATTTGGTGGTGGTGGTGGTGTTATTCTACCTGCTGAAATTAAGGAATTAGAGGAATATGGTATAGCTGGTCTTTATTCTCCTGATGATGGCAGAAACTTAGGTTTGCAAGGGATGATTAATGAAGTGCTTGAAAAATCTGATTATGAATTTGAAGAAACAGAACTTTCTGAAATAAAAGAGATTAAGGATTGTGATATAAACTTATTGTCGAGGTTAATTACTTTAGCTGAACAAGATGAATTACAAAGTTCTGAATTGTTTTTAAAGCTCAGGAATAAGGCTGATATCAGTAACATTCCGGTTATTGGAATAACAGGAACGGGCGGTGCAGGTAAATCTTCTCTAACCGACGAATTAATTCGAAGATTGCAAAATAATTATCCTGAACTTAAGATTGCTATCCTATCGGTTGATCCGTCTAGGAAGAAGAGTGGAGGCGCTTTGCTAGGAGATCGAATTCGAATGAATGCTATCAATCATCCCAATGTTTATTTACGCTCTTTGGCAACAAGAAGAGCCAATTTGGCCTTATCTAAGTATGTAGATGATGCTTTGATTTTGCTGAAAGCAGCTGAATTTGATTGTATTTTTCTTGAAAGTTCAGGAATTGGACAATCGGATACCGAAATTGTTGATTATAGTGATGTGAAGCTTTATGTGATGACTCCAGAGTTTGGAGCAGCAAGCCAATTGGAGAAGATCGATATGCTCGATTTTGCCGATCTGGTTGCCATTAACAAGTTCGATAAGCAAGGTGCGCAAGATGCATTGCGCGATGTGAAAAAGCAATATCAACGAAATAATCTCCTTTGGGAGCAAAATCCGGACGATATGCCTGTTTATGGCACAGTTGCTTCTCAATTTAACGATCATGGCGTAAATGAGCTCTATAATGCCTTAATCGAGTTTTTGTCTGCAAACAAAGAAATAACATTTGGAGATAATGGAAAAACATTATTAGAAGCTAGTCAAAAAATAGAAATTGTACCTCCAGCCAGAGTAAGATATCTTTCGGAGATAGCCGAAATCGTTCGAAGATACAATAGAAAAGCAGAAGAACAAGCAGAAATTGCTGATCAATTATATGCTTTAGATAAAGTAATTAAACTAATTAAAATAGAGGGTTTTAAGAAGAGTGTAGAATATGAGTATGATAAACTTTCTAAAGGCTTTAAACATCAAGAAATTATTGATTCTTGGGAAGACAAGAAAAAACGCTACAAAGCGGATGTTTTTACATATAATGTTAGGGGAAAGGAACTAAAGGTTGATACTTACTTCGAAACTTTATCTCATTCTCGCATTCCAAAAATTGTACTTCCTAATTATAAATCGTGGGGAGATGTCCTAAAATGGAATTTAAAAGAAGGTGTTCCTGGCGAATTTCCTTATGCTGCGGGTGTTTTTCCTTTTAAAAGAGAAGGAGAAGACCCAACACGTATGTTCGCAGGTGAAGGTGCTCCAGAAAGAACGAACAAACGCTTTCATTATTTGGCGGCAGATCAACCCGCTGTTCGATTGTCTACTGCTTTCGATTCGGTAACTCTTTATGGTGCCGATCCAGCTTATCGTCCTGATATTTATGGAAAAGTGGGTAATGCCGGCGTTTCCATAGCTTCATTAGATGATGCCAAAAAATTATACAGCGGTTTTGATCTTTGTGATCCAAAAACTTCTGTATCCATGACCATTAATGGTCCTGCACCAATGCTGGTTGCTTATTTTCTGAATGTAGCAATCGATCAGCAATGTGAAATCTATATCCGTGAAAACGGTTTGGAAGAGGAAGTTAAAGTAAAGATTGAAGAGATATACGCTGGACGCGATAGAGTAAGCTATGTGGGCGATCTGCCTAAAGAAAATAATGGTTTGGGATTAATGTTGTTGGGGCTTACAGGCGATCAGGTTTTACCCAAAGATATCTACAAGAAAATTAAAAAGGAAACCATTTGCAAAATAAGAGGAACAGTTCAGGCTGATATGTTGAAAGAAGATCAGGCTCAGAATACCTGCATTTTCTCAATTGATTTTGCCTTGAAGATGATGGGAGATATTCAGGAATATTTCATACATAATCAGGTGAGAAATTTCTATTCGGTTTCCATATCGGGATATCATATTGCAGAGGCTGGAGCAAATCCAATAACTCAATTGGCTTTTACTCTATCAAACGGTTTTACTTTGGTAGAATATTACATTTCCAGAGGTATGAATGTGGATGATTTTGCTCCAAATTTGTCTTTCTTTTTCTCCAATGGAATGGATCCGGAATACACTGTAATTGGTCGTGTGGCAAGAATAATTTGGGCGAAGGCCATGAAATATCTTTACAAAGCCAATAGTCGCTCTCAAAAACTGAAATATCACATCCAAACTTCGGGTAGATCCTTACATGCACAGGAAATTGAATTCAACGATATCAGAACCACTTTGCAAGCTTTAACCGGCATTTACGATAATTGCAATTCTCTTCATACAAATGCCTACGATGAGGCTATAACAACGCCAACCGAGGAGTCTGTTCGAAGAGCAATGGCAATTCAGTTAATCATCAATAAAGAGTTAGGATTGGCCAAAAACCAAAATCCTCTTCAAGGATCATTTATTATTGAAGAATTAACTGATCTAGTTGAGGAGGCAGTTTTGCTTGAATTTGATCGCATAACGCAGCGAGGTGGTGTTTTAGGTGCCATGGAAACAATGTATCAGAGGAGTAAAATTCAGTCGGAATCATTGCATTACGAAAGTTTAAAGCACAATGGAAATTTGCCAATTGTAGGTGTGAATACATTTTTGAGTAAGAAAGGTTCACTTACAGTACAAGCTAAAGAGGTGATTCGTTCTGATGAAGAAGAAAAGATAAATCAGGTGAAATTTAAGGAGTTGGTGCAAGAAAATAACAAGAATAAAGCACTTAAAGCTTTACTTGAACTTAAAGAAACGGCTTTGAAGAATGAAAATGTCTTTGCCGCATTAATGGAGGTTTGTAAGTATTGCACTTTAGGACAAATTACGAATGCTTTGTACGAAGTTGGTGGACAATACAGAAGAAATATGTAACTTAATTTAAAAGACCAAGTTTGTATAGCAGCATGCTGTAAATTTAAAAGGAGAGATAAGAATTTTTTTGAATTAATTAAGAATAAAAGATCCGAAAATAAACGATAAAATTAATACTACATTGAATCAATTAGAATCAAAAATAGACGTGCAATCAGCTGATTTTTTGAACAACAAAAAGTCTTATGATGAGCTTATGAGTGTATATCGTGAGCGATTGAAAAATACTCTAAATGGTGTTGATGAAAAAGCCAAAGAACGTCATTTAAAACGCGGCAAACTCTTGGTTCGGGATAGAATCGAGTTGCTATTAGATAAGAATACTCCATTTTTGGAACTTTCGGCTATGGCTGCTTGCGATCAATATGAAAATCAGTTTCCATCGGCTGGAATTGTGACTGGTATTGGTGTAATTCATGGAAGGGAATGCATAATTATTGCAAATGATGCAAGTGTGAAAGGTGGTACATACATCAAAGAGACCATCAAAAAACATATTCGTGCACAGGAAATTGCTATGGAGAATCATTTGCCTTGTATTTATATGGTAGATTCTGGAGGTGTTTTCTTGCCTGAGCAATCTAAAGTTTTTCCTGATAAATATGACTTCGGTCGATTTTTCTTCAATCAGTCGAAAATGTCGGCTAAAGGAATTCCTCAAATATCTATTGTAATGGGATCGTGCACCGCTGGAGGAGCTTATGTGCCTGCAATGAGCGATGAAACCATTATTGTTCGCGGACAAGGAACCATATTTATTGGAGGACCACCTCTTGTAAAGGCAGCAACAGGCGAAGATGTTAGTGCAGAAGAATTAGGTGGAGCAGAGATGCACACTTCTGTTTCGGGTGTAGCTGATCATTTGGCTGAAGATGATAGACATGCTGTGCAGATTTGCAGAAATATTTTTGAGAGTATGCCTAAAGTGCAGAAATACAATTTAAAAAGAGCTGAGGTAAAAGAACCTGCTTATCCTGCTGATGAATTGTATGGCATAGCTCCAGTAGATCTTAAAAAAACTGTTGATGCAAGAGAATTGATAGCCAGGATTGTTGATGGAAGCACATTTCAGGAGTTTAAGGAGCGATATGCTCCAACAATAGTTACTGGTTTTGCAAAGATTATGGGCTTTCCAGTGGGTATCATTGCCAATAATGGGATTATTTTTTCTGAAACATCTTTAAAAGCAGCTCATTTTATAGAATTGTGCAGTTTTCGGAAGATTCCTCTGGTTTTTCTTCAGAATATTACCGGATTTATGGTGGGTAAAGAGTATGAACACAAGGGAATTGCTCGAGATGGAGCTAAAATGGTTCATGCTGTAGCTAATGCTCAAGTACCAAAATTTACTGTGATTGTTGGTGGTTCTTTTGGAGCTGGGAATTATGCAATGGCTGGTCGTGCTTACGAACCAAGATTACTTTTTATGTGGCCTAATGCCAAGATTTCAGTGATGGGTGGTGAACAAGCTGCAGGTGTGCTGGTTCAGGTTAAAGAACAACAATTGCAAAAGCGTGGTGAGGAGTTTCCGAAAGAAGAACAAGACAAGTTAAAGCAAAGTATTTTAGATAAATATGAAAAGGAAGGTTCTGCTTATTTCAGTACATCTCGCTTGTGGGACGATGGAATAATTGATCCTGCAGATACTAGAAAAGTATTGGCTATGGGAATAGCGGCATCATTGAACAAAGACTTTGGTGAGCCTGATTTTGGCGTGTTTAGAATGTAAGATCAGAATTGTGGGGGCAAATTCAGAATAATGTCGTCCCGATGGGACTTGTAAAATAATGGCAATAATAAACTACCATAATTTTGCCCATACTGGGCTATTTGAAATGAGTGCCATAGGCACGATAATATGGTAGGATTTAAATACAAATGGTAAGTGAAGCATCATGGGTGCGAAATTATTAGAAAATAAGCAAAAGTAAATCAAAAGAAATATGGCAAATACATATTCACAAATAAATATACATGCTATTTTTTCGGTTAAGGGCCGAGAGAATATTTTGAAAGAAAGTTTTCGCCAAGAATTATTCAAATATATATCTGGGATTTTAAAAAACAACAAGCAATACACTTTGGCAGTGAATGGTCATTTTGATCATGTGCATGTTTTTTTTGAGTTGAATCCTGCAACTGCTGTATCGGATGTATTGAGAGTAGTTAAAACTAATTCATCAAAGTGGATTAATCAAAATAAATATGTAAGAGGGAAATTTGAGTGGCAAGTTGGATATGGTGCGTTTTCATATTCACGTTCTCAAAGGAGTAGTGTTATTCAGTACATAATGAGGCAAGAAGAGCATCATCGGGTTGAAACATTTAAAGAAGAATATCTGGAATTGTTGGAAAAGTTCGAAATTCCATTTGATAATGAATATGTTTTTGAATTTTTCGAAAACTAATAATATCGTCCCAAAGGGACTTATGAAATGATTACAACTAATTCTACCATAATTACGCTCTTATCAGGCTAACAGGAAAGTGCCATAGGCACGATAATATGGTAGTATTAATTACAAATTGAAAATGAAGCACCGTGGGTGCGAAATTATTAAGGAAATGAAGAAATTTCAAACAATAGAATTTGCAATAGAAAACCAGATTGGGACGATCACGCTAAATCGACCTGACCTTCACAATGCTTTTAATGAAGTGATGATAGGCGAAATTATTGACTGTTTTAGCGATATTGAAAAACTGGATTACAAAACACTGCGTGTGGTTATTTTAAAAGGGAAAGGTAAATCTTTTTGTGCTGGTGCAGATTTGAAATGGATGAGAGGTGTTGCCAATTATTCTTATGAAGAGAATTATGCGGAAAGCTACAAACTTTCGATCTGTTTTAATGCGGTATACACCTGCAAATTTCCAACAATAGCAATAGTTCATGGTGCTGCTATTGGTGGAGCTAATGGTTTACTTGCTGCTTGTGATTTTGTATTGGCTCATAAAGATACGGTGTTCTCGCTAAGTGAGGTAAAGATTGGAATTGTTCCAGCTTGCATTTCTCCATACGTTATGAAACGAGTTGGGGAATACAAATCGAAAGAGTTGATGCTAACAGGTATGAGGTTTGATGGGAAAGAGGCACAGCAGGCTGGATTGGCAAATTGGTCTTTCGGAGAGAAAAAACTAAAGGTAAAATTGGAAGATTTAATCTCGAAATTGAAATCAAGCGGACCCATTGCAGTATCAACCTGTAAACAACTGCTTTACGATGTTGAAAATGTATGGAATCATGAAGAAGCGATGAATAAAACCGCAAAAATGATAGCCGATCTTCGTCAATCGGATGAAGGACAGGAAGGAATGAGTTCTTTTTTGGAAAAACGAAAACCGAATTGGACTATAGATAATTAAGAATTAGTAATGCGTAATTAATAATTATTCATTTTTAATTACAAATTGAAATTAATATGTACTATAAACGACTACTCATAGCAAATAGAGGTGAAATTGCCCTAAGAATCATGCGAACAGCAAGAGACTTGGGAATTCATACTATTGCATTATACACTGAATTAGATCGAGATGCTGAGCATGTTTTACAAGCTGATGAAGCATATGCCTTGAAGGGAAATAGTTTACAGGAAACTTATCTTAACTCTAATCAGATTGTAGAGATTGCTAAAAAAGCAAGTGCCGATGCAATTCATCCGGGTTACGGGTTTTTGGCGGAAAATGCTGTGTTTTCTCAGTTATGTAAGGATTATAACATCGATTTTGTTGGTCCAGATGCTAATGCAATCCAATTGATGGGAAATAAAGTAAATGCTCGCGAGTTTGCTAAATCTATTGGAGTTCCAGTACTCGAAGGAGTAGTTGGAGAATCATCAAAGTTGATTAAAGAAGCTGAGAAAATGCAATTTCCTATCTTGATTAAAGCTGCAGCAGGTGGCGGTGGTAAAGGAATGCGTATTGTTCATGAAAAAGAAGAATTGAAAGCAGCTTTGGAATCAACATCGCGCGAAGCGACTACCTATTTTGGCGATGGAACAGTTTTAATTGAACGGTATATTCAAAATCCACGTCATATCGAAGTGCAAATTATGGCTGATCAGTATGGTAATGTTGTGCATTTGTACGAGCGTGAATGTTCTATTCAAAGGCGTTTTCAGAAAGTGATTGAGGAAGCTCCTTCGCCAAGCTTAACACCAGAATTGAGAAAAGAAATGGGGAATATGGCTGTTTTTTTAGCTCAGGAAATGAATTATACAAACGCAGGTACAGTTGAATTTTTGGTGGATGAAGAATTGAACTATTATTTTCTGGAGATGAATACACGTATTCAGGTGGAACATCCGGTAACAGAGATGATTACTGGTGTTGATATTGTCGAACAACAATTATTGCTTGCATCGGGTCGTAAGTTGAAGATGGAGCAAGATGATATTCAGTTAAATGGACATGCAATTGAAGCAAGGATATATGCTGAAGATCCTGAAAAGGATTTTATACCATCGCCTGGGGACATTACTTTTTATAAGACACCAAAGCTCTTTGATGGTAGGTTACGTTTGGATTCCGCAGTTACAGGAGCTTGTACAATTCATCCTGACTACGATCCAATGATAGCAAAATTGGTTGTTTGGGATGAAAATCGTGATTTGGCAATTGAAGGCTTACATCATGCATTGCATGAGTATGAGATACATGGTATCAAAAATAACATCATGTACTTGCATACTTTGCTGAATACAAAAGACTTTAAGCAAAATAATATATCTACTCATTTTTGTCAGGATCATGCGGAAGCATTGAAGTTGAAGATGCAAAAGGAGAGGAAAGATATATCTCCAGTATTATTTTATATCAGCTTTGCATTGTTCGAATTGAATAGAGAAAAATCTGATAATGTTTGGGAAGAGATAGGTTATTGGAGACAACAAGGAAAGCGAATTCGAATTGTAGATGAGGAGATTGTTGATGTTGAAATAATTAGCGAAAATCCATTTCAAATAATAGTTTCTGATAGGGTTTATATGGTTGAAAATGTATCGATTAATGCAGATTATCTATTGTTTGAGTTTAAAGGGGAAAGATATCAGTTTTATCGTTCGAAAAATTCGGTAGGCAAAAGCTTTGTGAGCTGTAAGGGACTGGTTCATGAGTTAGAACGATGGTCGGAAATTCAATCCGAATTAAATGAAAACACTGCATTTAATAAATTGAATGATGGAAATATTCTTTCGCCAATGCCAGGTAAGATTGTTAAAATTGAGGCTATAGAGGGACAAAAAGTTGCCAAAGGAGATGTCTTAATAATTGTGGAAGCCATGAAAATGGAAAACAGTATTTTGGCGCCTTTTGAGGGAATTATAGAAAATATATTTGTGAATGAGGGAGATCAGGTACAGAATAAAATGAAACTTTTACAATTGGAAACTTCTAATTAATAGTATTTTACTAAATAAGAGACACCTAACTAAATTAGATATGAAAGACAGAATTAGAATAGCAAATGCAGGAGGTTTTTGGGGAGACGACCTTGGAGTTCTGCGTCGGCAATTAGAAGGAGGCGATGTGGATTATATCTCATCAGATTTTTTAGCAGAAGTTACCATGAGTATTCTTCGAAAACAGCAGCTTAAAAACGAATCCTTAGGCTATGTTACCGATTTTGTCGATCAGTTTGTTGATGTTGCCGATTTAATGAAGAATAAAGGTGTTCGCATGATTACGAACGCTGGGGGAATTAATCCAATTGCTTGTGCCCGGAAAATTTTATCTGAATTAAAGAAAAAAGGTATCTCGATTAAGGTTGCTGTGGTTGACGGAGATAATATTATCGATAGAATTGATGAATTTTATCCTGCCAAAGCCAATTTTAATAATATGGACTCTGGCGAGGATTTTACAGAAATTGAAGAGAACATACAAAGTGCAAATATTTACCTTGGTGTTCCGCCTTTGCTAAAAGCGTTGGAAAGTGGAGCTGATTTAATTTTGGCCGGTCGTGTAACCGATACTTCAGTTACAATGGCACCTTTTATATATGAATTAGGATGGAAATTGGATGATTGGAATAAGTTAGCTGCTGGTCTTGTGGCAGGACATATTATTGAATGTGGAGCACAATCTACAGGTGGAAATTTTACCGATTGGCAAAAAATTTCTCGTTGGAACAATATGGGATACCCAATTGTTGAAATGCAAAAAAATGGTGAGTTTACCGTCTATAAACACGAGAATACGGGCGGATTAATTAGTATTGATACCATTCGCGAGCAATTGGTATATGAAATGGGTAATCCTGAGCAATATATTAGTCCGGATGTAATAGCCGATTTTAGTCATTTAAGTCTTGAACAAGTTGGTGAAAATAGGGTGTTGGTGAAAAATGCAAAAGGATATGCTTCCACACCATATTTGAAAGTTTCCATGGCTTATGAAGATGGCTATAAGGCCACAAGTTCTATTGTAATTAGTGGCGGGCGAGTACTTAATAAAGCTCAGGAATTCGAGAAAATTTTCTGGGAAAGATTAAATACCAATTATCAGAAAAAAAATACAGAGTTTGTTGGATACAATGCATGTCATCAGCATTTGGCAGAAAATATCGATCCTAATGAGATTTTATTGAGATTATCGGTTTACGATTCGGATGTTGCCAAGATTAAGAATTTTTCGATGAGCATTGCTCCATTAATTCTAAGTGGACCGTCGGGAGTAGCAGTAACTGGTGGCAGAGCTCGCATGCAGCAAGTAATAACTTATTGGCCGACTCTAATACCTAAAGAGTGCATTGTATCAACGGTACATATTTTAAATGCCAAGGGAGAAATTACTAAAAGTTATGATATTGATTCGGTTCTGGGCAATGAAAAAGAAATGTTAGAAAACGAACTTATTGAGCATACCGAATTTATAGATCCATCATGGGAAAAGGATAATTTGCTTACCGTTTACTTACGTGATATTTGTTTAGGAAGATCGGGAGATAAGGGAGATACAGTTAATGTTGGCGTGTTGGCTCGATCAAAAGAGATATATCAGTACTTAAAGCATGATTTAACAGCACAGAAAGTTGCTGATATGTTCGGAGAAATGGTTAAAGGAAAAGTTACCCGTTTCGAAATTGACAACTTACAGGCTCTTAATTTTCTATTGGAAGAATCGCTGGATGGTGGAGGTACAAAGTCCTTGATGATTGACGCTCAGGGTAAAACTTTTGCATCAGCATTGCTGAATCAGCAAATTCTTATTCCTGAGAAATTATTGCTTACTAAACAAGAAATGAAAATACAGAAATAAACACGAATACAAGTCTTTAGCTTGCTATAATATACGATTATTGCTAACTTAAAATTCATTAAGATAGAAAATTATAATGAGTGATGAGATTGTACATTTCTGATTATTAACTGATAACTTAATATTTATGTTTCCATATTTAACTGAAGAACACGAATCTGTAAGAAAAGCTGTTCGCGATTTTGCCGAGCGCGATATAAAACCACTTGCTCCTGTATTGGATGAGAAGGAGGAATTTTCTGTGGAATTAACAAAGAAAATGGGAGAAATGGGTCTATTTGGAATGACACTGCCTGAAAAATATGGAGGTAATAATACAGATTATTTATCATATATTATTGCAGTAGAGGAAATTGCCAGAGTAGATGGTTCTCACGCAGCAACATTGGCAGCACATAACTCACTTGGAATTGGTCCTTTGTACGACTTTGGAACAGAAAAACAAAAAATGAAATATCTTCCCAGACTTTGCACGGGAAATGAACTTTGGGCTTTTGGATTAACAGAACCCGAAGCAGGTTCCGATTCGAGAGGGACTAAAACTTATGCAAAAGATTTAGGTAAGAAATGGGAAATTAATGGATCTAAAATATTCATTACCAATGGATCTTCCGATTTATGTTCGGGAGTTACGGTACAGGCAATTAGCTCGCTTAATGGTGATGTAAAAGAGTTTACCACTTTTATTGTTGAAAAAGGAACTCCGGGTTGGACATCCAGAGCGATGCATGGAAAAATGATGTGGAGAGCCTCCGATACTTCCGAAATGTTTTTTGATACATGTTATATCCCTAAAGAAAATATTCTTGGAGAACGAGGAATGGGTTCAAAGGTCATGTTAAAAACACTTGATTCTGGTAGGTTATCTATCGCAGCAATGGGATTAGGTTGCGCGCAAGGAGCTTTTGAACTGGCTTTGTCATATGCACAGGAAAGAAAGCAATTTGGCAAACCAATATCTAAATTTCAGGCAATTTCTTTTAAATTAGCTGATATGGCTACTAAAATTGAATTAGCACGAAATATTTTATACAAAGCATGTTGGCTAAAGGATACAGGAAATAAATTTGGAAAAGAAGCAGCTATGGCCAAACTGTATTGTTCCGAAATTGCTAAAGAAGTTGCCGATGAGGCAGTTCAGATTCATGGTGGATATGGTCTAATGAAAGAATATCCTGTGGAGCGTTTTTATCGCGATCAGCGACTTTTACAAATTGGCGAAGGAACTTCGGAAATTCAAAGGTTGGTTATTTCAAGATACATTGGTTGTTAAATAGAATTTAAACAAAAAGACAATAAACATATTTGCTAACTAAAAAAGATTAAATATGAGTAGAGAACTGATACTTGCCTTAAATCCGCGTATGCAATTTACACGTATTGCGGTTTATCGGATGAACTCCCCGGTTTTTTTGAAGAAAATTAATCATAAAGAAGAAGAGATTGGTAAATTTGATTGTTTTTGTGATCAAACGGAAGTTCGTACCAAAATTATTATGGACGAACTGAGGTCAAACGATATTCCTATTGATGAAATAAAAATTGTTATTGGTCGTGGTGGATTGCTAAAGCCTGTTAAGTCTGGAGTTTACAGAGTTAATGATAAAATGCGTACAGATCTGTTTGACTGTGTATATGGTAATGATGTGGTAAATTTGAGTGGATTACTGGCTTATGCTATTGCAGATCAGATTAAAGGGGCTAATGCTTTTGTTGCCGATCCTGTAGTAGTTGATGAACTAGATGATATTGCCCGAATTACGGGACGACCAGAGTTTAAAAAGCGATCTATTTTTCATGCATTAGATCAAAAAATCAGCGCGAGAAGATATGCTCAAAGTATCTATAAAAAATACGAAGATTTAAATCTGATAATTGCGCATCTTGGCGGTGGAATAAGTATTGGAGCACATCAAAAAGGAAGAGTAATCGATTCTAATCAGGCTTACGATGGCGATGGACCATTTTCACCCATACGAAGTGGTAGTTTGCCAATGGGTGAGATGATTCAAATGTGTTTTTCAGGCAAATATACAAAGGAAGACTTAATGAAAATGCAAACAGGCGAAGGTGGTTTATATGCTTATTTTAAAACACATAGTGGCTTTGATGTTTGTAAAATGAGAGATGCAGGCGACAAAAAGGCCAGCGAGGTGTTAGCGGCAATGGCATATCAGGTATCCAAATCGATTGGTTCTATGTTTCCGGTATTTGGCGCCGAAGCTGTTGATGCGATTATTATTACAGGTGGAATGGCAAAAGATGAAAAGTTAGTTAAAGACATCAGAATTCGAGTCGAAAAAATTGCTCCGGTAACGATTTATCCGGGAGCAGAAGTTTTAGGAGCTTTGAGTCATTATGGAAGAATGATTATGAGAGACGAAACAGAGATATTAAACTACGAATAGCCAGTTTTGAGTTTTATTAAGATGCTAATTATACATTAAAAATGGGCTGTTTTTGCAGCCCATTTTATTATTTTTCAAGTTTTATTCTTTTATTTCTTCAGCTTTGAATTTTAACTTCTCAATTGCTTTTTTTAAATTTTCTTTATTGGTTTTTTCTGTTTTATAAGTAATACTCACTTTCTGATTTTTAAAATCAACCTTTAAGTCTTTAACTCCTTTTTCGAAAGGGATATTTTTCTCAATTTTTCCTGCGCATCCCATGCAATCCATTTCAACTTTAAATACAACAGTTTCTATTTTCTTTTCGTTTTTATTACCAGCGTAAGCCGTAGCCGAAACAATTACAATACTTAGAGCTAAAATGCTTCTTTTTACAAATTGCGATAAGTTTTTCATGTTTTAAATTTTATTAATTTAAGATTTATTATTGTTTTTATTCAATTGTTAAGCGAAGTCCCAAATAAAATTTTCGTTCTTGTATAGGTCCCCAAATCATAGATGCATCGAAATGTTCTCCAAAAGGATTTTCGGCACTAATTATAGGATTTTCCTGAGTGTAGTTTCCTATGTTTTCAGCTCCTAGGTAAACTTCCCAAATTCTGAATCGTTTAGTTATCTGAGCATTCATAAGTGCATAGGCTGGCGATTTTTCTCTGCGTTGATATTTTTCAGGATTCTCCTGTGTAGAAGGAATTCTCATATCTCCATTAAACTGAGTGGTAAAATCGAACTGCCATTTGTTAAAGTTGGTAGCGTACGATAGGTTTAACAATCCTTTGTATCTGTTTACGTATGGTACTTTTTGGAATTCATTATTAATATCGGCTTTTACATCCGAAAAACGAATGGCAGTTGTAACATCTAATCTTTTAATTGGCTCAAATTTTAGTTCTACCTGATAGTTGTTTGCCCAAGATTTTCCATCCAGATTATAGAATCGTACCAAGTTTACGCTGTTATCTAAATCGGTAACTACTTGATTATCGAAGCTTGTTCGGTAAAAATCGGCCGATAAGGTAAATCCTTTGTCAAACATATCAAAATACTGAGTAAGGCTAAGCCCATAGTTCCAAGCTTTCTCTTGTTTTAAATTGTCTGATATTTCAAAAGATCGGTTCGAAGCCAGTAAAAAGCTGTTTTCTGCTATTGGATTCGATGTTCTTCTACCGCTACCTATTGCTAAACGCATGGTTGATTTGGGAGCAAATTGATATCGGAGATGAACACGTGGCGTTACAAAATTGTCATAGATATTGTGAGTATCGTAGCGCAAGCCAGTTTGCAGGGTAATTTTTTCGTTTGGCAACCAGGTATATTCCATATAGGCTCCGGCAACTTTCTCTGTTCTGTTGGTTCCCAAATTATCACCACTTAGGTAATCTTTAAAATCATCGTAAACAAAAGATAAACCAGCAGTGTATTTGTGTTTTAAATTTCCAATATAAGATTGAAATAATAGGTTCGCATAGAAATACTTTTGCTCGGCATTGTAGTTTCTTAATCCGTAAAACGAATTTTGTTCGTGCGAGGCAAAGTTGGTAATCAATGCAATACTTTTGTCGTCATCATTCGGAAAAATGTACCCAAATTTAGCGAAGGCCTCATATCTTCTGGTATCAATGTTAATTCGGTAGGCATTGTTAATATCATTGGTTTGATTTTCCTTAAAACCCTTTTGCCCGCCAATGCGTTCTTCATCGATAAATTTGCCTCCAAACTGTACTTTAAAAAATTGGCTTGCATGCCAATTCCATCTATTAATAAAATTGTATTGTTTTACCATTGGATCGTCTAAAAAATGATCGTGATTGTGATCAATTTCTTTGTCATTATCCTGAGCATGAGCTAAAATAGAAGTGCTTAATTTTGGCGATAATTTTGCTGATGTAATGATATTTGCTTCAGACATTCCCATGCTATTGGCAAAAATATTGGCATAAAATTTAGGCGAACGCTGTGGTTTCTGATATTCAATATTTATTTGTCCGGTAATCGACTCATAACCATTAATAACAGATCCTACACCTTTCGAAACCTGAATGGATTCCATCCAAGGACCCGGAACATAAACCATTCCATATACCGAAGCTAATCCTTTAAAATTAGGATTTTTCTCAGTCATCATTTCAATGTATTTTCCGGTAAGCCCCAATAATTTTATCGATTTTGCTCCTGTTGCGGCATCGGCATACGATACATCAACCGAGGCATTGGTTTCGAAACTTTCCGAAAGATTACAGCAGGCTGCTTTACAGAGCTCAGCTCCGGTAATGCTTTGCGATTGAATGGGATTATTTCGGTCTAATATAGTGCCCATTTTTCTTTCAGAAACAACAACTTCGCCCAGTTCAATATTGGGAAACATTTCGATAATAATTTCATCTTTCGATGATGGTTCTATGGTAATTTCTTTGCTTTCATAACCTACAAATTGTACCACCAGAGTTTTTGATTTATTACTCGTTTTTAGAGTAAACACGCCATTTGCATTTGCTGCAGTACCCAAATTTGTATTTTTCCAGAATACCGATGCGCCGGGAAGAGGCACAGCTTTTCCGTTTTCTTGTGTTTCAATAATTTTTCCTTTGATATTATCAGCAAATGAGATAATTGGTAGAAGAGAAAGAATTATCGTTATAATTCTAATTTTCATACATGATATATTAATACAAATAGATGCTTATAATCTTAGGTGTAAGATTATGTATTTAATTGTATGTTAAATAATTAAGTGTTTGATTTGTTCTTGCAAGATCTTAGATTTCTGCAAAAATGTGTGTAAGAAAAGCTTATTGAGGTATCAACAGATATAACAGCAGATATTTTCCCTGAATACTTCTTTGTACTTATAAGTATGGGAATATTCGAAATGGTATTTTGCGATTTCAGGTGTAAGTATAGGCTCGTAATTGGAAGAATAAGTTTGAAATAAATTTATTTCCAAAGCAGTAGGAGCTTTACTGTTTTCGGTAAGTGTTGTTGTTGGGTTGGTTTTTAGATAAATAAAGTGATAATCACAAGAAAAACAGTTTTCACAATCACATAAATTTTCTTTAGAATCGTGAGTGTGATTATGACTTTCGCAACAACAATCGTGTTTATTATTATCACTAAAATAATCGGAACCAATATTAAGTTGTATTTCTGAATGATTACAGCTAAAACAACTATGTTTTACAAAATGAATACCACAAAATCCTGTTAGGTAAAAAGCCAACAGAATTAAAGAAATTATATTTTTAAGTGGTTGTTTCATTTTCTTTTTTAAAACACTTCTATATTTTTGTTATACTCTTAATACAGGCAAAATTATAAAAAGGGTGAAAAGATTGTCTTTTTTATTTGTTAAATCTTAAAAATACTTCGAAAAATACCTAATAGTAGCTATGGTTTAGCATTGTTTACGCGCTTTTAAACTTAAAAGTTTAAATAAAAAACAGAATTGAGCATTTATTTTTAGGCTTTTAAATCATTTAGGTTTTTTTCAATTACCGATCGGTTTAAATCTTTTCCAATAATTACAATTTTACTTTCTCGTTCTTCATTTTTATTCCAGGCTTTTCCTACTGTAGCCTGTATTTGTGTATGCACCGATTGAAGAACTATTCTATTATCGACACCAGCAAGATTTAAAATTCCTTTTACACGGTAAATAGTATCTTGGTTAAATTGTAGAAATGCATCCAGCCACATTCCAATTTTAATCTGATCTAAAGCTTTATTGCTCGAATAACACATGCTTTGTATACCATGGGTATTGTTGTGATTATTTGTATTTGCAGCATTTTCAACACCTAAAATGTACTGATATACGTTTGAAGCATTATAGGAAAAGCGATCTAAAATATTTTTGGTTTCTGGTTTTGAATGTGCACAATGAAGAATCTCAGCAAAATTATTTTGTAAGCGAAGTTTTTCTCGTAGCTCACTAATGCATCCTTGTTCCACCAAATCGGTTTTATTAATTAAAATAAGATCGGCAACAGCTATTTGTTTGTTAAGAATTTCTTCTTTCTCGAAATTGGCAGAAGCATTTAATGCATCGCACAGGCAAATTACACTATCCAGTTCAAAGTTTCTGCTTATTATAGGATCACTAATAAAAGAAGCCAATATACTTCCCGGATCGGCTATTCCGGTAGTTTCAATTAAAAGATGATTAAATGAGTGTTTCGATTCAATTAAATTTTGCAATACCAAATACAATTCCTGATTTAGATTACAACAGATACAACCATTGCTAAGTTCAAAAATATCCTTACTTTCGATATTCTCAACCAATTTCGAATCGATATTTTCTTCGCCAAATTCATTTTCAATAATAGCAAATTTCTTATCAGGATAAATTTCTATTAAATGGTTTAATAAACTGGTTTTACCCGAACCTAAAAAGCCTGTAATTACCGTAACTGGAATTCTACTCATGTATTAAAATTTTTCCCAATGAACAATTTCGTCAAGTGATTTTCTTTTTTTCACTGGTATCTTTTTTTCTTTTGGATATCCCAGAGAAATAATAGCGATTGGCTCTATGTGATTTGGAAGATTAAAGAATTCGCTACATTTATCAACATAAAAATTACAAATCCAGCAAGTTCCAAGGCCAAGTTCAGTAGCTTGCAATGTCATGTGATCAATGGCAATTGCAACATCAATATCGGTATGGTCTTTTTCATCGGCCTTTCTTTTCCAGGCTTGATCGTGATCTCCACAAACAACAATGTAAACCGGAGCTTCATTAAACCAATCGCGATGATATATTTCGGAGAATTTTTTGTGGTTTTCAGTTTCGCGTACCACAATAAAATGCCAGGGCTGAAGGTTAACTGCCGACGGAGCAATTTGTCCGGCTTCAAGAATTTTTATCAATTTTTCTTCTTCTACCTCTTTGCTTAAATAGGATCGTACAGAATAACGATTCGATATTAATGATTTAAAATCCATCTTTTGTGTTTTAACGATTCGAATGCAAAAATGTAAAATAATTAGTCAATAGAAAAGCTCTTAAAGAAGATATTCATTGCCAATTGTTATTCCTGGCCTAAAGAAACTGTTCTGTTCATACATTTTGCTAACTTCGCGAGCTTAAAGTAATAGAATTTTGAAATGACAAAAGACCTGAAAAAAAATATCATGTACCAATACTTAATGTTATTGGTAATTGCTGCCACAGCAGGACATCAGGGGTGGCGAACATTGTTTAATAATTTGGCGGTTGAGGAGGTTGGAATTAATGGATTTCAGGTTGGTGTAATACAATCGGTACGAGAAATTCCCGGATTTTTGGCTTTGTTGGTTGTTTATTTGCTTTTGGTAATTAAAGAGCATCGCTTATCTGCCATATCTGTATTGTTCGTTGGTTTAGGAGTTGGGCTTACCGGATTTTTTCCTTCATTTTACGGATTGATTTTCACAACTCTAATTATGTCGGTTGGCTTTCATTATTTCGAAACAACAAACAAGTCGCTTACATTACAATATTTTTCTATTGAAAAATCGCCTTTTGTATTTGCAAAACAAAAAAGTTGGACTGCCATTGCTAACATTAGTATGGGAGCTTTTATTTTTGGTATTTCTCATGTTTTATCGCTTCAGTCGAGTTTTATTTTAATAGGACTTGTTGTGTTTGCAATGGGGGTGTGGGCATTATTTTGGAAACCTACCGATAAAAATATTATACCGCAAAATAAAGGAATGGTATTGCGTAAAAGATATTGGTTGTTTTATGTTCTTAACTTTTTAAGTGGTGCTCGAAGACAAATTTTTGTAGTTTTTGCAGTATTTATGCTAGTGGAAAAATACAATTATTCGGTAAGCGATATTGCTATTCTATTTGTGGTGAATAATATTATTACCTACTTTATTTCGCCATATATTGCAAGAGGAATTAATCGATTTGGAGAGCGAAAAATGCTTTCGACCGAGTATTTCTTTCTGATTTTTGTATTTCTGGGGTATGCTTTTATCGAGAATGGTTTGCTTATAGCAGGTTTATATATTATCGATCATGTTTTCTTCGGATTTTCAATGGGAATTAATACCTATTTTCAAAAAACAGGAGATCAGAAAGATATTGCACCATCGATGGCAGTTGGCTTTGGTATTAACCATATTTCGGCAGTTGTAATTCCTGTAATTGGCGGTTTTTTATGGATGATAAATCCGCAAATTCCTTTCTTAGCGGGAGCAGTTTTAAGTATAGTTTCATTGGGGTTTGTACAATTAATAAAAACAAATGAATTAAAATAATATCAATTAAACGATGAAATGAGCATATTGTAATTTTGCTCTAATACTTAATTTCATATACAATTGGTATTTTAAATATATAAATGATATAATATGCAGATTAGTAAAGAGGTGTATCAATCTTTAGTTGAGTTGTATAATAAAGGAATTCAAGAAAAAGATCCGAAAATTATTCGTCAGTTTTTAAACGATAATAGAGTAGAAGAGCTTAAAGGTGAAGCACAGTTTTATCTTGAAATTTTACAATTGCGGGCTGGTTCTTTTTCCTTATTTGGAGAATTAAATGAGGCCGGAGAGGAATATGCAAAAGGATATTCTTCTTGTTCGAATTTTGGGAAATGGATTTATGGACTAAATTGGGCGCTTCAATACATGGCCGAGTTTTCTTTTAAACGTGGCGACGAAAAAATAAAAGAAGCCATGATAAAAGGTGGGCAAGTGCTAGATAAAGCTTTACTTGATGTGCCCGAAGATAAATATCAGGAATTTTATAATTTAAGCTTGATAAATGTTCGTGCATTCATGCATTTGGCTGCAGGAAACAAAGAGGAAGCCATAAAGGTTTTCGAATCATGTAAATTTACACCAGTTCCAATTCCCGAGTATAACGATAAGGAATCGCTGCAGATGTTGTTTGCCAACTTTACAAAAGGTTTAGCTGTTGCAATCGAACTTAAGGATGTGAAATTATTGAAGAATCTGCTAAAAGTAATATCTATCGATGATCAGGTTTTGTACAGCGAAGGAAATTTATTCCGCGTATTTTACGAAACATTGGTTAGTTCTTTTGATATGCGTGCCGAATTTATTACCGAATTTAATGCCATGTTTAAAATTAAAGATGCATTAGAATCGATATGTCCGAATTTTGCTATTTTCTTAGGTCTTATAGGAGAGCAGGATTTTGATAAACTAGATGCATTTTTCGAAGAATTTAATAAATAGTCGCAGACATGAGTGATATTTGTTATTGTGGAAAATTAGTAAGCTACGAAAGTTGTTGTGGTGGCATTCACAAAGGTTTAAAATTAGCCGAAACGGCAGAAGAACTTATGCGTAGCCGATATTCAGCATTTGTAACTGCCAATATCAATTACATTTTAAATACTTATGCTCCTGAAACTAGACCAGTAGAGGAAAAAGAAGAAATATTAAGCTGGGCAAAATCGGTAGAATGGATTAAATTAGAGGTGCTAACTACTGAAAAAGGAATGCAAAACGATAATGATGGTTTTGTAGAATTTAAAGCATATTATCGCGAGAATGGCATAGAACAAATATTACATGAAAATTCTTTTTTTAGGAAAGAAAATAATAACTGGATGTATGTTTCGGGAGAATATCCTAAACCAAAACACAAGAAAAAATTACCAGGCAGAAACGAAGCTTGTTTTTGCGGAAGTGGTAAAAAATTTAAAAAATGCTGTTACGGCAAATAATATAAAATGGGGAGTCGGTTAATGATTCCCCATATTTTTTAGAACAGAAAAAGTCTTGTCGATATCGGCATCGTTAACCACTAAAGTAAATTCGTTAGTAGTTGATACCACTTCTTGTATATTAATGCCAGCCCAGGCAATATTTTTTAATATAAAATAATAAAAACCAAGTTGTAAGCTATTTGTTGCCGGAAGCTTTAAGGTTACCGAAGATAGTCGCTCACTTCTGGATACAAGATCTTCGCCCAAAAATGCTTCTTCAACTTTTTGCTGAAGCGAACTGGAAACCACCAAATTCGATTCAAATACTCCTTGTACCATGGTATAAAAAAACTCCTGATTAGGACCTATAGATTTTAACAATTCTGTGTGTTTTTCAATAAGGGTATTTGAATTTTTATAGGTAAAATCAACCAAATGCGATCTAACAATAATATCTCCAACATTTGTAATTACATCTTTTAATCCAGGATTAATTTTTACTTCCAAGTTTGGTGCTAATCGGTTTAGTGCCATAATAATTGCACCAATTTTAACTGGTTTTTTTACACTTTGTTCAACTTGATTTTGTATCTTGCGAGCCAAAGACGAAATGTTGATTAATCCTTCGACTAATGCCTCGGCTAAAAATGGCTGAGAGCTCACAATTTTTTCTACAACTTGTGGAATTGTTATCATTTTTTTTAGTATTTGTTGAATTTCACTACAAATATGTTGAAAAACTAACAGAATGTAGAAAATTTGAATAAATTTTCTAAAAATTTTATTGATCCCACCACTAAATTTATATTTGCAGCCGTAAACCACAAGCCTACATTAACCAGTAGGATTTTTAATCAAGGAGTAATGCCGGTTGACAACTAAATAATTTCATCGAAAAAATTCTGATGAAATATTTAGGCGTTAACCGGTATTATTTACATTGTTCTGAAATGAATTCAGAATTTATTTATTAATGATATAGAGAAAATGAAAAAAGTTTGGCAAGGATCATTTGTTGCTGTGGTAACACCTTTTACGAAAGATAAAGATATTGATTATACAGCATTGGATGGCTTAATTAACTTTCATTTGGAAAATGAAACCGACGGAATTGTTGTATGTGGAACCACAGGTGAGGCAGCAACTCTTTCGAAAGAGGAATATGCCGAAGTAATAAAATTTGTAATTAGTAAGGTTGATAAACGTATTCCTGTAATTGCGGGCACAGGTTCTAATTCAACCCACACCGCAATAGAAAATTCTCGCCTTGCAGAGTCATTGGGTGCCGATGCAGTATTGCTCGTGGCTCCATATTATAATAAGCCAATGCGAAAAGGCTTAAAAGATTATTTTACTCAGGTTGCTCAGTCTGTTTCTGTACCTGTAATATTATATAATGTTCCGGGTAGAACAGCCTCTAATATACCTGCCGATTTAGTAGTAGAGCTAGCCTCGGAAGTGGATAACATTGCCGGAATTAAAGAAGCTTCGGGAAATTTAGAACAATTGGCTTGTATTTTAAGAGATAAACCAGCAGGTTTTATGGTATTTTCGGGAGACGATGCCTTAGCTTTTCCAGCAGTTTGTTTGGGTGCCGATGGGGTAATTTCAGTTGCAGCCAACCTTTTTCCACAGGAGTTTCATGATTTAATAAAATATGCTCTAAAGGGAGATGTTCAGAAAGCAAGGGCGATTCATTTAAAATATCTAAAAATTATTCAATTGTGCTTTATCGAATCGAATCCAATTCCTGTTAAAACAGGATTAAGTCTAATGGGTAAGGTGCAAGAAGAATTTCGTTCGCCAATGAGCACTATGGAAGAAGAAAATAAAACACTTTTACTAGTCGAGTTTCAAAAATTATTGGTTCAAACTTCTACCTATATGTCAGAAATAGAAGAGCTATAAGCTTTAATAAAAGTTATGTTCCTTATGATATTTTCTAAGCTACCTTTATTTTAAGGTAGCTTATTTTTTTTAAACAAACTGAGACTAACTTATTTTATTGTTGACAAGAATTTTAATGTATTTTTTAAAGTTTATAAATGCATTGATTTATAAGTTTTTGAGACTGCTGTTTTTTAGGTATTTATAATTTTTTAAAAAAAACTTAAGCTGCTATTGAAACCTAATTCATATTATATAGTACAATAAGCTTTAAAACAAGATATCTGTTAAAATAGAGGATATTTTTAAGAAATTTAGGTACGAACATGAATAAAGATTTACTCTTTGCCTTAATACAAAATCCGAATTTAATTCCCGGAATTTATAACTATTGCGATGGTTGGTGTGAGCGTTGTGATTTTACATCAAACTGTCTTAATTATAAAATGATGGATGAAGGTGTTTCGGATGTTAAATTGACAGAGAAAGAGGCTTCTTCGGCCATGGAAAATCTTGATGAAATGTTCGAGATAAGCATGGAATTGCTTAATCAGGCAGCAAAAGATTTAGGAATGGAATTGCCTAAAAAATCGCTTCATTTCGATGCTGATGAAGAGGAGGAAAAAGATGATTTAATATTTAATAGTCAGCTAATGATTCAAGCTGATAAATATTCCGAATTAGTCGATTCTTGGTTTGCCGATTTCGAATCATTAATTCATATTGGTAATAGCACTCTTAAAGAACTTTGTGATTTTACCGATGAATCGGAAATGAATGAAGACGAAAAAATGATCTTTAATGTGTCGGAAATTATTCATTGGTATCAATTTATAATCCCAAGTAAACTATTTAGATCATTACGAAGTAAAGCCAATACCGAAGAAACAGGAAATGAATTTTATAAACACGATAGCATCGCTTCGGCAAAAGTTGTGCTAATCTCTATCGATCGATCGATCGATGCCTGGAGCTTTCTTCTTAATCGATTTCCGGAATCAGAAGATCGAATGCTTCCAATTTTATTGCTTTTATCAGGATTTAGATCTTTGGTTGATAAAGTTTTTCCCGATTCGAAAGATTTTATAAGACCAGGTTTTGATATATAAATGAAAAAAACAAACAATTGACTATTGTTTAAAATAATAACTAAAAGCCCATTAATTACTATTAAAAATTTGCAGTATGAGAAAAAATTTAATGTTTATTGGACTGATTTTTACATTATTCGCTTTTTGCAGTTGTTCAGATTCAACAACAGATCAAGAAGAAGAAATTGAAAAAGAGGTAGAGCAGGAAAGTGATGGAATAATGTCAGAAATTGATGTTCCCGATGATTTTGATT
Source organism: uncultured Marinifilum sp. (assembly GCF_963677195.1). Taxonomy (NCBI): domain Bacteria; kingdom Pseudomonadati; phylum Bacteroidota; class Bacteroidia; order Marinilabiliales; family Marinifilaceae; genus Marinifilum; species uncultured Marinifilum sp. The sequence continues at coordinate 3,203,532 of NZ_OY781918.1, forward strand.
TTAAAACATCAAAAGAAGTAAGCATATCATTTGGTGGCACAAAAATGAATAATTCAAATTCAATTAAGTATACAATTTATTTGTACGATGAAGAATATACCGAATCGGAAATAACTTATACCGATGAAGCAGGAGAAGAGGTTACTGCAAATTTAGAAATTACAAATGCTTTAAATAATAAAATAGCATCTGTGGTTACCGATCAGTCTAGTTATAGTATGAATGTTACCATACCCGAATCTTGTAAATCTCTTTATGTAGTTAAAAATGAAATGGGTATTTATAGCTCTTCAATTATTGCTGTTAATGGAACAAAGGCTTCTTTTTATAAATCAGCCACTAAATCGGCTAAAGAAAGTGCTGTTGATATTTTTTATGGTGTTAATGGAAGTGGAGAGCTTTTTACTATTAACGAAGCAACAAACGAATTAACAGTTATTGATAAGTTGCCAGATAATACGGGAAGTTACACTTGTGCAATAGATCCAGTATCACGTAAATTATACACTATAGGTAATAACTATCCTAAATACAGTTTGTATTGTTACGATATTGATAAAGGAAGTTGGACTACTCAGGGATCTATTCGTTTTGGTGGACCAAGATTAGGATACAACAGAAATGATGGATTATTATATTTTTCTACATGGAGTTACGTTTATGCATTAGATCCATCTAGTGGAAAAAAAGTAGCCAGCTATAAAATTTATGGTTTGCAGTCCAATTCTGGTGGAGATTTAACTTTCGATGCCGATGGTGTAATGTATATTTCCAGTACAACAGGTTTGTACCGATGCGATTTTAATAAGGGAAATACAATTGATGCTACTTGGATTAGTTCAGAGTCTCTTCCAAATTATCCAAATTCGTTAACATTCGATTCTAAGGATGAATTGTGGTGGGCAACAGCTATTGGTAACGAAGGTTTAAACTTTATTATGGATAAAGTTACCGGAGGATGGGAAGCCCGTTCAACATACAATACTCTTATTCACGATTTAGCAACCTTACCTTACGATGAAGATAGTATAGAAGAAGTAGATACTGATAATGACGGTATTATTGATTTTTATGACGAATTCCCGGAAGATGCCGATAAAGCTACAACAACATATACACCATCGATTTATGGTTGGGGAACTTATGCTTTCGAAGATTTATGGCCATACAAAGGAGATTATGATTTTAATGATTTAGTTGTTAATTACAGATACACTAATATTGAAAATGCCGAAGGTGAAATTGTAGAAACCAAATTAAACTATGTAATTAAAAATATTGGAGGTTCGCTAAAAAATGGTTTTGGTATTCAGTTAAACATGAATGAATCTTTAATTAAAGAAGTAACAGGTTATAATCTTACCGAAGGAATTATAAAACTTAATGATAAAGGGCTAGAAGCCGACCAGTCGTTGCCAGTTATAATTGCTTTTGATAATGCCTGGGCAAATGGTAAGGAAAGCGAATTTGAGATACTGATTACCTATAATGATCCTATTGATGAATTGGGAGATATTAATCCTTTTATTTTTATTAATAAAGAACGGGGGCGTGAGGTACATTGTTCAAATATGGAACCTACCGATTTAATGGACCAAAGCTTGTTAAGTACCAGCGACGATAAAAGTGATATTGCCGAAGGTAAATATTATAAGGATAAATATAATTTACCTTGGGGTATAGATATCATTCATGATTTTGCTTATCCAAAAGAAAAATCGGAAGTAGTATTAGGATATCCTTATTTTAAGAACTGGGCTGAATCGGGCGGAAGTGAGTACGACGATTGGTACAAAGAAAAAACAGGATATCGTAATTATAATTACTTAGAACAAAACTAAAAATACAAAATTGATAGCACAAAAAAAGTCGGGAACCACCCGACTTTTTTTATTCACTTTATAACCCTATTTACTCTATTTATGAAAAAACCACTATTCTTTACTCTTACATTACAAATGTAATTACATAGGTGGTTAAATGGTTTGAAAATTTGTTAAAGAAGTTTAAAAGATTAATTAACATGTACTTACTCTGTGTAAAAAACAATAGATCAAAAAGTTTTTAATTATTCAATTCAATTGTTTCTATAAAGATAAATATATGCATGAAATGAAGAAGTGCTTCGATTTCAGGAAAATATTTGTTTTCTTTTTATTTTGCAGATAATAAAACATTTTGTTGCTTAAAAAATATAAATACATAGTAGATTCGAGGCGAATAGTTTCTTACATTTGTTTTTACTAATTATAAAAAATTGAGAATTGAATATTTCCCTTGTTACACAATATTCTTTATGGTGCTTGCTGCCTTTTACACTTCTTGCATTTGCTCTTGTGTATTGGCAATATTTTTTTCGTAAACCATATCATAATAATTTGTCTGTTTTGCGAATTATTTCTTTAGGAGCTTTACGGTTTTTAGCTTTACTCTTATTATTAATATTACTAATTGCTCCACAATTAAAATATAAAAAGCGAATAGAAAATAAGCCTGTATTAATATTTGCTCAGGATAATTCATCTTCTCTGCGATTAGGTAGAGATTCATCTTATTATTTGAATCAATATCCTAAGGATATAGATGCTTTACTAAGTTCATTGGAGAATCATTATAATATTCAGTATCTAAAATTTGGAAAACAGGTTGAACAGCTTGATAGTTTTAAGTTTGATTATTCTTATACAGATTTTTCTGATTTAATGATTTATTTGAGAAATAATTATGGAAATCGTGAAAATGTTCAAGTGCTTTTAGCAAGCGATGGTTTGTACAATGTGGGTGGAAATCCTCGTTATTTAGCAAAGGAATTAGCATGCCCTGTGCATACCTTACAATTGGGCGATACAAGTATTGTAAATGATATTTCTGTATTATCGGTAAAATCGAATCGTATTGGATTTACCAATAGTCGAATGCCTGTACGCATTGGTATTAAGGCAGATAATGCTAAAGGTAGTAAGCTGCAAATATCTATAAAAAGTGGAAATAAAATTCTAATAAAAGATGAATTAATTGTTAATCAGATATCTTTTTATGCAGAAAAAGATTATATGATTACTCCCAAAAATAAAGGCTTGCAAAGATATTCTGTTGAAGTAAAATCGAACATAAAAGAATATACTCTTAAAAATAATAGTGCCGATTTTGTTGTTGATGTTTTAGACAGTAAACGAAAAATTGCCATTTGTTTTGACCAGTATCATCCCGATTTAGCTGCTATAAAATCGGCGATAGATTACAATTCAAATTTTACCTCTGAACTGATTAATTTATCAAAACAAACAGCCAATTTAAAAGATGTTAATTTGTGTGTTATGTATCAAATTCCATCGAAAGGAGAATCTTATCCTAGATTATTTCAGCAGGTTAAGAGAGAAAAAATACCTGTACTTATGCTTGTGGGAGGGAATAACGATTTAAATAAGCTTAATAAGATGGATTTGGGCTTGCAGTTTTCTAATATGGATGGATTGTTTCGCAATGCAGTTTATGCACAAAACGAATTATTTTCTTTATTTAAAACCAAAGTTTCAAATGAAGACTTTTTTACAAAATTACCACCATTATTAGTCCCTTTTGGCGATTATACTTTTGGTGTTGAAAATCACACTTTAGCTTATCAAAAGGTAAAAGGAATAGGAACCTCTTATCCATTAATTTCTTTCACGAACATACAGGATCAGAAAATTGCATGGATTTTTGGAGAAGGATTGTGGCGATGGAAACTATACGAATACCAAATGAACGATACTCATCAACGTTTTTACGAGTTGGTGAATAGAATAATACAATACCAGGCCTTAAAAGTTAAAAAAAATCAACTGGTAGTAAAGCATGAAAAAGATTTTATTGAAGGAAATAATATTTTGATAAATGCAGAATTGTATAATGAAAGTTATCAAATATCAAACAATACAGATTTAAAATTTGAATTATCTGATATTGATTCTAATATCTACAACTATAGTTTTAATAGGCAGGATAGCGCTTATCAACTGTCCTTAAATTTTCTTAAAAAGGGAGAATATAAATATGTGGTTAAAACAATAGGTTTAGAGAAAAACCTAGAACGAAGAGGGCAATTTATTGTTCGATCCAACAATTTAGAATCTAAAACATTGCAAGCCAATAAGGATGTTTTGGTACAGATTTCTGAAAAATCAAATGGAGAATATTATAGCCTGTCTGATTTGAAAAACCTGAAAAAATTCCTGCTTTCGAGTGAAAAATCAAAAACAACAATTTCCACTGAGGTAAGATATGGAAATGCAGTAGATTTATTATATTTACTAAGTTTTATTATCATATTAATGATTTTGGAATGGTTTTTGAAGAAATACTGGCTAGGAAATTAATCCGAACTTAAAGAATAGTACTGCTAAATGACTAAACATATATTTTTCCGATTTAAGTGTAGAGTAATAAATTACTTATTAATATTTCTAATTTTTATTTTATCATCGTGCCAAACAACGGCTTTATTTCAATTCGAAAGTCTAAAAGCACCTAAAATAATTATTCCTCCCGATGTTAAAACATTTGGTTTTGTAGATAGAAATACCAGCTTTGATATTGATTCTGTAAGTAACTACTATAAGATGAATGATATAATAACTATTGATTCATCGAATTATGATAGCATAAGATCGCTGAATTGTTATTTAGGTTTAAGGGAAAATTTATCGGAATATTTAGGAGCCGACTCAATACCCTTTATAAAATTACCACATAAACATTTTACTGGCGATAGAGTTTACAAACCTATGGAATGGACTCAGGTTGATAGTATTTGTGAATCGACAGGTTCGGATGTATTAGTTTGTTTAGAAGATATTCTGATTTTTAATGAATATAAAATAATTAGTGAAGAAGAAAATTGGGGAATAACCGATATAAAATATTATTCGGTTTGGAGAATATACGATCCTTTATTGCAAAAGCTGCACGACGAGCGCATATTAATGGATAGTTTGTATTCTGAGGTAAGTTCCAGTTCTTATCAGCGTTTGGTAGAGGAAAAAATGCCTGGTCGAAAAGAAATAAGTGCCGAGGTAGCCTACGAAATTGGCCGTAAATATGCCAATTTAATATCTCCCCAATGGACAAATATTACCAGAGAGTATTTTATTGGGGGCGATCAGGATTTTATTTTGGCACGTTATTATTTAGAGAATGATAATTTGGAACAAAGTATTGCTATATGGGAAAAATTAGTAGAATCTAATGATTTAAAAATATCAGCGCGGGCAGCATATAATTTAGCCATGGCTTACGAATTAAAAAACGATTTCGAGCAAGCAAATCACTGGATGAGAAAATCGGTAACTCAATACCGTAAAATGAAAAAAGAACCAAGCGAATTTAAAAAAGTAAAAAAATACTTTAAACAGCTAACTCAAAGAACTCAAAATAATTTTTTACTCGATAAATTTTTTGGTGAATAATAAATATTACTAAAATATATGCCCCTGAAAGAAGATTCTCTCAGGGGTTTTTTAATTTTGTTCTTTATATTAAAAATTTTAAAAATGACATCTACAACAATTCTCTATATTATACTTGGAATTTTAGCTTTCGATTTTCTTTTAGAAAGAATACTCGATGTGTTGAATCTGCGAAATTGGTCTCCCCAATTGCCTAAGGTACTTAAAGGAATTTACGATTGCGAAAAATACAGTAAATCTCAGCAATATCAGCAGGAAAAATACAAGCTAAGCTTTATTTCTTCTAGTTTGAGTTTTATAGTAAGCTTTTTAATGATATTATTAGGCGGATTTGCTTGGCTTGATGACTTGGCAAGGATGTTTTCTAATAATCCTATTGTGATAGCATTGATATTTTTTGGGATCATCATGTTTTTTTCGAGTATTATTGGATGGCCTTTTTCATATTATTCCACTTTCGTGATTGAAGAAAAATACGGATTCAATAGAACTACCCTAAAAACTTTCATTTTTGATAAAATAAAGGGAGGATTATTAGGGCTTATTATTGGTGGAGGTTTATTGGCTTTGTTAATATGGATTTATCAACAAACAACCGAAGATTTTTGGTGGATGGCCTGGTTAGTAATGGCAGCTTTCATGATTTTTATGAGCATGTTCTATTCTTCATTAATTGTTCCACTTTTTAATAAGCAAACACCTTTACAAGATGGAGAATTAAAATCAGCAATAAAAGAATTTGCCGATAAAGCAGAATTTAAACTCGATAATGTTTTTGTAATGGATGGGTCCAAAAGATCGTCGAAAGGAAATGCCTATTTTAGTGGTTTGGGAGCAAAGAAAAGAATCGTTTTGTTCGATACTTTAATTAATGAATTAAGCACCGAGGAAATTGTTGCTGTTCTGGCTCACGAGATTGGTCATTACAAGAAAAAGCATACACTAAGTGGCATTCTTATATCCTTACTACAAACAGGTTTAATGTTTTACATTTTTTCTCTTTTTATTGGAAATTCAGCTTTATCTGAGGCATTAGGCGCCGAAGTGCATGGCTTTCACCTTGGATTAATAGCATTCGGTATTTTATATTCGCCAATCTCTTCAATTTTAGGCCTGGTAATGAATATGTGGTCGAGACATAACGAATATCAGGCCGATGAGTTTGCCAGTAAAAAATACAATGGACAGGCTTTGGGCGAAGCATTAATTAAACTTTCCATTAGCTCATTAAGCAATTTAACACCTCACAAAGCCTACGTTTTTTTCTATTATTCGCATCCAACTCTTTTGCAGAGATTGCAGTCTATTGGTTTTAATAGGAAAGAATAAAATAAATCAGAACAATTTTTTAATATCATATTAATTACAATGCAAGCAGAAATAATTACAATTGGTGATGAAATATTAATTGGACAGATTGTTGATACCAATTCGGCCTGGATGGCTCAGGAACTAAATAAAATTGGAATAGATGTATCTCGTATCAATAGTATTTCCGATCAAAAGTCGGATATCGTAAATTCTCTTGAAGAATCCTTGGAAAGAGTCTCTTTGATTTTGATGACTGGAGGATTAGGGCCTACAAATGATGATATTACTAAGAAAACCTTAAGTGATTATTTTGGTATGAATTTGATTGAGGATGCCCGATTATATAAGCGAGTAGAAGAAAGGTTGGCTCGCTATGGCATACCAATGAATAAATTTAACCGGGAGCAAGCTTTAATTCCCGATAAAGCTAGAATTATTGATAATAATTTCGGATCTGCACCTTGTATGTGGTTTGAAAAAAATGGAAAAGTTGTGATTTCAATGCCTGGTGTTCCGTTTGAAATGAAAGGCATTATGAATAATGGTGTGTTGAATGCTTTACGGCAACATTTTTCTACTCCTGCAATAGTTCATAGAACTATTATGACAGAAGGAATTGGAGAATCGGTGCTTGCAGAAATGTTAGTCGACTGGGAAGCAAATTTGCCTGATTATATGCATTTATCCTATTTACCATCTCCCGGACAGGTTCGTTTACGAATTAGTACCAAAGGAGAAAGTAAAGATGTATTAACGGCCGAAATTAACAAGCAAGTTGAACTGCTAAAGAAAATTATACCCGATAATATTTTTGGATACGACGATATGCCCATAGAGCAGAGTGTTGCCAAATTATTAATAGAGAAAGGAATGACTTTGGGAACGGCAGAAAGCTGTACTGGTGGATATATTGCTCATTTAATAAGTTCACATGCAGGAAGTTCCGAATATTTTAAAGGAAGTGTTGTTTCTTATTCGAATGAGGTTAAGGAAAATGTTCTGAAAGTAAAATCGGATGATTTAGAAAAATATGGCGCTGTTAGTCAGCAGGTAGTAGAACAGATGGCAAAAGGAGCCAGAGAATTATTAAATGTAGATTATGCTTTGGCAACATCGGGAATTGCCGGACCCGATGGCGGTACAGAAGAAAAACCCGTTGGAACAGTATGGATTGCAATGGCTTTTAAAAATAGAGTAATCTCAAAACAATTAAGCCTGTATAAAGCTCGGGAAAGAAATATTAGAGTATCAGCTCTTAAGGTGTTAGGCCTTTTATTACACGAGCTAAAAAAATAGTTATATACCTTAATTTATAGTGTTTAAATTATCCTTATAAGTTGCTAAGCATTAATTAAAATGCTTAGCAACTTATTTTATTATTTAATTTACTAATATTGTTTCTAGAATCAATATTAGTTGTCCTCTATTTTTTATCTATAGTTGTGTCTAATTTAAAATGAGCATCGTTACAATGAGAAAAATGATTAAAATAGGCGATAAGGAATTTAAGTTTAAAAAGGATGCTCTTAATTATTACAAAGAGATACTAAATTCTTATGACTTTGGAGAAATCTTATCTGACGAACATTACAATGATATTATTGATTTATTGAACTACGACATAACATACACAGACAACCATCCTGATTTTGAAGATAATGAATCTGGAGTTGAATTAAACCAGGAAGAAAATGACGATTATGTAATCGAAGATGTTCGGATAGGTAAAGTACAGTTCAGTACAAAATGCTTTGAATTACTGTACAAAAATGGTGAGACGGATTTTATTTCATATCGTCTTAGAATTACCAAACCAAAGGAAAATTTGTTTGACGGATTTAGACAAGCGGCAAGAAATGTAGTTCGAAAAGACATAAGGAGCGTTAAACAAGAGTACTTTAACAAATTTTCTAAAAAAGGATATGTTCCTTGTCAAGAAACAGGAGTTCAATCAAAATGGACAGATTTAGTGGTTGACCATCGCCAACCAAACACATTTTCGGTAATAGTAGATAGATTTGTTGAATTGAATAGGATTGATTTAAAATCTGTCGAATATCGAACTGACGAGAATAATTTCTATTTGTTTAAAGACAATGATTTGACCGAAAATTTCAGGAATTATCATAAAGAAAAGGCTGTTTTGCGAATTGTGAGAAAGGAGTGCAATTCAAGTAGAGCACACCAAGGGCGGATTAAAGAACAAAAAAAGGATTTGAAAATTAAAAACTAAACACAACAACTAAGCGTTCAGTATTTTATAAATTTCAGGGTGGTGTTCGTGGTGTGCCAACGGCGCATCTTCGCACGTTTTCCGTCGTTAGCCTGACAGGAAATTAGCCCGCAATCCACCCCGAAAACTTATAATTTGACGATAGTGATTTAGTAGTCTAGCAAATAATGCTGTTTATCTTCTAGCATTAATTCAATATTACTTCCAGTCTCAAGGATATTTTTCGTGTCGAAAATTTTGATTAAAATTCCATTTATGTAATTTATGAAAATAAATTTTCAATAAATATTATATAAAGTAATTATTGTATTTTTCTTTTTAAATAGCTAAATTTCAATGATTAATCCTAGTTGTTGTTTTAATATACAGTTTTAAATAAAGCTTAACACATCTAGATATTTGGATATATAAATAAAACTGTATATTTTTGAATCGAAATCAATAAACAAATAACAGAATATGCGAAACTTTATCTACCTAATTATTTTTTTTCTTTTTGCAGGAAATTCAATGCCAATTATGGCTCAGCAGATAGAATTAAAATTAAGTTTAAAGGATGCTTTGCAAAAAGCTGCAGAGAATAACAGGCAAATAAATAAGGCTAAAGAGCTTGGAAATGCTGCAAAAGCAGAATTTCGTCAGACTAATTCAGTGTTTCTTCCTAATATTAATTTGTCTCATTCTTATGTTACTACTAACGATCCATTGGCAAGTTTCGGTTTTAAGTTAAAACAGGAAATTGCTACAACGGCCGATTTTAATCCTGTTTTGTTAAATGATCCCGATAGAATTGAAAACTACAATACCAAAATAGAGGTGGAGCAGCCTTTAATTAATTTCGATGGTATTTATGGCAGAAAAGCAGCCAATGCAAAAAGACAAGCAGTCGATTTTACTACCGAGCGCACTATCAATTTTACCAAATTTGAAGTTAAAAAGGCATACTATCAGCTTGAATTGGCGCAGGAAGCAGTTAAAGTATACGAAAAATCACTGGAAACAGCACAATCGGCCTTAAAGCTTACTCAAAATAATTTAGAGCAAGGATATGTGAAAGAGGCAGATTTTCTGGCCGCTAAAGTTAGAGTTTTAGAATTGAGTTCTCAATTGGCTGATGCTAAAAATAGTAAAAAGCAAGCAGGTGAGTATTTAGCTTATATGTTAGGACTCGATATTCAAACTCTAATAGTTACAACCGATCGCTTAGAGAGACAAGCCTCAATATTGCAAGGTCTTAGTAAAAATCAAGACGAAGGAATTCGTTCCGATCTAATGGCTTATAAAAAGGGGATTGAAGCAAGAGAAAACATGCTAAAATCCGAAAAAATGAAATTTCTACCCAGATTAAATGCTTATGGAGCTTACGAATGGAATGATGATAAGCTTTTTGGTACATCAGCAAATAACTATATAATTGGTGCCAGTCTTTCATGGAATTTATTTGGAGGATATAAAAATACAGGTAAAGTGCAGAAGGCAAAAGCAGAACTAAAAATTGCAGAGTTAGATTTGGCCGATTATGCCTCCAGAAATAGTATGGAAATTAAAGCGGCTAAGCGAAATCTTAAACTTGCGTTCGATAGAATAGATTTAAGTAAGTTGGCAATGGAACAAGCCAATGAAGCTTATCGAATTCGTAAAGATCGTTACATACAGGGACTAGAAAAAACCACAGATGTGCTACAGTCTGAATCTGTATCCTTACTTAAAAATATGGAATATATAAACTCATTATACAGATATCATGTTGCAGTATTCCAATTGGAATTGTTACTCGAAAAAGATCTACAATAATCAAAACTAAAATCAAAAGAATTACAGATATGAACTTAAAAAAATATTTATTCATAGCAATTGCTGGTATCGTTTTTTTTGGATTGCAATCGTGTAGCGAAAAATCAAATACCAAGGAAAGCTCAAAAGCCCAGCTTGTGGTTACTCTTAAAACTGCAAAAATTGAAAATAGACCTGAATTGTTAAGTTTTTCGGGAAAAATAGAAGCCGAAACACATTCTAACTTAAGTACACGAATTATTGGACAAATAGCCAGAATTTATGTGGAGCCAGGTCAGAAAGTTAAGAAAGGACAGCTTTTAATGCAGGTTAAAGATAAAGATATTCAGGCAAAAAAATCGCAGGTAAAAGCAAATATGCTAAAGGCTGAAGCTGCTTATAAAAATGCAAAAAAGGATTTCGATCGCTTTAGCATACTGTTTGAACAAAAAAGTGCATCTCAAAAGGAAATGGATGATGTATCCACAGCTTATAATATGGCAAAAGCAGAATTGGAAGCTGTTAAACAAATGGAAGCTGAAATTAACGAAATGCTTGCTTATACAGCAATTAGGGCTCCTTACAGTGGTGTTATTACCCGCAAGTATATGAACGAAGGTGATTTGGCATCGCCAGGTATGCCATTGCTTGCGATAGAAAAACCAGGAGAATATAAAGTAATGGCTAGAATTCCAGAAACGGAGATTTCTAAAATTGAAAAAAACGATCATGTTAAAGTACGTGTTAGTGCTTTAAATAATATTGAAATACAGGGCATAGTTACTGAGGTTAATCCTTCTGCCTTATATACAGGAAATCAGTTCGAAGCTAAAATTGTTCTTAAACCAGATAGTGCACAAAAAGGTAAAATTTATAGCGGAATGTATGCAAATGTTTTACTCGAAAAAGGGGGAATGCCAAGTATTATGATTCCTGAAAATATTCTTGTGAGAAAAGGCCAGTTAACAGGTATTTATACTCTTAGCCAGTCGGGAACAGCAATGCTTCGCTGGATAAGAATTGGAAAGACAAGTAATAATATGGTTGAAGTATTATCGGGTTTAAGCGATAATGAGCAATACATAGAGTCTTACAGCGGAAAAATTTGGGATGGCGCCAAAGTTGTTAAAAAGTGAGAGTAAATAGATGAAAATATACTTAGTGAATAATAGTTTATGAGCTAATATTTATCTGTACTAATTACTAAATACACGAATAAATGAAAACAGGATTTGCAGGCGGAATTGCCAACTTATTTATAAAATCGAAACTAACACCTCTTTTAATGATTGCCTTTATGGTAATAGGTGTTTATAGTGCATACCTTACTCCAAGAGAGGAGGAACCACAAATAGATGTACCCATTGCTGATATTTTTTTAATGTATCCTGGCGCAAGTCCTCTGGAAATTGAATCCAGAGTAATGCAACCTTTGGAAAAAGTAGTGGCTAATATTCCTGGTGTTGAGTATGTTTATTCTACATCAATGCCTGGACAAGCAATGCTTATTGTTCAATTTGTAGTTGGCGAAGATATAGAAAGATCTCTTGTGAAAATGTACAACGAGATAATGAAGCACATGGATCAAATGCCAAAAGGAACCTCAATGCCATTAATAAAAACTCGTGCAATTGATGATGTTCCCGTTCTTGGTTTAACTTTTTGGAGCGAAAATTATAACGATTTTCAATTGAAAAGAATTGCTCAGGAAGTAAACAACGAAATAGAGAAAGTTGGCGAAGTATCCGAAACAAAAGTAATAGGGGGGCGTTCGCGACAAGTTCGTGTGGTTCTAGATAGAGAACAAATGGCCAGCTATAATATCGATGCTTTAAGTATTGCTCAGCAAATACAAATTTCTAATCAGCAAATTGGCTCGGGCTCTTTTAATAGTCATGATACTGAATATCTGGTTGAAACCGGACAATTTCTCGAAAATACCGAAGATGTATCTAATTTAGTTGTGGGTGTTTATAAAAACAGTCCAATTTATTTAAAGCAAGTTGCCAAAGTAATTGACGGACCCGAAATACCATCGCAATATGTAAGCTTTGGATACGGGAAAGTGAATGATGCCAAGAAGAAATATGCAGGAGAATATTCGGCAGTTACCATATCGGTTGCCAAACGAAGAGGTGCCGATGCAATGAAAGTTGCAGAGCAAATTCTAAATAAGGTAGAAGTTCTTAAGAAAGATTTAATTCCTTCGGATGTTAATGTTGATGTGACTAGAAATTATGGAGAAACAGCATCCGATAAAGTCTCGGAGCTATTGTTACATCTTTTAGGAGCTATTATTGCAGTTACATTTGTGGTGATGCTTGCCATGGGTTGGCGAGGTGGTTTAGTGGTATTTCTTTCGGTACCCATAACTTTTGCTTTAACCATGTTTAGCTATTATTTTCTAGATTATACACTTAACCGAATTACTCTTTTTGCTTTGGTTTTTGTAACGGGTATTGTAGTCGATGATTCTATTATTATTGCTGAAAATATGCACCGGCATTTTAAAATGAAACAATTGCCATTTATGCAAGCAGCATTGCGTTCCATCGACGAGGTTGGTAATCCTACTATTTTAGCAACATTTACTGTAATTGCAGCGGTTTTACCAATGGTTTTCGTTTCCGGATTAATGGGACCATACATGAGTCCTATGCCAATAGGTGCTTCTATTGCTATGATATTTTCACTTTTAGTAGCCTTAACTATAACACCTTATTTAGCTTACCGATTGTTAAGATTTAATGAAAAAGAGGATGAAAATGAAGAAAAATTTAAACTAGAAGATTCTAAAATTTATAAGATTTATAAGGCTACCATAAGCCCTATGCTTGAATCGAAAGTAAAGCGCTGGAGTTTTATTGGTTTTGTGAGTGTTTTGTTACTGGCATCGATGACATTGATTTACTTTAAGTTTGTTGCAGTAAAAATGTTGCCATTCGATAACAAGAATGAATTTCAGGTAATTATTGATATGCCCGAAGGAACCACTCTCGAAAGAACAGCTGTTGTGGCTAAAGAGTTGGCTAACTATATTGCTCAGCAGGAAAATGTAACCGATTATCAGACCTATGTAGGAACTGCAGCTCCTATGAATTTTAATGGTTTGGTTCGTCATTACGATTTAAGAAGAGGATCGAATGTAGCTGATATTCAAGTTAACTTAACCCACAAGAACGAAAGAAATTTGCAGAGTCATGACATTGCCAAGGCATTGAGACCTGGTTTGCAGGAAATTGGCAAAAAATTTAATGCAAATGTTAAAGTAGTGGAAGTTCCACCAGGACCGCCAGTAATGTCAACATTAGTAGCAGAAATTTATGGTCCTGAAGCTGAAGGTCAAATTCAAATTGCGAAACAGGTAAAATCTATTTTTGCAAAAACTGATGATGTAGTAGATATAGACTGGCTGGTAGAAGATGATCAAACAGAATTTCAGTTTAATGTTGATAAGGAAAAGGCTATGTTGGCCGGAGTTTCTACACAACAGGTTGTTCATACTTTAAATATGGCTCTTAGGGGCAATGAGGTATCTCAATTGTATCAGGAACATGAACACGAGCAGGTAGGTATAGATCTTCGTTTGCACGAAAAGGACAGAAGCAGTTTAAGCGATTTAAAAAAGATAAATATCTTAACACAAGGCGGACAGTTAATTCCTATTGGCGATATTGTTGATATTCGTGAAAAAATTAAAGAAAAGAGTATCTACAGAAAGAATCAAAAACGGGTTGTGTATGTAACTGCCGATGTTGCGGGAAAATTGGAAAGTCCGGTTTATGGTATTATGGAAATTTCTGATCGCTTGTCGGATGTTAAAATGCCCGAAGGATATGAATTAATGGAAGAGTACACCGAGCAACCATTTCTGGAAGACAATTACAGCTTAAAATGGGATGGTGAGTGGCAAATTACCTACGAAGTATTTCGCGATTTGGGAACTGCATTTGCTGTTGTTTTATTGGTGATATATATGCTAATTATAGGATGGTTTCAGAACTTTAAAGTACCATTTGTAATGATGATTTCCATTCCTTTATCTCTGGTAGGAATTTTAATTGGCCACTGGATGTTAGGTGCTTTTTTTACGGCAACATCAATGATTGGTTTAATCGCTTTAGCAGGAATAATGGTGAGGAATGCCATACTTCTAATCGATTTTATTAATCTGAGGTTGAAAGATGGAGTTCCTTTAAAAGAGGCCGTAATTGAAGCAGGAGCGGTGCGTACAACTCCAATTTTATTAACTGCAGGTACTGTTGTTATTGGAGCTGTTGTAATTCTTTTCGATCCAATTTTTCAGGGATTAGCCATTTCTTTAATGGGAGGATCAATAGCTTCAACATTCTTAACACTTGTAATTGTTCCATTAATATATTACATGACAGAGAAGAAAAAATATTCTAAGAAAACCGAAAATATTCAGGTAACAGAGAATAATGATTAGTAAATCTTAATATCAAAAATATGAAAGTAGTTGTTATATTTTGTGTGAAAGCTTTTTACGATGATTTAAAGCAAATTTATAATAAAGCAGATATTACTGCTTACAGCGAATTTGATGTGAAAGGTTATACAAAGAAAAAAAATGATAAATCGGATGCTTCGAATTGGTTTGGTTCGGGTAAAGATCATTACGATTCTACAGCTACATTTGCTTTTTTAGAGGAAGAAAAGGCAAATGAATTGTTACAACAAATACAAGAGTTTAATTCTAGTATAGATTGCTGTAGTCCGATGCATGCATATATGCTAAACGTTGATAAGTTTATTTAAAAAAAAGAAATATGAGAGAGAGAATAATAAGAGGAATTGCAGGAGCAATGGTGCTAATTAGTGTTTTACTTGCATTTTATGTGAACATTAATTGGTTGTTTCTTACAGCATTTGTTGGTTTAAATCTCTTACAGTCATCAATTACCAAATGGTGTTTAATGGATGATATTTTAAAGAAAGTTTTTAAGGTGGAGGATTAATCCATTAGTTTTATTGATTGTTATCCCGGAGTTTGTACTTCGGGATATTTTTTTAAGCCTTATTTATTAGAACAAAACTGCTTTAAAGAAGTAAAAATCGCTAGGTTTTCAGATATTATTTTCCATATCTTTGCCACATAAATTTGACAATATGATTCGTTCTACAATACAAGCATTTGAGGTAATAGATACCTGTTCGAAGGGAATTCCTTACGAAGCCATCGATTTTTTGAGAAATCAGGAAAATAGTGAGGATATTAATAAAAAATTGGTTTACGCATTACAAAATGCGTACAAAGGAGAAGCTTATTATTCTGATGATCTTAGAATTATGTTGCCAGCTCCTTTATGGTATGCTGTGGTTGCCGAAAAACATTTGTCGGAAGATCTTTTTGAACCTTTACTGGATTTGTTTACAACAGAGGAAGATTGGGATTTAATGAATGAACAGGCAGTCTATTTGGTTGGTCTGCTGGCAAAAAAATATCCAGATTCTTTTATCGATAAGATTTTGTATTTTATAGAGGAGAACATAAAAAAAGAGAATAAAACGCCTTATCTTTTTTGTTTCGAGGCTTTGTATTACGCCAAAGATGAGAAATTCGATCATATAAATTCTATTTTAGAGAAAGATAATTTTCATTGGATAGATCATTATATTCGTGTATTGGGCGACTTAATGAGAGAAGATACTCTGGCAAAATTTAAGGCCTTATTAACCAAGTATGAAGGCAAACATACAGCTATCGAATTGCAATATTATATTGATGTAATGGAGGGTAGAGTATCCGATTTTCAAAAAGGAGTAGCATTTTGTGAAATGCGCGATCCGCAGTGGAAAAATCATTACCAGCAAATGGAACATATTTTTGCATCTACCGAATCGCCAATTCAACAAGAAGGAAAAATAAATAGAAATGATCCTTGTCCTTGTGGATCGGGTAAAAAATATAAACAATGTTGCCTAAAGAATCAGGCCTAATAAATTATTTGTAATAATGTTAAAAACGGTTTTACTGTTCGATTAAGAAGCAGTAAAACCGTTTTTATTTGCATTAATTTAAAGTACTACAAATTTATGTTTGAGCTTAAAAAAGCAATTATGGAAACTAACATAACTCCATAAAATAGCAGCGCTGCCACTTGTGTTTGTTTTTTCTTATCCATTTTTCTTTTATAATTGGTTTGTAAATTTTTGGCGAATTTTTACCAGATATCTGAAACTTGCGCCAACCGGGCAAAAGTAGTGACAGAAAAAACCGGAAATAAACAGCGATCCAATAAGAGCTGCTGGTAAAATATACCATTGAATGCCAAATCCTTCCAAAGAGAAAAACATGGCAAAAGGTTCATAGGCAGCAAGAGTTGGATTCTTTGATATCAAAATCAGAATTAAGCATATCCAAAGTAAGAAGTTTGGTGTTTTTATAAGGTATTTACTTAATTGGGGAGCAATTTTAAAATTGATTCCTGAAATTTTGTTGAACAGAATTTGCGTGGCATGAAAAGGACAAATGGAATTGCAATAAACATTTTTTCCTAATAATATAATTACAGTTAAGTTCCCTAAAAGCAGAATCCACCATACTAAATGTTGTCGAATATCTGGTATATATCCCAATATCAATCTGGCAATATGAGAAAGAGAAATTGATGCATTAATTAAAAAACCTATAACTACAAAAGAAAGTCCAAGTGCCAGGTATTTTATTTTTTTATTTTTCAGTTGTACAGCTGCAAATGCCACAATAAAAATTAGAATTACCAAAAATTCATATAATCCTATTTTCCATTTTATTCCAACATCCGGAAGAGTTAAATTAAAATTGTTTTCAGCAATGTTCCAGGCAGCTTCTCTGCTGGCAAGTGCAATTGCATTTGAACTTATTGTGGCTCCCGAAATGGCTGATATGTCATCCTGAATTAAATATTTATCGTTTACTTTTTTATGGGGATATTGCTCAAAATATCTGTTGCTTCTTAATTTTTCGATATAAGCATGGGTTTCAGTGTTATGAATCAATTCAATATCGATGGCATTGCCTAAAGTATCTGATAAGATCATTACTTCTAAAGGCCCTCCATAGCCCTGAGAATGCCCGCTTGATATAAATCCAATTAAATTATTGCTGCTGTAAGCGGCAATGCTGCCATTTTCCTTGCAAATTTTTGTAATCTTTTTCTCTTTAAGTAACTGCGATTGAGAAATGCGATCGATATCAGATGTATCGGATTGCCCAATGTAAAAAGCGATTAACAGACTTGCCAATGCAAATCCGTTAATCAATGAATTTTTTAATTTATCTATTGGCATTATTTACTTTTTTTAATTGCAATTTTTCTACCCAGTAGCAACATAAAAATTGAGGGAATACAAAATACAACCAATCCCATACTTGCTGCTCTTGGAACGCCTTCCAAAACAGCACTAACCGACCAGGCAATACAAAAAATAAATAGAAAGCCACCAGTGCCCAGCAGCGCCCAGCTTAATGCATTAAATTTTAGTTCTTTGTTATATTTTATCAGACCCAAAATAAATAATGTTGTTATTACTCCTAATAGGTAGAATAATGTTTCTGTTCCAGTAAAAACCATAATTTTACGTTTTAAAAATTAATGACCATTATAACTTCTTCCTTTCGGATTATAGAAAACATCGAGTTTCTGTAGGTTATCTACATCTCCGTATCCGAAAAGTTCATCCATTTCACGCATAAAATCATGAACAGGACCAGGCATTGCTGCTGTAATTTTATCAACTAATCGGTGATGCCAAAAATCTGGTTTATTATAAGGGCAGGAAGCCATACACGAACCACAATCGGTACCAAATTCACCCCAGGTATGGAAACATTTTTTTGCATCCATATAGTATTTTTTAATTCCCTGAGCATTGTACCATGCATTGTCTTTGTTTTCGTGTGTTGGATAAAAGCTTGGCTCTTTATCGAAAGTAATGGCTTTACCCGGACAAGCATCGGCACATCGCATACAGTTTTTACAAAACTCCATTGCTCCAAACTCAATTGGCCTATCGTATTCTGTAAATTCAAAATCGGTATAAATCTTAGCCAAACGTACCCGCGGACCGTACTTGTATGTAATTAAATTACCCATTCGCGAACCTTCACCTAAACCAGCTGCAATGGCGTAAGGAATACTTAATCCGGTGTCGTTGCTACATGGAATTGCCTGATAACCCAATTGTTTTAAGAATATAGAAAGCTGATAAGCAGTTTTGGTCATAGATGAATATTCGGCACCCGCACCAGCTCCCTGTATATCGGTTGGAGCTGTTGCAATGGCTTCATAATCCATTTCAAAAGCCATAACGATAACGGTTTTTGGTTCAAAAGGAAATTTTTCCCATCCATAAACAGCATCTTCCATTCGGCCCTCCATAATTGCCTGTGCATCTACAAAATCGGTATAATCCCATCGTTTATCCCTGTGTGTAATTCCAACTAAATCGGCTCCATAAAGTCGGGCGGCACGTTTAATTGCATCGGCGGCCTGTTGTTTGCTATCAAACTGGTATTGCGTATCGTTAACCCAATCGTGATGGGGTAGAAATTCACCTTCTTTTTTTCTGTACTGATCCCATTTTAAGATTCCAGAGCCTGAAATTGCCTGTGAACCTAAGGGAGAAACGGTATTGTGAAGTGCCCAACCTCCTGCATTCATTGCTTTTGATAACTGATCGAAACCTGTTTTCTCCTCAAAATGCATAAATGTTTTGTAAGAGAATTGTTTACCTGAATTTACAACGTCTTCATCTTCGGCATGAAATCCCCAAAATCCACCGGTAAACATGATATCTTTGTTGCTGTGTGGTTTGTAATCATCATTAATTTCATAAGGGAAATTATCTAGAGTTTTGATTACATTTCCTGCAGTTTTTTCGTCGATTTTTTTGACAACTTTTTCTTTAGCTTTTGCAGGAATTGTTAGTGCGCCAATTGCGGCTCCTGCAGCACCTAGTTTCAAAAAGTTTCTTCTGTTTATGGCGCTTGTATTGTCAGTTTTTTGATCTTTCATATCAGATGTTTTAAAAAAACGAAGCAAAAATTATCTAAGTTAAGGTGCAGTTCCTGCTACCAATTAAATTAGTAGCAGGAATAATATTTAGAATCCTTTAATAAAGGATAAACAGCTCATAAAACCTTCCGATCTGTCTTTTACTCCAAATTCTTTTTGACCTTGTATAGACAATACAATTTTCGATTTTGGAAGTATCATTCTAACAGAAGGGCCAATAGCAAACTGACGGTCGTGATCATTTGCATCGTATAATACATCATCACCTTTGTCATCGGTAATTTGCCAAGAGGCATATCCTGTTATCCCAACTTCCCAAATTGCTTTTTCTCTAGGCATTGTTTTTGATAGTCCCCATTCAAATCCAGTTACATCACCAGGAGTTACATCGTAATCATCTTTTTCACTATGAGTTTCATATCTTCCCAAAGCAGAAGCAGCCCAAGATTTATTTTTGTCAAAGTAATAGGTTCCTCCAAAGGTTAACATGCCGGTCCACATGCCTTTTCCTGCCGATGCAGCTTCGGTCATATCATATTTTCCAACAGGAAGAATAGCGGCAACAGCAAAGGCAGCGTCGTATTTAGCTCCATGCCAAGATAATATCAGAGGTTCAACTGTTATATCGGCAAGGGCAAATTGAGAATCTGAAACACCAAATGCTCCAATTGATATATCGGTAGAAACCAAAGGTACAATGATATTCATTCCATAATCGGCACCTAAAAATTTCTTGTTGGTTATATAAATAAATCGATGAGTATTGGCAAAAACGTTTACATCAAAATCGATATCCATTTCATCGCCATTTCCATCCATAAGTTTATCAGAAGAATAATAGGCGTTGTACATTTTGTAATAAAAACCCGGACCAGGCAAACTTGCGGTTTTAATTCCTTCCACACCAAAGGTGTAATATCCGGTTTCTTGCTGAGCTTTTACACTAGCAAACGATAAGAGAATTAGGCCTAGAAATAGTAATCTTTTCATAATAGATTTGTTAAGTGGTTTACATTCTTTTGTTGTGATCGAACAAAAGTTTTATATGATTATAGTGAACAGCATTGTCGATCTTTAATGCTATTACAATGCTAAACCTAGTATGCAAAGGTTTTAAAATCGACACTCCTAATAATTTAAGACGTCTTGATTTATTGGTGATACTTATAAGTATTTCAAATATAGCTTGTTATAGAATGTGGTAATTGTTGATTTTTTTCTTCTTTAAAAAAGATTCTGTGTTTATTAATACAAATTTGACTTGATGTATGTGAAAATAATAGCTAAATATTGGAGAAATTGCAGAAGAAGTTGTTGGTGTTATCCGTTTAAATATCAAAAAATGGTGTGTGAAAACTAAGTATGTTCCTAATTAAAGAAATTATACTTTTATTATAAGTAAGAAATATTAGCAGATAGATAAGAAAAAGAGAAGTGTTTTTCTTGTTCCTGAAGTAGTATCTTTTAAATAACTTAATGCAAACCGATAGGAATGGGCTTACGCTTTTATTTGAATAAAACTATTGGTTATTACTTATCGATTTTTTATACTCGGATGGTGTTTGTTTGGTGAATTTTTTAAACGAATTGTTAAAAGTAGCTTTCGATTTAAATCCTACTTCAAAAGCTAAAGCAAGTATAGAAAAGTTCTTAAATTTTTTATCCTGTAAAAGAAGTTTAAATTCTTCTATACGGTAATTGTTTGTAAAATCATTAAAGCTTTGGCCTAATAAGCCATTTAAGGTTTCACTGATATGATGACTGGGGATATTTAGTGTTTGACTCACAATTTTGAGTGAAATATTTGGATTTAAGTACACTTTTTCGTTCTGAAAATACTTATTTATTTTAAGAGCAATATTTTTAGCATCGTCCTCATTTAAAGATGATTTTGAGTATTGTTTAAAATTAACAATAGCATTTTTCTTTTTTTGTTTATGAATGGTAGTTGGTCGGGTTATTACATGATATGCTATTACATAGCTTAAGATAAGTAGAAAAAATATATTAATGTATTCAAGGCTGTTGTAATATGTATTGGTTAAGCCAAATATTATTGTTTTTGTAGTAAGTAGGATTGAATGTATTAACATCATGATAACAAACACTCTGATCATAATTGTTTTGTCCTTGTTATATTTAAATACCAATAATAATTGTTTGCCTTTAAGTTGATAAAAAGAACATAATTTTTTAATTACAAATATTGGATATACAATATGTGCCAAAGTATGTATTGTTAAAATGAATATGAAACTTTTCTGAGAAAATATTTCGTAGGTATTTCCATAATAGATAGAAATATAACAAAGGACTAAAAAAGGTAATATTAAATGTGGAATTATAGTCTTTAAACTAGGGAATTTTCTAGTCATTACTGTTAAACAATAAATGTATATTATTGGTGGAGATATAAAAGTAAAGGAAATAAAATATGGAGTTAAGAAATGGTAATTATTGTTAGAATAATATACATAATAGTACATGAAATATACCAGTAATGAAACCAAAATAATATTTAGTGCGAAATTAGTAGGAGTTCTAAATTTTTTATGCGAAAGTATAAGAATTAATCCTATTGTTTGAATGCCACAAAGTCCTATAATTTCAGAAATACTCATTGATAGATTAAGATATATTAGTTTTAGTGTGTTGGTAATTTTCGATTTTTTTAAAGATAATAGTTTTGAAATATTATGCAAGTTGCCGATATAGGTTAATATTGTTAATATTCTGAATGATAAGATGTTATTTAAAATTTCAACTTAAATTTTGATTAGTTTATATTGAATTTAAATCGGATATAAATAAGTATGATTGATATTAGCTTTTTACTTAACTGAGTGATTTTAGAAATTTACTTTTGATGTTTATATATTTTACCCAAAGAGTTAATGTGTATGGCAAACCGAATTCTAATGATTATTTTTAGCCAACAGAAATAAAAATATATATGAGTAAACAATTACAATTAAAAAAAGAGCTTTATAAATTAGCTTTCGAGAGTTTAACATCTACGATTGATGAAAATAAAAAAGCATTGGCAGATTTAAAAGAATCGGTTGGAAGTGAGAGTAAAAGTACAGCTGGCGACAAGCATGAAACTGGTCGTGCAATGATTCATTTGGAACAGGAAAAGGCAAATAAGCAAATGCAAAATAGTTTAAAACTAAAAAAAGTTTTAGCTCAGGCTAATCTTGATAAAATTTATGAGGAAGTGAGTTTTGGTTCTTTGGTAATTACGAATAAAATCAACTTTTATTTACTGGCTGCAATGGGGCAATATAGTATTGGCGAAAATCAGTATTATTTTGTTTCTCTTCATTCTGAAATTGCAAAAACTTTTATGGGCAAAAAAGTAGGAGATACGCTTACATTTAAAAATCAAAAATTTACCATTAAAGAAATCATTTAAAGCGAATCCAAGTTGCTTTATGCCATATAGCCTCCAAAGGTCCATGTGTGTGTGATTTATTCCACCATGTACAGAATATACCCAATAGTAAAGCTAGAAATATACCAATAAGAAGACTATAACTTGCACCAGTGTATCGATACATTCCCAGACCAAATCCATAATAAATGCTAGAACCTAGTATAGATTGAAATACATAGTTTGATAAACTCATTTTTCCTAAAGGAGAAAATACATTTAATATTTTACCAAACACTTTTGTGTTAAAAAGTAAAACAAATCCCGAAACTAAAAATACCATAAACGACATATTGGTCCATGATTTTTCAATACAGAGTAAATGACGTGTAATTGCTTGGCTACTAATTATTGAGTTTATATTTTTTTGGAAAATAAATAGAGGAATAAATACCAGTGCAGAAATAAATAATGCTTTAATCCAGAATTGTTTGTTTTTATCCGAAGGAGTGAATAAACCCAATCTTCCGGCAAGCATTCCAAATAAAAAGGTAGATAGAATATGAAAGAAACGGCCATTTTCCCAACTCCAATTAATTACGGCTAATTTTCCATTGTTTAAATTGCCATAAGCTGTAGCAAGAAAAGAATCGGCTTTAATGTATTGGTTCATTTTACCAAAATAAGACCATGATTCGGGATTGGATAACTTAAGATCGGGAGTTTGAATAGCTTTATACAATTGAATTAACTCAAAGGGTTGTAGAAAGAGTAATAAAGCAATTATTAAAATAAATTTATTATTTAATTTAACCAGTGGTATAAGAAATAATCCAACAAACGCATACAAAGTTAAAATGTCTCCCTGATAAAAAACAGAGTTAATCATGCCAAATATAAAAAGTAAAAGTAAACGCCAGGCAAAACGGGCTCTGAAATCATTGCCGCGTTTGTTTTGATTATCGGTTTGTATAAAAAATGTTAATCCGAATAAGAGAGCAAATATTGCGTATGATTTACCTGCAAAGAGAAAAAATAAACTATCCCATATAATTTTATCCAGATAAACCATCCAGGAAGGCAGGTTAGGTGGCAAAAAGTAGATATCAAAATGCTCAAGGTTATGAAGTAGCATTATTGAAACTAAAGCTAAGCCTCTTAAGGCATCGACCACATGAAGACGGGTAGATTTATTGTTACTCATAAAAAAAGAATGAATAAAATTTAAGTTTGCAAAAAATTGATTTTCTAATAAATTTGGTTTTTTATTAAAAGATTAAGATTTACAAATTGGTAAGGTGAAATAGAATTTACTTCCTTTATTTACAATGCTTTCTACACGTATTTCACCACCGTTTTTAGTAACAAACTCTTTGCATAAAATTAAGCCCAGACCAGTGCCTTTTTCTTCAGCAGTTCCCGGACGGCTAACATTATCTTCTATATTAAATAGTCCCTTAAGAATAGACTCATTCATTCCGATTCCAGAATCTGCTATGCAAACCTCAATTTTTTGATTTTTGATATTTTTACTCGAAAGGGTAATTTCTCCTCCATTTTTACTATACTTAATAGCATTGTTAAACAGGTTAGAGACAATTATTTTTACAGTTTCTTTATCGGTGAAAACAATTGTGTCCTTATTAATATTGTTAGTTACTTTTATATTTTTAATATCAGCAGAACCAAGATAAGCTGATATTCCATTTTTAATTAAAGATTTTAATTTATACGATTCTGGTTTCAATTTTATGTATCCCGATTGAGATCGTGACCAGCTTAGTAAATTTTCAAGCATTGTTAAGGTTGCCTGAGAGGTACCTTTTATCATGTCAATCATCATTTTACGTTCCTTATTGTCGTAGGAGTCGTAGTAAGTAGATAGCTCCGAACTAAATCCAATAATAGAGTTAAAAGGACTTTTTAAATCATGAGAAATAATAGAGAAGAATTTATCTTTGGTAGCATTTAATTTTTTAAGATTAATTTCATTAATCTTTAATTTTTGAATATTTTCTTCGAGTAATAATTTTTGTTGTTTAATTGTTTCGTGATGACTTATTAATATTTTGTTTTTCTTATTGCTCTTATAAAAAGAATAGGCAATTATGCATATTATTAAAATGAGTAAAACAATAGCAATAAAAGCCAACCAGCTTCTTGCCTTCATTTTGTAAGCTGTATTTTCTATTTGCTGATCCTTTAATGCTTCCTGTAATTGGAAGCGCTCCATTGCATCTTTGGTTCTTTGTTCTTCAAACTCATTTAAAAAACCTGAAACTTTAGAAACTTGCAATGAATCGGTAAAATTAATTGCTTGCATAGATGATGCATAAGCTTTAGCTGGTTGATTGAGGTTAGAATAGGCCTGTGCTCTCATTTTATAGATGCTGGGAAATTCTTCTCTTATGCCAAGTTTATTAGATAGTGCTATGCATTTATCGAAACTTACTACACAGTTTCTGTATTTTTTCTGCATAAGATACATTTCTGCTTCCTTACGCAGAAGCCTGGTTTTTATGTGCTCGTAATTAAGAGAGTCGCAAATTTTAAGGGCTTTATCGATATAGTATCTCGAAGATTTAAAATCATTGATTGCATTGTAATATCCTGCAATAGAAAGCTGAAAGTAAGCTAAAAGATAAGAGTTTTGAACCTTTGGTATAATTTTAAGAAGCTCCTGATAATTATTTATGGCAGCTTCAGTTTTACCATTTTCTACTTTTAGAACACCAATATTTGAATGAGCAAGAGCAATGTCGTCAATATTATCTTCAGGAACGAATTTCATTGCTTTTGTGAAATATCTCAGAGAAGACTCATAGTCATTAAGTTTCTTATAAATTGACCCGATATTATTTAAAATAATCGATATGCTTACAGTGTCTTTAAGCTGTTCGGCATAATTTAAAGCGTTAAGATTATAATTTAAAGTTTTTAGCTGACTGGCACTAAATGAGGCAACATAACCTAATCCTCGGTAGGTGTCTAATATGTTAATCGAATCGTTTAAGTTTTTAAATAAATTAAGCGCTTCGTGAAAATTTGAGATGGCAAGTTTAAATTCCGATTTCTCAATATAAGCACGAGCAGAATAGGAGTAGGAGGTTGCTAAACCATTTTTGTAATTAATATCTGTAGCAATTTTTCTTGCTTTACAACTATAATACAGAGAGCTATCAATATTTAAACTACCATAATGAATTGCTATATCATTGCAGTTATCAACAAGTTCCTTATTATTAGAAAGTTTAATGTTTACTTGTTTAAGAGAATCAATAAGATGTAATTCAGTTTCCTGAGCATAGGCATTCATACTCAAAAAAAAGAGAGCACTTATTAATATTATGTATTTATATAAATTTTTCACAATATATTTTTTATTCAGATCTTAAAAATAGTAAAAAGATACGTGCTTATTCATGCTAATTCTGCATTAAATTTCAATTAAATATTGAGATGTTAATTTTTTTTAATCGAGCTATTATTATAAAGATGATTTTTAATATAAAATCATTAAGTATTATTTAGATAAATACATTGTTTCCACCATATTTAATCCGCTAGTGGTTGTAAAAATATTTCGATAAGCGGCTTTTATTGCTTCTTGCGAAAGTTTGTCTTCAAAAATGTTAACTAAAAAATCTGCTTCTACCAGAATTTGAAAATCAATACCATCAATTTTTTGATAGGAGTGATGATTTCCGATAAGAAAATATACACGTTCTAATATATTAATGGGAATTTTTGTGTCTGCAAGCAGTTTTTGGGCAACAGCAGGGCCTTCTTTTTCCTGTAAATGTCCTGCGCTGGAATTGTATTTTTTTTCGGCTTCAGGAATTCCAATGTCATGAAAAATAGCTGCAAGTTTTATGGTTTGTACAAGTGATTCAGGTAAGTTTTCGGCATTGGAAATGCTACTGGCATAGGCAAATACTTTTAACGAATGGTTAATGCGTTTTGTGTCATTACCATAATATTGAATCATTTTTAGTATTGTTTTCTCAATCATAATTTACTTGTAGTTTTTAGATAAATTTGTTAGTACGCTTATTGCTTTTTCTGAATTATGTTTGTCCACAAAAATATGATCATGATAATATCCGGCAATAACATTACAGCTGATATTGTTTTTTGCTAATTCGGCCGAAAATATAGCGGTTAAACCCACTGATTCTAATGATGAATGTATCATTAAGCTAATCCAGGATGCAACATATTCATATTTAAGATTCAATTTATCGGCTGTGTTTTTTTCTAGCACTATTGTTGTCCCTTCTTTCTCTTTAAATTCACATATTGTATCTTTCCTGTCAATTGTATTTATATCCTTTACTGTTGAAAAAACATACTCTCCCTGATTTAGTATGGGAGTCATTTTTTTTATTAATATTGATATGTCTTTTTCGCCTTTCATGATTTTTTTAAGTAAAATTCTACTGAATAATTTGCTTTTTATAAACACCACTTTCAAGAATTACGCTTTCTTCTTTTAGTGCATTTAAAAAATTACTGATTTTTTCGAAAAAATATTCGCCCATCAGAATGCTTAAGCCGAGTTCGGGAATTCCATGTTTAGATATTCTTGTTAATAGCTTTTCAAAAAATACAATTCCAACTTGTGTTTGATCGGTACTTACTATTTTCATAAAACCTAATCTGTTAAGAGTAGTGTCCATTTCAGATGTGGATTCAATAAAACTTATTTTTGATTCTTTGGCCCATGGTAGAGGATAGCGAATATTTTTATTTCCTTTTTTAAAAACATCATAATAAACAAGCGTTCCATTATTAGTAAGTACTCTTTCAATTTCACGGAATAATTTATCTCTGTTGTTAATATTCACAAGTAAATGCTGAGTCCAAACTACATTAAAAGAATTGTTTTTAAACGGCAAATTCAGAGCATCTCCGTGAATAAAATTGGTTGAGGTATTTAATCCTACAAGTTTCGATAAAGCAATAGCTGTATTTATATATTCTTTTGATAAATCGAGACCTGTTGTTGTACAATTAAATTCCTCAGCTAATAATCTGCAAGGACCGCCAATTCCGCATCCTATATCCAGTAATTTGGAGTTATTTAGTTTTGCAGCTTTGGCTAATTCTCTTGATATTTCTGCTCCTCTTACATGAAATTCATCAACAGCAGCTAAATCTTTTCTGCTTAGCTTATTTATGTCAATGCCTTTTTTTGTAAGCTTGTTAATAATTTCATTGTACAATTTGGGTTGATAATAATGTTGTTCAATTTCAGAGTTTAAAATATTCATAGCTGTTTTAGCATATTTTTCTGATATTATTCATAGCTCGATTTTGCATGCTGAAATCATATCAAAATATTTATATTTTTAGCTTGGTGAAATTAAGCATCTTTCGCTATTACAACAAAATGAAAAGCGAAAAATCCTGAATATTCTTCTTTACTACTACCTGAATTAATTGGATTATTTTAAGTTTATCTGTTTCATGTGATTGGTAATGTACTTCGAGTACTTTGTGGTTAACTTTATTTATTATGTTTTTGTCCTTTTTTTGTGAATTTTTTATTCTTGTCTTTGTATAATGTATTGTGTGCTATTTGTTGCAGATTTTTCTTCTTGCATCCAATTTTAAAGCATACATATATTTAATATAAACGTGTCAAATTAATGTTTATCTAGTTTTAACTATAATTGATCGTATTAAATATGTTTTGAGCTATTATGAACATATATTTGTTGCATTGAGAATAATCTAACACTTATACAACATGAACACAAAAATTAGAAAGATGAGTAGAGTTTTTGCAACAGCTCTTCTTATTGTTTGTACCTGTCTGCAAGTAGTTGCGCAGGAAAATTATCAAACAAGAGAAGAAATTCCTGCTAAATACAAGTGGAATTTTAGTGATATCTACGCAAATTGGGAAGCTTGGGAGGCTGATTTTAAAGCCATTTCTGAGGATATGGAAAAAATACAATCTTTTAAGGGTAAATTGGGAGAGAGTTCCGATAATTTAGCTAAACTTCTTGCAGTTCAGGAAGATTTAATGAAAAAAGCATACAAAGTATATCAATTTGTATCTTTTCAGAGTACAGTCGATCAGAGAAATATGGATTTGATGGCCAGATTACAAAGAGTGCAATTAATGTTCGCACAATTTGGCGTAACAACAGCATGGATTTCTCCTGAAATGATTCAAATACCCGAAGCTACTATGAAAAAATGGCTTGCTTCGAATCCTGCCTTAAAAGATCATAAGTTTGATTTAATGGATATGTATCGTCTTCAGAAACATGTATTAACTGAGGAAATGGAAAAATTACTTTCTTATTATTCACAAGTAAACGGAACGGCAGGCAATATTTTTAAAGCTTTGTCTACTGCTGATATGGAATTTAAGGAAGTAGAATTATCCGATGGTAAGAAAGTAAAGATTACTCCTGGCGTTTATTCACAAATTACAACTAATAATCTTAATCAGGATGATCGTAGAATTGCTTATGAAGCAATGTATGATGTTTATTATAAAAACAAAAATACTTATGCTGCCATTTATAATGGAATTGTTCAGGCAAATTGGGCTAGTGCTCGTGCAAGAAATTACGAGTCTTGTCTTGATGCCGAATTAGAAGGAAATAATATTCCTAAAGATGTTTATTTGAATTTGATAAACACTGTAAAGGAAAATACAGCACCTGTTCGTAAATACATCGAATTACGTAAAAAAGTATTGGGTCTTGAAAAATATTATGGTTTCGATGGCTCTATCAGTTTAACTGATTTTAATAAAAATTATCCTTACGAAGATGCTGTTAAAGAGGTTATTGAATCAGTTCTTCCTTTGGGTAAAGATTATCAGGCAAAATTGAAAAACGCAACCGAAAGTGGTTGGTTAGATGTTTATGAAAATCCTGGTAAAAGAGGCGGAGCATTTTCTGCAGGGGTTTATGGGGTTCATCCATATATGTTATTAAATTACAATGGTACTTTAGATTATGTTTTTACTTTAGCACATGAGTTAGGACATACTATGCACACTACGCTTTCTAACGAAAATCAGCCATTTGCAACTCATGCTTATACTATTTTTGTTGCCGAGGTAGCTTCTACTTTTAACGAGCGTTTGTTATTGGATTATATGATGGAAAATACCAATAATCCTAAAGAAAGAATTGCACTTTTAACACAGTCTATAGAAGCAATTATAGGAACTTTTTATGCTCAAAGCATGTTTGCTGATTACGAATATCAGGTTCACACTATGGTAGAACAAGGGAAACCGGTTAATGCTGAAATTTTAACTAAAGTTTGGGGCGATATTGCTGATAAGTATTATGGCGATGCAACGGAGAAGACAAAATATTCTAACTACCCATGGACAAGAATTCCTCATTTTTATAATTCACCTTTTTATGTATATCAGTATGCAACCTGTTTTGCTTCGTCGGCAAAATTGTATAAAGATGTAACAGAAGGTAGCAAGAAAGAGAAAAAAGAAGCTTTAGAGAGATATCTTAATATGTTAAAATCGGGAGGTAACGATTTTCCAATGGAGCTATTGAAGAAAGCTGGTGTTGATTTGTCTAAACCAGAACCAATTTTAGCCGTAATCAATCAGTTAGATCAGTTGGTAGATCAGCTGGCTGTTGAGCTTGAGAAAATTGAGAAATAAATATCAATTTAAATATAAAACAAAGGCAGCCTGTTTAGGCTGCCTTTGTTTTTGATATCCTAATGAAAGAATTATGATGTTTGCATCATGTTTACAACTTCCTCAATTGTAATAATAGGATTTGCACCATCTTTAGAAGCTACAAGGGCTCCCGTTACACAGGCAAAATCGATTGCTTCCTGCGGACTGGCATTGTTTACTAGTTTGCTAATTAAACAAGCAAGAAAGGAATCTCCAGCCCCTACGGTATCGGCAACTGTAATTTTATAGCCTTTATTGTAGTAAAATTCGTTGTTGTGAAAGAGTGCAGCTCCATCTTCACCTAGAGTAACACAAATTTGTTTTGTGTTTGTGCGTTCGGAAATAAACCGAATACTCTCTTCTAGCGATTTATCCTTGCATCCCATGTTTGCACAGATTTCAAAAATTTCATCATCGTTAAATTTTATAAAATCTGCCAGTTGCATTAAGCTTTCAATAATTTTTTGTGAGTAATGTGGAGGGCGTAAATTCACATCAAAAACATTAAATTTTGAATTGTTAAGCAGCTCGAAAAGTGTTTGACGAGAAGTATTACTGCGTGCAACCAAGCTACCGTAAATAAACGCATCGGCCTTTTTTACTGCATCTAAATCATTTTTTGATAATACAATATCATCCCAGGCACATGGCATTTTTATTTCGTAGGTGGCAGAACCATTTTTGTCAAGATGAACCAATACCTGACTGGTTTCAAAATTTTTACTTACCTGAATGTGATCCAGATTGGCAGAATGTGATTCCATTTCAGCAGTAAGTTCTTTGCCTATATTATCTTTGCCAATACTACTAATTACGCTTGCTTTATTTCCGAACCATTGTGCCCGGAGTGCTACGTTTAATGGAGCTCCACCAAGTTTTTTACCAGTTGGTAGTATGTCCCATAATACTTCACCAAAGCATACTATCTCTTTCATATCTAAGCTAATTTTGCATTCATTTCTTTTACACAGTCTTTTACTTTCTTACTTCTAAGCATTTCAAGAGACAACAAGAAAGCATCAACGAAAGTTTTGTTGTTTACTAAATCACCAAAAATTGGTTCTATTTCAAGAAAACAGATTGGATTTTGGTGTGATAATGCTGCCGCACGAATTAGTTCGTTGCTCATTGCATCTTCAATAGGATAGGTGTTGTTGTTTTCGTCAACTCCATCGTTGTATTTACACCAGGCAGCAACTATAAATGCGGCTCTTGCAATGTTCTTATCTGCTTGCAGTTGTGCTTTAACTGTAGTTAGTAAGAAAATTGGAATTTTTGCCGAGCTTTCAAGACAAATTCTAGCAACAAGATCTTTGATATAAATATTCTGGAATCGTTCAATTAAACTCATTTTGTATTGTTCCAGATTAATGTTGCCAAGATTTCCAAGAGTAGGCGTAGCTTCTTCGTCCATGAATGCTTTTAGAAAGATATTAAAATCTTTGTCGCGAGCTGCTTCGTCAATTGTTTTGTAGCCATGAAGTGCACCAAGCATACCTAATATTGTGTGACCGGCATTTAACAGGCGTAATTTCATGTTTTCAAATGGTACAACATTATCAGTAAATTGGGCACCAACTTTTTCCCATTCTGGTCTTCCGTTGGCAAATTTATCTTCAATTACCCACTGAATAAAAGGCTCGCATACTACTGGCCACTGATCGTCTATTAAAAATTCTTCTTGTAGTTTTTCTATATCGCTGGCAACAGTTACCGGAGTAATTCTATCCACCATGGCATTCGGGAAAGAAACATTTTCTTTAATCCATGCGCTTAGTTCTGGTTCAGCCTTTTCTACGTAATTTAAAAGAGATTTTTTTGCAACATCACCATTTCCTTGAATGTTGTCGCACGATTGAATGGTGCAACCGCCAATGCCGCGCTGCATTCTTAATTTCATGGCTTGAGCCAGATATCCAAATACAGTTTTAGGAGACATTGGATTTTTCATATCCTCTACAATAACCGGATTGCTGAAATCGAATTCCCCAGTGGCTTCATTCAAATTATAGCCTCCTTCGGTAATGGTAAGAGAAATGATTTTGATATCTGGATTTGCCATTTTTTCGATTACGGCAATTTGGTTTTCAGGTGCAAAAATGTACTCTACAATCGATCCAATAATATTAGCACTAAGAGATCCGTCAAGTTCTTTGGTAATAAGAGTGTAAAGTCCATCCTGATCTTTTAAAATGTTATAAATCTTACGGTCGTAATCAAGAAGTCCAATTCCACAAATTCCATAATCTAATACTCCATAACGCTCCATTAATTCATTGGTGTAGTAGGCTTCGTGTGAACGGTGGAAATTTCCAACTCCAATGTGTACGATACTTGTTTTTACTTTATCCCTGTCGTATGATGGTGTTTTTACATTAGGGGGCATAATATTTAAATTCTCTTGATTTAAGGCAACTGACGTTTTCATTTCGATATTTTTTAATGGCACAAACCTAAATTTTTTGTGCGGAATTAACATGTTAAGTTTATTTAATTAAAGCTTTTTTTCTGCGAAGACTCCAATAGGCAAAGGCAAAATAACCAATCGTACAAATGAATGCGTATTTATGGAAAAGGGCTTTATTTACATTGTAAATTTCCAAATTGGGACTGGCAAACATGGTGTTAATTGCTAAGGCCGTAATAATTATAAGGCATAAAACAGATAAAGTGTTGAGTATTTTTGAAAATAAAGATTCGTCTTTGTATTGAACTTTTTCTGTTTTGGCTTTTTCTTCCTGAAAAATTTTGATGTCCTCTTGTAATTGTTTTTCTTCCTTAATTTCCTGAGTGTAATCTTCTCGGGCTCCACTTTTACTTGCCATAAAAGTGTATAGGATAAGTGTAAAGAACCAGGTCGGAATAAACAGGTAATAGAATGATATAATATCCAGAGCATTTAAGCCAAAACCTAGTGCGAGTCCTGCCATCCATGCAATAATTGCTGGTTTGCTTGTAATTAAGTTTTGGTAGTATGCCCAATATCTTGTTAGGCCAATTTTTGGGAATAGAAAGTGTTCGGCAAAAACAATAGCTCCAACAGGTACGACAAGTAATCCTGCATAGGTAAGCATAGGTAGCATTTTAGAAAAAACAAAAGGGAAGCATGCAATAATTACCGTAAAAATACCAACAATTAAAGTTGTTCGTTTTCTCGAGTGATTTTTAAATATGGCTTGAGCGGCTAAGCCTGCGCGATATAAATTAGCATTGGCAGTTGTCCATCCGGCAACAATAACAATAACGAATCCCGAAGCTCCCAAGGCATAGTAGGCTACATCTCCCGGATCTAAGGAAATTACAGGTTTGTTCAATAAAACACCAGCTCCGGCACCCATTATTCCTGCGGCTATCCATGCAATGTAATGGCCGAATAGCATACCAAAACTTGAATAGATTCCGTAGCTCGATTTTTTAGCATATCTAAGAATTGCCATATCTATTAGTCCTACGTGAGTAATTGTATTGGCAGCCCATGCAAAACCAATTACCTCGAGCAATCCGATGCCAGATTCTCCGGTATCTGTTACTCCCCGCCATATCGATTCATCACCAATTTGCAAAAATTCACTCCAGTTTGTAATTGATGTTGATCCAATAACAGAATGGGCTAAGGCAGGTAAAAGTGCAAACGCTCCTGCAACAAATAGGGTAAATAGCCAGGGAGCACAAATGCTAGAAAAATCGGCAACTGTATTAAAGCCATATATTGCAACAAATACAACAACAATTCCAACGGCCGCAACAATAAGCAAAAACGGTATGTTGGTCGAATACCAGTTTAATTGTGCCGGTATGTCGAAAAGAAATCGCACGGCAGAAGATGATACCGTAATCATTGCTGCTGAAATTACTGTAAAAATAATTGCATTAGCCCAATTGTATAGTTTGGTCATTGAATCGCCAGCAATTTTATTCAGGTAAGTATATAAACTAAGTCTTGTTTGAACAGCAATGGGAGAGGTTAAAAAAGTCCAGCTTAATACAGCAAGTATGTTTCCAATTAATAATCCGAATAAGATATCTCTTGTACTTGCTCCCAGAGAAACAAAAGTAGCTCCAATTACAAATTCTGTAGCTGCAACGTGTTCTCCGGCGTAAAGACCAGCAAAATGTTTTCCGCCATGAAGTTTGTTTTGCGCAACTGGCAATTGTTCTTCATCTAAGTGTGCGAAATTTCGTGTTGATTCGTTTTTCATATCTATAAAATTGAGGAATTTTTAATTAAAAAAGCGATATATCTATTTGTAATGCTCCAACTTTTGTTTCTGGGTTCCAGAAAGCGGTTCCGCTTATCGGAAAGGTTTTCGATAATATTTTAATTTTATGCTTAAGGCTCATTCCTAAATTAATTAGGTTTGCTTTTTCGCTGTAAAAAGTTTTGTCGGTAGTAAAGGAAAAAGCACCTCCGGCAAAAATATTTATTTTGCTGTTTTTGTTCTGAAAAAGACGATAGCTAAGCTCTACATAATTAGAATAGGAATTGTTTTCAGATCCGTCGGCATCGTTTTCGTAATCGCCTGCACCTCCAAATAATATTGTAGCCCAGTATATTTTTAAAGGAACATTATCTGAGATTGTATACCCTAAAGCAATGTCCAAAAAGTTAGGAGAAGTGTGTTTGTTGTAGCTAAATATATCTGGATTTTCTTTGTCGCTGTAATTATTATGACTTACTAATTCGGCGTAGAAATTATCAGTAAAGTTATATTTTGAATAATAGGAAAATTCTTTGTAATCACCATCGAAACTTGATCCTCCCCATAATCCAAGTACAAATTTTTGGTTTGTAGATTGATATTCTAAGCTGGTAGCCATCATTGCTCCTGATGTAACTACTGATCCGTGCCAAAGGTGCATGTTTTTAAGGTTTAGGCTAATATTAAAATTATCAGCAATAGAATCCAAAGATTGAGCTTTTGTTGTTTTTGAGCCTAATGCAAGTACAAGTAAAATTAAAATAAAACAAGCTCTGTTTTTTTTAAACGTATAAATCGGCTTGTAATCCTCCGGCAAAGTGTCGTCGATTTTTGTATTGCTTCATCTTGTGTTTTCATTCTGACTTTTGTTTTGGTTATTCATTCTAGTTTTTAAAACGTAAAAAGTACGTTTGTTGTTGCAAATATATGAAATTATTTTCCGAAAAAACAAAAATAAATTACAATAAATAATATATTCAACTTAAATATAGATTGTTATGATGGTATTAAAATAGATTATAATTCGGTAATTCTTAATTGTTCATAACATTGTTTGAGTGTTGATGTATTGTAATGCGTTCTCTGTACGTTTTGTGTGTTATGCTGATTGTCTGCAAAAATTGGGATATGAAAAATTAGATTACTATATTTGTTGTGAAGAGTTTTTTAAAAACAAAACGTATAAATAACGTTTAATTTTCTTATGGATTTTAGAAAAATACCTAATATTTCTGTCGATTGTGTGGTTTTGGGTTTCGATACCTCTTGCATTAACATTCTTCTTTCGAAGCGTAAATTACAAATGTACGACGAGAAATATCCGATTATTGATGATTGGGTTTTAACTGGCGATCATGTTTTTAAGAGTGAGCGTTTGGATGAATCTGCAGTTCGTATTTTTAAAGGTTTAACTGGTTTAGAAAAAGTTTATAAAAAGCAATTTAGAACTTTTGGGAATCCGGAACGGATAAAAAATGAAAAAGACTTGTTGTGGGTTAAAAGTTTGGGCGTTAATCCAAGAACAATGTCGGTAGCATATTACTTTTTATTACCTGCTCAGCTAATCGAACTAAAAGACGATAATACAAGTTGGTTTCCAGTTAAAAAATTACCGCAATTGGGTTTCGATCATAAGGAAATTATTTCTCGTGCTATTGAAGATTTAAAGCAAAAAGTAATGAGCGAACCTATTATTTTTGAGTTCCTTCCTGATAAATTTACATTAAACGAATTACAGCTTGCTTATGAAGCAGTACTTGATATTGAGATAGACAACCGTAATTTTAGAAAAAAGGCAATTGGTAAGACTTATATTGTGCGGCTTGATGAAAAGCGGGTTGGGAATTCAAAAAAACCTGCAAATCTATATGTATTTAGTAAAGATATTTATGAAAAAACAAATAATAAAAACCAGATTATTAATATTTAGGTTTATAAAAATCAGGAAGTGATTTTACGAAAAGTACAAACTTATGTGTAGATAATATTATCTGAATTCGATTAGTTTGTTTTGTAGATATGGGTAATAAAATCAAAAAAAATAAAGGCAGCCTGTTTGGGCTGCCTTTTATATTGATAATTAATAGTTTAGTCTAATATTTCTTCAATAGTTATGTAGTCTCCAACACGTCCGGTCATTTTTTCTACATCGGTATTAACGGGTAATGTTTTTTTACCTGGTCTCCAACCTGCAGGACAAACTTCGCCTGTTTTTGTTGCATGTTGCCAAGCTTGTACCTGACGTAAAAATTCATTAACGTTTCTACCAACCGAGTCAGCTTGTACTTCCTGGGCAACGCAAACACCATCAGGATTGAATAAAAAACGACCACGAAGTGCTACACCTTCTTCTTCAACAAGTACACCAAAGGCACGACTTACTTCCTGATTTCCATCGGCACCCATAGTTAGTTTTAATCCTTTAAGAATTGGTTCTGTTTCAACAAATCTCTTGTGCGAAAATTTAGTATCTACAGATACGGCTAAAATTTCAGTATTTAAAGCCTGAAATTCATCATACTTGGCATTCATAGCTGCAATTTCGGTAGGACAAACAAAAGTGAAGTCGGCAGGATAGAAGCATACAACAGCCCATTTTCCTTTGTAATCATCACTTGAGACTGTTTTAAAATGTCCGGTTGCTGCATCGTAAGCATCCATTGTAAAATTAGGCATTTCTTGTCTTACCATTGTTGAGCTCATAGTTTTTTCTTCTTTTAATTGTTGATTTGAATTTTCTGTTTGTTCTGATTGAATTTTTTTTCTGGGTTTTAAACCTGTGTCACATCCCATTGTTTGTCTCCTTTTCTTATTATATTATTGTTTGATTAATTGTATTTTTTTTATTCTGTTAGGATAAAGGTATTTATTTTGCGATTAAAAAGAGAATATTCTCAATTCAAAAAATAGATGCGGGAATAGATAATATCTATCTGTAAAATAGTTAAGGAGAGAAGTGAGATACTATTATTGGTATTAATTGACTAATTATTCAGCGATCACCCAATTGCGGGCAGCTTCAAAAGTGCTGAATGATTTTGAAATAGCATCGGGATTTTGATCGGCAAAAAGAACAGGAAGAACGATTTGAGGACTTGTAACAACTTGGGCAAGTTTAAGTTTGCTGAGTATCTTGTAATTGTTTGTGAATAATGATTTTATGGATGATAAGTTTTTTGGACTAAATAGAAAATTCACATCACTAAAATCAGAAATAAGACCTTTATGTGATTTATGTATCATTTCGTGTTTTATTATATGATCTAATGATTTGCTTAAATCTTCTATTCTAATATTACCATAAAATTTTCTGTATAGAAATAAATCTTCAATTGTATATTCTACTTTATTAGTGTTCATAGTTAATAAAAAAATAAAATAATATTTACAATTAAGATAAGTATATTTTTTTAAATGATAGTGGTTTTAAAAAAAAATAGAGGCTTTATTTTTGGACAAAAATGTAAAATAAAAAAGCATCAACCTATTAAAAAGTTGATGCTTTTATTGATATGCTAAAAAATAAGATTTGACCGAACTATTTTACTAAGTCTTACTGTGAAAAGTATAATTTACTTATAGTTTGGGCATTTCTAAGTATAAAGCTTTAGGCTAATTTTTATTCCAGCCACCGCCTAAGGATAAATATAAATCTACCAAAGAATTTAGTTGTTGAAACTTATTGTCAATTGTATTAATTTCTGAGTTAAGAGCGTTGCTTCGAGCGGTTAATACTTCAAGATAAGTTGTATTCTCGTAGCCATTATTTAGTAATTGTTCAGAATATACAACCGCTTGTTGCAAGGCTTCTAATTCCTGTAATCGAACTTGATATTTTTCTTTTTCGGTATTATACTTATATAGTGCATCCGAAACCTCTTTGCTGGCCGTTAATAAAGTTTTTTTGAAATTATATTTTGCTTCGGTTTGTCCTGCTTTTGCTGCTTCGTATTGCGAACGAATTTTTCTCGAATTAAATACGGGCTGTGTAAGATTACCAATTAAATTGCTAAAAATAGAAGCAGAACTAAACCAATCGTCAAAATCGATACTTTCGAAACCAGCGCTGGCACTAAGGCTAATGCTAGGGTAGAAGTTGCTTCGGGCTACATTGCTTAGCTCGAAGGCATTTATTAAACCATATTCGGCCGCTATTACATCAGGACGATTTCTTAGTAATTGAGCAGGAAAACCGGTGTTTAGTTCGGTATTAATCTGTTGCTCAGAAAGAGTTCCGCGATCGATCTTACCAGCATTTCTACCAAGTAATATTGAGATGGTATTTTCAAGCAAGGATACATTTTGCTTTAAATCAATCAATAATATTTGGGTGCTATACAGCTGAGCTTCGGTTTGTTTTACTGCTGCTTCAGTAACTTGTCCGGCTTCTTTTAAACTTTTCATGGTTTTCAGACTTTCTTTTCTATTGGTTACCGTTTTGCGAGTTAAATTAACCTGCGCATCTAATGCCAGTAGCTGGAAATAAGTCGAAGCCATATTTGCAACCAAGGAACTTTCAATTGCTCTTCTGGAAGCTTCACTTTGCAAATAGCTTGCGCGATAAGCTCTTTTATTACTTCTTATTTTTCCCCAAATATCAGCTTCCCACGAAATTGTTCCGTTTAATTGGTAGGTTTCGTAATTTGGGCCATCTCCACCAGCCGAAATGCCAGAGTAGCTATTATCTGATAATTCGTAATTTCC
The DNA here is from genome assembly GCF_963677195.1 of uncultured Marinifilum sp. NCBI lineage: Bacteria > Pseudomonadati > Bacteroidota > Bacteroidia > Marinilabiliales > Marinifilaceae > Marinifilum > uncultured Marinifilum sp. Next base: position 3,243,270 of record NZ_OY781918.1, read on the forward strand.
ACCATTGCCACTTAAACTAATAGTAGGCAGATAGCCCATTTTTCCCTGTTTAAAGTACGCTTCGGCTGCATTTACTCTTTCTACGGCCATTAGTAAGTCGAGGTTGGAGTTTAATGCTTCGCTAATAAGTGTATTTAACTTAGGATCAGTAAATAAGTCTTTCCAAGGCATGCTTGCCAATGTTGTGGAATCGTTAGTTGAAACATTTCTGTACTGATCCTCTATTTCTATTTCAGGAGTTTGGTATTTTTTTGCAACAAAACAAGATTGTAAACTTGTTAAAGCAAGTACCGAAAATACCGATCCTATTATAAGTTGTTTAGTTCTCATTTTTTATTGATTATTCTGTAATTGCCATTTCATTTTCATCTGTATCTTCGGGTTTTGGAGCTCCGCTAATTTTTTCTTGTATAATCTGGAAGATTACAAAAAAGGCTGGAATTACAAATATTCCAAACAAAGTACCAATTAGCATTCCCCCAACTGCACCAGTACCAATCGAACGGTTACCAACTGCACCGGCACCATTTGCAATCATTAAAGGAAGTAATCCAAGAATAAAAGCAAAGGAAGTCATTAAAATAGGGCGAAGACGGGCTTTGGCTCCTTCAATTGCTGCTTTAAAAAGTTCCATTCCTTGTCGACGACGCTGAAGGGCAAATTCAACAATCAAAATTGCATTTTTCGCTAGCAGTCCGATTAACATGATTAGGGCAACCTGAAAATATATGTTATTTTCTAAGCCAATTAATTTAACAAAGGAGATGGCACCAAAAATACCAATTGGTAAGGATAAAAGAATTGAAAATGGCAGAATATAACTTTCGTATTGTGCTGCAAGTAAAAAGTATACAAAAATTAAACTTAAGGCAAATACTAAAATAGATTGGTTTCCTGCTTTTTGCTCTTCTCGTGTCATTCCTGAAAACTCATAGCCATAGTTTGATGGTAAAGTTTCTGCGGCAACTTCTTTAATAGCCTGAATTGCATCACCTGTACTATAACCAGGATTAACATTACCGTTAATGGTTGCTGCATTAAACAGGTTAAATCGGTTTACAACATCGGGCCCGTTAACCTTTTTCATATTCACAAACTGACTAACGGCAACCAATTCGTTTTGTGCATTTTTAATATACACATGGTTCATCGATTCTATGGTTTCGCGATCTTCAGGAGCTGCCTGAATCATTACACGATACTGTTTTCCAAATCGGTTAAAATCGGCTGCATACCAACTTCCATAATATCCTTGCAGTGTTGAAAATAAACTGCTTACTGATATGCCTGCTTCTTTAACTTTTTCTACATTTACTTCCATCTCGTATTGAGGGAATCCTGTATTAAAAGAGGTAATGGCATATTTAATTTCGGGACGTTGATTTAGTGCAGCCAAAAATTGACCGCTTTTTTCCATTAAATCGTTAAATTCTCCATTCGATTTGTCTTGTAGTTGCATTTCAAAACCATCGGAATTACCAAAACCACGAACAGTAGGAGGGGCAAAGAATAAAATCTTGGCATCGCTAATTGCAGCTGTTTTTGCAAATAGTTGCCCAATTATGGCCTTTACTTTTTGATGGTCTTCTTTTCTTTCTTTCCAATTTTTGAGTTTGATTACGGCAAAGGCTTTAGATCCTCCTCTGGTACCACTTAACATGCTAAAACCAATTACGAACATTTTTTCTTGCAGTACATCAATCTCATCAACAATGGCGCCTACTTTATCGGCTACTTCGTGAGTTCTGTCTAGTGTACTTCCTGGGGGAAGTGTAATATCACAGAATATCATACCCTGATCTTCGTTAGGAATAAATCCTGTTGGAGTTGTGCTAAAGAACCATCCTGCCAAAGCTAGAAAAACAATTAAAATTGCACCACTTATCCATTTTTTACGAGTTAAGAAGCTAACAGAATTACTATAGCGTTCGCTAATGGCATCGAAACCAGTGTTAAAGGCTGTATAAAATCTGTTTGCCAATCCTTTTTTGTGCTCTTCGTTAGGATTGTGAGGTTTTAATAATAAAGCACATAAAGCCGGACTTAATGTTAAGGCATTAATTGCAGATATTACAATGGCAACAGCAAGGGTAATTGCAAATTGCTGATAGAATGCTCCAGTTGGGCCTTTTAGAAAGGATACCGGAATAAAAACTGCCGACATTACAAGGGTAATAGATATAATTGCACCTGTAATTTCGCTCATGGCAGATATTGTAGCTTTTTTAGCACTTTTTGCTCCATGATCGAGCTTAGCATGCACTGCTTCTACAACAACAATGGCATCATCAACAACAATACCAATGGCCAGTACTAAGGCAAAAAGGGTAAGCATATTAATCGAGAATCCGAATAGATTCAGGAAAAAGAAGGTTCCAACAATTGCAACAGGTACTGCTATGGCTGGTATTAATGTTGATCTGAAATCCTGAAGAAAAATAAATACCACAAGGAATACCAGTAAAAATGCTTCTATTAAAGTAGTAATTACTTTACTTATGGATGCTTCAAGGAAGTCATTCGTATTGTAAGGAATTACATAATCAATTCCTTCCGGAAAATCTTTCTTTGCTTCATCAAGTGTGCGTTCAATCTCCTGAATAATTTCCTGTGCATTAGAACCCGAAGTTTGATACACGGCCATTGCAGCAGAAGGATATCCATTGGTGATATTTTTAGTTGCATAACTAAAAGCTCCTAGTTCTATTTTTGCAACATCTTTTAGGCGAAGAAAGTCACTATTACCTTCCGAGCGTAATATAATATTTTCATATTCGCTTACATTCGATAATTTTCCTTTGTAACGAATAACGTACTCGAAAGACTGATTTGAATTTTCTCCGAATTTACCGGGAGAAGCTTCTAAGTTTTGTTCGTTTAATGCTGTTACAATATCTTGTGGCATTAAACCATAGGCAGCCATTTTCTCTGGTTTAAGCCAAATACGCATCGAATAATCTTTAGAACCAAATACCGATGCATCACCAACTCCATTGATACGTTTAATCATAGGAATTAGGTTGATACGAGCATAATTTTCTATAAATGTTGCGTCGTAATCTTCATTTTTAGTTAATAAAGAGAAGAATAATAAAACACTGTTCTGAACTTTTTGGGTGGTAACTCCCGATTGAGTTACTGTTTGTGGGAGTTTACTGTTTACAGTTGCTACGCGATTTTGAACGTTTACAGCTGCAATATCAGGATTTGTTCCCAGCTCAAAATAAACATTAATAGTTGCCGATCCATCGTTACTTGAGGTAGAAGTCATGTAAGTCATGTTTTCAACACCATTTACGGCTTCTTCTATGGGTACAACAACACTCTTAAGCACTGTTTCGGCATTTGCTCCCGAGTAACTTGCTGAAATACGAACTGTAGGAGGTGCAATTTCAGGAAACTGCTCACGAGGTAAAGAACTAAGTCCTAATATTCCTAAAATTAGGATAAGTATGGATATTACAGTCGATAATACCGGCCGTTCAATAAATTTTCTTAACATTTTAAATGTAATTTAAATTTTTTTGTGTGGAATTTACTTGTTAGACATTGCAGCATTGGCATCAGGAGTATGATGTTTTTCGGTAACTGGCTGAATTTGCATTCCATGACGCAATTTAATTATGCCATCAGTTACATAAGACTGACCTTCGTTAATACCAGCTTGTACTATAAAATTTTGTCCAACAGCTAAAGATACTTTAACCTCTTTCGATTCAACTTTATTATCTTTATTTACAAGGTAAACAAACTTCTTTCCTTGTAACTCATAGGTTGCTTTTTGTGGAAGTAGAATTACATCGTTTTCCTGAGAAGGTATTTTTACTTTGCCACTAATACCGCTCCTAAGTAAATTAGCTGAATTAGGAAAAATAGCTTTGTATGTAATGCTACCAGTTCTTGGATTTACCATGCCGTTAATGGTTTCAATTCTACCTTTTTGTTCATAGGTGGATCCGTCGGCAAGTATCAATTCAACTTCAGGTAAGGATTTAATTTTTTCCTCAACACTTTTGCCATTTAACTGACGGTTGAACTGGAGTAGTTGTTTTTCGTTCATGGTAAAATATGCATAAACATTACTAATGTTCGATACTGTTGTTAACGCCTGTGTTTCGGAGCGGCCAACTAAGCTGCCAATTTTGTAAGGAATACTTCCAATAATACCATTAACCGGACTTTTAATAATTGTATAATCCAGATTTTCCTGTGCATTCATGTAATCAGCTTTAGCAGCATTTAATTGTGCTTTAGCAGCATTTAAATTACTCTCGGCAGTTGCTAATTGTGATTTACTAATGATATTTTGTTTTACTAGCGGACTAATTTTATCAACTTCAACCTGAGCAGAAACAACTTGTGCTTTTGCAACTTCGATATTTGCTTTTGCTGCATTTACTTGTTGATTTAAAGTTTCGGCACTTAATTTAAAAAGAATTTGTCCTTTTTTTACTTCTGCACCTTCGGCGATGTATATTTTATCAATAAATCCATCAACTTTAGGGCGAATTTCAATATTTTGTTCTCCTTCAATATTTGCTGCATACTCGTTGTAAACAGTAATATTATCTTTCTTTGCAGATTCAATAGGGAAAGGCATTGGACCTCTTGCCTGTTGCTTTTGTGGCTGATTGCAAGAAGATAATGCTAATAAAGCAATAGTTAATCCTGTAAATAAGTAATTTTTGTTCATGATTTTCTGTTCTTTTAGTTCGAGTAGTAACGAACTATTATTGTGTAGGTATATGTATTTTTAATAATCTGTTTGTCTTACTTCCTTTTTTGAAATATATGACATTGAGATTCAATGCCTTTACGAAGTTGCTTTAAAATATCTATTGTACTTGTTAAATAGTTTAAATATGGGGTTTTATCGTAAATAGGATACTTTTCATCAGGCTTATCAAGAATTTTATTTGCTTGAATTTTAAAATCGCTTATTTCTGTTGCTAACTGATGCTCTATTTTATACATCTTTAGTTCTTCATCAATTCTTGCAAGAAATCCATCTGGATTTAAAATAAAGTATTTTTTACGATCACCTGGTTTTGTAAAGAAATCTATATATTCTATTTTTTGTAGCGTTTTTAAATTAGTGGATACGGTACTTTTACTTGCTTCAAGAAAATTAACCAATTCGTCGAAAGTAGTTCCATTTTCCTTATTAATTAATAGAGTAGCAAAAATACGGGCAGCAATAGGAGCCAGCTTATCTTGCTTCTCCATAAAAAGACCATATCTTTCTACTAATAATTTTTTTTGTATCTCTAATTCTTGCCTGTTTTTCATATTTTATAATCTTGATTGCACAAAGATATATTTAGTTCGGTTAGTTCCGAACTAAAAAATGTTAAAAAAATAAAATTTTAGTAATGCAATCGTTAGAAGAATAAAAACAAGCACGATGAATAGGGGTGAAGTGCTATTTTTTAAAGAAAGTATTAATCAAATCCATGAATGCCTGTCTGTACATTTGTCCAATAGGAATTTTTTGTTCTTCAATTTGTACTTGATTTCCTTCTATGGAGTCAATTAAATCAAGTGAAATAATAAAAGATTTGTGCACTCTGGGAAATCTATTTTTTGGAAGTAATTCTTCCATTTTTTTTATAGTAAGCTTACTAATAATAATTTTCGATTTTGTATGAATTTTAATATAGTCGCCCAGGCCTTCAATGTATTTAATATCCTCAAAATTGAGTTTTATTGTTTTTTTATCAGCTTTTATAAAAATAAAATCCTGAGCAATGTATTTTGATTTTTCTTGTGCTATAGGAGTATAATTATTTCTTATTTGAAGTTTTTCTTCAATTTTTGATATGGCTTTTATAAAGCGTGGAAATGGAATTGGCTTGTGCAAGTAGTCAATAACGTCTAATTCGTAGGCATCAACAGCATATTCTCTGTAAGCAGTTGTAATTACTACAATTGGAGGATTTTTTAAGTTTTCTAAAAAGTTTAAACCAGTAAGTTTAGGCATGTTAATATCTAAAAACATAGCATCAATTGCTTGAGTGCGCAGAATTTCCATTGCTTCTAAGGCATTTTTACACGATTTAATCAATTTTATATGAGGAATGTCTGCAATGTACTTTTCCAATACTTTGCGGGCATGAATTTCATCATCAACAATTATGCAATTAATTTTCATTACTGTTATTTAAGGTTATACTAACAATAGTTTTATATGTTTTATTGTTTTGTAATACAGTAAAACTGTGATTATGCGGATATAGTAAATTTAGTCGTTTTCTTACATTTTCAATACCTAATCCACTATGTTTTTTACTTGTAGTTTCGTAATAATCTAACGGATTTGTAATTTCCAGTATTATTTTATCTTTACTAAACTTTAAGTCTATTCTGATTTCAGATTTTTCTATTTCATTTGAAATTCCGTGTTTAAATGCATTTTCTATTAAAGGAATAAAAAGTAAAGGTGGAATTTTGTAAACTTGATTTTCACCATAAATATTTAGTTTTATATCTGCAGTATCTTCAACTCTTAATGCTTCAAGTTCAATATAATTTCTGATAAATTGAATTTCTTTTTCTAGATTTACCTCTTCATCTTTACACTCATATAACATATAGCTAATTAACTGGCTTAGTTTTAATATCATTTCGGGAGTTTTGTTCGAATCGTACAAACTCATGGAATAAATATTATTTAAAGTATTAAAAAGAAAATGAGGATTTACCTGAGCTTTTAATAAGCTAAGTTCAGCCGCTAATTGTTTTTGTGCATTTTCTGTAAATCGTAAATTCTCATCTTTTAAAGCAATCCATTCTTTTACAAAATGGAACAGCGAACTTGAAAGAACAAAGATATTTGTCTTAAAAGTGTTCATCATGATCATTTTACCGATACTTTTGGAGGCAAAGTGCTTGAATTCTATTTCCGGAAAATTGTAAAGAATTGTACTTAATATGGAAATGGTTGTAATTTCAATAGTGATTATGCTAATAATGTACTTTGAGTACTTTCCTGTATTCCAGTATTTGGGTATTAAGACACGAAGATTAAAGTAAACAAGGAAAACGATAAAGAAAAGCTGTGTTCCTTCGAATGAGATCTCGTTAATAAGTCGTTCTTCATCTAAATCTATAAAACGACCTAATTCCATTAATAGAAACACAGTCCAAAAGGATAGGTGTTGTATCCATCTTATCGAAAATATATGATATACTCTGTCTTTTAAATTCATTCTTATATAATTTGATACAGCTAAAGAACAAAATTAACTTATTACATCAACTAATTATCGATAAACACAAAAAAACAGACTGCAAATGCAATCAATTTAGGTGTTAACTTAAGCAATCGATTATTTTATTAAAGATGTCGATAAGTAACTGTACCTGATCGATAAAATTTAGATTTTATATAGCATTACAATACTATTGCAACAGATTCTAAAAAGTATAAGATCATGTTGAAAAGAAAAAGTATCCTTTTAGGAATAGTAGTAATTGTTATTACAATGGGACTTGCATTTTTGTTGGCAGGTATGAAAAAAGCTCCTAAAGAAAGGGAAGTTGTTGTAAAAAAAATTGTTGTTCCGGTACAAAGCATAAAAAATAGCAAAATGGACCTAGAGCTTTCAGTTGTAGGAAATCTGGAGGCAAAAGATAAAGTAGAAGTATATGCTGAGGTTACAGGTATTCTTAAACCATCACAAAAACAATTTTTGGAAGGAGTTCGATTTTCGAAAGGAGAGAATTTAATTTCGATTCAGGATAATAAGTACAGAGCGGAAGTATATGCTCAGCGAAGTAGTTTTATGACAGAAATAGCTTCTGTTTTACCAGATTTAAAATTCGATTATCCTGAAAGTTATGCTGCTTGGGAAAAATATTTGCAGGAATTAAATGTAGATAAAAAGTTAGCTCCAATTCCTGCAGCACAAAACAATAAGGAAAAATACTTTTTAGCTGGTAAAAATATATATACTACATATTATAGCATTAAAAGCCAGGAAGAGCAATTAGAAAAATATACCATTTTGGCTCCTTTTAAAGGTGAAATTATCGAGTCGAATATTAAACCAGGAACTTTAGTTATGAGTGGACAAAAACTGGGCGAGTTTGTTAATACAAATGCTTACGATTTGGTTGTAGGTATCGACCTAAATAATCTTACTGGAGTTAAAGTGGGAAATAAGGTAAATGTATATTCAGAAAATATAAATGGTACATGGACTGGTACTGTTCGCAGAATTAGTAAAAAAGTAGATACAGAAACACAAATGGTGAATGTTTACATTGCCGTATCGGGGGAGAATTTAAAAGAAGGAATGTTTTTAAATGCTGATATCGAATTAAATACTGATGTATTTGGAGTGGAGATTCCCCGCAAGTTATTGGTAGATTCAGAATATGTTTTTACCGTTAACAAAGGAGTTATCAAGGAGCAAAAAGTTTCTATCGTTCAAAAGAAAGAGGACGCAGTTGTTGTTGAAGGATTAAATGATGGCGTTCAACTTGTATTGAAAACATCTGGTATTCACAAAGGAATCTCGGTAAGTGTTATCGAACAATAGAGTATTCGATTTTAGATAAAAATCGGTATTAACTGATTTTGCAGTAGTTCAGATTTATCGGACAATCATTAGAAAAATAAAAAATGAAGTCATTAATAAATTACTTTGTAAAATATCCTTTTGCAGGAAACCTTCTGGCTGGGGTATTTATGTTATTAGGAGTGTTTGGTTTATTTACCTTAAACTCTTCGGTTATGCCTCAAATAGACCCAGGGATGTTGACCGTTACAGCTACATATCCCGGAGCATCGCCCGAGGAAGTTGAAAAAGGTGTTGCCTTAAAAATTGAAGATAATCTTAAAGGTATAAGTGGAGTAGAGAAGGTTACTTCTTCGTCGAAGGAGAACTATTGCTCCATTATGGTTGATTTAGAATCGGGATACGATCCTAATGTAGCCTTGCAGGATGTAAAAAATGCTGTTGATGGAATTAGTTCTTTTCCGGCAGCAGTTGAAAATATTAGTGTATCGAAACGGGAATTTACGATTCTTGCCATTTCAATGGCCTTAAGTGGAGATATCGATTTAAAAGATTTAAAGACTTATGCCCGTGCAATAGAGAATGATTTAAGAGCTATAAATGGAGTATCGCAAGTAGATTTATATGGTTTTCCTGATGAAGAAATTGAAGTTAGTGTAAACGAAGATGCATTAAAAGCATATAATATTACAATTGATGAAATTTACAGTGCTGTGGCTGCTGCAAATATCGATCAAACTGGTGGAACCATTCGCGGAGAAAGTGAAGAATTAAGAATTCGTATTCGCGAAAAGCAATATTATGCCGAGGGTTTTAAGGATATTGTTATTCGTTCTCAGGAAAATGGAGGAACTGTGTTATTAAGCGATGTAGCTGTTGTAAGCGACAAATGGGATGAAGAGCCCAATCGTATCTATATAGATGGAAATCCTGCTGTTAAGATTTCTATTACTCAAACTTCCCGAGAAGATATTCTTTACATTTCGGAGGTAATAAATGAGTATATAGTAACTTATAATAAGCAACACAAAACAGTACAATTAGCTGTACTACAAGATAATTCTACTTCTATAGAAGTAATGCAGAACATTTTGGCCAATAATGGAATTATAGGTTTTTTACTGGTATTGCTTTTTTTATCTCTGTTTTTAAATCATCGCCTATCTTTTTGGGTAGCCATAGGAATTCCAATTTCATTTATGGGAATGTTCATGATTGCAGGCATGTATGGCCTTACCTTAAACAGAATTTCATTATTCGGGATGATTATCGTAATTGGTATTTTGGTGGATGATGGAATTGTAATTTGTGAAAATATATTTCAGCACTACGAAAGAGGAAAATCGGCTTTACAAGCTGGTATCGATGGAACTTTAGAGGTTATGCCAGCAGTTTTTTCGGCCGTGTTAACAACCATTGTTGCCTTTTCGGCATTTTTCTTTATCGATGGTCTTATGGGTGAATTTTTTAGAGAATTGGCATTTGTGGTAATATTTGCACTTTTGTTCTCATTGGTCGAAGCTTTTTTAATTTTGCCAGCCCACGTAGTTCACTCTAAAGCTTTGCGTGCCGACAAAGAAGAATCGAAAATTGAGAAAATATCGGCAGCTGCTGTTGCTTATTTAAGAAAATGGACTTTTGAACCTTTGATTCGTTTTTGTTTGAATAATAAGTTAATAACTGTTGGTATGACCATTGGATTATTTGCTATTACAGTTGGAGGATTACGAGGAGGAATTATTAGAACAGGAGATAGTTCGGTTGATAATAATGATTATATAGATGTAGAGTTGGAAATGCCCGCAGGAACTCCCGAAAGTGAAACTCTAATGTATATGCAAAGAATTGAAGATGCTGCCTTTGAAGTGGGAGAGGAATTGATTGATAAGAGTTTTAATGGCGATCCAATAATTACATCATCAGAATTAAATATTACAGCTTCTAATGTAGGGAAGTTAAGAGTGCATTTACTGGGAACTCAGGATCGAGATTTTTTGTCTACCGAATTTAGCAATTTAATAAAAGATAAAGTTGGTGAAATTCCTCAGGCTCAGTTGCTAAGTTACACGCAGGAAAATCGATTTGGAAAAGCAGTTTCCATCTCCTTACAAAGTAGCAATCTGGATGATTTATATCTGGCAAAAAACGAATTCAAAACACGATTATCGAAAATGGAAGGTTTAATGAACGTTCAGGATAATGATGATCTTGGAATGCGTGAAGTTAAATTGAAGTTGAAAGAAAGTGCTTACAAGTTAGGATTAACACAAAGCATGCTTTCCAGTCAGGTTAGAGCCGGCTTTTACGGAAAAGAAGTTCAACGTTTACAACGAGGAATAGATGTGGTAAAGGTTTGGGTGCGTTATCCTAAAAATGAGCGTTCATCGGTTGGAAACCTCGAGAATATGAGAATTAGAACCAACAGTGGTGGAGAATATTACTTAAAAGATGTTGCTGATATTATTTATGAGCGAAATCTGGTTCAGATTAATCACCTAGAAGGTCAACGTGAAATTACTGTAGAAGCTGATGCTGCCAATGAAAAAGTTAATATGTCTGAAATAAATACTGAAATTGAAGATCATATTTTACCTGAATTAAAAGAAAAATACCAAGGTTTACGTTTTCGTTACGGAGGTCATGAAGAAAATCTGCAAAAAGCTAAAGATTCGGGTATTATAATTGCTCCGGTTATTCTGGTTCTTTTATTTGCCATTGTAATTTTTACTTTCCGATCTTTTATGCAAACTTTCTTAATTTTTACTCTTGTTCCTCTTGGGTTTATTGGCGTAGGATGGGGACATTGGCTTCATGCATCTGCTCTTGATATGCCATCTTATTTGGGAATGGTTGCATTAATGGGAGTTATGGTGAACGATTCTATCGTACTCATAAGCACTTTTAATGAGCAGTTGAAAACCGGAAAAGATTTTATGACTGCGATTTACGATGCAAGTGTATCAAGATTCAGACCAATTGTGTTAACATCTTTAACCACTATTGTTGGTATTGCACCATTAATTATTTCGAACGAACCACAAGCTAAAATGGTAATTCCTATGGCAATTTCTATGGCTTATGGTTTGGCTACGGCAACCTTCTTAAACCTTTTGTTGTTGCCTGTATTACTGGTGGGAGTCAATTCTTTAAAATGTAAGTTTAAGTATCTGGTAACAGGTGTTATGCCATCACGAGAGAGTGTAGAAACAGCAGTTCAGGAACTTAAGAATTAGTTTGGTTTAGAATATAGAAATAATAGATCATGAAGAATCGAATGATAATAATAGCTGCAATTTTATTGACTTCTGCTTTTGCAGGAAATGCACAGGAAGCGCTGACCTTGGAATCGTCAATCGAAATTGCACTTAGCAACAATCTGAATATAAAAGTTGCTAAAAACGATGCAGAAATATCAACAAATAATGCAACCAAAGGAAATGCTGGTTTATTGCCTACATTAAGTGCCAGTGGAGGAGTAAATTATTCAGAACATAGTGCTGATGAAGTTTATTCTTCGGGAGCTCTTAATTTTTCCTACACAATTTTCGATGGTTTTGGAGGGAAATACAATTATCAAATATTAAACCTTCAAAAAGAGGCGGGTAATTTAACTGCTCGATATAATATTGAAAATACGATATTAGATGTGGTTTCCGGATTTTATCAGCTTAGTCAAACTTATGATAATTTTAAAAGTGCTGAAGAAAATCTGGAAATATCAAAGGAACGATTGTTACGTAACGAGTCGAAATATGAATTTGGTAATATCAATAAATTGGAAGTTTTAAATGCGAAAGTAGATTTTAACAGCGATAGTACTGAATACTTGCAATCTCAACAAAGCTATGAAGAAGCTATTCGTGAAATGAATGTATTGTTGGGACGAAAAGCGGAAACTAAATTTCAATTGATTTCCGATAATTCTGAATTTCAAACATTTAATATTAAGAATTTAAAGAAGCAAACCTTAGAGCTAAATACTGAGTACTTAATTATGGCTAATGATTTGCGTCAGAAAGAGACTTTGGTAAAAGAAAGTAAATCTGGACAATTGCCATCTTTAAATCTAAACTCTTCTTACTCGTACTACGAAAATGAAATAGCAGGAACCAACACGAATACGCAGTTAACCGGAGGCTTAACCATGAGTTTTACCATATTCGACGGGAAGAAAAAGAAAACAGAAATCGCGAATGCCAAGATTGATAAAATGAATTCTGAGTTAGATTATCAGAATACAATTTTAGACTTAGAAAAAGATTTGGTTAATGCTTACGCAGATTACCTTTATAACTTGAAAATTCTATCATTACAGGAAGATGCCCTGGAAGCTGCGCAGCTAAATTTCGACCAAACCAAAGAGTATTATCTTTTAGGTCAGGTTACTTCAACAACATTTCGAGAAGCGCAACAAAATCTTATCGAAGCCAGAAATAATAAATCTGCAGCTCGTTACGATGCAAAATTATCGGAGGTAACAATTAAGAAAATTAGTGGAACTTTATTGAATTAAAATATATAAATGTTTTTAGATGAGTTTATTAAATGTTTGACAGTGCTAAGTGTTTGTTAAAAAAAACCAGACAGTGTTGTTGTAAATAAACCTGAATAAAAGCAGAATAAACGCCTTGTTTGGTAACCGAAGTTATTGTAGTGGGTACTTCGGTTTCCCGTCTTTCTTTATTGAGAGACGGGTTTTTTTATGCAATCAGCTTTGCATAGTCTTTTATATTCTGAGCAAATGATTAATTTTACTCATCAATTAACCATTAACCAAAAGTAGATGTCTCAAAATAGAAACGAAAACCACGAATATTTTATATGGGAAACTCACGGAATTCATGCCGGAACAGGTAATGATCATGTTAAACATGGGGTTGATGAATTCGAAAAAATTACCGAACTGGCTATTGAAAAAGCTCATCCTAATATAACGTTTATAATTCACACACCACGTTTAACCCGTTTTCGGTATGCTGCCGAAAAACGTTTAGGTGTTAAGTTTATTCGTGGCGATAATGCTTATTTTAATTATCCCAGCCAAATTGATAAGCTGAAACAAAAATATGGGGATAAAATCAACATAAGATTTGGAATTGAATTGGAATGGCTGGGGCCTGATTTAGGCATGCAATGGAACAGATCAAAAATTTTTCAGGCTCAAAATGCTGATTTTGTAATTGGTTCCCTGCATTTTTCTAAAGAAGGAATCCCTTACGATGGATCAATTGAGGAAGCAAATCAGTTAATTAAATTACGGGGAGGGGTAGAAAATTACTGGGCCGGATACATAGAAGAATTAATTGAAATGGTCGATTCTTCATGGGAAATGATACAAGTTGTTGGTCATATAGATTTGCCCAAATTATTTGTGCCAATGCCTAAGGCTTTAATAGAACTCGATACTTCTGATCATATTTTAGCACGTCGCATGCGCTTTCTTCTGGAAATGATTAGTGAATATAATTTGGCATTAGATGTAAATCTGGCAGGAATTAATAAAGGTTGTGGCATTTATCCCGATTTAAGTATTCTGCAAAGAGCAAAACATCTTGATATTCCAATAGCCTTAGGAACCGATACTCATAGCTTGCAGAATTTAGGAAATCATTACGAAGCAGGTGTAAAATTTGCCTATAAGGCAGGATACAAACACTATTTAAGTTTCTCGAAATGCATACCAGAAAAGCGTCCGTTAAGAAATACAGGTTTTAAAGAGGATAAATATAAGGTAATGAACCTGGGAATTGAAATGCTCAATTTAAGATTTGAAGATAGAAAACAAAGGCGAATTCCTAAATTTTCTTTTGGTGGATCGTTTCGTACCTTTCTCGAACATCATAAAAGTTCAACATCTTTAGGCGATTTTGATGCTATTCGAATTCGTAAAGGAAATAAGTCGGTTAGCATTAGCCATACTTTACCAGCACATCAAAAAGAAAGACAAAAAGGATTATTTTCGCATCATAAAGATGAGCCAGGAGTTTTATCAATGATTTTTAATGCTTTGGCCTCCGAAGAAATTAATGTGGAAACCGCTCATCTTAATTCGAATAATGATGGAACAGCAACAGCATTTTTAACCCTTTCGGGTGACGATAATGGAATTCGCGAGGCAGTAGAATTTGTTGAAGGAACCGGGGGCAATAGTTTCATTGAAATAAGAGTTGGAGATAATCTTGATATTCCTGATCTCAAAAAGGCAGACAATTATCTTCTCGAAGTTGATGGAGTTAATTTGCCAATAGCAATAAGCGAACAGATGATATTATCGGTACATAACAACTCTTCAGGAGTATTACTAATTCTGCTTTCGGCTTTGGCATCGCAAAATATCAATATTCTCGATTTACGATTAGGTCATCGCGGAAATAAGGGTTATGCAATTTTAGGAATAGAAGGGGAGAAACGAAAAGTAGGTGATGTAATTGGCAAATTAGGGCCTCAATTTTTTGAAACTACACATTTAAACTTATCTGAGTAAATATATAAAATAAGTATTGTAAATTGGGAAAAGCAGGAGTAAACAGGAATGAAATCATTCAGCAAATTATTGATTTTTACAAATTGCAGCCAGGAATATCGGATATTGATTTGATTAAAATAGAAGAGTATTTACTTGTTATGAGTTCTTTGGTAATTAATACTATTGAGGAGCTCGAAGAAGTGAAAAATGACGATTTGCAGGAAAATTTTACAGATTTATTTGATGCATTAAATTCGTATGTAATTTCGGTAAACGATCAAATGAAAAAAATATTTCCAGATAATCACCTGAATATAAATCCGCTTTTCTACGATGATAAATGTATGCTGCATCATATACAGATCATAGAATATCTTAAAAATGTAAGTCAGTCAGCACAGAATGGTATTGATTTATCAAAAGAGATTATTTTACTTGAAGAGGAATTGTATTCCGATAAGTTTGGTTTAATACTTTGCGATGCGCTTATGAATTTGGTTTTACAAATAAATTCGAAGCTTATTGTTAAAGTGGAGGAATTAGTGTAATGTTTTGATAAACTGTCCCATAGTATGTTGATTCAGTAATTTTACCGTTAATGGTTTTTCTGATTCCAGATCTTTTATCATTTCAAATGATTGTGAAGCAAGAAATTCAATGGCATCATCCATACTTGTCCATTGAGAAAGAACAATTAATTCGTTTTCTTTTTTTGGAGTTTGATAAATATTACAAGAGAGCTCACCTCCAATTTTTCGGTATTCCAAAAATTTGTCGAAGGCCTTTTTCCAGGAAACAATATTTTTTGTTGGCTGTTTTAAAAGTATATAAACCATTTTCTTTTTCTTGTATTATCTAAAAATAATTAAAATAGTTGAAGTCTTCAGGCTAAATTGATTACACGATAAAAATACAGGACGATTCGATCTTTTTTTTATTTTAACAAAAAAAACAGAACAGAATATTTAAAAGAAATTAAACTTTTAAACGAATTCTATTTTAACAGATATTATATTTGTTGTACTTATTACTTACAAAGCTTCAATAGGATTTGAAAAATTAAATTTATAGCCAGTTTCATGAATTAATTTTTCAGAACTAATAATTTTAAATTGTTCTAATGAATTTATAAATTCAGGTAAATCGAATCCTTCTAATTTGGCAGCTTGTAAGTAAAAATCTCTTTTTTTAGGATGTTGCGGACAACAAGCATTGTAAATATCATTCCAACAATTATTTTTAATGATATGATTTATTATACCAACGCAATCGTCGCGATGAATTAAATTAACAGGAGTTTCACCACCTTTAATTTGTTTTTTACCCGCAAAAAATCGTCCAGCTTTGCGATCATAACCAAATAAACCGCCAAAACGAATTATTGTAGATTTAAACGATTTTTCATTAAGAAAAAGATCTTCAGCAATTCTAAGTGCTTTGCCAGTTTCCGATTCCGGAATTTTATTTTCGCTTTCCTTAACCAAAGAGTTACAATTGGCGTAAACAGAAGTAGAGCTAATAAAAATCACATTCTCAATAGGGGACTGTTTTATCTCTTTTATAAGAGATAAAACTTGCTTGCTGTGATAATCGATAATATCATTTCTGCCTTTAGCTGGAAAATTAACAATTAGAGTTTTAGAGTCGAAAAAACTTTTATCGTAATTAATATTAATGTGCGGACTCAATTGAATAAGATAAGGATTAATGCCTAAATTTTTGAGCGACGTAAATTTTTCTGTTTTTCTAACCGAAGCATTAACAAAATAGTGATTTTTAATTAAGAATTCGGCTAAGGCTAATCCCAACCAACCACATCCAAGTATACTAATTGTATTTTCAATTTTATTCATATCTAAAAGGTAAAATTATTAATTTTAAACTTATATTTATTTTAAATGAATAAATATATGAATAGTAGTAAAATTATTAACCTACTAGCGATTATTTTGGTATTTAAGATATTAAAATCCTTTTAGGGTTTATATTGTTTTCATAATAATTAAAGTGCTAAATAAATGTACTTATACTTATCGCGGAATGGGAGGTTTTTTGAATAAATACTATTATATTTGGCCCTGACTCTGGTGTTTTATATAAAAGTACAGGAGTAAATCAGAAAACAAATTGCGTTTTTATGTCATTAGAAATTCGTGAAAATCTACAAAAATTACTTGTTGTAGGAATAAGCTATAGAAAATCAGCTTTAGATGTTAGAGGATTGTTTTCTTTAACGTCTGATGATCAGGATAATATTCTAAAAGAAGCTAAGGAAAATAACATTGATAGTATGGTTATATTATCTACATGTAACCGTACCGAAATTTATGCCCACTCATCGCAACTTGATCTGATTATCGATTTGTTTTTGAAATACTGCAAAGGCAATCGCGAAGACTTTAACAATAACGGTTACACACTTTTTGGTAATGAATGCATTCAGCATCTTTTTAAGGTAACTTCAGGTTTAGATTCCCAAATTATAGGAGATTTTCAAATTGTTGGACAAGTAAAAGATGCCGTTCATAAATCGGAAAAATTTGGAATGGTAAATGCGTTCCAAAACAGACTTTTTTCATTTGTTTTTCAGGCAAGTAAAAAAATAAAAAATAATACAGATATAAGTAAAGGTGCAGCTTCGGTTGCTCATGCTGCCGTTCAGTATATTAAAGATAAAGTTAGTACTCTTGAATCGAGTAATTTTCTTTTGTACGGAACCGGCGATATTGGGAAAGATACCTGCGAGAATTTACTGAAACACATGAATAATCGTTCGCTTACTTTGGTAAATAGAACAATAGAAAAAGCTGAAGCTCTTGCAAACAAATTCGATATTAAGTACGAAACCATTGAAAACTTATCGCAAGAAATTGATAAAGCTGAGGTTATTATTGTTGCAACAGGAGCTCCTAAACCAACAGTTACACTAGATCATTTAGAAAAAACAGAATCGTGCAAGCTTATTTTAGATCTTTCGGTGCCTCGAAATGTTGATTGTGCCATTGATAATTTAGATCATGTTTTGGTTATTACGGTTGATGAATTATCGAAACACATTTCTAAATCTATAGAGCAAAGAAAAGCATGTATTCCCGATGCAGAAAAAATAATTCAATCTTCCATTGGTGAGTTTTATGCCTGGTTAGAAGTCAAGTATTTATCACCAGTTATAGTAGCTTTAAAAGAAAATCTACATAAAGTACAACAAAAAGAATTGGATTATCACAAAAATAAATTGAGTGATGAGGAACTAAAAAAAGTAGAACACATTACCAATAATATAGTGAATAAAATTGCCCGTGCATGTATCAATCATCTGAAAGATCATCACAAAAAGCAATCTACCCCAATGGAAACATTAAATATGATATTTAAAGATATGGATTCGTAAAGCCAATAAAAGCTTTCGATAAAAAGCTGTATAAACCTGGTTTTATATGGCTTTTTTATTTCATAATAATTAGAATATAAATAACCAGTGATACAAGCTTTATGTCTGAGCCAAAAAAAATAGTAGTTGCTACTCGCCCAAGTTTGCTAGCATACACGCAAACTCAACAAACCGTTGATTTATTGCAAAAAGCAAATCCTGATGTAGAATTCGAAATAAAGAAATTTAGTACCAAGGGAGATCGGGTTTTAAACCGTTCATTAACAGAGTTTGGTGGAACTGGATTGTTTGTAAAAGAACTGGAACATGCCATGCTCGAAGGAGAAGCAGATATTGCAGTTCACAGCCTTAAAGATGTTCCAAGTTTTCACCCAGAAGGGTTAAAATTGGTATCCTTTCCTCAGCGAGAAGATGTAAGAGACGTATTTTTAAGCCGAAATGCTCAAACAATAGAAAATATGCCTCAGGGCTTTGTGCTGGGAACAGGAAGTCCGCGCAGAAAAGTACAGATGGCAGCTTTGCGTTCCGATATTAAATTTAAAGAAATTAGAGGTAATATCGATTCACGAATACAAAAAATGATTGATGGAGAGTATGATGCGATTATTTTGGCAGCAGCAGGAATGAATCGTTTGGGTAAGGAATTTGATGAGAAATTACTTTTAGATGTAGATCAGAGCATCCCAGCAATTGGGCAAGGAGCAATTGCCATAGAATGCCGAGCCGACGACTTGCAAACCATACAAATTATAGAAAAAGTGAATCATAAACCTACCATGCAGGCCGTATTGGCCGAAAGGGCTTTTATGGCCGAAATAGAAGGTGGGTGTAAATTTCCTTTAGCAGCACATGCTCTTGTTTTGGATGAAATTCTTACAATGATTGCTATTGTGGGTGATGTAAACACCAACGAATTTATTGTCGAACAGATTGAGGTTAATGTAGCAGAATCAATAAATAAGGCTAAAGAGTTGGCTGTGATAATGAAGGCAATTTGTAAAGACAAAGGAATTAATTTTTATCTTTAAAAGTTAAAAGATAAAAATCAAATATTATATTAAAAATTACAAAAAACATACACTATGAGTTTACGTCCACTTTTTCCGGAAACACGAATGAGAAGATTGCGTTACAGCAAAGTTGTGCGCAATATGGTTGCAGAAACATCTCTTTCTGTTGATGATTTAATTATGCCTCTTTTTGTTTGTCCGGGAGAAAAGGTTAAGAATCCTATTAAAAGCATGCCAGGTAACGATCAGTTATCTGTAGACCTGTTAGTCGAAAAATGTGGAGAACTGCTTCAGTCGGGAGTAAAATCAGTATTACTTTTTGGAATTCCCGAATCGAAAGATGAAGATGGTACTGTAGCAACTCACGATCATAGTATTGTTCAGCAGGCAATTCGCGCAATAAAAGCAAAATATCCTCAAATGTATATTATTGCTGATATTTGTAATTGCGAGTATACTACTCATGGCCACTGTGGAACCATTGTAGATGGAGATGTTGATAATGATCAAACATTGGTTACTCTAGCGGCTCAGGCTGTTTCTATGGCAAAAGCAGGTGTTGATATGGTAGCTCCTTCGGATATGATGGATGGTAGAATTGGATACATGAGAAAAGCATTGGACGAAAATTGTTTCGAGAAACTTCCAATTATGGCTTATTCGGCAAAATATGCTTCTGGTTTTTATGGCCCATTTAGAGATGCTGCAGATAGCGCTCCACAATTTGGTGATCGTTCTACCTACCAAATGGATCCTAGAAATAGCGATGAAGCAATTCGTGAAGTTGAAATGGATATTGCCGAAGGTGCAGATATTGTTATGGTTAAACCTGCATTAAGTTACCTTGATGTTATTTACCGTACAAAACATGAATTTAATATTCCTGTTGCTGCATATAATGTTAGTGGAGAATTTTCTATGGTAAAAGCTGCAGGAGAAAAAGACTGGATTGATACTGAGCGTGTTATGATGGAAATTATGACTTCTATTAAAAGAGCTGGTGCTGATATTATTATCACTTATCACGCTCAGGAAGTAGCTGAGATTTTAAACAAGAGATAAATATAAGTTTTCTGTTATTGGTTTTCAATTGCCCGCTTTTATAAGCGATTTAATTTTGACAACTGATAACTTCTGATAACCGATAACTAAGGATATGACAAATTCAATATTTCTGGATACAATTAATGGTATTAAGCGAGAGCGACCACCTATGTGGTTTATGCGTCAGGCGGGAAGAGTATTACCATCTTATATGAAATTGCGTGAAAAATACGGATTTAAAGAGATGATGGAAACTCCTAATCTGGCTGCTGATGTAACTTTACTTCCTATTCACGATTTAGGAGTTGATGCTGCAATTTTGTTTTCGGATATTTTGGTAATTCCCGAAGCTTTAGGAATGGAACTAAGTTTTGAAGGAAAAGGCCCGAGTTTTTCAACTGCTCTTAAAGATGTTGCAGATCCATTAACTTTCTTAACTGAGAAACCTGAAAAATTAGAACATATTTATCAGGCAATAGATCGCATATTGGAGATTAAGCCAGAGGAAATTCCATTAATCGGATTTTGTGGTGGACCTTTAACAACCCTTTGTTACATGTATCAGGGGTTTAGTCGTAATCAGAATTTTCCTGATTTTGTTCCTGCCATTTATCGAGATAAGGAATTGATGAAGAAAGTGGTTGCTAAAATCACAGAAATGAGTATTCATTATGGACTAAAGCAGGTGGAGCATGGGGTTAAGGCTTTTCAATTGTTCGAAACTCACGCAGGTTTAATTCCGGTAGAATTGTACAAAGAAGTATTTTTACCATCGGTTAAAGCTATTTTAGGAGCTGTACGCGAAAAAGGAGTTAAAACCATTTACTTGCCTAAAGGTTTAGGTACAGGAATTAATATGGTTAACTACGATTTATGCGATTGTATTAGTGTCGATTGGCAAATACCATTACACGAAGTTCGTAAAGTTGTTGGTGAACAAATGATTATACAGGGAAATTTCGATCCTCGTATTTTGGAATCAACTCCCGAAGCTATCGATAGAGAATTTGAATATTATCTTAATTATGGTAGAAAAGATCACAAATGGATATTTAACTTAGGACATGGTTTGTTACCAACAATTCCGGTCGAAAATGTAAAATATTTAGTGAAAAAAGTAAAAGAAGCAGATTGGGCACGATAAGCTCAGAAAAATAAAAATAACGGAGGTGGCAGTAAAATGTCACCTCTTTTTGTAGATATGAAAATTTAATTCATCGCATAAGGTAAAATATAAGTCTCTTTTAATTTAATCTTACTTAAAAAAGCTTTACCTGTCGAATATCCGTAAAAAGGAGCAACTCGATATTTATAATAATCATTATCCTCAAGACTAATTATCCAAATTAAATTTGCTTTATAATCTTTCAAGAAATCATACTCATAAGCTCCTAACTGAACAGCATAACGGTAAGGATAATTACTTTTAGCAAGTTTATTTCTATCTCTAAAAATTGTATCCGAAATTATTTTTGTATCAGGTAGTTCCATTTTTTTAATTAATCTGCAAAATTCCTGACTTCTTTTTAGTTTCTCAAATTGAGCTAGGGCATGAGAATCTTCATTTTTAAAAAATACGGTATAATAGGTTTTTTGATTAATTACCGGAGATGATTTAATTGGCAGGCTGTCTTTTTTTACAACACTATCTTTTCTAGATACTAACTTGGCCTGCAGTACTTCTATATTTGTCTCAGAATGCTTTCTTAAATATAGGAAGGAACAAAAAAAGAGGACTAAAAGCGCAACAAAAACCCTGTAAAAAATTATTGCCCTGCTTTTTTTACGTAACAATTTACCAAGTCTGTAGAACTCTTTTGCTACGGCATTTTCGCGCAATTCTTTTCTTTCTTTTTCTGTGATTTTTTTCTTTGTCATTATTAGTTCTTATTGAACTTACACGAATTTATAATGATAAGCAATTTATAATTTTTTAATTGACAAATCAAGGGAAAAGTATATTATTTATGAACACTTGTATTGTATGTATAAATCTCAGAAAATACGAATACTTAAGAATGCTTAAGTCCCGTAATAAGTAATAATAGCTAGCATATCATTGAAGTGTATTTTTAGATGATGTGATGAAGATTTAATTTTATGTTGAAAAACTTAGGTACTTGTTAGGAATGAATAGCAATGCTTTCTATTTTTGCACACCAAATAAATAAAATATACATTATAATGGCAGATTACACAAAAATGTGGACTGGTCTTGGTTTAGACCTTGATAATCATGATGCTCTACTAGAGAATTTAGGTGGAGCATATCAATCTATTTTCATGTCACAAAAGCATCGTCCCGAGGCTATGGGATATTTCGATTTTGTGATGAGCGAAGCTCATGGACTCCGAATTAAGGAGCTACGAGAGGAGCAGGAAGCAGGTCGAAAGATTATTGGTTCTTTTTGTGTTTTTGTTCCCGAAGAAATTATATTAGCTGCAGGATGTACCTCGGTAGGATTGTGTTCTGGTGCCGATTTTGCTCAAGAAGAAGTGGAAAAGGTTTTGCCTCGTAACACATGTTCATTAATTAAATCATTTTTTGGCTTTAGTTTGGCTAAGGTTTGTCCGTACATGGAAGTTTCCGATCTTATTGTTGGTGAAAACACCTGCGATGGTAAGAAAAAAGCTTTTGAGACTTTTAAAGAAATGGTTCCTAATTTTTACCAAATGGATATACCTCAAAATAAGGCTCCAATGGGTAGAAAATTGCTTGCTCATGAATACAAAAGCTTTCTTGCCAAGTTAGAAGAAATGACAGGTAAGAAAATCAGTAAGAAAGATTTACAGGAAGGTATTGCTACTGTGAATGCTAAACGCGCTGCTTTAAGCCGATTGGCTAAACTTCGTGCTGCCGATCCTTGCCCAATATCAGGATTAGATGCTTTATTAATTAATCAAATTGCATTTTTAGATAATCCAGCTCGTTTTACTGAGAAATTAAATGCGCTTTGCGACGAATTAGAAGTATCAATTAAAGAGAAGAAGGGTGCGATTGCTGAAAAAGCTCCTCGAATTCTTATTTCTGGTTGTCCTATGGCGATTCCAAACTGGAAAGTTCCTGCAATTATTGAAGCAACAGGTGCTGTTATTGTAGGCGAAGAATCTTGTATTGGGGAACGCGGACAGCGCAATACCACAGATGATTCTGCCGATACACTTGAAGGTTTAATTGATGCCGTTGTAGATCGATACTTTAAAATTGATTGTGCTGTGTTTACTCCAAATCAGGAACGTGTTGAGCACATCAAAGAAATGACTAGAAATTATAATGCTGATGGTGTAATTCATTATGGACTTCAATTTTGTCAGCCTTATATTATGGAATCATTTTCGGTTGAAAAATTATTAGAAAAAGATGGTATTTCAATAATGCGTCTGGAGACTGATTATAGTCAGGAAGATATGGGACAGCTATCTACAAGAGTAGAAGCTTTTGTTGAGATTATTAAATAAGAAAACAGATAAAAAAACACAGGCAGAGAAGCAATTGAGTTTCTCTGTCTTATTTTTTTACACAAGCAATTCAAGAAATGAAACAGGCAGGTATTGATATAGGTTCTAGAAGTATTGAGTTAATTGTATTGGAGAATGGGCAAGTAATTCATAACAAACAAAGCGAATCGGGATATAATCCGGTGGATCGTGTTAAAGAATTAATTGCTGATATTTCTTTCGATAAAATTATGGTAACCGGATATGGTCGTGCTAGCCTTGAAATTGCATTCGATTATCCTACGGTTACCGAGATAAAAGCCTATGGAACAGGTGCTGCAGCTCTTTATCCGGGAGTTAGAGGAGTGCTCGATATTGGCGGACAAGATACAAAGGTTATCTCTCTAAACGAAAATGGTAAAGTGCTAAAATTTGAGATGAATGATAAGTGTGCCGCAGGAACAGGTAAGTTTTTAGAGATGATGGCAACAAGTTTGGGTTATGATCAAAACTCTCTTGGACCTTCGGCTTTAGAAGGGCAGGAAGGAATAGAAATTAATAGCATGTGTGCTGTTTTTGCCGAATCGGAAGTTACCTCTCTATTGGCTAAAGGTTGTCAAAGAGCCGATATTGCGCTGGCAATTCATCAGTCGGTATGTCGTCGTGCTGTAGGTATGATTAAGCGTCAGAATATAAATACTCCAATGATGTTTGCAGGAGGTGTAGCCAATAATTCATGTATGGTCCATTTGTTAAAGAAAACTTTTGGTAAGGATATTATTGTTCCTGAATCACCTCAGTTTGTTGGAGCTTATGGTGCGGCTGTTTTGGCTGCTCAATAATATATTTAATTTTAGCTTATCTGTTAAATTAACTTGGCTATATAAAATTGGTCCTTAAAATTTAATTTTAAGGACCAATTTTAATTTGTTACTGTTCTTACCTATAATATTCTTTCTTTTCAAATTGCTTAAGCTTGTCGATATCACGCTGAAAGCGTTCCATTAAATCTTCAGAAAAAGAATTAATTAATTTCATTTCTTTGGGTTTAATTCCTTCGCTGGCTTTGGCAACAATTTTCATGGCACTTATAAATTCCTCATATTGGGGTGCCGGGCCATATACATGGCAAAAATTAATTACTTTATTGTAGATTTCTTCAACAGACGAATTGTGTGACTCTTCAAATTCGAAAGACCATAATATTTCTTTGCCTAAAGCATGATCCTTTAGTAATTGTATTAGTCTTTCTTTTTCTTCTTTTTGAATTACTCCATCGGCTTTAGCAATTGCATAAAGTAACTCGCCGAATATTTCGTATAATTTCTCTTCTTTTCTCATTTTTTATCCTTTAAATTCGACAATAAATTTTCCCCAAGTATAAGTTACTAAAATTGAGCGAGAAATAAAGAATGTAATTTTTACTCTATAATCGAATTGCTAACATCAATTTGTGTGTCGGAATGCATCGATATGGCCGGATAAACAGGATACCAAGAACCTCCAATATTGTTTTGAATTATGGAATTGTTAATTTTAATATCTCCAGAATGATCATTGGTAACAAAAAATATTGCAGATCCATGCTGTTCAACTTCATTGTATTCTATTAACGAACCTGATATGTTTAAACTCATGGTATTGCCATCATTGTAAATTGCACCACCGCTTCCTCCACCAGGAGTGTCCGATTGTGCCGGATTGCCACCCTTACCAATGGCTTTGTTGTATGAAAAAAGACTGTTGATAATTGTCCACGATACTCCAATACTGCTTATGGCTCCACCATTCGAACCTATGTTTCCATAGCCTTCGGCACCGCCAAATGTGCAATTTACAACATATACAGCTTTGTTTTCAAACTGACTAAATACTCGAACAGCTCCACCGCCAACATCAGGACCTAAATTGGCACATACATTATTAAAGAAGCGGCAGTTTACCATTTTAAAGCGACCTCCACGAACCCAAATAGCACCACCTCCGTCAAATTCTTTTTCCGATTGAGAGTTGCCATTAATAAAAGTCAGATTTTGTACTGTTAATTTTGGATGATCCTGATTCTGACAATGCGAAGTAGTCCAATGTTGATTCTCATCGCAAGTGTTCATATATAAAATGCGGGTTTTTCCTTCGCCACTAAGAGTTACAAGCCCGCCGCCATCAATTACTATTTCTTTGCTGGCATCGTTAAAAATTTTTGCTGCCTCTTTTAGTTTAATAGTGATTGGCTCTGTTCCGCAATCAAAAACAATTTTCCCACCTTTGGCAACCGCATCAATAAAGGCCTGTGCGGTACAACTTTCGGGAGTACCATCCCCAATAATCTGGTCGGGCTCTGATACATCTTCAAGAGCTGCTTCTAAAGGAATGGGAGAGTTTCCATTTGGGTTTCCAGCATCAGGATACTCATCTGAAAATACAATTAATTCTTGTTCTAGATTTACATTTTCATGATCCTTGGAAGAACAAGCTACAACAGTAAAAAGAAAAGCAAAAAAGACAGCATGTTTGAATTTCACTAGCATAAATTTTTTCTATTTTAATATGTATAGAGCTAAGACGCTCCAATTTCATTAAAACGGAAAAATCAATTGGAAATTATATCAGATATAAATAAAAATTAAGCTGATTTGTAAAGTGAAAAGAGAATTGGTTTATGCCGATTTAGAAATTGCTTTAAGAATTCTCTTTGCTCTGACACAATATCCTGCGGTTCCATTTTCTAATCCTTCCTCAATAATAAGAGCTAGTTCGTTTTGAATATCAGGCTCGCATAAAGAAAAGTTATACAGAATTTGCATGGCGTAAATTTTAAGTGCTACGGCCGATGTACCAGAAAGTAAGAGATCGAAGCAGTGATTAATGAATTCTCCCGAGATATTTTCAGGCAGAGGTTCCAGACTAACGAGTTTAAGAAATTGTCGACTCTTGCTTTCATTATCAAGATTGGGAATCAATTCAATCATTTTGGGAATATACAATCTTACCAAATCTGGAGCCACATCGTAAACTTTATCCATTAACCAGGTAGCTCTCCAGGAGTGTTTTTTATCGCTTAGGCAAATATCCCAAAGGCTTTCTATGTATTTTGGATTTTCGGCAATGCTTTGAGCAACTAATATAGCCTCTTCCTTAACAGGAAAAGGATCGAGTAATTTTTCTAAATTCATATCCGAATATTATTAAAATGGCAATTTATTTAATTGCACATTTCCACCCGAAAGAATGATGCCAACTTTTTTTCCCTGGTAATTTTTTTTGTCTTTTAGTAAGGCGGCAAGAGCGACGGCACTCGATGGCTCTACAACAATCTTCATTCGCTCCCAAATTAAACGCATGGCATCAATAATTTCTTTTTCTTCCACACGAATAATCTCTTTTACATGTTCCTTAATAATTGGGAAAGTTTTATCTCCAAGCGAAGTTAGTAATCCATCTGCTATGGTCTGAGGATTCGTTTGTGGTACAATTTCACCTTTTTGTAAAGATTGCCAGGCATCATCAGCTCCCAAGGGTTCGCCAGCAATTACTTTTGTTTGTGGAGAAAAATGATGCGCAGCCATAGCCGTACCAGCTAATAAACCACCACCTCCAACCGGAGCAAAAATTGCATCTAAATTATTCTGCTCTTCAATTAATTCCATTGCAGCGGTTCCTTGTCCTTCTATAACCTGATAATTGTTATAAGGGTGCAGGAAAATAGCTCCTGTTTTGTTTACAATATCGTTTAAAGTTGTTTCTCTGGCTTCGAGAGTAGGAGTGCACTCAATTACTTCTCCTCCATATCCTTTAACAGCGGTTTTTTTTATTTCGGGTGCGTTAGATGGCATTACAACATAAGCCTTAATTCCTTGCAATTTAGCAGCAAGAGCCAATGCTTGTGCAAAATTGCCTGAAGAGTGGGTTGCCACACCAAATTCTTTTGCTGTTGCCGATAATTGAAGTATTGCATTGGTGGCACCACGCATTTTAAAAGCACCCATTTTTTGAAAATTCTCACATTTAAAATAGATTTCGACACCTGCAATTTCATTTATCAGTTGAGAACTCATAATTGGAGTTCTGTGAACAAAAGGTTTTATTCTTTGCTGTGTTTCCTGTAAATTTTCTTTTGTAATTTTCATTTTGTTGGGTGTTTGGTTAGTTCTAGCTTAGTGAGTCTTATTTTGAGTGCTACATTTTATGCACATTTATTTTCTTGAATACTTAAAGGCAAAGAATATTATATGCAAAAGCTTAATTTAGGAATTCTCCCTTTTTAGGGGAGATGCCGACAGGTAGAGGAGTGTATTTAATTTTTTTATTATTTCATCCTTTAGTCTGTCGACAGTTTCCCTAAGAGGGAAACATTCATACAGAAGCGTATAGACTTTATAATTAAACAATTCAATATTTGTGTATAAAGTCGCCTAAGTAAGACTCTCAAAATAAATTATTTCATAGCCTCTAAAGACTCTTTAGCAGCCTGAATTGTTTTATCCAGCATTTCGTAAGTTAATGAATTCGATAAGAAATAACTCTCGAATGATGATGGTGGCAAATAGATTCCTCGCTTCAGCATTTCATGGAAGAATTTCGGAAATTTTTCGTTGTTACCAGTTGCTGCAGTTTCAAAATCAACAACGTCAACATCCGTAAAGAAAATGCTAATCATCGATCCACAACGATTTATTCTGTAATCAAAGCCCGAAGCTTTAAAAACCTGATCTAAGCCTTTGTGCAGATATTCTGTTTTATCGGCAAGCTCAGTGTAAACTTCAGGATTATTATTTAACTGATTTAATAGGGTATAACCAGCAATCATAGCTATAGGATTACCCGATAAGGTTCCTGCCTGATAAACAGGACCTGCGGGTGATACTACATCCATAATTTTACTTGATCCGGCATAAGCACCAACAGGCATGCCACCTCCAATTACTTTCCCGAAAGTCATTAAATCGGCTTTTACACCAAAATATTCCTGAGCACCACCTTTAGCTAAACGGAAACCAGACATTACTTCGTCAAAAATTAAAAGAATGCCTTCTTTATCACATAGTTCTCGTAAATCTTCTAAAAATCCTTTTTTAGGACGCACACAACCCATATTACCTGCAATTGCTTCTACAATAATAGCCGCAACTTCACCTTTGTTATCTTCAACAACTTGTTTTACATCTTCAATATCGTTGTACTTGGCAGTTAAAGTATCGTTAGCAGTTCCCGGAGTTACACCTGGTGAATTAGGCATTCCAAAAGTACTGGCACCACTTCCTGCTTTTATTAGGAAAGAATCAGCATGACCGTGATAACAACCTTCAAATTTAATAAATTTGTTTTTTCCGGTATAACCTCTGGCAACACGAATGGCGCTCATACACGCTTCGGTACCCGAGTTTACCATTCTTACCTTATCGATATTAGGAACCATATCAACAATAAGCTTGGCAATTTTAACTTCTAATTCGGTAGGAGCGCCAAAAGAAGTAGAGTTTTCTACTTTAGCCTTTATTGCCTCAATTACTTGTTCCTGAGCATGTCCTAAAATCATTGGACCCCACGAAGAAATAAAATCGATGTACTCGTTTCCATCTACATCGGTAAGTATGCTTCCTTTTGCTTTTTCGATAAAAACAGGAGTTCCACCAACTGAATTAAATGCTCTCACCGGAGAGTTTACACCTCCGGGAATGTATTTGTTAGCTTCGGTAAATAGTTCCGAGCTTCTTTTGTATTGATACATATTGTGTGATTTAATAATTTAAATATTCTTTGCAAATTTCGAGCATAGATTTAATATTTGCCGTATCCGACATTACCACGTGCTCGGTATAATCTAAAAGTTTAACAGCCGATGAGTGCCCAATGGCTATGCATGGAACAGGATTGCTAAGCTTGTATTTTTTAAAAAAACTATTTACAGCACTCGGACTGCAAAAGCAAATGGCATCGAAGAGATCAATATTAATATCTGGTTGAACCAATTTTGTTTGATAACACTCGATTTCCTGATAATCGATTTCCTGATCTTGAAAAAAATTAACAATTGTATTTTTACGAATATTTCCGCAAAAATAGGTGTAAGATTCTTCTTTGTTTTGAGCCATTAATTTGACCAGTGCCCTTGCATTATGTGAAGATGGCACAATGGCATGCAGACCTGATTTTTCGAGTTGGGCAGCGGTTTTTAAACCTACTGCATATATTTTTTTATCCTCATTTATTGATATTTGGGATAAAATAGGAAGTAAGCTCTTAACCGCATTTCGGCTGGTAAATATCCAGGCAGAATTGGGTTTAGAATTGATATTCTCAATTTCGCACGATTTAAGTTCATTTATTTTAATTGTGATAAAAGGATAATCGCTTAAAGATAAACCTAAATCTTTACCGAATTCGTAATGAGATTCTGATAGAGAACGTGTGAAGAGTATTTTTTTGGGTTTAACAGATGTCATTTTTCGCTATACTATTTTAATATCAATTATTCATAGCCTAATGCCGATAGATAATGAAATAGTCAAAAATGAATCGGTATTATTAGTTTTCTGAGCTAACAAATTTAACAAATCCAAGCAGCTTTTTATATTCTTATGGCAATAAAATTAGCAATGTATTGATTATGAGAGAAACCAGATTGATTCGCCCTTTTTATTTAATTAATTATTGATTTTTTAAGCTTAAAAATTAGTAATCTGTTTGGCAAGTCTTAATAGCTTTTATACTTTTAATGTCCTAAACAAAGACAAGTGCTTTAAGTTTATTTAAGAATAAAAACAGGCCTTTTAAGGAAAGCATATTATAAAAATGCAATTGTGTTTATATTTCTTGTTTAAGTAAGAGAATTATGATAGAAAATAATAGGGAAGAGGAAAGAAGACAGATATTATACAGGTATAAACATTTATTAAAAACCTGCGGAAATATAATTTCAAGAGCAGATATTAAATTGATTAGAAAAGCCTTCGATTTAAGTCTGGAAGATCATGAAGGAGAGAGACGTAGCAATGGCGATCCGGCCATATACAGGTCTCTTTCGGTAGCTCAGATTACAGTAGAGGAATTAGGACTGGGAAGAACTTCGCTTATTTGTGCGTTATTATACGATATTGTTCAAAAAGAACGTATTAATATAGATGAGATTACTGAGCTTTTTGGGTCTAAAGTGGCTCAAATTATTCAGGGCTTGGTAAAAGTAACAAATATTTATAATCAGAATCTTACTCAGCATACCGATAATTTTAGAAAACTATTACTAAGTTTTGCCGACGATGTGCGGGTAGTTCTTATAATATTAGCCGATCGTTTGTTCCACATAAGAAATATGGAGCATAAAAGCGTTGAGGAGCAGCAATTACTGGCAAAGGAAATTGAGTTTTTGTATATTCCATTGGCTCATCGATTGGGAATGTATAATGTTAAATCTGATATGGAAGATTTAGCTTTGCGTTACCTTCAGCCTGATACTTATTTCGAAATTGTTCAGAAACTGAAAGATTCGGAAGAGCAGCGACAACAATTTATTCAGGATTTTATTGATCCAATAAAACATGAGCTTAATAAATTAGGTTTAAAATATAAGGTGAAGGCTCGTACAAAAACTGTAGCCTCTATTCTTCATAAAATGAAGAAAAAACAGGTCGAATTCGAAGAGGTTTACGATATTTTTGCTGTGCGCATTATTTTAAAAACGTCGCATAAAAAAGAAAAATCGGAATGTTGGAAAGTTTATTCTGCTGTTAGCGATTTGTATCGCCCAAATCCGGAAAGGTTAAGAGATTGGATTACCATACCAAAATCGAATGGTTATGAGTCTTTGCACACAACAGTGTTAGGACCAAAAAATCGTTGGGTCGAAGTTCAGATTCGAACTAAAAGAATGAATAAAATTGCTGAACAGGGTTTTGCAGCTCACTGGAAATATAAAGGTGGAAAAGCAGAAGGAGGACTGGATAACTGGCTACAGGATATTCGTGAAGTATTAGAAAGTCAGGAAGGTAACTCAATTGACTTAATTGATAAGTTTAAGGCCGATTTATACAATAAAGAAATATATGTATTTACTCCTAAAGGAGATTTAAAACAACTTCCGGCTGGTGCTACTTTACTCGATTTTGCCTATTCGATACACTCCGATTTGGGCGGAAAGTGTATTGGTGGAACAGTAAACCAAAGAAATGTTTCGATTCGTCAGGTTTTGAGAAATGGCGATCAGGTAGCAATAACTACTTCGAACACACAAAAAGCCAAATCCGACTGGCTGAATTTTGTGGTTACAACCAAGGCGAAGAATAAAATTCGCCAGTCGATGAAAGAAGAGATGCTGAAAGAAGCAGATCTGGGTAAGGAAGCTTTAAAACGCAGAATGAAAAACTGGAAAATTGATTTCTGCGATGAGAATATCCGTAAACTTATGAATACTTACAAATACAAGTTAGCTGTTGATTTGTATTATGGCATTGCGACAGAACTTCACGACTTATCTGAAATTAAGGAAGTGTTAACCCGAGAAGAGGTTGAAACCGCAAAAGTAAGTCCTGAAGATATGCCCGACTACTCGAAACGAAAAGTAGAAGGAGAAGGAGAGGATGTCCTGATTGTAGATCAGAACATTGCAAATGTAGATTATACGCTGGCAAAATGTTGTAATCCAATTTTCGGGGATGATATTTTTGGTTTTGTAACCATAGGAAAAGGAATTAGTATTCATCGCGTAGGATGTTCGAATGCAAAAGAAATGCAGAGCAGATATCCGTATAGGGTAGTAAAAGCCAACTGGTCCGAAAAAGGTGCGGCATCCTATCAGGCTGTTCTTCATATTATGGGCGACGATGAATTAGGGATGATGAGCAGTATCTCGGAGGTTATTACCAAAGATCTTCGGGTTCAGATGAGATCAATATCTGTGGAATCAAATGCGGGTGTTTTTGAGGGTAATCTTACCGTAGTGGTTTCTAATATTGACCATTTAAATACATTAATCGTTAAATTAAAAAGAATTAAAGGGGTTCACAGAGTTTCTCGTTTCGATACAGCAAGCTAAAATTTATTTATTATTTTGGGATTTCGAATTAAGTTCGGATTCCCAATAAATTAATTTATCTGTTTACAGGTTTAAATCGTGATAAAAGTACATTATCATATTGCTAATATTAAAGCTTAAAATATTGTACCATCGGTAATAACAAAAGTTGTGAAAAATTGCTTGAAAATGTTCCTGCTTTCGTGATGTTTTATTTGTATTGATTCAGTATATTTGAAGCTCGAAAAAATGAAAATTAATCGTCTGACGATTTTAAATATTATATGGAGAATTTTATTGTTTCAGCTCGTAAATACCGTCCTTCTGCTTTCTCTACAGTAGTGGGTCAGGAGTCTATAACTACCACGCTTAAAAATGCCATTAAAAACAATCATTTAGCTCACGCTTATTTATTTTGTGGTCCTAGGGGTGTTGGGAAAACTTCCTGTGCACGTATTTTTGCAAAAACAATAAATTGCTCGAATATATCTGCCGATTTTGAAGCTTGTAATGAGTGTGAGTCTTGTAAAGCATTTAACGAAAATCGATCTTACAATATTCATGAGCTGGATGCGGCTTCGAATAACTCGGTTGATGATATTCGTACCTTAATAGATCAGGTTAGAATACCTCCTCAAATTGGTTCTTATAGTATCTATATTATCGACGAGGTTCACATGTTATCGGCAGCGGCATTTAATGCATTTCTAAAAACATTGGAAGAACCACCTGCACATGCAATATTTGTGTTGGCAACTACCGAAAAACATAAAATTTTACCTACAATTTTATCGCGTTGTCAAATTTTCGATTTCAATAGAATAAAAGTTGACGATGCAGTAAAACATTTGCAAAATATTGCACAAAAGGAAGCTGTAACCATCGATGAAGAGGCATTAAATGTAATTGCACAAAAAGCCGACGGAGCAATGAGAGATGCTTTGTCTATTTTCGATCAGATTGTTAGTTTCTCGGGAAAAGATATTTCTTTTGCCAATGTAATTCAAAACTTAAATGTATTGGATTACGACTACTATTTTAAAATAGTAGATGCCTCCTTAGAAGGAAAAGTTACCGATGTTTTGGTAATGCTGAATGAGATCTTTGAAAAAGGATTCGATGGCCATCATTTTGTTGGGGGCTTAAGTGCACACATCAGAGATGTATTGGTTGGAAAAGATCAGGCAACCATACAGCTAATGGAAGTTAGCGATAGTGTAAAACAAAAATATGTTGAACAGGCAAAACGATGCTCGGTCGATTTTTTATATGAGGCTCTCAAAATTTTAAATCAATGTGATATTGGTTATAAGAGTAGCCAAAACCCGCGCTTGTTAATAGAGCTTAGTTTAATTCAATTGTCCCAGATAATTGAATCAAAAAAAAAAGGAGCTAGTTTAAAAAAAACTTCGAAGAAATTACTTAAAATAATTGTAGAAGGAAGAGATACTGCTCCTGTTAAAAGCAGAGCAGCTCAAAATATCAATAAGCAGGTAGTTAAAAATTCAACTGCCAGCAAACCTGTTGCTTCTCCAGCTAAGCAAGTAGTATCTTCTACCAGGAGTAATGGCCATATTGGAACAGTTTCTATTAAGCAAGCACTACAAAAAGGAATTCAGAAGCCAAAAGTTGATACCAAGCCTAAATATCAGGATAAGAATGGTACAAATACCGAAGTAATTACAGAGAATATTGTATTTGATCAGGTTCAGGTATTTAAAAAATTAAAGGATTTTATTCAGATAAAAGGGAAAAGCGATAGAATTCGTTTAGCTCTTACTGTAAATAAACCACTAGTTGAAAATCACAAAGTAATATTACAAGTAAGTAATCCCTTACAAGGTGATGATATAAATAGTGTAAAAGTTGAACTTCAGAATTTTTTGAGAAGAGTTTTTAACAAGTCAGAAATAGAAGTTGAAACAAAATTATCAAAAACAAAAACTACAAAAAGAGTGTTCACCGATACCGATAGATTTAACTATTTGTGTAAACAAAATCCGGTTTTAGGATTACTTAAGCAGAAATTCTCACTCGATTTCGAATAAATGAAGTAAAATTGACTTAAAGTATAAGAAATATAATACAAATAAGACGTCTATTTTTGCGTAGATGTCTTATTAATAGGGGGTTGTAAATAAAGAAAAAAATCGTTAAAAAAAATGTCACTTTTAAATTGGGTAATAAAAAAAATATCTATGTTTATCCCGAGTTTGAATTGTGCTTAAATTCTAACGTAAACAAATAAAGTAAACTTTTTTAATTTAATTAACACACAAAAACAACAACCACCATGGCACAGACATCAAAAATAATCTATACCAAGATTGATGAAGCTCCAGCCTTAGCAACCTATTCATTGTTGCCAATTATTAAAGCTTTTACAAAAACATCGGGCATTGATATCGAGACCAAAGACATTTCGTTGACGGGAAGAATTATTGCTAATTTTCCTGATAATTTAACTGAAGATCAGAGAATTCCAGATAATTTGGCCGAGTTGGGAAAACTTACATTAACTCCCGAAGCTAACATTATTAAATTACCTAATATTAGTGCTTCTATTCCGCAGTTAAAAGCTGCTATTAGCGAATTGCAAGCCAATGGATATGATATTCCAAATTACCCTGAAGAAGTAAATACTGCTGAAGAAAAAGAGTTGCAAAAACGTTTTGCTAAAGTTCTTGGTAGTGCTGTAAATCCAGTTTTACGTGAAGGGAACTCAGATCGTAGAGCAGCTGCTTCTGTTAAAAGATTTGCTCAGAAAAATCCTCACAGAATGGGGAAATGGTCGGCCGATTCTAAATCTCATGTCGCTTATATGAACGAAGGCGATTTCTATGGTTCCGAAAAATCGGTAAGCATGGAAAATGCCGGTACGGTTCGCATTGAGTTTGCTGATAAAGCAGGAAATATAACTGTTTTAAAAGAGGAAACTGAACTTTTAGCTGGTGAAATTATCGATACATCTGTAATGAATGTAAAGGCTTTGCGTGCGTTTTATAAAAAGGAAATAGAAGCTGCTAAGGAAGAAGGCTTATTGTGGTCTCTTCACCTGAAAGCAACCATGATGAAAATTTCGGATCCTGAAATGTTCAAACATGCAGTGGAAGTTTTCTACGAAGAAGCAATTGCTAAGCATGCTGATACCATAAAAGAATTGGGTGTAAACTTCAATAATGGACTTGGAGATCTTTACGCTAAAATTGAGAATTTACCTGCCGATAAAAAAGCTGAAATCGAAGCTGATATCATGGAAGTGTACAAAACACGTCCTGATATGGCTATGGTTGATTCAGATAAAGGAATTACCAATTTACATGTTCCTAATAATGTAATTATTGATGCTTCAATGCCAGTTGTTGTTCGCGATGGTGGTAAAATGTGGAATCCTGCCGGACAACTTCAGGATACCAAAGCATTAATTCCTGACAGATGTTATGCAACGATGTATCAGGTTTGTTTCGATGATTGTAAGAAAAATGGTGCTTACGATGTGGCTACAATCGGATCTGTTTCGAACGTAGGCTTAATGGCTAAAAAAGCTGAAGAATACGGATCACACGACAAAACATTCTACGCTCCTGGAAATGGCGTGATTAGAGTGGTAGATGTTAAGGGTGCTCTTATTATGGAACAAGCTGTTGAAACAGGAGATATTTTCAGAATGTGTCAGGCAAAAGATGCGCCAATTCAAGACTGGGTAAAATTAGCTGTAAACAGAGCTAAGGCAACCCATACACCTGCAATTTTCTGGTTAGACGACAAGCGTGCTCACGATGTTCAGCTTATTGCTAAAGTAAATACTTACCTGGCCGATCATGATACAAAAGGCTTGGATATTCGTATTCTTACTCCTGACGAAGCAATTGCTTTCTCTTTGGAAAGAATCCGTAAAGGGGAAGACACCATTTCGGTAACGGGTAATGTATTGCGTGATTATTTAACAGATTTATTTCCTATTATAGAATTAGGAACTTCATCGAAAATGCTTTCTATTGTTCCTTTAATGAATGGAGGTGGATTGTTTGAAACTGGTGCCGGAGGATCTGCTCCTAAGCACGTGCAGCAATTTATGGCAGAAGGTCACTTGCGTTGGGATTCATTAGGTGAGTACCTTGCATTGGGTGTTTCTTTAGAACATATTGCAAATAACTTTAATAATCCTAAAGCTCAGCTATTTGCCGATACTTTAGATGCTGGTGTAAGTAAATTTTTAGAGGAAGGAAAATCTCCATCACGTAAAGTTAATGAGTTGGATAATAGAGGTTCTCATTTTTATTTGGCAATGTATTGGGCAGAAGCTATGGCCGCGCAGGATAAAGATGCTGAACTAAAAGCAATTTTTGCTAAGGTTGCAGCCGACATGAAAGCCAACGAAGAGAAAATTGTTGCTGAATTAAATGCGGCACAAGGAGCTCCAATGAATATTGGTGGGTATTTCATGCCAAACGACGAACTGGCTTCCAAAGCTATGCGTCCATCGGCTACCTTAAATGCCATTATCGATGCTATTTAGTTAGATATTGATTAAAATATTGAAAGGCCTTCCAAAATTTGGGAGGCCTTTTATTTTCATACAAACAGCAACTAAAGTAAAGTTTCATTGAAAAAACAGATTGCCTAAACAATACTAGTTACATTAAGGATACCTCGTGCAAATGCATATTAATTCTTATTAAGTTTAAACAATAAACTTATTAATCGAAAAAATATTAGAAATATGAAAGTATTGGGCATTTCTGGAAGTCCCAGAACAGAGACAAAATCGGGGACCTATAAACTTGTGAAAACAGTTCTGGAGAATACCGGATGTGAGTATGAGATTGTTTCCTTAAGAGGGAAGAAAATTTTAGGCTGTACTGCCTGTCTTGGATGTGCTAAGGATTATACATGTAAGATGAAGGACGATTTTGAGCCCTTACGGGAAAAACTTATGGAAGCAGATGCTTTTGTTATAGGTAGCCCCAATTATTTCGACTCCATGAATGCCATAACACATGCATTTCTTGAACGCTGGTATCAGTTCCGCCATCAGGGAAATAAAACCATGTGGGGAAAACTTGCCGTAACTGTTGGCGTGGGAGGGATTTATGGAAATCCCCCAGCAGACCAAATTGAAAAGGCGCTTTTTGAAAGTTTAATTGAAACTGTAGCAAAGATTCAGGCTCAGGGAGCTGCCTCTTGCTTTGACTGCGGATTTGGTGAGACTTGTGAAGTTGGAATCCCGGCTTTTCTTTATGGACCTGGATTGAAAATTACAGATGATATGATTCCAAATGTTGGAAAACAGGCCGATGTAATGGCGGCAGCAGCAGATGCAGGCAAGCTTCTTGGACAGCGCCTTCGTGATGGACACGATAGAACAAAGGTAGCAGAGGGAGTAATGGCAAATATAAGGGAACATTTTAGTGAGTTATTCGCTCAAAAAGGATAATGGTATAAGTAATTTGAGACTGGAATGGTATATCTGTTTGGAATAGAGCTTACAAATTAGTTAGATATTGATTAAAATATTGAAAGGCCTTCCAAAATTTGGGAGGCCTTTATGTTTTGCGATAATTTATCTATTATCTGCAGTTTGCAGAAATTTGTGAGGCATGGAATTTATAAATTATACCAAGATAAATTAGGTGTTAAAAATAGTTTGTGAAATTTATTTCACAGGCATGCAAATGTCAGAAATTAAATCTTTTGGATCTGTATCCATCGGACTGTTTCTGTAAAACTCCATTGGCGGAATTTTCTTGTTTTGTTTAAACTCTTTGGCTCTTTCCATAGCCATAATAGCACTCCAGCCATTGCCCGATAATTCATAAGGCCCAATATGCCGAACAGTGTGCAATTTAGTTGCAGGAATAGTACCTGTAAACATACCGGCAGGTAAATTTTCTGCTGCCGATTTTATTCCAACACCACTTGTATAAACTACTTTGTTCTTATTAAAATCGAATTTGTGATAAATAGAAAACCAGTCGCAGGTAAGAATATCCTCATTTTCTTTGGCAAAGTCTGCCAGCTTTTTAAAATCCTCGGTCATTACCTTATCAATGGTTTCAATTGTACATTCATTTTTTAAACCAACAAAGTTACAAGCTTTAAATTCCGATTCTCCTAAAAATTCAAGTCTGGCTTCAACTTTTCCTTTTTCAATATAATCTTTCAGCATCAATAATCCACGATCATAATCCATACCAATAAGCCGTTCCATCATATTTTTCATCCAAAACATAAAAAATGGGAGAGAGCCATCCATTGTCCAGCTTAGTTTAGTGCTATTATCATCTAATTTTTCCAGAATAAAATCAGTTTTTGCTTGCGATTTCCAGGGTTTTAAAAATTTAAGATCATACTGTATAAGATATTCTTGTTCAGAAATAAGACTAATCATTCCCGAACCAATGCGCTTACCATCCCAATTATGAGTCTTACCTTCTTCCGATATCCATTCTTTGGTTTCAGGATCGAGAATAAACCAGGGAGACCATGCTTTCCACTGATTAAAATCAGTTAATATACTTTTTATTTTATCAATGCTGGCAGCAATAATTATAGACTTTTCAATATGAGTTTTAGGCATAAGTTTTAGATTTTAGTAGTTAGTAATATAAAATAAAACGTGGTACTTCTAAAGTTAGTAAGAATATGAAACCATTACAAGTAAATTTTAACGAAGAAATAGTATGCGCAACTTGTATTCTTAAAGTACATATTGTTTTGAGAATTATTGAATTAGTACTTATATTTTTATAAACAATAAAATTATTTATCATTTAAATTATTTATTATATTTACATACTGTTCATAATTAAAGAATAGCAAAATTATTTAATCCAATGATAAATTCTACACATAATATTCTTGATTTTCTTCACGAAATTGCCTGGATTATAGCTATGGAAACTTATAGTTAGAAATGATACTTCGGAAAATAAAACAGGCATAAAAAAAGCGACAAAAGCTGCTTTAAATGTTTTATTCAAATAAATTTTTTTGAAAAAGTTCATGAAACATATAAGCATAAAAAAAGCCCCGAATGGAAAGTCGAGGCGGCTTAAATGTTGTAATCGATGTATAAATATAAAATGGTTATGCGAATCCAGAGTTGATCTAAAGTGCTAATGCAATGAAAGCAGCAGCTAACCTGCCAAAAGTATGTATCATTAATCCTTTTGTAGATCTGACTTTACTAGCTTTTTGAATATCTGTTTTTTCAATTAACCAATTGAATATTGCCTCAACAGGTTGCCTAATTCTAGATACTGCCGTTGAGAATAAATCATCGGCAGCTTTAATTCTCTGTTTTATTACATCTGGCATTCCTTTTACCCCTTTGATTGGAGCAAGAGTCTGAGAGTTTTGATGTTTCAACATATTCTGGTTAAGCTCATTAATAAAGTATATTTTATCGCCAAAAAATGTTCTGTTCTCAATACCTGACCATGCTTCTTTAAAAACATTAACATCATTAACAGAAGCAGGAGTAAATAGTATTTGCTCAGGATGTGGCAATTTACCAATACGTCTGAAACCCAATAAATGCAGTTTCATACCATAATAATAAATACCTTTTGTCGAGCAGAATC
Source organism: uncultured Marinifilum sp. (assembly GCF_963677195.1). Lineage (NCBI taxonomy): Bacteria > Pseudomonadati > Bacteroidota > Bacteroidia > Marinilabiliales > Marinifilaceae > Marinifilum > uncultured Marinifilum sp. The sequence continues at coordinate 3,283,734 of NZ_OY781918.1, forward strand.
CTTTATCTGTTATTTCTGTTGCAACTTTTCCAGAACGTTTGCCTGAACAGGTAATAATTGGCATTGAGTCCAATAAACTTTGATCCAGACAACAATCTTCCGGCTGATAGTCTGACAAAAGTATTTCAACTAACCGGGCAAAAGCTCCACTTAGTTTATTAAGTCTGTTATTAAAGGCTTTATAGCCTACTAACTTTGGAAACCATGATCTCAACCAGTCAGAAGCAAAACGGTGAATTTGTTTTACTTTTATATGCTCTTCATAGTGCATACAGTATAAATAAATGGTCATAATTTCTTGATCGGTAAATTCAGGTTTACTGTTATTACTGAATCTTTCACAATAAAATTGAAGTTCTTCAAACTTTTCGCAAACCAAAAAGTAAATTCTTATTAACTTGTCGTCTTTATCCTTGGAAATCATATCTAATTGTCACTTCGAAACTGACCTCAAGATACTGATTTTCAAGGATTTAAACAAATATACACCACTGATAATCAAGGATTTAACAAACTTTTTTTATTGTTTTTTAACTCTGGATTCGCATTGGTTATAAAACTGTAAACAAGCAAATCTTCCAACAAGCGAGGATTAGAAATTTTATACGGGAATTGAACGATGTTTACTATCGGAACAATATAGAAACATTGAAGCAGAGCTTGACTCTGAAGTATGAAGAGTTAAGGGAAATACAGAGAGAAATAATTTCCTTAGCATTTATGATTCAAAATTGTTAGGTTTAAGCATTATTGTTTATAAATTCACATTTCAAGCTACAAAATCAAAATGTCGGAACCATGATTGTAAAAGATTATGGGATTGCTTGATTTTGGGAAAATCATGAGATCAGGTTAATCGTGGAGTAATCATAGTTCGGGATATTTTTTGCAGCTAGATTGTGAGGATTTGGAGATTACCTGATATAGAATAATCATGAAATCAAGTAATCAAAACTAATCACGGTTCAAGACAAATAAAGGAAATGGACATCATATCGTATATATTATTATTCACAATAGTTTAATTGCTATTTCGAAACCATCACGGTTTATCCAATTTTGTTCTGCGGCAGTATCGGCAATTTTTTCTAGACGTTGCACAAACTCGTTTCTAAGTTTATTATTATTAATATGTTCGATAGCTTCTTTAAACGATTTTAACATACTTTTGTAAAATGCTTCCGATTTAATAAATTTTTCGGAAGTATAAGTTTGTGCTATTTCGATTTGATAGAGCATAATATCGGCAATAAGAGAAGGTTCTACTTCCAATTTTTTAAAATGCCGTAAAGATTTTTGAGCAACCGAACGTCGCATTTTAGCTTTTCTACCATTTAAGGGAAAATATTCTTTAGAAATTTTGAATTTACATTCTTCTATTAGTTTGTTTTCCTGAGGATTAAAAGCAAAATCATAAAATTCTTTAACTTCCTTAAATCGCGAATATAAATCTATTATTTGTTCTTGAAGTTGCTTTTTATTTAACTCTTGTAAATATATTTTTAAATCTTTTTTGCTCATAATTATTGAATTAAAGCTTAAAGTTAAAATACAATTTTGATATAGCTATTAATTCCGTTCTAAGTAAGTTTTATCACGATACTGTACATCTCAATACTATGTTTTATCGTTAGTTAATTTTTACTAAATAAGGGAGTGTAAATTATTGGCTATGAGGGTTTTGTTTAATTAAAATTAATAAAAACACTTGTCTTATTTCTTTTAATGTATAAAAAATATTTGTTTATCACATATTTATATACTTCACTGTAAATTACATAAGAGTTGAAGATATAGTTCCTTAGCTTTATTATTGTAAAAAGAGCATGCTTACTTATAAGTTATGTTATTAAATTATTTACCGATTAATAAATCTCTCAATAGCAGGGAAATTTCCTGTTTATATTTTTTGTATCGTAAATAACATTATTCTTGATGTCGTGAAAATTTCAATTGTTTTAAAAAGATTTCTTCTCAAAATTCTTTTGCGATATAAATGGTCTGTTATCAAAAATTCTATAATTGTACATCAACACTATAATCTTTTCTATTATAGAAAAAACGCTAACAATCTCTTTAAATATATACTATTAATTAGGCTGGAATAAGTGGCTTAAATCTTATGTATAAAATACGATAAAGAAATGGGAGAAAAACCACTCAACCACAAGCTTCCATTAAAATTCTTTATCAGAATATTCACTTTTACCTAAAAAATTCAACGATGAAAAAACTTTTTTTATTTTTATTAGCTGTGGTATTTACTGCAGGAGCTACAATGGCTCAAGTTAACCAGTCTATGGTCGATCAGCTTGGTAATGATAATGTTGCTACAGTTGAGCAAGTAGGACTTTGGAACATGAGTTATGTAGATCAGTGGGGAGAATTTAATTCTGCTAATATTACTCAAAATGGTGATATGAATAGGTCCTTCCTTACACAAATGGGCTATTTTAATTCAGCTATGGTGAACCAAATTGGAACAAACTATTCTACAATTTCTCAGTTGGGAATAGGCAATACTGCCGATGTAACTCAAGATATGGGTAATAGATCATACATTACTCAAATGATGACAGATTTTAACCACGCTACTGTTAATCAGATTGGTTACAATATGTCTAGTATTAATCAATATTGGGGTGTTGATAATATTGCTGATGTTTATCAATGGGGAATGAATACTTCTTTTATTAATCAAATCTTTAGTATTTGGGTTGAAGCTTATGTTGAGCAATATGGTTATTTTAATGTGTCAATGATTAACCAAGTGAGCGTTTGGGATATTGCGAATGTTCTACAAGTTGGAGATTGGAATCATGCTTATGTAGATCAAACAGATAACTTTTGGTCACAAGCTTTAATTAATCAGTATGGTTATAATAACTGGGCACAAGTTGATCAAATGGGCGGTATGGTTGATTTTGGTGGTATTCTTCAGTTTGGCGAATACAATCAGGCAAGAGTTCGTCAATATTATGGTTTTGCGAATTGGGCTGGAGTTATTCAGGATGGATACTTGAATTTAGCTGACGTTTATCAATACGGTGGATCATACAATAGCTCTATGGTAGAGCAAACAGGATTTGATAACTGGGCTTTTTCTACACAAAGAGGTGGAGAAGGTAATAGAATTGATATTGAGCAGTATATGGATATAAATACAGCTACTGCAATTCAGTATGGTGGTAAAGAAAAAACTGCATATATTGGTCAGTTAGGTTTATGGAACTGGGCTAAAACTTATCAGGAAAGAGGTAGATATAATTTTGCAGGAATTGCTCAAACTGGTGCAGTTAACGAAGCAGAAATAACTCAAATCAGAGGCAGATATAATTGGGCAGGTTTGGTTCAGAATGGTAATTTTAATGATGCAAAATCATTACAATATCGTGGTATGAATAACAGTATTTATTCAGAACAATTTGGTGATGGCAATGATGCAACTATGTTGCAGGAAAGAGGTTATGGTAACAAAGCAACCATATACCAATTAGGCGACGGCAATTGGTCTTATTCTGAGCAAATGTATGGAATGGGAAATGAAATTGTTGTATTACAAGATGGTATGAATAATATGGCTGAAACCTATCAGTATGGTGGTGGTGCAACTACTGCATTAGTTGGTCAGTACGGCGAAGCTAACTACTCAGGTATAGAACAGATGGGAGTAACAAATTCTATGGCAGATGTTCTTCAGGAAGGTAATAATAATGAATCTGTAGTGCTACAGTATTTTGGAGATAATAATACTGCTACTGTTAGTCAATATGGAGAATTTAATTATTCAGGAGTATTGCAGAATGGTTCAAATAATACAGCAACTATTTATCAGGAAGGACTAGGAGAAAATAGTATGGTAATTCAGAATGGTAATGGCAATACAGCTACAGTAACTCAATCTGACGTAGCTATAAATCCTTGATTTTTATAACTAGAAATGAAGGATATTAAAAATCTAAATTTCTGTAGTTTTCAAGGCTTTCGATATTTTTGTGGTTGTAAATATCGGATTTGAATTTTGGTTTTAAAATTGTAAAAAGGAGCGTTCTAACGAATGCTCCTTTTTTAAAGAACCAATAGTTTATTCTATGTCGAGATAAAACTACTGGTTCCTACACTTAACTGCCTATGTTTAGTGTTGACTTATTGTAATGAATTATTATTTTTTAAGAAACTTATGCATTGATGCTGCCGTTTTTCTTCCATTATCAAGAGCACGAACAACTAAGCTGGCTCCGGTAGTTGCATCGCCCGAACAGAAAATTTTCGAATTAGAGGTTTGTCCGTTTTCATTGGTTTTAATGTTCCCTCTTTCGTCTAATTCTACACCTAATTCGTTTACTAATCCTTCGTGTACCGGATGAACAAAGCCCATGGCTAAAAGTACCAGATCTGCTTCTATGATTTCTTCTGTCCCTAGAATTTCATTCATCTGAAATTTTCCATTCTCATCTTTTGTCCATTCAATTTGGCTAATTTTAAGATTTTTTACAACACCATTTTCGCCTTCAAATTCTTTTGAGCTAATAGACCATCGACGTTTACAACCTTCTAAATGAGAACTTGATGTTCGCAGTGTATTAGGCCAGTAAGGCCATGGATTATTTTCAGCTCTTTCTTCAGGTGGTTTAGGCAATAGCTCAATTTGAAGAACCGAATTAGCTTTTTGTCGGATAGATGTTCCTACACAATCGGAGCCGGTATCTCCACCTCCAATTACTACAACATTTTTTCCTTTGGCCGATATTCTTTCATCTTTCGTGAATTCATCACCACGAATTACTTTATTTTGCTGTTTCAGAAAATCCATTGCAAAATGTACGCCCGATAGTTCGCGTCCTTTAATTGGCAAATCGCGGGGTTTCATAGCACCAATTGCTAAACAAATTGCATCGTATTGTTTTTCTAAATCAGCAATAGAAATAGTGTTACCAACATCCTGCTTGGTTTTAAATTCAATACCTTCTTCTACAAACAAGTCCAAACGGCGATCGATTACATGTTTATCCAGTTTAAAATCTGGAATTCCATAGCGTAGTAGTCCACCTATGGCGTCATCTTTTTCGTAAACAGTAACCGAATGACCAGCTTTATTTAATAGGTCGGCAACCGATAATCCTGCTGGTCCTGAACCTATTACCGCTACTTTTTTACCTGTGCGATTTTGAGGTACTTGTGCTTTTATGTATCCATACTCGAATGCCTTTTCGATAATAGAAGCTTCGTTTTCACGTATGGTAACCGGAGCATTGTGTAAGGAAAGAACACATGATTTTTCGCATGGGGCAGGGCACACTCTTCCTGTAAATTCAGGAAAGCTGTTTGTTGAGTGTAATATTTCACTTGCTTCTTCCCAATTTTCACGATAGACAGCATCCTGCCATTCTGGAATTTTACTTCCTGTGGGACATGCCCAATGACAAAAAGGAATGCCACAATCCATGCATCGTGATGCCTGATCTATTCTATCTTCAAGATTTAGCGTTTGTTCTACTTCACCAAAATCTCCTATTCTATCTCGTACCGGACGATAACCGGCCTCTTTTCTTTTTATTTCTAAAAAACCTTTAGGATTTCCCATAATCTTTTCAGTTTGCAGTTATCAGCAGTCAGAATACGGCTGCTTATTAATTTGCAGTATTCTGTCTACTGTTAATTGGTTTATTCGTGTATTTCTGTCTGAGATTGTGCTTGCTTAAGCTTGCGGCGAATCTTTTTCAGTTTTTTCTCTTCAAGTACTTTTTTGTATTCATAAGGAATAACCTTTACAAAATGTGGAAGGTATTCTTCCCAATGAGTAAGTACTTTAGAGGCTACACTACTCTGAGTTAATAACAGGTGCTGGTGAATCATTCCTTGTAATTCATGTACGTCCTGAAGATGTTCAACTGGTTCCAATGCTACCAAACTTTGGTTACAGAAATAATCCAATTGTCCTTCCATATTTAGCACATAAGCAATACCACCGCTCATACCTGCAGCAAAGTTTCTTCCTGTTGGTCCAAGAATAACTATACGGCCACCAGTCATATATTCACAACCATGGTCACCAACTCCTTCAACTACAGCTTTCGATCCCGAGTTTCTAACCCCAAAACGTTCACCGGCCATTCCTCTTATGTAAGCTTCTCCAGAGGTAGCTCCATAAAGTGCTGTATTACCAATAATGATTTGTTTCTCAGGTTTAAATTTGCTTTTATCTGGTGGATTAACAATAATTTTACCTCCCGATAATCCTTTTCCAAAATAATCATTCGAGTCGCCTTCTAAACGGAATGTGATTCCTTTTTCCAGAAATGCACCAAAGCTTTGTCCGGCCGATCCTCTAAATCTGCAATATATTGTGTCGGGTTCTAATACATGTTTAGGTTTTAAAGCTGCTACTTTACCAGAAAGCATAGCTCCTGTAGTACGATCTGTATTGTTTATTTTTTTATCTATCCAAACTTTTTCTCCATCGTGAAGTGCTTTCTCTGCTTGTTCAATTAAATCATGATCAAGTACTTTACCAATCGACTTAATTGTTGCATTTATTCCACACAATTCGTGTCCATCAGTTTCAGGTATGTGAAGAAGATTTTGAATATCTATGGTTTTAGCTTTCCATGTTTTAATGTCTTTTCTTTTTACCAATAGATCCGATCTTCCAACCAAGTCGTCGAATTTACTTATACCGAGTTCTGCCATTATTTCACGACACTCTTCTGCTAAGAATGTAAAGAAATTGATTACCCACTCCGAACGTCCTAAGAATTTAGCTCTTAATTCTTTGTTCTGAGTAGCAATACCAACAGGACAAGTGTTTAGGTGACATTTACGCATCATAACACAACCCAATACCACTAATGCACTGGTTGCGAATCCGAATTCTTCAGCACCCAATAGAGCCATCGAAACAATATCTCTACCGGTTTTTAGCTGTCCATCGGTTTGTAGCTTAATTCTTCCTCTTAAATCATTTAATACAAGAGTTTGCTGTGCTTCTGCCAATCCAAGTTCTACTGGTAAACCTGTGTTTTTTATCGAACTTAAAGGGCTTGCGCCAGTTCCGCCTTCGGCACCACTAATAACAATTAAATCGGCATTAGCTTTTGCTACACCGGCAGCAACTGTTCCAACTCCATTTTCTGCTACTAATTTTACACTTACGCAAGCAGTAGGATTTACATTTTTTAAATCGTAAATCAATTGAGCTAAATCCTCAATAGAGTAAATATCGTGATGTGGAGGAGGGGAGATTAGTGTAATTCCCGGCGTTGAATTTCTCAACTTGGCAATAATTTTATCGACCTTAAATCCTGGTAATTGTCCACCTTCTCCTGGCTTAGCACCTTGTGCAACCTTAATTTGCAACTCGTCGGCATTAACCAAATATTCTGTGTTTACTCCAAATCGTCCCGATGCAATTTGTTTAATCGAACTTCGTGCATTGGAATAAAAACGTTTGGAGTTTTCACCACCTTCACCAGTGTTACTTCTACCACCAATTTTGTTCATTGCAATGGCTAAAGCTTCATGAGCTTCTTTCGAAATCGATCCGTAAGACATGGCACCGGTACAGAATCTTTTCATGATATTTTCTGCTGGCTCTACTTCACTTATGTCAATAGGATTTTGTTTAAAGTCGAAATATCCTCTTAGGAAATTAGGATTTCGTGTTTCCTTATTAACAATTGCCGAAAACTCTTTAAATTTTGAGTAATCATTTGTACGTGTAGACCATTGAAGTAATCCAATCGATTCGGGATTCCAACTGTGTGGTTCTCCATTTTTACGATAATGAATAGATCCGTTATTATTCAGTAAACCAGTGTTTTCAAATGGATCTTTTGGGGAAAATGCTTTTTTGTGATGACACAAAATTTCTTCAGATATTTCCTTAAGTCCGACACCACCTATTCGTGAACAAGTACCTGTAAAATATTTATTTATAACATCGTTATTAATACCTAAAGCTTCGTAAATTTGTGCTCCTAGATAACTTCCAATGGTTGAAATACCCATTTTCGACATTACCTTTAGTAGGCCTTTGTTTACTGCTTTAATATAGTTTTTACGGGCTGTTTTGTACTCCAAACTTAGTCTGCCATCTTTTACAAGTTTGTCGATAATGGCATAACTCATATATGGATTAATAACACTTGCTCCGTAAGCTATAAGTAATGCAAAATGATTCACTTCACGTGCTTCGGCAGTCTCTACAACAAGACCAATTTGCATTCTTTTTCTTTTCTTTATTAAATGATGATGAACAGCAGCAACAGCAAGTAATACAGGAATTGGAGCCATTGTTTCACTTACATTTCTATCGGTAAGAATAATGTAGTTTTTCTTATCATCAACAGCTTTTTCTGCTAATTCGCATAACTTATCAAGAGCTTGTTCCAGTCCTTCTCCATTATCGGCTGCTTTAAAAAAGATATCGATATTAGCATGGCGGAATTCATCATGTCTAAGGTGCTTTATTTTACCCAGATCTGTATTTGTAATTAATGGACTTTTAAATCGAATTAATTTACAGTGCTGCGGTGTTTCATCCAAAAGATTTTTTTGAACTGCACCAATATAGTTAGTTAAATCCATTACCAAATTCTCACGAATAGAATCGATAGGAGGATTGGTAACCTGAGCAAACAATTGTCTGAAATAATTAAATAGCAATTGTGGTTTTGGCGATAAAGCCGGAATTGGAGCATCATTACCCATTGAACCAACAGGTTCTTGTCCTCCGGTAGCCATAGGTAAAATAACTCTCTCAAAATCTTCTTTCGAGTATCCAAAAGTTTTTTGGCAAATTTCAAAATGACTTCCAATATCAGAGGGAACTCTTTTTTCTACAGGAATTGCCTTTAAATCTAATCGATTTTCTTTTAACCAGTTTTGGTATGGATTTCGGTAAGTTAATTGCGATTTTACTTCCTGATCGGGAATAATAATTCCCAACTGAGTATCAACCAAAAGTAATTTACCAGGTTTAAGTCTTCCTTTTTCTTTAATCTCTTCGGCTTTAAATTGCTGAATTCCAACTTCCGAACCCATTACAATCATATCATCCTGAGTGATAATATATCTGGAAGGACGTAATCCGTTACGATCCAATGTTCCTCCAATGTAACGTCCATCAGAGAATACTAAAGATGCAGGACCATCCCAAGGCTCCATAAAGGTAGAGTGATATTCATAAAAAGCTTTAAGACTATCAGGAATAGGGTTTTTTTCGTTCCACGATTCAGGAACCATCATACTTAGTGCATGTGGTAAGCTTCTTCCTGTTAAGAATAAAAATTCTAGAACATTATCGAAGGATGCAGAATCACTTTTATTAGGTTCTACAACGGGAAATAATTTTTTAATATCATCACCATACATTTCTGATTTTAGTAATGATTCACGGGCTTGCATCCATAAGCGGTTCCCTTTAATTGTATTAATTTCTCCATTGTGAGCAACAATACGGAAGGGTTGTGCCAAATCCCACGATGGGAAGGTGTTGGTACTAAAACGAGAGTGTACCATAGCAATTGCAGATTCCATTCTTGGATCCTGTAAATCGGCATAGTAAGGCCCCAACTGATCGCTGGCAAACATTCCTTTGTACACAATTATTTTAGATGAAAGGCTAGGGATGTAGAACATCTCTTTTTGCTTTAATTTTGTGGCACGCACATAATTTTCAGCTTGCTTTCTGGCTAAATATAAACGACGCTCTAAATCATCCTGTTCGTAGTTTCCTCCAACAAATATTTGCTTGATTACAGGTTCCGATTGTCTTGCAATTTCTCCAATCGCATTTGTGTCGGTTGGCACATCGCGTAATTGAAGAAATTCCAAGCCCTCTTCTTCTAAAATCTGGATTAAAACTTCTATACAGAATTTTTCTTCTGTCTCGTCTTGTGGTAAAAATAACAAGCCTGTACCATACTTACCGGGCAATGGAAGCTTGATTCCTAGCTTTTTATAGTAGGAGTGAGGAACTTGCATAAGAATACCAGCACCGTCGCCACTTACATTGTCGGCTCCACGTGCTCCTCGGTGTTCCATATTGCATAGAACTTCAAGACCGCGCGTAATTATCTCGTACGATTTTTTTCCTTTAATATTGGCTACAAAGCCAATTCCACAATTGTCATGTTCATTCGTAGGGTCATACAGACCCTGTCGGCTTGGTCTTAGGTTTCGCATAGGCATATTTTAAGTGCGAAGCCAGGCATTGATCTTTTCTTTTAATATAAAGGAATTAGATAAAGCTTATAGAGTCCCCATCTCTAATACTTTAGCAACGACACAAAGAATCCGTTTGTCGTTGTTCCCATAAGAAACATTCTAAAAAATGAAGTGATAAATTTTCAGCTTGTTTAATCCGTTGCCACAAATATAAATCAAAAAAAAGCAGAAAAACAAATATTATTGTTTAACTGATTAATGAAAACGTTTGAAAAGCATGAAAAAAATCATGTTTTTCAATGCAAAGGTTTTCGTGATTTTCAGCTAATTATATTTTAATTGTGAAATTTTAATATTGATTGTTAAAATATAAAAGTCATTAATTTATGTTTATAATATCTTGTGAATGGAAAGTAATAATAAGTAATTTGATAAGGCCTTATTTTGTATAATAGCAATGTGATATTATTGGCTTGCATACTGATAATAAATTAAGCAACTAAAAAAAAGGCGAAAAATAAAAAATCAATAATACTATTTATTTTCTACTAGCAACAGTTTGTACACGGAGAAACTTTAATAGCGCTTTTTCCATCCAGCCCGGAAGGTATTTTCCTATTTTTGTAATAAATTGTTTGCCTAAAATATAAAGCGAAGAATAAAAGAAAATTTTATTTAAGACATATACCGAAACAGTAAAAAGAACAACTTTATTGGTTCCAGCAAGAATAAAAGGGAAAGAAAAAGTAAGAATAAATGTAATAACAGCTAATCCGAACAGCACAAATCCAACAATTTTTTTAAACTCCATAATATATCTGATTCTTTTAAATTTTAACACTAATGCAATTCTACGCTATAATTTTGAAATAGTTGTTAAAGAGGGAGTGTTTAAATTGTTAAAAATCATTAATAAAGAAGTAGTAATTAGCATAAAAAAGATAAATGTATCTTAAATTATTTTGAGAAATACTCTTGTAATGTTTAAAAAAGAAAATAAACATGCTTAGAGATTACATTTTAATGTGATTGAGAAGAAATATAGCTTAATTTGATAGTTACCCATGTAAATAAATACATTTCGATTTATAAATACTTTTATTTGTAGTGCAAACCTTATAAATATATAGGTCTGTTAAAAAGTTTTATTTTTATTAGGATATTTAAAATAAATGCTCTTATCTTTGTAGAGCAGAAATAAAAAAAGAGGCATGGAAAATTTATTTATTATTCGACGACGCAGAAATAGATCTTTATTATAACAAATAAGGACAAGCGTTGGTATGATATTTTCCAGGCTTTCCTAATAGGAAAGCTTTTTTTTGAATTCAATTTTAAACAGAACAAGATGACTATTTTACACTACTTACGACGACGAAGATATAGCGCACCTAATGGGAAAGCGGGAAAGGTCGTATTGTCGTGTAATCAGTGATTATAAACAATATTTATAAGGCTTACCGTTTTTATCGGTAAGCCTTTTTTTTAGGAAAAATTTTAAAATATTAAGATGCAGAATAATATATATACTGAAAGCCGACGCCATTTGCGTAGTAACTGTTACCCAGGAGGGACGGATGAGCTTGTTGTATCTTGTATCGAGATATTAAATAGTAATAATTAAGCTTGCCGTTCCTGCGGTGGGCTTTTTTTGTGTAAAAATTTTATAAAAAATTATGAATATGAATAACTCCTTAGACTTTCGACGACGATGGTGCCGAAGCCTATACAACAGCAAACTAAAAGAAGAATTCTTTTTAGAGATTAATAACAAGTGGTTGTGCCTTACAGGTGTAGCGCTATTTTGGGAAACCTAGCAGTAAATTAAAATGATAGATACATCAATGGAAATTGAGCAAAAAATTTATGTCATTGTTGCAGATTTAAGGCATATAGATTATGCTACAGAAATTTGTGAAATGATTGAGCGTGCTGCAAAAATTCGCGGTACTGGTATTGCTAAAAGAAATCCTTTGTACCTCGTACAAAAAATACAGGAAGGAAAAGCAGTTATTGCTTTCGATGATAAAAAGGTAATTGGTTTCTGCTATATAGAAACCTGGGAACATGGAAAATATGTTGCCAATTCGGGTCTTATTGTTGATCCAGATTATCGTGCAGTAGGCCTGGCTAAGTCAATTAAAGCCGAGGCGTTTAAGCTGTCAAGAAAGCGTTATCCACATGCTAAAATCTTCGGATTAACCACAAGTCTTCCTGTAATGAAAATCAATTCAGATTTAGGTTATAGACCTGTAACATTCTCGGAACTAACTACCGACGAATCGTTTTGGAAAGGCTGTAGTAGTTGTGTTAATTATGACATTTTACAACGAACAGGACGAAAAATGTGCCTTTGTACAGGTATGTTATTTGATCCGAGTAAAAATGGTAGCCCTAAATCAACTAAGGAAAATAAATAAGCAATTAAAATCAATCAAAATTTAAATACAATGACAATTAATAAGAAAAAAGTAGTTTTAGCATATAGCGGAGGATTAGATACAACATATTGTGCACTTTACCTGTCTAAGGAGTTAAACATGGATGTGTACACAGCATTAGGAAACACTGGAGGTTTTAGCGAGAAAGAACTTGCCGAAATAGAAGAAAGAACAAAACAATTGGGTGTAATTGAACATGTTTCGCTGGATATAACTAAAGAATACTACGAAAAATGCATTAAATATATGATAATGGGTAATGTTTTGAAAAACAATACTTATCCTTTATCAGTTAGCTCGGAAAGAGCTTTTCAGGCTATGGCAATAGCACAATATGCTCATTCTATTGATGCAGATTATATTGCTCATGGAAGTACAGGTGCGGGAAACGATCAAATTAGATTCGATCTTATTTTTAAGATTATGGCTCCCAATGCTGAAATTATTACTCCAACTAGAGACTTAGAGCTGAGCAGAGAAACAGAAATAAATTACCTTAAAGAACATGGCATTAATGCAAATTTCGAGAAAATGAAATATTCCATTAATGCAGGAATTTGGGGAACCAGCATTGGTGGAAAAGAAACCTTAAGTTCCAATTTGCCCTTGCCAGAGGATGCTTATCCTAAACAGGTTGTGAAAACTGAACCTGAGAAATTGAGCATTGAATTTAAAGAGGGAGAACTCATTGCTGTTAATGGGGAGAAAGTATCACATCCTGTCGAAGCAATAAAAAAAATTGAGGCAGCAGGTTCTGCTTTTGGTATCGGAAGAGATATGCATATTGGAGATACCATCATAGGAACTAAAGGTAGGGTAGCCTTTGAAGCTGCAGCTCCATTAATGATTATTAATGCGCATCAAACCCTAGAAAAACATACGCTTACCAAATGGCAAATGCACTGGAAAGAACAAATTGCCAATTTTTATGGAATGTTATTACATGAAGCTCAGTATTTGGAGCCAGTAATGAGAAATATGGAAACTTTTCTTGTGGATACTCAAAAAAATGTAAATGGAACTGTTACCATTCAAATGTGTCCTAAATATTTCCAAGTAGAGGGGATTGAATCTCCTAACGATTTAATGTCTGATCTTTTTGGTCAATATGGAGAAAGCAACGAAGGTTGGACTGCCGACGATGTAAAAGGATTCACCAATATTTTAGCCAATTCATTAAAGATTTATCACACTGTAAATAAAAAATAGCATGATAAAAGTTGGAATTATAGGTGGTGCAGGATATACTGCAGGTGAATTGCTACGGATTTTAATCTGGCATTCGCAGGTGGAAATTACCTTTGTACAGAGCTCAAGTCATGCAGGGCGACCAATTACAGATGTTCACAGAGACTTATTGGGAGATAGCAATTTGATTTTTGGAGCTGCTGATTATTCGAATACCGATGTAATTTTTATTTGTTCGGGGCATGGAAAAACAAAATTGTTTTTAGAACAAAATGACTTGCCATCGCATCTTAAAATTGTTGATTTAAGTACAGATTACAGACCACAGTCTAATACAGAAGGTTTTGTATATGGGCTACCTGAAGTAAACAAACTTAAGATTAAAGTTGCAGATAGAATTGCAAATCCGGGATGTTTTGCTACTTGTATCGAACTTGGTTTATTGCCTTTGGCCTTCAACCAAAAATTAGTCGAGGAAGTTCATGTTAATGCCATAACAGGTTCAACCGGAGCAGGACAAAATCCTACAGCAACATCGCATTTTAGCTGGAAAAACAATAATGTAGCTGTCTACAAGGCATTTACTCATCAGCATTTAGCTGAGATAGGTGAAACAGTATTGCAGCTGCAGGAATCTTATTCAAAGCAGATCAATTTTATTCCTGTTCGCGGGAATTTTAGCAGAGGAATTATGGCAACAATTTACACCGATTGTGATTGGAGTTTGGAAGAAGCAAATCAAAAGTATGAAGAATACTATTCAAATCATCCGTTTGTATCTATTTCTCCAGTATTGCCAGATGTTAAACAAGTTGTAAATACCAATAAGTGTGTTTTATATCTTGAAAAACACGGTAATAAAATTATGGTGATTTCTGTAGTTGACAATTTATTAAAAGGAGCATCGGGACAAGCCGTGCAAAATATGAATCTAATGTTTGGATTGCCTGAAAATATAGGTTTAGGTCTTAAACCAATTGGATTTTAAAAGAAGTGAAAATGAAATTATTTGATGTATATACTTGTTATAATATAAATCTTGTTACTGGTAAAGGAGCAAAGTTATCTGATGACAAAGGAAATGAATATCTGGATTTTTACGGAGGACATGGAGTTATTTCTATAGGCCACAGTCATCCTCATTATATGTTCAGAATTGAAAATCAATTACATTGTTTAGGATTTTATTCTAATGCTGTAAAAAACGATTTACAAGAGCGATTGGCATGTAAATTAGGTAAATTAAGTGGGTACGATGCTTACAATTTATTTTTGTGTAATTCGGGTGCCGAAGCAAATGAAAATGCATTAAAAGTAGCATCGTTTCATAATAATAAAGCAAAAGTAATTTCTGTAAAAGGAGCTTTTCATGGGAGAACAGGAGGAGCTTTAGCCATAACCGATAATCCTAAATTATCTTCGTTATTTAATGCAAAACACGACGTGGTTTTTGTAGAAATGAACGACTCTGAATCCTTAAAAAAAGAATTGATAAAAGGAGATGTTTCGGCCGTTATTATTGAAGGTGTTCAGGGGGTAAATGGTGTGTTTGAACCGAATGTTGATTTTTTGAAATCTGCAAAGTCGGCATGTGTAGAAAATGATGCATTACTAATTTTGGATGAAGTACAATCGGGATTTGGTAGAAGTGGAAAATTCTTTGCTCACCAATATGCCGATATTAAACCCGATATCATTACAACAGCAAAAGGAATGGGTAACGGTTTTCCAATTGGAGGAGTATTAATTGCACCAGAAGTTAAAGCCTGGAAAGGAATGTTGGGAACAACTTTTGGTGGAAATCATTTGGCATGTGCTGCAGCAACAGCAGTTTTAGAAACCATAGAAGAAGAAAAATTAATTGAAAATGCAGAACAAATGGGGAATTATTTGTTTACAGCATTAAAAGATAATAAAGCTATTAAAGCAATTAGGGGGAAAGGTTTAATGATTGGTATCGATATTGATAATATGTCGGAAACAAGAACAAAACTACTTAAGGAATATGGAATTTTTACAGGTTCTTCGGGTAGTAATACTCTTCGTTTATTGCCACCTCTTTCGATAACAAAGAAAGATGCAGATCAATTCATTAAAGCATTTAATAAACTAACCCTAATTAATTAAATATGATTGAGCTAACCGTTGTAAAAATAGGTGGAAATGTTATTGATGATCCTGAAAAATTGAATGAGTTTTTAGATGCTTTTTCAAATTTAGGAGGAAAAGTTGTGCTGGTGCATGGTGGAGGCAAAGTAGCATCCGATTTATCGGGTGAATTAGGAGTTAAAACTAAAATGATTAATGGCAGAAGAATTACCGATGCCGCTAATCTAAAATTAGTTACCATGGTTTATGCAGGTTTGGTAAATAAGAGTATTGTGGCATCGCTTCAAGCTAAAGGTGTTAACGCGCATGGCATGTGTGGTGCCGATCAAAACTTAATTCTTGCTGAAAAAAGAAATCATCCGAGTATCGATTATGGATATGTAGGTGATGTTACCAAAGTAAATACACTGGCTCTTTGCAAAATGATTGAGTGTAATTCTGTATTGGTAATTGCACCAATTACACATGATGGTAAAGGTCAGCTATTAAATACAAATGCTGATACAATTGCAACAGAAGTAGCAGCTGCATTAAGCAAATTTTATAAGGTAAAGTTGGTTTATAGTTTCGAGAAGCTTGGTGTGTTAATGGATGCCGAAGATGAAAGTAGCGTGTTACCGGTTTTAACATCCGACGAATGTTCTAAAATGATAGAAAATGGGAGTATAAATACAGGTATGATGCCCAAAACAGAAAATGCTTTTTATGCTCTTTCACAAGGTGTTGAGGAGGTCGTAATTGGGAATTTTGTATCAATAGAAAATTGCCAGTCTTCGGGAACTCAAGTTGTTAATTATTAAGCTGTTGCTATGAATATTGAAAAATACACAAATCTGGCTTTAAGCACGCTTAAAGAGCTAATATCGATACAATCTTATAGTAAAGAAGAAAATTCTGTAGCTGATTTAATAGAGCAGAAATTGAAAGATTTTGGTCTTAAGGTGCACCGAAAAGGAAATAATGTTTGGGTTTTTAATCACGATTTTGAGGAAGGAAAACCAGTTTTGCTAATGAATTCACACTTAGATACAGTAAAGCCTAATGAGAAATGGACTAAAGATCCTTTTAATCCTGAAATATCAGATGATAAATTATACGGATTGGGAAGTAATGATGCAGGAGGATGTTTAGTTTCTCTTTTAGCAACTTTTCTTGCTCTCGAAAATACGAAACAAAATTATAATCGTGTGTTTTGTGCTTCGGCCGAAGAAGAGATTTCGGGCAAAAATGGATTCGAATTGGTGCAGGATGAAATAGGTAGAATTGATGTAGGAATTGTTGGAGAACCAACTCTTATGGAAATGGCTATTGCCGAAAAAGGTCTTATGGTAATAGATTGTGAAGCAATTGGTATACCTGGACATGCTGCCCGAAACGAAGGTTTAAATGCTATTGATATTGCCATGGAAGATATAAAATTCTTGCATACCTATCAGTTCGATAAGGAATCGGAAATACTTGGACCGGTTAAAATGACAGTTACCCAGATTAATGCGGGTAAACAGCATAATGTAATTCCTGCATCCTGTAAATTTGTTCTCGATGTTAGAACCAACGAACACTATAAGAATGAGAAGGCTTTTGAAATCATAAAAAAGAATCTTAAAAGTGAAGTGAAAGCACGTTCGTTTAGAATGAATTCTTCAGGTATTCCACTTGAGCATCCTTTGGTACAGACAGGTTTAAGTTTAGATATGAACTATTACGGTTCGCCAACAACATCCGATCAGGCCATTATGAAAGGTTTTCCAACACTTAAATTAGGTCCTGGAGATTCGGCAAGATCTCATACAGCTGATGAGTATATCTATGTAAAAGAGATAGGAGAGGGAGTAGAAAAATATTTTAATTTGCTGAATGAATTAAAAATATAATAATTGACTTATTATGTAATGGTTAATCTAGTAATTTGTAATATTTTTTTTTATGCGATTAAAAAAATAGTAAATTAGTTTATTGCCATTAAGGTAATTGTTTATGATTAACTTAAATCAAAGGAAACTTAAATAACAAACTAAAATATTAAATATGAAACTTTGGGACAAAGGAGTAAAAGTTGATAAAAAAATTGAACAATTTACAGTTGGTCAGGATCGTGAACTAGACTTGCAATTGGCAGCATTCGATGTATTGGGTTCTTTGGCACATATCGAAATGCTTGAGTCTATCGGATTGCTAGAAAAAGATGAATTGAAAAAAATACAGGAAGAACTTAGAAAAATATATTCTTCCATAAAAAATGAAGCCTTTGTAATTGAAGATGGAATTGAAGATGTTCACTCCCAAATTGAATTTCTGCTAACTCAGGAATTGGGAGATATAGGAAAAAAAATACATAGTGGAAGATCAAGAAATGATCAGGTTCTTCTAGATCTAAAATTATTTACCAGAAATAAATTAGAAGAAATTGTACGAGAAGCAAGATTGCTATTCGATGAATTAATTGCTAAAAGTAATCAGTATAAAGATGTATTAATTCCTGGTTATACTCACTTACAAGTTGCAATGCCTTCTTCTTTTGGATTATGGTTTGGTGCTTATGCTGAAAGTCTTACCGATGATTTATTAGTGCTACAGTCAGCTTATAAAGTAGTGAATCAAAACCCTTTAGGCTCGGGAGCAGGTTATGGTTCTTCTTTTCCTTTAAACAGACAAATGACCAGCGATTTGCTCGGATTTGATAACCTAAGCTATAATGTGGTATATGCACAAATGGGGCGTGGAAAAATGGAATTTACCGTTCTTTCAGCTTTGGCAAATATGGCCATGACAATTGCAAAACTTTCTATGGATGCATGTTTGTATAATAGTCAGAACTTTAACTTTTTTAGTTTTCCCGATGAGTTTACAACAGGAAGCAGCATTATGCCACATAAAAAAAATCCGGATGTTTTTGAATTAATTCGTGCACGAGCGAATGCATTGCAAATGTTGCCTGCACAAATTCAGGCGGTTACCTCAAATCTTCCATCGGGATATCATAGGGATTATCAGTTAACCAAAGAATTTTTCATGCCATCATTCGATAAAATGTTATCCTGCTTGGAGTTGAGTAGAATCATGTTATCGGAAGTTAAAGTAAACGATGATATTTTAAAGGATGATCGTTACAAATATTTGTTCACTGTTGAGGAAGTAAACAAAATGGTTGTAGAAGGTGTGCCTTTTAGAGATGCCTATAAAAAAGTAGGGCAAATGGTAGAAGCAGGAGAATTTAAATACAATGGCGAAGTAAAACATGTTCATGAGGGAAGTATTGGCAATTTGTGTAATGATAAAATTGTTTGCAAAATGAATGAAACCTTTGTGGCATTTAACTTTCACAAGACAAAAGAAGCATATATGAATTTATTAAATAGAATCTAATTTGCTATATACTGAGTTTGTAAATTAAAATTTATGAATTCGCAAATCACTAATTATCAAAATTTTTAAACCATTTTATAACACTTTTATGTCACAACAGACAAAAGCGAAATTAATTTTACATGATGGGTCGGAATATATCGGAACATCTTTCGGATATGAAGATTCCATTGCCGGAGAAATGGTGTTTAACACCGCAATGACTGGATATCCGGAAAGTTTGACTGATCCTTCTTATAAGGGACAAATTTTGGTGAGCACTTTCCCTTTAATTGGAAATTACGGTGTTCCCGGAACTTTGCAGGAGGATGAACTATTCCGTTTTTACGAGTCTGAAAAAATTCAGGTATCTGCCTTTGTGGTTTCCGATTACACCGAAGAATTTAGTCACTGGAATGCAAGTTTAAGTCTTGCCGATTGGATGAAACAACATAAAATTCCCGGAATTTATGGGGTTGATACTCGGGCTTTAACAAAAAAACTTAGAGAGCAGGGAAGTATGCTTGCTAAAATAGTTTTTGAAGGAAATGACCCTGAGTGGAAAGATCCTAACCTCGAAAATTTAGTTGCACAAGTTAGTACGCCAGAAAAAATTGTTTATGGTAATGGAAAACATAAAGTTTTACTACTGGATTGTGGAGTTAAAAACAATATAATTCGTTGTTTGCTTAAACGAGATACCACTGTGATCCGAGTTCCTCATGATTATGACTTTACTAATGAAGAATACGATGGATTGTTTATATCTAACGGACCAGGAGATCCAAAACAGAATGTAAAGGCAATTGCTAATCTTAAGAAAGTTTTCCTTAAGGATATTCCAATTATGGGAATTTGTTTGGGAACTCAATTAATGGCTCTTGCTGCTGGTGCAGATACTTATAAGTTAAAATATGGACATAGAAGTCATAACCAGCCTGTTGTTTTAAAAGGAAGCAAGCGTTGTTTTATAACTTCTCAAAATCATGGATATGCAATAAACCATGATACATTACCAAAAGAGTGGGAACCATTGTTTATTAATGCCAACGATGATACATGCGAAGGAATTAAACATGTTACCAAGCCATTTTTTGCTTCCCAATTTCATCCTGAAGCATCTAGTGGACCTACTGATACTGAGTTTCTTTTCGATGATTTTATTGAGATGATGGAAACTTTTAAAGCTAATAGCTAAAAAGAAATTGAATTATTAATGATGATCCCGATACATATCGGGAATGAATGATGAATTAAAATATGTACTTGTTACACTCTCGATAGCGATCGGGACACCCATTCACCCATTCACTATTTAACACATTCACTCGAAAAGAAATGAAGAAAGACAACATAAAGAAAGTACTTGTATTAGGTTCAGGAGCTCTTAAAATTGGCGAAGCAGGAGAGTTCGATTATTCAGGATCTCAGGCCTTAAAAGCCATGAAGGAAGAAGGTATTCATACTGTTTTGATTAATCCCAATATTGCAACCGTACAAACTTCGAAGGGAGTTGCCGATCAGATTTATTTTTTGCCGGTTACTCCCTTTTTTGTAGAAGAGGTAATCTTAAAAGAAAAGCCTGATGGAATTCTATTGGCTTTTGGTGGCCAAACAGCATTAAATTGCGGTATAGAATTGTTCGAAAATGGAATATTAGAGAAATATAATCTTCAGGTTTTAGGAACTCCTATCGAAACGATTATTAAAACCGAAGATAGAGAAATTTTTGCCAATGAATTGCGTAAAATTGATGTAAAAACACCACAGTCTTATGCAGTAGAATCAATCGATGAAGCTCTTAAAGCTGCAGAAAAATTAGGTTTTCCGATTATTGTTCGCGCAGCCTTTACATTAGGTGGTCAGGGAAGTGGTTTTTGTTCAAACATGCAAGAGCTTGAAAAACTTGCAGAGAATGCTTTATCTTACTCTAGTCAGATTTTGGTTGAGGAATCATTAAAAGGATGGAAAGAAGTAGAATATGAAGTGGTTCGAGATGCTTACGATAATTGTATTACGGTTTGTAATATGGAAAATTTCGATCCGCTGGGAATTCATACCGGAGAGAGTATTGTAATTGCACCTTCGCAAACATTAACCAACTCGGAATATCATAAACTAAGATCTTTGGCAATTAAAATAATTCGCCATATGGGAGTTGTGGGAGAATGCAATGTACAGTATGCTTTAGATCCAAATTCAGAAGATTATCGTGTAATTGAGGTCAATGCTCGTCTTTCGCGTTCGTCGGCTTTAGCCTCTAAAGCAACAGGATATCCACTTGCCTTTGTAGCAGCTAAACTTGGTTTAGGATATGCTTTACATGAATTAAAAAATACGGTAACGCAAACAACAACAGCTTGTTTCGAGCCTGCTCTCGATTATGTGGTTTGTAAAATTCCTCGTTGGGATTTAAATAAATTCGAAGGGGTAACCAAGGAGATTGGTTCGAGCATGAAATCGGTTGGAGAAGTAATGGCCATTGGTCGTAATTTTGAAGAAGCAATTCAAAAAGGTCTTCGTATGATTGGACAGGGAATGCATGGTTTCGTAGGAAATGTTCATTCTAAATTTGATGATGTAGATCGTGAATTATCGCATCCAACCGATATGCGCATTTTTTCTATTGCTCAGGCATTTGAAAAAGGCTATTCTATTGATAAAGTTCATGATCTTACTAAAATTGATAAATGGTTTTTAAGTAAGCTGGAACATATCACTAAAATAAAGTGGAATTTACAGGAATATAAGAGTTTACAGTCTTTACCTGATGAATTACTTAAAGCTGCTAAAGTATATGGATTTTCTGATTTTCAGTTAGCTCGTTTTGTATTGAGTCCAGAAAATACAGATATGGAAGATGAACTTTTACAGGTAAGAAATTATCGTAAAGAGAGAGGTATTGTTCCGGTTGTAAAACAAATTGATACTTTAGCTGCCGAGTATCCGGCACAAACAAATTATATTTATATCACTTATAGTGGTGATGAAAATGACATTACCTATCAAGATGACAATCAATCCGTTATAGTTTTAGGTTCGGGAGCATATCGTATTGGCTCTTCGGTAGAGTTCGATTGGTGTAGTGTTAATGCATTAAACGCTGTAAATAAAGAGGGTTTACGCTCTGTAATGATTAATTACAATCCCGAAACTGTAAGTACCGACTACGATGTGTGCGACCGTTTGTATTTTGATGAATTATCCTTCGAAAGAGTATTGGATATTATTGATTTAGAATCGCCACGAGGTGTAATTGTTTCAGTTGGAGGTCAAATTCCTCAGAATTTATCAATGCGTTTGCACAAAGCTGGTGTTAATGTATTGGGAACTTCGCCCGAATCTATCGATAGAGCAGAAAATCGTCAAACATTTTCATCCATGCTCGATGATTTGAAAATAGATCAGCCAAGGTGGAAAGAGTTAACAAGTAAAGATGCCATAAATGATTTTATTGCTGAAGTTGGATTTCCGGTATTAATACGTCCTAGTTATGTGCTTTCTGGTGCAGCCATGAATGTTGTATCGAATCACGATGAATTGGGGCATTTTCTTGAATTAGCAGCTCAGGTTTCTAAGCAATATCCTGTGGTGGTAAGTGAATTTATTCAGGAGGCTAAGGAAATTGAGTTCGATGGAGTTGCTAAAAATGGAGAAATTGTGATAGATGCAATCTCTGAACATGTCGAGTTTGCAGGTGTTCACTCGGGAGATGCTACTTTGGTATTTCCTCCTCAGAAACTGTATTTTGAAACCATTCGACGAATTAGAAAAATTGCCGGTAATATTGCGAAATCTCTAAATATAACAGGACCATTTAATATGCAGTTGCTGGCCAAAGATAACGATATTAAGGTTATCGAATGTAATCTGCGTGCCAGTCGTAGTTTTCCTTTTGTATCGAAAGTAATGGACTTTAATTTTGTAGAGACTGCAACGCAGGCAATGCTTGATGTTCATATTCCGGCCAATCGCCCATCAATGTTCGAACTGGAGCATATTGGCGTAAAAGCATCGCAATTTTCTTTTTCTAGATTATCTAAAGCTGATCCTGTATTGGGTGTAGATATGTCTTCAACCGGTGAAGTTGGCTGTTTGGGGGCCGATTATTACGATGCTATATTAAAAGCAATGATATCAGTTGGTTATCGTATCCCGAAGAAGGCTGTACTCATTAGTAGTGGTCCTATTCGCTCCAAATTGGAACTATTAAAGAGTTCAAAAATGCTTGAGGAACGTGGCTATAAACTTTACGGAACAAGAGGTACTGCAAAGTTTCTTAGCGAAAATGGAGTGAGTATCGAAAGTGTTGCTTGGCCCGACGAAGATGATCAGAAAAATGCTGTTCAATTAATTCGCGATCGTGAAGTGGATTTTGTAGTAAACATTCCCAAAAATTTAAGCAAATCGGAATTGAATAATGATTATCAGATTAGGAGAACAGCAATTGATTTAAACGTACCATTGGTAACTAATGCTCGTTTGGCAAGTGCTTTTATCTATTCAATTTGTAAAAAATCTGAATCCGATCTTGGTATCGAAAGCTTTAGCGATTATACAAGTAAAAAACAGGAGTGGTAGAGTCTCTTAAGTAATTAATAAGTAGTAAACCTGTCAGAATATATATTCTGACAGGTTTTTGTTTTTATAAATGCTTACATAAAATATTTGAATATTTACTAGCTTTATCTTTTCAAAATAAATGTAATATGAAAAACTATATTTACTCTTTAGCTTTAAAGGTAAGAGATTATGAATGCGATATTCAGGGAGTTGTAAACAATTCGGTATATCAGAATTATCTGGAACATGCACGACATGAATTTCTGGAATCGATTGGAGGTAATTTTAAAAAGTTGCATGAAGAAGGAATTGATGCAATGGTATCGCGCATTGAGATTGATTATAAAACCTCTTTAACAAGTGGCGATGAATTTGAAATTCGTGTGAATATTGAGCGTGAAGGAATAAAACTTGTATTTAATGAAGATATTTTTAGGATATCAGACAATAAGCTTTGTGCCAAAGGGAAAGTTTACGTGATTTGTCTATTGAACGGAAAATTGACAAAAGGAGAGGTTTTTGACGATTTATTTAAAAAATATTTAAACGTATGACTTAAGTTGTAGACATAATCTAATTAGTTTGGTAAAGATTTAGTTTGCCCTAATATAATGCTTGTTATCTTTACAATAAACCCATAAGTAAAGCTGTAAATATTTGTGGATAAAGTGAGAAAAAGAAAAATGGCTGAATAATTCAGCCATTTTCATCTAACCATTAACCAACTAACTAAAAAGCTCAATTTATGAAAATCCCCCAATCTTCATTCGTCTAAAATCCTTATTATCTGACGATAACGAATCTTTAACATCTATCTTGAGCTCTAATCGGGCGCAAAAGTATAAAATTTTCAAGAATAATTAATGGAATATTCAATATTAATTAGAAATTATTTATTTTTTAATAAATATAATTTTTATAGAAAATATGAACGTAGAGTTCTTAAAGTTTATTCTTATCTTAGTTAGCATATAAAACAATATTTGTGTCTAACCTAAACAAACATATTGAAAAGTAATACGTGTAAATTATAATTTTACTTGTACTTAATATTGAAATATGTTATTGTTTAAATCAATTGATACCTAGGTATGAATAAAAAACTATATGCACTAGTTCCCAGTTTAATACTGCCTTTCTGCTTGTTGTTTTTGTCTCCTTATAAGGTGTGGCTTAACTTTATAGAATATAGTACTCACGAAGTAATTAGTGATGTATTTATTAATGCTTCAAATCGAAGTGCAAACTTTACAAAAACCTATATAGATAACACCGAATTTTCTACTTGCAAACATGAACCAGAGTATTTTTATTCAAATAGGTTATCTCAAGTTAAAAATGTTAATTATGATTCTCGCGATTTAAGAATGGATGTGCCTTTACCTCCATTTTGTATTGCAGGATTAGATGGAGAAGTGTGTATCTCTGAAGTAAGTTATACTATTACAGGAAGTACATCTGTAAATGTTTCTTCAATTTTATGGACAACTTCAGGAGATGGCAATTTTGATGATGCTACCATAGATAATCCAACTTATAATTTTGGAGAAAATGATGAAGGCACAACCCTTGTTTTGACAAAAACGGTTTATGGGACGGAAGTTTATTCGTCTGAGACTTATGCCGATAGTTTGGAATTAAAAGTTTTGGAGCAACCCATAGCTGACGCAGGTACAGGAGGAAATTCTTGTTCTTTCACATACTCTTTACTAGAAGCTTTCCCAAGCGTAGGAGTAGGAATGTGGTCAAAAGTAAGTGGACCTGGTAATGTTGTGTTTGATGACATAAATGATCCGGAGTCTAGAGTTACAGTTGATCTCTTAGGTACTTATGTATTTAGATGGACTGAGGAAAATGGAACTTGTTCAGATTCAGATGATGTAGAAGTTAATTTCTATAAACAGCCCAATGTAAATGCAGGTCCCGATGGCAATACTTGTGGTTTATTAGAATATCAGTTGGCTGCTACATCTAGTACCGGAAGTGGAACTTGGAGTAAGATAAGTGGAGCAGGAAATGCTACATTTATACCCAATGTTAATGATCCCAATGCCAAACTTGAAGTAGACATGTATGATGTTTATGAGTTTGAATGGATGGAGAAAACTGATGCTTGTATTGATTCTGATAATATAAAAATTGGTTTTTATCAACAGCCAGATGCTAATGCAGGTTCTGATAAAGAAATTTGTGGTTTGGAATTTGAATTAGAAGCTGTAGCAAGTGTAGGAACAGGAACATGGACCAAAACATTAGGTTCGGGAACCGCAACATTTACTCCAAACGAGAATGCCCCAAATGCTACAGTAGAAGTAAGTACAGAAGATACTTACGAATTCACCTGGACAGAAATAGAAGGAACTTGCTCCGATTCAGATGCTGTAAGTGTTACTTTCAAACCATCTCCTGAACCAAATGCAGGTTCCGACGATGCCATTTGTGGTTTAGTTTATGATTTAGCCGCCGTTCCAAGTATAGGAACAGGCACATGGACCAAAACCTCAGGTTCGGGAACTGCCACTTTTACTCCAAACGAGAATGACCCAAACGCTAGAGTAGAAGTAAGTGTTGAAGATACTTATGAATTCACCTGGACAGAAGTTGAAGGAACCTGCTCCGATTCAGATGCTGTAAGTATTAAATTCAATCCCGTTCCAACTGCCAATGCTGGTTCAGACGATGCCATTTGTGGTTTAGTTTATGATTTAGCCGCCGTTCCAAGCATAGGCACAGGAACATGGACCAAAACATCAGGTTCGGGAACTGCCACTTTTACTCCAAATGAGAATGCCCCAAATGCTACAGTAACAGTAAGTACTGAAGATACTTATGAATTCATCTGGACAGAAATAGAAGGAATTTGCTCCGATTCAGATGCTGTAAGTATTACTTTCAAACCATCTCCTGAACCCAACGCAGGTTCGGACGATGCCATTTGTGGTTTAGTTTATGATTTAGCCGCCGTTCCAAGTATAGGAACAGGCACATGGACCAAAACCTCAGGTTCGGGAACTGCCACTTTTACTCCAAACGAGAATGACCCAAACGCTAGAGTAGAAGTAAGTGTTGAAGATACTTATGAATTCACCTGGACAGAAGTTGAAGGAACCTGCTCCGATTCAGATGCTGTAAGTATTAAATTCAATCCCGTTCCAACTGCCAATGCTGGTTCAGACGATGCCATTTGTGGTTTAGTTTATGATTTAGCCGCCGTCCCAAGCATAGGCACGGGCACATGGACCAAAACATCAGGTTCGGGAACTGCCACTTTTACTCCAAATGAGAATGCCCCAAATGCTACAGTAACAGTAAGTACTGAAGATACTTATGAATTCATCTGGACAGAAATAGAAGGAATTTGCTCCGATTCAGATGCTGTTAGTATTACTTTCAAACCATCTCCTGAACCCAACGCAGGTTCGGACGATGCCATCTGTGGTTTAGTTTATGATTTAGACGCCGTTCCAAGCATAGGCACGGGCACATGGACCAAAACCTCAGGTTCAGGCATGGCTACATTTACTCCTGATATTAATTCGCCAAATGCCAAAGTAGAAGTAAGTGTTGAAGATACTTATGAATTTACCTGGACAGAAATTGAAGGAACTTGCTCCGATTTAGATGCTGTAAGTATTACTTTCAATCCCGTTCCAACTGCCAATGCAGGTTCGGACGATGCCATTTGTGGTTTAGTTTATGATTTAGCCGCTATTCCAAGTATTGGTACAGGCACATGGACAAAAACCTCAGGTTCGGGCACCGCAACCTTTACTCCCGATATTAACGATGCAAACGCTAGAGTAGAAGTAAGTGTTGAAGATACTTATGAATTTACTTGGACGGAAGTTGAAGGAACCTGCTCTGATTCAGATGCTGTAAGTGTCACATTCAATCCCGTTCCAACTGCCAATGCAGGATCAGACGATGCCATTTGTGGTTTAGTTTATGATTTATCTGCTATTCCAAGTATTGGTACAGGCACATGGACCAAAACCTCAGGTTCGGGCACCGCAACATTTACTCCAAACGAGAATGCTCCAAATGCTAGAGTCGAAGTTAGCAGTGAAGATACTTACGAATTCACATGGACAGAAGTTGAAGGAACCTGCTCCGATTTAGATGCTGTAAGTATCACATTTAATTCCGTTCCAACTGCCAATGCAGGTTCGGACGATGCCATTTGTGGTTTAGTTTATAATTTAGCCGCTATTCCAAGTATTGGTACAGGAACATGGACCAAAACCTCAGGTTCGGGCACCGCAACATTTACTCCCGATATTAACGATGCAAACGCCAGAGTGGAAGTAAGCACTGAAGATACTTATGAATTCACCTGGACAGAAATTGAAGGAACTTGCTCCGATTCAGATGCTGTAAGTATTACTTTCAATCCCGTTCCATCAGCCAATGCAGGTTCGGACGATGCCATCTGTGGTTTAGTTTATGATTTAGCCGCCGTTCCAAGCATAGGCACGGGCACATGGACCAAAAACTCAGGTTCGGGAACTGCCACTTTTACTCCAAACGAGAATGACCCAAATACTAGAGTCGAAGTAAGTGTTGAAGATACTTACGAATTTACTTGGACAGAAATAGCAGGAACCTGCTCTGATTCAGATGCTGTAAGTGTCACATTCAATCCCGTTCCAACTGCCAATGCAGGTTCAGACGATGCCATTTGTGGTTTAGTTTATGATTTAGCCGCCGTTCCAAGTATAGGAACAGGCACATGGACCAAAACCTCAGGTTCGGGAACTGCCACTTTTACTCCAAACGAGAATGACCCAAACGCTAGAGTAGAAGTAAGTGTTGAAGATACTTATGAATTCACCTGGACAGAAGTTGAAGGAACCTGCTCCGATTCAGATGCTGTAAGTATTAAATTCAATCCCGTTCCAACTGCCAATGCTGGTTCAGACGATGCCATTTGTGGTTTAGTTTATGATTTAGCCGCTGTCCCAAGCATAGGCACGGGCACATGGACCAAAACATCAGGTTCGGGAACTGCCACTTTTACTCCAAATGAGAATGCCCCAAATGCTACAGTAACAGTAAGTACTGAAGATACTTATGAATTCATCTGGACAGAAATAGAAGGAATTTGCTCCGATTCAGATGCTGTTAGTATTACTTTCAAACCATCTCCTGAACCCAACGCAGGTTCGGACGATGCCATCTGTGGTTTAGTTTATGATTTAGACGCCGTTCCAAGCATAGGCACGGGCACATGGACCAAAACCTCAGGTTCAGGCATGGCTACATTTACTCCTGATATTAATTCGCCAAATGCCAAAGTAGAAGTAAGTGTTGAAGATACTTATGAATTTACCTGGACAGAAATTGAAGGAACTTGCTCCGATTTAGATGCTGTAAGTATTACTTTCAATCCCGTTCCAACTGCCAATGCAGGTTCGGACGATGCCATTTGTGGTTTAGTTTATGATTTAGCCGCTATTCCAAGTATTGGTACAGGCACATGGACAAAAACCTCAGGTTCGGGCACCGCAACCTTTACTCCCGATATTAACGATGCAAACGCTAGAGTAGAAGTAAGTGTTGAAGATACTTATGAATTTACTTGGACAGAAGTTGAAGGAACCTGCTCCGATTTAGATGTTGTTAGTATTACTTTCAATCCCGTTCCAACTGCCAACGCAGGTTCAGACGATGCCATTTGTGGTTTAGTCTATGATTTAGCCGCTATTCCAAGTATAGGAACAGGCACATGGACCAAAACCTCAGGTTCGGGCACCGCAACATTTACTCCCGATATTAACGATGCAAACGCTAGAGTAGAAGTAAGTGTTGAAGATACTTATGAATTCACCTGGACAGAAATTGAAGGAACCTGCTCTGATTCAGATGCTGTAAGTGTCACATTCAATCCCGTTCCAACTACCAATGCAGGTTCAGACGATGCCATTTGTGGTTTAGTTTATGATTTAGCCGCCGTTCCAAGTATAGGAACAGGCACATGGACCAAAACCTCAGGTTTAGGCATGGCTACATTTACTCCTGATATTAATTCGCCAAATGCCAAAGTAGAAGTAAGCAGTGAAGATACTTATGAATTTACTTGGACAGAAATTGAAGGAACCTGCTCTGATTCAGATGCTGTAAGTATTACTTTCAATCCCGTTCCAACTGCCAATGCAGGTTCAGACGATGCCATTTGTGGTTTAGTTTATGATTTAGCCGCCGTTCCAAGTATAGGCACAGGAACATGGACCAAAACCTCAGGTTCAGGCACCGCAACCTTTACTCCCGATATTAACGATGCAAACGCTAGAGTGGAAGTAAGCACTGAAGATACTTATGAATTCACCTGGACAGAAATTGAAGGAACTTGCTCCGATTCAGATGCTGTAAGTATTACTTTCAATCCCGTTCCAACTGCCAATGCAGGTTCAGACGATGCCATTTGTGGTTTAGTTTATGATTTAGCCGCCGTTCCAAGTATAGGAACAGGCACATGGACCAAAACCTCAGGTTCGGGCACCGCAACATTTACTCCCGATATTAACGATGCAAACGCTAGAGTAGAAGTAAGTGTTGAAGATACTTATGAATTCACCTGGACAGAAATTGAAGGAACCTGCTCTGATTCAGATGCTGTAAGTGTCACATTCAATCCCGTTCCAACTGCCAATGCAGGTTCAGACGATGCCATTTGTGGTTTAGTTTATGATTTAGCCGCCGTTCCAAGTATAGGAACAGGCACATGGACAAAAACCTCAGGTTCGGGCACCGCAACATTTACTCCCGATATTAACGATGCAAACGCCAGAGTAGAAGTAAGTAGTGAAGATACTTACGAATTTACCTGGACAGAAATAGAAGGAACCTGCTCCGATTCAGATGCTGTAAGTGTCACATTCAATCCCGTTCCAACTGCCAATGCAGGTTCAGACGATGCCATTTGTGGTTTAGTTTATGATTTAGCCGCCGTTCCAAGTATAGGAACAGGCACATGGACAAAAACCTCAGGTTCGGGCACCGCAACATTTACTCCAAACGAGAATGCTCCAAACGCCAGAGTAGAAGTAAGTAGTGAAGATACTTACGAATTTACCTGGACAGAAATAGAAGGAACCTGCTCCGATTCAGATGCTGTAAGTATCACATTTAATTCCGTTCCAACTGCCAATGCAGGTTCGGACGATGCCATTTGTGGCTTAGTCTATGATTTATCTGCTATTCCAAGTATTGGCACAGGAACATGGACCAAAACATCAGGTTCGGGCACAGCAACATTTACTCCAAACGAGAATGCTCCAAATGCTAGAGTCGAAGTTAGCAGTGAAGATACTTACGAATTCACCTGGACAGAAATTGAAGGAACTTGCTCCGATTTAGATGCTGTAAGTATCACATTTAATTCCGTTCCAACTGCCAATGCAGGTTCAGACGATGCCATTTGTGGCTTAGTTTATGATTTAGCCGCTATTCCAAGTATTGGTACAGGCACATGGACAAAAACCTCAGGTTCTGGAACGGCAACATTTACTCCAAACGAGAATGACCCAAATGCTAGAGTAGAAGTGAGCGAAGCAGATAGCTATTCTTTCACATGGACAGAAATAGAAGGAACCTGCTCTGATTCAGATGTGGTGAGTATTATTTTTTACGATGCTCCAATAAGTTGTGATTCGGAGAGTATGGAGATTTGTGGAGAAGAGGTAGCTTTGAATATTCCGTACTCTAATCTTTCCGGACAATGGTCTTTAATTTCCGGAGATGGAAATATTGAATATCTACCTGATAATACATCAAGAAACGTAACAATTAAAGTAGATAAGCCTGGGGATTATGTTGTTTCCTGGGAGGAACAGAATGAGCAATGTTCTTCTCAATGCGAGTATAATATAAGCTTTTATGAGCAACCTGTAGCAGATGCAGGTGATGATATTTTTCTAGATTTTTCTAAAAGAGTTAAACTAATCTCTATTTTATCAACTAATGGAAATGGAACATGGTCTATATTGTCAGGTCATGCAGATATAGATAATTATCTGGCATCTGAAACTTATGCTGAAAATTTTAGCCTTGGCGAAAATATTTTACAGTGGACTGAACAAAATTATATTTGTGAAGATTCAGATGAAGTTAGTATACATATCGACGGATTATTTATTCCGCAGGTAATTACTCCTAATGGAGATGGAAAAAATGATTTTTTTGTAATTCGAGGAATACAGCAAATAGGAAATATTGAGTTTATGGTATTTAATAGAACAGGTATGGAGGTTTATAAAACCTTAGATTATAAAAATGATTGGAATGGTTTTACTAAGGATGGAAAACAACTTATGATGGGTACATATTTTTATATTGTTCGATTGGAATCAGGAAAAGTATATAAAGGCAGTATTGTAATAAAAAAATAATATGAAAAGAATTATTGTTTTAATAATATTGTTCTACTTGCCTTTTTATTTAATTGGACAAATCCATGAATTGAGAAATCAATTCATATTTAATCCTTTGGTAATAAATCCTGGTTATACAGGTCACGAAAAAGCATTAAGCGCTATAGCCGTATATCGTAACCAATGGGTTGGTTTCGATGATGCACCTGAGACGAAATCTTTTTCGGCTCATTCTCCTTTGCGTTTGCAGCACATGGCATTAGGAATAAGCGTAATCAATGAAAAAATCGGAGCTACTAATGAGACCTCCATAATGGGCATATACGCTTATAAATTAAAGTTTTCCAAAGGAATTCTTTACATGGGATTAGGAGCTGGACTAAATACCGTAAATACTAAATGGACACAATTATTAGCAAATGATCCGGGTGATGAATTATTGGCAAAAGATTCTCCAACTTTTATTATGCCTGAAGTAAGTTTAGGTCTGTATTATACGCTAAAAAAATTAAATATTGGCTTTGCCATACCTTACTTACTTACACATACTTACAATCAGAATAAAGGAAAATATATAACTCAAAATAAATTTTCAGAATACACTTATTTTTTCAATGCAGATTATACTTATAGTTTAAATAGAGATTTAGCACTTAAACCTGCTGTATTGTTAAATTATAATAAAAATACAGATTTTGGCTTAATGGCTATTGGTAAACTAAATTATTTAAACAAATATAGTGTCGGATTAGCTTACGATACAGCGCAGAAGATATATAAGATACTTACTCATTTACAGTTAAATAAACAATTACGAATTGGTTATGTAATTGATATAAATAATACATCTATAAATAATTATAGTAAAGTATCACATGAATTTATGATTCGATACGATTTTAAATATACAATTAGAGTTTTAAGTCCAAGACATTTTTGATTTTTTGAATATGAGATATATAATCCTTCTTACATATATTAGTTTGTGTTCTTTTTCTATTAATGCTCAGAAAAAACACTATTCAGTAGAATTAACACCTTTTTGTTCTTTTCAAAATGAAGAGTTTGCTCCTGTTTATTATAATGATGGTTTGGTTTTTTGCTCAGATAAAAGAATAGACTTATTTATTACATTTTCAACACCCAATAATAAGGAATTATTAAATATGTTTTATGTGCCATTAAAAAAAGGAAATAGTAATCAAGTTCAACTTTTATCTGAAAGCTTAATGACACATTTTAATGATGGTCCAGCATCGTTTGCTTTAAACGATACTTTTATGGTTTATTCAAGAAATACTCGTGTATCTAAAAGAAAGAAAGATTACTCAGATCCAGGTAATACTTTGGGATTATTTTTTTCAACTTTAAAAGATAGTATTTGGACAGAAGCTAGTCCTTTTATATTTAATAATGAAAATCATAATCTTACTATGCCGAGTATTAATAAGTATGGTAATTTAATGTATTTTGCATCAGATATGCCCGATGGATATGGTGGTTTAGATATCTATTATACATATAAAACAAGTGCGGGATGGAGTAAACCACAAAATTTAGGAGAAAAAATTAATACAACAGGTAACGAATGTTATCCATTTATTGCTGAAAATGGGACCTTATTTTTTTCTTCGAACAAACATAATTCAAAGGGAGGTCTTGACATATATTATTCCATGAAAAATAAAGGCAAGTGGGATAAACCTATACAGCTTGCAAGTCCTATAAATACCGAATTTGATGATTTTGGTTTAATTACTGATCTTAATTTTGAAAAAGGATATTTTTCGACAAATAGAAATGGGAAAGATGATATTTTTAGTTTTAAAACATTAATTCCGCAACTAGAAAATTGTGATAGCCTAAAACAAAATGAATACTGTTACGTATTTTATGATGAACAATACATTCCTGTTGATACAACATTAACTTATTATGAATGGGATTTTGGTAATGGTATTAAATCAAAAGGAAAAGAAGCAGAACATTGTTTTAAAAAAGCAGGTAAATACAAGGTTAATCTTAATATAGTAGATAAAAAAACAGGAGAAGTATTTATAAATCATAATACTTTTGAATTTGAAATTATCGACTACGAACAAGCTTTTATAGATTGTCAGGATGAATATCAGTCTAAAAATGAAATGTTTATAAGTGCATCGAAGACCAACTTGCCAACAATGACAATTGATGCTTATTACTGGGATTTAGGAGATGGTAATTTGATGACTGGTGAGGAAATATATCATGTATATCAAAAACCTGGTCATTATAATTTGAAATTAGGAGTTGAAAGTAAAGCAGATGAGAATGGTAAAAAATTACATGAATGTGTAATGAAAGAAATACTTATTTATGATAAAACTGATAATTTAAGTTTTAAAAAAATAAATTATAATGATAAGAAAAAAAGAAGCTTAAATGATGAAAATATATATCATCCAAAATTATTAGTTATTAGAAGTGATATAAGCAAAGTAGTTAAATCGATTGATAATAATTTTTTTATAAGCGCAGCCAAAAAGAAGGAGTATGAAATTAGTCAGGTTAAAAATAAAAATTGGATTAATGATCCCAATAATAATCCGGCTTTAGCCATATTTCAAGAACAAAAAAATAAACAAAAAAATAAATTAAATAAAGAGGAACAGTCTATAAAATTAGCTTTAAAAAAATTATCGGATGAGTACAATCAAAGTATAAAACATTCAAATAAAAAGGAATTTAAGGATTCTACTCATGCTGTTTTATTTAGTTTGGCACAATTTATACTATCTAGTTCGAATATCGAAATCAAAATTGGAGTTACAAGTAATTCATCTGATAAAAAAAGGTTTGAACGGGCTGCCAAAGAGGTTGAAAATATTATGGAATACTTGTTAGTACAGGGTATAGAAGAACATAGATTGCGATCTGTTGTATATAGTATTGAAGCTGATACTATAAGTAAGCATAGTAAGAATAACGTATTTACGTTTGAATTAATATGCGATTAAAGTTATATAATAAAATTTAAGTGTGAGAATTACTAAAAAAATATCTAATGTAAATTGTAATTACATGAAAAAATATAGTTTATTATTGTTAATATTTTTTGTGGGTATTAACAATTTATATGCGCAATTAGCTCCTGCTTTGGAGGAAAATATTCCGTATTTAGTAACTTTTGGATCTGATGCTGAAGAGTCCTGGGGAGACGATGATTTTACACAAACATACTTTTTTTTGGTCCCTGAAAGTGCTACAGAACCAATTTACATAAGAGTATTTGATCCTGATACTGGAGGTTCTGTTGATGAACAAAAGAGTAATTTTAATACTAAAGTTAATTTTTCTGTTTATGGTGGAATTGGATGTTGGTCTAATATAGATTCTCATAACGTAAATCCAGAAGGAGAATATGATAGTGGCAATCTATTAGCTTCGAATAGTTTTACATCCGATATGAATTATGATAATAAATGGTATAGCTTTGGCCCGTTTAATCCATTCGAAGGTGAATTCATCGAGAAATTTGGAGGTAGGGTATTTAAGGTAATTGTAAAAGGTGTTTCGGGTGATGATGGCAACCTGTATAAGTTTTTTTTAAGTACGAATTCAAATGAAAATAAAGAAGTTGAAGGTGGGAATATTTTTACTTATGAATATACCTTTAGACTTTCAAATGATGTGAATGATATTTCACAAATATATCCCTTTATAGATGATAAAACTATTTCAGTAGAAATTACAAATTTTGATTGGGACAATGATGGTTATATTAGAATAAATTCGGTAGCTAAAAATGGAATTCTTTGTGATTTATCATCGGAAAATCAGTGGGTTAGAAATAAGTTTCCAATTCTGAATCGCGAAAAAAATACATCCTTAGAATTACAATTTATAAAAAAACGTACCGCCTTAGTAAAGAATAATAATGTGGTGATATCGGTACGTAATCAATATGGAGAAGCTTTACCATTTTTTACTATTCCCATTGGAGGTGCTCCGGTTTATAAGCCACGAATAAAAATGAAAGCAATTAAAAAAAGATAGTTAACCTATTTCTACTTAAATGAAAAATCTTTCTAAATCAATATTCTTACTATTATTGTTTTGTTGTTTTATTGTAAACGGACAGGAAAATCGGTTTGTTACGTATAATATTGAGTATGGATTGGCACAAAATTTTATTTATTGTTTAAATCAGGATGATAAGGGCAATTTGTGGATTGGAACGGGTAATGGTTTATCAAAATTTGACGGTTACGGATTTGTTAATTTAGACTCAAAAGATTCTTTATCGGGTAATTTTATTTCATGTTCTCACAAATGCAATTCAAGCTTATGGATTGGTCATAATAATGGAAAAATTAGCCTAATCGAAAATGAAAAGATAAAACCAGTTAAGTTGAATTTTCCTAATAATAGTGAAATTGTAGACATTGAGAATGATCATGATAATAATATTTTTATTGCTTCTCAAAATGGCGGAATATTTAAAATAAATAATAAATTAGAAAGTGTAAAATTAAATTGGAATCGAAATACTCCTCTTACTTCTTTATCTTTTATAAGTAAAAATCAATTAATTATTGGTACTACCAAAGGTATTTATATTGGAAATATAGGCAAGTTTAGTTATTTAAATACCAGTAGATTACCAGAGTTTAGAAATTATCATATAGTTGATATAGCAAAGAATAAAATAGATTCTTCAACTTTTGTATTAACAAAACAGAATGGTTTATTTCATATTAAGAATCTGAAAAATAAAATTATTGTTAATAAAATAGATTTAGATTTATCAATTAAAGAAGCTCAGAGTTTATTTATTGATAATGAAAATAATATATGGATTGCAAGTTTTAATGGTTGTTATTTAGTTAATAATAAAAACTTAACAAAATATTCTGTAATCAAACATTTTACCAAAGATAATGGATTAAATTCCAATAAGATAAAAGTAATTTATCAGGATCAGGAAAATAATATTTGGCTTGGTGGTTATGGTGGGGGATTAAGTCGTTTAGTATCAAAAGCAAGAGAAATTTTTCCAATAAAAAATAAAGCTTATGGTGAAGGTGTTTATTCTATTTGGGGAGGAGACGAATATAATTGGATTGGTACAAATAGGGGTCTTGCTAAAATAAATAAGTTAAGCAGAGATATTACCGACTTTTATGGTGTAGCAAATAATTTACCTGCCGATAAAATTACAACAATATTAGAAGATCCTAAAGGAGATTTATGGTTAGGAACAAAAAAAACAGGCTTATATTTTAAGGAGAAGGCTTCTAATTCTTTTAAGCGTATAAATATTAGAACCGGAAAGCTTGAAAACTCAATTAATAAAATTGTTGAAGGAAATGGTAATATTTGGTTGGCAAGCGAAAAAGGTATTTGTTCTTATAATGTTAAATCTCAAGAGAAAAAATGGTATAATATGAGTAAAGGTATTTTACCTCATAATAGTATTAAAGATATTTTTCTCGACTCAAAAAACAGATTATGGATTTCATGTTTTTCTAAACATCTTCTTTATTTAAAAAATAATAAAATCCAAAAAATAAATCTTAATAAAAATAATATTGCGATTAATGTAAGTTGTATTACTGAGGATAGAAATGGAAATATATGGATTGGAACCAAAGGAAGTGGAGTATTTAGTTTAAAAGAAGATTCTATTGTTAACTATAATAATGTTAGGGGTTTACTCTCGAATTATTGTTATTCTATATGTAGTGATACCAAAGGAAGAGTGTGGGTAGCTCATAAATCTGGTATTAGTATGATTTATACCGAAAACAATTATATTGGAACAATACCCAATATAATGAATACAAATAGCAACATAATTTTTAATGATAATGCATGTATAAATTCTGATAATTCGATTTGGTTTGGCAGCGAACAAGGTTTATATATTTATAATTTAGATAAAGAGAAAATTCCAAATGCAGAGCCTTTTATAAAGTTATCATCTGTTTTGATAAATGGCTTAGAGAAAGTAGAATCAAAAAAAGTAAAACTAGCACCTGGTTATTATAAAATTAAATTTTCTTTTAAGGCAATTAAACTAAACGATTCACACCGAATAAAATACAGATATAAACTTAAGGGAGCAGATAGCGATTGGTCAACATATTCATCATCAAGAAGTATAACGTATTCTCATTTAAGTTCTGGGAATTATAATTTTATTGTTCAAGCTCTCAATTTTGACGGGAGTGTAATAAAACAGAAAATTAATTTTCCTTTTAAGATAAAATTGCCTTTTTGGAAAAAATTATGGTTTCAGTTACTCTTGATTATTCTAATAATTTTATTTTTTTATGTTTATATTTTTATCAGGGAGCAGAACTTTAAGCGAATACAAAAAAAATTAGTTGAGAATTTAGACGAAAAAACCAGAGAATTAATTGTAAAAGAAGAGCTTATAAAAGAACGAAAGCGTAACGAAAAAGAACTTATTAAGGCAAAAAATAAGGCAGAAGAATCAGATAGGCTTAAAACTGCATTTCTACTAAATATGTCTCATGAAATTAGAACGCCATTAAATTCAATTGTCGGATTTTCTAAGTTAATTCAGGAAGAGGCTATCGACTTATCTTCTAGAAAAAGATATATAGAAATTATGAATGTTAATACGAATGATTTATTGTTATTGGTGGATGACATAATGGATATTTCTAAAATTGAGTCGGGACAAATACGCTTAAAATTACAAGATGTAAATGTATTTGAGATCTTTGAAATTCTACAACATACATTTCAAAATAAAATTAACATTATTAACACTTATGATATTGATTTAAAATATAGTTTGCCTAATGATAAATTAGTTGTTTTTACTGACGCAGCGCGCTTAAAACAAATACTATCTAACCTAATTAATAATGCAATTAAATTTACCGAAAAAGGAAATGTGGAGTTTGGTTGTAATTTAGAAAAAGAGAGAGTTATTTTTTATGTAAAAGATAATGGTATTGGAATCTCAAAAAAACAGCAGGATATTATTTTTATCAGATTTAGGAAGGAAGAAAGGAGTAATTCTAAAAAATTGTATCGGGGTGCAGGCCTAGGTTTAACTATTGTTAAAAGTTTAGTGGAATTATTAAAAGGAGAGGTATGGCTCGAATCGAAAGAAGATGAAGGTTCTGTTTTCTATTTTTCGATACCCAGATCTTAATATAAATAAGTATTATACTAAAGCGTATATTAATGATTTTTTTTATTGATAAAATAAAATATTTTTTTTGGCCTTTGCTATTATTAGTACTTAGTTATTGTGCTGTTGCTCAAAATTATAAATACGATTGCTATACGGCCGATAATGGTTTGGCTCAAAATTATATTTACGCTATTGAACAAGATAATAATGGCTTTTTATGGATAGGTACAGGTAATGGAATATCTCGATTTGATGGTCATAATTTTAAAACATTTAATACCAAGGATTCTCTTGTAAATAATTTTGTAACCTGCAGTTTTAAAGATAAAAATAGAATTTGGTTTGGTCACATGGATGGTAATGTGAGTATTTTTCAGGAAGGAAAGTTTAAAATCATAAAAACAAAATTACAGGGAAAAAGTAGCATCAGCCAAATCGATATAGATAATTCTGGAAATATTTGGCTGGCATCTCAAATGAATGGATTGGTACAAATAAATAAAAATTCCTTGATGAAACATTTTTCTTTCGGGAAAAATTCTTTGCCTATCTATTCGTTTAAATTTTTAAATAATAATGAACTAATTATTGGATCCATAGATGGTTTGTATTTTTGTAAAATTAATCGTCTCGATAAAATAGAAATTATCAAGAAAATTAATGAAATACCATCCACAAGAATAAGTAAGATTATTAAATCTTTAAGAAGCTTAAATTATATTATTGTAAGCGAGAACAGTGGAATTTTCAATTTAGAAGT
Source organism: uncultured Marinifilum sp. (assembly GCF_963677195.1). NCBI lineage: Bacteria > Pseudomonadati > Bacteroidota > Bacteroidia > Marinilabiliales > Marinifilaceae > Marinifilum > uncultured Marinifilum sp. Next base: position 3,323,829 of record NZ_OY781918.1, read on the forward strand.
TAATTTATCTGGTTTTAAGGTTTTGCCAATTACCCAAAATATTTCTTTCGATTTTTCTAAAATTCAATCAGTTTTCGAAGATCAGAATCTTAATTTGTGGATTGCTACCTTTGGTCATGGTGTTTATTGTTTAAGTTATGATCAAAATTTATATTCGTTAAAAGAGAATTATAATACTAATAATGGTTTAAATTGTAACAATGTAAAATTAGTTTATAAAGATTCTGAAAATAATATATGGTTTAGTGTATTTGGAAAAGGACTTTCAAAATTAATAGACCCAGCCTACAGATACTATGAGTTTGATGAAACAAAATATGGGGCATCTGTTTTTTCTGTTTACAATGGCTTTAAATATATCTGGTTTGGAACAGAACTTGGTTTAATTCGAAAATTAAAATCAAATAATAATATTAAATTTTATGGTGACCTTAATGGATTACCAAACGATAAAATTACAGCTTTGCACCAAATTAATAATGATGAATTATGGATAGGTACAGAGAAAAGTGGCATATATAAACTAAATATACCGAGTAATAAAATTATTCATCTTTATAATAAAAAAGGGATTCTCGAAAACTCAATAAACCATATCACTAGCACTAATAATATTCTTTGGGTTGCTACAAAAAAAGGAGCATATTCTGTTAACTTACTAAATAATAAAAAAAAGTGGTACACTATGAGTGAAGGAGGACTACCTCATAATTGTGTAAATCATATTTTTATAAACTCTAAAGGTTATACCTTTTTATCCACCTTAAGTAGTTCTTTGGTGAAAATAAAAAATGATTCTATTAGTAAATTGGATATAGCTCCCGATAATCCTTTTGTTAATATTAAATCTGTAGCTGAAGATAAGAATGGAGTACTTTGGGTAGGTACATTAGGGAATGGTTTGTATAAAATAGGTGATACCATTATTAATTATACAAGCTCTAATGGTTTATTGACAAATTATTGTTATTCACTTCTTTGTGATAATTATGATCGTTTGTGGGTAACACACCGAGGTGGTATCACACGCATTAAACTTGATAATTTATTAATGAAGCCATTACAGGAAGATATTGGCCTAAGCAAAAATTGTGCTTTTAATGGAAATGCATCATGTTTATCTAATACAGGAGAGTTGTGGTTTGGTACAAATCAAGGAGTTCTAAAATTTATTCCCGAAATTGAAAATCAAACTTCTTTAGAGGCAAAGCTAAGTATAACTTCTGTCGAAATTAACGATAAGCTTGTTGATTTTAAAGATGGAATATCTTTAAAACCTGGTAGATATAAAATAGATATATCTTACATTGGTGTTAATTTAAAGGATCCAAGGCTAATAAAATATAGATATCGTTTAAATGGTTTTGATGATAATTGGTCTTCGTTTACATCCGACACTGAAGTTGTATTTCATAGTATTACCGATGGTAATTTTGATTTTAATTTGCAGGCAATAACTGGAGATGGGTTGATTAATTTAAGTCCTCTTAAGTTAAGTATAATTGTTAAAACGCCTATTTATAAACAAGCATGGTTTTACTTTTGTATGCTATTAATATTTATGGGTACTACTTTTTGGTATATTAAATTGCGAGAAAGAAAACTTAAAATTGCAAATAGAATTCTTGAAGAGAAAGTAAATATTCGAACACATGAAATTGTAAGACAAAAAGAAGAAATAGAAAGTCAAAGAGATTTAATTAAAGTTAAAAACAAAGATATTACAGATAGCATTCGTTATGCAAGTCAAATTCAAACAGCTATTATTCCGCCTTTAAAATTTTTGCAAAATAACATAAACGAATGCTTCTTAATTAATAAGCCCAAAGATATTGTAAGTGGCGATTTTTATTGGTGTACTAAAGTTGATACTAAGCTTGTTGTAGCATTGGCTGATTGCACAGGACATGGAGTTCCTGGCGCTTTTATGAGCATGTTGGGTGTAACATTGCTTAATGAAATTGTTATGCATCGAAAAATTCTAGAGCCCGATCAAATATTAAATCAACTTAAACAGGATATAATTATTTCTTTGCGCCAAAAAAAGGAAAATTCAACTTCTCGTGATGGCATGGACATGTCTCTTTTTGTATTTGATACAATATCAAAAAAAATGGAGTTTTCAGGAGCATTTAACTCCTTACTTTTGCTTAGAGATAACTCAATAAAAGTTTTAAAAGTCGATAGAATGCCAATTGGCATTTACCATAATGGCACAAAAAAGTTTACCAAACAAGAACTTTTAATAGAGCCTAACGATATGCTTTATTTATATACCGATGGTTATCCCGATCAGTTTGGTGGTGATAAGGATAGACGATTTACTTCTAAACGTTTTAAACAAAAAATATTGGAAGTACACAAAGAACCTATACACATACAAAAGCAAATACTTGAAGATACTATTCTTAAATGGATGAATGGTAGAGAGCAAATTGACGACATAACATTGTTAGGAATTAGATTTTAAATAAGTTTTAGAATAATAATCAATATAAAAGGGCTTAACGCAAAAGTTAAGCCCTCTAAAAATTTTAATTTTATTTAGAACAAACCATCTACAGAAAGGTAACGTTCTCCGGTATCATAATTAAATGTTAGAATAGTGGCTTTAGAATCAATTTCTGCAATTTTTTTTGATACAGCCGCTAACGAAGCTCCGGTAGAAATACCAGCCAAAACACCTTCTTTAATAGCCAATTCTTTAACTTTTGCAAACGATTCTTCCTTGCTCACCTGAATGCTTCCGTTTAAAAGCTCGGTATTTAAATTTTTAGGTATAAATCCGGCTCCAATTCCCTGCAGTGGGTGCGGACCAGGTTTTCCACCAGAAATAACCGGCGATGCTTCGGGTTCTACTGCAAATACTTGCAAGTTTGGAAATTTCTGCTTTAAAATTTCAGCTACTCCACTAATGTGTCCACCTGTGCCAACTCCGGTAATTAAATAATCAATTCCATTAGGAAAATCATTAATAATTTCCAAGGCTGTAGTTTTTCTGTGAATGTCTATATTCGATTCATTATCGAACTGTGATGGCATCCAGGAGTTTTTATTTTCTGAAATTAACTCTTCAGCTTTTGCAATTGCTCCATTCATTCCTTTTTCTCTTGGGGTTAGAACAAATTCGGCGCCATAAGCTGCCATTAAACTTCTTCGTTCTACAGACATAGATTCGGGCATTACCAAAATAATTTTATAGCCTTTTACAGCTGCAACCATTGCTAAACCAACTCCCGTATTTCCCGATGTTGGCTCAATTATTACCGATCCTTTTTTTAATAAACCATTTTTTTCTGCTGTTTCAACCATTGCCAAAGCAATACGGTCTTTTATACTTCCTCCCGGGTTAACGCGTTCTAATTTCATCCATACATTTGCATTATTAAAAATTTTGTTAAGCTTAACAACGGGAGTATTTCCAATTCCTTCTAATATATTGTTTAATTTCATACTTTTAATTTTTATATTTGAAAATTAATGATTTTACTTTCGTCTAAATTTGTGCGAACTTTTGTTTTATGTGTGTGATAAACAATACTATCCGAATCGATACTGGATGTTAACCATACATTACCGCCAATAATACTATTTCGTCCTATTATGGTGTTGCCACCTAATATGGTAGCTCCAGAATAAATAATAACATTTTCTTCAACAGTAGGGTGTCTTTTTATATTGGCAAGATTTTTCTTTACTTGTAATGCACCCAAAGTAACGCCCTGATATATTTTTACATTTCTTTTTATAATTGCAGTTTCGCCAATTACCACACCAGTACCATGATCTATAAAAAAAGAATCTCCAATTGTTGCACCAGGGTGAATATCAATGCCTGTTTTTGTGTGAGAGTATTCACTCATTAACCTTGGTATTACAGGCACTTTAAGCTGATATAATACATGACTTAATCGATAAACCATTATGGCGTAAAAGCCCGGATAAGCGATAATAACTTCACCTATGCTTTTGGCAGCAGGATCGAATTTTTGTATTGCTTCAGCATCTTTTAGCAAAGCTCGATAAACCGATGGTAATTGCTTAATAAAGTCATGGGTTATTTTCTCCAGAGGTGCATTTAATTCATTTTTTACTGGTAATAAAAGTAATTTTAAGCTTGCCTCTAATTGATACAATAAAGATTCTTGTTCACAACTACTTTTAGACCGTCGTGCACTTATGGGGAATAAAGAATTCATCGATTGTTCAACAAACTTTTGAGCCAAATCGCGCGAAGGCATGTCGTAATCTGAATTTGTTCTAGAAGATTGTAGTTCTTCCATTACTTTAGATAGGTAACTCATTGATATATAGTTTAAGACGTTTGAATATGCCCAATTTTACAGGAGATATATTATTTCCCTGTAATTTTAATTATTTGATAGATTTAGAAGTATCAATTAACAACAACAGCAACAACAATAGTTTTTCTTGTTGTAATCTAATATTTGGGGATAGTTCGAAAAGTAGATTTTAGAAGATAGCATATTAACATCAACCGAAGAGCTTCGGTGATTAAAAGATGTTTTATTATGCTTAAAATTCCTTTTCATATAGTAGTTTATAAGAACAAACTTATGAAAAAAAAATTAAACAAGACATCGACCTCTTAAAATTTTTGTTAAAAAAATGTTATTTATTAAAACATATTAAAATAGGTCTGAAACTGCATTCTTATTAATTTTTTATATATTCAATAATAAAAATACAATTAATATGAATAGTTCTGGATATATATGCCCAAAATGCGGTAATAAACATTTCGAAACAGACGAATTTAGGGCAACAGGGGGTGCATTTGCTAAAATTTTCGATGTTCAAAATAAAAAATTTACAACAGTTACTTGTACTCGTTGTTCGTATACCGAAATTTATAAAGCTAGCACTAGTCAGCTTGGTAATATTTTCGATTTTTTTACCAACTAAAATTTATTTAATGACAAAGAAATTACTTTTTGTGTGTTTAGGAAACATTTGTCGCTCGCCCAGTGCCGAAGCTGTAATGAATGCTTTCATTAAAAAAAATATGTTAGATCATAATATAAAATGTGATTCGGCAGGAACTGCTGCCTGGCATACTGGCGAAAAAGCCGATGCCAGAATGAGAGCTCATGCCGCTAAAAGATCTTATGAGCTAACAAGTATTGCGCGTAAATTTGATGCAGAAATCGACTTTAAAAAATTTGATTTAATAATAGGAATGGATCAGCAAAATATCACTGATTTGGAAAGCTTGGCAAAAAATGAGAATGAACTAAATAAAATTAAATCGATGACCGATTATTGTAGCAGATTTAGTAAGCATAATTCGGTTCCGGACCCATACTATGGCGGTTCTGATGGATTTGAGCTGGTATTGGATATTTTAGAAGATGCATGTGAAGGATTGCTTAAAGAAATAAATTAAATGAAAGAAGTAGAGATTGTAAGGAAAATTGAAAGTTGGGCAGGGAAGAAGATTATTAATTGCAAACCTGTTTCTGGTGGATCTATTTCCAAAACAATACAGGTGATTTTTGAAGATAATAGTTCTTGTTTTCTTAAAATAGCTGAACAATTGCCAGATTTTTTTCTGAAAGAGGCTAACTGCTTAAAAGAGATCAAAAAGGTAAATTGTATTCGAGTGCCTGAAGTATTATTGCTCGATGATAATTTTTTATTGCTGGAATATATCGAGCAGGGGCCTAAAAATTCTGATTTCTATACTCGTTTTGGAAAACAACTTTCTATCCTACATTCTCGTACTGCATTTAAGTTTGGTTTTAAAGAGGATAATTATATCGGTTTAACAAATCAGCTTAATATTCCTAATGCTAACGAGGCAGAAAACTGGACAGATTTTTATTATAACAAACGACTTTTATATCAATATAAATTAGCTGAGAAAAATGGATTTGCAGGCAATGAGCTAAAAAATGGTTTTCTTTTACTCGAAAACAGAATAGAAGAAATACTAGAAGGGAGCGAAGAAAAACCGACTCTTATTCATGGCGATTTGTGGAGTGGTAATTTTCTGTGCGATATAGATTCTAATCCTGTACTTATTGATCCTGCTGTTTATTATGGTCATAGAGAAGCAGAATTGGCCATGACAAAGCTTTTTGGAGGCTTCTCAGATGATTTTTATTACTCTTATTCAAAACAGAAGCCTCTGCCACAAGGTCATGATTACAGAGAGAATATCTATTCCTTATATCATGTCCTTAATCATTTAAATTTGTTTGGTAATTCTTATTACGGACAAGCAGTACGATTGGTGTGGTCTTACTTGCATTAGTCGAATAGTGCTTTTATAAGATCAATTTCGCCACCATAAAAATGAATATACGAAGCAACGGTATTCTTCTTTTTAAAGATAAGAGTATCTAGTTTTTTTTCTCTTGCCGAATATACCTCTCCAATACTATATTTTATTTCAGCCTTGTTTATATTAGAATAATGAAATTCATGACCAAATAAAACTTTATTGTTAATAATAACTTTACGATAGCCCAAATGAAGCTTCATATTTTCCATTGTAGAATTTTGCTTGAGGAAACCTACCATTGGATATTTAACAGATTGTTTATCAATGATATTATCACATAAGTACATCATGCCACCACATTCAGCTAAAACTTTACCATCATTTTCGCAATATTCAAGAATTTTCCTTTTCAAGCTTATATTTTCACTTAATTCTTTTAGGTATAATTCTGGATAACCACCTGCAAAATAAAGTAAATCCGCTTTTGGAAGTTCTTTGTCGCGAATAGGTGAAAAATAGCTTATTTCTCCTATTTTTTCGAGAGCTTTTAAATTCTCATGATATGTAAAATTAAAAGCTTCATCTTTAGCAACAGCAATTCGTAAATTACCCTTTTCGTTTTCTGTTACTTTCTCAGGATAATTTATTTTTTTTGAGCTAATCTCAATTAAACGATCAATATTTACTGTTTTTGAAATATGAGCAGCTATTTTTTCAATTTTTGCCTCATATTTATCTAATGATGAAATTTGCAGACCTAAATGTCGCGAAGGCAAGCTTATTTCTTCCTTCTTAGCAACATATCCTAAAGCTTCAACGCCTACATCGTTGCAAGCATCTTTTAAGAACTGATAATGAGATTCTCCAGAAACAAAATTAAAGATTACTCCTGCAACATTAATTCCCTTATAAAAGTTCTTAAAACCATATAAAAGAGGAGCTACCGAATATGCAGTTGCTTTTGCATTAACAACTAAAATTACAGGAATATCAAGGAGTTCTGCAATTTCGGCAGAGCTGCCTTTCATTTTTTTTGCTCCATCAAAAAGTCCCATTACTCCTTCAACTATAGAAATATCTTTAGTTGCAGAATATTTATTGTATAGATTTTTTGCATGTTCTTCACTGCTCATAAATGTATCTAAATTAATAGAAACATTACCCGATGCCCATTCATGATGCTTAGTATCTAAATAATCCGGACCACATTTAAATGCTTGTACTTGAAATCCTCTATTACTTAAAATTCTTAGTAAACCTTGGGTTATTGTAGTTTTTCCACTATTACTAGAAGGTGCAGCAATTAAAAATTGTGGTTTTATAATCATATTAGAATATTTTGAGCAGGCAAAAATAGAATTAAAATTTGGACTATTTAAGTCCATCAAAATAAATTTTGTTAAGGAATAAAAAAATCTTCGGCTATACTTTCTAATACTTTATAATTAATAAGGTTCCCATTTTTGTGATATTCTTCCATTTTAACCAATCCAACATTAATTGCATACCATTCAACAATCTTTGTTTTACTTTTCGAAATACCAGAAAACGATATTTTCTCTGTTGAAATTCTATAGCAATTAAATTTTCCGGCAGGAGTTTCAATATTTTCTTTCCCATCAACTTTTCGATTGATTAATAAGACATTCATCGACATAAGAACAGAGCCTGTTCCTCTCAAAATATTTGCACGACAAGTAGCCTCAGGTAATATTTGTCCAATTTTTGGCTTAAGGGGTAACATAACACTATCAGCATTTATTTTTACAACCATTTTTTGATAAGAATCTAATTTAATTGGATCTAGGTATCGTTCCGATCCCATAAAAAAATTAGAATCTTTATTGGTAAAATGAAAATATTGATAAAAGGTATTTTGCTTTGCTGTTGTTATTTCTGATTCGATATTAAATTTTAATGATCCTTGTTTATCTTTTGATTTACCCGAAAGTTGCCAAATCTCAGTATATAATTCTCTGTTTTTTTGATCGTAAGTAACATATTTGGCTTTAAAATTTCTTTTTGATGGAATATAAGAGTAATCTCTCTGACCAAAAGCTAAAACGCTGGAAAAAATAATTAATAATATACTTGAGTAAAGGATTTTCATTAGCAAAAATTACATTATAAGTTAGTATGAAAATATAAATTTACATAAATTATAAGAATCATAAAATTATCTTATCCCTTATTTTATCTACTACTATGGAGATTCTAAATAAGGATAATTTACCCTACTTATTACTTAAATTTCCTATATTCGTCGTTCTCAATCTTCAAATCAACCTACTTGTTTAATAGATTAAATAATTAGTATGAGAAAAAGTATTATTGCAGGTTCAATTTTATTATGTGCCTTGTTTTCCTTATCCTGTGGCAACAGCAAAGATGATATAGAAGATTCGTTAAATGTGATTAATGATGAAATTTTAAACTTGGTAAATGAAGTTCGGATTTCAGGAATTGTATGTGGAGAAACTTATTATCCTCCTGTTCAAAAATTAAGTAGGAGCTTAAAATTAGAACAGCTTGCTTTAAACCATAGTCAGGATATGTTCGACAATAATTTTTGCGAGCATATATCTTCCGATGGAACTTCCTTTACCGATCGCTTAATTAATATTTCTTATAATTTTATTTATGCAGGGGAGAATATTGCAAATGGCTACAGCTCCGAACAAGCGGTCGTAAATGCCTGGTTAAGTAGTCAGGCACATTGTGCCAATATCATGAATTCTAATTTTACAGAAATGGGAGTGGGACGAGTAGGGAATTATTGGACTCAAGATTTTGGAACACCTAAACAATAGCGTATAAAAAAACCACTCCAAGCGTTAATCGGAGTGGTTTTAATCTGTTTGTTTGAAAAGCTTTAAGTTTGTCTGTTAAAACTTAAATTAATTTTTTATTGAAGCGGAACTATTCCGACACTACTTCAAATGAGATTTCTACTTTAACTTCTTTATGAAGTTTTACAGTAGCAGTATATTTACCAATCTCTTTTACAGCGTCTTTAATAGAAATCACTTTTCTGTCAATATCAAATCCTTGAGCAGTTAATGCTTCGGCAATTTGAATATTATTAACAGAACCAAAGATTTTACCAGTAGTACTAGTTTTAGCACCTAAACTTAAAGTAACACCTTCTAATTTTTTAGCAATTTCTAATGCTTCATTTTTGATTTTCTCCTCTTTATGAGCTCTTTGTCTCATATTTTCAGCATGCATTTTTTTAGCAGACTCAGTAGCTAAAATAGCAATACCATTAGGAATCAAATAATTTCTTGCGTAACCATTCTTAACAGTTACGATATCATTCTTATACCCTAAAGTATGGATATCTTGTTTTAAGATTATTTCCATTTCGTTTCCTCCTTCTTTAAAGATTATTTCATCATGTCAGTTACGTATGGTAGTAATGCTAAGTGACGAGCACGTTTAACAGCAGTAGCTACCTTTCTTTGATATTTTAAAGAAGTACCTGTGATACGACGAGGTAAGATTTTTCCTTGTTCGTTTAAGAATTTTTTCAAAAATTCAGGATCTTTGTAATCAATATACTTGATCTTGTTTTTCTTAAAACGACAGTATTTTTTCTTTTTGATCTCAACTGAAGGTGGGGTCAAATATCTGATTTCTGATTGATTTTGTGCCATGACTTATTTCTCCTCTTTAGTTTTAAGATTTCCTTTTCGTTTAATTGAGTACTCAAAAGCGTATTTATCAAGCTTGAAAGTTAAGAAACGAATGACCTTCTCATCACGTCTGTAATTTAATTCCAATTTCTCGATTAATTCACCTGGAGCATCAAATTGAAGCAATTGGTAAAAACCAGTGCTTTTTTTCTGAATTGGATAAGCCAACTTACGCAGTCCCCAGTTCTCTTCATTTACGATCTTACCGCCACCTTCTGTGATAAGAGTCTTGAATTTTTCTACCGCTTCCTTTACCTGAGCCTCAGATAAAACGGGAGTTACAATGAAAACGGTTTCATAATGATTCAACATAACTTAAATAATTTAATTAATACTTAATAATTAAGTGTTTTTTATTGAGCCGCAAAATTAACTATTCTTTTTTGATTTTTCAAGAATACTCGATTTTTATTCGGCTACAGCTCACAAAAATAATAAATTGAATTCAGATTTTGCAATATATAAAAGGAAAGTGTGCTTAATAAAACTTAAAACTCATGAAATAGCTGTTCTTATTCTGTTTTAGCTCCAATTCTTGTTAAGCTATTTAATTTTTTGTAACTTATTAGTAGAACTTAAAATAAACTCAGGCTTATGAAGGACAGGATGATAACATTAGCGACATATAGTTACTCCAGAGCCCAGCTGCTTAAAACTCGTTTGGAATCGGAGGGAGTGGAGTGCTATTTAAAAAATTTGAATATGATACAATCTGCCATTGGTGGTGGTGTTAAAGTTCGAATTAAAGCAGAAGATCTTAATCGGGCTCTAAAAATTATCGAAGAACTCGATTTAAGTTATGCTCAGGAGGATTTGGACAAAAGTTTTCCTCAAAAGAATCTGGATGTGAATAGAATATTGGTTCCGGTTGATTTTTCTGATTTCTCACCAAAACTTTGTGACTATGCGCTTGGGATCGCAAAAAAATTCAATGCCGATATTTTATTGTTTCATACCTATTTCGCTTCGGCAATAGAATCGGTTCCATTCTCAGATAGTTATACTTATAACTCAACAGTAGTAGAGGTTTTATCGGAAGTAGAGAAAAATGCTAAAGCACAAATTAAAGAGCTTTATTATGATATTCGTAATAGATTAGAATTAGAAAAATGCAAAGGAATTGAAGTAGATTATGTATTAAGTGGAGGAACTGCATCTTCCGAGATTTTAAATATGTGCGTTAAATACAAGCCAGATTTAATGATTATGGGAAGTAGAGGCGAAACAGCCGGAACAACAAATTTACTTGGCAGTGTTGTTTCAAATGTATTGGAAGAAACAGAAGTTCCTGTTTTAATACTATCAGATCAAGGTGAACATGTTGACTTAGATAGTGTTAATAATATTATGTATGCAACAGATTTTGATAAAGCAGACTTTAGAGCTATAGCGAATTTAAAATACATAACGCAAGCTTATGATATGAAAATTCATTGTGTTCATTTTCAGGAGAAAGAAAGTGCAGATCCAATAGGGGAGCATAGAATGCAAGTGCTTAGAAAATATTTAAAAAGAGCACTAGGTGATTCTGAAGTAAGCTGCAGAATTATTCATGAGGATGAAAAAACTGAAGGAATAGAAAAATATACTCAAGATCATAATATTGGTTTAATTGCAATTTTAGCTCGAAAACATAATTTATTGCAGAGGTTATTTTTCGGCCAAATGTCCAGAAAACTATTTATAAAAACACATATTCCAATTTTGGTTTTTCATTAAAATAAATTTAATATAATAAAAAAAAGCGCAATATTGCGCTTTTTCTATATTAATTCTCCAAGTAAAATGGGGTCATTATTCTTAGTATAAATATCAGTAATTTTAAGTTTGTAAAATTGATTTACCTTAATATTTTGACCATTAAACTCTATTGGAATGTAATTTTCACCATATCCTTTAGCCTTACCATTCCATGTTTTTTCAACAAGAATAACTTGTTCTTTTCCAATAAAAGATTTCCGATATTCCATTTTTACATCATCCGAAATTTTTCTTAAAATTTCACTTCTTTTTGTTTTTATATGTTCATCAATTTGATTTGGCATTCTTTCAGCTCGTGTTCCCTTCCGAATAGAGTATTTAAAAGTATGTACATGTCCAAAGTTTAATTCTTTTACTAATGTACATGTTGTTTCAAAATCTTCATCACTTTCGTTCGGAAAACCAACAATTGCATCTGTTGTAATATTAAAATAAGGGTTTTGTGCTTTTATTTTAGTAACAATTTCTTTAAAACGTTTAGCAGTATACATTCTTCGCATCTGCATTAAAATCGATTCAGATCCACTTTGTAAGCACAAATGCAGATGTGGTGTCATTTTTGGGTGATTCAGCAAGTTTAGAAACTTTTCTCCAAAACCATCTGGTTCCAATGATGAAATTCGAAGTCGGAAATCTCCTTTTAGATCTAAAATTTTCTCTACTAGATCGTCAAAGTTATTAGACTCGAAATTATATCGTCCGATATTTACACCAGTTAATACAATTTCTTTTGAACCATTAGCTACAAGAGTTTTAATATTGTTAAGAATATCTGAAACAGGCCGGCTAATGGCACGACCTCTTACAGATGGAATAATACAAAATGTGCAAAAGTTATCGCAACCATCCTGAATTTTAACCATACTACGGGTATGAAAACCTTCGTTTGTTGATTCATAAGAAAAAAGATCTGAATTTAAATTTGATGGATGTATAATTTCACCTTTATAATGTGCTTCGACTAGTGAAAAAATAGATGATTTTTGATCGTTTCCAACTACATAATTTATTTCAGTTTTGTTTTCCAGTTCTTTTTTAGCGTTGTTAGCCATACAGCCTGTCACAACTAATACAGAATGGGGATTTCTTCTATTAATCTGATTAATAAAATTTCGTGATTTATGATCGCTTTGCTGAGTAACTGTACATGTGTTAATTACATATATGTCAGCCTCTTTATCAAAAGAAACCGATTCATATCCATTTTCCTGAAACTGAGAAGCTAAAGCATCTGTTTCATATTGATTTAAACGACAACCTAATGTCTTAAACGCTACCTTTTTTTTCACTTTTCACTTTAATTTTTTTATCTAATAAGCTCTCCTTCTACTGAAAAATCAGCAGCCGAAGTTATTTTAATATCAACAAATTGTCCAATAAGCTTTTTGTCTTCCGATAAAAATCGAACATTGATTTTGCCTTCTGTTAAAGCCATTAAGTAGGCTTTATTCCGAGCTATTCCTCTTACAAGTACTCTAAAAGTTTTTCCAAGCATTTGTTCGTTATGGTTTCTGGAATGTACTTTTAAGTCTTCGGTTAATTGTTGGTGTCTTTGTTTTTTTATATCCAGACTAACATTATCGAACCATCTGTGACTAAGTGCACCAGGTCTTGGTGAATACATAGCTATATAGGCCATATTATATTTGAACTCGGCCATAGCTTTTCTTGTATTTTCGAACTGCTCATTACTTTCACCAGTAAAACCAACTATAATATCGGTAAATAGAGTTGCTTCAGGTATTAATTTTTTAATAGTCTTAACAATTTGTCTATACTTTTCCATACCGTGCTTGCGGTTCATGTGAATCAAAACTTTATCATCACCTGATTGAATTGGTAAATGAATTTGTTTTGCTAAACACTTATAATCAGCGATTACTTGAATTACTTCATCGGTCATATCTCTAGGATGTGGGGAAGTAAAATAGATCCAAAATTCTCTATCTAATCGTTTGCCCAATTCACCAATCATTCTTAATAATTGAGGGAAATCGACTTCATTTCCATTTTTATCGAGTCCGTAAGAGTTAACATTTTGCCCAAGTAAGCTTATGGATTTATACCCTTTATTTACTAAACTTTCTATTTCCTTTACAATTTCAGCAGAGGGCCGAGATATTTCTCGCCCTCTGGTGTACGGAACAGCACAGAATGAACAAAATTTATCACAACCATTTTGTATGGGTATAAAAGCCTCAAAATTAGAAGTGTAGTTTGGTTTAACATTCCAAAATTCAGAGATGTTTTCATTTTGAGAGTCGAACCCTTGCTGTAAACCAATAGGCGTAGCCATACCATATTGCTGAATCATCTCAGGTAGGTTTGGCAAGTCTTTCATTTGGAATAAAATATCGAATAATTTTAAAAATTTTTCCAAGTCGGATGGTAAAACACAGCCAGAAACAAACGTTAATAAGTTACGTTTATTTTTCCATTTATTCCATTTATGGATTTTGGAATATACCTTATCTATGGCTTTTTGCCGAACAGAACAAGCTAAAATTCCAATTAAATTTGCCTCTTCTTCTTGGTCGGTCCATTGATAGCCCATTTTTTCAATAACAGACCTAACACGCTCACCATCGGAGGCATTCATTTGGCATCCTAATGCAACTAAATGATATTTCATATAAAAATAGTTGTGATTTTAAAAGTATACTTCTGTATGTATTGGACCTAATGTAATTCCTTGTTTTTCAAGAATATCATAGGCTTCGTAAATCATGTGGCAGTTGCCACATAAATAGCAAATTGTATCCGAAGAAACAGGATTTTGTTTTAGATATTCGGTAACTCTTCCATGAAAATTACCTGTCTCTTCGCGAGAAGTGCACAGATACATAATTTCCATTTTTATATTCATCACGATCATAAGCTTCATTTTCTTTTCTAACACCATGAATTAGAGTATAATTTAAATTAGGATGTGTTGCTATGAAACTATGAATTGGTGATATGCCAGTTCCTGTAGCTATAAACAAGAATTTTCTAGTTTCTAATTCATTTTCTTGCAAAGAGAAATGCCCAAAAGGGCCATCAATATCAAGAAAATCTCCAGGTTTACATTTTTTCAGTTTCTTAGAAACTAATCCTTCATCAATTTCTTTTATTAGAACTTTAAGGTACTTATCATTTTCCGAACTATAAATTGAATACTCTCTTCTATCAATACTACCTGGAAATCCTATAGTAATATACTGACCAGTTTTAAATATAAAATCTTTTTTTTCCATCTGAATAACATAAGTAGATGGAGTTAGATTTCGGATTGTAATAATTTTATGCGATCTCATAATTGTTTTAGATTTTATGCAGAAATGATTTTAATATAAATATCACTATATGGAATCATTTTAAATAATTACATGCAAAACAAAATAAAATAGGCGAGAACAACAAACAGTAACGGATCTTTTTCTCTTGTTTATATAAAATTTCAATAAATTGCTTAAATTCTCGAAAAACACTATAATTTTTCTAAACTGTTAATATTTAAACATTAAAGGATAATAGCGCTATGCGCTGTATATTAGAGCATTGCCCCAATATTAATATACTTTAAACTTATTGACAATTTGATATTTATTCAAAATATGTATCCTAGTAAGGAATATTGTAAGGATTTTGTGTTAAAATAATAATAAAACTAAAATTTTAATCAGTTGAGCAGAATGAGATTTTTATATCAACTAAATTAATAGTTCTCAAAAAAATTATTTGTATCAAGTGATCTTCTGAAAAAACAAGAATTTTTAAAATGGGGTAGTGGGAAATGAATTTAAGAAATAGTGATAAAACAGATTGATTTAACTTTTAAAAATAAATGGACTTTTTGATCGATAATAATTCGGAATTAATTGGAGAAGAAAAATTTCACGATTTTGAAATTCCAAAACTTATTAAAATGTAGTTCCATTTTTAAGTATTGATCTTGTACTAAAAATTACAAGGCATGATTTTCTTTCTACAAATTTGTTAATTATAAATTTATCGTAATTAGGATTGTATTACAACTAGTTTTTAATAGCTAAATAAAGATTAGCGAAACGAATGGATAAGATGTAATTTTTCTTGCTAGAAAATTCAATTTCAATAATTTCATTTTAACTTAAAATCAAAAAAACATGGTCTAAAATAGTATCAGCTTTAGCTTATTAAGCTGTATTTGAGATTACTATATGTAGTTATCTAAAGTGGAAATATAAATATGTTTTGTAATAAACTTAATTTTAAAATCAATGACTTTTTTAATTATACTCACGAACAAAATAGCAGACAGAGAATTGGTTTTAGTTACAAAAATTTTTGTCAAGCATCTAATATCAGGTATTTTATGAATTCTAATTTAAGATGATTTTTAAATTCCGAATTAAACTTGAGGAAACAGCTTTTTACTCAGTATGTTTCCTAAAGTTATCAATGTTTGTTGCAAAGTAGCTTGCATTATTTATCTCTTGTTAAATCTTCAATGATTTCATCCCATAATTCCCAATTATTAAAACAATAATGAGGAACGTTTCTTTCAATTAGTTTAAGTGAGTTAGTCCAAGCATTCTTCTGATTTTCAGGAGGAAAAATAATATCTTTTTTACCAATAAATGCTATATTAAATATGTTCCAGCTTATGTGATGACTACTTATAATACTTTGTAAAGTAATTAGTTCTTCTTTTTGTTCTTCCAATTCTCTTTTTGGTAAATTGTCCTGAAATTGAATGTAGCTATTTCTACCGCCGTACATTCTCGACCAAAATTTTTCATGGTTTTCTTCATTCAAATTATCTACTATTTCTTGAAAAACAGATTCAGGAATTCCTTTTGAATTGTTAATAGGAGATAAGCTACCATTAATTGCAATTTTATTGGTAAAAAGATCTTTATAATAATCGAGTACCATATTTCCAACATAAACTCCAATTGACCATGCAATTAAACTTACTTCTTCGTAATTTGAAAACAGTAGTTCTACTTCTTTTGGTAAAAGTATATCTTTATAATCGTAGCACATTATAACATCGTAAGAATCCGATTTTAAGGCATTTAAAATTCTTTCGTCACAAGCCCAGCCATTCATAAAAAGAATGCATTTATCCTTGTTGTTTTTGTAAATCCATTTAGTTTTCATTGCAATAGTTTTTAATCAGTACAGGTAAATCTTTTATATCATCCCAATCCATATCGGCACAAACCGATAATCTTAATCTAGCCGATCCTTTAGGCACAGCTGGTGGTCGTATAGGAAGGGCTAAATATCCTTTTTCCTGAAGATATTCAGCTAAATTTACACATTTTTGACTGTCTCCAATTAGTATTGGTACGATATTCGAGTTGCCATTCGTTTCAATGCCAAGTTCTTTTAGATTTTTACGTAATTTATCCGATAAAGCAATTAAATGTTCACGTTCCATTTTCATTTTAACAATGGTTCGCAACATAATATAATTCCAACTAATTACAATTGGTGGTAATGCAGTTGTAAAAATAAGGGATCTCATTTTATTAATGAGGTATTCTTTTATTATCGAATCGCAAATAACAAATGCACCTATCGAATTCATTGCTTTTCCAAAGGTTCCAATTAGCAAATCTATTTCAAGTATGCAATTTTTTTCTTCAGCTAAACCCAGGCCTTTTTCGCCTCTTACTCCTAAGGCATGGGCTTCATCAATATATAAAAAGCAGTTAAATTCCTTTTTAATTTCAATTAATTGATAAATATTGGCATCATCACCATCCATGCTGAATACAGATTCGCTAACAATAAAAACGCGTTCGTATTTATTTCTCTTAGTTTTAAGTATTTGCTTTAAACTACTATAATCTTTGTGTTTAAATCTTATATAATCAGCACTCGAGAGTCGTATTCCATCGATAATACTTGCGTGATTTTGTTTATCGCACAAAATTAAATCTCCTTTCGAAGCTAAAGCTGATAAAATACCAATATTAGCATGATAGCCAGAATTAAAAAACAAGGACGCTCGACCATAAAGGTTCTCTAATTCGTTTTCTAACAAGTAATATTCCTTAAAATTACCAGTTAAAAGGCGAGAGGAGCCAGAACCAAATGAATTACCCTTAGGGCGCGGTATATTTTTTTTGCTAACTCCAAGATAATCATTCGACGATAAATTTACTTTTATGTCGTTTGTAGATATCTTTTTTAAGCTTCTTAAATTACCTGCTTCATTCAATTTATCTAACTCTAGCTTATATTTTTCTAAATAATCATTCATCATTAAAACATTACCTTTCAACTATTTTTTAATACTTTTTGTATAATAAAATTAAGCATTCATCATTGGTTATATTTGTAAAATTAAGCTAGAGTATTCTTCTTAAAGACTTTACCTTAGCTCTAATATCGACTAATATTTTTAGCATAAAAGATATATTAACATATTCTTAATTTCAAGTATTTCGAAAGTATTTAAAATTCAAATATTTTAAATATTATTAAAACACAAAACATAGCTTAATTGCTCTTTTATAGTGTTTTCGATTTACATGATGTTTTTTTTATTTGATCTCTATAGTTGATAAATACTGGTAGTACGTAAGCTATAGGATCTTTATAATAATTAGATTATGACAAAAATATTCTGATAAATTGCTAGAGATACAATCATTAACTTTTCTAATATAAGATAGCTGTAAATGAAATAGATTCATTATCATTACTCTGCCGACGAGTATAAATTTTAGCTGAATATAAGTGTATTCGCATGTATATGATCTGCATATTTTATCAAAACAAGTTTATATTTCATCAAATATTAATAAATATCATATTTATTGCAAATTGTTTGTAATTGATTTTAGTATTTATAATAGTTATATTTCATTTTTTAGCTCCCTTAACTATCGACTCCAAACTTACTATTATTAATTTTTCATGTTTTGTTTCAATTCTATTTTCTGCTGAATTAATAGGATTTAAATATCAATATTCATCAAATTTATTTGTTGAATAATTGTGAAAAAATGAAAGACTAAGCTCTTTTAGAAAAAAGATATTAAACCTATACTGCAAGAGAATCAAAAATGCAGTAATAACTTTTACTAAAATATGATTGTGTATCAATTATCTTCTTTAAACAATGTATTATTCATAAGTTTATTTTACCAATTATTGTTTATTATTTAAATCGAAATAGTTCATAAATCTAGAATTTATTCAGTTAAAATTATTGTACTTACTGATTTTTTAAAGCATCTTAATCCAGTAAATGTTATTAGCTAGTTAAAAGTGGATGTTTAAGCAATTATTTAAAATATTTTCCATTAATTTGGCTCGCATTCAAAAAAAAGTAGAATTGAAAATAGATTGTTTACCTAGGATTTTGCTAAAAATAAATTCAAAATTAAAACGAATGAAAATATTAAGAACAGCAACACTTATTAGCATATTTTTACTATTTTTTTTAGCTGCAAATGCTCAAAAAATTTATAATCCGAATGCTAATGCCAAAAAGGATATTGAAAATGCAATTTCTAAAGCTAAAAAAGAGGGAAAACATGTTTTAATTCAGGTAGGTGGAAACTGGTGTCCGTGGTGTATTAAAATGCATAATTATTTGGAAACAGAACAAGAAATAAATAAGCTCTTAAAGAATAATTACGTGTTTTTAGAAGTAAATTATAGTAAAGAAAATAAAAACAAGGAAGTACTTAAAGCTTTGGGGTATCCACAGCGATTTGGCTTTCCAGTAATGGTAGTGCTTAATTCTCAAGGAAAAAGATTACATACTCAGAATACTGGGAATCTTGAAAAGGATAAAGCTTATGATACAAGAAAAGTGAAATCTTTTCTCTACAATTGGCGTCCAGATGCTCTTAATCCTGCTCATTACAGGTAAAACTTTAATTGTTGTTAAATTTAGACCAAGAATTCTGATTTAATTTGTATAAAGAAATAAATGTATTTTCTTTGTAGCCAATTGTTATTCGAAAGAAAAATTAATACTAAAAATAAAATATTATGACTATTTCAAAAGATAAGGTAGTTTCTGTTATTTATGAACTAAAAACTGATCCTACAGGTGAAATTATTGAGAAAGCTGTAACTGAAACTCCACTAACATTTTTATGTGGAGCAGGTCAAATGTTAGAGAAATTTGAAGCTAATCTTATGGGACTAAAAGTAGGAGATGCTTTTGATTTTAAATTGGAAACAGCAGAAGCTTATGGTGAGGCTTCAGAACAAGCAGTTATCGAATTGCCTAAGAATATTTTTGAAGTTAATGGTGAGTTTGATACAGAGGTAATTAAAGAAGGTAACGTTGTTCCTATGCAAGATAGTGCAGGACGTAGAATGAACGGTATTGTTTTAGAAATTGCTGACGAGACTGTAAAAATGGATTTTAATCACCCATTAGCAGGAGATGATCTTTTCTTTAAAGGAGAAGTTATTGAAGTTAGAGAAGCAACAGAAGAAGAAATGAAAGCTGCTTATGCACCACAAGGTGGTTGTGACAGTGGAAGTTGTGATAGCGGAAGCTGTGGAAGTTGTTCTTGCTAATTTTATCGCGATAAAATATTTAAAACCCGAAAGTCATTAGCTTTCGGGTTTTGTTTATTTATTCCTTAAAACTATCTTTAAAAGATCTATTAAAAAATACGAAGACTATGTGGAAACGATTACCTCTTTATGTGAAGATTCTAATTGGAATGGGATTGGGAATTATAGCTGGAATGTTAGCTGTTTATTTTAATTTCACAAAATTTACCAACGATTGGATTAAACCATGGGGTAGTATTTTTCTTAATTTATTAAAATTAATTGCTGTTCCATTAATTTTTGTATCTCTGGTTAAAGGAATATCCAGTCTTTCGAGTATTTCTAAACTTTCGCGCATTGGCCTAAAAACCATATCTTTATATGTAATCTCTACCATTATTGCAGTAAGTTTTGGTTTATTGTTGGTGAATAATTTCGAACCAGGTAATACTTTTCCCGATCACAAAAAAGTTGAACTGCAAGAGCGATTTGGATCTACGATTACTGTCAAAAAAGATCAGGCTAATAATCTAAAAGAGGAATCTCCATTACAATTTATTGTAGATATTGTTCCAGATAATTTTTTTAAAGCGGCAACCGATAATTCAAAAATGCTTCAGGTAATATTCTTTGCAATTTTGTTTGGCATAGCTATGGTTGTACTAGAAGATAAAAAAGTAAAAGTTGTAAGAGATTTTTTTAATGGTATTGATGCCATAGTTCTTAAAATAATAGATATTATTATGCTGTTTGCACCCTATGGTGTATTTGCATTAATAGCAGGTTTAATTGTTGATTTTTCTGGTGATATTGATTTATTTACAGCTTTAGCATATTATGCTGTTACTGTTATTGGTGGATTATTAATCATGATTTTCGTGATATATCCTTTACTGTTGAAAATTTTTACTCCCATAAAATATACCGATTTTTATAAAGCTATTTCACCAGCCCAGCTTTTGGCATTTTCTACCAGTTCCAGCGCAGCAACACTTCCTGTAACAATGGAATGCGTTGAAAATAAAATGGGAGTTTCTAACGAAGTGGCCAGTTTTGTATTGCCAGTCGGGGTAACCATTAATATGGATGGAACAAGTTGTTACCAAGCAATTGCAGCAGTTTTTATAGCTCAAGTTTTTGGTGTAAATCTGGATTTATACGATCAATTAATAATTGTTGTAACAGCAACGCTAGCTTCCATAGGTACTCCTGGTGTTCCCGGTGGTAGTATTGTTATGCTCATTATTGTACTAACATCTGTGGGCATTCCAATCGAAGGACTTGCATTAATATTAGGAATCGACAGACCCTTAGATATGCTACGAACAGTTGTTAACGTTACTGGCGATGCTACTGTATCGACAATTGTAGCTAAAACCGAAGGTAAATTGAATTATAATCCAAAAATTATTACAAAAAATATTTAGGGCTAAAACTACTATAAATATTAGGATGTAGAGTCTAGAATTTTATTTTGTCTAATTTTTTTTCAATTTTCATGAACAAAAGTTATTCGAGTTTGTTTCCTGTTTGAACCATAAAAAATAAAGTTATGAAATTCAGGAATTACAAATTTAGTTTGGGACTAATACTCCTTTTGCTCGCATCAACAATTAGCTTTTCTTGTGAAGATGATGACGAAGATTTACCACAGCCAATGCCTATGGAAGAAAATATCGTAGATATTGTTGTAGGTAACAATGACTTTTCAATTCTTGCGGCTGCTTTAAAAAAGGCAGATTTAGTAGGAGCGCTAAATGGAAATGGTCCATTTACTGTTTTTGGTCCTACAAATGCAGCTTTCCAGCAATTATTTACAGATCTTGGAGTTACTGGTTTAGATGATTTAAGTGCCGAGGCTCTTACTCCAATTCTACTATACCATGTATTGGGATTTGAAGCAATGTCAAACTCACTTACCGATGGTTATGTGGAAACTTTGAGTACTTACACACCTGGTGATTTTCCAATTAATTTATTAGTTAATCTTGATAATGGAGTACAGCTTAATTCAAGTACCAATGTTACTTCAGCCGATGTTATGGCAAGCAATGGTGTAATTCATATTATTGATAATGTATTACTTCCACCTGATGTTGTTGATATAGCAATTGCTAATGCTTCATTCACTCACCTTGTTGATGCTGTTGTGAAAGCAGACCTTGCAGGTGCTTTGAAAGCAGAAGGACCTTTTACAATTTTTGCTCCAACAGATGCAGCTTTCGAAAGCTTATTCGATGAGTTAGGTATTAATGGAATTGAGGATTTAACAGCCGAAGATTTAGTGCCAATTCTTACTTACCATGTTGTATCGGGTAATGTACGTGCTGCAGACGTAAGCACAGGAAGTGTTCCAAGCTTAAATACCGAAGCTGATATTGCTATAGATGCTGATGGAAGTGGTGTTGTGTTGAATGGTTCCAGTAATGTAATTGCTGTTGATGTTCAGGGAACAAATGGTGTTGTTCATGTTATTGATAAAGTATTAATTCCTAATGCAGAGGAAGAGCAACAGTCTATTGCAGATATTGCATCAGCGAATAGCGATTTTACAAGTCTTGTTGCTGCTTTAGATAAAGCCGAACTGGTTGAAACTCTTGACGGAGAAGGAAGCTTTACTGTTTTTGCTCCAACCAATCAGGCATTTCAAGATTTATTTACAGACTTGGGAGTATCGGGTATAGACGATGTATCAGCCGAAGATCTTACTCAAATTCTACTTTATCATGTATTGGCTTCGAAAGTTATGGCTGCCGATATCAATCTAGGTTACGTAGAAACTTTAGCAACCAACAGTCCTGATATGGATCCTGTAAGCCTTTATTTAAATAATGAAGATGGTGTTTACTTAAACAAAGAAACAATGGTAACCACTGCTGATATTGAGGCTTTTAATGGAGTTATTCACATTATTGATAAAGTTCTTTTACCTCCTAATGTTGTGGAAATTGCAATAGCAAATGCTAGTTTTGAGCATCTTGTTGCAGCAGTAGTTAAAGCCGATTTGGCAGGAACTTTAAGTGGTGATGGTCCATTTACAATATTTGCGCCAACCGATGATGCTTTTGAAGCATTATTTGAAGAGCTTGGTGTTAATGGAATCGATGATTTAAGTGCAGAAACTTTAACTCCAATATTACTTTATCATGTAGTATCAGGAAATGTTAGAGCTGAAGATGTATCAACTGGTATGGTTCCAACTCTGAACGAAACGAATGATCTTAATATAGATACAAGTTCAGGTGTAGTTATTAATACCAACACAAACGTAGTAGCTACTGATGTTCAGGGTACAAACGGTGTTATTCATGTAATCGATAAGGTATTATTACCTGAATAATCAATAATTATAGTGCAATAAAACCTGCTGCCAGTATGCAGGTTTTATTTTTTTTGTTTAGATTTAACAATAGTTAAACCTAAGTTAACATATATTTCCCACACTAATCAATTTTGATATGAGCAAATATTCCATAAAAGATCTCGAAAAAATTACAGGAGTAAAAGCTCATACCATTAGGATATGGGAAAGAAGATATGGTGTAATTCAGCCCGAAAGAACAGAAACAAATATTAGGTTATATTCTGATAATGATTTGCGGAAATTGATAAATATTTCCATGCTTAATTCTACAGGTATTAAGATTTCTCATCTGGCTAAACTTAGCAGTATAGATTTAGAAGCAAGGATTTTAGAAATATCCAGAACTGACAAAAAAAATGGTTTTCATATCGAAAAATTAACTTTGGCAACTGTTAATTTTAATGAAGAATTGTTTGAGTCAGTTCTAACAAAATCGATTTTAGAAAGTGGTATGGAGCAGACTATAACATCTGTACTTTTTCCATTTTTCGAAAGAATTGGTGTATTATGGCAAGTTGGGTCTATAAATCCGGCACAGGAACATTTTATTTCAAATCTTATCCGACAAAAATTATTCGCATCTATTAATTCCTTATCGGGTAAAGCTCTTGCTAATGCACCAAAAGTTATTCTTTATCTTAAAGAAGGAGAATTACATGAAGCTGGAGTACTTTTTTACAATTACATTCTTCGTAAAAACGGATTTCATAGTTTATATTTAGGACAAGATTTGCCTTTTAAAGATTTAATGGCTGCTGTGCAAACTTACCAACCTAATTACATCATAAGCTCTTTTATTTCACCAATGAAATTAGATGATCTAAATTCATATTTATTAAATTTAGATAAAGCTTTTTCGGATATTAAAGTATTAGTAACAGGTTTACAATTAAAGCAAAAGAGTGTAATTATACCTAAGCGCTTTAAATTAATCACTTCGCCTGAAAAACTAAAGGAACTTTTACAGTTGTTATAGAAAAAGACAAAACACTCTTATTTATATAATCAAATATACTTCGCATAAAAGCCAATAATACAAGCCAATGCGGAGTTTTCTTATTTAGAATAACCTTTAATTATTGTTTGTGATAAGTTTATCTAATTGACTTTTGTTTAATCTTTTTATATATTTATTAGACAAAACAAAAAAAGATATCATCATGACTACAATAGAATTTAACAATACTATCGTTAATTTAGAAGAGCAACTTAAAGTATATGCATACAAATTAACAAGTAATAGGGAAGATGCCTTAGATCTTTTTCAGGAAACGGTTTTAAAAGCATTTGTTAACAAGACAAAATTAAATCATAATAATTTGAAAGCCTGGCTTTATACTATTATGAAAAATTTGTTTATTAATGCATACAGGAAAAAAATAAAGCAAAGAGAATGGCTTGCTAGGGAAACTAATAGTAATCTTGGTCGTGTTAATGTGAGTGTTGAAACTCCTCATTCTCAGCAAAACTATAAGGATATATTAAAGGAATTGGATCGTTTGGATGATTATCTTAAAGCTCCTTTTAAAATGTTTTTAGAAGGCTTTAAATATAAAGAAATAGCGGAACAGTCGAACTTACCAATTGGTACCATTAAAAGCCGAATTTTCCAGGGACGTAAAATACTAGCTCAACAATTAGTTGACTATGCATAAAAGGAGAGAAGGTTTAATTCCTGCATAATTTTAAACGATAATTAATCGGGGTTTATTACCTTTGTAGCAAACTAGGGAATTATTCTCATATTACTAAATTAAAAATAAACAGATGGCTAGTAGAAGACGCTTAAAAAAGGATATCGATTATCTTTGTTTTGTAGTTATTTCGGACTGTTACAATTACAACTATTTACATCCTGAAAAACAAGATCAGGTTTTAGAAATTGTAAGGGATACAATTATTGGCAGAAATGGCCTAATTGCACGTGTTAATCATCCTGATGGAAAAAATAATCCTAAAATGGTGAAAGCGCATTACAAAGCTATTTTTACTGATTTGATTAAAAATGTTGACGAATCATTTAGCCGATTAAGTGCATTAATCAAAGAAAAATAATTTTCTGAAAAAGATATTTTAATAGCTTTGCATTTAGCAAAGCTTTTTTTATGCCCGAAAAATTAATAAAACTTGAAAACATAGGAGTTATTAGCTTAAGAAGCGATAAACGATTCAGACGCTTATCTATCCGTATGGCTCCGAATAAAGGAATATGGATTAATTTACCTCCTGGAGTTTCTCATCAGGAAGCAATTGATTTTGCCATATTAAACCAAGAGTGGATTAAAAAAAATAAATACAAAAAAGAATTAAAGGAAAGCGAAAAAACAATATTTAATAAGGAGACAGTATTTCAAACAAAGTATCATCAATTAAAGATTAATTCGGGTAATGTAGAGTCATTTACTTCTCGCTTATCAAATGGGATTTTACAAATCACATATCCTGAGCAAATTAATGTTGAAAATGAAAAATTTCAGGAATTTGTTAGACATTCAATTGTAGAAACATTGCGTAGAGAAGCTAAATATTATCTACCCAAAAGAATTCAACATCTAGCCAATCTTCATAATTTTAAATATACTTCGGTACAAATTAAAAATACAAAAAGCAGATGGGGATCATGTACTCATGAGAATAAAATTAATTTAAGTTTACATTTAATGCGTCTTCCCGAAGACCTTTCCGACATGGTAATATTGCATGAGCTTTGTCATACTAAAGTGAAAAATCACTCGCAAGAATTTTGGGATTTATTAGCCCAATATTGTCCCAACTTAAAGCGTAAGCGAAATCAAATAAAGAAATTCTCTATAAATATTATTTAAGAATGAATCAGGAAACCTATATCATTATTGGTTTAAGTGTTTTTGCGTTTTTAATAGGCAGCAGACTTAAAAAGAGCTTTAATAATAAAAATAGCAAAACAGCAAATAAGAATAAGGCAAAGAAAAGTAAGCTTATAGAAAAAGAGGTAAATTTATCTCCTACAAAAGAGAAAATTAAAAGGGTATTTACAATTATTATATTGATTCTTGTTTTTTGTTTGTTGCTTTTTATGATTCCGGCATTAAGCAGAGATTTATTAAGCAATGTTAATTTTAATCAGAATTTAGTTCTACGAATTCTAATTGTAGTATTCTCAATTTATATTTTATTTATGGGCTTTATTAAAATTAGAAAATCGAAATAAATGATATAATTAGATAAATTCCGATAGAATACAAACGAAAAAAGGTATTATAAAAAAGTGTGAAAGACACCATTTGTGTGTGTTTCACACTTTTTTTTATGCTTTAAAGTCCTTTAGCTAGTGATATTTGTAAAATAATTACCTAGTAGTAGTAAAAAATGAAAGTAAATAGCATTAAAATTCTCAAAAGACAGGATTAATATGCTTAGTTAATTTACAAGTTTAACATGGATATGTAAATTAAATTTAAATATTTTACTTACAAAAGTAATCAATCATGAAGATTACAAGAGTAATATTTATAAATATATTTTACATTAGTTAATTAAATTTGTAAAACATCAATAAGTATTTAACTTGTTACATTTTTACGCTTGTATTCTCTCTAGTGCCTTGTTACAAATTTAATAATGACGCAAAAACATCTACTATAAGATCTAATAATCAGTACTTTATGTGAGATCGGTAAATAAAAACTTTAACGTTGATGTTTATTCCTGTGAAAATAGAATGTTTACAAGTATATCCTGTAAACAAAATAAATATAAACTACTAGTTATCATGTATTTAATTAGATTATTTATATTAATACTTCAGTTACTATTTTTAATGAGAGCTAATATTTGGCAGTATATCTGTAAATTTAAAAGAATAGTAGTAGTTTACAATTCTAATACATGACTAAAGCCTCTAGTATATAGACCTTGACAGCATGTTAGAATGAAAATTACCTCTAATGAATAATAGAGATGTAAAAAATTAATTTTAATGTTGAATTATAATATTTTCATGATTGGCTGAACTATTGATACTTGAACGTACAGAATTAAATAACATTTGTAACTATACATGTCTAGGTTACCTATTTCCCTATATTACACTTGTAAATCACAAAAGTAAATTGAACAGTTCCCTCTTATTTGTTTTTTGTAAATTATTTTGTATGTTTGTAACATCAACATTAATTAACATCTGTAACGACTTTAAATATTTCTACTATGATTAAAAATCGAATCGTTCAATTAATAAATAGCGAAAGTCTAACTTCCTCAAAGTTTGCCGATAAAATAGGCGTTCAGCGTTCTAGTATCTCACATATTCTTTCTGGTAGAAACAAACCCAGCTTCGATTTTATTCAAAAAACCATAAATTCCTTCCCTCATGTAAACGTAGATTGGATAATTACAGGAAATGGTGAAATGTATAAACAGCAGGAAAATAGCTCTTTATTTGATGTAACAGCCACTCCAGAACAAAAAGAAGAGTCATCGCCAACTTATTATCCACCTAAATTAAAAAAGGATAATAGTAAATCAGCAAGTACTCCCGATCCGGTCCTAGAAATGAATGCTTTTGTTCCTGGAAAGCAAATTGAAAAGGTTGTAGTCTTTTATACAGATAAAACTTTTAGAGAATACAATCCTTCTTAAGCATTTTTTAATTTATCTTTGCCTGAATTTATTTTTAAATAGATAAAATATTTCTAGGCACCATGAAAAAATTAGTACAAGACTTTAAAGTACTACGTAAAGAAGAACTAAACGAAGACCATTTTGTGTTGGATGTAATGGCCTTAGAGCCTCTTCCTAAGATATATCCGGGACAGTTTGTAAACGTTTTGCTTAAAAATTCCAATTCTGCCTTCTTAAGAAGACCTTTATCAATCCATTTTGTTGATTATGAACGCAATGTAATAAAGCTTTACATTAAAAAAGTTGGGGAAGGCACGAAAAAATTGGGAGAACTCGTAGAAGGTGATACCCTAAACATCATTTTTCCTCTCGGAAATCAATATTCTATTCCTAAAAACTCTAAAACATTGCTTGTTGGTGGTGGATGCGGAGTTGCTCCTTTGCTTTATTTGGCAAAATACTTAAAAGATGCTGGCAATAAAGTGACTACAGTTTTAGGAGTAAGATCTGCTAAAGATGTTTTAGAAATAGACGCTTATAAGGCTTATGGAGAGGTTTTTACTACCACCGAAGATGGTACTTATGGCGAAAAAGGATATCCTACCCAGCATTCTATTCTTGAAAAAGAAAATTTTGATTATGTTTTTACTTGCGGACCAGAACCAATGATGAAAGCTGTTGCTGCTTATGCTAAAAAGAAAGATATATTTTGTGAAGTATCTCTCGAAAATACTATGGCTTGCGGTTTTGGGGCTTGTTTGTGTTGCGTTACAGAAACTACTACGGGAAATAAATGTACTTGTACCGAAGGACCGGTATTCAATATAAATGATCTGAAATGGTAAATTTAGAAGTAAAACTTAAAGATCTAAGCTTAAAAAATCCGGTAATGACCGCTTCTGGAACCTTTGGTTTTGGTGAAGAATTCGAGGATTTTATTGATTTAAGCAATTTAGGCGGTATTATTGTAAAAGGTACTACCAGACATCATCGCGAAGGAAACCCTTATCCTCGTATGGCCGAAACATCTTCTGGTATGCTAAATGCAGTTGGCTTACAAAATAAAGGTGTAGAAAATTTTTGTAAGGATATTTACCCAAGAATAAAGCACTATAATACCAATATTTTAGTAAATGTTTCGGGATCTGCCATTGAGGATTATGTCGAAACTGCTGCTATGATTAATGAATTAGAACAGATTCCAGCCATTGAGCTGAATATATCATGCCCTAATGTAAAAGAAGGTGGTATGGCTTTTGGAACAAGCTGTGCTTCGGCTGCTTCGGTCATTAAAGAGGTTCGAAAAGTATATAAAAAGCACTTAATGGTAAAATTATCTCCTAATGTTACTGATATTGCAGAGATAGCCAAAGCTGCTGAAAATGAAGGTGCCGATTCTTTATCTTTAATTAATACCCTATTGGGTATGGCCATTAATGCTGAAACAAGAGAACCTATGTTATCAACCATTACTGGTGGATTATCGGGGCCTTGCATAAAGCCAGTAGCTTTGCGTATGGTTTGGCAAGTGTTTAATGCTGTTAAACTTCCTATTGTTGGATTGGGAGGTATAATGAATGCTAAAGATGCAATTGAGTTTATGCTTGCTGGTGCTACAGCTATTCAAATAGGAACGGCTAATTTTATCGATCCTCAAACTTCTGTTAAGGTGGTTAAGGGCATAGAGGAATATATGAGTAGGCATAACATTCAGAATGTGAATGAGTTAATTGGAGGAATGAAGTTTCAGTAATTGATTTGAATTAATTAAAGAATAAATTCTTTAATTGCAAAAGTATGAGTTTACAAATGTAATTACATCTGTAAACTCATTGTTTTTTACGATTTTGAATATTATATATATTCACTTATTTTTAGAGTATAAAATTCAGATATATAATATGTTACACGGACACGGAGACGACGGATATAAGTTTACACATGATATTGTAGCTAATTTTAGCACAAATGTTTGGTATGGTGGTTATTCTCAGAATTTAAAGAATCATTTAATAGTTAATTGGAATAAAATTGATTCTTACCCCGAATCATCAGCCGAAAGTCTTGTTACAATGATTGCTGATGATTTAAGTGTGGATAAAAACATGATAATAGCTACAAATGGTGCTACCGAATCTTTTTATCTTATTGCTCAATGTTTTAAAAATCAATCATCTACAATAATTATTCCTACTTTCTCCGAATACGAGGATGCTTGTAATGTTAACAATCATAAGCTTTTCTTTATGAATTGGAGTGAGTTAAATTCTAATTCAAACTTTAAGTCTAAATTGGTGTGGATATGTAATCCTAATAACCCTACTGGTTTTATTTTAAAAAAAAATGATCTTAAATCTCTTTTGATAAGAAACAAAAATGTAAAATTTATTATTGATGAAGCCTATATAGATTTTACCGATTATATTGATTCATCAATAGATTTGATTTATGATCATGAAAATTTGATCATTGTAAAATCATTAACGAAAAACTTTGCAATTCCGGGCTTGAGATTGGGATATTTGCTTGCCAATAAGCAATTGGTACAGGATATTGAATTCTACAAGCCTCCATGGACGGTTAATTCGCTGGCAATTGAGGCTGGAAAATACTTAATTGAGCACAAAAGTGAAATATTGCCACCTGTAAACTATTATAAATCAGCATCAAAAAAATTTCAAGAAAATTTAAATAATATTTCAGGCTTAAAAATTCATGCCTCAAAAACTTCCTATTTTTTAATCGAACTAGAGAAAAGTACCTCTTTAGAGCTAAAAAATTACCTTATTTCCAATTTTGGAATATTGGTTAGAGATGCAAGTAACTTTCGCGGATTAAATTCGTCTTTTATTCGTGTTGCAACTTTAAGTGAAGAAAAAAATCAATTGTTAATTGAAGCACTGCAAAAATGGAGCAAATTAAATTAATTATACTTCCTCTTATAATTGGCTATATTTTAGATCTAATTTTAGGAGACCCAAGAAATCTTCCTCACCCTATTATTGGTTTTGGAAATACGATTGCTTATTTCGATAAATCTTTAAACAAAGGAAAGTATCGCTTGTTGAAAGGATGTTTTATGGCTTTTTCCCTAGCACTTATTGTTTATTTTCTATTTTTCTATTTATGTAGATTTTTACTCGAAATAAACGAGATCGGATTTATCGCATTTACCAGTATATTTGTTTTTTACGGACTTGCAAATAAAAGCCTTTTACAGGAAGGAATTGAGGTGTTTAATCATTTAAACAGCAGGGGATTAGAGGCTGGAAGAAAACGATTATCATGGATTGTAGGGCGTGATACATCAGAATTGTCTGCTAAAGAAATTCGCTTGGCTGTTTTTGAAACATTATCCGAAAATTTATCGGATGGTGTTGTGGCTCCCTTATTTTATTATGCTATAGGTGGTGTTCCGGCTATGATGTGTTATAAAATGATTAATACAATGGATTCGATGATTGGCTATAAAAACGAAAAGTATATTTTGTTTGGACGGTTTGCTGCGCGAATGGACGATATTGCTAATTTTATTCCTTCTAGAATTACTGCTATTTTAATGGCTTGTGTTAGTTTAAGTTTTCGATCGTTGCAATTTATTTTTAAATATGGGAAAGCTCATATAAGTCCTAATGCTGGCTATCCCGAAGCTGCTTTGGCTGGAATTTTAAATTGTAGGTTTGGCGGAGCTCATAATTATGGAGGCAAAAGTGTAAATAAACCCTTTATAGGCAAGCACGATCGCGACATAAAAGATTCCGAAATTAAACGTATTGTCTATATTAATCATTCTGTTTGTTTGCTAAGTATTCTCATTATTATAGCTATCAATTTTCCTTTTCATAAACTGTTATAAAAAACAGAAAATTAATTTAACACAGCTTTATTAATTTGTAACTTCACCTCTTTACTATTATAATAATATACACTAAGAAGAAAAGTAATGATTCACCTAATTACTGGCGGACAAAGATCTGGAAAAAGTAAACTTGCCGAAGATATTATTCTTTCAAAAACAAATAATCCTGTTTATCTAGCTACATCCAGAGTTTGGGACGAAAATCACGCCAAGAGAATCGAAGCTCATAAAAAAAGAAGAGGAAATCAATGGCTTAATATCGAGGAAGAAAAGTTTTTGAGTAATCATGATTTTTCGGGGAAAATAGTTTTACTCGATTGTATTACTTTATGGCTAAATAATTTCTTTTTTGATAATGGAGATAATGATGAGCTTACCCTTAATCAATGTATTAATGAGTTAGATAAACTATTTTCACAAAGTTGCGACCTTATTATAGTAAGCAATGAATTGGGTTTGGGCGGAAGTCCGGAAAATAAATTAGCTTATCGTTTTAATGATTTGCAAGGATCAATAAATCAGTACATTGCTAAAAAAGCTGATCTTGTTACTCTTGTAATTTCAGGTATTCCTGTCGAAATTAAAAACACGCTTTAATTTTTAATTATTATGAACAAATCTATTTATTATATCTTATTTATTACTCTTTTATTATTTAGTATAATTTCCTGTAAAAGAGTTGAAACTAAATCGGAAAGTAGTTTAAAAGTTGGTGTTTATAATAAGAATGGTGATAGTCCCTGGTGTATTGTCGATGCTATGGAAGCTCTGAAAATTGATCCATATATCAACTGCGAAATTATTTCTGCCAGCACTATTATGTCTGAGAATATTTTAGATTTTGATGCCATAGTTTTTCCCGGAGGAAGTGGAAGAAGTGAAACACAGAGCCTAGGCGAAATTGGAATGGATCGAATTGTAGAATTAACTAGAGATAAGGGAATTGCTATTGTTGGTATTTGTGCAGGTGCCTATATAATGTCAAATACTCCTGATTATCCGTGCTTAAAGCTTAATGGTTTTAAAGCTATTGATATTGAACACGATCATCGTGGACATGGTTTGGCAAAATTTTCATTAAATGCGAATGGTAAGAAAATTTTTCCTGAATTAAAAAATCGTGATATTTCATTCTGCCAATATTATGAAGGTCCTGTTTTAGTACCTGCAAACGATTCTCTTAATAATATGGAAATAAGCACTATGTTGTCTGATATACATACCGTTGAAGGAAGTCCTGCAAACATGACAAACAACCGACCTTTTATTGTTTGTGCCGATTATGGAAAAGCCAGACTTGCTTCTTTTGTTGGACACCCAGAATGTACTCCTGGAATGAGATGGATGTTGCCTCGAATTGTTCGTTGGAGTACAAATTCGAAATTAATTTCTTATCCCAACTCTGTTGTGCGCCCTAATTTCTTCAAAAATGAAATTATATATACCGAAGACATTCAAGAACTTCAATCGAAATATTACTCAAATTTATCGGGTAATAAAGAGGAAAAATTAGAAGCTATTGATAAAATTATTGAATTGGCTTGTTGGTCGTCTAAAAAATGGATTCCAGGAATGCTTCGCGATAAAGATGCTGATGTTAGAAGTAAAGCCTCCGATGCAATTGTATTACTGGAAAGAACCGATGCTATTCCAGATTTAGAAGTTGCTTTAGAAAATGAAAAAAACAATGATTGCAAAAAGCAAATTGAGGAAAATCTGCAAAAACTGAAATTAATTCTTGGGAAAAATAGAAAATAATATATGGTAAAGTTTGAATTGAGTTCTTTGTCTAATTCTTTAGATGACGATTTGTGGGAGAAGATAAATGGAAAAACCAAACCATTGGGTTCTTTAGGTGTGTTAGAAAAAATTGCTTTTCAGATGGGAAAAATTCAGAATACCCTGAGTCCAAGCATTAATAAACCACATGTAATTGTATTTGCAGGCGATCATGGAATTGCCGACGATGGTGTTAGCTTTTATCCTAAATCGGTTAGCTATCAGATGTTATATAATTATATGCAGGGTGGTGCAGCAATTAATGTTTTTTCGAGACAACACAATATTACTTTTAAAGTTGTAGATGCTGGTATTGATCACGATTTTGATCCTGATTTAGATATAATTAACCGAAAAATAGATTACGGAACTAAGAATTTTCGCTTTGGTCCTGCAATGACTAAAGAGCAATGCATGGAAGGCTTTAAGAAAGGTGCTGAGATTATAGAATCTATTTATAATGAGGGAAGTAATTTTGTTATTTTTGGAGAAAAAGGCATTGGAAATACATCTTCGGCAGCTTTAATTTTAAGTGTATTAGGAGATATTCCCTTAGAAGAATGTGTTGGCCGTGGTACTGGATTAGATGCCAGTGGAGTAAAATCAAAATATAAACTCCTAAGCGAAGCCTTGTCTAATTTTGACCTGAATAATAAGAAACCTATTGATATATTAACTCAGTTTGGTGGTTTCGAAATTGTAATGATTACGGGAGCAATGTTAAAAGCTGCTGAGCTGAAAATGACCATGTTAATTGATGGTTTTATAATTACATCAGCTCTATTATCGGCATTTAAAATAAATTCTAAAGTAAGTGAATATTGTCTGTTTGCTCATAAATCGAACGAGAAAGCACATTCTAAAATGCTCCAAATATTAAAAGCCAACCCAATTTTAGATATTGGAATGAGATTGGGTGAGGCTACGGGTGCAAGTGTTTGTTTTCCAATTGTAAAGAGTGCAATTCAATTTATTAACGAAATGGCTTCTTTTAGCGAAGCAGGGGTTTCTGAAAAATAATATTATCCTTTTTTGAATAGCGATTTTTCTTGCATCAAAAACATGGTAAAAAATAAATAACTCATACACATGAATTTCAATATCCAAAAAACAAATCAATCTTTAATTGAAAAATTAAAACATAAAATTGATTTTAAAACCAAACCAATAGGATCATTAGGCCTTTTAGAACAATTGGCTATAAAGATTGGAAGTATACAAAATACATTGTCGCCAGAATTAAACAAACCGCTTATTTTGGTTTTTGCTGCCGATCACGGAATAGCCCTCGAAGGAGTAAGTCCTTATCCTCAGGAAGTAACATGGCAAATGTTTGCAAATTTTATTAATGGTGGTGCGGCAATAAATGTATTTTGTCGCCAAAATAAAATTGATACTAAAATTGTTGATGCTGGTGTTAATTATGACTTTGAAGAAGCCGAAAATGTAATAAATGCCAAAATTGCATATTCAACAAAATCATATTTAAATGAGGCTGCAATGACAAATGAACAGTTCCAAAAAGCTATAAATAAAGGTGCTGATTTAGTTGAAAATGCACATAATAACGGAACTAATGTAATTGGTTTTGGCGAAATGGGAATTGGAAATACCTCTTCTGCAGCTGTTTTATTGCACATGCTTACAAAAACCAACTTAAAAGAATGTGTTGGTCGCGGAACTGGTTGGGATGATAAAGGCTTGCAAAAAAAATATGAAATTCTTAAAACTGCCATTGAAAACTATAATGGAGACCAAAGCATAGAAAGTATATTTTCATATTTTGGAGGTTTTGAAATTGTAATGATTGCTGGAGCCATGTTAAAAGCTGCCGAGCTAAAAATGCTTATTATTGTTGATGGATTTGTTATTACATCGGCACTTTTAGCAGCACACAAAATGAATCCTAACGTATTAGATTATTGTGTTTTTACCCATAAATCGAATGAAAAAGGACATAAGCACATGCTGGATTATTTTAATGAGAATGCAATTCTCGATTTAGGAATGCGCTTAGGAGAAGGAACTGGTGCTGCAGTTGCATATCCAATTATTAAATCGGCTGTTAATTTCTTAAACGAAATGGCAAGTTTCGAAGATGCAGGTGTTAGCAACAGCGATAAAATTTAATAAATTTATTATTGGTACTCTGAATATAATTTAGGGTTTCAATGCAAGATCGTTGAATTAGCTTTTTAAATCGTAAAATGAGAGAACTTAATATATTCTTTACAGGATTATCCTTTTTTACCAGAATTCCTTTCCCTAAAAAAGCAGAATTCAAAAAAGAATACCAATACGAAGCCATTAAATATTTTCCAATTTCAGGAATTATTATTGGTGGTTTTGCTGCATTGGTGTTTTATCTTACCAATTTGGTCTTACCCTTTAATATTGCTGTTATACTAAGCTTAGCTTTAACAGTTTTGTTTACTGGTGGTTTGCACGAAGACGGATTTATGGATGTTTGTGATGGCTTTGGTGGTGGCTGGACTCGCGAAAGAATCCTCGAAATAATGAAAGATTCATTAATTGGAGCTTTTGGTGTTACGGGAATTGTGTTTTTAATTCTAAGCAAATATTTGTGTCAATATTCTGTTTCGGCAGCTCACTTACCTTGGGTCCTTATTGCTGCTCATTCAACAAGTAGAATGTTTGCTGCAAGTCTTGTGAACACACACAAATATGCTCGAGTTGATAATTCAAAAGCAAAAGACTATAGTCAGAAATTAAGTACTGGTAATTTTATATTTACAATAGTAAGTGGAATTATTCCAATTGCATTATTAGGGCATATCAAATATTTTCTAATTCTAATTCCTGTATATCTTTGTAAAATATTATTAGGAAGATATTTTAAGAAATGGATTGGAGGCTTTACGGGCGACTGCATTGGAGCAACACAGCAAGTTTGTGAGGTGGTGTTTTACCTTTCTTATCTTATTATAATAAATCATGTTTAAATAATTATCATGGAAATATATTTAATACGACATACTAAAGTAGCTGTAGAAAAAGGTGTTTGCTACGGACAAAAAGATGTGGATTTAGCCGAAAGTTATCCTCAGGAACTGGAAGTGGTTCGAGAAAAACTAAAAGATATCGAATTCGATCTTATTTATACTAGTCCATTAAAAAGAGCAAAAAAATTAGCAAATGATATTTATGGAGATAAAGTAATTGCTGATGATCGCCTTATGGAATTAAATTTTGGGGATTGGGAAGGCAAAGTTTGGGATGAGATAAAAGATCCTTTATTTCCTGCCTGGATGGACGATTTTGTGAATAAAAAATGTTCGAATGGAGAATCATTTGTTATGCTTAACGATAGAGTAACAAAATTTTGGAACGAAATAAAATCTAAAGAATGTAAGAAGATTGCCATTTTTACACATGGAGGTGTAATGCGAACCATTCAAGCAATACATAAAAATATTAAGCTAGAAGATTCTTTTAACGAACCAACTCCTGAGTTTGGAGAAATTGTAATCATTCCAGTTTAAATTATATTTTACATTTCTAAAAGCAGGGTTTCCAATGAAATTCTGCTTTTTTATTAAATTAGGATATCAACTTAAACTAATGCACAAAATAAAATTGTTAATAAACTTCAGGAAATATTATTTTGATAAATTCTTACAACCTGTTATTTGCTTCAAAATAGCAGTAAGTAGCTAATACAAAATTTGTCAGAAAAAAATAAAAGACTATTTTAGCCGGCACAAATTAACAATAATTTTACATGAAATATTTATTCTATACATTACTTTTTGTGCTTATTTTAGTTTCGGCATGTACAAAAAAGCCTACCTATAAGCAAGTAAATGTAATTCCAGAATACGCTGAAATTCAATCTAAAGAAGACATATTTAGCTTTACAGATACGTGTATTATTCCTTATGTATACACTAAAGTTATTTCCTTAAAAAAACTATCGGTTAAAGAAAAAAAACTAAAGTTTGTGGAAATGTTACTTCCATCCATTCTTTTTATTCAACACGATTTAAATGAGAAAATTAAGCGTTTAGAACATATCGAATCGTGGATATCAAAAAATCAAGAATTCATTAAAAGTGATAGTATTTTCTTGTTCGATTTATATGAACAATACAATTGCTTAGCAATTGAGGAATTAAAAATCAGGTTAAAACCACATGCACCCAGTATTGTTTTGGGACAGGCGGCAATTGAATCTGGATGGGGATCTTCTCGTTTTTTTCAGGAAGGAAATAATGTGTTTGGAATATGGTCGTACAATGCTGGCGAAAATAGAATAAAAGCATTAGTTGGAAGAGATTCTACCAGTATTTATGTGCGAAAATATCCTAGTATAGAAGCATCGATAAGAGATTATTACCAAACAATAGCCAAAGTTAATGCCTATAAAGAATTCAGAAATAAAAGATCGAAAATAACAGATCCTTATAAATTGGTACCATTATTGTTTCGTTACTCCGAAGTAGGAGATGTTTATACCGATTATCTGTATAAAATTATTAAAAATAACGATTTAACTAAATATGATAAGTATACCATAAGTGAGGAATACTTAAAAGAAGAAAGAATAGATTTAAGCCGTTAATTAAATATCCTTTAAATAGCATTTATTGAAGTATATTTTTAGCTTAATTTTATTTGATTATTCTGTGAAATAGTTATTTTTAGGCTTGTTTTAGCGAAAAAAAGAAAAATCAAATAATCATAAAATAAAAAGTATGAAAAAAATCATTTTATTTATTGCAGTATGTTTTTGTGTTTCAAGTGTATTTGCTCAATCTGCTGCTCAACTAAAGAATGAAGGTAATGCAGCCCTTAAGTCGAAAGATTATAAAACTGCTATTGAAAAGTATGAAGCTTTCTTAGGTGCAGAAGATACCGTTGAAGATATAGCTTTGGTTTTTAATACAGCTTATTGTGCTAGTAAAATTAAAGATTATGCTAAAGCAGAAAAATATTTTGCTCAATCTGTAGTAAATAATTATAAACCATCTAAAGCCTATCAATATCTTGCTTTAATGCAAAAAAAGCAGAATAAAGTTAGCGAAATGGTTGCTACCCTTCAAAAAGGTATTAAAGCTTGTCCAACTAAAAACTCTAAACTAGTTGCTAGTCTAGCAAAACATTATTTCTCAGTTGGTCAAACTGCCCAAAAAGGAAATAAATTCGAAGCTGCCGAAACTTCTTATAAACAAGCAGCTCAAATTAAATCAAAATATCAGGAAACTGCTATGCTAGCTTTAGCTCAGTTATATTATAATAAAGGAGCAGAATTTTGGCCAGCAAACCAAGATAAAGCAAAATCTTATTTCGAAATGGCTACAGCACAG
Organism: uncultured Marinifilum sp.; assembly: GCF_963677195.1. Lineage (NCBI taxonomy): Bacteria > Pseudomonadati > Bacteroidota > Bacteroidia > Marinilabiliales > Marinifilaceae > Marinifilum > uncultured Marinifilum sp. Next base: position 3,362,965 of record NZ_OY781918.1, read on the forward strand.
GCAAATAAGTTATTGGCTTTAAATCCAGCTAAAAAAGAAGCAAAAGATCTAATTACTACAATTAAAGGTTTATTGAAGTAATTTTTTAGACAAAATATAAATTGTAAGGGATATCCAAAAATGGGTATCCCTTTTTATTTTTTGTCGTATATAAAATAGTATTTTCATACAATCTTACAATGAATAGGAAATTACATCATATTAAACTTAGGTTTATTAAGAGCTCGTTATCTATATTGCTTTTAATATTGCCTTTATTTGCTTTTGCTGATGACCTAAAAAATAAGAAAGAAACTTTCGAGCTGCACTCTATTACCTTTGTGCAAAAACAAATAGATGTGAGTAAGAGTGATGAAATTCTTTATTTTTCCTTAAGAGCTCATTCCCCAATTGGATTGAATAATGTAATTGTATTTTTTGAATCACCATCGGGAAACGATATTCGCCAAACCTCCTGTAAATGCAGAAAAAAATCTAAGGTTGGCTTGCTTCTTGGTCGAATTTTATTCAAAAAAAAATCGGAATCAGGAGAATGGAAAATTAAAAAAATTGTGATCGAAGATCAATGTGGAAATCATAAAACATACCATAGAGAATTTTTAGTGCAAAATAAATTTGCACATTCCTTCCAAATTAAGAATTCACGAATAAAAAAATAGTTTAATCAGTATTCTTTATTTAAATATAGATTTTTTTCCTTATTTATTCTTAATCTTAATTAATAGTAATTCAGATAAATACTATTTTATTAACTATTTTTAAGTAAGTTACCTAAAACCAAAGCATCAATTATTGCATATTTGTAGTCTCACTTAAGCTAACTAACGATCTAGAATCGTAACACAAAAAAACAACTAACAAATGGCAAAAATTACTAAAAAAGATGCCTTAAAGTACCATTCTGAAGGGCGTCCTGGTAAAATTGAAGTTATTCCAACTAAACCTTATCGAACACAAAGAGATTTAGCCTTGGCATATAGTCCGGGTGTTGCCGATCCCTGTTTAGAGATCGAGAAAAATGCTTCCGATGCATATAAATATACTGCTAAAGGAAATCTTGTGGCTGTTATTTCTAATGGTACTGCAGTATTAGGTCTTGGAAATATTGGTGCTCTTGCAGGTAAGCCGGTTATGGAAGGAAAAGGACTGCTTTTTAAAATATTTGCAGATATCGATGTTTTCGATATTGAAGTAAATCAAACTAATGTGGATAAGTTTGTAGAAACAGTTAAAGCAATTGCACCTACTTTTGGAGGTATAAATTTAGAAGATATTAAAGCTCCCGAATGTTTCGAAATAGAAGAACGCCTTAAGAAAGAACTGGATATTCCGGTTATGCACGACGATCAGCATGGTACTGCAATTATATCTGCTGCTGGGTTATTAAATGCACTCGAAATAGGCAATAAAAAAATTGAAAATGTAAAAGTTGTTGTGAATGGAGCAGGTGCTGCAGCTATTTCATGTACCAAGCTATATATTTCGTTAGGAGTAAAAGCCGAAAATGTTATTATGTGCGATAGTAAAGGCGTTATTAATTCGAAACGGAAAGATTTAAATTCGCAGAAAAAACAGTTTGTTACTAATCGGGATATCGATACTCTTGAAGATGCTCTAGTGAATGCCGATGTATTTTTAGGATTATCGGTAGGTGGTATCATGAGTAAAAAAATGGTATTATCAATGGCCGAAAATCCTGTTGTTTTTGCACTTGCTAATCCAGATCCAGAGATTTCTTACGATGATGCTACCGATGCACGTAAAGATGTAATTGTTGCTACAGGAAGATCCGATTATCCTAATCAGATAAATAATGTTTTAGGTTTTCCATATATTTTTAGAGGAGCCTTAGATGTTAGAGCTACCGGAATTAATGAGGAAATGAAAATTGCTTCGGTACATGCTATTGCTAAGTTAGCCAAAGATATGGTTCCCGAATCGGTACATGCAGCATACAATGAGGCAAATATTGTCTTTGGTCGTAAATATATAATTCCCAAGGCTTTAGATCCTCGTTTGGTTTCAAGTGTTGCTGTAGCTGTTGCAAAAGCAGCTGTTGAATCGGGTGTGGCTCAAAAAGAAATTAGCGATTGGGATGCTTATGCAGAAGAGTTAAGACAACGACTAGGTGTAGAAAATGAATTACTAAGATCTGTTTTTAACAAAGCAAAACGATTTCCTAAACGAGTTGTATTTGCCGAAGGAAATAATTTTAATGTATTAAAAGCAGCTCAGATAGTTTTACACGACGGAATTGCCAAACCTATTATTCTTGGTAATCTTGAAAATATCAATAAAATAATTAGTGAAAACGACCTTGATCTGGAAGGTGCCGATATTATTGATGTTCGTAGTGAATCTGAGAAGGAAAGAAGAAATAATTTTGCCGATATTCTTTGCAAAAAAAGAGGGCGCAAGGGATTAACACACAAAGAGGCTATCGAAAAAATGTACGATCGCAATTATTTTGGTGCCATGATGGTAGAAAATGGCGATGCCGATGCGTTTATCTCTGGTTATGCAACCCGATACTTTGAGGCTTTAAAAATTGCCAGCAAAGTTATTGGAATGGAAGAAGGTATGAAAACTTTAGTGGGAATGAACATTATAATGACTAAAAAAGGACCTTTATTTTTCGCTGATACTACTGTAAATTCTGAGCCCACATCCGAATCTTTAGTCGATACTAGTTTAAGTACAGCAAGGGCATTAAAATCTTTTAATGTCGATCCGGTTATGGCAATGGTTTCTTATTCAAATTTTGGATCGGTTCGTAAAGGAAGTCCGGTTAAAGCTAATAAGGCTATAGAATTATTGCATAAAAACCATCCAGAATTAGCTATAGATGGTGAAATGCAGTTAAATTTTGCCTTAGATAAAAATTTAAGAGACAATACATTTGCTTTTACTAAAATTAAAGGGAAAGATGTAAATACTATAATATTCCCAAATTTAAGTTCTGGTAATATTGCTTATAAATTAATGCAGGATTTGGGTGGCTCCGAAAATATCGGTCCAATTTTACTAGGGACAGCAAAACCTTTCCATATTGTGCCAATGGGATGTTCTGTGAGAGAGATAATTAATATGACCGCCATTGCTGTTGTTGATGCACAAGGGTAAATATTTTTAAAAAATAGAGATTGGAAAGGATGAAAATTGTATTTTCGTCCTTTCTTTTTTTTAATAGTTTTGTGAGATGAGTGTTATTTACTTTCTTGATTTACTGGGAACTATCGTATTTGCGATTAGTGGAACAATGTCGGCAGCAAATAAAAAATTAGATCTTTTTGGTGCTTACTTTACCGGTTTTATAACTGCAATTGGTGGAGGAACTCTTAGAGATGTTATTCTCGGTAATTTTCCTGTGGGATGGATTAGCGACATAAATTATATAATTGCCATAAGTTTAGGTGTTATGCTAAGTTTCCTGTTTAAACAATATATCATAAAATTGAAACGTACATTATTTTTATTTGATACCATTGGAATAGGAGTATTTACTATTATAGGAATAGAAAAATCTTTAGCCTTAGGTATTCATCCATTTTTATCAATTATTATGGGATTATTTTCGGCTGTAATGGGTGGTGTTATTCGTGATATTTTATGTAATGATATTCCATTAATTTTTAGAAAAGAAATTTATGCTACAGCATGTTTAGTTGGTGGTGCTTTATTTATTTTTCTCGACTTTTTATCAATACCATCTTCCTTAAATCAGTTTTTAACTATAAGTTGTATAATTGCATTTCGACTTTTGTGTATACGTTTTAAAATTTCACTTCCTGTATTAAAATACTAATCATCAAGAATCTTGTTTCTTTTCAGCATCTAATTTTGTATATTTAGTATGCTCGCATAAAAACAAGAAGAATGGTAAAAAGTAATAAATCAATTTCCATACAAAAACAATTGCTTCACTTTACTCCAGATGATTCGAGAGTGGTTACACGTTTTTTTACGCCTGGTAATTCGAAGCGGATTGAAAATATTTTTGACCGAATTCTTCTTTTGTCCGATCAGAAAACTACCCAAATTTTAGACGATACGATTAAAAGATTTTCTAAGAGACACAGAAATATAAAAAGGATATTTAAAGATAATTTCGACCAAATTAATCAAGAAATTAAATTTAATAATGATTTTACTTTAAATCAGAAATTACTTATTGGCTCTTATTTTACAATGGAATATTCTATTGAGTCGGCAGCTTTATTTAATCCTTCGGTTGTTTTACACCCCGAACAAATCGATACAGAATCGGACAGAATTAAAGTATTGTTAAGTTTTAGGGCTGTAGGTGAAGGACATATTTCTTCCATTGTTTTTAGACGTGGAATTATTAAATCGAATGGCGAGCTTGTAATGCAAAAAAATAGTGCCTTGGTTGAAAGAGTAGATCGTACACCCGATCCTTCGTATCATAAAAATGACTTTAGCCTAAAAATGAAAGAATTGGGAGCTTATCATTCGGTTGCTAAAATTCTCGACAACTTACTCGAAGAATTTACTTTTGCTGAATTAAAAGAATCAATAGCTCTGTTTCGGAAAAAAAAAGAACTCAAGCATAAAAAAATAGGCCGAACTTGCGAGGAAGCAATCGATACTTTACTGTGGTTGGCTAATGCAAATTATGAAATTAAATTTTCATCCGAATTGGATATTAGTGCGCGAGTGATATTTCCGGTATCTAACAATGAAATTAAAGGAGTTGAAGATGCTCGATTTGTTTTGTTTAAAAATGGAAATGGTTTGGGAAAGAATGTTTACTATGCTACTTATACTGCCTATAATGGTTTTAAGGCTTTACCACAGTTAATCGAAACAGTCGATTTTTGTCATTTTAAAGTTTCTGTTTTGTTGGGAGAAGGCTCTAAGGGTAAAGGTATGGCTATTTTTCCTCGGAAAATTAAAGGAAAGTATGTTACAATTTCCCGAAACGATAATGAGAATTTATACATCATGTTTTCCGATAATATCAAACATTGGGAGACACCGATACTGTTAAAACCACCATCTTTTTACTGGGAATTTTTCCAAATTGGAAATTGCGGATCACCAATAGAAACAGATAAAGGCTGGTTATTACTTATTCATGGAGTTGGTCCTGTTCGCACTTATACAATTAGTGCTATTCTTCTCGATCTCGAAGATCCAAGCAAAGTAATAGGTCTTTTAAATGAACCTTTCTTAATTCCAAGCGAAGAAGAACGAAATGGCTATGTGCCAAATGTTGTATATTCCTGTGGAGCCATTATTCATAAAGATATGCTAATTATTCCTTACGCAATGGCCGATTCAAGATCAGGAATTGCATCCTTACACTTACAGGATCTATTTAATAAAATGATATACTATTAAGAGCGAGCATTAAGCTTTACATTTTCTTTATTACTTCGATAATAAAATTTAGCATTAGGAATAGGTTTTTTTATTAATTGAGAATAAAGGTTGATGTGTTTTTTTGCTATTACATTCCAGTTTTTTAATTTATTATTCTTGCAAATATTATTTTGTAATTCGGTTCTTAAATCATTATCCTGAAGTAATCTTGTAATATGAGAAATATATTCTTCATCGGTTTCTGCATAAAAACCACCATTAACTTCGCTTATCCAATTTTTAAAACTCTTTAAATTAGATGTTACAACAGGTAGATGAAAAGCTGATGCTTGTGCTAAGACTCCACTTTGAGCTCCTTTTAGATAAGGTAAGGCCAAAACATCTGCTGCACTTAAAATTGTATCTAATGTATATTGAGGGAACTTACCATAAAGTACTTTTACGTGATTATTCAAACCTAATTTGTGAATTGTTTCATACAAATTGTCCTTATAATCAGAGTGTTCATTAATTCTACTTCTCGAAGCCATTAATAAAACCATATCCTTATTACGAGCAAGTAAATCGGGGAGTAGGGAAAAAATTCTTTCGATATTTTTTGTAGAGCGCAAATATCCGGCTAGTAGAAGCACTTTTTTATTTTCTAATTCTAGTAACTTTTTTGAATTTTCTATAATATTTACCTCTCTAACCCCATGAGGGATTACTATTATGGGATTTAAGCACTCATAATTATTTTCAAGTATATCTTTTTGAAACGATTCGTGAACAATAAGTGCAGAGCTTAAATTTAAAATGTGTTGAACGATAATTTTCTCTTCATATTTAAGATCTTCAAATACGGTATGTAATGTTACAACAACAGGGGTTTCTGACAAATTGCATCTTATTAAGAATTCAATTATTTGAACCCCTCTTTGATCACCAAACAAGCCAAATTCATGTTCAATATGCACAATATCTGGAGTTAACCTTTCAACATAAAAAAATAACTTGCCTGCAATGTCTTTATCCTGAGGTGCATAAACCTCAAATACATTATCTCCAGCAGCACCTAACTGACTTAATATTCTTATTTCTTTTCCATTTTTAGCAACAGCATTACTCAAATATTCAGTATAAGTTGCAATTCCACACTCGGTAGGTGGATATGTTGATACATAAGCAATTCTCATAATAAAAAACTTAGATTAATAAATTTAATAACTCAGATACACTTGTTATAGCAAGACAAATAGTTTCGTCACAGGCTCCGTAATAAATCCACAATTCTCCATTTTCTTTTTCAATTATCCCATTTGTAAATACCACATTAGGGAAGAATCCTTTTTTTTCATAGTCTGTTTCAGGCACAAAGACTGGAACATTAGCTTTCTTTAAAATTTTTCTGGGATCATGTAAATCAAGCAATAGAACTTTTAGAGAATATACACTATTATCTCCTTTGGTATGATAGACTACAAGCCAGCCTTTGTCTGTTTTTATTGGAGATGATCCACCTCCAATTTTTTGGCTTTCGCTCGAACTTCCATCTGGTCGTAAAAGACAATAATGCTCGCCCCAATTTATCATATCAGGAGAACTTGCATACCATATAGAAGGAAGTCCAAACCCCTTGTTATCGGGACGATGAATGGCTACATACTTGTTATTAATTTTCTGAGGGAAAAAAGCTACATCTTTATTTAAGGGAGGAAAAATAATTCCTAATTTTTTGAGATCTACAAAATCTGTGGTTTTTGCTAACATTGTAACATAGCCATCTCCCGAAACTGCTGTGTAATTAATATAGTAGACATCATCTAGTTTAACAATCCGTGCATCTTCTACTCCAAAGCATTCACAAGCTAACTCAGGATATATAAACGGTTGTCCATCTACAGTAAAATGAACACCATCGTAACTTCTGGCAATTCGTAAGTGACTAATTGTCGATAAATAATCTTTGCCTTTGTAAAAATAACCTCGTGTATCTTTAATCAATAAATCAGGATCATCCTTTTTAAGTCGAATTAAATCGGCTTTTCCATTATTAAAATAGGGAATTGTTACATAGGAATCTTGTGCTAGGCAATTTTCAGCTACTCTCATTAATAATATAATTTCATCCTTATATTTTACAGCAGCTGGATTAAAAGTCCCTAATACCTGATAAGAAGGATTTGATGGATTAACATCTTTTGGAAAAATAAGTGGGTTTTCTATATTTCTTCTCATTGTCTATGACATTTGAATTAAGTTGTTAAAATTTAGATATTTAGAAGCATGCTCACCATAAGAACTTACTTTGCCATCACTAATTTTATAGGTACATCTTTCTCCATAAACTCCCGAGAATAAAATTTGATACTCCTGATCTTCTTCATCTTGCATAAGTATTTTATAAATATTTTTATGAACTCGTGTATCTTTAAGACTTTTGTGGCAGCATGGACAAAATATCTGAATAATTTCATTATCTCTTAAATCGAAATATGGATGCTTAAGTATTTCATAATCACCTAAATGTATACTAAATAAAAGAATTCCCCTTTGTCCTTCCATATTTTCTGCCGCTAAAATTATTCTTTCATCTACATTAAGATAGGTTCTGCAATTCGGACATAAATAATTTGCCTTCATAACTTTTGTTTTAGTAATTTGATCCTATAAAAAATATACGCCAATAAAAGAAGAAAGTCAATTAAATTATCTAATAATCAAAGTGCTATTAATAATGCATTAAAGCTGCAAAAATTACCTTAGTCAATAATTTTCATTGCTGTTTTTAATTCATTGTTAATTCATATATATTTGAGTAAAGGCATTAAATTATTTTTGCTGTGTATAGATCTAAAAAATTGAAATTAACAATTACCATAATTCGTTGGATTGCAAGATTTATAGGAATATTTCTATTTCTGTTTTTTGTATGGTTTGCTATGGAAATTGGGACTCCCGATTTTGATATGATGACTTTACAGGAAATAAAACTTTTTATTGCAAATTTAATGATGCTTGCGGGCCTAATAGTTGTTTGGAAATTCGAATTTATTGGCAGTATTATATTGATAGGCTCTTATATTTTTTTTTCAATTGTAAATTTTTCATTTTGGATAGGACCGGTGTTTCCTAATTTTCTATTAATTGGGATTTTACATCTATTTTGCTGGCTTGTTAGCGCAATATCAAAAAATGATAAATACAATTTTAGCATTAATATGTTCTTAAAATAAATGCTATAGAACTTAATTAATTCCCTATAAATAGTGAGATTCTAGAGCAAATTTTACTATTTTTGAAATGTAACTAACTTAACAAACATAAATTTAACCACATGTTAAACATCGCATTATTTGGCCCTCCTGGTGCAGGTAAGGGAACTCAATCTAAAATGCTTATAGAAAAATATAATTTGGCCTATATTTCAACAGGAGATATTCTTCGTAGTGAAATTGCCGATGGTACCGAATTAGGTTTACAAGCAAAAGATATTATTAAAAAAGGAGGATTGGTTCCTGACGAAATTATTGTTCAAATTATTGAAGAACGAATTCAAACCAATAAAGAAGTAAATGGTTTTCTTTTCGATGGATTTCCCAGAACTACTGTTCAGGCATATATTCTGGAAGGTTTATTATTAAAAATGAATACCAAGTTAGATTGTATGTTAAGTTTGGAGGTTCCTTCGGATCAGTTGCGCAATCGTTTGTTGGAGCGTGCAAAAAAAGAAAACAGAGCAGATGATACTGATGAAGTTATTGATGTACGATTGCAAGAATATGACACAAAAACTGCTCCCGTTGCATCTTTCTATAAAGAAAAAGAAATTTATCATGGTATTGATGGCTTAGGCGATATCAATCAAATTTTTGAAAGATTAACAAGTGTTGTAAATCAAACTCTCGAAAAATCTTGGATTAATTTGGTGTTGCTTGGACCTCCAGGATCTGGAAAAGGAACACAAGGGCGTAAATTAGCTGAGAAATTTAACTTAGTCTATATCTCTACCGGTCACCTAATGAGACAAGAAATTAAAAAAGGTACTGAAATGGGTAAAAGTGCTAAAACTTATATCGAGAAAGGAGATATTGTACCCGACGAAATTGCCATTAAATTAATTGAGCGCCAAATCAAAAAGCATCCAAATGCCAATGGTTTTATATTTAAAGGGTTTCCAAGAACTATTGTTCAAGCATATATTTTAGATGGTTTACTTAGAAAATTAGACTCAACAGTTACATCAGCAATTGATTTAAATGTTTCAACCTTAGAGTCTATTAAAAGATTAACAGCTCGTAGTAAAACTCATAGCAAAAGAGCCTATGATGCCGATACTGATATAATTATTCATCGCCTAGAGCAATATGAGAACAGAAGTATTAAGGTAAGTGAATATTATTCAAAACAATCTAAACTTGATGTTATTAATGGAGTAGGAGATACAGAAGTAATTGCGAATAGATTAAACGATTCGGTGCTTGAATCGTTTAAGAAAATTAGATAATTTGATTAAAAAAACCGATTTCTTTTAAATCGGTTTTTTTTTAATACATAAAATTATTGCTGCTTGACATGATTATAATATCGATTAATCAAATGTAATTATTATAATAGTTTTTATTTTATTAATATTATAGTCTACACTTATTTATATTGCTTATGTTTTTCGAAAATCCAAATTCAGATATGTTATTGTCTGCTATCAGGCAATTGAAAAATTTGAATCACAAAAATGCTTTAATTCTTGTTGGAGAAGAGTGTAAGATATCACCTCAGGAAATAGTTTCTAGTTTTAATCATCATAATCTAAATTTAGTAGGTGGAATATTCCCTAAAGTTATTTTTAACAAGGAAATTAGCTCTAAAGGAATGATTATAAAGGAAGTTGATATGGAAGTGTTTCCGATATATTTTGAAACTCCAGATCATTTCTCTGAACAATTTTCTGATTATCAAGACAATAAATTTACAACAGCTTTTACTTTAACTGCTGGTTTTTCTTCGGCTGTTGCCGATCACCTTAGAACTTTATATACTCACTTAGGAAACGAAGTTGATTTTTTTGGCGGTGGTGTTGGAAGAACAATTGAAAATCCCGATGGAATTCTTTTTAACAACGATGGAATTTATCAAAAAGGAACTATTGTTGTTTTCTTTAATAGCAAAACAAAAATGTATGCCAAGCATGGATGGACCAAATCGGAAGGACCATTTATTGTAACAAAAGCATCTAAAAATTTAATTCTTGAACTTAATTGGGAAAATGCTTTTGAAGTATATCAAAAGTGTTTGAAAGAAAGTAAAAATATAAACATAACTAAAGAAAATTTCGTATCTTACTCTATGGATTATCCATTTGGTATTTATAAAGAAGGGCGAGAATATATTGTAAGAGATCCCATAAAACTAAGCGATAAAGGTTACCTTACATGTGTGGGAAACATACCAGAAAATTCACTGGTAGATTTATTATCGATGAAGCATGATGAACTCAAAAAGCTTCCTAAAGAGCTTGTAGAGAACTGTAAATTTGAAGGTGATAATCATCCCGATATTTTATTATTTGACTGTATTTCGAGAGTAAATCATTTAAAAGAAAATTTTTCTGTTGAATTAAATGGCATTTATTCGGAACTTAAAAATATTTATCCATCTAAAGATTTGGAAGGGGCATTATCTGTTGGAGAGATTTTTTCTAACGGAGAAGGGTATTTAGAGTTTCTAAATAAATCAATAGTGCTTGGTTGCTATTATTAATTTTTTATCTATGGATACAAATAGTATAATTACCGATATATCATTTCTTTACGAGCTTTCATTATCTGTTGGACAATCGCTGGATAAAAAAGAAAATTGTAAAAAATTTTTACACACGCTAATGTCTCGAAAGAACCTTGAATTTGGTGCTGTTTGGATTAATAGTTATTCAATACCTTATTCGGAAAATACATCTGGTTATCGTGCAATATTTTCACATCCTCATATTAAATTAAAAACCGAAACTATTCCAAAATCGGAATTTTTAAATAATTGTTTTAATAATACTGATTCTTTTTCGATAAAAATTACCGACGAAGTTAGTAGAGCTATAGGCTTTAAAATGAAGGAGAGTGGTACTATCACTTTTTTCAGACTTCAGGATTTAGGTTTTATGGTCATTTACTCTTCATCAAATAATATTTGGAGTAATAAAGAGCAAACTAAAGTAAAAAATGTAATCAACAAATTTACCATCTCTATAAAAGCTTGTCTTTTTCATGAAAAATCAATACAAGATTTAATTACCATATCGAAAACGCAAAAAGCTTTAGAGCAGTCAAAAATTAAAGCCGAAGAAGCCAATGAATTAAAATCGGCATTTTTATCTAATATTAGTCACGAATTTCGTACTCCCATAAATTCAATTGTAGGATTCTCAAATCTATTGTCCGACAAAAACCTTTCGCAAGAACAAGAAGATAAATTTATAGTCCATATTTCTGATAACAGTCATAAACTTCTAAGAATGATAAATAATCTCTTAGATGTTTCGAAAATAGATTCTAATCAGTTATCCTTAATAGAAGAAGATTTTAATCTCAACCGAATTATTAATGATATTCATACGCGATATCTTTCAAAAATTCACGATAAACCAATTAACTTAAACTTAATTTTTCCTTTAAATAGTGAAAATAACATCCTAAAAGCCGATAAAAATAAATTCATACAAATATTTGAGAATCTACTGGATAATGCAATAAAATTTACCCATAAAGGTTCTATAGAAATAGGGTACTACCTGGAAAAAAATAACATTCCAATATTTTACATAAGAGATACAGGAGTAGGTATTTCTCAAGATAAACAGGGTAATATTTTTGATTTATTCAGGCAAGTAGATGGAAAATCAACTCGTAAATTTGAAGGTTCGGGCATTGGTTTAACCTTGTGCCAAAAGCTCTTACATTTAATGAATGGTGAAATTTGGTTCGATTCTGAAGAAAATATAGGAAGTAATTTTTATTTTCGTTTATCGGGAAAAGGTCAAGTTAAAATGGAATTGATTAATGATAATTTGAGTGAAGATAATGGCAATCCATTGCAGCAAATTACAACAATTGAATATTCAAGAAAAACTGTTCTAATTGCCGAAGATGTAAAATCTAATTTTAATTATTTAAATTCTATTATTGAATTAACCGATGCTAAAGTTATTTGGGCTAAAAATGGTAAAGATGCAATTCAAATCTGTAAAAAAGAAGATTGCAATATAGATTTAGTGTTAATGGACATTAAAATGCCCGAGATTAATGGATTGGATGCAATAAAAACAATTAAAAAATTCAATAAAAATCTTCCAATTATTGTACAAACAGCTTTTGCAATGAATAATGAACGTGAAGATTGCATTAATGCAGGTGCCGATGATTTTATTACCAAACCAATTGATCCTCGAACTATAATAAAAGTTCTAAAGAAATATTTATAGATAGTGTTCTTAGTTCTTATGCACTAAAAACATTTGTAACAATAAGATTAGCTAACAATTTATTTCATTTTCGGGATAGATCTTATAATAGCTTAGATTTTATAAAAGTCTTATAATTCATATTATGTAAAATAGTGTATGTGTAAAAAAAGAGACCTTATTTAGATCTCTTTTTTTACTATTATTCTTTATTCCATTCCGTCCAACTTAGCTTTCATCTCGTTGTATTTTTCAAGATATGCTTCGTTTTCGTTTCGTAGTTTGAAATATAATTCTTTTAATAACATCATTGAGTTTTTCTCGTCTGGATTAATCTCAAGAACTCTAGTGAAATAAGGAATTACTTTTTCATACTCAGCAAAAACAACTTTAATTGCTGCATTGTATTTTTTAGCATCCATAATTTCATTAGCTGCTTTGTGTTTTACACTTACCATATTCAATTTAAGTACACCTAAATTATATTGAGAAGTGAAATCTTCTGGAGATAATTCTAAAGCTTTTAAATACATTTCTTCAGCTTTATCAAACTCTTCTGTTTTTTCGTACAATGTACCTTTTGCTCTGTAAAACGATCCGTTACTTGGATCCAAAGCTATTGCTTTGTCAAGATATTCAGCAGCTTTCTCTGGTTCTCCTCCTAACATGTAATAGTTAATTAGTTCAACTAACATCCATGAATCGTTAGGAAATAACTCAAAACCTTTATGAAGATATTTTACTGATTCTTCTTCGTTACCAGCATTTTTAAGAACATTAGACAGGTTTGCGTAAGATTTTGCTCCTCCATAATTGTACTCAATAGATTGTTTGTAGTACTTAATTGCTTTTTCGAAGTTTTCTGATTTTTGAGCTGCCATTGCCGCATTAAAAATAATAGCAGTGTCTACAGGAAGCTCTCCTTTAAACATATCCATTGCCTCAATTTCAAGAACTTTCTCAAAAGCATCTAATGCACCAGCGTAATCAGAAGAATTATAACGATTCACCGCTTCGTTGGTAAAATCTGGAATCATATTGGTCATTTGTGCCTTAACAGGCTTCTTCATTTTACCTTTAGTGTCTAATTCTAAAGCTTTTAAATAAGCTTCATAAGCAATATCTAAGGGAGTTTTAGATAAGTTTTTATATGCAGGAAGTGGACTTTCAAAAATCCCCTGATATACTTTTCCTTTTACAAGATATGCTTTTGCATAAGCAACACATTTCTCATTTTTGATTCCTTCATCAATAGCTTTTTTTGCCTTGTCTATCTTACCTGAGGTTAAATAATTCTGTGCCCCAGTTACTTTACTTTTCTGTGCGAATACAGAAGAAACACACATAAGCATAACTAGAATGAATGATAATTTTCTCATAATCAATGTTTAGTTTTTATAACAATCTTAAACAAAAATAAATGTTTCTTTTAAATTTGAAATAAGATTAACCACTTTTATAATTATTCTTAATTTATAATTTTTTATTCTTCACCACTTTCATTAACTGTATCTTCGCTTGTTTGTTCATCATCGTTCGAAGAATTTACTTTGGCTACAGCAGCAATCGAATCATTTTTCTTACTTAGGTTAATTAATCGTACTCCTTGTGTTGCACGTCCCATAACTCTAAGATCAGATACGGCTAAGCGAATGGTAATTCCCGATTTGTTAATAATCATCAAATCGTCATTATCTGTAACATTCTTAATTGCAATTAAATTTCCAGTTTTTTCAGTAAGGCTAATTGTTTTAACACCTTTACCTCCTCTATTGGTAATTCTATAATCGTCAATATTAGAACGTTTACCATATCCGTTTTCCGATACTACAAGAATATTCTCTTCTTCATCCTTAACACATATCATGCCAACAACTTCGTCGCTCTCATCTTTAAGCGTAATTCCACGCACTCCCGATGCAGTTCTACCCATTGAACGAACCTGACTTTCAGCAAATCTAATGGCTTTTCCTGATCGTACCGCAATAAGAATTTGACTTTCGCCATTAGTAAGTTTTGCTTCTAATAACTGATCGCCTTCGCGAATAGTAATTGCATTTACACCATTTACCCTTGGTCGAGAATATGCCTCAAGAGGAGTTTTCTTAACAACACCTTTCTTAGTACATAAAACAATGTAGTTGTTATTAATATATTCTTCCTCTTTTAGGTTAAGTACATTAATATATGCTTTTACATTATCCTTAGGCTCAATATTCAGTAAGTTTTGAATTGCTCTACCCTTCGATTGCTTAGTTCCTTCAGGAATTTCGTAAACTTTTAACCAGAAACATTTCCCTTTTTCAGTAAAAAACAACATAGTATTATGCATAGTAGCCATAATCATGTGCTCAAGAAAATCTTCTTCGCGGGTAATACTTCCTTTCGATCCAACTCCACCTCTGTGCTGTGTTTTAAATTCGGCGAGTGGTGTACGTTTAATGTACCCCATGTGAGAAATAGTAATTACCATTTCTTCATCAGCATAAAAATCTTCAGGATTAAATTCTTCCGAAGCATAAACTATATCGGTTCTTCTTTCGTCACCATACTTAGCTTTTACCTCTATTAATTCTTCCTTAATGATATCCATCCTCATTTGCTCATTGGCAAGAATCTCTTTTAAGTGATCGATCAGCTTCATTAATTCTTCATATTCTGCATGCAGTTTATCACGTTCTAATCCCGTAAGTTTTTGCAAACGCATATCAAGAATTGCTTTGGCCTGAATTTCATCCAATTCAAAACTGGTCATTAACCCATTTCTAGCTTCTTCCGGAGTTTTAGACCCTCTAATTAAAGCAATCACTTCATCAATATGATCTAATGCGATAATTAGGCCCTTAAGGATATGAGCCTTACTCTCCGCCTGACGCAATTCATACTGAGTTCTTCTAACCACTACATCGTGGCGGTGCTCAACGAAATTGTCTATTAAATCTCTAAGATTTAACATCTTAGGTCGCCCTTTAACTAGCGCAATATTGTTTACGCTAAAAGATGTTTGCATTTGAGTGTATTTGAATAACTTATTCAAAACAACATTTGCAATTGCATCTCTTTTTAAGTCAAATACGATTCTCATTCCTGTACGATCCGATTCATCGTTCACGTTAGAGATACCGTCTATCTTTTTATCATTAATTAAATCGGCAGCCTTCATAATAAGCTCTGCCTTATTAACCATATAAGGTATTTCAGTTACAATGATTTTCTCACGACCACTGTCTGTAGTTTCTATATTTGTTTTCGCTCTTACAACTACTCTACCTCTACCCGTTTCAAATGCCTCTTTTACGCCTTGATAACCATAGATAGTTCCTCCTGTTGGAAAATCAGGTGCCTTAATGATACGAATTAATTCGTCCATTTCTACCTCTTTATTATCAATAGTAGTAATAATAGCATCGATAGTATCAGACAAATTATGAGGAGGCATATTTGTTGCCATACCTACCGCAATTCCTGATGCTCCGTTAACCAATAAGTTTGGAATACGGGTTGGTAAAACTGTAGGTTCTTTTAAAGACTCATCAAAGTTCGGAACCATATCAACGGTATCTTTATCAAGATCCGATAAAGTTTCCTCTGCAATTTTATCCATCCTGGCCTCGGTGTAACGCATCGCTGCCGGACTATCACCATCAACAGAACCAAAGTTACCTTGTCCATCAATTAACGGATATCGAAGCGACCAGTGCTGAGCCATACGAACCATAGTCATATATACAGAACTATCTCCGTGTGGGTGATATTTACCTAATACTTCACCAACAATTCTTGCTGATTTTTTATAAGGCTTATTGGCTGTTATACCTAACTCGCCCATTCCGAATAATACTCTTCGGTGAACAGGTTTTAGGCCATCTCTAACATCCGGCAAAGCTCTGGAAACAATCACCGACATCGAATAATCGATATATGCCGATTTCATTTCCTCTTCTATATTGATACGTATAATTCTCTCTCCCGTAGACATCTATTATTAATTTAAATTCTATAATATTCTCAGATCTACAAAAGTAACAAAATATGTCATTTTTGCGTAAGAAAACATGCTATATTTAAGAGTAGATTAAGATAAATATTAACTCTTCTTTCTTTAAAGCTTGATTATTAGTCTAATTCCCGTTTTATTCGAATTCTTATTAAAAAATAGATTAGTATTTTAGACTTGTATCTAATATTTTTTTGTTATTTTAATGATGCTTTAGTCAATTCTAAAAATAATTGAATAGTGCAAAAACAAATTATTGATTTAAAAACTTAAAGATTTACATATATGGATTCAAAATTTTCACCCAGAATAAAAGATGTTCTTTCATTTAGCAAAGAGGAAGCCGAAAGGCTTGGCAATAGTGCTATTGGTACAGAACATTTATTTTTAGGAATTCTTCGTGAAGGTGAAGGAATTGCTGTTGATATTCTTATCTCTTTGGGAGTTGACCTATATGATATTAGAAAAAATATTGAGAAGAAAATCAAATCTGATTCCATTACAGATCTTGATCAGAACGACATTCCTCTGCAAAGATCGGCAGAAAGAGTATTGAAATTAATTTACCTAGAGGCAAAAGCTCTAAAAAATAAAACGATTGATACTAGTCATTTACTTCTTGCTATTTTAAAAGATAATGATAGTATGGTTACTCAAATTTTAGATGATCAAACAATAGACTATAATAAGGTAAAGGAAAACCTAAAAACTTTATTCCCTAAAGCTCAGGCCGATTATCCTGAAGAGAATGAAGGTAAAAGTGGACTTCCTGGTGGTTCGAAAAGTGTTGGAAGCAGAGGTAAATCTGAAACCCCTGTTTTAGATAATTTTGGTATCGACATTACAAAATCAGCAGAAGAAGGAACTTTAGATCCTATTGTTGGAAGGGAAAGAGAAATTGAACGATTGGCTCAAATCCTTAGTCGCAGAAAGAAAAATAATCCTATTCTTATTGGGGAACCTGGTGTTGGAAAATCCGCTATAGCCGAAGGTCTAGCTTTACGTATTGTTCAAAAAAAGGTCTCTCGAGTATTGTTTGGAAAAAGAGTTGTTACTCTCGACTTAGCCTCTATTGTTGCAGGAACTAAATATAGAGGACAGTTTGAAGAGAGAATGAAGGCAATTTTAAATGAGCTTTCGAAAACCACTGATATTATTCTTTTTATTGATGAAATACATACTATTGTAGGTGCAGGTGGAGCTACAGGTTCGCTTGATGCTGCAAATATGTTAAAACCGGCTTTAGCTAGAGGTGAAATACAATGTATTGGAGCTACAACTCTAGACGAGTATCGTCAAAACATAGAAAAAGATGGTGCTTTAGAGCGTCGTTTTCAAAAAGTTATGGTAGAACCTACTTCCTCAGAAGAAACTGTAGAAATTTTAAATAACATAAAGGAACGTTATGAAGATCATCACAATGTATACTATACCGAAGAAGCAATTTCTGCCTGTGTTAAACTTACCTCTCGTTATATTAGCGACAGATATCTTCCAGATAAAGCTATCGATGCTTTAGATGAAGCTGGTTCGCGTGTTCATATTTCGAACATAAATGTTCCGGTTATTATCGAGGAGCTCGAGAAAAAAATTGAAGATACCCGTCAGAATAAAATTAAAGCTGTAAAAGCTCAAAAATTTGAACTCGCAGCTAGCTTTAGAGATAAAGAGAAAAATTTTTCAGAAGAGCTTGAGAAAGAAAAAGAAAAATGGGAACAAGAACTTAGTCTGAAAAAAGAAAAAGTATCTGAAGAAGATATAGCAGAAGTTGTTGCTATGATGACTGGTGTTCCGGTTAAAAGGATTGCTCAGGCCGAAGGTTCACGTTTATTACAAATGGATGCTGAATTACAGGGACGTGTGATAGGACAAGACGATGCCATTGCAAAAATTGTAAAAGCAATACAGAGAAATCGTGCAGGACTAAAAGATCCAAATAAACCAATTGGAACCTTTATCTTTTTAGGACCTACAGGAGTGGGTAAAACTCAACTTGCTAAAGTACTTTCTGAGTATTTATTTGATAGTGCCGATGCATTAATTCGAATAGATATGAGTGAATATATGGAGAAATTTGCTGTTTCGAGATTAGTTGGAGCACCTCCGGGATATGTGGGTTATGAAGAAGGCGGACAGCTAACTGAAAAAGTAAGAAGAAAACCCTATTCTGTTGTACTGCTCGATGAAATTGAAAAGGCTCATCCCGACGTGTTTAATATTTTATTACAATTGCTTGATGATGGACAATTAACTGACAGTTTAGGACGACGAGTTGATTTTAAAAATTCGATTATTATAATGACTTCTAATATTGGTAGTCGTGAATTAAAGGATTTTGGAAAAGGAATCGGCTTCCAGTCAGGAGCAGGCACTTCGGGTGATTATGCAAACAGTATAATTCAAAAAGCTTTAAAAAAGGCTTTTGCTCCAGAATTTTTAAATAGAATTGATGATTTAGTAATGTTTAACTCTTTAACTCAGAAAGATATTCACAAGATTATTGATATCGAACTTAATGGTTTATACAAACGAATTAAAGAGCTTGGGTATAATATTAAAATATCAGCAGCTGCAAAAGATTTTATTGCCGAAAAAGGATATGATGTCCAATTTGGCGCCAGACCTTTAAAGCGTGCAATTCAAAAATATTTAGAAGATGAAATGGCCGAAGTAATTATTCGGGCAAGTATATCAGAAGGTGATACAATATCGGTAGGTCTCGATAAAAATAAGCAGAAAATCACCACAAAAATTCTTAAAGCACAAAAAGAATTAGAATAATAAATAACCGGAGTTAATCTCCGGTTTTTTTATATTCTTTTGTGTTTTATTTAGACAGATTCAAAATAATTTTTATCTTTGATATAAACAATAAAAATTACATAATCATGCAAAAAAACAATAGCAAAGTAACATTCGCAGGAAATGCGATGACTCTAGTAGGAACAGAAATTAAAACAGGAATGAAAGCTGAAAATTTTACAGCATTAAATCAATCTTTAACACCTGTTCAACTAGCCGATTTTGATGGGAAAGTAAAAATTCTCTCCATATTTCCTTCTATTGATACAGGTGTTTGCTCTGCTCAAACTCATAGATTTAATAAGGAAGCTGCTTCATTAGATAAAAATATTCAAATTATTACTTTATCGAACGATTTACCATTTGCATTAGGACGCTTTTGTGGTGCTGAAGGTATAGAAAATCTGGTAACTTTATCGGATCACAAAGAATTAGACTTTGGATTAAAATATGGATTTGCGGTAGAAGAATTGCGTTTACTGGCAAGAGGGGTTGTTGTTTTAGACAAAAATAATGAGGTTAAATATGTAGAATATGTTGCCGAAATGACAAATGAGCCTAATTATGATGCTGCTCTTAAAGTTGCAAAATCACTAGTTTAAGTATAGAATTAAATGAACTTAAAGCTCCTTCGGGAGCTTTTTTTTATGTTTCAGCAGCAAAATTATCTAGTAAAGATTGATATGGCTTACCAATTAGCTAGTAAAAACAAACAATTATATGCAAAAGCAGTAAAAAAAATAAATTAACTTTTTTTACTGCTTTTATTATTTAACAATGATTTCTTTGTATTGATATTTATAACTTTAAATTACGAGTCCAAACAAGTCATAATCTTCGCAGTCGGTAATTTTTACATTATAAAACTCACCTATTTTTAATTTGCCGTTTTCTTTCGAAATTAGAACTTCCGGATCAACTTCGTAGGAATCAAACTCAGTTCTTCCATAATAATAATCTCCCTCAAAACGATCAATAAGTACCTTAAGTACTTGGCCAACTCTTTTTTTGTTTGCCTCTAGGCTAATATCTTGCTGAATAAGCATAACTTCCTCTTTCCTTCTCTCTTTTTCTTCTTGCGGAATATTATCCTCATAATTAATGGCCGCATAAGTATCTTCTTCGTTAGAATAAGGGAATACACCTAAACGTTCAAATTTCATTTCCTGAACGAAATTCTTAAGATCTTCCATATCCTCTCTGGTTTCACCAGGGTGTCCAACCAACATTGTGGTTCTAAGGGTAATACCAGGAACCTCTTCTCTAATTCTATTTATTAACTCTGTTGTTTTAGCACGGTTGATACCTCTACGCATCAATTTTAAAACATTGTCGCTTGAGTGTTGTAAAGCAATATCAAGGTAACGACAAACCTTAGGATTTTCGCGCATTACTTTTAAAATACCATAGGGGAATTGAGTTGGATAAGCATAATGTAATTTAATCCATTCCAATCCTTCAATTTCAGATAAAGCTTGGACTAATTCGGCTAGTTTTAGTTCATTATATAAATCATAACCATAGTAAGAAAGATCCTGAGCAATAACCAATAATTCTTTTACTCCGCCTTCAACCAAACTTTTGGCTTCTGCAAGAATATCTTCCATTGGTCGAGAAATGTGTTTCCCTGTAATAATAGGTATTGCACAATAAGAACACGACCTATTGCAGCCCTCAGATATTTTTAAGTAAGCAAAATGTTTAGGAGTTGTTATCATTCTCAAATTTTTGAAGTCTGGCTTGTACTCTTTATGTAATTCTTGAATTATTGCTTTCCAATCGAATTTACCAAAATAATGATCTACCTCAGGAATTTCATTCTCCAATTGATCTCTGTATCTTTCGGATAAACACCCCATTACAAACAATTTATTAATGCGTCCATTTTTTTTTGCTTCAACATATTGTAAAATGGTATCAACAGACTCTTCTTTTGCATCGCCAATAAACCCACAAGTGTTAATAATTATGGTTTTAGCATCACTATTCTCTTCTTCACATGTTACCTCAAATTGATTTGCATCTAATTGTTTCATTAACACTTCTGTATCAACTAAATTCTTCGAACATCCAAGACTTATGATATTGATCTTATTCTGATTCATATATTGATTTTCTTTATTAAATTTTGACAAAAATAAGACAAAAAACTCTTTTATACACTTAAGTATTTAGATTAAATATATTTCAACGCAAAAGGCTGTCTTTAACGACAGCCTTA
Organism: uncultured Marinifilum sp.; assembly: GCF_963677195.1. Taxonomy (NCBI): domain Bacteria; kingdom Pseudomonadati; phylum Bacteroidota; class Bacteroidia; order Marinilabiliales; family Marinifilaceae; genus Marinifilum; species uncultured Marinifilum sp. Next base: position 3,384,763 of record NZ_OY781918.1, read on the forward strand.
CTAATATTATTTTTGATATTTTTCTTTAGTTAAATAAGGAATCTACAAATTCTGTACGATTAAAAACCTGTAAATCTTCCATAGCTTCACCAATACCAATGTATTTAACCGGAATTTTAAATTGATCGGAAACTCCAATTACAACACCACCTTTTGCTGTTCCATCTAGTTTAGTTATAGCAAGTGCATTTACTTCTGTTGCTTTGGTAAATTGTTTTGCTTGCTCAAAAGCATTTTGTCCTGTCGAGCCATCTAGAACCAATAAAATTTCATGAGGCGCTTCAGGAATTACACGGTCCATTACTCGCTTAATTTTACTTAACTCATTCATTAAGTTAATTTTATTGTGTAATCTTCCTGCCGTGTCTATAATTACCACATCCGATCCAGCTTCTTTTGCTTTGGTAAGAGTTTCGAATGCAACCGATGCAGGATCGGCTCCCATTCCCTGATTTACAATAGGAACACCTACTCGCTCCGACCAAATAATTAATTGATCGACAGCAGCAGCGCGAAATGTATCGGCAGCTCCAAGCATTACATTTTTACCTGCTTTTTTAAATTGATGAGCCAGCTTGCCAATGGTTGTTGTTTTGCCAACACCATTAACTCCCACAACCATAATTACAAACGGATAATCCGACTTGGGAAGTTGAAAAGCTTCGTAATCTCCTTTGTTATTTTCTTCGAGTAAGCCGGCAATTTCTTCTTTTAAAATTCTATTTAATTCCGAAGTACCTAAAAATTTATCTTCAGCAACTCTTTTTTCTATTCGTTCAATAATCTTAACAGTTGTATCAACACCAACATCAGAAGAGATTAGTACCTCCTCCAATTCATCAAGTACATCATCATCAACGGTAGATTTACCAACTACAGCTCTGGAAAGTTTTTTAAATACACTTTCCTTTGTTTTAGCCAATCCTTTATTAAGATTTTCCTTTTTTGATTTCGAAAAACTTCCAAATAATCCCATTCTACTTAAATTTTAGGCTGCTAAAGTACAAAAAAAGGCTTACACAAGCAATTAACAATAAATGATTTAAAACAAAACACTAAAAGTTTTAATTTAAGGTATAAAAAAAGCTTCCCAAAAAAATCGGGAAGCTTTTTAAATTCAGTATTATATGAACTTCTTTACTTTTTAGCAAAGAAATCCTTTACGTTCTCGTTAGGAACAATCTCTTCTTTAAAAGAGTATGAACCAGTTTTAGGTGATTTAACCATTTTGATTACTTTAGCGTAACCACGGCCTTCACCTTTTTGTAGGGATGCTACTACTTTCTTAGCCATATCTCAAATTATTTAATTTCTCTGTGAAGGGTTACTTTCTTCAAAATAGGATTATACTTCTTCAACTCCATACGGTCTGGAGTATTCTTTTTATTTTTAGTAGTAATGTATCTTGAGGTTCCTGGCATACCGCTTTCTTTATGCTCAGTGCACTCAAGAATTACTTGCACTCTATTACCTTTTTTAGCCATTTTATATGCCTTTTTTAATAATTTTTAATAAATCCTTTTTCTTGAGCTTTATCTAGTGCACCTTTTACACCTAATTTGTTAATTAGACGAACTCCTGCAGCAGAAATTTTCAATTCAATCCAGCGATCCTCTTCAGGAAGATAGAACTTCTTTGCGAAAAGATTTGGATAGAATCTTCTCTTGGTTCTTCTTTTTGAGTGAGAAACATTGTTCCCAACCATTACGCTCTTTCCAGTAATTTGACAAACTCTTGACATAGTCCAGATTATTTTTTTCCTTAAACGCTTTTCAAACAGGTCGCAAAATACGTAATAATTTTCTGAAAAATCAAATTATATTACAATTTTTTGCAGATATATTTTCAGACTGGAGAAAATCCTTAAGCCTCCATGAAACCAATAAAAGATCGGTTTTTGAAGTTCATTTTATTACAAACAATAATTTTTCTTATTGAATTATCTCTAACGCAATCAGTCTTACTGTTGCAAAAATAAAAAAATCTCTCCGTATATGGGAGAGATTTTATATTTATCTGTTAAAATATTTTTATTCGTTTTCTTCGTTTAAGGATTTAAAACCTTTACCAATAATTTCGTTTGCCTCTGTTACATTAACAAATGCATCAGGATCAATTGCTTTAACATGTAATTTAAGAATTTCCAGTTCTCTACGACTCATTACAGAGTAAAGCATTTTTTTATCTTCTCCCGAATAAGATCCTGTTCCGCTTAGTATGGTCACCCCTCTTCTAAGGTCATATTTAATTTTATCGGCAATATTTTCGTAGTGATCTGATACTATCATAACCGTTTTGTGATAGTTTGCGCCACTTACTACCATATCGATAATTTTACCTTCGATATAAATAATAATTAGGGAATAAATTGCGAACTCCCATCCAATTGCGCCTGTTTCGGTTGGCTGAACCAATGTGAAAAGCACAATAATTCCATCAACAATCATTACTAGCTTGCCCAATGATAATTTTGTGTATTTTGCAAAAATCATAGCAATAATATCGGATCCTCCCGAAGTGGCTCTTGATTTGAATATCATTCCAATTGCAATTCCATAAAAAACACCTGCAACAACTGTATTGAGCATAGGATCGAGAATTACTTTTGGATAGCCAGGAACAAGGTAAGTTTCCATTATCCAAACTGTAATTAGGATTATGGCAATACTTAAAATCGTTTTAATTCCAAATCGGGGACCCAGAATTATTGTTCCAATAATTACCAAAGGAACTTCCATAGCAAACGTACAGTAACTAATTTTCCAGTTAAATAATGTGTTTAAAACAGTTGCGATACCATATACTCCACCCGGAGCTAATTTGTAAGGAACAACAAATAAAATGTCGGATACAGCAAAAATAATACTTCCAACAATTAAGTAAGCATAAGCGCTAAGCCATTCATTCGACAAGAACTTTTCTTTAGTAATAAAAGCCATTTTTTTAGTGTTAGTTTAAGTGTGTTAAATTCGCCGACAAAAATAAATTCGCCCCAATTATATGCAAGCTTTTTGGCAAAATTCCACACTCTCTTTACTATCACTAAATCTGACGGTTATGCGTTTTAAAAATATTTTTTTTTATCATTTAGCTAAAAACTCTAAAAAAAGACGTCAATTTTTCACTTATGTGAATGTAATTTTTAATTCTTGTACTGATTCTTATCTAACTATATCATTATTCTATTTAAAGTTATTACTATACTTATGTATAATAAATGCTGATGTTTTTTATTTTTCTACTAAATCTTCAATATTAATATTTGCCATGCGCAACATTTTACTTACTTCTATGCTTAAAAAGCCATACTCTTCTACTACTTTACCTTCTATGGTGTAACAACCCGGACCACGAAAAGGATATTCTTTTGCTTTTTGCGAAAAATGAACTGTATCTATCCAATGTCCATCTAAATCTATCCAGGTACCAAAATACATGAGTGTACCATTACTAGCTCTGGTAGGTTTACGATGAATTAAATAGGCAACAATGCGTATGTAACGATTTACTAGTCTGGGCAAATGACAAGCTTTTAAATCGGAAGGTAATTGTTCTTTTACCAATTCGAAAGGCGATTGTATTGATAATCCGAGCAATTCTAATTCATCAAAAGCATCTTCTAGCTTATGTTTCCACAATTCTGGCAATTTGAATTCTTTTACCTCGGTTTGGAATAGTGTTTTTTCAGGTTTGCTTTTTTTGCTATGCCCTAATATAAGGTGAGCATCCCATAATAATTCTTTTTTCCCTTTTCCGGTAAAACGGAAAGCTCCCACTCTAATTAGAATAATTAGTTGTTCTAAACCAATGGGAAAACGTTTTACAAAATCGCGTAAGCTTTTGTAGTCTCCTTTTTTTTCTCTTTCCTTAATTAAATCTTTTGCCCTTTCTTTTTCAAAATCTTTTAGCAAGAAAAATCCTAGCCAAATGGTTTTTCCTTTAATAATATGCTTCCAAAAACTTTTATTTACACATATTGTTTCCAGGTGTGCTCCATGCATAGCAGCTTCGTGTAGATATAATTGTGCGGAATAAAATCCGCCGCCATTATTTAATGTTGCCACCATATATTCTAGTGGATAATAGGCTTTTAAATAAAGAGCCTGAAAACTCTCTACAGCATAGCTGGCCGAGTGGCCTTTGGCAAAAGCATAATTGGCAAAACTCTCTATTTGTCGCCAAATATCATGTACTACAGCATCGGCATAACCTTTGAATTTACAATTAGAAAAGAATTTATCTTTCACCTTAGCAAATTCATTTCTCTGTTTAAACTTCCATGACATTCCTCGGCGCAAAACATCAGCTTCGTCGAGCGATAATCCGGCAAAATAATGTGCAACTTTAATAACATCTTCCTGATAAACCATTACACCGTAAGTTTCTTCCAGAATTTCATATAATGCTGGTAATTCCCGTTTTGCCTTCTCTCTTTTGTCTTTATTCTGAAATCGAACAATATATTCTCGCATCATTCCACTTTTGGCTACTCCCGGACGAATAATGGAACTTGCTGCTACTAAACGCTTATAATCTTCGGCTTTTAGCTTGCTTAAAAGCATACGCATTGCTGGTGATTCAACGTAAAAACATCCAATTGCCTGTCCTTTTTTTAGCATTTGTTTTACACGCAAATCCTCCATAAATAAATTGGTATTGTTAATATCAATCTCAATTCCATAATTTTGTTTGATAATTCCCAAAGTGTCCTTTATTTTCCCCAAACCACGCTGACTTAGAATATCGAATTTGTGCAAGCCCAGATCTTCGGCAATGTACATGTCGAATTGTGTAGAAGGAAAACCTTTGGGCAATAGTTCGGTGGCCGAATATTTGCTAATTGGTTTATCCGATATTAAAATGCCGCTGGAATGTATGCTGGAATGGCTCGGAAAATCGGAAATATAATTGCTATAACGAATTACCCACTTGCCATACACGTCGGCTTGCCCCAGATTTGGATTTTTTTGCAAGCGTACAATTTCTTCATCGGGTAAACCAAATACTTTGCCAATTTCCCGAAAAGCCGATTTATGGCTAAAAGTAATAAAGGTTCCTAGTAAGGCCACATGATCCCAACCATATTTATCGAACAAATAACGAGTTACATCATCGCGATCGGTCCATGAAAAATCGATATCAAAATCGGGAGGAGATGTTCGAAATGGATTTATGAAACGCTCAAAGTAAAGATCGAGTTCAACAGGATCAACATTTGTAATTTTCAATAAGTAAGCCACTAAACTATTGGCTCCACTTCCTCTCCCAACATGATAATATCCTTTGCTTTGAGCATAACAAACCAAATCCCAGTTAATTAAAAAATAGGCGCAAAAATCTAATTCTCGAATTACTTTTAGCTCTTTATTTAAGCGTTCTATAATTTTATTGGTTATTTTTTTGTACCGATACGATAAACCTTCAAAAGCTATCTGTTTTAGAAATTCAAAATCTTCATCCTTCGATTTTTTAAAAACCTTTTTGTTTTTATTGGTTTTAAATTCGAAATCTATACTGCAGTTTGCTAGTAAATTTTCGGTATTTTTTATTAGCTCTGGATATTCTTTATACAGCTCCAATAAAGTAGATTTACTTTTGTACTGATTATCGAAACTGGCTTGTTCTTCTTTGGGAAGTTTACTTAGTAAGCTGTTTTTATCAATGGCTCTTAATAGGCGATGAATATTATAATCTTTCTTATTTCGAAAACTTGCAGTTTGTAAAATTACCAATTGATCTAAATTATTTTTCCATTTTGAAAAAGGCAGATAGGGTAAATCTTTTGGGCTTATTCCAATAAATTCGTGAGGTTTTAATTGAGCTTGTTTATTTTTAAAAGGATAAACTACAAAAACATTCTCGAATAAGGGAGCTATATCGCAAAACTCCTTATTATTGTGTAAATGATTTGTTAAAAATTCATTTATTTCTTGAAATCCATTGGCATTTTTTGCCAATAACACATACTGTTGTTTTATTCCATTTCTTATGTCTGCGCCAACAACAGCTTGCATAGAGAATTCTTTGGCTTGTCTTACAAAATCGAGACTTACTGCAGTATTATTTATATCAGTTAGTGCTATAGCGGTATGTTCGCCGGTATGTGTTTCGTTTAGGATTTCCTCTATTGAAAGGGTTCCGTATTTAAAGCTGTAATATGAGTGGCAATTCAGTAACATATAATGAAGAATTAATAATTAGTAATAAAAAATTATTCATTACTAATTTTTAATTACCAATTAAATTCGGTGCTTGTCCGTTAAAAGAATTCATTCCGCCAATGGTTTTTACCTCCATTCCTATGGCTCGTTTCACTGCATTTTTACCATATCTGTTTCGCAAATAATCCATTTTCTGATACAATTTAATTAGCTTCTCGGAGTCTTCGAACAAGCGAATTTGATAAGTTCCACCCACCAAATTGCTAAAACGAACTCCAATTAATCGAATTAAAACACGGCGCTCATATACCTTATCAAATAGGTCGAGCACTGTAGCGATTAGTGTATGATCGAGCGATGTATATGGAATTCGCTTCTGTTTTGAATAAGTCTGAAAATCGGAGTAGCGAATCTTAAGTGTCACACAAGCAGTTAGTTTGTTGCTATTTCGAAGCTGATAAGCTAAATTTTCTGCCATTGCAACCAAAATACTGCGTAATTTCACCATATCTGTCGTATCCTTTTCAAAAGTTCGCTCGGTAGAGATCGATTTCTTCTCGCTCCATCCAACAACAGGAGTATTATCAATTCCCTGTGCTTTCTTCCAAATTACTTGTCCATTTTTTCCCAATACACGTTCCATTAATTCCATGGGCATTTCCTGCACAGTTCTCACTTTTTCAACTCCCATACTCCGTAACTTATGATAAGTTTTATCGCCAACCATTGGAATTTTTTTAATGGAAAGCGGAGCCAAAAACGGAATTTCATTTCCACTCTCAATATTGATATGATTATTTGGCTTTGCTTCTCCTGTTCCTACTTTTGAAACTGTTTTGCTGGTCGACAATCCAAAAGAAATAGGCAAATGGGTTTCTTTTAGAATTTTTTCTCGCAATTCTTTCGACCACAAATAACTTTCCTGTACAAAACGATCCATTCCACTTATATCAATATAAAACTCATCGATAGATGATTTTTCGAATAAAGGCGAATGTTCTTTGATAATTTCTGTTACATCATTCGAAAACTTACTGTAAGTTCGGTTGTCTCCTCTAATTACTACCGCTTCGGGACAAAGCATTCGAGCCATTTTCATTGGCATGGCAGAATGCACACCGTAAACACGAGCCTCGTAAGAACAAGCAGCCACAACTCCCCTGTCGGATGTTCCTCCAATTAATACCGGACGATTATTTAACTTGCCATCCAATAATCTTTCGCACGACACAAAAAAAGTGTCTAAATCCATGTGTACTATCGTTCTTCTCATCAATTGTCGATAATTTCGTCATTATTCTGACTATAATTTAGTCTTTCTTTCTTATCTTTGAAAAAAAGTAGCTATGTTTTTTGCAGAAAATATCAAGTTTCTTCGCAAGAGAAGAAAAAAATCTCAGGCCGATTTATCTGAGCAATTGGGAATTACCCGAACCACTTTGGCAGGATATGAAAAAAGTGTTCAGCCCCCTTTTAAAGTGCTAATTAAATTCGCTGAATACTTTGGGGTTTCTATTGATGCCTTAATAAGGTATAAATTGCAGGAATTATCGGAATTTCAGCTTTCGCAGATAGAAAATGGATTTGATATTGATGTAACCGGTAAAAAATTACGCTTGCTTACCATATCAGTAAACCAAGATGGAGAAGAAAACATTGAAATGGTTCCCCTAAAAGCTCAGGCCGGCTATACCAATAGTTATGGCGATTTGGATTTCATCGAATCCCTACCAAAATTCACACTCCCATTTTTACCTAAAGATAAAAGCTATCGCACATTTCAAATTCAGGGAGACTCAATGCTCCCAATTCCTGAAGGATCGTGGGTAACCGCCTCTTATATTCAAAACTGGGAAAACATTAAAGATGGCACACCCTGCATTATTGTTACACAAGATGATGGTATTGTATTTAAAGTAGTATATAAACAACTGAAAAAAAATAAATCATTTTTGCTGGTATCGACAAACCGGAACTACAAACCTTACGAAATGCCTATTAATAAGGTGGTTGAAATCTGGAAATTCGAAACTTATAATGGGTTTGAAATATTATAAATAAAAAATATCAAAAAAAGTGTAACTAATTACACTCCTCTCTTACTAAATAGATAAAGAATAAAATACACACACATTGAAAAAAGACGATCTATTTAATCAAATTCTATCGGATAATAGCGAGCGCATACAGCGAATATGCCGTTACTATAATTCGAATGCCGAAGATCAAAAAGATATGTATCAGGAAGTGCTGATTAATATCTGGAAAAGTTTGGATCAATTTAAAGGAAAATCGGCTGTTAGCACATGGGTTTATCGTGTAGCTGTTAACACATCGCTGAGCTTTACCGGTAAAAGCTACAGAGAAATGAAACTGATTGTACATAGCGATACGCAAAATTTAAATTTTATTGTTGATGATGATGAATTGGATATCAAACAAAAAGAAGAAAGCCAATTTAATCTACTACAAAACGAATTAAATATGCTGTCGGTAATAGACAAGGCTTTAATATCTCTAATGCTTGAAGGTTTAAGTATGCGTGAAATAGCAGATGTAATTGGCATTAACGAACCCAATGTAAAGGTGAAAATTCACCGTATTAAAACACAATTAAAGAACAAATTAAGAGGAGGTAATCATGAATTTAAATAATCAGAATAAAAATAAAATAGATTTGGGTCAGTTGATCGGGAAATTACAGAAAGAGGATAAGAATTATTCAGTTCTTTGTAAGGTACTTAAGACCATTTACTGGGTTTTAATTCCTATCTACACTTTAATGACTGCTGCAACATATATTGACACAAGAGAAATTAACGATTTGTTATCCGGATTTTTCATTGTTGGTTCTTTTTTAATTTTTGCACTAGTTATAAGGAATTCCCAAAAAGAATATCAAAATGCTGATTACTCCTTGCCCACTCTTGTTATGCTAAAAAAAGCCGCAGCAAGATATCAACCTATAAGACCTAAAGGTTTATACGCATTAGTTGCTTTTTTCATGATGGATGCAGGCTTTTTCTTAAACAGCAACATTAAATGGAATACAATGATACATCAAAGCATTGTACTCGGAGTTCTTATTTTTGGGTTACTTATTAGTTTAATTATATGGTATTACAAATACAAGCCACTTCGTGATCATGCCTTGACAATTATTGCAGAAATAGAAGGTAAATAATTATGGTTTTAACAAATCATTAAAATTATATTGCTAATAATGATTCTATCTTTGCACACCTAAAATATTTTGAACCGAAAAAGGGAAACCTTATCGAGATAAAATTCAAAAATCAAAAAAAATTAAACTAATGAAAGTAGTCGCATTTAACGGAAGTCCGAAAAAAGAAGGCAATACTTACCACGCTTTGCAATTGGTATGTGAACAGTTGGAAGCTAAAGGAATTGAGACAGAAATTGTGAATGTTGGTATTAAAAATGTGAAAGCATGTACCGGTTGCAACATGTGTTTTAAAAATCGTGATGAAAAATGTATTATTAAAAACGATAATGTGAATGAATGGATTCAGAAAATGAAAGAAGCCGATGGAATTCTTTTGGGTTCGCCGGTTCATTATGCATCTTTAAGCGCAAGTCTTAAATCATTTCTTGATCGTGCATTCTATGTTGCCGGAGCTAATGGAAATTTGTTCCGCCACAAAGTAGGTGCTTCTGTTGCAGCAGTTCGTCGTTCGGGTGGATTACCTGCCTTTAACGAAATGAATAACTATCTTACCTATTCCGAAATGATGATTCCAACATCGAACTACTGGAATGTGATTCATGGTTTGTTCCCAGGACAAGTTCATGAAGATGAAGAAGGTGTTCAAATTATGAGAGTTTTGGGTAAAAACATGGCTTACCTACTTGAATTAATGGAAAATGGTAAAGATAAGGTGGAAGCTCCTGCTATGGAGAAAAAAATAATGACCAACTTTGTGAAATAACATTATATATTTATAATGAAAATGGCCAAACTAATTAAGTTGGCCATTTTTATTATTTAAACTTTTTTGATAAATCCTCGAAAGATATGTAAGCAGAATGTCGGTAGTATTCCTTTCCATTTTTGTCGAGCAAAATTTGGGTGGGAATACGAACTACTCCATAAAATTTCATCAGGTTCTGATTTTCAGGAACAAGTGTATTTACGAATACCACATTCACTTGTTGAGGAAAATTCTGTTTTACCGCTTTCATTACCTTTTTCATTTTGCGACAAGAAATACAGGCTTCGGCTCCAAATTCCAGAAATGTAATTTGATAATCTCTCTCATTTAAAGAATAATTATAAAGGGAATCAATCAAGTTTAACTCTTCTTTTTTCACCTTTTCGGATAGCTGATTCATCATGCTGTTTGAAAGATAATTGTTCATTTTATCTTTCATGTTAAGACCAACAATTAATAAAAGCAGTATAATTCCAAAAGCTATTCCTGTAAGAATGTTCTTTACACTCATTTCTGTCTACTTTAAACCACTTCGTTTCAAAAGAGGATCGATTGATGGCTCTTTTCCTCTAAATTTTAAATATAAATTCATAGGATGTTCGCTACCTCCTTTTTCAAGGATATTTTCTCTAAACGAATTGGCAGTGGCCTTATCGTAAATTCCATTTTCCTTAAAAGCTTCAAATGCATCAGCATCTAATACTTCGGCCCATTTATAGCCATAATATCCAGCAGCATATCCCCCAGCAAAAATATGTGAGAAAGATGTGCTCATACAACTTTCTTTAATCGGAGAAAATAACTCTGTTGAAGCCATTGCACCATTTTCGAAAGAAGAAACATCTTCTGTAATTGGCTCTTTTACACTGTGCCACGACATATCATTTAAACCAAAGCTTATTTGTCGAACAAAGGAATATCCGCTAAGGAAATTTGCGCTATCGATAATTTTCTGAACCAGTTCATCCGGAATTTTTTCGCCGGTTTCGTAATGTTCAGCCACTTCATCTAACCACTCTTTACGGAAAGCAAAGTTTTCCATGAACTGTGATGGCAATTCAACAAAATCGCGATAAACATTGGTTCCCGATAAAGCACTGTAGGTACATTTAGACAACATCCCGTGCAAAGCATGACCAAATTCGTGCAAGAAGGTAGTTACTTCGTTAAAAGTTAGTAAGGATGGTTTTGTTTCGGTAGGACGCGTAAAGTTACACACAATAGAAATATGCGGACGGAAATCCTCTTCGTCTATTTTATATTGATCTGTAAAAGAGGTCATCCACGCACCGCCTTGCTTTGTGCTACGGGGGTGAAAATCGGCATAAAATAAAGAAATAAATTCACCTTTTGAATCAAATACTTCATAAACATCTACTTCTTCATGGTATTTAGGAATATCTGCATTCAATTTAAATTGAAGACCGTAAAGTTTTCCTGCTAAATCGAAAATTCCTTTTTTAACGCGTTCCAATTCAAAATACGGACGAGTAATTTCGTCGTTTATATCATACTTTTCTGTTTTTAATTTTTCAGCATAATAAGCCCAATCCCATCTTTGTAATTCAAAGTCTGCTCCCATAGATTTTGCGTAATCTTGCAACTCTTTAAATTCTTCTTTTGCTCTGGGCATTGAGGCATCTAAAAGTTCGTTCAAAAAGCTCAAAACTTTATCTGCCGATTTGGCCATTCTTTCCTCTAAAACAAAGTCGGCATAACTTTCATATCCCAAAAGTTTAACTTTTGCCAGGCGCAACTCAATAATACGATGAATCACTTTCTGGTTATCGAATTTATCATTAAAGCAACGCGAAGAATAGGCTCTGAACATTTTCTCTCTTAATTCGCGATTATCGGCATATTGCATAAAGGGAACATAGCTAGGAAATTGAAGGTTAAAAAGCCATCCATCCTTCTCTTTTTCCTTTGCAAGAGCCGATGCAGCCTCTAAAATACCATCGGGTAAGCCAGCAACATCCTTTTTATCGCTTAAATGTAATTCAAAATTATTGGTAGCTGCCAAAACATTTTCTCCAAACTGAAGAGTAAGTTTCGATAATTCTTTGGAGATCTCTCTTATTTTTGCTTTTTTTTCTTCATCCAAATCGGCTCCTGATCTCACGAAAGATTTGTAACGATCGGTCAATAATTTTTCCTGTTCAACATTTAAATTAAACTTTGCCTTGTTTTGGTATACCAACTTTACTCTTGCGAATAATTTCTCATTCATGATAATATCGTTCGAAAACTCTGTTAGCATTGGAGAAACCTCACGTGCCAAAGCTTGCATTTCATCATTGGTATGTGCATGATTTAAATTGAAAAATACAGAGGCAACACGATCTAGTTGATGTCCTGAGTACTCAAGAGTTTCAATTGTATTAGAAAAACTAGGTGTTACAGAATTCTCTGCAATATTATCGATCTCTTTTCTTGCCTTTTCGATACTTTCTTTAAAGGCAGGCATATAATGCTCCAATTCAATTTTATCGAAAGGAACAGATTCGTATGGTGTCGTAAAATCTTCTAATAAAGGATTTGTACTCATAATTTAATTCAATTTTATTATTTACATACAAATATAGAAAAGGTCTATGATTAAATGCTGCATTGGGAATATTAAAAAAGCTTAATTCTATTTAAATCGCTACAAATAGAGATAGAATTAATTTAAATAAAAAAATATTTTTTTTATTTATCTGAACTGTTAATACGTCTCAATAATGTTGATTACATGACATTTGTCATGTTTTTACAAGAGCTAAGCTGATGATCGAAAAGGTTTTCGACACAGACTTAAATTGCGCTATATCAATACGTAAAGAGTATCGATGGAAAAATTTATGTATATTTGAGCCTTAGATAAGGGGGAAATTACATTAGCAAGCTTTAGTATTATGAAAGAAATGTGTAATCTTATCGATCAAGCAAAAAAATATTTGGAAGACATTAATAGTAGCTTCTTCTACTACCTCCATGCCCCAATTTCATTTACTTTATCACCTCGTCCCGTTAGGGTATTTTAATTCTTATACAACTTAAGTTTAATCTTTAAATACATTGGCCTAAGCTATTTATTTAAAGAGAATTTACACCATTTACCTTACTGTTTTATAATGTATGCAATGCATGCACTAGAATTACTATACTCATAAATAAAATGAAAAGAATTTGCATTAAAATAGGCTCTAATGTTTTAACCAAAGAAAACGGAGAGCTAAACAAAAAAAGAATTAAAAATATAGTTTATCAGATATCGGAGCTTCGAAAAAAGAATATTCAGTGCATTTTAGTTTCATCGGGAGCAGTTGCGGCTGGTAAAAGTAAAATTAATTTGTGCGATAAAACCGATACTGTTTCGGCCCGCCAAATTTGGTCGTCGGTTGGACAGGTTGAATTGCTAAATGTGTATTCCTCCTATTTAAAGGAATATGATATTGAATGCGCCCAATTATTGGTAACAAAGCAAGATTTTAGAACAAGAGAGCATTATTTAAACATGAAAAACTGTCTTACATCACTTCTGCATAATGATGTTTTACCAATTATCAATGAAAATGATGCAATTTCGGTTACTGCCTTAATGTTTACAGATAATGATGAATTATCGGGCTTAATTGCCTCTATGATAGACGCAGAAGCTTTGTTTCTGCTGAGTAATATCAATGGAATTTATACAGGTAATCCTGATAATCCAGATTCAACTTTATTGAAAACTGTTGATGGGGACATAAACCGACTAAAGCAATACATAAGCACAAAAAAATCGAATTTTGGACGTGGTGGTATGCTTACTAAATGCAGTATTGCCGGGCGTGTGGCAAAATCGGGAATTAGTGTTCATATAGCCAATGGAGGAATCGATAATATAGTATTAAAGCTTATTGACTCACCTGCAAATGTGGATCATACCGAATTTATTCCCAGTAAAAAAACCTCTACCGTAAAACAGTGGCTGGCAAGCTCCGATGGGTTCGAAAAGGCAAAAATAACTATTAACGAAGGAGCCGAAGAAGCCTTATGTTCGAATAGAGCAAATAGTTTACTTCCAATTGGAATTATGGAAATGAAAGGCAGTTTTGAGAAAGGAGACATTGTAAAAATAATAAATATGGAAGGGAAAGTTTTAGGACTTGGAAAAACTGCCTACAATAAAACAAAAGCAAAAATTCATATTGGTAAAAGTGGAGCTAAACCTCTGGTTCATTACGATTATTTGTTTCTGTATTAATTCAATATTTGAAGGCCAATTATTGAAAACAGCTACATGTAAGTAGTAATAGTAAAATATACTGCTTTTTTGTATGGAACTAAAAATTAAATTATAATCATTAGTTACTCATTTAGTGAAAATTGCCAATTTTAACGAAACAATTACTTTATTAATTATGAAAACAATAGATCAACTATATAAAATAAAAGAAGCTGCACGAAACATGCCTCTTATTTCAACCGAAACCATTAATAAAATTCTTTTGTCAATTGCACAAGCAATAAGAAATGCTTCCACCGATCTTTTAGCTGCTAACCAAAAAGACTTGAATAATATGCGTAAAGATGATCCGAAATACGATCGTCTTCTTTTAAATCGGGAAAGAATTGAAGGAATTGCTTCGGATATTGAAAATACAGTTAAACTACCATCTCCTTTAGGTCGGATTCTATCTGAAAAAACACTGGAGAATGGTCTTACAATTAAAAAGCTTAGTGTTGCCTTAGGAGTTGTAGGTGTAATTTATGAAGCCCGACCTAATGTAACTATTGATGTTTTTGCTCTTTGTCTTAAATCGGGAAATGCTTGTGTTTTAAAAGGTGGTAGCGATGCCATAAATTCAAATAAAGCCATAACTACTATTATAAAAAATACCTTATCAGAACTACATATTAATTCTGAAATTATTCAATTATTAGCTCCCGACCGAAAGGCTGCAAGTGAATTAATGAATGCACAAGGCTTTGTTGATGTATTAATACCAAGAGGATCACAAAATTTAATAAATACAGTTCGTGAAAATTCAAAAGTTCCTGTTATTGAAACCGGCGCAGGAATTGTTCATACTTATTTCGACAAATTTGGAGATATTGAAAAAGGCAAAAACATTATTTTCAATGCAAAAACAAGGAGAGTAAGTGTTTGTAATGCTTTAGATTGTTTAATTATTCATAAGGATAGATTAAATGATTTATCGGCTTTGGTAGGTCGATTACAAGAAAAAAATGTGGTAATTTATGCTGATAATAATTCCTTTAAAGCCATTCAGGAAACTTATCCCAATTCTCTTTTATGCAAAGCCGATTTAGAATCGTATGGAACTGAATTTTTAAGCCATAAAATGTCGATTAAGACAGTAAATAATTTTCAGGAAGCACTAGATCATATCTATCGTTACAGTTCAAAACACAGCGAAGCAATAATTAGCGAAAACAATGACATTATAAATGCCTTTTATTCTAGTGTTGATGCCGCTGCAGTTTATTGTAATACTTCAACTGCATTTACCGATGGTGCACAATTTGGCTTAGGTGCCGAAATTGGAATTAGTACTCAAAAGTTACACGCCAGAGGTCCAATGGCCCTAGAAGAACTTACCTCTTACAAATGGCTTATTGCCGGCAATGGACAAATAAGAGAATAATTCAAACGCTTTTAAAACTATAGATTAAATGGGAGATTCAGCATTGGCGGATCTCCTTTTTTCATGGAAAGTTCGAAGAAATAATAAAAGTACAATCAGTTATTTTGCTCAAAATTTTAAGTCAATTATCTGCGAATAGAGATTATTGTATTTTTATATGTCGATTCGCAATATAAAAGCGCTTTTTAAAACAAAATATGCTTTCTAAGAATTCTACAAATATTTAATTTCAAGAGATAGTTTTTATTAATTTTGGCGTCTTAAAATACAATATATTATATGAAGCAGAACTATTACCAAAATCGCATAAAAGCATTCAGAAAAGAAACGGCTATTCTTCAAAAAACAAATAAAAGGCTATCCGCATTTCGCTTACTTAGCGCAGTAGCTACATTTGTTTTGTTCTATCTTATTCTTCCCTACTCTATGTTAGCTGCTATATCTGTAGCTGTAGTTCTTATTAGTGCTTTAAGTTATTTTGTGCGCAAATACGGTAAAAATGATAAAAAAATAAAAGAATTGAATCGCTTGGCCGATATTAATGCTAACGAAATTTCATGTTTAAATACCAGGCACAATGATCTTTTTTATAATGGAAAAGAATATTTAGAAGCAAATCATCCCTATGCCTCGGATCTTGATATTTATGGCTCTCATTCCTTATTTCAGTTAATTAATAGGTGTGTGAGTAAAAGTGGAAACGATAGTCTGGGAAAATGCTTAAATGAACCCTCTGCGAATAAGCTTATTAAAGAAAGACAGGAAGCTGTAAAAGAATTAAGCACACAAATTGACTGGCGCCAAAATATTATCCAATACGGTTTATCTAAAAAATTAAAAAATGACAATCCTGATTTTGTAAGTGATTGGGGAAAAATGCCTTCTCCATTTCATAATAACAAAGGTTTATTTAGGGTGATCTCTATACTCCCGTTTTTTTCGTTTGCGGCTATTATTTATTCATTTATAGGATCGTCGATTCCCCTGTTACTTCTTTTTGTTCTTAGTTTTGCTATTCATTATCGCAACAATAAAAATGTAAATAAAGCTCATAACAACACCTCTAACAAAGGTAACATGCTTAGAATTTATGCTTTTATTATCGAAGAATTTGAAAATCGAACCTGGGAATCAAAAAAATTAGTTTCCCTTAAGAATAATCTGAAAAGCAAAGACTTAAGTGCCTCAAAAAAAATAAGACGCTTGTCGCGATTAATCGAAATGCTCGATCAGCGCAACAATATGCTTGTTCAAATAATTTTTAATGCTTTGTTCTTTTACGATCTGCATTTGTTGTACCGAATAGATAAATGGAAAACAAACTATGGTCACGAAATCGAAAACTGGTTTACAAGTATTGGAGAAATTGAAACATTATCGAGCTTTGCCAATCTTAGCTTTAATCATCCCGAATGGATATTTCCTAAAGTAACAGATGAACATTTTAAGTTGGCAATGAAAGAAGCAGGTCACCCTTTGATTGATGAAAATGTTCGTGTAAATAACGATTACGAACTAAAGGGTCCTGGAGTTATTCATATTGTTACCGGATCGAATATGGCTGGGAAGAGTACATTTTTGCGTACCATTGGTGTAAATGTGGTACTTGCATTAAGCGGCGCTCCGGTTTGCGCAAAAGAAATGCAGGTTTCAAATGTCGAAGTAAATACTTCTATGAGAATTAAGGATTCCATAGAAGATAATGAATCTTCGTTCTATGCCGAACTTAAAAGAATTCAGCAGGTTCTTGAAAAAGTAAATAAACAGGAAAATACCCTGCTTTTGCTCGATGAAATATTGAGAGGAACCAATTCTAAAGACAAGCATACCGGATCGAGAGCATTAATTAAGCAACTGGTAAAACACAATGCTGTTGGTTTGGTTGCCACTCACGATTTAGAATTATCTGTTTTAGAGAATGAATTACCGGGTAAGGTCGAAAATAGATTTTTCGATATTAAAATTGATGGAGATGAGTTGTATTTCGATTATAAAGTTCAGCATGGATTCTGCAAAACCTTTAATGCCCCTATTTTAATGAAGAAAATGGGAATTGAGATGGAGTTGATAAGCAATGAATAATTGACAATTAATAATGAAGAATTACAAAAAAATCCGAACCAGCTTGGTTCGGATTTTTTATTTGATCTCTTGATTGAGATTTATGCTATTTTTTTCTTTAGGTTTTTAATCAATAAATAAGCTCCCAAAAGCACAAATGGAATACTTAGCCATTGTCCCATATTTAAAGCCATACCTTCTTCGAATGCTTCCTGATTTTCTTTGATGAACTCGATAAAGAAACGAGCTGTAAAAATCATCACTAAAAATGCCCCAAAAATCATACCTGAGCGTTTTTTCGCATCGGTTTTCCAATACATATACATTAGTACACCGAAAGAAATTAGGTAACAAATAGATTCATATAACTGTGCCGGATGGCGAGGTGAATTTGGTTCAAAAATGGAAGCTCTCACGAATTGGAATCCCCAAGATAAACCTGTTTGTGTTCCAATAATTTCCGAATTCATAAGGTTACCAAAACGAATAAAACAACCTGCTAAAGCCACAGGAATTACTACAAAATCTAATATCCATAAAATTGACTTTTTGCTTACATTTTTAGAATAAAACCAAAGTGCAATAATAATTCCTATTGCGGCTCCGTGAGAAGCTAATCCTCCATGCCAAACCTTTAATATTTCGCCCGGATGCTGCGAATAAAATTCCCATCCATAGAAAAATACATGTCCTAAACGAGCGCCAACAACTGTTGCAATCATGGTGTAAAGGAATAGTTTATCGAGCCATTCGAGCTTAATTCCTTCTTTTTTGAACATTTTTTCGACAATATAATAGCCTAATAAAAAGCCAAGAGCAAAAAGTAATCCATACCAACGAACCGAAATGGTCCCAAATATCCACCAGTTTATGGGTAGATTAAAAATTTCTGGATCAACATCCCAAAGTATTGATAGTAACATGTTATAAGATTTTAGATTTTAGTCCCGATTGTTATCGAAATGAGAACTGAGCTACAATTTACTCAATTCTCATTAACTCATTCATTCTTTAACTTATTATCTGGCTTAAGCCGATACACCTTTACCGTGGCAATGCTTAAACTTCTTGCCGCTACCACAAGGACAAGGCTCATTGCGTCCTACTTTTTGAACATTTCGAACTGGTTCGGCTTTTTGTGGAGCTTGTTTATGGCGTCCATCAGAACTTAATTCTTCTTTGGTAGTTTTTAGCTTACTCATATCACGCTTGCGTTCTTCAGCCTGACGAACTTCTTCAGGATCTTGCAAAGGAATATGCCCTTTCATTAAACTGGAAATTACCTTTTTATTTACATCTTCGATCATTACTTTAAATAAGTTGAAGGATTCAAATTTGTAAATTAAAAGTGGATCTTTTTGCTCATAAGAAGCATTCTGTACCGATTGTTTCAAGTCATCCATTTCGCGCAAATGCTCTTTCCATGAATCGTCGATTGTTGCCAAAATAGAAACTTTTTCGAATGATCTCATTACATCTTCAGCTTCAGTATCGTATGCTTTCTTTAAATGAGTTACCACATTAAACATTTTCGATCCGTCGCTAAAAGGAACAACTATATTCTCATACATTTCTGCTTTTGCCTCATATACATTCTTGATTACAGGATATGCCTGTTTAGCAATAGCTTCGGTTTTTCTTTTGTAAGTATCCTGTACAATATCATTAATTTTTTCGGCAATTGCAGCAGGAGCTTCCTTCATAAACTCTTCTTCTGTTATTGGCGATTCTATTGAGAAAGTACGAATTAATTCCATTTTAAAGTCCTCAAAATCGTCACCATGATATTCGTTTACAATTGCTTCCGACACATCATACATCATGTTAGCAATGTCAACCTGAATACGTTCTCCGAATAATGCATGACGGCGACGTTTGTAAATTACTTCACGCTGAGAGTTCATTACATCATCGTACTCAAGTAAACGCTTACGAATACCAAAGTTATTTTCTTCTACTTTCTTTTGAGCTCGTTCAATTGATTTGGTAATCATGCTATGCTGAATTACCTCTCCATCTTCCAGACCCATACGGTCCATTAGTTTCACAATACGATCGGAGCTAAACAAACGCATTAAATCATCTTCAAGGGAAACAAAGAACTGAGAAGAACCTACATCTCCCTGACGACCGGCACGACCACGTAACTGACGGTCTACACGACGTGAATCGTGACGTTCGGTACCAATAATAGCCAAACCACCTGCAGCTTTTACTTCATCGCTTAATTTAATATCGGTACCACGACCAGCCATATTGGTAGCAATGGTAACGGTTCCTGCCTGACCGGCTTCTGCAACAATATCAGCTTCGCGCTGGTGTAATTTTGCATTCAGTACATTGTGTTTTATTCCACGAATTTTAAGCATACGACCTAATAATTCAGAAATCTCAACCGAAGTTGTACCTACCAATACCGGACGACCAGCCTGCACCAAAGAAACAATTTCTTCGATAACTGCGGCATATTTCTCACGTTTGGTTTTATAAACCAAATCATCTCTATCTTCGCGAGAAATTGGTCGGTTAGTTGGAATTACAACAACCTCTAATTTGTAGATGTCCCACAATTCACCAGCTTCGGTCTCTGCAGTACCTGTCATACCCGATAGCTTGTGATACATTCTAAAGTAATTCTGAAGGGTAATTGTTGCAAAAGTTTGAGTTGCAGCTTCAATTTTTACGCTCTCTTTAGCTTCAATTGCCTGATGCAAACCATCGGAGTAACGACGACCTTCCATGATACGTCCTGTTTGCTCATCAACAATTTTAACCTTACCATCAATTAACACATACTCTACATCTTTTTCGAATAATGTGTAAGCTTTTAACAACTGATTTACAGTATGAACACGTTCTGTTTTAACCGAATAAGATTGAATTAACTCATCTTTCCTATTAACTTTTTCTTCATCGGATAATGATGATTTTTCAATATCATTAATTTCAGAACCTATATCAGGTAACACAAAGAATCCCGAGTCATTGGCATCGGCACTTAATAAGTCGATTCCTTTATCTGTAAGTTCTATTGAATTTTGCTTTTCGTCAATAACAAAATACAGCTCATCGGTAATGATGTGCATGTTTTTGTTGTTCTCCTGCATGTAGAAATTTTCTGTTTTTAGCAAGATAGCTTTATTTCCCTGCTCACTTAAGTACTTAATTAAAGGTTTCATTTTTGGTAAACCTTTAAAAGTTCTTAACAACAACTTAGCACCTTCTTCATGCTCTTTT
This sequence comes from uncultured Marinifilum sp., assembly GCF_963677195.1. Classification (NCBI taxonomy): domain Bacteria; kingdom Pseudomonadati; phylum Bacteroidota; class Bacteroidia; order Marinilabiliales; family Marinifilaceae; genus Marinifilum; species uncultured Marinifilum sp. The sequence goes on from NZ_OY781918.1 coordinate 3,405,811, forward strand.
TTATCTTGGCTGGCAAGTAATTTTTTTGCTTCGGTAAAAATATGCATAACCAAATCGTTCTGGGCTTTAACAAGCTTTTGAACTTCTGGTTTTAAAACATCGAATTGCTGATTATCACCACGTGGAATAGGTCCTGAAATAATTAATGGTGTACGAGCATCATCAACTAATACCGAATCGACCTCATCGACAATTGAATAGTTGTGACGACGCTGAACCAAATCCTTAGGATTGGTAGCCATATTATCACGCAAGTAATCAAAACCAAATTCATTATTTGTACCAAAGGTAATATCAGAGGCATAAGCCTTTCTTCTCTCATCGGAGTTAGGAGAATGCTTATCAATACAATCAACCGATAAACCGTGGAATTGGTACAATGGCCCCATCCATTCCGAGTCACGCTTAGCCAAATAGTCATTCACAGTTACAACATGAACACCACGACCAGTTAATGCGTTTAGAAATACAGGTAAGGTTGCTACTAAAGTTTTACCCTCACCTGTTGCCATCTCGGCAATTTTTCCCTGGTGCAGAACAGTACCACCAATTAGCTGCACATCATAATGAACCATATCCCAGGTTACTTCTGTTCCTCCCGCAGTCCATGAATTGAAGAAAACAGCTTTATCTCCATCTATTTGTACATTATCAAAATGAGGAGCCAAATCGCGATCGAATTGGTTTGCAGTTACTTCAATTTCTTCATTCTCGGTAAATCGTCGAGCAGTATCTTTCACAATAGCAAAAGCCGTAGGAAGAATTTCCTCTAAAACCTCTTCTATTTTTTCATCAATTTGCTCTTCTATTTTATCGATTTGGTCGTAAGTATCTTCTTTCTCGTTTACAGAAAGTCCACCATTCTCGATTTTATCTTTTAAAGCGTTAACCTGATCAGTTTCAGCCTTTACATAATCTTTAATGTGTTGTTTTAGTTTCTCCGATTCTTCACGAAGCCCATCATGACTTAATTGTGTTACTCTTTCGTACTCTTTTGTAATTTTCCCTAAATAAGGCGATAATTCTTTTAAATCTCGGTCTGATTTATTACCAAACAGTTTGCCTAATGCTTTATTTATAAAACTCATCTTGATATATTGATTTCAATATGTAAATGCACTCAATACTATTGAGATACAAATTATTTGTATGTTAATTTAATAAGCTTGCCCGGTTTCTGAGCAGATGAAATATTAGCAAAAAATGCCAGGAGCCCGAATTTGAATATCACCCTCGGGAATTTGTTTGTAGTATACTTCGGAATAAGGATTTATTCCCCTAAACTCTTCTGGTAAAGGATAATTGAGTAAAAATTTCTTTTGATTTAAAGCAGGAATTTTAGGTAAGTTCTTTAGAACAGATAGTTTTTCGGGATTTGAAAAACATGTTCCAGCAATATTTTCCTGCTCTACCTGCGCCAATATTGGTGAGGCAAAAGAATCATCGAAATGTTGAATATGATCGGCATACCATTCTGCAAACAGTTGTTGGTCTACTGTAAAATCCTGAGCATTAGCACCCGGAACTACAGCTGCGCAACCTGTAAGCACACAAAAAACTACTATGAGGTATCTGTTCATATCCATCGAGACCAAAAGTAAAAATTATTATTGGTTTAGCGACTGGTTTATTAAAAATAATTGAATTCTTTTACAGCTTTATCTATATCATGAAAAAAATACATTTATGATAATAGTATAAGAAAGCCCCACAAAAATGTGAGGCTTTAAGTATAATACAGAATATCTTATTATTCAGCAGGAGCAGTAAATGTTCTTGTTTTGAATTCTTTATCCATCATATACAAGCCATTCCCTTTTCCTTCGAACATTCTTAATTGATCGATAATTTCACTTACAGTAGCTTCTTCCTCTACTTGCTCATCAACATACCATTGCAAAAAGTTAACTGTTGCATGATCTTTTTCAGCAATGGCAGTATCCATGCATCCATTAATTAATCTGGTAACTTCTTCTTCGTGTTTTAATGTTTCTTCGAAAATATTTAAAACACCATCCCACTCTGCTGGAACTTCGGCAATTGGTTCTAAAATTACTCTTCCGCCACGTTCGTTTATATAATCTAACATTTTCATTGCATGAAAAGTTTCTTCTTCAAACTGAACTTTCATCCAATTGGCAAAACCAGGTTTACCATTTGCATTAAAATAGTTAGACATTGAAAGGTAAAAGTATGCTGACCAAAATTCAGCATTAATTTGTTCGTTCAAAATCTTTTCTACATTCTTATTAATAGCCATAATATATGATCTTTTAGTGTATCTTTTATTTTATTCAAAAATAGAAAGAATTCGCCTAACACAGCAATAATGCTAATGTAGATTGATTCTAATTTACGAAATGCAATACATAAAAACCTATTAAAAAGGCAAATACTAATTTACATATAGTGAAAATGCAATTTAAAATAGACAGTATATTTTAACAAACTAAAATTTATAATTTACTTATGCGAACTTTAATCTAAAGCAAAAAGAGGATTTTCATTAAATTTTGCCCAATCTTCTTTTAACACTTCGTACATTTTATCTATCTCTTTATTGCTTATACCACAACTTTTAAGTTCTAAAATATACTTCATTAAATTATAGCAGGTAGTAAATTGTCCGCATGCAATTAAAGAATTCATTCTGTCTACTTTTTTATCTTCTTCGCTCCACCAAAGTGATGTTGGAGCTTTGGATGCTGTTAAGGCTACTGCTTTTAATTGTTTTTGTGGTGGATTTATATCTGAATGAGTTTTTTTTGCTCCATTTAAACTACCTATAACAGAGCTTATTCTTCTATTTTCTAAATTTTCCGAAGAGTACATAAGTTCGTAGTTTAAATATCTTATTTGTTTTAAAAACACATCATCTATCATTTTTGCTCCCGAGGTTGCTCTCTCTATAAGCATGCGCTTTACCAAATCGGTGTTAAGTTTCTGAAAAGATTTAATTTCGGTAAGTAAAGATCCTGGAACATTATTTTCAAATATTACTTTTAGCTTAGCCAGAGCATCGCTTTTTAAATACGCAATTACCCCTCCTGCCAGAGATAAACTTAAACCAATACCTGTTAAAACACCACCAATAACATATAAGGAAGGCCAGGCCTGACCCGTTATTATCTCTAAAGAATTAATTAGCATTAAAATAATACCAGAAAATAAAATTGTTAAAAAACTCCAATGAACACTTAAATATTTCATAAAAGTATTTGCTTTCTCTTTTACTGATATTCTTGAAGTACTTTTAGAATTTTCGGGCAACCAGGGTTCCATTTCACTGTTACCAACATCATTAACAATAATTAAATCTAACACATTATCTCTATGTTTCGATTTACTAATGTTTACCATACTACCAATAGCCTGATTATCTACTATTCCACCATCCATTACCCCAATTCCTTTACTAAAATTTTCGAGACGTTTTAAGGCTTTATAATCAATATTTTTTTTATCACGAATATAATCATCCGGGAAAACCAAAGGCTCGAATCCAATAGGAAAGCAGGATGAAGATGCAACTATATCAGAAAGTTCGATTTTGTTGCTTAATTTATTTAGTTCTTCACAGGTTAACTCTCCATTTCCAAATGTGCCTATATTTTGAAACCTAAAGGCTCTTCCAAAGGAAAATTCGGTTGCATTAAAGCAAACATGTTTAAGTTTCGATGCCCCCATATTCTTAAACATCTCAAATTGTCCCTGAAAAAAAGGCATATCAGCGTAAGCTAAAGCAAATGCGTTAATCAAAGATCTTTTTTTATGTGGATGCTTTTTCCACAAAGCTCGATTTTCTAGTTTTTCGACTGCATTTTCAAGTAACTTATCCTTATCGGGTTCAAAACAATCGTAAAATTCCCTGTAAAAATTTTCAAAATTATAATTATCTGTTTGCAATGCTTTTGCATAGGCCATAGCAAGCAAAGATCCTCCACTTACCGAACTTATTGCTTCTACCCTATTTAGCAATGCATCGCCCTCATAAGATATTCTGTTTAAGTAAGAAAGAACACCCAGCGAAAAAAAAGTAGCACGATATCCTCCACCACTAAAACAAAGGCCAATTGATTGAAATGGGATAAGTTGTGTTCTCATGCTAATATCATTTTTGGATTATTTGCCTAATAATAGGAAACATTATTTTTTATGCTAAACTACAATAATATTGGGAATATCAATATTAAAAATTATATGAATTACTTCTGTTTATTATTGCACATATTTTTCACAAAATAAGCAATAACAGAATTTTAGCTAAGTCATAAAGTTTAATTTAGTTGTGCAATCGTTTTAATTATATTGTTAGTTATTTTTTTTAAGTAATCTCTAAATATTTTCTCTAATTTTAAAAGCTCATAAGTCCAATCTTATAAATTATTATCTCTATTTTTAATATCCCGCTATGAAGGCGGTTTTACCCTCTAAATTAAATTAACTATGGATCCTCTTTGGCTAGCTATTGCATTTTCTTTCGGACTACTTGTAAAATTAATTGGACTTCCCCCATTAATAGGATATCTATTAGCAGGATTTACCTTAAAATATTTTGGTGCCGAATCGAATGAATTAATTGAGAGTCTTTCCAATTTAGGAATAAGTCTTTTATTATTTACCATTGGTCTTAAGTTAAGTATAAAAGATCTCCTTCATAAGGAAATTTGGGGTGGAGCTTCAATACATCTTCTTTTGGTAAGCTTGCTAATGGGTTTAATTTTATTTGGTTTAAGCTATAGTTCATTACATCTATTTACTGATTTTACATGGGAACAAGCCTTAATTATTGGTTTTGCACTTAGTTTTTCGAGCACCATTTATGCTGTTAAAATTTTAGAAGAAAAAAGTGAATTAAAATCGGCTTATGGTGTTCTATCAATAGGAATTTTGATAATTCAGGATATTTTTGCCGTTTTTTATATTGTATTGGTTGCGGGAAAACTTCCTTCTGTTTGGGCACTTGCTTTACCAGTTGTTTTTGTTTTGATACGTCCCTTATTATTTTTAATACTCGAAAAAATTGGTCATGGCGAAGTTTTAGTACTTTACGGATTTTTTCTGGCTTTAATAGTAGGAGCCGAACTCTTTAAATTTGTTGGTCTTAAAGCCGACTTAGGTGCTTTGGTAGTTGGTATTCTTATTTCAAATCATAAAAAAGCAAAAGAGCTGGCCGAATCTTTAATGAATTTCAAAGATATTTTCCTAATTGGTTTCTTCCTTTCTATTGGTTTAATGGGCTTCCCTGATTTTCAGATGCTACAAATAGCAATTATTTTAGCACTGGCAATTAATGTTAAAGCCATACTCTATTTCTTTGTATTAACCCGATTTAAAGTTAGGGCAAGAACATCATTATTTACTTCCCTAACACTAGCCAACTTTAGCGAATTTGGATTAATAGTGGCTTCTATTGCTGTTACAAAAAATTTAATTGCATCGGATTGGCTAGTAACCATTGCCATTGCTGTGGCAATTACATTTATTATTTCATCGCCACTTAATTCTCAGGCACATAAAATCTATTTTGGAATAAAAAAGCACCTTCGGAAATTTGAAACTAAAAGTCGTTTAATTTATGATAAAACTTTTGATATTGGCGATGCAGAAATTTTAGTTTTTGGTATGGGTAAACTTGGTGTATCGGTATACGATCAGTTAAAAAAAATACATGGACAAAAGGTTCTTGGATTAGATTACAACTTTGATACTGTTCAAAAACTTAAAAAAGAAGGAAAAAATATCCAACAAGATGATGCAGCAGATGGTGAATTTTGGGAAAGTATTTTTTTAAAATCGAATTACAAGCAGGTAAAATTAATTATGCTATGCATGAATGATCATCAATCAAATATTTTTGCAGTAAAACAATTACAATCAACAAAATATAAAGGAAGAATTGCTGCAATAGCACGATTCGAAGATGAACGAAGACAACTAGAAAAAATGAAAGTTGATGCTGTTTACGAAATCTATACCGAGGCAGGTTACGGATTTGCTAATCATGTATGCAGTTATATTGATATAGGTTGCAACAGGTAATTAGCAAACAATAATAATTGTCTTGTAATACTAAAAAAAGGATCAACAAAAGTTGATCCTTTTTTATGGTGCGGATGAAGGGACTCGAACCCCCACGCCTTACGGCACTAGATCCTAAGTCTAGCGCGGCTACCAATTACGCCACATCCGCTTTGCGTTAATTGCGATGCAAATATGAGTGATTTTTTCTTTTCAAACAAAATTTTTCAATAAAAAAATCTCGACACATCAGCATTTACGGGACATTCATTGCTTAAACTACTTGACAAACAGAATTATCGATAAGAAAAATTATTTTATAAATAATTTTAAAACCAATAGTTTGATTTTTTATCAAAATTATAGATGCTAATATTGATTTCTACAAAAAAACCTGAGTATCAGGAATCCAATTAGACCTGACATAAACGATGCTATTAAAACAGCAAATTTTGCAAGATTTAAAACTTGAACATCGCTAAATGCTAATTGCGAAACAAAAAATGACATTGTAAAACCAATACCACCTAAAAAACCAATTCCTAAAATTTGTGACCAACAGATTTCTATTGGTTTTTGAGCTAATTTTAATTGCACACTTAAATACGAGAACAAAAATATTCCTAAGGGTTTTCCAACAAACAATCCAAAAATGATTCCTAAAGAAATAGGCTGATCGATATTTGTAAGTAACTTGGAATCGATTAACACTCCTGCATTGGCAAAAGCAAATAAAGGAACAATTAAATAAGCAACCCAGGGATGATATAAATGTTCCAGCCTATGTAGTGGTGAAATAACTTCAATACAATTATTTCTAATAGCATATACCGACGACTGAACATGCTTTTCTTTAAACTCAATTTGTTTATCGTAAGTCGAATCGTCTAATTGATTCATTATAATCACATTTGAACGAACAAACTCAAATATATTTCGATTGGCATGAGCAGGAATTGTAAAAGCAAGTAATATTCCGGCCAAAGTTGCATGAACACCCGATTTTAAAAGCATGTACCAAAGAATAATACCTAGAATTAAAAAAATTGAAATATTGCGAACCCTAAGCAAGTTTATTAACCAAAGTAATGCATATATTCCTCCGCCGTAAAGTAAGTATAACCAATCAATTTCGCTGGTATAATACAGGGCAATTACAATAACAGCACCAATATCATCAACAATGGCAATTGAGGTTAATAAAAGCTTTAAAGAAACCGGAATTCGTTTCCCTAGAAGAATTAAAATTCCCAAAGCAAAAGCAATATCGGTAGCCATGGGCACTCCCCAACCATGAGTTCCGCTGCCGGTTAAATTAAGCGATACATAAAACAAGGCAGGAACTACCATTCCTCCAATGGCTGCAAAAATGGGAAGACTAGCTTTTCGCATAGATGATAATCCGCCAGTTAAAAGCTCTCGTTTTATTTCCAGTCCAACAACAAAGAAAAACACTGCCATTAAACCATCGTTAATCCAGTGAATAATAGTTTTTGATAATTCCCAACTTCCAAAATGCAAACCAAAATATCCTTGCCAATAGGCAATAAATGATTCTCCTTGAGAAGAGTTTGCTATAAAAATTGCCAGAATTGTAAAAAACATTAACACAATACCACCAAATGCTTCTAGTCTAACAAATTCTACCAATGGATCTTTTATTCTATCGAATATTCTCTTACGCTTTAAAAATTGAATCATTATATTCTTTCTTAGTTAATAAGGATGCAAAAATATAGGTCAGTACAAATTCTAACAATGGGGAAATCCCTACTTTTACAACCGATAAGTGTATTGAAATTAATTTTTAATTAAACGATGTTTGAATGCATAAATTACCAAATTAATTGAATTGTATGTTCCTGTTTTCTGAAACAAACTACTCTTATGTTTTTCGATGGTTTTGGGACTTAAATAAGTTTGTTCGGCAATTTCTTTATTTCCTAATCCTTTGCAAATTAAGTTTAAAACTTCAGTTTCGCGTTCGGTAAAACTTGGTAAATCTTGTTTTTTTCTCTTTCGTTCCTGAATTGTATTAAGCTTATCCGAAAGTAGATCAATAATATCTTTGGAAAAATAATTTCCACCCGAATTTACTTTATTAATTGCTTCCTCAAACTCATCTATTTCGGCACTTTTTAACATGTAAGCTTCTACTCCTGCCATCAACATTTGTTCAAGATAATCATCATCTAAAAACGTGGTAAGTGCAATAATTTTTAAATCAGGGAATTGCTCTAAAGCTTTTTGAGTAGCTTCTACACCATTAATCTTTGGCATATTTATATCCATAAAAATAAGATCGGGAGAATAAGTTTTTAGGAGCTCCAATAATTCTCTTCCATCCGATGCTTCACCAATTATTTCAACATACTGAAAACTCTGAAGTAACAATCGGAAACCATCTCTAAAAATTTTATGATCATCTACTAATATTACTTTAATTGATTTCATTTGTATGTTTTATTGTATTTATATTAAACTTAATTTCTATAAAAAACCCCTTTCCTGGCCTACTTTTAATATTAAGTTTTCCTCCAATTGAGCTAATTCTATCTGTAATGTTCTTTAAGCCCATTCCCCCACTTTCACTATTATTTATTTTTGCAGAATCAAATCCGATTCCATTATCCGAATATTTTATTAAAATGGTTTTGTATCCCGATAAAATAAGATGAGCCTCGCTTGCCTTTGCATGTCTTAAACTGTTATTTATTAACTCATTACATATTCTATAAACAATAACTTCTGTACTTTTTAAAGGCATTCCGCTTAAATTGTCTGTATTTACAGTTAAATTTAGTTTTCCTAATTTATTAATTTTACCTGAAAGTTTTTCTAACGACTCGCTCAAATTATATCGATTTAATACCGATGGATTTAAATTATTAATTACCTCTTCTACAGTTTCTAAAGCTTGTTTCGATAGCGATGAAATTTGATTTAATTTGACAAGAGCTTCAGGTTCCTTTTTAAATTCTTTAGCTAGTATTTTTCCATAAATTCCAATACTAGAAAGCAAAGCACCCAAGCCATCGTGCAAATCCATTGCAATTCTTCTTCGTTCTCTTTGTTCTACTTTCATTGTGTTTCGAACTAAGTCGGCATTTATTTTAATTAAATTATTCGTTAAACGGATAATTAAAAGTAAACTTACTATCAAAATTATAAATATCGCCAACAGCAAAATAAATATCTCTTGCTTTAGTCTCGAATTTGTCTCATTTATAAACAGATGTAAACTTTTCTCATAGTCGGTAAAATACTGTTCAAATTGATCAAAAGATGTATTAATACTTAGACCATCATTATATTTTTTTATTTTATTTTCCAGATTCGAAATACTTTGTTTAAGTCTTGATAAATCAGATAATATTAGCTTTTCCTGATTAGAAGTATAGGTACGAAAATCTGTTATCATTCTCTCCACATCAATAATATAAAGTTTTGATTTTTTCAAATACCATTGACTCGAATCTAAACTCTCTTTAATGTTGATTTGCAAATAATTATCTAAGTTAATTCTTGCATCAAGAACCTTAATTTCAATTTTTTCAGATTTTTCAACCAATTTGATATGTGCCTTATCAAGACAGGCACTAAAATGAAATGTATAGATTATACCACCAAAAGAAAAAAAGCTGAATAAAACCAGTACACTTATTATTTTCTGTTTAATTATAAAATTTTTGCTGATACTCATAAGTTTTGATTACTGCGACAATAAACAAATTTAAGAATATAATTTATGTACAAATTTTGAATTAGGCTATTTAGATCTACAATAAAAAATACAAATTCATTTTTTTGCTAATCGACACTAATTTATTATCATAATAACACAACTTTTTTTATATTTTTAACAAAAAATAAATGTTTTAAAAGGTTTTTTTTGATATATTTGTTCTTTAGTCTAAAAAGATATTAATGAAAAAGACACTTGTAATTATTTTGCTCTCAATGGTATTTTTATCGCTTCCGGTGATAATGAAATACCATAAATTTGAGTGCGATTTAGCGATTGGACTTTTCGAGACTAATAATGAAAGCTCTGAATTATCTGATAAAAATGATAATGAAGAAGCTGAAGATATTAATATGAGTATTGTTTTATCTAAAATTTTACCATTAAAAAGTAAAAGCGAATTATTTCTTAAAATATTCGAAATTATCGATCCTTCAAAAGATGTGGATTCACCACCACCACGGCAGTAGAAATTCTTTATGAGCTTATTTTCTTAGCTCAATGTTCAGTATCCCTAATTTTATAAAAAAAGAATATTATCTGTTTGTTTAAAAGTTTTAAGCAAAGCAATTTTTAGTTTATAAATGAAAAAACATTTTGAACGCAAAAATCGCAGATCGCGAGTTTTGCTGCTACATCAATATTATACCTATACAGGTTTTTATCAATTTATTATCGAAAGTCTTAAAAAAGTAATATTACCATTTGCTTTACTTATTTCTGCATTATTATTTATCGATTATTTTATACTCGATCTTAACACCATATTTACAGAAAAAACAAAAGACTATTCGCGATTAGGAGTATTCTCTCTCTTTTTTGTTTCAGAATCTATTTTAGGTTTAATTCCTCCCGAACTTTTCATAGCTTGGATAAAGACACTTCCAAATCCTGTAGTTCACTTATCATTTTTAGCTCTTCTCTCCTATTTAGGGGGTTGTGTATCTTATTTTATTGGAAAAGGAGTAGTTAAATTTCCATCTTTTAAGCAAGCTATTGAAGGGAAAATGAATAAACATATTGTTCATTTGAAAAAATGGGGCGGATTTTTAATAATTATTGGTGCCCTGCTTCCTATTCCCTTTTCGATGGTAAGTATTGCATCGGGAATGATAAATTACAAATTAAGCAAGTACTTGCTTTTTGGGCTATTTCGTTTCTTAAGATTTTACTTATTTGCAATTGCAATTTTTCGTTTAATGAAAAGTTGAATTGCATAAAAAAAAAGATCAACAAAAGTTGATCTTTTTTTTGTGCGGATGAAGGGACTCGAACCCCCACGCCTTACGGCACTAGATCCTAAGTCTAGCGCGGCTACCAATTACGCCACATCCGCCTTGCGTTAATTGCAGTACAAATATGATACTTTTTTCTATTGCTTCCAAATATTTTAAATGTAAAAAAATCTCTGCAAGTCGCTATTCATAGTGCTTTCATCAATAATAAACTGATTAACAGAGAGAAATAAATATTAAATTTTATTAATATTTTTTTCTTTACTTCTCTGCTGCTAACAATTCAATTGGTTCCATTATAAATACACCAAAACAATCATGTCCATCGTGACTATGACCTACAATCTGATTTTGAGTATTTAATACTCCCTCCCAAGTATCTAAGTTATATTCAAATTGCTTTTCAACATCTAATAATTCCACTTTAGTTCCTGTTACAGAAAAATTTGTACCATCAAAACATCCTGCAACATGTTGCTCTACCCTAAAAGGAGTTTCTTCCTCTATTCGTTCTGTATAAACAACTACTCCACTTAATTTATCACCATTCTGAGTAAATTCGGCAAAACCTTCATCTTTACCAAAACCAAAATCCTCATTGAACGACCATCGGCCAGTAATATTTCTCATTTTTATGTTTTAAAATCATTTCTAAAATTAAAACAAAAGTAGAAACAATAATTAGTTTAGACTAAAATCGATCTCTAGTTTTGTAAAATTACGAGATTTCTTATTTAATCTGCGAATGCATAATCTTTTGAGATCTTCCAATTCTCCTTTGTGTAATATAAAATTACAAGCTCCACCACCTATTTGAATTAATATTTTTCGGTAATACGGAGCATTAACATTTTCTTTTTCTATTTCCTCTCCATTTAAAGCGTGCACATAATCAGCAAATTGATGATACTTGCTTTCGTTTGAAAAGTTGATGTTAATATTATTAAATTCTAAATGAATTGATTAACAGGAATCGCATTTGAAAACTGATCCGTTTGATGTTCTATTATATACCATATCTATCTGTTATTTTTAATGTATATACAAATTTAAAATCTAAGTTATTGATTGACAATACCTATAATTAGTGATTTTTAATGCAAATATGAAGAATTAACTAAGACAGCAATATTTCTATGTGAATACTCTTCGATAATTTTAAATTCTTAATCCTAATTCATAATTCTCACTTATCTTTGTAAACTTAAATACTGAAAAGTATTATTGTTTATTCGTAAATATTCATTGTATCATGATCGATCAATCAACTATATGTGCAATATCAACGGCTCCGGGAAATGGAGCTATTGCAATTGTGCGTCTTTCTGGTAAAAATGCCATAGAAATTTGTGAAAAAGTATTTCATTCGGTAAAAAATAAATCTCTTAGTGCACAAAAGGCCAATACTGTGCATTTTGGCACTATTCAGGATAATAATGAAATTATCGACGAAGTATTGGTAAGTCTATTTAAAGCACCACACTCTTATACGGGTGAAAATAGTATTGAAATTGCATGTCATGGAGCTCCTTTTATCCAACATCGTATTTTGCAGACTTTAATTAAAAATGGGGCCCGCACCGCTAAGCCAGGAGAGTTTACTCAGCGTGCTTTTCTAAATGGAAAAATGGATCTTTCTCAGGCCGAGGCTGTTGCCGATTTAATTGCTTCAAACTCTGCGGCCGCTCATAAAGTGGCTTTGCAACAAATGCGAGGCGGTTTTTCTAACGAAATAGCTAACTTAAGAGAACGACTTCTTAATTTTATTTCTTTAATTGAGTTAGAACTAGATTTTGGTGAAGAAGACGTTCAATTTGCCGATCGTACACAATTAACCAATCTGGTTAACGAAATACAGGGACTAATTCAAAAACTTGTTAATTCTTTCGAATTGGGGAATGTAATTAAGAACGGTGTTCCTGTTGCGATAGTTGGAAATACAAATGTTGGCAAATCAACTCTTTTAAACGCTCTTTTAAATGAAGATAGAGCTATTGTTTCTGATATTGAAGGAACAACTCGCGATGTAATTGAAGATACCATCAACCTGGGCGGAATCACTTTTAGATTTATCGATACAGCAGGTATTCGAACTACTAAAGATCGTATTGAAAGCATGGGAATTGAACGTACCTACAGTAAGATGAGACAAGCCCAAATAGTAATGCTTTTGGTAGATGCTGATAAAGATATTTATCAGTTAAACGAATCGATTACTGCTGTAAACAGAACTATTAATAGAGAAACTCAACATCTTGTTGTTTGTATCAACAAAATTGATTTGATTGAAAATCCGCAAGAAATTGCCAAAAATTTATTAGGTCTGGAAACAGAAGATAAAGTGATGCTTATTTCGGCCAAACAGAAACAAAATATCGATGCTTTAACCAAAGAATTACTAAAATCGGTTAATATGGCTAAAGTAAACGAACAAGATGTAATCGTTACCAACATTCGTCATTTCGAAGCTCTTAAAAATGCATTAGGAAGCATCGATAGAGTTAACAATGGCTTAGAAAGCCAAATTCCTACCGATTTTCTCGCTCAGGACATACGCGAGTGTCTTCATTTTCTTGGAGAAATTACTGGTGACATATCAACAGATGAAGTTTTAGGCAATATCTTTAAGAACTTTTGTATCGGAAAGTAACCTGTACCGCCTAACAATACAAAAAGCCTGTAATTCACACAATTACAGGCTTTTTTATTTTTTAATATTCCTATTAATTCGTACCTTTTCGCCATGTTTTGTACCTTTTTTGTTTCTTAAAAGCAATTATTGTTAAATGTAAATGTCAAGGGACAATTTCAAATTATTCCAGACATCATTAGTCATACACTGTCATTTTATGTCAGTATAAGTCGGGAGAAATTACAGTGTAAAATTTGTTATTCACTATAAAAAAACGGCATGAGCTCAAACATTGAAATCATACGAATATGTGAATTTTGCGATAATGAATTTATTGCAAAAACAACTGTTACCAGGTTTTGCTGTCACAAGTGTGCTCAAAAAGCTTACAAAAGGAGGCAAAAAGCAAAAAAGATTTCCAAAACAGAACAAGCCGTTAAAGTTCAAAAAGACATTTTACAAGGTAATCCTATATTAGAAACAGTTCAAAAGAAAGACTTCCTTTCAATTAAAGAAACCGCATTATTAATCGGCTTAAGTGAAAGAACAATTCACAGATTAATAAAAGCAGAAAAATTAAAAGTTACCAAAATTGGAAGACGTACCATAATTCACAAAACAGCAATCGATAAACTTTTTAATCTGTAAACCTGAAATCATGAAAGTCACACTCAGAAAAAAGAAGAACAAAAAGAAAATCAGTTTGTTTATTGATTATTACCACAAAGGGCAACGCAGATTTGAATATTTAGGTCTCTACCTTTACCCAGAACCTAAAAACAGCAAGGAATCCCAAGAGAACAAACGCACAATGGAAATTGCTGATAACATATATGCCAAACGAGTTGTTCAATATCAAGGTAGGAATTACGATGTAAGAAATGTACTATCCGGCAATCGTAGTTTTATTGTATTTTTTGAAGTGATGACAGAATCAAAATACGGCTCCCCTGGCAATTATGGAAATTGGGTGGGTGCATTACGCCACCTAAAAATATTTGCAAATCCAAACCTTACATTCAACGACATTACTCCTGAGTGGCTAATCTCATTTCAGGATTATTTAAAAAATAAGGCTGAGAAAAAGAATGGAGAAAAATTACTTCCTAATTCCATTTCATCCTATTATGGAAAAATTCGTGCAGCACTTAAAGAAGCAGTCCGACAAGGAGTAATCGAAACAAGTCCAACAGCTAGAATAAAAGCACCTAAAGAAGCTGAAACTCAGCGTGAATTTTTAACAATAGAAGAATTGCAGGAAGCAGCAAAAGCAGAATGCGAAATTCCAATGCTCAAAAAAGCATTTATTTTTGGATGTCTAACTGGTTTACGATTTTCAGATTTAGAAAAACTAAAATGGACCGACATTCAGCAGTCTAAAACCATAGGTTACTTTATCAGATTTCAACAAAAGAAAACAAAAGCCTACGAAACCTTACCTATATCCGATGAAACTTACAATTATCTGGATAATGAAAATTCAACAAATGAATTTGTATTTCCTGATCTAACATACAGCGCCTATAACAATACAAAATTGCGCAAATGGATAGAAAGCGCAGGCATTAATAAATACATTACGTTTCATTGCTCCCGCCATACCTACGCTACTTTACAATTAACTAACGATACTGATATCTATACAGTTTCAAAACTTTTAGGACACAAAAATTTGCAAACGACTCAAATTTATGCTAAAATTATTGATAAGAAAAAAGTAGAAGCTGCCAATAAAATCAAAATTAAACTATGAACAACATCCTTGAAACCTACGAAAAGGTTATCTATGGAGATTTACGACCTTGGATTTCTGAAAACAAAGAACAAAAGAAATTTACAGACTATTTAACGCCAAACTTTCTTGAACATCATGGAACTGGTGAAAATCTCAAACAATTCCCAGATTGGATCAAAAATAATCCTCTATTCAAAGGAGTTGAGAGACCTTATGTAGAGTTCAATGAGAAAGAGGATAATGTTGTTGAAGTTGGCTATGGCGATATGGATGATACTCTTTTCAATGGATTAATCGATATTTCCATCGAACCAGCCTTCGATGACAAAACCGAATTTTATTATCAATTGCTACAAAAGGAAAATGCTATAATTCAATTACAATTAAATAAAACCCTAAAGGATCCAAATATTGATTTTAATCAGTTTGTAAATAAGCTCTACTCTCAAATCAAATTGCACCTTATCGAAAGTCATAAAAAACACAAAGCAATACATTTACCAGGCAAGCACAAACCATTATTTGAAAATCCAGAGGATTCCATATCAAAAGAAGAATACGAGGAACGAAAGTCATCAAAATATATTCTAATGGTTGCAAAAACAAGATTAATGCAATTAACATTAGAAATCCGATCGATCTTTTCTTCTTACATCTCCGATGAAATTGAAACCGAAGATGATATTTACCACGAAATTTTGCACGAACAACCTCCATTAATAAACGCTCTGGATAGCTTCAATAAGTTGTATAAATACAGACTTAAGAACTTTATCAGTAATAAAGAATACGGTTTAAAAAATGTTAATGAATTAATTACAGACATAAAGTCAAACCTTGAATTAAAATACAAGTATTCAGACTCTAAAAGCAAAGAGTTAAAGCGTAAAGAAGAACTTTTAGACTATATTCTAATCTTAGAAAATCTGATCCTAATTAAGGAGTACAATCTAACAAATAATCAAATTAATATTGATTTCCTATCTAATACAAAAGAAATGAAAAGCTGTTTGAATTGTTTCAAACACAACATTCAATTACAACTTGAAGAACATCATCTACCAAAAGATAGAATTACTTTATTAAATGATGAAATAGAACTAATCTCAAGCTTTCAAACAAAACTGCAAGTAGCTTATACTGAATTTAAACCCTCCCTAATCCGAAAAGCCATTACCTGGCTAACAACCGAAAAAGAGTTTTATCAAGCAAACCTAAAGCTCGATTTAAAAGAACTATCTTTTGCAGGAATCGATAAAATAAAAACAAACCTATCAGTTGCTCAAATAGCACTTTTGTTTAGAACATTACACGATAATAAATTAATTGAAGTCAAGAATAAAACCGACCTTTTTCAAACAATTAGCAAAGTGTTTTCATCCAAAAAACAGGATGACATTTCAGCAAACACAATTAAAAATCATTTCGATATACCAGATAGCAAAGCAGTGGAATTTTGGGATACAGGATTCCCTAATCTGCGTAGTATCAACACAAAGTTAAAAGAAAAATAACACCCTTTTAATTACTTACATACAACTACTTACTACAGGGTTGCACAACGAAGTGCAACCCTTTTTTTTGCCTTAACCTGCTTATACTTGTATCAGGTTAAGGTCAGAGTTGTACGCTTTTCTTCGACCAACCTAAAGGCGAAAATTAACTTTTTTGGAAGAATGTAAAAGTTCAAAAGATGAATCAAGAGGAGAATATCCTAAATCAATTAGAAAGCATTCAAAAGATGCTTAAACAACAAGTAATGTTTCAAAAAGAAATGCTCGATTTCAAAGAAACAAAAGTGTATTTAAATGTATCCGATGCACAGCTTTATAAGCTAGTAGAAGCAAGAGCAATTCCACACTATAAACCAAGTGGACGCAAACTCTATTTTAAGCTTACAGAGTTATTAGAATGGCTGCAAGCAAATCGTATCGAATCACAATCCGAAATCGACAGAATTGCCGATCAGTACATCACTCGAAATAAATTAAAGTTATGAAAGAATTGGAAAGCTTAGTAAAAGACTTAGCCGAAGACCT
This sequence comes from uncultured Marinifilum sp., assembly GCF_963677195.1. Taxonomy (NCBI): domain Bacteria; kingdom Pseudomonadati; phylum Bacteroidota; class Bacteroidia; order Marinilabiliales; family Marinifilaceae; genus Marinifilum; species uncultured Marinifilum sp. Next base: position 3,423,218 of record NZ_OY781918.1, read on the forward strand.
TTCAAACCTTAGGCAGCTATTCGAAATCTGGAACAAAGGCAAATTTGCAAAGATCACAAACACTTGGATCGATGGCAAACAAGTAATGCTGGCATTAAAAATAAGCCAACGCACATTGCAAAGCCTTCGTTCAAAAGGCACACTTCCCTACTCTTCTATTAACAACAAATTTTATTACAAAATCAGCGATATCCAAAGCTTATTGGAGTCAAACTACAACAAAAAAGGAAAATCAAAATGAACAATTCAAATATCAGTTTCTTTACAAAACCAATTACAAATACATACCCTTATCGTAACATTAACTTAGTGCAAGTTTACGAGCTAATAAAAAGCGATAGATACAAAGAACAAACAAAAATTCTACGCAATATTTTATTGCCTAAGTCAGCGCGCAAGTACAAAGCCGAACATTTCGACTATGTTACCTTTTCAGGAACATTCGCCAAACGAGCCGATAAGGATCTAATTCAGCATTCAAATTTGCTTTGTCTCGATTTCGATCATATCGAAAATCTCAAGGAATTAAAACAATCCTTACTAAACGATCAATATTTCGAAACGCAATTGCTTTTCATTTCACCCTCAGGCGATGGTATAAAATGGATAATCGAAATTGATACACAAAAAGAAACACATCAAAACTGGTTTCAGGCAATTTCAAATTATCTGCATAGCTCTTATAAAATCATTCCCGATGCATCAGGAAAAGACATTTCAAGAGCATGTTTTCTACCTCACGATGCCGATGTTTTTATCAATCCAAAACATCTAAGTGAAAAACAATAATTAATTTACAAACACCGCTTACAGCCTAAAAACTGTAGGTGGTAAAATTCAAATAAGATGACAAAAAGTAAATTCGAAATAAACAACTGGATAAATAAAGACTCAAAACAATTAAATATTTGTAAAAACATATTGCCATACGTCTCAAATCCCAACACAAAGCACTCTCCTTCAGAAGAGGGTTTGGGTGAGGTATTAACAGATCTCGAACAAATAACCCAACGCATAGAAACCACTCAAACCGACATTACACATGACTACAACAATTGGTTAAACATAGGCTTCGCTCTATCCCACCAATTGCAGGAAAAAGGCAGAGAATACTATCATCGAATCAGTAAGTTTCATCCCGAATACAATCCAAAAGAATGTGATGACCAATACAATAAATGCCTTAAAAGCAACAAAGAAGGAATTACAATTAAAAGCCTGTTTTATATGGCAAAAAAGGAAGGAATAAATATTTCCTTTCCTTATCGTACAGACGCATTGCCATGCGTCTCAGACTTATCTTCTAACAAACAGGAAAAAAGTGATTTCCTTCCGGAAAGCACCTATTCCAATTTGCCGAATATTCTTGCCGAATCCTGCGAGATTTACCCAACAAAACGCGAACGAGACATATTTTTTGTTGGAGCTCTTTCTATTTTAAGCGGGTGCCTCCCAAATACGCAAGGCAACTATGCAGGAAAAGAATATTCTCCAAATCTATTTTCCTTTATCATAGCTCCTGCTGCCAGCGGCAAAGGATGTTTAAATCATGCCAAAATGTTAGCTCAAAAATGGCACGATTCCATATTACAACAAAGTCGCGATGCCTTAAAAAAATATGAAATAGAATTACAAAACTATCAAGCAATTCCACCAAAACAACGCGCAAACATCGAACCGCCCGAAAAACCACCTTTTCAACTTCTCTTTATTCCTGCCGATTCAAGCTCGGCAGCTATTATTCAAACATTAATGGAATGCAACGAAAAAGGAATCATTTGCGAAACCGAAGCCGATACACTCACTACAACTTTTAAACAAGATTGGGGCGGATATTCCGACCTATTGCGTAAAGTATACGAACACGAACCAATTACCTACAAACGCAAAACAAACCATGAATACATAGAGATAAAAGACCCCAAACTATCCGTAGTACTTTCAGGAACACCCGGTCAAGTTCACTCGCTGCTAGGATCTTCCGAAAATGGATTATTCAGCCGTTTTCTATTCTATAATTTTAAAGATAATCCTGTATGGAAAGATGTTTCCCCAAGTGCCAACCGCATCAATTACAAAGAGTTTTTCACAAAACAATCCGATAAAGTATATGAAATGGTACAAACACTTAAACAATATCCTACTATTGTTGACCTTTCCAATGAGCAATGGGAAAAACTAAACAACAATTTCACCGAAAAAATGAAACACATCACCACATTCTATCCTGAAAGTGCAACCGCATCATTAAAACGATTAGGTTCTATGTGCTTCCGAATCTGCATGCTATTAACAACATTACGCAAGATCGATGATGGTGATACAACTTCGCAGCTTATCTGTTCAGACCACGATTTTGACAATGCAATGAACCTAATCAACTGTTTTTTAGAACACACATTAGAAATTTATCAGCACTTACCTCAGGAAAAGAAAGAAGGCGGTCAGGAACCATTACTTCGTTTCTACAACACCTTACCACATCACTTTACCAGACAAGAAGCCATACAAATTGGTAAAAACTTACAATTAGCCGAACGAACAACCGATCGCTATCTAAAAAAACTAAAAGGCAGCTATCTTAACATGATAAAGCCAGGGCATTATCAGAAAATATAAAGCTGGCAAAACTGGCAATCAAGGCAATACAAAACACCTTCACTTTGCCAACTTTGTCAGCTTTGCCACACGTATATTTTACCATTCAATTCTAATTGTATTTTTATTAGGAATCGTCTTACTCTAATTGTGATCTTGCCGTTTTTTTTAGGTATTTTTGATTACTTTTTTTACATGCCGGCAATACATAATGCCTTACAATACTGATATAGAGTCAACACATAATATGCGAAAACAAAAGCTTACTTTACTTGCCCTTGAATACAAATTATTTAAGGCTTGCGATATACTTCGTGGCAAAATGGATGCTTCCGATTATAAAGAATTTATTTTTGGAATGCTTTTCCTAAAGCGCGCAAACGATAAATTTGTAGAAGATCGTGAAATACTTGCTGATGAACTAAGCAAGAAAGGTCTTCCTCAAATTTTAATTGAGAAACAATTACAAACTCCTTCGAAGTTTGATTTTTACGTTCCTTCTGAGGCTCGGTGGGAATTAAATGAAGATGAGAAACGTGCTTTAGTAAGCAAATATAAAGACGATAAAGAATCTGAATATCACAATTTTTCAGGTATTCTGCACCAAAAAAGCAACATTGCAAACATTCTTAACAAGGCCTTGGCAGCTATTGAGGAAGCGAAAAACACAGTTTTGCAAGATGTGCTTAAGCCGATTAATTTTAACCGTAAAATTGGTTCAAAAAGTATCGATGACAATCGACTTCAACAATTTATCGAAGTATTCGATGAAATGAAACTGGCGGATTCAAATTTCGAATTTCCCGATTTGCTTGGTGCTGCATACGAATACCTAATCAAATTCTTTGCCGATACGGCAGGTAAAAAAGGTGGCGAATTTTACACACCTTCCGAAGTTGTTCGTTTATTAGTTCAAACTATCGAACCTAAACCTGGAATGGAAATTTACGATCCAACAGTAGGATCTGGTGGTATGCTAATCCAAAGTCGCGATTACATTCGTGAAAATGGTGGAAATCCTCGTGACGTAACTTTATACGGTCAGGAAGACAATGGAGGAACATGGGCAATCTGTAAAATGAACCTTATTTTGCATGGTGTTCGCGATCCTAAAATTGAACAAGGAGATACCATTCGTGAACCTCAACATTTAAAGGAAAATGGCGAAATTCAAACTTTCGACAGAGTGATAGCAAATCCTCCTTTTTCGCAGAACTACAATAAAACAGACTTAAAGCATAAAGACCGTTTCCATACATTCATGCCCGAAAATGGTAAGAAAGCCGATTTAATGTTTGTGCAACACATGGTTGCTTCATTAAAATCCAACGGACGAATGGCAACTGTAATGCCACACGGTGTATTATTCCGTAGTGGCGACGAAGCAGATTGTCGTGAACGTTTCATTCGTGATGGTGTTTTAGAAGCTGTTATAGGGCTACCTGCTGGTTTGTTCTACGGTACAGGAATTCCTGCATGTGTATTGGTTGTAAATAAAAACAATACCGAGGAAAGAAAAGAAGTCTTATTCATCAATGCCGATCGTGAATATCAGGAAGGCAAAAACCAAAACAAATTAAGACCAGAGGATATCGAAAAAATAACCCATGTTTATCACAACATGCTGGAAATTCCTAAATATTCTCGTTTAGTTCCTATTAGCGATTTAGAAGAGCAAAACTTTAACCTAAACATTCGTCGTTATGTCGATAATACACCTGATGCCGAACCACACAATGTAAAAGCACATTTAAAAGGTGGTATTCCACATCAGGAAGTCGATAAACTAGACAAGTTTTTCGTAAATTTCGAAGGCATTAAAGAGGATTTATTAATGCCTCCGGAGCAAATAATCGAAAATGAAACCAACTTCTACAATTTTAGCAATTTGGTTGAAAACAAAGACTGTATTAAAACAAAAATTGAAAAGTCAGAAGGTTTTGAGAAAAAGCATACCGAATTTATCGAAGCAGTAAACAATTGGTGGATCCTAAACCGCCATACCCTTTTATCGCTACCCAAAACCGAAAATGTGTATCAATTGCGTTCATCATTAATCGAAAGTTTTGTAGAAACATTAGAACCTCTTAACCTGCTTAGTATTTTCCAAACGCGTGGGGCTTTCGCTGCTTTCTGGGAACTATTCAAACGCGATTTTCAGGTTGTAGCATCAACCGGATGGTCTCCAGGTTTAATTACAGAGTTGAGCATTCTCGAATCTCAATTCCCTAAAATCTTAGCTCAATTAAATGCCGATCAGGATAGAATTCAGGAACTGGAAGCCATTTTTGCAGCTGCAAACGAACAAGAGGACGATGAGCAGGAAGAAAACGAAAACGGTGTTCTAAGTCAAACTTTAGTTAAGGAATTAAAGGCACAAAAAAAGCAATTCAATACAGAGCTTAAAAAGGCACAAAAAGAAATAAAAGCCTTCGAAAAAGCCATCGACTTGGAAGATGAACAAACAGCTAATGCTTTAAAAGAACAAATTGCTCAGCTTACTGCCTTAATTAGTAAACGAAAAACACAGCTCGATGCGATCAACAACAAACTAAAGCGCCACGAAGCTTTAGCTAAAGAATTACGCGATTTAAAGACAGCAATAAAAAATACCGAAAAGCGTAAAGAGGAGTTAGTAGAAGCAGCACGTGGTAAAATCGACGAAGAAACAGCTCGTACCCTAATTATGGAACGCTGGCAACGAAGACTTCAGGAAATTATTTCAGGCTATTTAAAACAATACCAGTTGCAATTAACCTCTGCAGTAGAAAATCTTTGGGACAAGTACAAAACCACCGAAGAACAAATTCTAAATAGTCGTAACAATGCATCTAATAAGTTGAATCAATTCTTGGAGGAGCTTGGATATGGAAGTAACTAATTTTAATATTTTACCATTAGGTAAACTACTAGTTGGAATTCCCGAATACGGCGCAAATGCTTCCGCAATTAATTACGATGGAATAAATCCTAGATATCTAAGAATAACGGATATTGATGAAAATGGTAATCTTATCGAAAATGGAAGAATGGCTATTAATAAAAGTATAGCTAAACCTTATATTCTAAAAGAAAATGATTTGGTAATTGCTCGAACAGGTAATACTGTAGGCAAAAACTATTTATATAGTGCTAATGATGGTGTTCTTGCATATGCTGGTTATTTGATAAAGTTCCCATTAAATAACAAAATTTGTAATCCAAAATTTGTTTTTCATTTTCTTCAGTCTTCATATTTTAAAAAGTGGATAAATAGAACCTTGAGAACCGGGGCACAACCAAATATAAATGCTCAGGAATACATAAATTTAGATATTCCTTTTCCATCTCTTGCTACCCAAAACAAAATAGCTGAAATTTTAAGCACAACCGACGAAGTAATCGAACAAACTCGTGCTTTAATAGAAAAATACAAGAGCATCAAAAAGGGTATGTTGCACGATCTTTTCACATGCGGTATCGATCCAAAAACCAATAAACTACGCCCTACAATAGAACAAGCTCCTGAACTCTACCACGAAACAAAACTAGGTTGGATTCCTAAAGATTGGTTGAGTAATCCAGTAGAGAACACAGCATCTCTTATTGTTAGTAATGTTGATAAAAAATCATTTAAACATGAAATTCCAGTTTTATTATGTAACTACATGGATGTGTATAATAATAATTGGATAACTTATGATTTGAGATTTATGTCAGCCACAGCAACCATGCCAGAAATAAACAAATTTCAATTGCTTATTGATGATGTGATATTTACAAAGGATTCTGAGACACCAGAAGATATAGCAGTTCCATCTGTAGTGGAAGAATCGGTTCCTAATTTAATATGTGGATATCATTTAGGCATTTTGCGTCCATTCAAATCAAAAACAAGCGGAAAGTTTCTAATGTATCTATTACATTCAGAAAAAATTAAAAAGCAATTTATTCGTGTTGCAAATGGGAGCACAAGATATGGATTAACAAAAGATTCCATAAATAAAGTTCTAATTCCATATCCTTCTTTTAAGGAACAAAAAGACATTGCCAAACGCTTGGAAGCAATCGATAAAAAAATCGAAACAGAACAAAGCTATCTCGATAAAACACAAAAAATTAAGCAAGGCTTAATGCAAGATTTGCTTACGGGTAATGTTCCAGTTTAAATAAAACACAAAGACAGTCATTAATTATTTTTGGCTGTCTTTGTATTTATATCTGCGCTACAGCACCTTTTTATTAGTATTAAATCTTCTTGCATAAAACAATATATTATTTACTAAAATTGTTAAATTTGAATTCTACACTATACAAGTAATACTTATGTCAGAATTCAAGTTCGTTGAACAGCCTCTTTTAAAGCAATTAAAAAACCTGGGATGGCAAATTATCCTACATCCCGAAGGAATTCCAACCGATCCTAAAACCAGTCTACGAAATTCTTTTAACGAAATTTGCATTAAACAGGTATTCAAAAAAAGCATTCAAAAAATAAATGCCTCCAATGGCAAAGAATGGTTAACCGACATACAACTCAACGAACTTTACGACGAACTTACAGATAACAATTGGAATAACTTGCTCGAAGCAAACAAAGCCATTGTGAAGCTTCTACAAAAAAACACAAAAGTTGATCGCAACACCATTACCAACGAAGAATTTCCAAGCGTTAAACTAATCGACTACGATAATATTGAAAACAACAGCTTTATTGCAATTAATCAGTTTCGCGTAGCAACACCCGGAGGTGGTAAAAACTTTATCATTCCCGACATTGTACTATTTGTTAACGGAATGCCTCTTGTTGTAATCGAATGCAAAGACCAAACTGTTTTTACAGCTAATCCAATAAACGAAGCCATTACACAATTGCAACGTTACAGCAACCAGCGTGAAAACACCAAACGCGATGGGCTAAGCGAAGGAAGCGAAAAACTATTTTGGTTCAACCTTTTTAATATTGCGACCTATGGTAACGATGCGCGTTACGGTACATTTACATCATCAACACAGCATTTTTACCAATGGAAACATATCGAATCTCAATACGAAAGCTTTCAACCGCCATTAGGAGAAATTAGAGCACAGGAAACACTCGTGCAAGGAATGTTACCACCAGCAACCCTGGTAAACACACTTAGGCATTACAGCCTTTTTATGGAATTAGATAGTGGTGTCGAAATCAAAGTGGTTGCCAGATATCAACAATATCGTGCAGTCGAGAAAATTATTCAAAAAATTCTAACAGGGCAATCGCCCGAAGAACGTTCAGGTGTAGTGTGGCATACACAAGGATCTGGGAAATCACTCACTATGGTTTTTCTAATCCGTAAAATGCGTACAACCAAACACCTAAATCAATACAAAATACTACTCCTTAACGATCGTTCCGATTTGGAAGGTCAGCTAGGCGAAACAGCTTTACTTACCGATGAACCTGTAAAGTACATTAATTCAATAGCTGACGTTCGCACCAAATTGGCAAACAACAAATCGAACATCAACATGGTAATGGTTCAGAAGTTCCAGGAACGCAAAGATCATTTACCCGATTATGTCGAAAACGAATTGAAAAAAGCCTCTGAGCCTATCGAACGCTACAACAGCATTGGTAAGGTAAACACTTCCGATAAAATTTTAGTCCTTATCGACGAAGCACACCGTACCCAAGGCAGCGACATGGGAAACAACATGTTCGAAGCATTTCCTAACTCAACAAAAATTGCTTTTACAGGTACGCCGTTAATTACCGAACGCCATAGTAAAAAAACCATCGAACGCTTTGGCGATTACATCGATAAATACAAGTTACAAGATGCGGTTGACGATGGAGCTACAATTCAAATACTTTACGAAGGCAAAACTGCCGATATTGCCATTTACGATAAAGCAGGTTTCGATAACAAATTTGAAGATCTTTTTGTTGAACGGTCAGAAGAAGAGCTACTGGAAATAAAAAAGAAATACGGTACTTATGGCGATATACTCGAGGCGGAATTAAGAATAGAAGAAATTGCCAAAGATTTGGTAAACCATTACATCACAAACATATTCGAGAACGATTTTAAAGCTCAAGTTGTTTGCAGCTCTAAAATTGCTGCCGTTCGCTATCAAAAATACATTCGTCAGGCGCTAAAAAATAAAATTGCAGAACTAAAAAAGAGTGGTGAACATTCAAATGAATTCATTACAAAGCTTGAATTTCTAAAAACAGCAGTCGTATTGTCTGCCGATGAAACCAACGAAGATGCCGCCGTTACACTTGCCAGAAAAGAAGCTAAAAGTGTAAAAGCAATCGATAACTTCAAAAAATCATTCAATTACGATAAACCAAATACAGGCATTGCCTTTATCATCGTTTGCGACATGCTCTTAACTGGTTTCGATGCACCTATCGAACAAGTAATGTATCTCGATAAAAAACTAAAAGAACACAATCTTTTACAGGCAATAGCCAGAGTAAATCGTGTAGCATCAAACAAGCCGCGTGGTTACATTGTAGATTATATTGGTTTGGCTAACAACCTAAGAGATGCACTTTCTATATACAGTGGAGAAGATTACGACGATATAATCAACTCTATGAAAGACATCAATTCAGAAATTCCATTGCTCGAAAGTCGTTACAACAGACTTATTCAATTATTTAATGAAAATGGAATAGCTCAAATTGAGGAATTTGTCAAACAAGCAATCAAGAGCACCGAAATCGAGTTTGATATTTTAGAACAAGCCATAACGCTTATGGCGGATATTCATTTGCGCGCAAACTTCGAAACATTCCTGAAAAAATTCAATCAAAGTATGGATGTAATACTGCCTAATAAATCTGCATTTCCATACCGCACTCCTTTATATCGTTTCAACTATATTTTTCACAAAATAAAAAACCGTTACAAGGACAATTCTATTGATGTTTCCGATGCGGGTAATAAAGTGAAAAATCTAGTTAATGGGCATCTTATTAGCTTAGGCATCGATCCTAAAATTCCACCAACCGAACTGTTTTCTTCAAACTTTATTCAAGAAGTTGAAAAAAACATTTCTCCTAAGGCAAAAGCTAGTGAAATGGAACATGCCATCAGAAAACACATCAAAGTAAAATGGGATGAAGATCCTTCCTTGTATCGTCGTTTAAGCGAAAAATTAGATAGCATTATCGATCAAAACAAACTCGATAATCAAAGAATGTTCGAATCTATGTGCGATTTCCGTACTGAAATGGTTCAGGGGCGTAAAGATGATATCGCAGGTATCGACAAACACGAAGCACCCTTTTACGATTTAGTGATAGATATAGTTTACGATCGACAAATTATCGAAGATGACGACTTAGAGTATATCAAACCAATTATCAAACAATTGATTAAAGAGTTTCAGTCCAACATTACCATTTCTAACTTTTGGGACAAGCCTACCGAAATGGAAGAATTAAGTGGCAAAATGATTGAAATTATCTATATTGAGGGCTCTAAGCACAACCTGACTCAACTAATCGAAAAGGCTGAAAACGTGGTGAATGAAATTATGGCTCTTGCAAAAAGACGTCATTTAGATTTGGTAGGAAAGTAGAATGATGGAAGTTTTCACATACAAGAAAATAGAATACTCAGTAAAACGAAGTAAACGAAAAACAGCATCTATTTACATCGAGAGGGATGGATCTGTATCATTATTGATACCGGAAGCATTTACTAAGGATATGATAGAAAAGATGCTGGAATCCCAACTATATCAAATTTACAAGCACATAGCAAACTGGGAAGACCTAAATACAACACGAGTTTATCGGGAATTTGTAAACGGAGAAGGATTTCTATACTTAGGGAGTAGTTACCGCTTACAAATAGTCGAAGATCAGGCAACTCCTTTGCTTTTAAAGCATGGTTTTTTTAAGCTCCGCAAAAAAGAACTCCATAAAGCTCGCGATGTATTTAAAGAGTTTTATAAAACCAAAGTCATTGTAAAAATAAACGAACGAATAAATCTATTTGCTGATAAACTAGGTGTTAATCCGAATTCCGTTAAGGTAATGGATCTTCAAAACCGTTGGGCATCCTGTTCTACAAACGGAAACCTTAATTTCAACTGGAAATGTGCAATGGCTCCTTTAAAAGTTCTCGATTATATCGTTGCACACGAATTAGTCCATTTAATCCACCCCAACCACAACGAAGCATTTTGGAACGAATTAGACAAAATTCTTCCCGATTACCACCAGCGCAAAACCTGGCTCAAAATCAACGGGGCAAGTATGGAATTATAGGTGGTTATTGATTGAATAGTTTAATAATATTCCTTATACCATTTTTCCGGTGCTTTACATGATTTAATAGGATAGATAGCATGATAATAATCAAAAAAAAGTAGGTGGAAAACACCACTCACTCCAAAATATCCAACTATTCTCGGTGCTATGAAGTTTTCATAATCATCTTGACCAACAGCTCTCAATTGGTATATGTCTGGTAAATCATCTATTGTGTCAGATTTAAATACTTCCTGTAAGATAGGTTTGAGAAAGTACTTTTTATGTAAATCTATCGTGTGTAGTTTTAGATAATCACTGTCATTTACAATTTCAGCAAGACTTACATTTGACAAGTATTTTGCGAATTCTATCATTTCCAAATAAGTCCCATCCTTGATATTGGGATTATTAAAGCATATAGTTTTTTGATCCAATGAAATTTGATCAAATGCAAATCTTATTTTAAAATCTTCTAATTTATCAGATTCTAAGCCTTTAAATTTCTCTGATTTTTCACTTTCTGCAGTCGCAAAACTAAATTTACTAGGCATTTTGTAATTTACTGTAATAGTTACGCATAGTATCAATAGAAATTTCTCGCGTGCTTGGCTCATTTGCCCCATATCCCCTCCTTGCTTCAACCCAAGGATCTTCAGTGTGAGTCATAACCTCTAGTTGAAAAGCAGTCTTTGTGCCATAATATTTTAGGCACTCGTCCAAAAACTCATTTTGCTGGTCTGTTAATTCTAACATGTGCAATTGAGCATTTAATTCGTCAAGAGTAATTTCATCATCTGAATTTGACAGAGGTCTACCGTTATTGTGTTTATATTCGTGATAAATATCAGAATACACAGGACCATGAACCCAAGCTTGTGGCTGATCGTCAAAAAGTAAAGCTCCATCAAAATAAACCAAATGCCAAGCTTGAATATAGTAAAGTAATTTTTGTAATTTTTTGTTTGTTATCACATCTTCCTTATAGCGGAAGAAGTCTATTAAATAATGCGATAACTGCTTAATATCAACTTTTGGAAACATCAATATTATATTTAATAAATAGAAGTATTATATCACAAATGTACAGTTTTATTTTGTACATACACAATTGAAATCGGGTTTTATTAACAATAAAATGCTTTATCATTACTTATAAAATAGTTCAGGATATCATTTTTATTTGATTTATATATATTAAATTATGAATTTTACTTAAATTTGATCAAACCCAAAACTTAAGTTAAGCTATGCCTCATTTTAAAGTAGAGAAAAACACTTTAGAACCCATAAAAGAAAACCCATTCAAACTCGAAAAAGAGATTCAATCTTTAACCGAGAACAACTTAAACAGAATTTTACATATCGATTTTGTAAAATCCGAATTTGCCTTGAACAATTTCAGAATCGATACACTTGCATTCGATAAAGATGCTAACGCATTTGTAATCATCGAATACAAACGAGAGCGTAATTTTAGCGTAATAGATCAAGGCTACGCCTATCTATCCTTAATGCTAAACAACAAAGCCGATTTCATTTTAGAATACAACGAGAATTGTAAAAACACACTTAAACGAAACGATGTCGATTGGTCACAATCCAAAGTCATTTTTATTTCTCCATCATTCACAACCTATCAGCGCGAGGCAATCAACTTTAAAGATCTACCAATCGAACTTTGGGAAGTAAAACGATACAACAACAATACAGTTAGCTACAATCAAATAAAAACAGGAGGAGCACAAGAAAGCGTAAAAACGATTTCCCGTAAAGACGATAACGTCACTACAGTAAACAAAGAAATTAAAGTATATACTGAACAAGAACAGCTTGGTAACACTTCTTCAGAAGAGATTATAGAGCTTTACGAAAAGTTTAAAGCGTCCATACTAAACCTCGAAGATATAGAGCTAAAACCTAAGAAAAAGTACATAGCTTTCGCAAATGGTTCAAACATTACAGACATTCACATTCAGAAAAAGAGTCTTAAAATGTGGATCAATCTTAACCAAGGCGAACTCGACGACCCAAAACAACTCACACGCGATGTAAGCAACATAGGTCACTGGGGCAACGGCGAATACGAACTACAAATCCACAACGACGACAACCTCGACTACATCATGTCCCTCGTCAAGCAATCCTACAAGAAAAATCGCAAGTAAAAACTTGAGTTAATATCTAATGCAAAATAATTCATATACAAATCAAAACCGTAAGTTTTTTAAAGACAATAAGGCAGCAGCAATACTATTCAAAGACTATATAGGCACGGAATTCTATTCTGAAATAATTGAATTCGTCGATGATACTTTCCCCGGATGGAGGTTTAATTATCAATTAGGCGAGTTTGCTCCACTTTTTATTCTCTTTATTATTGACTACCAGAAAGAACACTTTGTTGGTGATAACCTTGGAGAATTTTTATTTGTTGAGTTAAAAACTATCTACGCTCAATACAAAGCGTACAAATTAGCTAATAAAACACACAAGCATCGTCTAATACAAAACGAATGTGTTCGTTACCTCGAATACAATTCTATCAATAACATTGATCCAAATAAAATTGAAAAATTCGCAGGCAACTTTTTCTACTACTTCGAAAACATCATTTATTGGTCGTATTAAGCAAATAAGTCATCGTATTTTTTGAGAGAAAACGCTCTAATTCATTAATTGAATTAGATCAAAATACATAAAGCGGGTCAATAACTTTTCGGATCTATTAAGTCCAATATGCTCTTTTTCTGTTTCTTCGTTAGTGTGTAAATACTTGAATCCGTTACTCTCATAAAACTTAAGAGCTTGCGGATTATTATAGGCATCTACGATAATAAAACGACATCCTGTTTTATTTTTTCCATCAGTAAACCAAAGCTTTATAAAATCTAATATCTGGCTTCCTACTTTTTGACCTTTGAAATCTTTATGCACTCCAAGTCTACCAATCAAAACAGCAGGATAATTCTTCATGTACTTTGCATGTGGAATTTTTCTTCTTACTCTTTTCTTACATCCATTGTTTAATGAATTAACCTTTAAACTATCATTGGACACAGTAAATGCTCCAAGAATAATTTCTGGTTTTTCATCAAGGATGAAAGAATAAGTTTTCCCAATAAGTTCTTTTGAATAATTAAGAGCGTCTTCAATGAAAAATTCGTTCAAATCTTCGTTATCACAATCAAAATTTGAATTATTAATTTCGTTTACTAAAGCTTGAAAGGTACTGTGTTCTGATATATCAAGCATTTAATATATTACTTGGATTTTGACATAATTTTATTAAAAGCATCTCTTTTTCCTTTCAAGCAATCTCTTGAAGTACTGTTATTTCTATTTTTTTTGATTTGCTCTTCAAATCTATTTGCGTCCTTCCCCGTAAGTATGGGTGTAGTTCTTATAGTTATAGCCATTGGGTTGATTTTTAGGTAAAATCGAGCACGAATTTATTACAAAATAAATATATATCAAAATTCTTGTTGCTTTAATATATAAATAAAATAATTGATTAACAAGCTTTTCTTAATATTAAGATCCTAGACTCTTCTTTATCTAAAATAAACATATTTTTCCTATGTATTGTAAAAACTAGTAATTTGTTTGATATTATTCGGATATTAAACAGGAAATATGGCGTTCTCTCCTCGGGCATCGGCAAAAAGTCCGCCAGGGGTTTCCAAAATCTTGTTGGTCGTTCCGCTTGCTTTCTAAACTAGCTTTCTACATCAATTTTCTAGCTACACAACCAACAAGCATTTGTCACCTAAAGTTGCAGAGCAACCCTGTCATACTTTTCGCGCTCAACCACTCGTCTTTCACAGCAATTCCCGACTTCCTTGCCTCGTGGTTTAAACAAGGAGTGTAGGCACATTAATTCAACAGTAGTAATATTGCAATAGTCAGTAGTACAATCAATAAAATACCACCAGCCAAAAAAGCCTACATTGCTCACTTTAGGCTCGCCTGCTAGGTCGGGTGCTATCTGTTTTTGTCATCTTTTTTGAGCGGCCACGGGCAGTACTTGCCTCTTGTAAAAATCATGCTTCACCAACCACAATTTATTAACTGCAAACTTGGATGCGTAAATTCTTCGAAAAAGAGAAGTGTCATTCACTCGCATAATTTTTCCTACAAGTCAAGCCCTTTCCCTACACACCCGGGTCAAGTTTCCTCAACGCAAATGCTTTCTTTGCCCACTCACAAATCCAACGCTAAAGAAAACCATTCTCCAACGCAAAACTTCCCCCGGCAACATCCATCACTGCCTCAAAAAAGCCGCCAAAAACAGCTGGCAGTCAGTCGCAGATGAAAAATCTGCTTTACCTGTCTGTCACACCCTCCCACTCGCAGGCGGCTCGCCACCTTTAAGACACGGCAGCTAAATAACCACCAACAACCCCACCACCACCCTTTTTTAATGCTAAGCATTAAAAACAAAAAATCTGATTGAATTGATAGTTAATCAAGATAATTGTATAAGCAGTTTTTTTTAAATAATTCCCTTATACCTTGTGACTTTTTCCTTTAAACTTTCATCGTAAATTCCTCCTTCCCTGATAAACAAAGATATTTCCTTATTAGCAGGAAATTCATCTATCCACCACGCACAAACATTCCCTACACACTCAACAAGTCAAGGTCAAGCATCCTGTTTTGATAGATTTTTTAATAATAGTTTTTTCATTATTAGTAAATAAAAAAATCTAACAAAAACCTTGACACATCCCACGCTCAACGGTCATTATTGGATGTTTATCAGGTAAGAAGAAATTCCTGTTCAAACATTTCTTCGTCTGCCAACTTCGCCAACTTTGTCACCTTCAAAATCTCGAGCTATTCATTTAGATGCATACTGAGGCATTGTATTCAATTTCTTTCCAATTGCACACTTATTGCCATATAATATGCGAAAGGTTTTTTGGATAGATTAAGTACATATTAAGTCCGTACCAAATCCAAAGACAGTAATTGTTTTATTATTTAATATTTATACACATGGGTAAAATTAATCAAGGAATTCTTGGTGGGTTCAGCGGAAAAGTAGGTAATGTAATCGGTGGTAACTGGAAAGGTATCGATTATATGAGAGTTAAGCCAGCAAGTGTGGCAAATCCTAGAACAGAAGGACAGGTAGATCAGCGATCTAAATTTTCAACTGTTTTAAAGTTTTTACAGCCAATGAAAGATTTTGTTAAAATCGGCTTTAAAGATTATGCAACAAAAATGACACAATTTAATAGTGCAATGTCATATAATCTTAAGAATGCAATTGCAGGAGATTATCCAGACTATACCATTGATTATGAAAATGCATTAATTAGTCGTGGAAGTTTGGCAGGTGTACTAAATGGAACTCTTGCTTCTATTGATCATGGATTTGTTGATTTTTCATGGGTAGATAATTCTTCTGATGGAAATGCAAGTTCTATAGATAAAGCTATGGTTTTGGTTTATAATCAATCGAGAAATGAAGCAATTTTTATGACAGAAGGATCGACTAGAGAAACAGGAATATTAAAATTAGCAGTTCCTGAAAATTATGCAGGACAGTCTGTGGATTGTTTTATTTCTTTCATTAGTGAAGATGGAGCTAATGTTTCAAATAGTAAATATTTAGGATCTATTGTGGTCGATTAAATCTATTACTAAATTACTTCTAAACCGCTACATCAATTTTGTAGCGGTTTTTTTATAATTCTCTTCTAACATATCATTACACTATATAGATAACATTCGTCTTAATTTCGCCAATATTTTCACCAAAAATATGAAGGCAAATATTTATAAACTATATTTGATTATGGAAACAATCAAGTGTTTTAAAACCTTCACTTGATAAAATAAATCAACTTTTATTTTCTTAATAATAGTTAACAAAAAGTCCACTGTTTCGTGTACCGATTTTTGTACCTCTTACTTGTACCCCCTCTGAACATAGCGTATCGTAAATATTGTATCGGGAAATAGATAAGTAAAACATCATACTACAAAAAGACTATTAAAGTCACAATAGCAAAGGCATACAGAGGTAATTATATTATCGTAGAATTACCTTTTTTATTGTTATAATGTTATTTGCAATATAGTGAGATAGGTTCCTCTACCCTTAACCCAATGGTCTGGGAAGCCTTAGATCCGATTGGTACTCCTTAAATCTCCTTTTTAAGAGATAATTTTGCTCATACCAGAATCTGAAAACATAATATTAGATTCTTTCCACTCAATAAGTAAATCGTATAATTTTTCTTTGCTAATATCTGGATTATCTTTAATTTTTTGCCGAAGATAATCTTGTGCTTTACCTATTAATGGGCCTGGTCCAATACCAAGAATTTCTTTTATCTCATTTCCATTTAGTGGAAGAAAAATCTCTTCGGCAGAAGTGTCAGTATTCATTAATTGTTTGCCACATCCGGCACAATAATGCCATTCTAAATTAATTGACAAATTACAATTGGGACAATGCCCCGAACCATCACTATTGGACCAGTCAAAAATACGCATCGTAAATTCCAGCAGCAGAGGTAAGTCGGGATCATTAACTGTTGTTTGATGTGCTGCTTCGTTACCAAATAATCTTATAAGATGAGAGTATGACTCAACTTCACTCGGCATTACTTTAGCTTTTTTTAAGGCATCTAAATATGAAAACAAACCAACAGCATTCTTATTTTCAGCTATTTTTAGATTGAATTTTTTGCATAAATATTTAAGACAACGTTCCAATAAACTTCTTAAACTTATGGCTGCCGATTTCGTATTTTTCTTTTTAATATCAGAAAATATTTTCATCAAACTATCCTGTGTACTCTGATCGTAATGAAGAAGTCTTTCGGAGATTAACTGACTATGTCTGGGAATAAAAAAATCATATTCCGACCATATATTTAAAGCACTTGCAATTAAAAAGGGTGTACACATAATATCAGAAGAATATCCAATTCTTATGTCAGCACCAGAATAATTCAATTTCTCATTGTTGATATTTGTACGATCACAAAAAATGTTGGATGGATGCAATACCAGAGGAGCCGCAATATTATCGGAAGTAAGATAGGTTGATATGTCTAATAATTCCTTCTGAATATCTGTTGCCATAAGTTCAGGCAAAAATGATGATATTTCCCAATCGTACATAGACAAGCTGTTACAGGATAGGTCATAAGCTGTTATGTCCGGTGTTTTTAAAATTTTATCAATAATACCAACAGCCTGCATCATATTCCCCTTAATCCAATTGGTACTTTGTTTCAGAGCTTTTATAAATTCTTCGATTATTTCGGGATGCTTAGATGCATAGCTTTCTCTAACTACTAAAAAGTTTAATCCTCCTGCAGCCAATTTACTATCATCATAAACAATAGAAGCATCGAAATTATTTGCTGCAAAAGATACATAAGGTTCCCATAAAGAAATAGCATCAACAAAACCATTATTAAATGCATCCATTTGTAATTCGGGCGACATAAACGTATTGTAAATATCTATGCCAGCTGGTAAAGTGTGGGTGTATTTTTGCAAAAGGTAGTGCGCTGTAGATCCAAAAGCGGTACATACTTTTAACTCTTTGTTTCTTGAGTATAGAGGGTTACTTCCCGATCGTACTAGTACCGCTTCACCACCTTTTGAACGATTCACCAAAGCCAGTATTTTAATGGGAACTCCTGATGCTCTTCCAATAATAAATGGAACGCTTCCCATGAAAGCAACATCAACTTTACCATCGTAAAATGAATTTAAACATTCTGATCCTGAAGAATAAAATTGTGGTGATATGGTAACCTTTTTCATCAGTGAATTTGTTTTTTATAAGTAAACATATCAGTGTTACTATTTAAGGCACCTTCTATATATCCTAATTTTTGATAAAGAAAACGGGCTTTATTATCCGGACGTACCATTAACTCGATATTTTCGATATTATTGGTTCTAGCTTTAGATTCTATATGTTCTAAAAGTTTAATTCCATATCCCTTACCTCGTTCATCTTTTGATACCACTAATTGATGAATCCATAAACTTTTTTTGTCACCATTTAATATTCCAAATACATAGCCTATTTTATTTTCTTCGTCCTCACAAATAAAAACATATTCTTTTAATACTGTGGTAGATAAATAATAAATCATTCTATTATTCGCCCTGATTCCTGGTTCTCCATTATGAGCTAATCCGATAATGGTATCCACATCATTTTCATTGATTGTTCTGATTTTAACTGCCATAACATTAACTTTAATTACTTCAACTTTAAATTCATCAAAAAATATCACGCCACACCAATCCCACATAAAAATTAGAAGCTATATTTGATAAGTACTAACAAATACACTTTTATTTATAAGCTTTCGAAAGAGTTTAAATATGCAAATATTTGATCAGAATAGCTATCAATAAGTATATTATTTTTTTATTTCTTAAGGAAATCTCTTTTGCTTAAAACTAGCTTTATGTAGCAAAGTATACAGCATTTGAAACAAGGATGCTAAACAGAAACACAGATATTAGCATGTTATTGTGCTGGTATATGCTTGTGCACTGCTTACTACCTGCTTTATTTCTTTCTGTAGCAAATTTTATTTTGTATTCTACAATACCTTTAAAACAATATAATTAGCTACAATTCTTATCTTTATAACTAATTTTAAGTACTCCATTTTAATTTCCTGAACCTACATAAAGCAATACTCCACTTCTTTTACGCGCTATATAATTATGTATAAGTAATTAGTATACTAAAAAACTATAATGTGTTTTAATCTATTAAATTAGTTGATGATAATTGCTGCTACCTAATTAGATACAAGATAGAACCCTTAATTATGATTTATTAGGTTAAAATATTTTGGTAAGAAAAATTATTCGGTTTTTATTATTACAAAATAATGCCAATTCTCATATAAAACTGAATTTACTACTATAGCATAAACAATTTGGCATGAAAAAACGAGCAACATTTCTGCTGCTCGTTTTTCTTATGAAATTTTAATGGTACGAATGGGTTTCGGTTTTATCTCCTCTTTTTTAGGAAGCATAAGCATAAGAATTCCATCGTCGTATTTAGCTTTTATCTTATCTCCATCAACCAAATTTTCAGGCAAACGAAACGACCTTTGAAATGATTGATAACTAAATTCTTTTCGGCTATAGTTTTCTTCCTGTGTTTCTTTTTCCTCTTTTTTCTGAGAAGAGATAATCAACTGATCCTTATCGAGGCTAATGCTAAAATCTGATTTTCTCATTCCAGGTGCAGCCACCTCAATAATATAATTGTTTTCATCTTCCATTACGTTTACTGCAGGAACAGTAGTGTTTGTAATTGAAAAATTGTTGTTGTTCCAATCCATCCAATCTCTGCCAAAGAAATGATCAAAGAAGGATGGAAACATTCTGTCTGAATTTCTTTTAACAAGTGTCATAACTTAATCTCCTATTATTTATTTTATTAATTATAATTAGGAATCGCGATTCGTTTTACTAATACCAAAATTCCTGCCAGCTCAAACTTTAAGACATATTGACCTCATTAATAGCAATATAACTGTCTTTTTGTCTTGATTTTAAATACAAAACTGAAAAATTTGCAGGATAAGACTTTAATAGAAATCATTTCTGTTCTTAGATACATTAAACAAAATTGTATTACACAAGTGTATAATTCGACAGCAACACAGCTATTTAAAATTGTTTTTTACTCAACTTAAAAGCAAACATTTAGTTTAAATTTTAAAAAATAGATGCAAAAAAAACCAGATGAAATAAATCAACTGGCTTAATAAGTTTTTTAAATTAATTGAAGAACTTTATTTCTTATACAAATAGTCATTTTTCGTAAAATAGCCTTCATTAGAAACAGCAGCATCACTTACTTGTATACTTGCAGTTTTGAACCATACCTCGGCAAAATTTCCGTCTTTGTATTGCTTTTGAATATCTCCATTGTGCGTTTCTGCACCAGAACACCAATTCTTATTTACTTCGGGTGATTTACCATTTGTTTGATTATAACAACCAAGCTTAAAAAAGCATCCTTCACCAGTATAAGCATTTTTACGTTCCACTCCATCTTGACCAATCGATACAAATAATTTTTTAGTTTGCTCAGGAATGTTGGCTGCTGCAGTATATTCCGATTCAATTAAATTCTTTGTAAATGTTTTTGTTTCATGTCCTTCACTTGTAAATTTAAGACTCATAATACCCTCTTTAACCACTATTTCATAGCTAAATTCTTCGCCTAATGAAATCCCATCCTTTGGTTCTTCTGGATAGGTATTTTCTGATGTACCTACAACAGATAAGTCATATCCCCAAACTGCTGTCGAGTAATCCCATCTTCCGGGATTATCATCTCCTTTTGTATTGATTTCATAATCCCAAAAAACTGAACCTTTGCTATGTCCAGGAAATTTCTTGTAAAATATTTTAAGAGGTTCATTCTCATGCCCATCGGCACTATGAATTTGACCAATTACTACGGCATAAGAAGCAGCTACCCGAGCATCGCCCGTAGTTGATACATTCATTACTTTAAGTGTAGCTGTTAGTTTATCATCGGCAGTTTCAGGATACCATTTTTTCTCTTGAGCCAATTCTGTTCTTGTGTTGTTCGAAGTTCCATGGGTATGACCAGCATTGGGCGTTTTATAAACAACCCAATTACTTTTACCATCGTTTGCAGTATAAAAGAAATCTTTATGTTCAAAATTAATTGCATTACCCACATTCGAACCATCACCTAAAATTAATTTCCAATGTTCGAAAAACGGAGTAACCTCGCTCGCATAAACGCTCTCTGAAGCTTCTTTCTTTGTCGACTTTTTAGGTGAATTGGAACAGCTACTTAGTATTAGAAAAACACCAAGCACTATTAAGCCTGATAATGATGTAATAATTTTTTTATTCATTTTTTTATTCTTTAGTTACTAAAAATCATTTTCTTCTGCCATTTTTACGACACCAACAGTTAGAATTAAGTTAGCGAAACGACGCTGTTCTCCTGTTTGAATAATCAAAGTGGTAGCCGGCTCTCTAATTTTATCGTAAAATGCCCAACGCTCCAACTCTTTCCAGCTTACATTTCCTAATAATTTTTTATAAGCATTGTGTATTTCTGCCTTAGCTTTAGCAGGTTTTTCCATAACAATTGCACCCTGAACAGGGCAAACTTCCAGTATGCCTTCGAGTACAGTAAGTGCATCCAATAATCCCGGACGAAAATTAAGATGTACAGTTGTAGAATTTGGACCATTCATGGCACCAACGGGTAAATTACCATCTGCAATAAGCACTTGTGCAAAATGTCCCGAACGCGCAAGCGCTTCCATAATTGTTGGGTGTATTACCGGAGTTTTTAGCATAAACTTAATCTTAATAATTAGGATAAAACACAAGGAGCTAAATTGCACCTTATGCTTTATATTTTAGTGATAAATAACTACATATTGTAAACACCACCATTAATATCGAGCGTAGCACCGGTAATAAAACCATCGTATTCGGATGCCAGATATACAACTGCCCTCGCTACATCATCTGCATTACCAGCTCGTTGAATTGGAATACCAGCAATTGTTTCATCGGCTGATTCTTTTGTGGTATGCGTATTATGAAATGATGTTCCAAGAATAAGACCCGGAGCAACTGCGTTAACTCTCGTACCTTGGGGACCTAATTCCGAAGCAAGTGCTCTTGTAAATGTAAGAATAGCTCCTTTGCTGGTAGAATAAGCTAAGGAGCCCGGATGGCCACCTTTACGTCCGGCAAGCGATGCTAAGTTAATAATACTACTATTCTCATTTTTTGCCAGATATGGCGATGCTGCACGTGTCACAAACATCATAGATGTAAGATTAATATCCATTACCTTGTTCCAAAATTCAGCTTCCATTTGGTTTAACATTCTGCGTGCGACAAGCGAACCAGCATTGTTAATCAGAATATCTAAACCACCAAAAAATTCCACTGTTTTAGCAAGCATTGCATTGGCATCATCTTCCTTTGTTAAATCACCACTTATGGCAATTGCTTTTTGTCCTTTACTACTTGCATATTCAACCAATTTGTTAGCTGTATCAGCACTCGAAAAATAGTGAATTGCAACATTGGCACCTCTATCAATAAAATGTTTAGTAATTGACTCTCCAATACCTTGAGCACCAGCAGTTATCAGAATATTTTTACCAATTAATTTATTATTATCCATAATATTTTAAATTTATTGAGTTAATTGTTATTGTTAAATTTAAACTTACTACAATAGTCTACTCCATTCTCTTGTATTGCATTCTAAAAAGAAAGCAACTTATTTAGAATGTAGATTATAATGCTTCTATTATCCCCAAAATTCCAGTGTATGAAATAACACATGAAAAGAAGAGTGCAGCAAACAAGCCAATATTTACTCCAATATTTGTCTTGTAGTTTTTCATTACTTTTTTATTGTTGACCATTAGAATAATTCCTAGAACAACAACAGGTAAAACGAAAACATTAAATACTTGAGATAAAATTTGCATTTCGATTGGATTGGCACCAAAAACAGGCACTATTAATGCTACCAAACAGGCTATAAAAGTTATAATTTTAAACTGTCGTGAACTTGTATCTAATTCACCAGACTGATAATCGGCAATTAATAAAGGAGCAATTAACAAGCAAGGAAAAATAGAAGAAAGTCCTGCACTTAAAGTTCCAAAAAAGAAAATAGTTACGGCTAAATTCCCAGCAATTGGTTCTAAGGTATTTGCCATATCCAATACCTGAGTTACTGGCTTCCCACTATAATATAAAGCCCCACAAGCAACAGCCATAACCGATCCACTAATTACAAATACCAATATAGCGGCTACAATAGAATCCTTTTTTTGTTCTTTTAAGTTCTTAATGGTCCACCCTTTACCTCTTACAAAAAGTGGTCTCGATAAAAATGTAGCTGCCGCCATAGTTGTTCCAACAAATGCCGCAGTCATCATTTTACCACCAGGCACATCTGGAATTGTTGGAATTAATCCTTTTACAATATCAACAGGAAGAGGAAAAACAAAAAACAGAGAAAAAATAAAGGAAAGCCCCATTAAAGTAACAAAAATGACTAATATCTTCTCGAAGAAAGAATATTTCCCAACCATCATTAAACCATAAAAAACACCAATTACGAGTATGGCAATTGTAAGTACAGTTTCGTATTTGTATGCTATTAATCCTTCGAAATTCATGGCTAGAATTTCGTACAACATATTGGCCGAAATACCTAATATTCCCATTAATGAGTTCCATTGACCAAAAGAGATTCCAATGATTATTAAAATAGCTAAAATTTTCCCTCCTTTAATATGTTTCTTAAAACCATATAAAGCTGTTTCTCCCGAAATTAAAGCGTAATTACCATAGGCAAACATTAAAACACCTGAAAAAATACAACTGATTAGTAAAACCCATAATAATTGCATTCCATAAGTACTTCCTGCAACTATCATAGAGGTAACGCTACCTGTTCCTATGGTATATCCAATTGCAAAAATTCCTGGCCCAAAGCTTAAAATTATTGCAATTATCTTTTTTAATAATGATTTATTTTTTTTGACTTCTGACATGATTTAAAGCTTAGGTTAAAACTTGTTATCTAATCGTAATTACTACCAATTAGTATGGTGAAACTTCCCCGAAGCATCATCGGTTCGTTGATAGGTATGTGCTCCGAAATAATCGCGTTGTGCCTGTATTAAATTGGCTGCTGAATTAGCACTTGTATATGCATTTAAAAAACTAACAGACTCACTCAAACAAGGAACAACTAACTCATTCAAAATACATTCTGACACCACTTTGTTTATTGATGGCTTCAGGCTTTTTAGCTGATTAATAATTGTTTTATGTGTTAAAATATTATCATCTTCTTTTAAAACAGGTATTAAATCCATTATTAAATCGGATTTAATAATGCATCCATTTGTCCATATTCTGGCTATCTCGCTTAAATTTAGTTGCCAAGCATAAGCTTTCCCCGCTTCCGAAATCAACTTAAGTCCCTGATAATGATTTACTATTCTAGCAAACTGGTAAGCATTCAATACTTCATCAATTTTTAAATTTACTAGCCTTGGATTAATTGAAAAGTTCTTGCTGGCCTCGAGGCGCTCTTCTTTATAGAAAGAGGTATATCGAGCAAATAAAGCCGAAGCTACCAATGTGCTAGGAACTCCCAATTGTGCTGTTGCAATAGCTGTCCAATTACCAGTTCCTTTATTTCCTGCTTTATCAACTATTTTATCAAGCAACCAATGCTCGCCTTCCTTTTTCCTTAGTACATCTACAGATATTCCCAGCAAGTAAGAATCTGCTTTCGACTTCCAGGATTCCAATATGCTAGCAATTTCATCTGGATTATTCCCTAATGTTTTCAGGATTGTGTACACTTCGGCCAACAATTGCATCTCTACATATTCAATACCATTGTGAACCATTTTCACAAAATGCCCGCTACCTTCTTCACCTATATAAGTGCAGCATGGCAATCCATTATTATCTTTAGCTGCTATACTTTCTAAATAAGGCTTTACCAAATTATATGTCTCCTTATTGCCACCAGGCATAATAGAAGGTCCTTTCAGTGCACCCTCTTCTCCTCCCGAAACACCAACACCAATAAAATGAATGTTTTTTGCATTTAAATAATCGTAACGTTCTTTTGTTTTTAAGTAGTTGGAATTACCACCATCAATCAAGATATCTCCATCGGTTAAAAAAGGGATTAAATCCTCTATAACCATGTCTGTAATCTTACCGGCATTTACCATAAGCATTATTCTTCTTGGAGTTTGCAATGAGTTTACAAAAGCTTTAATATCTGAAAATACTTGTGCCGATTCCAACTCATTATGAGCAGATTTAAAATCTATAGCTACATTTTCTTCTGTTCCTTTAACTTCACGATTAAAAAGTGAAATGTTAAATCCTTTTTGGACTAAGTTTCTACTTAAACTTTTACCCATAACTCCTAAACCAAATAAGCCAAATTCTGATTTCATATTTATTTTATTTGTGATTTGTTTTACAATTTCAAGTGGTTTTAAACCAATGTTTATTACTAAAGCATTTTGGGCTTGTTCTAAGGTATCAAACTGCGATTGCAATAAATCTGAGGACATAAAATGATTTTTTCTACTATTTATTCGCTCAAAAATCTGCTCGAAACTTCCTTCCAAATGCACCCAATTAAGCTTATTCTTAATATCCCTACTTAAAATATCTCTGTACTTTTCTTTTAATGCAGAACATACAATTATGCAACTACCGTTTTGTAATTGCCTTTTTGCTAGTTCATTAAGACTAAGCAGCCAATCATATCTATCTTCATCGTTTAAAGGAATTCCATTACTCATTTTTTCGATGTTTGATTGAGGATGAAAATCATCACCATCAAAAAATGGGATTTTTAGTTCTTCAGATAACAATTCTCCAATAGTGCTTTTTCCGCAACCCGAAACACCCATTAAAAAGATTACTTTATTCATATTGTATTTATTATAATAATCTGATGAATCAATTCATTGACTTCTTAATTTATGATTCAAGCTTAGGAGCAAAATCAAACAGACTGGACAAATGTTCTTTCATCGACTCTCCTGATTTTTCAACATTACCATCTTTAATATGTTTTAGTATTTGTCTGTGTTCCTTTAGTGCCTTTAAATTTCTCGAATTACGACAGATATCATATTTCTTAGCATAATTCTGCATGTGAGATGTTAAATATGATATTAGATATTTCAAAACATCATTCTTAGTTGCTTCGGCAATTCGAATATGAAACATCAAATCTTCCTCTAATCCGGCTTCTCCCTGATCTACTTTTTTACTTAATAAATCAACTGCCTCTTCCATCAACTCTATATCTTTTGGCAAAGCTTTTTCTGCAGCACTTCTTGCCGCCTCAATTTCCAATACATTTCGTACTTGCAAAAGTGAATTGTAATCAGGATTTACCAAACTTAAAGCATTAGTAATCATTTCAACAAAAGCAGAATCCTGATTATCAGAAACTATTGTTCCACTTTGCGGAAGCGTTTTTACAATACCATAAAACTCAAGTTTTTTAATTGCATCTCTAACATAAATTCTTCCAACATTTAGCTTTTCACTCAGTAACCTTTCGGAAGGAAGTTTATCGCCAGCTTTTAATTGTCCCGAAGAAATAAGTTCGTTTATTTGGTCGGCTATTTTATCAGAAGGCTTTTCTATTACAATTTCTTTTAGATTATCAAATAAATCTTTCGGCATTTAGATACAATTTTCTGTTTAATCATTAAATACATGCAAATTGGTTAACCAGTTTGTGGTTAGACAAATTTATGCAAATAATTTACAAAAGCAAATTGGTTAACCAGTTTATTTGTTTTATTACATTCTTTTACAACAGTCTTTAACCGCCCTTAGCGCCCTGTATATCTAGAACTAAAGCTATTTTTCGATGTTAAAATCATAAAGTATGATTACTTGCAGATTATAATTGTAAGACCAATTACACTACTTAAATCATCTATAATTTTCAGAATTTATTTGAGGATAGTAAGAAGCTTAAATAATTATCAGGCTAAATGCATTTAATTCTCTGCATTTACTATACATAAAAGGAACTAGTTAGTAAAGCATACTTTATGAAAAACTTTGCTTTAAGCAGCTATATATTTACTGATAATAATAAGTTTAATTGAATATTAGCGTTTGGTATTTATCGAATAGGAAACTATTTTTGATAAATAGAATTATTGTAAAAATGAAAAGATTTATTCTATTTTTCTGAAATCGAATCTTAATAAAAACTCGAATTAATATTTTAATCTGTAAATAATTGTTTCTTATTAAGTATTTAATAAATAGCTATTTGCAATGCCTTCACTATACTTCTGAAAAGAATATGAATTCTACTTAAAATTTAAAGAAATCAATAAAATGATATTACTTTTTAAGTTTTTTGTTCAAGCTATTACCTTCTGTTAATAATACCCTGCAATCTTCTTTATTTGTTGAATATACGATAACACCTTTTTGTTGCAACTGATTAATGATAGCCTTAGCCCGATTATATCCAATGGATAATCTGCGCTGTAAAAAAGAGAAAGAACAATCCTGATTTTCAATTACAATTTGGGCTGCTTTATAAAACAGTAAATCTAAAGTATCTATTTCATTTTCTGTTTTAATATCTGATTCACAAAATTGATTACACATATTCAATGAAAAATCTGTAAGCTCAAGTTGCTCTAGTTTTTCAATTAATAAATTCACTGTGGGAATAAGAATTTTATAATCAGACGAAGATCCACACATAGAAATTACACCTGCTTGTTCGAGCAATTTTACAATTCTTGTAGCTCGTTTACTTCCAATTGAGAATTGCTCTTGCACTAATTTTATTGAACAAAGTTGATTTTCTACAATAAAATGTGCAGCCTGTTTAAATAGTGAATCTAAAGAACTAATCATTACTTGTAAGTTTTGGAGCAGAAGTTAAAATAGAGTATTGAAATGCATTTTCATTAAAAATATAATCCTTTAATAGGTAAATTTTCCGGAATATTTTCAAGAAAATTTTCCATTAAATTCACTTCTACCTGTTTGTTAGGATCGAGCAAATGAAAAGGAAATGAATTTATACCATTATTTCTTAAATAAATATGAGTAATTGTTCTTGCATTTAGTAAGTGATGCAAGCCCTTTAAAACTTGATTATTACTAAAATCAATTACTCTTAATTTTGGACAAGAAATAAGATCAGTAGGTACTTTTGTAAAATTATTATCTCCTAGATATAATTTTTCGAGAGCTGGTAAATCACTAATGCTATTGGGTAGCGAGTTAATTTGGTTCTGACGAATATCCAAACATTTTAATCTCTTTAAATTAGCAATTTCATTAGGAATATGGTCTAATTTATTTTCCTGTAAATCTACAAATTCCAAATACTCGAGCTTAAAAAGAGCCGAAGGCCAGTTAAATTTTCTGCAAATTTTCGAAATATTTAAATGCGTTACCCGACCAAATTCATTTAGCTGATATCCCTTTACCAACCAATTTACTTTTTTTACTTGCTTTATGCTGCGATCGAGCTGAGTATTTAACTCCTTTATTATATGCAGATCTCCCATTTACTGTATATCCTATTGTTTATTTTGTTCCGTCACAAAATAGCAAAAACTAAATACCTATCACAAGCATAAATCGCAAATATCCTAATCTCCACTAAATTTATTCTTTTTAAGAGTATTATTCTCTTTACTATATTAGTATTCAGGATAAAACTTTTAAGTAAAAAAATTGGAAATTAATTCATAGATGCATTTTCGATATATTCTTTCGGACTAAGCCCTGTTTTCTTTTTAAACAAGCGCGAAAAATATTGTGGATATTCAAAGCCCAGTTTATATGCTGTCTCGGAGATTGAAGACTTAGGCTCAAGTAAAAGATTTTTTGCTTCTTCAACCAAATACAAATTAATTTGGTCTATGGCTGTTTTTCCGGTATCAGTTTTAATGGTATCACTCATATAACGGCGGCTCACCCCTAAGCGATCTGCCAACCAATCTAAGCTAGGCATACCATTTTCTTTTAATCTACCCGACTCAAAATACTCAATCAGAATTTCCTTAAAGCGAGTAAAAAGTGCTTTGTTGATATTTTTACGATTTATGAACTGACGTTTGTAAAAGCGATCGGCATATTTTAATAAGGCTTCTAAATGAGTTAAGATAATTTCCTTACTAAATTCATCCTGATTATTCTAATATTCTGTTTCAATGTTTTTAAAAATCGACTTTATGGTTTTTTCCTCTTTGGGAGAAAGGTGTAAAGCCTCATTTACATTGTAATTGAAGAAGTTGTATTTCTTAATTCGTTTTTGAATCTCCATTCCTCGAATAAAATCTTCATGAAAAGCAATAAACCAATATTCTGAACTAACTACTATATCTTTTACGATATAGGTCTGATTTGGAGCAGAAAACAATAAGATTCCCGTATCGCAATCGTATTTTGTTCTGCCATAAATTATCTCGCCAGAAACAATCTTTTTAAGACTGATAACATAAAATTGGTTGGTATAGCTAACTTCTTCCTTTGAAGTAAGACAATTTTCAATTTCATCAGCATTCAATGTTTTACCCCCAATATAAAAAAGTGGATTCTCAGGCGCAGGAAAATTTTGAATACGGTTAAATTCCGTAATATTTTTAAAGTTAATACTTTTCATCATTACAAATTTAAAAGTTTATCTCAAACTATTTAGTTTATCCTTCTTTATCAACTAATTCTAAATTTTCTTTATACTCCTTTATTCTATCCCATGCTGTACCATCTATCACCATAAGAACTGCAAGCATGGCAATTGTTGTAACACCTATAGCTCTCCACAGTGGCGTGTTTAAAAAGATGATAACTAAAGATGCTATAATAATAAGGATAGGCATAAGAATGAATACTGTTTTGTACTGTTTTAAAGTTGCATCAACACGCTCTATTTCCGCTTGCACAAATGCTGGAGCATCCTCGTGAAAAGCTTTTTCAAAGTTTGTAACTCTAAATTTATTATTGAAGAACAAGCCAAAACCTATCACCAAAACAAGTGCCCCTGCCACTAACATCGGTATAACGTAAGCCTTTGCAATATCTGTTTTCCCTATTTGCCAAAAACCAATACCAGCTGCTACAAATAAAAATCCAAAAATGATAAAAAATGTTGTTGAAAACATTTCTGCTTTTGCCCAATCTTGTGCTATTTTTAATATATCCATGTCTTTAATTGTTTAAGTTTTATATATTCCACTTTATACCTGTTTCTTTTTCCGAAAGCTCCCATAATTTTTTGGCTGCAGCTTTAGCTTTTGCGTGTGGTTCTATATGATGTGCCCCAACCGGACCAGTCCAATTGCTTCGTCCTGTAGGACCATAAAAACCTTTTTCGTCTAAATTCTCTTCGGTAGCACACATCAATGATGGATAAGAACCTCTTTCTGATGATTGTGTTAAAGGTGTCATTAGAACAAACATAATTCTCATTATCAAACTCCCGCTATTTTTCATTAAAGAAGTTCTTGAAGAACCAGGGTGACAAGCAAACGCTTTAACATTTGAATTTCCTGCGTTTTTCAATTTGTCCTGTAACTCATAAATGGTCATAATTTGAGCCAATTTACTTTGACTGTAAGCACTGTTAGGAGTATAATCTTTATCCCAACTTAAATCTTCAAACTTTATTCTTTTTAATCCCATATTATAGCCCATACTACCTACAGATACGATACGTCCTTTAGATTTATCAATTAATGGAAATAGAAGTGCTTGCAATGTAAAATGTCCATAATAGTTTACCGCCATTTGACTTTCCCAAGCATTACCTATTAACTTTCGAGTTGGTATTTGGGCAATTGCAGCATTACATATTAATGCGTCAATACGAGAAACTGATTTTAAAATTTCTGCAGCTGCTTTCTTTACCGAATCTTGTTTCCCTAAATCAATAGTAATATACGATATGTCGATATTATTGCTAAGCTCTTTTTTTATAGCTGCAATAGTATCTTCTGATTTTTTAGGATTACGGTTTAGCATAAGCACTTTTGCACCTTTCGACGCAAGAATTTTTGCGGCTTCATAACCTGTTCCACTAGTAGTACCTGTAACAAGAAATGTTTTACCTTTTTGAGATTTCATTAACTCTGGTGTCCATCCCTGCTTTCCAAATTGATTATTCTTAGCCATAATTCTATTATTTAATTGTTTGTTTTTGTTCTTCTTTTCGCAAAACTTTCACAATACAAATAAACCACAGAATAAGGGTATATTACTTATACTTTTTTGTTGATAGTGTATACATTTTTGCACAAGCTGTATTTTCTTGTCTTTGGGTTCTTATTTTTAATTGTTTTTTAGATGGTATTGGATATTACCATGTTTTCGCTATATTAAAAGATATATGGACCCGATACGAGGTGGCTGATATTTTTATAAGATATCATCACCAGCTGGAAAAACTTATTCTTAAGCGATGGAAACTCAGAACCCAGTATGCCATTAAAATTTGTAGAACGGCTACTTTAGGCGGACACATCGATCAATGCGCAAACTCTGAATGCAATCAAATACACATTAGTTATAACTCTGGCAGAAACTGACATTGTCCTAAATGCCAGGGACACAGAAAAGCAAACATCGTATTTGCCCAAAATACCAAAAAAGGGAACTTATAATTATCAGATATTTTAACAATCGAGGACCTCCAAAAAAATATAATAACCCTTACAAAATCAACAATTCAGGCAATTTGTAAAATAAAGTCGTAAATAAAGGCTAATGGCATAGCTATGCCTGACATTAAAATTTTATGAAACTAAAAACACAAAAAACTGCAGAATAAACTGCAGTTTTACAATATTCTTAAAATGAGAGCTTCTTAAAAACCACTTATTCCCAAATTACAAGTTCTAAAAAGTATTGTAAAATAAATCATTCCCCATAAGCAGTAGATAAATCTCCGCTTACGTCAACCCACCGACTGTTAGCTGCGCTGTTCTTCGAAACATGTTTGGCAGTTCCTGCCACACGAACGCTTAGTTGTTGTGCTCAGTTATTTTCATTTTCCTCATCGTCCATTTCAATCATTAGTCTATCAAAATCAGACTGAAATAATTGGTCTTGTACTATCCTGTATTTTTCAAATTCACTTTCAGCATATTCTTTTGCAATCTTGGCTGATATACGGCCAGCGCTTTTAAGCACTTCTCTATCATCAAACTCCAAAAACAAGTCAAGTCGCTTTGCCCAATCCTCCATAGTCATAGGAATATTTCGTTTTGCTCTTTCTTCTGCTAAATCAAGATAGGCATTTACAATTCTTCCTAAACTTTCTAATTCTTCTTTACTCAAATAATTCTTCGCAATTGATACATCTGTTTTCAAAATTCTTCCATCTGGACTGTTTTTCCAACTTGTCAAACCCATCTTTTCTTTTTGACTATCTGCTCTTTTGTAAATCAGCTCCGCAGCTGTATGACCGTGAATACCATAATGAAGCTTATTTTGAACTTTCGAGAAGAATGCTTTTGTTGTGACTGAGTCTTTATTGTAATCGACACTTGTGGCATAAATGTCCGTTACCTTTTGATACATATTACGTTCACTTAAACGTATCTCTCGTATTTCAGCAAGTAATTCGTCAAAGTAGTTTTTATTAAGGTATGTTCCATTTTCAAGACGCTTTTTGTCAAGTACAAAACCTTTCACTGCAAACTCTTTCAATATTTGTGTTCCCCACTGTCTAAACTGAGTTGCTCTAACAGAATTTACTCTATATCCAACTGAAATAATTGCATCCAAGTTATAGAAGTCCACAGCTCGTTCAACTTGTCTTTTCCCTTCTGTCTGAACTATTCTAAATTTTCGAATAGTTCGACTTTCATCTATTTCGTCAGTTTTATAAATCTCTTTCAGGTGATAATTGATTGTATTTACCCCAACATCAAAAAGTTCTGCCATCAGCTTTTGAGACAACCAGATTGTCTCATCTTCAAACCTTGCCTCAATACTTGTTTCACCAGCTTGTGATGTAAAAATCAAGAATTCAGCAGTGCTATTTCTTATTTGTAGTTTTTTATCTTTTCCGCTCATCTTTTAACTCTTAAATGTAGCACAAATATAATCTAAATTTTACTTGTAAACTTGTGTTGGTTTTAATTGAGCACAACGTATGAGCTTAGTTGTTAGGCCATGTTATTAGTTGGTTAAATACTGTTCTGGATTTTCTTTATAGTTATTGTAAATGAACTCAGACAAAAGCGTAGTTATTCTCTTATGCTCTGAGTGTATTGAGTTTTCATTTTCTCTCTCAGCCCACTTTAAAAACTCTTCAATTGCCTCAATCATCAGAGCTACAATCGGAACAATTGTTCTAATGTCATTGTTTTGGTAATATTCAATATTTGGAACAGCAAAGTCACCTTCGCACCATGTTAAATGTAATTGTCTGATATCGCCCCAGCCACTATGTATAACTTCCGATACCATACCATACATATAAGGATAAGTTTCCGTGTTCTCTACCTCTTTGTGTATATCAAAAAATGTTTTTCCATCCAATTCCCATTTTCTTCCATTTTGTTTCATATTTTCACCTTCAAGGTCCTCCATAGAAAATCCATCAATCTCTAGTGCATGATCTATTTTTTTTAGCATTACATCACCTAGACCATCAATATTCTTAAGGTCTTGCATTTGTTTAAACCTTCTTTTATATGATACAAGTCTATAATGTCTTTGAGACTCTTCTCCTTTACGGATTAAGTATTTCATAATCACAAAAGCTTCATATAAAGGGCGACTTATTAAGCAATTAGTATCATATTCTTTATTTATATAGGCTCTAAGGATAAGATTGAAGTATTTGAATTGCTTAACTAAAAGACCTGCAATAGTTGCTTGATTGACATTGTAAGTGTAGCAATTATCATCAAATGGGTCAATTGTTTTTTCTAAAATAAACAGAACCTCTTTTGAAAAATCAATGATGAAGTTTTCATTTTTTAAAGCAACTTCAATATCGCTTATAGTTTTTATGTTTAAGTATTTGTCTATCATTATTGAGGTGTTCTTTAATATGGCCTAACGTTTAGGGTAAGGCTTGTTTGGGAGGCGTGCTACGTTTTTGTCCCCCGTGGTTAAAGATAGATGCGGGACGTGAGAATCGCAAACCTTTACTACCCAAATGAGCTTTGACCCGGTATTAGGCAAAGTTTTATTCATTTTAAGACTAAAGATTTTTTCTTATGCTTGTTTTTAACTTTTTTATGTCTTTCAGTAAGAAAATAACAGGTTCCCAGTAAAGCATAATACATCTATTTATTCGTTTTTTCAACTTATTAATTTGACGAAGTAGTTGCCGTATTATCTATGTACTCTTCAACTAACATGCTGGTATTGATCAATTTGAATGTTTCTTTGTAAGCTGGCATTCCTTCAAAATGTTGCTTTATGGTTGATCGATAATGTTGCTTGTTCGGCATTTCTTTACGGTATTGATCTAGATAAAGTCCAATCTCTTCAAAGGGAATACTTTCAACTCCTTCAAGCTCTTTAACAAAGGTAAAATCCAAATTGTCATAATTCTTAAAATATGATGGATCCACTTGGATATCATTTATTAGCGTAGTCTTTTCCCTAACTCCTTTGGCGAAGTTCCTTAAATGAGTTGAATCATTAACATTTCCAAAATACATATTATTCTTAGCCGTACAGTAAATAGGCCATGCACGTCCCAATTCTCCTTCTTCACTCATCACTTTTTTGAAAAGTGGATATTTGCTTGCCCAAGGTTCTTTAAGCCATGCTTTTTTCCCTATTTCGTTCTCTACCCTTCCCACATAATCCTCTTTCATACCAACATAGTCGTGGTTTGGATTTTTCTCTATTTCAGTAATAATTCTATGTGCTTTTCTTCCCCAATCTCCTCGTATGAAAGCACCATATTTAGTTTCCAAAAAGAGATTTCCAATGGCTGTACTTCCTGCTCCGGCATTCATATATAGTCCAATATCACAAGTTTTGTAGAACACATTACCAATACAAGTAGCACCAGCCTGATGATCATCTAAATAAATGGCAGAACGGCCATATTTTTTATTAGGTGTACGCATTAGGTGGTGAATAAAATTGTATTGATATAAATTTCCGTATCCAGCCATATCAGCACCGGAATACAGCGCACCACCATCACCTTCTTCGTATCCAACGTTAAAAAGCTCGTTCTTTTCTATTACTTGATCATTTCCATAAATACGCATCGCTTGTCCTATGGAATTGTGGATCAAATTATGAGTAAAACGGTTTCCAACACCTTTCATTAGAATGTTAACTTTCTCGTGGGTGAACTTTTTCTGATAAAAATGACAGTTGTCCACATAATTGTGTCCTGCGGTAATTTCTGTGGCAGAGCGAACACCTCCATCAAAAACAACATGTTGATTAAGATCGACCAAGTCGCACCCACGAATTCCATTGTGTGTACCGGTTATGGAAACACCGGTTGCTGTACTTGAGGAAATACTAGTTCCGGCAAGCAAGTTATGCGCTCCCCCTTCAATCTTAACGACACAGCCCTGACCAACATTACGCACTTTAATGCCAATAACATGCACATGTTCAGTGTTTTTTAGGTGAAGAAAACCATTTGCTACCGGCAAACCAATTTGAGAGTTCTTGGTAATTTCTTCTATTGGATAAATATATAGTCTATTGGTTTGGGTATCAAAATACCATTCTCCTGGCTGATCAACTTCGCAGAGTAAACCATAGACCTTAAAGGGTTGCGACTTTAGCCAACCAAATCCATACGAGAATGCCTCTACAAATCGAAAGGTTTGAGTTTTAGCGTTAACCGAATGAATTTTCATAGAGCTAAGCTTCCAGATTGCTTCATAATATCCAGAGAAATCATTTCGAGTATTATTAAGTTCCAATTCTTTTGCCCACTGAAGCCATGTGCCAGCCATTTCATCTTCACGTTCTATAATGCCAGCCTGAGCTCCTTGTGGATCATCCAAGGAACCTCTCCAGCCTTGTGGCTTCGACATGTCTTGGTGAGGTGGATGACCAGCTCTAACCCCAAATCCCTGCTTTTTTTTCGGAATGCCAGGAGGATAATTTTCGTTTACTAAGGGTTTGGTATTTAGCTTTGCATAGCCACTGTTAGGATAAACGGATGGTAGATATAAGTCATCCCCAAAAGAGAGGTTTAAGACGATCTTACTCTTTAATACATTTATAATAGCAGGGTTCTTAATAGTTTTAACAAATATTTTATTTTTTGCAGATTTGGCTAAACGTGCTTGTTCATCTTTTGCTGTCACATGTTCAAAATCTTCAGGGCTCTCTATATTGGCTCGCCCATCGAAAATAACCTCAGCATTTGGAGCAGATTGAATAATAATGGGACTGTCTTTGGTTCCTGTAAATTCTGGCCCCATTTGGTATGTATCTATAAAACGATAAGTCCCACCTAATAATTCAATTTTCAATCCACCGTTGGGAAGTCCTTCGTTTTTAAGATGTAATGAGGCTTTTTGAAGCGCGGTGGAAAAATCAACTGGAGATTCTTGTGTACCACTATTCTCTGAATTTCCATCAGGGCTAACCACAATTACCGATTTCAGCTTAGCTTGTTCTGAAATAGAAAAGCATCCTGTCATAAAAAAAGCAAGCAACGTAAGCCCTATTGTTAAGGTTAAATGTACACTGCTGTTTATATTAGCCTTTTTAAGTTTATCCACTTTACATCTTACTTTAGTCCTATCCATTTTGTATTACTTAATTTTGCCTAACGTTTGACTAGATGAAGCGTATGGCACTTTAACGAACCAAACTGCCAAATCAAAGATTTGGCGGTGTTCGATTACCAGACAATACTTCCTAAAAGCTATTAACGCCATATGCTTTATACTAGCGTGTTGGGTGTAGTTTTTATTCTGCTATTCTATTCTTTAAGTCCATTTGTTCGTGCAGAATTCTTGTTATTTCAATCGGTTTGTCGATAGATTTACGATAAAAAACAATGTGTCGATTTACTTTTAACCCATATAATTCAGAGGTTATTCCAGTGTAGTTTTTGCCAAGTTCAGGATTGTTTGCAATGTCTTGGCAGCTACTAAGTAGCATTTCGTAATATTTGTCTGCTTGATATTCAGACCACTTTTCAAATGTATAATCCCAAATATTATTTAAGTCTTGTACAGCTTTGTTAGTCAATTCGTATTTAGCCATTCCTTTTCTTTTTGGCTTTCAATTGTTCAAGATTCTTTTGAGGGTCAAAATCGTGAGCAATTCCACTATCAATTCCTTCTTGGATAGCATTTCTTAAAGCAATCGCTTTACTTTCTTCATTTTCTAAAAGTCTAAGGCCTGCACGAATAACTTCGCTTACATTTTTATATCGACCAGCAGAAACTTGTGTCTGTACGAATTGGTCAAAATAATTACCGAGTGATATTGAAGTATTTTTCATTTTTAATGTTTTTATCAAATTTACCAATAATTGGTAAAAATACCAAATTCATATCGTTCAATCAAATTACACACAACGGTAAATTGGTCGAGTAGGTGAAGGGAATCTCACCCCTCACCTCTCACAGAACCGTACGTGAAAGTCTCCCTTCATACGGCTCTTGTCGTACATAAATCTACTACAAATTAAATAGAAAAACTCAACTTCCAATGATAAAATAGATATGGAAATTGCTTCTTCATTCGTTTTAACCTGTAAATAGAAAATTTGTACCATCAATTTTTCGCAATTGAAAATCATCACTTGCAAAAACAAAAATAGCCTTCATCTTTAGGTTGCGAACCAAAAAAAAATGAAGACTATGAATAAAAACAAAAAAGTTTTTATGTGGTACAAAGTTAAAGAATTATCAGCAGAAGGACTAAATCAAAGTCAAATCAAATTAGAGTTAGGTATCGACAGAGGAACTGTACGCAAATATCTTTTAATGAGTGAAGCTCAGTTTTTATCATGGATCAGTACACCTCGCAGAATGCCCAAAAAGCTAAATGGGTATTATAATTTTGTGAAAGAATTATTGGAAGGTGCACCCTATTTATCAGCAGCCCAGGTTGAAGATAGATTAAAAGAACATTATTCCGATCTGCCGGATGTAAGCAGCAAAACAGTCTATAATTTTGTTCAAACCGTAAGAAAGGAGCAAAATATACCCAAGTATAAAGAAAAACTTCCACGGCAGTACGAGAAGCTTCCTGAAACAGAATACGGAGAAGAGGCACAG
Organism: uncultured Marinifilum sp.; assembly: GCF_963677195.1. Lineage (NCBI taxonomy): Bacteria > Pseudomonadati > Bacteroidota > Bacteroidia > Marinilabiliales > Marinifilaceae > Marinifilum > uncultured Marinifilum sp. The sequence goes on from NZ_OY781918.1 coordinate 3,461,879, forward strand.
GTAGATTTTGGATCATACCGCATGCTTAGCAGTGGAAGTGGCAGGGTTAAAATTTACTTTTTTACAATGGTACTTTCCCGTTCCCGACAAAAGTTTGTTTACTGTCAACGAATGCCATTTACTACAGAGACAGCAAATTATGCACATGAACTGGCATTCGAATATTTTCAGGGAATCCCCCGTCGAATAATCTATGATCAGGATCGTGTTTTTATAAAAGATGAAAATCTTGGAGATGTTCTTCTTACTGATGGATTTATGCAGTTTACAAATGCACATCCCTTTGAGGTGATATTTTGCAGAAAAGCTGACCCTGAAAGCAAAGGGAAAGTTGAAAATGTAGTAAAATACGTAAAACACAATTATCTGAAAGGAAGAGTATTCCAGGATATTGACAGATTGCAAAAAGAAGTTTTACAATGGCTTGATCGTACTGGAAATGCGAAGATACATGGAACAACCAGGCGTATCCCAAAACAAGAGTGGGAAAAAGAAAAGCAATACCTGCTGACCTATAGCGGAAAACCGGAAAAACCATTTTTAAACTTGCCGACATATCCTGTAAGAAAAGATAACACGGTGCTTTATCGAAGTAATTACTACAGCTTGCCTTTGGGTACATATCAAGACAGGGGTACCAATGTTTTACTGGAAGAAAAAGAAATGAAGCTTTTCTTTTATACGAATGATAACCTGTTGCTGGCCACACATGAGCTGTCTTTAGATACAGGTCGGATTATTAAAAACAATGACCATGCAAGGGAAAAGTCAAAGACTCTGCAAAAAACCTATGAGCTGGTTTTTGAAAGCTTAAGATATATTCCTCAAACCGAACAATATTTGGCAGCAATAGAGAAAAATAAACCCCGGTATTTCCATGATAATCTCCGAGTTATACAAAAGAACATTGAAAGTTCATCTCAGGAAATAACCAAATTAGCCCTTGTTTACTGTTATGAAAATCAGATACTAAATGCCAATCGTTTCGCCGAAGTACTGAATTACTTTGAAAATGAGCAAGCTCTAAAGAATGTAAAACACAATGTTTGTATAGAAACCGGCAATTTGAATAAGCAGCAAAATGATGATATGCAACCTCAGAAAAGTGATATCAATGAATATGAATCAATAATGAATTAAAAAATGAAGCTATTAGATCAAATTAAAAACTATGCCGATATTTTACGGCTGACAAAGATGAAGAACGAACCAGAAGTATTGCTTCATCAGGCACAGATAGACAAACCATCTTATCAGGAATTTACATTACAGCTCTTGCAAAGAGAGGTTCAGCACAGAAAGAAAACAGATCTTGACAGGAGAATGAAATTAGCCCGCCTGCCTAAAGATCACAACCTGGACAAGTATGACTTTAACACGGCAAATGGTATGACTGTGCCTCAATTGAAACAATTACGGGAATTATTATGGATGGAACAAAATTATAACCTGATACTAATGGGGCCCTCAGGAACAGGAAAAACGTATGTTGCCGGCGGCTTGGTTAGCGATGCCGTAAAATCTGGTCATAAAGCTTACTTCATTACAATGGAGGAGCTAATAACGGTGCTAAAATTGAAAGAAATGACATCCAGTGCTCTCAATACCTATAACCGCCTTTTAAAGTCCCATTTAGTGGCCATAGACGATATAATGTTGTTCCCTATCAAGAAACATGAAGCTATAGCCTTTTTTAATCTTATAAATCACCTGCACGAACAAACATCTGTAATAATCACAACAAATAAATCACCTCAGCAATGGGCAGAAATGCTCGATGATGAAGTATTGGCTACAGCATTATTGGATAGATTATTGTTTAAATGTGAAGTGGTAAAACTAGAAGGTAAAAGTTACAGAATGGAGAACAGGAAAACAATCTTTGAGCAGCAATCAACGCTCTGATTGCATCGTCCGCTACGCTCCCTCAACAATCAGAGCGTTGATTAATATATTTTTTATCGAAAAATGATGGTTTACTTTTACGAAAAATTGTTGGTTTTAAATTTGCTATTTTCAGATTGGAATTTATTAAGTAATGAGATATACTATTCGCCACGCTGGAAAGCTATGCTAGGATATAAAGATGATGAATTACTAAATGAATATTCGGAATGGGAGAAACTAATCAACAAGGAAGATTTACAACGCTCATGGGATATGCTAAATCGACTAATTAAAGGCGAAGTAGTTAAATTCGATATAGAATTCCAAATGAAACACAAAAAGGGGCATTGGGTCGATATTCATTCCAGAGCAAACTTATTTAAGACAGAAGATGGAAAAGCCAGTCGTTTAGTTGGAACACATACCGATATCACCGAAAGAAAAATTGCCGAAAATAAACTCCGCGAAAGTGAAGAAAAACTGCGCTTGGCCATTGACAATTCGCCTTTAGGAATAGTTCTAAGTGACACTAAAGGTAATTTCCTATCGGCGAATAAAGCCTACGAGAAAATTGTTGGGTATAGTAAAAAAGAATTGCTTAAAATGAGCTTTTTCGATTTTACGCATCCCGATTACCTGCCTGAAAATCAAGATTTATTTGACGCTATGGCCAGCGATGCTGCAGCAGTTTTTGCTATCGACAAAAAATATATTCATAAAAACGGCAATTTAATTGATGTTCGGATACATGCCGGCAGTATTAATAGCGATAAAGGAGAAGTTCTTTTTGGTATGGCCTTTATCGAAGATATTACAAAACAAAAGACGGCCACAGAGGAACGACAAAGACTCTTTAATGAGTTGAAACTAATTTTTGATAACGACCCTACATTAATTTGGATAAAGGACCTTAATAACAATGTGATTAGGTGCAGTAAGGCGGCCGCAGAAGTTTCGGGTATTTCGTTGGCAGATATGGAAGGCAAAGAGGTTAGCCAGTTTTATCCCCGAATGGCCGAAAAGTATCACGAAGTAGACGAGGAGATTATTCGTACAGGAAATCCAAAACTTAGCTACTTAAATCCTCTATACACTGCAACGGGAGAACTACGCTGGACATTAACCAGTAAAATACCAATTCGTGCTAATGGTAAAGATGTAAGTGGTATTTTAGTGTTTGCTACCGATATTACCGAGCTAAAACGAAGTGATGAACGTTTTAAACGTGCCGAACAAATGGGTAAGGTTGGCCACTGGGAGTATAACGTAAAAAATAAAGCCTTTTGGGCTTCTGATGAGGCAAAGCAAATGTATGGCTTTGATATAGAGCAAGATTTTATATCGCTTGAGGACGCTGAAAAGCAAATTCCCGACTGCAAAAGAACCGATAAGGCCTTAATGGATTTAATTGAGTTGGATATTCCATACGACCTTGATTTCGAAATAATAAATAAAAAGACTGGCGAAAAAAGAAACATACACTCACGGGCGATAAGCGAAAAAAACAAACAGGGTAAAACCATTAAAGTTTCCGGTGTAATACAGGATATTACAGAGCGTACCCGATTCGAAAAGGAGCTGGTACTAGCCAAAGAAAAGGCCGAAGAAAGCAACCGTTTAAAAACGGAATTTCTGCATAATATGAGCCACGAAATTCGCACACCAATGAACGGCATTATGGGATTTTCGAATCTTTTAAGTGAACTTGATGATTGTTCTGATACTCAGAAAAATTACACTACTATTATTAACAATAGTAGTCAACAACTTTTACGTATTATTGATGATATTCTTGAGATATCCACTCTAGAAACTAAACAATTAAAAGTTCTTGATTCTGAGTTTGATTTAAATCAATTTATAATGGAACTGTTTGCTATTTATGATTTAAAATCAAAAGAATTTAATTTACCCATTTATGTAAAAAAAGGACTTTCTAATGGCGCTAGTTTAATTATTTCGGATAAAACAAAACTTCATAAGATATTGACAAATTTGATAGATAATGCGTTTAAATTTACCCATTCTGGGAAAATTGAGTTTGGTTACAAACTCAAAGGAGCTTCTTTGGTATTCTTTGTGAGTGATACCGGAATCGGTATTTCTGAAGATAATAAAGAACGAATATTTATGCGTTTCTCACAAGAAAGTGTTGAGACAGCACAGCTATTTGGAGGTTTAGGATTAGGCCTTTCAATTGCTAAAGAGAATGCCCAACTACTTGGAGGAAATATTTCTGTTGAATCTAAAAAAGGAAAAGGTACAACTTTCTATGTTGAAATACCTTATCGACCTACAATAGAAGAAAAATTCGATATAGCTAAACAAGAAATAGAAGCTGAAACATTACAGAAGTATCATCTTCTCATTGCAGAAGACGAAGAGGTCAACTATCTTTATTTAGAAGCTATTATAGGAAAAATTGAAGATATAGAATTTGTATTACATCATGTAATCAACGGAGAAGAAGCTGTTAACGAATGTTTACAGAATGATCTAATTGACTTGGTATTGATGGATATCAAGATGCCGATTATGAATGGATATATAGCAACTGAAAAAATTAAAGCTGAGAAGCCTGAGTTACCGATTATTGCACAAACGGCTTATTCTACCTCTTTGGAAAAGCATAAAGCATTAGGTTCGGGATGTGACGATTTTATTTCAAAACCTATTCAAAGAGAAAAATTCCTGAAACTATTGGATAAATATTTACTGAAGAGGTAGTTACTAATAATAATCGAGGAGGCAGGTGATGGCTAGTTAACCACTACTGTGCCTCTCACTCCTCCTTACATATAGTTGTCTTGTAAACAACGGTTAGTTAAGTCAAGGAAAATAGTGAATTACGGCTTGCATAGATAATTTAATTGTAGCCAACTAGCTTCGATTTAAATCCCCGTTTTTTCAAACAATCAAGAGCTATAGTAGTTCTCATGAATAATCATCTATCTACCCATAATTCATAAGATTTCTATTTTTACAAATATTTATGAATTTATTCCACATTACGAGATCGTGTCCATGCATAAATTTAACCCTGTTCAACTTCTATATGAATAAGGTTTTTCTTTTGTAAAAAATTCAGGCATTGGAACCACATAAAAAGCATTCACCCAATTTATTTTAAGCTCATTTAATTTTTAAATTCCTTCCCAAAAGCTAATCAGTGTAGTTTTTTGAGTGATGGTTTTTCATTCAGCTTTAATTTCAGTTTCTGCCACGACTTTTTGAATATTTCTCTACTCTCTCCCGTTAAATGATTCTAAATTTTTACATGTCATAATTTCAATGAAGATTATCAAAGCAGGTTTTACGAATTTTAATAGCTTTGTGCTTTCAAATTATGTTTTTAGCAAATTAGTAATCTTCTAACTATCTATTAGTAAAAGAAATACATCAGAAATCAAATAATTAAAATGCAAACAAACCTACTTAGCCTTCAGGATAAATTACCTCTAAGCTGCTCGCGAACCGGAAATTGCTGCTTCGGAAAAGTTATATACCTTAATCCATGGGAGTTATTTCATCTTGCCAAAGAAAAAAAACAATCGCAAAAGGAATTTCGCGACCTTTACAGCGATTTTGGAGGCATTCGCTTAAAGTTTAATGGTAAAATTGGTTATAAGGGGCAACATGCATGTTCTCAGTATGTCGATAATTTTGGATGTGATGTACATTTAGGGCGACCTTTAGCCTGCCGTTTGTATCCACTTGGGCGACAAGTGCAAAGCGAACAGGTTAAATATATGTATCAGGGAGATGAGTTTCCTTGCCTGGAGCCCTGTCCGGAAGTTGTAGATTTAAAACAAATGCAGGTAGGAGAATATTTGCAAGGACAAAAAACCGATGCTTTTGAAACGGCTCAGGATGCTTATTTAGAAATGATGCAAAACATAGCTGATTTAGCATTTGAACTTCTACTTGATACTGGTTTATCCGAGTCGGGAGATAAAAAAACATTAGCACAATGGAGAATAATTGGTAATGAGCTTCCTGAATTATTAGTTAAAAGAATTAGCGAAGAATGGTTAAATTGTTTGATGATTCCGGATATTTCTGATGAAGATCCAATTGCATTTGTTAGCAAGCATAACAATTTAATACTAGCCAAAGCACAGGAAAAATTCGGAAACATACAAAATCATCAGGATTTACACGAAGCTTCGGTTTTAATGATGGCAGTTGCCTTGCATCTTGCTCGTGGTTTAGGTGCAAATCCTAAGGAATTATCTGAGCTTTGGATTAATATTGCAAAAGATAACGGGGCTCAGGAATAATATTCATTTTTATACAGATTAGCATCTGATAGTAAAATAAAATAATACAAAAAGGCAGCATAATCGTGCTGCCTTTCTATATCATATTTCGTAAAATTATTACAATCCAAAAAAGTATGAAAATACTTTACGGATGTATACATTATCTTTAACGCCACCCATTTCGCGAACCGAATGCATGGCAAACATTGGATTTCCTATATCAACGGTACGAATGTCTACCTGTCCTGTCGAAACATTTCCTAGCGTACTACCTCCCACTAAATCGGAACGATTCACAAATTTTTGGTAAGGAACATCAGCATTTTTGCAAAGTGTTTCGAATACGGTGCCTGAATCACCATCGGTAGTATATTTTTGATTGGCATGAATTTTTATAACCGGTCCTTTATTAATATACGGACGATTTGTTGGATCGTGCTTATCGGCAACATTTGGATGAACAGCATGAGCCATATCTGCCGAAATCATAAACGAATTATAAATTGCTCGGTGAAGTGCCTCCATATCTTTACCCAACTTAAAAACAATGCGCTGCAATAAATGACGCAATACCGGCGATCCGGCTCCCTGCTTGGTTACAGAACCAACTTCTTCGTTATCGAAAATGGCAAGCAATTGTGTTTTTTTGCTTCCCGAATTAGCCAATAATGCCTTTACACCAGCATGTGCCATTGCCAAATCGTCTAACTTAGGCGATGAAATAAATTCTTCGTTTAAACCTAGAACACATCCCTTCTCTACTTCGAACAAATTCACATCAAAATCGATAATCGACTCCACATCAACCTTAAGCTCTTCTGCCATTAAATTTACCAGACAATTGTCCTTTTCCATCTTATCGGTAATCATGGCAAGTAAAGGCAACATATCCTTTTGCTTATTTAGTGCCACTCCATCGTTTACCGCACGATTCATGTGTATGGCCAAATTAGGAATTAGCATTAAAGGACGATCGATTTTTACAAACAAATGTTCTGGATTTAACGGATCGTTCGACTTTACGGATACTCTACCCGCAATGGACAGTGGGCGATCCATCCATGTATTTAAAATTGGGCCACCGTAAACCTCGGTATTTAGTTTAATATAATTTCCTTCTACTTCTATCTCAGGATTTGGTTTAATTTTAAAACCCGGAGCATCGGAATGAGCACAAATCAATTGAAAACCTTCTTCTTCAATCTCTCCTGTTCCTATTTGAAAAGCAAATAGTGCCGACCCATTTTTTGTTGTAAAATACTTCCCTCCTTTTTCAATATTCCACTCTTCGCGAAGATCTAACTCCTGAAATCCTGCTTCGTTTAATTCCTTGCGGATATTATTTACCACATGGTATGTACTGGGACTTTGATGAATAAAATCGATTAATTCCTGTGCTTGTTGTTGTTCTAAGCTCATATTTTAGATATTAGCTGTGAGATATTAAATTTACTTACATAATATAAGCTTCATTACTAAACAAATAAAGTATATTATCAGTCCTGATATAAGTCTCACTATGTTTAAATATTTTTATGTAATAAGAGGTTCAAATTTACACTATTTTTAAGAATTAGGAATAAATTACAAGATATTAACATGCTCGCATTTGTACTTATTTTACAATTAATCATTCCCAACTCATAATTCTTGTCATAATTTCTTAATAATACTATATTTGTTACCAATCGTACAACCCAAAGTAAATCTAATTATGACAAGCGATCCAATTCTGGAACTTTACAAACATCAATTTGCTATTATCTCGTTGGAAACTACCGGTATTTCGCCACAGCATGGCGATCATTTGGTAGAATTAGCAATTCAGACCGTTAACTGGAATGGAGAATTGCTGGATAGCTACGAAACTTTAATTCATCCGGGAATAGATATGGAAGGCTTCCAAATTCATGGAATTACCGATGCAATGGTTAAAAATGCACCTTCTGTTTCTGAAATTGTTCCAGATATTTTATCCCGATTAAATGGAAAAACAATTGTTGCTCACGATTTAGATTTTGCACTAGCTTTTCTAGAACCCATTCTCAATGGAAATATTCCAAAGCTACAAGGAATTTGTACTTTAAAACTGTTTAACTTGGTAGCTCCAAACTCTGGTCTTCGCCGATTAAAACAACTTTGTACTTATTATGATATTGATTTTGCTGTGAATCATACTGCCAAATCAGATTCTTTAGCAACCGCCAAGCTTTTCTCTATTTTAAAAAATCTGTACGCTCAACAATTCGAGATTGAAAAGTTTGTTGAAGAATTTCTTCATGTATCTAAAATTGAAGATTGTCCCAAAGAGCGCAACATATTTATGAAGCGTAAGGAGGCAAAAAATATTGCTAATATTCAAAAAACCAAACTATACGATTTACTAAACAGGCTTACTTCTAATGCTGGAGATTCTGTCCCTGTTCGCCAGTATTTAAATGTTTTGGACCGAGCTTTGGCAGATAGAATTCTTGAAGAAAAAGAAATTATTTCGCTGGTAGATTTAGCGACCAATTACAAGCTTTCGAAAGAACAGGTAATGGAAATTCATGAAGAATATTTGCGCAAATTAATCCGCATTTATCTCTTAGACGAAATCCTTACCAATATAGAAATGGATGATTTAAATTTGGTATCAGAATTACTTTGTATACTTCCTAAGGAACTGGATTTATTAATAAAATATGAACGTACCAAAATTACAATTACAACACCAGGAGTTCAAAAACAGCTAAAATCATTAGCAGGCAAAAGTGTTTGTTTCTCGGGCCATTTAAACTGTAAAATTAATGGCAAACGTATCGATCGTGAACTGGCTCAACAATTGGTTAAAGAACGTGGTTTAATTGTAAAACGTGTGGTCTCCAAAAATGTTAACTACCTTATTACCGCTCATGCAGAACAATTCTCGGGAAAAGGTCGAAAAAACCGTAAGGCCATGGAATATCATGTAAATGTGATTGATGAAAATATCTTTTGGGAAATGATTGGTGTAATTGTGGATAAAAAATGATTAATAACGATATTACTTTAAATAAGCATACAAAATACTCTTTCTAGATGAAGTTAATAATAGCATGTTTTCTAATTTTAATTGTTGTTAGTTGCTCTAGCAACAATAAACAGCAAAAACTTATTGATACTTTCTTTTTAAAATACGAACAAAAAGGAGTCGAATCTGCCATTGAACATGTCTACTCCTCTAATCCTTTCATGCAAAATGAAGGAACATGCCAAAGAGATTCAATCACGAATATGCTAAATGATTTAACCAAACAGCTAGGAAAATATGAAGGACATGAACTTTTACGGAAAGAACAAATAAGCAAATCGCTCGAAATACAAAGCTATTTAGTAAAATATGAAAGACAACCTTTAAGGTTCAACTTCATTTTATATCATTCAATGAACAAATGGCGTTTTCAAAATTTCCAATACGATAGCAATATAACAGATGAAATAAATCTTATTACTGACATTTCCTGGTATCATTAAATTATTATGCTCCAATAAATTTGCAATTATTTTTCCAGGAATTTAAGTCTGACAGAATTTTCTAACATTCTTGTCCACTTTATCGATTAACAAAAACGACTCTTAGCTCGAACTCGATAATTCCAATTCGTAATTCTTAATTGAAAGCAAAGCTTCCTGTAAAGCCGAGCTCGCAAAAACGAGCGGATACATATCTTCAAAATACCAAAGAGAGGCAAAATATAATCCTATAGGACTTGCTTTTATTTCTGTTAAATCCGATGGCAAGTTTTTTTCTAAGCAGTTAATTCCTTTTAAAGCTGATTCTAATTGCTTATTGGTAATTAATGCACGAACTGCCAAAGAGGTTTCTTCAATTGTTGAAATAAGGGAAGTGTTTCCACCCCATCCACCATCTTGATTTTGAGTCTGCAGAAGAAACTTAATTGCATCATCTTTTACTTTACCTAAACCTAATAAATTGTCTGATTTAAAGCCAGATAAAGAATACAAAACAATAGAAGTTCCGTATACAGGATTCTGATGTTTAAAATCATCTTCATTCCCAAACCATAGCGGTAACCAAGAACCATCTTTTTGTTGAGAATTTTTCAAAAATCGCCATGCGTTAGCTACACCTTTATCAACTTTAGCTTGCCTGTTTTCGCCTAAAGCATCTCTCCAAACACCAAATGCTTTCATGGCATGAGCTGTAATATCCGGACAAGAACAATCGAAGGGCAATTTTCCCCAACCTTTACAAAAAGTTGGCATTCCCCCATCGGTATTTTGTAATTTTAACAGCCAATTTATTCCATTTTCTATGGCTTGTATTGGAATCTGAGAGTACTTTTTTAATCTATACAAAGCAATTAATGCACCCGAAGTATCATCAGTATCAGGCACACCACCCGGCAAGTGTGTCCAAGACCATCCGCCAGGCTCTGCCTTTGTAAATGGGTGTACTTTCCTCAATTGCTGATCTAGCAAATTATCAATTGTTTTATTTTTATCCGGAAGTGTTTCCAGACTTTCATCAGCCAAAGAATTCAAACTTAAAGAAGTAATCCAGGTAGCTAAATGTGTATCAATTGGCCAAGATCCATCCTCTCTCATCGATTTCACCAGAAAATGAGCAGCTTTAGAGCAAACCTCAAGCTCTTTCTCTCCAGCACCTACCAAACTCATTAAAACAAATCCGGTAAGCGGTGTTGCCTCTAAAAAGCCTCCATTATCGGGTTGCTTATCTGCCAAAACCTTTAAAACTGATGCTTTAATGGATTTATTAAATGCCGCCACAGGTTTGCTGGCCTTTGTATTTACCGATTTTACCAAACCAATAGCTATTAATGCAGGAATAGCATAACTAACAACCGATAAATTCAATAGTTTAAAAAACTTATCTGGAAATACGGCTAATTGATACGGCAATTGGGGAACAAGTTTCCAGGCATTTTTTCCTAATTTCCCTGATAAAGCACACATAGCCAGAATGGGTACCGAAAAAGTCTGATCATCCTGGTAGTGATTTAAAATTGCGGTGCTAATTGATTCTGGATCTAATTCTTTTAGACGATCTGTCAACCATTTTTCTGAATTATGAATACAATCTGCATAAGCAGAATGATCTTTTGCAATGGAAAAGCAAGCCCAGCTTAAAAGTGTAGTGCTTAAATTACTCTTACTTCGAATGGTATCTCCCCAGCCTCCATCTATATTAGTATTTTTAGCAAGCCAGTTTAATCCCTGACTTATGTGCGCTTTGTATTTTTTCGAATCGTACTCCCAAAGTGCAAATACGGCTATTGCAGTAGACAAAGCACTACTGGAAAGCTTACCATCCCAATATCCTTCCTCATTTTGAAGTGAGATGATATGTGCATCTAATTTATTTTTTAGAGATTGTATATTGGGGTAGTTTGCAGTCATTTTTTAAATAAGTATCAAGTAGAAAGAATTAAACAATATGCCAACAGATTAATCATTTTTCCGAAATATTTGGCCGCTATAAGTATTTCATCAAAATAGATCATTATTAAATTATGATAGTACTCCTAAACCCAGCAGCGCATAATAGGTGTACTCCACATCACAAGTCATATCGGCAATACTTCCAAAAAATCCACCAGATTCATCCCAGTGAAGATTGATGAAATTTACGGAATTTTCTGCATAATCTTGCATATTTTCTCCTGATAACTTTAAAGCAAGTAATGCAGTTGAAGTAGATAATAAATCGGCAATTGGAACTTCTCGAGCTGCCATAAATCCACCTCTTTTGGATAACATCTGCTTTAGCCAATTCTTACTTTTAGTAGAATTAAAATCCATAATTAAACCTGCCGCAGTTGATGATGTTAGGCCATCCATACTCATTTCTTGGTTTGCAAATGAACCATTATGCAGACGTAATGCTTTATTGGCATTCAAAATTTTATCTAATATTAACTGCTCAGCTTTTAAATCCTGAAGCATGGTCCAAACCAAATAATTGGCATAGATGGTAGATTTCTGAGAACATTTTGTGTTGTGATTGTACCCTCCATCTTTCGAAGCATATTCCTCTACTTCATTAAAAATATTCTTACAATTCGATTTTACTGTTTTAATCAATTTATTGATTAGAATATCCTTTCCAAAATTAATCCTAAGAAAACTATAAGCCTTAATACCAGATATTTGCTTTAAGGCAATTGCTTCTAAAAGGAAAAAACAACGAACTAGACATATAGCATGCACAAAATCTAAATTTCCTGCCTGCTTTATCCTTTCTAAGTAATTCTGCTCTTTTGAAATATCCAGTTTAAGATCAAAAATTAAGGCAAGTGTATAGCCAAATACTGTATAATACAAATCTGCTTTTCCTGCACGATCCTTAAATCCACCACTCTCATATTTTTGAGTGATTACAAATGATTTAATATGACTTTGTGCATCTACACTTAAGACTTCCTGAGATGTAAGAAGTGCTTCCAGAATAGATTGATTACAACTTTTATCGATTTCTTTTTTTTGAAACATCTTATAAGTTATGCAGTATAGAGTGCTTTGTATTCTTAATTATCTTGTACTTAAGCCCATAAGCTTTCAATTTTACTACTAACTAAATCCCCTAAAAGGGAACTTAAAAAATACAATTTATTAGTCAAAAGCTTATTCAAGAGATTGCAGACTATGAATTCTCAGGAACAATACGATTCAGTAAACGGGTTAGTAATATTTTTAATGTTGGATTTTTTAATGTTTTTAGAACTTTTAGAGCCTTGCTTTTGTATATATTTAACATTTCCTCGGCCTCTTTCATGGCTTCTTTAGTCTGCTCCCACTGTAAAAATTCAACTTCTATATTAGTATCTTGATTTTTATTACGATGGAACCACTCTTGCATTTTTTCTGGGTGCTTTTTATTCAAAAGAGTTGACACCAAAGATGGCTGTATGGTATTGAAACTACTTGCTATGCTTTCCTGTTTAAAATCATCCAGATCATCATTTATTTGATAAGCTATTCCTAAGGCATTACTGTATTCTGATATGATTTTTTGCACCTCATCATCGGCATCAGCCAAAATTGCCCCAAATTGCAAAGCCACTTCAAAAGCAGGAGATGTTTTGTTGCTAAATATTCGTAAAATTTCTTCTTCGGTAAGCAATTTTTCATTGCTTCTCCACAGCAGTTCCTCACCTTGCCCTAAGGACAAATCTCTATGTCCGTGAGAAGCAACCTTCAGCATTTTACCAATGTGTTTTGCTCCCGATTCGGCAATCATTTGATAACCATAGCCTAACAATAAATCGCCTGTATTTAATGCAATAGGAATATCATATTCTTTGTGCAATGTTGGCTTTCCATAGCGTTCATCATCTTCATCGGCAATATCGTCGTGAATTAAAGATGCCTTGTGAAAGCACTCAATGGAAACAGCTAATTTCTGAATTGTTTCGTTATATTCACCTGTATTTCCACTTAAAGCATCGTAAACTGCCACCATAATCATTGGTCGCCAACGCTTACCATCTCTTTCCATCCAATTTATAGCAATATCAATGCTAGCATCATTTTCTCCGAAAAGAGTTAATAATTTATCTTTTACAAACCACTCTTTTACTACTTTTTTAATAGAATCCAGCTTTATCCAGCCTTTCCAATTACTTTGATTACGTACTGCTAAAACTTCATCAAGCCAAATTCTGTCTACTTTAGAATCCTTACAATCGTTATTATACAATGGAATTGCAATTGATGGAACAGCTTCTTTTACCGCCAATGGAAAAGAGCGTTCAAAAGAATGTAAGCAACCAACTCCAACAACACACTCTACCTGTCCGGAAGAAAGTAACAAACTTGCCGAACTGGTTCCTTCACTAACAATGGTATGATATCCTAATTCATCAGCCTGAGAAATAATTGCCGCTAAATCGCAACGTCCACATTGTTCGCAAAGCAATCCTAATTCGTCATATTTTGCAGGACACTGAGTGGAATGACTTATGCATTTTGGCAGCAATAAAATACGGCGATTAAAAGGAATTCCAGCCACAATATTTGACCATGCATAATTATTTATCATTACAGCCAATAATTTCTGATACAGAAACAATTCGGGATGCTTTTGAATCAATTCTCCGGAATGAAAAATTACCTCATCTTCCTGTAAAGGAGGAATCAATTCGCATTCAGCAGCGTAATCGCGAATCAAATCACGAATTTGTTTCAATTTTTCGGGATGCTGAGGTAAATCGTTTCCCAAATTAATATTTGTTTGATCTTTCCTTAAAATCATAAATAGTAAGTATCATGTAAAAAGTATCAAGTAAAAAGAAATGCCTTAATGCATTCAATGATTTATCCGTATGCTCCAAATCCGAAAAAGGAATATTTCTTGGCAAATCGATACAACCAGCTTTTTTCAGGAATTTCCTTACCAGGAATATGATGTCCGGCACAAGTTCTCATTTGCTTTAACTCCTCGTAAGATGTATTTCTTTTTGAAGAATCATAAGCATTTACACTCTTTAGCATTGTATGCAATTGATTTGGATTATCCAATAAAATACATCCCTGAGTACAATCTGTAATGCCTTTTCGCAAACTAGAAATATAATTCGAATTTTCAATTAAATTGGAAATATCCGAATCGGCTTCTACTTTCTCTCCTGCAAATTGTATTGGTGGACAAAATTCTATATCTCCGTAAGGATTAATATGATGCGACAAGCCAATTGCACCAGGACATAAAGCATTTCCCTTTTCATCCCAGTAGGTATCAATAATCATAATTGGTGCTTTTACACGAATATCTACCATAAACTGTCGTAATTCTAAAATTTCTTCTTCCGACAAAGCTAATTCGGTAGTTGGTCGTGCTCCAACCGGACGATAAATGTAAAACCACAAATAATGAATTCCTTTTTTAATACAGGAATTAACAAATTCTTCGTTCACCAAATCTTTAAAATTAGATTTACAAACACTTGTTGCAACACCTGTAAATAATTTGCTTTTAAGAGCAGCTTCTATTCCGGCCATTGAGCGGGAATATACATTTTTAGCTCCACGGCGCACATCGCTCACATCCTGCAAACCTTCCACACTAATTAAAGGTGATACATTCCCTAATTTTCTTAGTCGCTGTGCAATATCATCGGTTAATAATGTACCATTGGTGAACAATTGAAAATAACAATCGGAGTGTCTTTCTATTACATCCATTAAATGTGGATACATAAGCGGTTCGCCACCTAACAATCCAAAAAAATATGAACCTTTTTTCTTACTCGAAACAATAATATTCTCTAATGTTTCCACATCCATTCCTTTGGAGGTGTTATCGATAGTAACCCAACATCCCTGACAATTTAAATTACAATTATCAGTGACGGAAATCATCATAAAAGCAGGATACAACTCTCCATTTTTAAGTCTTTTCTTGTGTTTGGCAACAGCCTTCATTCCTTTCCACCCCAAATTATAGCCTAGTTTCCATAGCAATCTGGCATCCACTTGTCTGAGTATTCTTGCTCCTAATGAAAATATCATTTATTAATCGATTTTAGATCTAACAACAACTTGAGTTCGAATCATCCTTTTTACAATCACAATCGCATTTACTTTCAGATTCTTCCTTACAATCACAGTCACACTTTTCTTCCTCTTTTTTTTCAGTAGCACTACAACAAGTGCGTCGCTCTTCCTCAGCCATTTTAAACTGATCTTTCTTTAGCAGGGCAACCTGAAAATTCTTTCTGCGGGCGCTTAATGCAGAATACACATCATCATTTTGAATCTGCTCTAAAATATCTGTTTTCTCATTCTCTGAACCATTGCTTTCTCCTCCATCGATAGGACTTTCGGCATGTTTAGGAAAAATAATTGCATTTTGAGGGCAAACTCTCGCACAAGCAGGACACATATCCTTGCAATTTGCCGATTCGGAAACCACAACTGTTCCATCGTCCTCTACAGTGTACACACCAAATAAACAGAAGTTTAAGCACTTTCTACAAGCATTACATCGATCGTAATCGATTACCGGATACCAGGGTTTCCAAGAATCGGAATATTTAATTTTTAAAGGCTCTACTCCTGTATTAGATTCCAGTTTAGAGATCAGCTCTTCCCGATTCTCATCATCAACATGATAATAATCTGTATGTTTATCCTCATTTTTTCTTCCCGAATTATCAACTAAATGTTGCATAGCGCGAGCCTGACAACCAAAAACGATAGCATCCTCGGCATTATACAAACTTTCCAAATCGTCGGGATTTTTTAAAATGGTTCCACACATATCTTCAATATATGTGTAAGCTATATCTCTCTCTTTTAAAGCATTAATCAATTTTTGAACCGATTCTTTCTCGATTTTCCCATCTTTTTCGCATCCACACACATATACTTGTTTTGCCATATCACAAAAATTTTATTTTTGATATTCGTCTACCTCTGCTCTATTAATTTGCCATTTTCTAATAAAAATACCTTCTTCATTTTCTTTGCAAGTTCCATAGAGTGTGTTACAAGCACTAAAGTAAGCTTCTGTTTTTCGTTTATTGATACCAGCAAATCGCCCAATTGATCGGCCGATTTTTTATCAAGCGATCCTGTAGGCTCATCGGCAAGCAAAAGTTCTGGTTGATGAATTAAAGCCCGAATAACAGCTGCTCTTTGGCACTCACCACCCGATAACTGCCCAGGTAACTGATGTTTTTGATCTGACAAACCAACAAAATCGATTAAATCGAGTGCTCTTTTTTCTGCTTCTTTTTTTATTTTTTTATCCTTTACCGGAATTAAGGGTACCAATACGTTTTCCAAGAGGCTTAATTGCGGCAACAGATGATGAGACTGAAAAACAAAACCCAATTTTCTATTTCTAAATTGCGACAATTCGTCATTAGACAATCTCAAAATATCCTTTCCATCGTAAGTAATTAATCCTGAATTAGGATAATCTAAGACACTTATAAGATTTAGCAGAGTACTTTTACCCGAACCCGAAGGACCAACAATAGCAATAGAGCTACCCGAAGCAATGGCAAGAGATAACTCGTCCAAAACCACTTTGTTTCCTTCTTTTCCATTTTGCTGATAATATTTTACAATTTTATTAAGCTCTACATTCATGATTCTGCTCTTAATTCATCCTTAAATTATCAATAATTGTATTCAAAATCGCATTTTTTCGTTCTATCGACCAAATATCCTGATTAAAGGATATTCTATTCCCATTATAATGAAATAAACCAGACTTAATTTTTCAATATGCTGCCTTTATTTCTATACCTAAGGCATTTTAATTTATTTTTCTCCAAAAGCATAAACCCTTCCATCCATAGCGGTAACAACAATTAAACCTTGAATTACTGCAGGAGTTCCAATAATGGCTCTTCCTATTTCGTAGGACCATATTTTTCGGCCATCTGCTTTATTTAAAACATAAATTCTTCCATCGCCCGAACCTACAATAACCGCATTATTCGCAATTACTGGAGAAGACTCTATTTTATTCTTCGTTTTAAATTGCCATTTGATATTACCATTTTTTTTATTGAAACAATAAACCTGTCTGTTCTCGGCACCAATAATCACTTCATTTTCGCTAATAGCAGGAGATCCCAAATAAGAAATTGCACCTTCTTTTTTCCAGTCTATCTTATTTAGTGAATAATCTACACAATAAAACTCACCATCGTGATTACCAAAATAAGCTTTATCCCCATCCAATGCCACCGATGATGCAATATATGTCTGTATATCTAATTTATTTTTACTTTTCCCAGTTCTCACATTTACCTGATGTAAAAAACCATCGCAACCTCCAAATGCTGCAATTTCTCCATTGCATGAAGCAGCTCCATTAATGTAATTATCCGATTCGTAGGTCCATTGCAGCTTCCCCTTTTTGGCTTCCAAACAATATAGCTTAAAATCGTACGAACCGAACAGAATTTTCTTTTGCTTGCTAATTTTATCGTAAAACCAACTTGCCGAACCCGAAATTTGCCCATCTGTTGTAAACTTCCATTTCATTTTTCCCGTACTGGCATTTAAACAAAAGAAAACCCCTTCTACCGATCCGAAATACACATTTCCATCTAAATATAAAGGCGAAGCTTCCACCGATGTTTCGACATTAAATTTCCATTTTAGTTCACCCGATTTAGAAATGGCGTACAAATATCCATCGTTAGAACCCACAAAAATATTTCCATTACTAATTATGGGAGAAGATTTTATTGCATCGTCTGTTTTAAAAGACCAAAGTAAATTTAAAGATTTAGGCAAACTAGCTTGTGTAACACCACTTAAGTAGGAATTTCCCCTAAAAGAAAGCCAATTAAATTTATTTTGGCTTTTAAGCTGAAACGCCGAAGCACAAATTAGCAGCATTACCAAAATAACTGGCATTACTTCCTTTTTTACTAAATATAGAAACTGCGAAAATACCTTCATTCTTAATTTTAATTACTAATTTTTAAATAGAGCGAAGCGATAAAGCTCCAGTAGGACAAGCTTCGGCACACTCTTTAGCTGCAAATTTTAAAGCCTGACTTAAATGTTGATTAAAAGGAACAGCTACTTTAACAGCAAATCCTCTACCTATGTTTGTAAAACCTGTTTTCTCACCGTTTCTGGCTGCAATTTCTATACACAAACCACATTTAATACATTTTTCGGATTCGTAAATTACCAATTCATGATTAAAATATTTTACCACCGAATTACGTTCTCCGAAAGCAAATTTTCGTCTATCGGCCTGATAAGTTTCTGCACAATCCCTCAATTTACAATTGTCTAATTTTCGGCAATCGCAATGCAAACACCTTTTGGCTTCGGCAATGGCCTCTTCTTTTGTGTATCCCTTCGGCGATTTTGCAATAACACGATCTGCTTTGTACGATTCTTTCAAGTATTCTTCCAATTCCTCTTTGCGCAAAGTACCAAATCGAGAATTAAATGGATGCTTGCTTGCTTTTCCTTCTCCTTTTTTCAGATAATTATCTACCGACCAAGCAGTTTCTTTTCCCATAGCAATGGCTTTTACCGCCATTTTTTGAGTGCGAATTACGCTACCACAAGCAAAAATAGTCGACTTCGATGTTTCATAAGTACCTGTATCTACACTTAATCCTAACTTGTTTGTTTGTAAACCATAAGTTTCTCCTCCTGCTCCATTGGCAATAATTACGGCATCAAAATCAGATTTAATCTGATTAAATTCTTCTTTTTTAATATTCTTATTTAAATGTAAAACAAGTCCCAATTTTTTTAAGATATTAATCTCTTTCATCAGGATTTCTTTGGGTAATTCTCCCTTCTCAATCGAAATTGTTAAACTTCCTCCTATTTGCTCTGATTTTTCGAAAACCTCACAAACATATCCTTTATGTAACAAATGGTAAGCCACTGATAATCCAGCTATTCCTCCTCCTATTATAGCAATTTTCTTTCCTGTATCATTCTCTTTTTCGGGCAAGTAAGATTCTGCTCCCAAGGCATCGGCAATTCGTTTTAGTAAACAAATAGACAAGGCCTCATCTACATCTTTTCGGCGACACACTTTTTCGCAGGGAGCAGAACATACATATCCTAATATCCCGGGAAACGCAATTTCTTCTTTAACAATTTTTAGAGCTTCTTCGAATTGATTATCTGCAATTAACCTGTTCATTTTAGGAATGTCCATATAAGCCGGACAAGTCACTCTGCATGGAGCTTCGCAATCGCCAACATGATCGCTCAGCAACAATTCAATGGCTTCTTTTCTGGCTTCTTTCACCTCTGCATCTTCGCTTGCCAAATTCATACCTTCAGTAACAATGGTAGCACATGAGGGTATCATTTGATTATTTGCCATATTTTTCACCATACAAACCATGCAGGTAGGATGATTGCTGCATCCTTCGAGATAGCACATACTAGGAATCTGTATTCCTACCGAACGAGCTGCATTTAAAATGCTGGTTCCCTCAGGAATTGTAATGCTCTGATTATCTATTTTTATTGTTGGCATTCTTATATTAGGTTTGAGATTTTAAAATTGAGATATGATTTTTTTTAATCATAACAAGCAATCCTTATTAACTCATTATTTTATTTTATTTCTACTGCATCAACCGGACAAATTTGTCGGCAGATATCGCATTTTATACACAATTCATTATCTACTTTGTGCAATTCATAAGGCTTTGCTTGTATTGCATCAACCGGACATTTTTGGGCACATTTGGTACAACCTGTACAATTATCCTTAATTTCGTAACGAATAAGATCTTCACATTTTCCGGCCAAACATTTGCCATTAATATGAGCTTCGTATTCGTGTCGGAAATACTTTAAGGTTGATAAAACAGGATTAGGTGCTGTTTTTCCCAATCCACAAATACTAGCTTTTTGCGTATTAATTGCTAACTGTTCAAGCAAATCTAAATCACTTAACTTTCCTTTTCCGGATTTTATTTTCTCCAGTATTTCGAGCATCCTACGAGTACCTATTCTGCAGAAAGTGCATCTGCCACAAGATTCTTCCTTAGTAAAAGACAAAAAGTAATGAGCAATATCAACCATACAGTCCGATTCATCTAAAACAATTAAGCCACCTGATCCCATCATGGCACCTACTTCTTTTAGTGAATCAAAATCGATGGTAGTATCGGCCATTTCGGCGGGAATACATCCTCCCGACGGACCTCCAATTTGAACTGCTTTAAATTTCTTTCCATTGGCAATTCCACCACCAATTTCTTCTACAATTTGGCGAATACTAATTCCCATTGGAACCTCAATTAATCCTCCGCGTTTTATTTTTCCAGCCAAAGCAAACACTTTGGTTCCTTTGCTATTTTCGGTTCCAATTTTATGGAAACTTTCTGCTCCATTTCTAATAATATAAGGAACCAGCGAAAGAGTTTCTGTATTATTTATTAAAGTTGGTTTTCCCCACAAACCTTTTTCTGCAGGATAAGGAGGTCGAAGCTTTGGAATTCCTCGTTTCCCTTCGATGGATGCAATTAAAGCAGTTTCTTCGCCACAAACAAAAGCTCCAGCACCTTCAAAAACTTTTAATTCGAAAGAAAAATCGGAAGCTAGTATATTCTTCCCGATAAGGCCTTCTTTTGCACAAATTTTTAGTGCCTCGCGAATTCTACTTACTGCCAGTGGATACTCGGCTCTAATATACAAACGACCTTCGGTAGCACCCACAGCATAAGCGGCAATTAAAATTCCTTCAATCACCCGAAAAGGATATGATTCTAAAAGCATTCTATCCATAAAAGCACCAGGATCACCTTCATCGCCATTACAGATGATATATTTTTTTTCGGACTGAGCATTCTTCACTAAATTCCACTTTATAAAAGATGGAAATCCTGCTCCTCCTCTTCCTTTAAGTCCGCTTTGCTCTATTTGCTTAATTATATCATCGGGAGTTAATTCTTTCAGGCATTTTACAAAAGCTTTAAAACCTTGTTTTAATTTGTATTCATTAAAATCGGAAGGTTTAATTTCACCTCTGTATTCTGTTGCTATATTAATTTGTCCTTTTAAAAATTCTGAAATTGGAGAAGCTTTTTCATTAAGGATATATCGATTTGTTTCTTTTGGAATATCTGTGAAAGCAATATTTTCGGCATAATTATAAAAGCGATTTTTAAATCGGCTAGTCCAATTTTTAGAGCGAAAGTGCTTTTCTATGATATTGCCTACCTCATTCGCACTAATTTTAGTATAAAAAGCGGCTTCTTCTCCTTTTTTGTGAATTTCGAGCATGGGAACCTGATTACACACTCCAACACAACCAACCTGCTTTACTTCTACTTTAATTTTATTTTCTGCAAGAGTTTTCTCCAGCTCTTCTTTTACATCGGCACTTCCACTCGCCACACAGCAAGAGCCAAGTCCGATACGAATTTCTCCCTGCGAAATTCCGTTTTCTGTTATCTCACGAACTTGTTTTTCGGCAGAAGGCTTCAAATTTTTAAAATCTTCGAGAATTTCGCTTACTTTTCCGGTTTCTACATGTCCGTAAGTTACTCCATCAATTTGAACAACCGGAGCTAAAGTACAACAGCCCAAACAAGCCACTTCTTCGAGTGTAAATAATTTTTCAGCATCGGTATCTTTTCCTTCTTCCAATTTCAACTCCCGCCTAAAGCTATCGTACACCTGTCTGGCTCCTTTTACATGGCAAGCTGTTCCCACGCAAACTTTAATAATATGCTCACCTACAGGCTGATGACGAAATTGAGAATAGAAAGTAGAAATTCCTATAATCTGAGCTTCGCTTATTTCTGTTGTATTACATACCTGCTTTAAAGCCTCTTGGGGCAAATAATTAAATTTCCCCTGAATGGCTTGTAAAATGGGAATAACCTTATCTGTATCCCCACCTTTTTCAGCTATAATCGTATCAACAATTTTATGTATTTTCTCCATAATTATTTCCCAATACAGTATAGATTCTTCTCACCTCGAATAAAAATTTTACCATCGGCAAAAGCGGGAGACATATCCGATTTTTCTCCCAAAGCAGATGTTCCCAGTTCTGTGTATTCTTTATCTGCTTTAAAAATATGCATTACACCTTCCCTGTCGAGCAAGAATATTTTTTCATCAACCAATATTGGCGATGCATAAAATCCATTATCAAACTCCTGTTCCCAGAGAATTTCTCCTGATTTAGCCTCATAACACACCACGGCACCATAACTGGTAACAATAAATAAGTTGTTCTTATAAGCAATAGGACTAGGTACATCAGAAAGGTAATCATAAGCTTCCCAAAGCACTTCGGGATTTTCTCCCGGCTTAATGGCAACCAAACTTGCGTATTCGTTAAGCGCATACACAATACCGTTTGCAAAGGCTACAGAAGGACCAACTTCACCGGTTATGCAATCGAGTTTCCACAGCTCCTTACCTGTTTCAGCATCGTATGATGCAACACAAGGATCTGCAGCAAGAATTATTTCTATTTTATCGCCATTCTGAACTATTACCGGCGACGCCCACGAAACGCGTACCTTTCTTTTGGTACTCCACAATTCATTACCATTAGTAGTAGAAAGCGCTATAACTTTTGCATCTTTTTTATTATCGTATTGTACAATTAGTTTTTCTTTATAAATCAATAAAGAAGATGAATAACCATAATGATTATCGGGAACACCTAAACTTTTCGCCCATTTTTTCTTACCCTCAAAATCTAAGGCAATTAAATCGCCATTGGCAAAAATTGCAAATACAGTTTTTCCGTTGGTAGTAAGAGTTGATGCAGCATGACCAGTATCTGGAGTTACTTCGGGTGATTTTGCGGGCGATCCAGGAATTTGCTCCACCTTGGCTGTCCAAAGCAGTTTTCCATTATTTGTGCTGTAGCAATATACTTCTCGCTGGCTTTCGTTAGCTCCCGACATGAACAATTTATCGCCCCAAATTACAGGAGAATTATATGCATGAACAGGCACAGGAACTTTCCATAGTATGTTCTCTCCACTAGCACCATCCCAATTTATTGGGATATTTTTTTGATAAGCAATTCCATTTCCTCCGGGTCCGCGAAATGAAGGAAAATTAGCCATCATTTCTTTGGTAGGATAATCATTTTTAGAAACTTCCGCTTTCTTTTCTGTTTTTACTTTCTTGTCAGCTTTTTTACCAGACTTTTTTTCAGGAGTAACAAGTTCTTTTGGCTCTTCTTTTTTAACTTCTGCAATTTTTACTTCTTTTTCAGGCTCCTTAATCTGCTTTTTTACACTTGGAATATCCGACGATTCCTCTACAAGTTTCTTTTCTATTACTTCCTTCTTTATTTTTTCAGGCTTTGCTTCTTGAATACTTTCTACTTGTTCTTTTTTTGCAAGTATTGCAGCATTTGTAAACCTACTACCAAGTTCTTTGTGTGTGATAAATGCAAATAATAAGGTAATAGCCACCAAGCCAAAACCTCCCGAGACAATCCATTTTCGTGATTTCTCTTTTAATAAAATGATATTCTCTTCTTCCTGATTAGCAGGTTCGGGTAATTTTTGTTTACCTGCATAAAACATTTGTAGTGCAATAAAAGTTACAATTACGCCAAAAAGTAAAAGGTATGCTCCTGCTCGCACTTGCCATTGATTTGTAAAATAAGCTTTACGCACCAACAAATCCATTTCTCTAATTTGCTCACGCAATTGAATATCCTCAGGACTTTGTTCTAATTTTTGAACCAAAGAATTAATTAATTCAGTATTTACCGGATCTATTCTATTAATTTGGATATAGTTTACCAAAACCAACATACAAATAACAAAAGAGAAAGTGGCTGCTACAATGGCAATTCCTTTCCACAGAGATAGGTTTGTTTTTCTTATTTTAAACTTGTTCGTCATACTTATATATTTATGCAAAAAAGGAAGCAAGGTATTTTATTAAGTTACTGCTAGTTAATGGTATTTTTAAGCTTTCTCAACAGGACAATATTTTAAACATCTGGCACAACTCACACAATTGCCTTTATCGGGAGTATAATCTTCTCGATATCTATATCTTGTTAATCCAATTAGACTTAAACCAAATACCAAAGCAATAAATGCTCCTAATATCCACGATCCGAAATAAAATTGCTTTACAATATGAGCTGCTTCGGTATACAATTCTTCAAGCGATTGTCCCGAAGTTCGAAAAGCTTCAATTTCGAGACTCTCCTGCATGTTTTGCGCATTAAAATGAAGCATTTCATCGGCCAAACGAACTTTCGGATTTACCATAGCCAAATTTTCATGAAAATTAGAAACAGTCCAAGCTCCAATAATCATTAATGCTGGAATAATCATGCTCAGAAAAATAAATCTTTTTGTGGCTGTTCGTTTATCTTCCATTTGTTTTTGTTCCACAGGCTTATTAATGGCATCGACAGGACATGAATTTTCACACAATTTACATTGAATACAACTTGCCGGAGTAATACTTAAATGAGATTTAGATACTCGACTTATTAAATTTAAGATTGCTCCATAAGGACATAAGAAACGGCAATATGGTCGGGCAATGAAAACACTAATAAGCAGAATAATTGCTCCAATTACAAACATGAAAAAAGTCGCATTAAATCGATAAATTCCAATGAATGGATCGTATCTGCAAATAATAAAATCGGTACCTGTAGCCGCATATAGTAATGCCAATCCTAAATATATCCACGGAATGAGTCCTAGAAGTTTTTGCAGCCATTTTTTAATACTAAGCGGGCGCAATAAAAAGACATCCTGAATTGCTCCCAGAGGACAAACTCCTGCACAAAATGTTCTGCCAAAAAACAGAGTAAAAAGTAAAGGAATTACAAAAAAGGCCAATGCCGATAGAGGAATATGATAGCCTGGATTAAACAAAGCTAAGGCTACATTTTGCACCGATCCTACTGAACATACGCACCCTTCGCGAAAAAAACCAAAATATAAAATGGAGAATATAGAAACTCCAATTACTCCGGCTCTCGATCGTTTTTTTAAAATAATCCAGCTAATAAAACTTAGAGCCGCAATTAAAATCAATACATCGATAAGAGCAAACATATCGCTGCGAGGTAAAGGCATTGATGTTACAGGTTGTAAATATCCCGACTCGAATTCAGGCCTTGGAAAGCGCTGCGTTTGAGCATAAGATGCGATATCCGATAAGAACAGTATCAACAAAGAGAATAATGCAAGGATTTTCTTCATCATTTATTTTTTTTATTCGATATAAAACCTGAAAACTTATAAGCCTCTTCAATTGGAACTCTGGAAAATGCATCGGCCGGACAATCTACTGCAATCGCACACTGATTGCAGTTTACACAGATATCATGATTAATTTGTAATTGTAAAGAACCATTGCCAAAAGCACCACATCCTTTTACGCACTTTCCACAGCCAATACAAAGCTCATCGATAATTTCGTATTTAAAATAAGGATCCTCGACATAAGTTCTTTTTATGGCACCTGTGGGACAAAGCTGATTTTCTGCTGCAGTTGATAAATCCTTTACATTTGGACGAAAATATCCACCACACAAATCACAATATCCACACATATCGTACACATGAATACACTTTACAGCAGAAGGAGTAAGCACACAGCTGCTTGCACAACGCCCACATTGAGTACATTTTGCTGGATCCAGCTGCCACACATAATCGCCTTTTTGACTTTTTGCAACCAACACTCCCGCAACACCAACAATGCTGGCACCAGCTGCAAAACGAAAACAAGTATTAATAAATTCTCTTCTGTCCTTTTTCATATTTAATAGTGTCGAGTATCAATATATTAGTATCAGGATTTTCTCTACTTATAATTTTGATTCTTATATTTTAATCCTTCGGGCAGATTACATTTACTAAGACTTTTACAATCTTTGCAAAGCCTATTAAATGTGCACGTTTGTTCGGTTGTATTGTTTCTGTAAATTAACACACCACTCATTGCCGCCAATGCAGTTACAATTAGCCCTCGTGTTCCATTTCTTAAAAAATCTCTTCTGTTCATAGTCTATTTCTGTTCAAATATTCTAATCATTTTTTTTACTGGATCTAAAACCAGAATTCTATCATTGGAATCTACCGCCAAATCTATTCCATTGGTTTTTGGTTCGAACAATTCCGGTGCGGCTACTACAGATTTAAAATCGCCAGAAGGAAAATGAATTTTCACTCTCTCTAAGCCTTTTTCTGCAGTTACAAAAGAGCCATCGGACAAGATTGCAATATTAGAAGGATTACAACACCCGCTAAAACCTTCTATGCTCATAGAAGTTCTTTGCCACAATGAGATTTGTTCTCCTTTTTTATTATAGGCTTCGAGAGAATGGCGGCCGGGATTTACAGCCCATAATTCATCCTGCCTGCCAAGTATAATATCGAAATATGGACTAGGAATTACAAAACCTTTTATGCCAGCCTCTTTATTTTGTTCCCCTATTTCTTTTATTTTATTGCCATCTATATCGTAATGATGAATAATTTTTTGACCAGCATCGGCAATAAAAATATCTTTACCAACTGTTGCAATGGAAGTTACATAAGTTCGTTCTCCTTTAATTAAAAAACTGTTTCTTAGGCTGCCATCGGGTTTTCTTATATCGATGCGTTTTTTCATGCCAACCAAAATATTTCCATTACTGGATATTGCCATACAACGCGCAGGTTCTCTAAGCCTTAAAGAATTAATTTGCGTTCCATCGGCACGAAATATTATAATATTTTTATCGGTACTTACATAAATCTGATCTTTATTATCAACACAAATGCCATGAAGATTTTCTAATGGAATTTTAATTTGAGAAACCTCTTTATGGCTGATTACTGCCGAATCGACTTTTCGAAGTGTAGTTAAGTCGTATTCGTATACATTCTTTTTATTAGTTTGGCGAGTCTGAAAAAAATCATTTGCCATAAAAGCAATAACAAGCAACAAAAGAACAAGTGATAGGTATAAGATCAGTTTATTTTTCATTCTAAATAACTTTTAGCTTATTTAATCTCTCTAATATCAATACACAATAGATGTTTTGAATCCCTCATCAACAATCTACCATCAACAATTACTAAAGGTCCCCATGCATCGTGTCCATCTATAACTTTTGTTTTATCAAGCAATTCAAACTTCTTTGATGATGCCTTTACAATACTTAAAGTTCCATCATCTTTTAAGATGAAAAATTTACCATCGGCAAGCACATAAGGACCTAGACCAAAACGATCGCTCGATGTACTAGTCCATAATATATTAGTACAATCATTCGGGTCAACACACACAAATCTATTTCTCATACCACCCGCATCTTTTGGCAAAATTGAAAACATATATCCATCGTAAACAAGAGGTGTTTGTTGTTCTGAAGCTACTCCATCTTTCGGTTTGAATTTTTGTAATGTTTCAACCTTATATTGATTTCCTGATTTTTTTACCTGCAACAAAATAGAGCCAGCACCATATCCCGCAGTCATAAATATTTTTCCACCGGGCAAAACAACAGGCGAGGGAGCCACAACCGAAGGAGCAAAATCTTTTGTTTTCCAAAGTATTTGCCCCAAATCATTACCTTCGGCCGAAACACCAACAATTCCTCCAACTGCAGCATATACCCACATTTTTTTGCCATTTAAAACCATAGGCATAACAGAAGAGTGAGACATTTTCCACTTATCAGGATTTGGTGTTTTCCAAAGTACTTTACCTGAAGCACAATCTACTCCTATTAAAAGAGAAGATCCTCCTGGAGCCAGTATTGCTATATTATTCTCGATAATTGGACACTGACCAGTGTACCAAAAAGGTATTTCGGACATGTATTCTTTTACCAGATCGATTCCCCAAAGAAAGTCGCCTGTATTAGGATCGGTGCACATTACATGACAACGTGGTCCCATTGTTATCAAATACTTATCGTTAATTGCAGGAACGGTTCTCGACATTCCATGATTTCTTTTTATATGAACCCGATACCATCTACGCCATAATTCTTCTCCTGTTTGCAGTGAGAAACATCGCAAAGCATCGGCTTTTTTTACCTCATCGTAATCTAGCACATACACTTTGCCATTGTATACAACCGGAGCAGCATGTCCTTCCCCCAAATTAACCTCCCAGTTAATTTTAGGTCCTTCGCCCCAGGAGTTTATTAATTTGGTTTTATCGTAAGAAATATTGTCGGATTTTGCTCCACGAAACTGTGTCCACTTCCCTTTAAGATTAGAAGTATAATCGGTAAAAAAATCAAATCCTTCTCCTATTACAACTTTTACTCCATTGGAAATACTCTCTTTCGGACGATTATCCATACCGGGAATACTGGCCTGCATATTT
Source organism: uncultured Marinifilum sp. (assembly GCF_963677195.1). Lineage (NCBI taxonomy): Bacteria > Pseudomonadati > Bacteroidota > Bacteroidia > Marinilabiliales > Marinifilaceae > Marinifilum > uncultured Marinifilum sp. The sequence goes on from NZ_OY781918.1 coordinate 3,490,834, forward strand.
TTAACCGGATTATAAGCCAGCCAAAAAATAAATAAAACTGCAGCCACTGCAACAGACAAGGTAATTAATCCTTTTTCGCTTCTTTTCGACAGCATAAAAACAATCTAAATATTTGGAATTCTTTATATTAAAACACACCATATCTCAGGTTTCGCCTACAATTATTACTATTTACTTCCTACGGAAGTTTAATACGAGTTGTTTTGTAATTGAGCCTATTCAGAATCCTATTAAATAAATAATACAGATCGAGAAATTATATTATTAATTAATTGGCACTAATGTTATAAACCATTAAAGAATTTCCATGGCGAACATATAATCTTTTGTTATGAATAACCAAATGGGCCCAGTGCTGTTTTTCACCAAAAGGAACCCTAAAAGAACTTAGTTTATTAAATGATCCATTACTAACATCAAGCAAGGCAATTTCGCCGGTATCAGCGTAGCAATATAATTTCCCATCGGCATAAATTACATTACCACGACCCATTATTTTAGCAGAGTATAAGGTCTCTCCTGTATTCCAGTCTAAGCAAAACCATTCTCTGTTCATGTGTCCCGATCCATAAATTTTACCATCGAGAAGAATGGCTCCTCCCATTTGGTTATCGAGCTTATCATTTTTCCATACTTCAGATATACTATTTCCATCGGCCGACAATTTAAGCATTACACCACCTTTTCCATATCCACTAAAACAGTATAGCATTCCGTCTTTATATATTGGTGTATTTGGGTGAATCGAATATTTATTCGGATGATCGGCACTCCATAACATTTTACCATTTTTGGTATCGATACCAACAATTGAATTTTGAGTATGGGTAACAAGAATATTTTTATTGGCAAGCTTAATTAATGCAGGAGAACAATAAGCCGACTTCTCACCTTTGGCTTTCGATTTCCAGATTAAATTCCCGTTCTTTTTATTTAAAGATACAATACTTGCTTCGGCACCTCCGGGAGTACAAAATAACTGATTTCCATCAATTAATAAATTTTCTGTTATTCCCCAACGAATATTTTCACCCTTAAATTCTTCTAATATGTTCTTAGACCAAAGCTTTTCACCATTATTGGCTTTTAAAGCATATAATTCTCCAAATCCGCTTAACAGATAAATTATTCCGTCGTTAAGTAAGGGAGTTGCTCTAACGCCATCGAATGAGTCGACCCACTCTTTCCCGTAAACACTTTTCCAAACCTTATTACCTGAATGATCTAAAGCAATAATAAAACCATTTCCCGATTCGGTTCCTGCTGTATATACAAAATCTTTATTTGCTACAACAGAAGCATGTCCATCTCCCAAAGTATCGAAATGCCAAAGCAATTGGGGACCTTCGGCAGGCCAACTAGCTAATAAACCTGTATCGGAATATTTACCATCTCGATTCTCGCCTCTCCATTGAGAGTTATTTTGAGCAAAAGAGCAAACCACAGATAAAACAAAAGCAATTAAAATAGAATATCGTAACATCTTGTTCTTTTTATAAGACTCATACCCACTAAATCAATTGAATAATTTACAAGTACTTTATCTTTATTTATAGAATAATTTATTTTCTTTTTAAATGTATTTAAATACAAAAACACTACATCTAATTTAAGCATCTACGCTTAGTTTATTTAGACTAAATATAAGTTAGTATATCTTATGATTAAATACTTATTTTAGTGCGAGTTACAATCTTGAAGATATAACATCTTTTTTACAGTATCGAACTAAAATCTAATGAGAACAAGAACGGAATTTAATCATTGAAACAAAAAAAATGCAAGCAATTTTAACAAGTTTTTAACTACTTTATTTTTGTTTAAAAAGGACCTTTGTAAGAATAGCGTTCGACAATAAAAATTGTCTTGTCGCATAAAAAGCTTAAATTAAGTACTTAATCATTTTTAAATAACATTTTATGAACAATTATCTCGTAAGTATTTTAATTATTACATCTCTAGTAGTTATGGGATGTAATTCTAAACCAGCACAGCAAAAAAATAAAAGCACAAGCGAAACTTTAGCAAATGGAATAAATAAGATTACTGTTGTTAAGGTAATTGAAGGAAGCACTTATTCGTACATTAATGGTAATAATGACAATAATAATATATGGGTAGCAATTCGAAAAGCGCCTGTAGAAATTGGCAAAACCTATTATTACTCAGGAGAATTAGCCATGGAAAATTTTCACAGTAAAGAGTTGGATAAAACTTTCCCTATAATTTACTTTCTTAATGGCATAAGCGAGAAAGCTGAAACAGCTGTACCAAGTGCGCGTAAAATGAATATGAAAAAACAGGCACAAAAAAAGCTAGAAGTAAATATTCCTTTAGAAAAAGGTACAATTAGAATTGCTGAACTTTTCGAGAACAAAAGTAAATACGAAAACACTACAATAAGAGTTAATGGTAAAGTTGCAAAGTTCAATTCAAATATCATGGGTAAAAATTGGATACACCTGCAAGATGGTAGTGAATTTGAAGGATATTTCGATTTGGTAATTACATCGCAAGAAACTGTAAGTGTGGGAGATATTCTTAGTTTCGAAGGAAAAATAGCAATAAACAAAGATTTTGGCGCCGGCTATACCTATGATGTAATTTTGGAAAATGCTATCATCAAAAAATAAACTAATAAACTTTATTGTTATATAATATATTTTTCATAACTTTACTATACTTAATTACTACATACAACATTATCATGTTTTTAGGGAGCGGCGCAAGCCGCTTCTTTATTTAGTATTTGCGAACAATAGCTTTAATAGAATATTATTTTTATTATTTAAAAACAAGATCTGCACAATACACTTAAAATACTATATATCTTAGCATTATTAAGCAATAAACAAATACACAATATTCATTCTATTACACAAATTACTTTTTATTCTTAATTGAATTGTTAATTTTAAACAGTATTCAATTCGATTTTTATGAAGAAAAGCCCTACTCAAAACATAGCCCAACTCTTTTTACTTCTGTGTATATTATTGGCATTAACCAATTGTAATCCCAATAATCAGACTTTATACCAATCGAAAAAATTCACAGTTTTTTCTAACCGCGTAGAACAAGATAAATATGTAGCTACCGCAAAAAATCATAAAAAAATAGAAACTAATTACACTTTAGATACCAAAACACTTATTTCAAAATGGGAATTAGAAAAAAACCTAAATCATCTGCCAAAATATGAGTCTAATTCAACACTTCTAACTGCACTATATAATTTATCATTAGAAGAAGTTGAAAATAATATTTTACCCGATTCAAGCTTTTGCTCACATCAAAATGCCAAAAACATAGCAACCCGAGATATTGGCTACTCTACCATACTTTCCCTATCTATTACACATCCGCAAATTGCCATTAACAGTCTGATGAAGAAGGTGAAATACGGAAAAATTATTCAGGATGAAGGAACAGGAGGTTCGTGGCCAATAAATTCGGACAGAATGATATGGTCGGCCGCTGCATGGGAATTGTACTTAAATACAGGCGACATAAAATGGTTAAAAAAAGCATATTTCATTATAAAAAATACTACCGAAGATGACTTAAATATTATTTGGGATTACCGAAAGCATCTTTTTAAAGGAGAAGCAAGCTATTTAAACCAAGCAGAACAATTTTACCCTAAGTGGATGGAGCCTAAAGATATTTACGAATCTTACTCATTAAACATACAAAGCATACATTTTCAGAGCCTGCAGGTTTTAATTCAAATGGGAAAACTACTTGGTAAAGACACTCAAAAATACCAAGACATTTGCTCGGCACTACAAAAAAGTATAAACAATAAATTCTGGTTAGAGAATAAGAATTATTTTGCACAATTTATTTACAATGAAAAAGATTGGATTCTATCCGATAAATCGGAAGGCTTAGGAGAATCCTTAAGCATTCTGTGGAATATTAGCACTCCTGAACGGCAAAAGCTGATTGTAAGCAATACTCCTGTGGGTGAATTTGGAATTCCATGCTTTTCACCACAAATACCAAATGTTAAAGCCTATCATAATCGTGCAATTTGGCCATTTGTACAAGCTTTTTGGAATCAGGCAAGTGCCAAAACAGGAAATTTAGAAGCTGTTTGCTGGGGCTTATCCGGAATGATTCGCTCAACAGCTCTTTTTCTTACTAACAAAGAAAATATTTTATTAGAAAATGGAAATTTTATCCAGAACGATAACAATACAAATGCTAATTTAAAAAGCTCATCCGGATTTCTATCTAACTATTATAGAATATTGCTGGGGTTAAAATATACCAAAGATCAGTTGGAATTCCACCCTGTTGTACCTCGCGAATTTAAAGGACGACAAAAATTAAGTGGTCTTAAATATAGAAATACAGTTCTTGATATTGAGGTTCTCGGATTTGGAGATCAAATTGCCTCTTATTCTCTCGATGGTGTTCAATACAGAACTGCCATTGTGCCCAAAGATATGGAAGGCCATCATAAAATTACAATCAGATTAAATAATCAGGCTGGTCCAAAAATACCTTTTAAACTTAAAAAAGAAAGCATTACTCCACAAACACCCATCTTATCTTATCATAAGAATCAAATAAAATGGAATAAAATTAAAAATGCCAAACATTATCAAATTTTTCAAAATGGAGAATTGCTACTACAAACCTCAGATACTTACATGTCGGAAGTTCATTTCACAAAACCAGTTGAATATAGAGTTCGAGCTATTGATAGCCTAGGAATTTATTCCGATTACAGTAAAGCTCTTCAGTTATTTGAATCGAAATATGAACGATATCTGGAAGCCGAAGACTTTCTGGAACACAGAAAATATAAGTATGTAAATTTCTCAAACAAAGAGAATAAGATCTATTATTTTCAGGTAAGAGCACCTCGCAATGGCAATTACAATATCAGCTTTTTGTATGCCAATGGAAATGGCCCTATCGATTCGGATAACAAATGCAGTACCCGTAGCTTTTGGCTAAACAGCAGCTATTTAGGAAGCATTGTATTTCCTCAGCGAGGAAAAGGCAATTGGAACAATTATGGTTTTACCAATAGCTTTACTATAGATTTAAAAAAAGGCAATAATTACTTTAAAATAAGTTATGAAGATTTTAATAAAAATATGAATAAAGAAATTAACTCCTTTCGCATTGATAAAATTAGACTGTTAAGAAAAGAGTAATAATTAAGCATAAAAACCAGAATAAAATACAGTCCAAATTAAATTTGTAAAAATACGGACTGCATTTTATTTCTTACTTCAGTGCCTATCAAATCTTACAATTTTAATTTACCGTATTATTTTCTTTTTTCTTAATGAAGAATAGGAAGCGGGAATATCAGTAATTATTCCATCAACACCCATATTAATAATTTTGTTTGTAATTGCAGAATTATCCAGAGTCCATGCAAAAACCTGTTTATCTCTTACATGCATGTTCTCAACAACACCCTCGGATAAGAAAAACCAATTAACATTATAACTTTCAATATAGTCGGCCTCCCATAATGAATGAAAACTTCCGTCGAAAGCAAAATTTAACTTCGGACAAATAAAAACATCCAGTTTATGCAGTCTTATTTTATCACTTATTTTATGAATACGTTTTAAAACTTCTCCATTAAAACTCTGAACAATACACCATTTTTCTGCCTTATGTTGCTTAATAAATTCAACAACTCTTTCTTCTATTCCTGGATAATATTTATTTCCTTGTTTAATTTCTATGAGTAATTGAGCTCGTCCCGAAACTTTATTTAAGACCTGCTCGAGACTGGGTACTTTTTCACCCTTAAATTCTGGTGAGAAAAAAGAACCGGCATCTAGTTGTTTTATTTGTTCCCAACTTAAATCTTTAATTTTTCCTTTCCCATTTGTTGTTCTGTTAACATCGGTATCATGCATAACACAAACAACATTATCGACAGATTGATGCACATCAATTTCTATGAGGTCAACTGCATTATTCAAAGAATGATTAATTGCTGCCAATGTATTTTCAGGAACCTCATTGGCTCCTCCTCTATGTCCCACAATTAAATAATTTGTTCGAGCCAAAGATTCGGAATAGTTATTTGAAATCCAATAATGAATACCAGCAATTGCTATTAATAACACAATAAAAATTATAAAACACTTTAGCACTTTCTTCATTTTATTTTATCGATTTTACAGCTATTAAGTTTAAAATTTTACTTCAAATAATTCCTCAAAAGTTAAGCGAACCACCTTGTCGAACCAAGAAAAATAATCATTTACATGAACACCATGTTCCATCACCGATTCAAAATACGAAGTAATATTATCATCGTTTAAAAGCGACCAGATTACGAAATTACCAAACTTATGAGTTAGCAAATCGCCAATAGTTTCGTGCGATTGATTATAATTTAACAACTCTTCTCTAAACTTATCAATATTTGGAAATGTAGAATTAATTAACTTATTATTTATATAATACTCAACTTCGCGTGGATAATAACTTTTTATTGTTCCTAGCATCTGACAAAGAAAAGTACGCAAATCGGTTTTATATATCTCCCGATTAATTTCTATTTTATCAAACTCATGAATAGTAGACTCATGCTTAAATAAACTTAAAACATACTGAAAAAGCTCCAGTGCACTTTGGTAATATCCAAAATCTGATACCAAAACAGCAATATTTTCTATACAATAATACAGCAGTTCCTTATCTCTATTGTAAAAAGCCTCTTCTATTAACTGATAGAATTCAGGCATAGGATAATCGTCTCCTTTTCGTTTGCCACCATCTTTATAAATTGAACAATAAGCAGCCCCATACCAATTTAAAACATACTGTTTATAAGGCTCACCTTTATTAGCCTGATGATTATAATGAGCAGCAAACAATCCCTTACACCTAACTGTCCAGCTATAGGTTAGTTCCGAAAACAGATCGAGCATTTCATCGTTTGGCTGTTTCGATTTTTCAAGAATATGGAACATTACATATAAAAGAGACATTTGCATATAATCGGCCCAGGGCGCCTGTTCTCCTTTATCAATAAGCTCTTTTACCACCCTACGAATTCGATTCCAATCCTTAATTCCCTGTACAATTAATACCCGCTCAATAAGAAAATAACTAAATGCATCGCCCGAATACATTCCTTTTATAAGAGCCGAATTTAATGATTCAAAATCGCCATCTGTATCTTTTAAAAAAGGAATAATATCGCCAAAGCACTGATGCGACCATTCTCCATTTTTTCCCACAGCAGGAATCTCAGTCCAAAAGTGCTGATATTCCAATCCATTATTTACATAAGCAGCCTGAACAGTAGCCTGACGCCTTAAAAAGAACTTAAAAAATGGCATCACAATTTTTATTAAGCTATGATTAAGGGTATATTTTTTAAGGATTTTACGCCAAATATCAACCACCTGACTTGCCAAATCGTAATTTGAATGCGCCACTAAATTTTCAACTACCATAAGCATACCAATGCGGCTGGCAGGTTCAAAATAAGTTTGCTGCAAATTTCGTCTATTGCTATTTTTTAACAGAGAGAGCATATTAACATCCATAATTTTACCCGAAAAATGCTCTAAAATATCAAGTCCTATTTTCGAATTAAACTTAGAAATATAATACACATATAAGCTAACCGTATCGCGCACTTGCGCAATTGGATCCGACATAGCTTCAATTAAATAATTAATCGGATGATAATTTTCATCGAACAATTTTTTGGCATAAATATCCGATTTAAACAGTTCATAGATAGTATGTATTGCTACTTTACGAATTCTAATTACGGGAATTAAAGATTCTTCCAGTATTTTTTGCTCTTTTATTAAAGCAGAAACATCAATACCCGAGTCTTCTTTTTTATAAGTCTCCTCTATTTTCAGCTCTATTTCCTGCAAGAGTTTTGCTTTCGTTTCTGTCTCTCTTTTTCTAAACTTAAGCATTTGCTCAATAAGCTCGCAAACACTCTTATAATCTTCGGCCAGAAAAACCGCAAGCGCATCCATTATTAATTGCTGAACATCGTACTGCTGATCGCAAGCCAGATCTATAATTGTTTTAGGGTCGGAATTTTTCTCAAGATAATCCTGAATTAAAGCCGTACGCAATGCATTTCTAATAACGGCATAATTCTTTCCTTCCTGTAAGTTTTCTTTGTAAGCCTCACTAGAAATAGGAAGATCCGGATAATCAATTTTCTCATTCTCTTCTTCCTGAAAATACTGTGAAAACAGATATTCCTGATAACGTTCATATACAAAACGCACCTCTTTTAAAGCTCTTCTTTTTTCGACCCGTAAAATTCCTTTCTCTAAAATAGCATTAAAGGCATCACTGTAATTATATGCATCATCAATAAAAAGCAATCTACTTAGCTCATATAAATCTGATTCCTGATTCTCGTATGCCCGATAAAAATATTTTAAATTCAAGGAATCTTTTCTATTGTTCCATAAATATGCCGTTACTTCGTTTAGTAGCTGATATTGGGAGATATCACCTTTTATTGAATCTACTCCTTTTTCTACGAGCAAATTTTCAAACAAAGCACCTGAATAAAATTGTCGGGCATCTTTTGGCAAATGCCTTCCCCGAAAAACATCACAAGCCATTTTAAGCACTAAAGGATCTGACAAACGCCCCCTAATAAGTGCATGATCGGCAGCAAACAGAAGCTCTTCGCTAGTTAACAACTTGTATTTTAATTGATATTTAGGATAAACAAGGCGCAATTCCTCCTCCGACAATCCTTTAATCATAAGGGGTTTTTGATCTTCTTCATCTTGGCATCCCGAGAAATACAAGTCGTGTTTTATTGCAGATCGTTCTAAATCGATAAGTTCCTCCCAAGTATAAGTTCTGCAGCTAATAACCGACTTAAAAGCAGGCATATCGTGGCGAACAAAATAATGATCGATCTCCTTTAATAACTCAATAGGTCCTGGCTGTCGGCTATCGCCGTGTTTCATACTAGGCTGATATTGCAAACATTCGTTAATAGCATCGAAAATGAGAATTACTTTCTTATTAACTTCCTGTGCTTTATCATTAATCTTTTTTAAAATATCGGAAAGCGAACTTTTTTCATCAAATATATTTTGAAAATATCTCTCAATACTAATTCCAGAAAATATTTTACAATTAAAGCTTAACACAAGATTATTCTGAAAAACTTCCTGCTGAGTCCAATGGCATAGTTGATTAGACTTTCCCGAACCGGCACTTCCCAGCAATACAAATCCACTATACGATGAATTGATAAATTCACAATACTTACTCGCAAGATACTCTCTGTCAGTAAATAATTCGGGATCATATTTTTCTTTTTTCATTTCACCCAAAAAGCCTTGTGTTAAATTTACCGAACGTTCCTGATATTCTTCCCAGCTTTTTCCTTGTTCTATGTTTATTTTAAAATTATCGCCAATATGAACATTTGCCAATATGTTATTAATTAAATCAACAAACTGATTTTTAAATAAGGAAGTTTCCTTTTTTAGTGCTTTTTCGTGACTAGACACATATTTTAGGCGATTTAAATTTCTACCCTGGATGGTTTGAAATAAATAAGAATACCTCTCATCTTTATACTCCTCATTACATGGAAGATAAACTACGAAAGGTGAGATATTCAATATCATCTCATTTTTAAGATGATCGCGACGTCTAATTTTATCAGGCACCAAATAGTAGGAACCTTCATCGAGCTTTTTGTTGGTAGTAATTCTTATTGGTCGTCCCGACAAGGCAGTTACACCTGATAAAGTTTGAACAGCATAAATATTCATCTGCTCATCTTCTTCAACAGTAGTAGAAACAGAGAAAGCCGTATATTCCGACAAGGGTAAAAGTGCCTCAAGTAATTGAAACATCATGGGCTCTACTTTCTCGAGCAAATTGCGGAAAATATCTTTCGAAAGTGTTGTATCGTGCCCAAAATAAGTATTTCTAAAATATACAATTCCTTTAAACTCCTCACCCTTTTTACCCGACCATCCTTGTAAAACGTTACCTTTTTTATTTAACAATAGTTTAGATAATGATTTTACCAAAGCTAAATCTGGTAATTTACAATTTGCCTCTTTTAAAAGTGGAATAAGAATATCATTTACCCAATCGCCCAGAGATAATGGTTTTTGAATAATTGCAGAAATAATTTTTTTTATTTTATCATCTACCTCAACATTACTGCGTTGCAATTCGGTTATTAATACACTAGATGTATATTGAATAGACATCTCGAATACATCCAGATAACGACGAAAAGCATAAAAATAATCTTCTTGCTCAAGATAGTTTTCATACTGCTCAACCGGATATCCCAAAGAAAAAGGAAGTTCATCGTAAACAATATCCAAATTCTCCTCGATAATATCATACTCATCGTCGGTGTAAGGGTGTAAAAATCTATTAATCATTTACTCGTTTTTTTGTGGTGATAATATAGGTAAATAGGTATTACTATGAACAAAACTAATACTGTGAGTGTTGCAATATTATAGACTAATCCACTCTTTTTTAACCAGCCCAAAGCAACTATCCAATCCGATCCGTCTTTTACGGCAGAAAAAATAGCTAAGAATGCTACGAACGAAAGAATAAGATTAAGACGTTGTTCCCTTTGCTTTTCCTGCTTGGCTGCTTCTCTCTCTAAACTTATGTGTAACTGCTCCAATTCATCATCAATTTCTAGTCCCTGGCGTACTTTCTCGTAAATTGCCTGAGGCAAAAAATTATATGAAATCTTATGAAAATTATAGTTTTTATCAAATTCTAAAAATTCATCCATTAAATGACGTGATGTATTTTTCTTACGAAATTCTCGATTTACATAACTCAAATAATTTTTCACATAAACCGAATGCAAATAAATAAATCGGTAATAATCCTTTTTCCAACAATCAACCTGATACCATTTGGCATTATTTAGAATAACAACAAATGAATCAAATAAAGATAAAGCCTGCCAATTATTAAAAAGACTTATTCTATTGTCGTTAACAAGTTGCTGGTAGTATTCATTAGAGGGATGAAAAGGGTTTTCAGGATCTACCGAAGCCCCAATAGGGGAACAAGTTGCTAAATCGAACAATAAATTTTCTCTGCAATAATACTCTGGGTAAGGACACTCAGAATTTTCCTCTGTAATGGTAAATAGCTTTAGTTTGTTGCCATTTTCAATTAAATCGGAATATCGCTGAACATTTTTGCTTGAATAATCGTCTAGCTTAATTTGCTGTGCAGAATGCGATGGATAATTCAAATTAAAAATAAAAAGAAGAGGCTGAAATATATCTAAAACATCCTGCTCAATATTTATTTGAAATGCACTAACATATCTTCCTGGCGCTCTAAAACGGGAATTTATGTAGGTAATCGCATCATAAAGCAAGTCATGCTGCTCTGCGCAAAATGAGTATATCAAAAATCCATGAGGTAAAAAATACAAATCCAGTTTAGTAAGTTCAAAACTCAACTCCTGACCTTTATAGGTCATCCTAATGGTTTTATTAAGTTGTATAGAAAAAAAATCAACTTCTCTACCAATACAATTATTTTCACTAAAGGATTCTTCGTTTTTGCAGTTTTTCTTTCTTTTTCCTGGCAGCATACAATCTACGAATCGCTGATAAAAAAGACCATTCAGTTCTTTACGCTGCTGTGCTGAATATTCCTGCTGACTAAAAATAACTTTAGAAGTTGAATTAGACTCATAACCTTCTGATTTAGTTGAGTTTTCACTATTAGACCCTGATGATTTATTTAATAAGCATTCCTCTTTCAACCATTTTTTTAACTGATCAATAATATTATCTGATTTGCAGCTTAAAGAAAACTGTCCACAAAAATAAGTAGTAGTTTTTAATGCTTTAACGGTAGTTCCAATATTTGCTAAAGAAAATTGATTCTTTCTTGCTTTTATTACCTCAGAATTATTTTGATGCATATTATTTTTAATTATGTAATATATCTATGCTATGTTTTTTTACTAAGTATTAATAAGCTATAATTTTTTAAGACACAATTAGCAACTTATTAAATTACTATAACTTACATCTTTAATTTTAAAAATATCGTTAAAATATTTCCTCCAAAAAATTACTATAAAGGATCATTTATTTAGAATATAAACCTCATACTCCTTTATTTTTTCTTGCAAACGATTATTCAGGTATTCATTTTTATTTATTAATATATCCGATATTAATTTTGCTTCCTGAAGATAGTTTTCAATTTTTTCTTTACTCCAGTAATATGGAGGACATTGCAAATTTGTAATTCTATCGGCTAATTTCACCAAAGCAACTTCATTGGATAATTTGTCTATTCTATTTAAGCTATCGAGCATGCGCTCTTTTTTCGAACTTAAGTTTTCGTTTTTTGTAAGAGCATTAACCCCTATAGCTACACGTTCTCCAAATGTGGTTTTAATTTCATTATAATCAGCCGTAGTATCCTCTATTGTATCGTGCAAAACAGCTAGTTGTATTGCATAATCAATATCGAATTTTTTTTTGTTAATATATGCCATAAATACTTCCATTGCTACATTCGTAAGATGAAGTAAATAATTAGATTTAGAACCCGGAACTTTTTGCTGATAATGCTTTTCGCCTGCAAATTTCATGGCTTTTTGATAATAGTCTTGTGTCATTGTTCTTTTTTATAGATAAATATTAAGTTCCAAATTCAAGTCTTTTTATTTTATATTTTTAACACTTAAAAAACTTTAAAAATGATAAATATAAAGCAAATTAGATTAATAGTCTGGTTCCGATAAGCAATGAATAAAAATGTTTTTAAGTTCCATTTTTTTAGACTTAATTACCAATCATAATATATAATTTTATTCTATAATACTAAAAAACTTAAAATCTATCTTTTATCAAAACATTTACTACTATTTTTCATTAACAATTTCCACTTATTACAATACTTCTCCTATAAATACGAAACTTGAATAAATAATAAAGCAAAATTGGCGATCTATAAATACTAGTAGATCGCCAATTTTTTATAAAAGCTTTCTCACAATTATTAATGCACTATTCCTTCTTTGCCACAACAAGGAACATAATTAATATTGCTACCAGGAAGAGTAACTATCTCTATAGGGTGAGCAAAATCGAAGGTACTTGCTCCAACATTACATAGGTTTGCAAAAGCAGGAAATGGTGTTGTTGCCCATTGAGGATCGAACCAATACCAAATATCATTAAATTTTATGATAACTGCCCAATGCTCTGATGCATGTGTAACAGGAAATCGTTCAACTGCCATTTTATTGGCAGGTACACCAGCCGCATGAAGCAAAGCTGCGAAGGAAAGAGCATGTGAAGTACAGTTACCAATAGGCAAAAAACCATATTTTTCATAAGAGCCAGCATATTGATCTATAGTAGGCCAATATTTAACCGATCCATTAGGATTTGAGCTACAAAATTCCTTATTGGCTTTTTTCACCATTGGATCTTTTGTTCTCATAGTTGATTTTTTATTCTTACCAAAAAATTCCCATGTCTTCTGACAAATCTCCCAGATTTCTTTATCAGTGCTAGCTACATATCCCGAAACACCAATATCAGCAAGAAGCTTATTTACTCTGGGCGTACGTAAATTAATATCTTTAAAAAAGAAATTTGATCGAGAAGAAGTTACAACACCATCTACATATACATAATGATTTCCTATTTTAGCGTACTCATAGTTACCACGAGCTTTTGTTTTTAACACAATATTACCTGGTTTAGGTTTTTTTAGTGTTAAAGTCATATTTGCCTTTCTTGTTTTATGTAAAAAAAGATTAGCTGATACTAATCCTGGTGCTGTAGCTTCAATTGTTGCCATCCACTTATCAGATAGGTTGACATTGGTAAAGTTGTAATATCCTTTACTGTTGGGAGAAACAACTTCTTTAATACCATTGGTCTGCAATGTGATTTTAATATTATCCATATTTGTCCCTACTGGGGCAATTACTCTACCTTTAGGTTGAGGCAGCCCATTAGCTAAAGCCTCATTTGTTCGTGCATTAATTAATACCCATTCCATCCAATGCCCCTGATGATCGTCCCAAATATGAATATTACTGCCGTTGGCATAACTACGAGAAGCAAGACATACCACTTTGCCGTTTCTATTATATATTTTGAAATTACCTGATGGTGTTGGTTTAAGCTTAAATGATTGTGCTGATCCTCCATTTGCATTCCAAAGTTGAATATTTGTACCATTATTATTTTTATTTCCTGATACATCAACTCTTGCACCGTAAGACCTACCAAAGGAAGGTACTATATAATAGTAACCCGGATTTTTTTTGTCTTTGTAAAAACAAAATTTACGGTCACTTCGGTTTTCCTTTTTATATACCTGAATATTCTGTCCTTGTCTGTATTTTGGGCTAATGCCGGGAACATCCCAGAATCCAAGATTACTGCCTGTATCATAAGCTCCTGCTGCCTGAATATATACTTCTACCCCTACTACAGGATCGTATTGGGCAGAAGTTTTCTTTGCAAGGAAAACTGTGCATACAAATATTAGACTAAAAATAATTCTTAAATTACACTTCATAATTTTATTAAATTTTATATTACAACTATTCTGCAAAAAAAAACTAAGATAGATCTATAATTCCATCATATTTTTTTTGCTGATTGTACAGAGTTAATCCCATTAGTTTCCACTCAATTACTGCAATTACTGAGTATTTAAACTCTTTATTATTATTAATACTGTAAACATTTATAGCGACTGGTATCCAATCTGTGCCACTACAAAAACCCGAAGTATACGGAGATGCACTAATGGGAATATTATACTGGCTTTGTGCAATATTTCCATATTTTACCCTCAAGTGTCTTTTCGAAATTATATTTGCCTCTAATTCTATCTCCTCAAAAGAAACTACATGTTCTTCCAAACTATTCTCGGAAACAAATGTCCAAGTTTTAAGATCATTAGAATCGGTTCTTTTACGGTAGCTATCCTGAGCCGATTGTCCCAAAAACGACAACAATCCAAAAACAAAAATAACGGCGGCAAACACACCTACTCTTTCTCTTAACAATTTTATTGCCTTTAGGCAAATCACTAAAAAATAAATCACAAGTCCCAAATTTAAGAGACTCCAAATTAAGTATATCATGGTAAATTTAATTGTTAAGAATTTTGTTTATGTTTTATTAAATTTTTTAAAACTACCAATCTCACATTAAATCTCCAAAACTTATACTTATTTAATAAAAGAATATAGAAAGTTTAGTATAATTAATTCATTGTTTTGCGAAATCACAGCAAACATAAAACACACGCTTAAAACACCTAAAAAAAAAAAAGACAGCAGATTTATACCTACTGTCCTGTCTATTTTCATTTTTGCAAATTATTTTTTTCGCCAAATTGTCATTTGTGAAATGGTATGCTGGTATTTACGCGATGTTTCTCGAATTACAAAAGGAATATCATTAGGTTCTTCAATTAGTTCAAAATTATCTTTCAAAACCTCTTTTAGTCCATCTAGGGTAGTATATGGTTCACCATCTTTTCTATAGGCTCCTATCCATTTATCAAAATCGGTAAATTCCTCTAACCACGTATAGGGCGAAGTAATTACTAAAATACCATTTTCGTTTATTCGCTTATGTATCTCGTTAAGAAATTTTAAGGGATCGTAAAGACGATCGATTAAATTACCTGCAAAAACCAAATCATAATTAGTAAATATTGGCTTTAAATTACACGCATCGCCCTGATAAAATGAAACTTTTTCTCGAGAATCATTCAAACCTAAATCGCTTAATTTTACTTCCTGATAACTGCTTAGTTTACCTTCTTCTTTTCGAATGTATTTTAACTTACCCGTTTCCTTAAGCTGAGTACCAATACGGATAAAACGTGCCGAAAAATCGAGACCTGTTACTTTTTTAAAATATTTGGCCAACTCAAGCGTTGTTCTGCCAGTAGCACATCCTAAATCCAATGCATTTTCTTTTCTAAGATCAGCTAAATATTTATTTAAAAGGCGCAGACAATGCTTCGAATAATTTTCAACATCAAAATATTCTTTTCCATACTGAAATTCACAATATTGCGAAACTAAATCGTCGGTTTCGTAATAATCTGTTTCAATTACAAGCTCTTCTTCCGATTCTATGTATCGAAAACCAGCATGCTGAAAAAAGTGTCGTCGAAAAGCATATCGGGAATCCCGAATGGCTAGATTTCCGGTAGAAATCCATGATCCACCTTTTATAAGATTATGCTTAGAGTCGAAGGTTGGTGTTGAAAAGTCATCGTAAAACGGATGAACCTCAAAACCATCCAAACCAGAAATTGGCATCTCAGTCCATTGCCAAACATTTCCTATTACATCGTAAAATTCACCAATTTTAAATTCATTTACCGGACAAGATGAAGCATAATGCTCCAAATTGATATTGCCAGGAGCCGTTTCCCACTCGGGCTGATCTTTTATGTGTAAAGAGTCGCGCAGTAAATAGTATTCAGCTTCGCTTGGCAATCGCAATTTTTTCCCTGTTTTCGCCGATTTCCAGTTACAAAATGCTTTAGCCTCTAAATAATTTACTTCGGCAGGCCAATTCCAGGGCATATCAATAATCTCTGTCATATTCCGAAACTTCCACTTCTCTCCTGTCCTTTCCCAAAACAAAGGATACTCACACTTTTTATACTCCACCCAGCTCCATCCTTCATCGGTCCACCATTCGCGAGTTTTGTATCCAGCATCATCAACAAAGGCTTTAAATTCCTGATTGGAAACCAAATACTTAGATGCATTAAACGATTTTATATCAGCAATATATTCACCAAACTCGTTATCCCATCCATACAAGGCATTTTTTCGATCTTTTCCGATTTTTATATTCCCCGATTTTACCTTAAGCAATTCATTTTCGGGAGCATTTCCCCACTGTTCGCAAGTCTTAAAAAGAGAATTTTTATTCACCATCTCAATTGGCAATTGTCTTATTAACACCGAAGATGTTTCAATATGAATTCGCTGATGCTCAATACCCATAAGAATTACCCAAAACTGATTTTCCCAATTAATTGGCATTTCAAGAGGCAATTGCTGAATCAAATTCACAATCATCATTTTTACTTTATCCCTGTAGCTCTGTGTTTCCTCTATGCTTGGCCAATCATAATGCTTCTCGTTTAAATCATCCCACGACATTTCATCCACACCAATGGCAAACATCGATTCAAATTTAGGATTAATACGCTCGTTAATAATACCTGCAAGTATCAGTTTATTTACATAAAAGGTTGCAGTATGTCCATAATAAAATGCCAATGGATGACGCAATGGATCGGCACGATGCAAAAAAGCCTCCTGTCCATTCAAACATTTATACAATTGCTCATCGAGCTCCCAACTTAACTTAAAATAATTTAATATTTCTTCTCTTTTCTCTTCGGGTGTTCCTACATTTAATATTGGTGTTTTTGTCACCAATAAATCCTTATAAGTCTGTACTTCTATTATATTCTTCATAAAATATGGCTTTATAATTTTTCCGCCTTTCTATATCTTTTGAAGTTAAGAATTATTCTTTTTCATTCAAATGAATTTACAAAATGAATTAAGAAGCAAAATTATAGCTCATTTAATTTAACACGTTCTCTTTGTATGTTTATAAAACACCTAATAATCAGCTGATAAATTGTTCGTTTTGAAATATCATCTGCTATTTTTCTACAAAATTGGTTTTTACTATTTCTTTATTTTCCTTATTTAACATTTGTTTAGGAATACAATCTTTTATGGTTTCTAAAACCGAATTTAACAAGTTTAACCTCACCTCACTTTTTAAGTTAATCAGGCTAATTTCCCTTACTCTTTCTCTTCCTGTAATCTCTTTTAGTAGATCCTCTTGATCGGCAGGAATTGTAAGCGTAGCAAGCTCGGGTATAAAAGTAATTCCACCTTTATACTCCACAATCCTTCTTAATGCATCAATATTATTTGTCTCGTATACTAAAGAAGATCTTTTTTGAGATTCCATAGCACAAATATTGGTAACCTGATCTACAAAACAATTTCCCTCTTTCAGCATCCACACATCATTATAATCTAATTTTTCAATATCTATTTTATCTGATTTATAAAGTTTATGTTTATAAGACAAAAACAAATAGAAACTTTCATAGAAAATTGGTTGAATTTCAATATTACTTTTTGATTGAATTGGAGTTGATATTATACCGCCATGAAGTGTCCCCTCTTTTACTCCCCGCAAAATATCCTCGGTAATAGCTTCTACAATTCTCAGATTAATTTTTGGATATCGTTTATTCAATTCATCTGCAAATAAAGGGACTAAAAATGGCGATAAGGTTGGAATAATACCTAGACATAGATCTCCCTGTACTTCTTCCGATAACTGAAATGCGAAATCTTCGAGATGCTTCGATTCGGTAAGCAAAGACTGAGCTTTTTGTAAAAACAACAATCCATCGCTTGTTGGTTCCACTTTCTTATTACTACGATCGAACAATTTAATACCAAGCTCTTCTTCTAGTGCCTGAATTTGTAAACTTACCGCTGGTTGCGAAACTCCCATCGATTTAGCAACGCGTCCGTAAGCCCCTAAATTACCTAAAGCAATTGCATATTCGAGTTGTTTTAATGTCATATCATTAGTTATATTTATAAATATTCTAAAGTAATTAATTTATCTTATAATATAAATAATATTATAATTTTAGAAACAGTTTTATTTTAAAACAACCCGCTTAAATCTTAGTTAAACATCTAACATATAGCTTTTTAACAAAAAAAGCCTGCAGATTTGAACTGCAAGCTTTCTTAGGACGACTCACTTAATTTTGTTTTTACTTATAAAAAATATTTAGTTTTATTTTCTCAGCTATTTTTTCAATATCCAATTTTACCAATTGCTTAACACTTGGCGGATTACTGGTTAAAGAAGCTTTAAGTTCGGCCTCAGTTTTTAAGCTTCGTGTAGGATTAGACAGATTCCCTGGATTTGCTAATCTATCTCCTGCGTAGACCTCTCTAACAATACGATCATTTTTACTCCATTTTCTATTAATTACACCAACACGAACAGGATTTTCAGTATCCCGAGCATCCCAAACTTCTAATGAGTAAGTAGCAATTGCCGTAGCCGATTCTACGCTTGTAGAAACCTTACCAGAGTACTTAAGTAAGGTCTGACCACCATCTTCTTTTGCAATAGCAATAACTGTTTTCATGGTTTTATAAGTACTCTCGTTAATTTTTTTGGTTTCCATTTTACCTGTCGATTCATTCTTCCTTTTTACGTAATATGAATGCACATCTTTCATTGAATTTGTAGGTCCCGATTTTGAATATTCAATATTATTGGCTTCTCCCATTTTAACAATAACAAAACCATATCCTAAACTATTTTTTGCTTCAGCATAATTTTCAGGATTACTCATATCAATACCATCGGCCTTTTTAAGCGATACAGGTGTAATAAAATGTTTAGGTGTTTTATGCTGTAATTCAAAAGCAAATACAGAAGGATGAATTAAATTTCCATTTTTATTAGCTACCAAAACATATACTTTAGAACGAGTTCTTGCGGCTTTTGCTCTAGCTGTTGCATCTTTATAATCTTTTACCCATTTGTTAACATTTTCGAACATTTCTGCAGCCTTGCTCTGAGCTGCAAATGATTTTTCTTTTTCTTTTTCGACAGCTAAATTATACATAGTATTTGCACCTTTTTCACAAACATCAGCTCTTTTAGCCACGCAGTCCTTATAGTCTGCTATCCACTTATTAGCATGTGCAAAACAACCTGTTGCTGCTGATAAATCTTTTAATTTGTCGGAAGAAGCAAGCTTTATGGCCTCATCATAATACAGTGCAGCTACTTTCTCATCTATATCTTTATAGGTATCGCATATTTTTTTTGCACTGGTAAAAAAGGATACTGATTTTTCCTTCTCTTCAAAAGTTTTACCCTCATTAAGTAAACGCGTAGCCTCCTGATAATAAACTTTACCTTTAGCTTCTTTTATTTTTTCGGCGTATATTCCATTATAGTCATTCGCAAATCCTTTTACTTTTGTAAAGTGAGAAAATGCTTTTTTTCGCTCAGTAAAATCTTTATTATCATCAATTATTTTAATTCCTGCGTCGAAGTGTGCCTGTGCCGCTTTTGTTTTTGCCTCTATTTTTAAAGATGAGTAATCCTTTACTTTTAAGTCAATACTCTCATCTTTATAAGTAATTTTAGCATTAGGAAATTTAGCTAGAATATTATTCAACTTAATCCACGAATTAATATTACTAGCTATTCCATCGTAACCAAACTCTGTAGTTGTAGCCTTACTCTCTATTTTTTCTATAGCTTGTAAAGCCTGTGTATACGATTTATTAAACTTTTTAAAATTCCCTTTTTTAACTTTCTTTTTTAATTTACTTGCATATTTAATTGCATCTTTTACGCTATATTGAGCATAAGTTTGATGCGTAAAACAAAGCATCATAAATAGCAGTAAAATTGTAGTAATTTTTCTTTTCATATTTTTTTAGGATTAAATTAGGCACACCAAGTGCTGGATTTAGTAATGATTGTTTTTTATTGTTTTTCTTAATTTTTGATTAATTCCTGCTTAAATTCCCACCAACACAAATCCATAAGTATTTTAACTCCCTTCATTTAACTCAAGTTTTTCAAATTTATAAATACTTTACTTAAGCCCAAATAACATCATTAAATAATTTGACAATACATCCATTATTAGATTACAATAATTAAATCTTAACAGGCTAATGGAATTATTCAAAAGAGTTAGCAGCACATACATCAAATAAAATAGAATTGATCTTAAAATAATATTTAGATAAGAAAATTTGCCCAATTATTTTTATTTCAAAAGTTGAATCTAATTTTCACTATTTTCTACAATAAAAATATCAGACTTTAATTTTCCGCAAAATTCGAACATATCTAATGAATGCAGAACACAATTATATTTTTTAAAATATAGCTAATTAAAGCAGATTTATTAAAAAATAAACTCATGTGCAATGTGTATCTTTCTACTTCAAAATCTTTTGTATTATTGTTTATTAAATGTAAAAATCATTTTATCTTTGTTTAGCAAAAACAAAACATAAAGACAATTTAAAAGATAAGCCTTTCATAGTTCTCATCCCATAATTGTTGGAATTAATATTTAACAATATTTAAATGAACAGGATACTTAAAATTCTGAAACGATTCTTTGCCATAATAATAAGTTTATGCATAGTTTTGATTCTTATTGCAGAAATGGCCGAAGATACAATAGTTCACTCTGCGCTTAATGAGGTAAATAGTAGTATCGATGCAGCCATTAAAATAGAAGATGTA
This sequence comes from uncultured Marinifilum sp., assembly GCF_963677195.1. Taxonomy (NCBI): domain Bacteria; kingdom Pseudomonadati; phylum Bacteroidota; class Bacteroidia; order Marinilabiliales; family Marinifilaceae; genus Marinifilum; species uncultured Marinifilum sp. The sequence continues at coordinate 3,512,208 of NZ_OY781918.1, forward strand.
TCTTTTTCGCTTCTCAAAAAGTTTCCTTATGCAACGGTCGAATTTAAGAATGTATCCTTACAATCTAAATCGACTTTAAAGGCAGATACTCTTTTAAGTTCAGATAAAATTTATGTATCCCTTAATACAATATCCTTACTAAAAGGAAACTTCGAAACAGAAAAAGTAGAATTAAAAAACGGATACTTTAATTATCAAATAGACAAAAATGGAACTAGCAATTTCGATTGTTTATTTTCTACCCATAAGGATAGCACTGTTTCGCAAAACAATAGCTCATTGCATTTAGATCTTAAAAAAGTATCCTTAAATAATATTCATCTTTTTTATTTTAACTCCAACTCTTCGGTACAAGCCGAAATTTTAATAGACGAAACCGAAGTTAAAGGAAAAATAGTAAACAACACTTATAAGGCAGAAATAGAAGGAAATGCCTTGCTATCCAACTGTAAATTTAAAAATAGCAATCTGCATAAAATGAAGAATGCTGAAATTAATTATCAGATAGCTTATATAAACGATAGTTTACAAGTTAATTTACTGCAATTCATTAGTAAAGGTGCAAATCTAAAGGCAAAAGGAACAATTGCACTTACCAATCAAATGCAAGCAGATATTAACCTTACAAATTGTGAATTAGAACTTAATAAACTTCATAAATATCTTCCCGAAGAAATTAAGAGCAATTACAAAATCAGTAAAATTGATGGATTATTAAGCCTTTCGGCTAAAATAAACGGAAAATTAATAGACTCCATTCCCCCACAAATAAAGGCTAGTGTACAATTGACGAATGGAATACTTAAAAAGGATGATTATCCCACACTTAAGAATCTGAATTTTAAAGGACAATTTAACAATGGAAAAAAAGCACTAAGCGAAAGCACACAAATTAAATGCGAACAATTGCACTTCGAGACAGAAAAAAGCTCGGGAGATTTAACTTTTGAGCTTACAAATTTAAATCAACCCAAATACAATTTCGAAAGCAATTTGCAAATTAATTTCGACGAAATAAAAACCTATATTCCCGATTCATTAATTAATATAAACGCAGGAATAAGTAAAATGGAAATTACAGGAATCGGAAAATTAGATTCTTTTAAGGATCTTGAGAATCCCGACTATATCCTACAAAGCTTAAATGCTAAAATCAATCTCGAAAATGTAAAAGCATCCAACACTCAATTTCGTGTTGATTCGTTAAATGCAACGCTATTTTATTCTCCCAATAAAATTAGCGTTTCGAAAGTTCAAGCACAAATTCCATCTCACAATATAATTATTAACAAAGCTAATATATTGGCTCAGTTTAATGGTAAACTATCGAATTTAGCTCAGTTAAATGCAAAGATCGATTCTTTCTATTTGGAAACCAGCAAAAGCACACTTTCGGGTAATATAAAAATGCAAAACTTAAATTACCCTAAGTATACACTCGATTTAAAAACAAACTTAAATTTAGCTGAATTAAAGAGTCTGATACCCGACTCTTTACTTACTAATATTAATGGAAATATAAATACCCAATTTAATTCAAGCGGTCGCATACATCCCGATTCTCTTAGTGAGCAAATTACCAACATAATATGCAATAAAAGTATCTTAAAAACCAATTGTAAAAACATATCCATTCATCTTAATAATCCGGAAATTGAATTATCCAATTTTTCGGGAAACATAGCTATAATGCGCGACACCATTAAAATAATGAATACAAATGGTGAGTTATTTGGCATAAATTTTAAAATAGATTCCACACAAATAAAAAACTACTACAATACTTTAATAGCAAACAAAAAACAAGAATTATCTATCGATGGATTATTTCACTTTAATCACATTAACTACCATAGCATAGACTCTTTACTTGCAAACTTTACCAATAATTCAGACACACTTACAAATCAATCGAGTAAGAAAGAAAAAACACAATACACCTATCTTGTAAAAGGTAAATTATCGGGCGAAAGCTTTACTTATAAAAAGGCAAATTTTACAGATATAAGTAGTCTATTTAATATTAGCGACAGCACAATTTTGCTCGATAAATTTCGTTTTAATGCTTTCGAAGGCAATATGAATAATTCGCTTCGCTACAAAATAGTATCTAACAATAAAAAAACAATTGATTTATATAATCAAACTAAGGAATTAAATATTGCCAGATTAATGAAAGATTTCGACAATTTTAAAGAATACGATCAGGCATACATAGAATCAGAACAAATTAGTGGAAAACTTACATCCGACTTACACGGGCAATTCTTATTGTTAGGAGATTCTTTAGTGAATGATTCAAGCATGCTAAAAGGAGATATTAAACTCGAAAATGGCGGACTTTTCAATTTTAAACCCGTTATGGAACTTTCAAAATCGACAAATATAGATGAGCTTGATAATTTGCAGTTTAAAACCATAGAAAGCAAAGTTTTTGTGTACAAAAATGCAGTTTATGTTCCGCAAACCGAGATTAAAAGCAATGCCATGGATATTTCAGCTTATGGAATGCAAAGTTTTGGCGACGATTATGAATATCACCTCCGTATTTATTTGGGCGAAATTTTACACGGTAAAACAAAACGAATACGCGAAAAACAACAAAAACAAGAAAATAAACCCGATGGTGGAACTTCAGGCTTAACCTCTCTTTTTGTAGTCTCGAAATGTAAGGATGGAAAAACTCATAGTGGACTGGATACAAAAAAAGGCCGTATGAAAATGAAAACAAAAATTAAACTTCAGCAAGTTGTTTTGGATCTTATCTTCCACCCCAAATTGGTTAACTTCGAGACAGATCAAAAAAAATAAAAATTAATATACTTTTAGCTTACATGAATATTTCCAATCGTATTATATACATTATTTCTTTTATTCTATTTGTAATTATCTGCTATATTATTGTTAATAAAATAATATTAAATCCGAAAACACATTCTCAGGCATCAATAAAAATTCAAACAAACGAGAGTGATATTATTTTCGGAAATCATGATGCAGCTAATTCCATTTATATGTATTCGAGTTATAAATGCGGTTTTTGTCGTAATTTTTTTAAGGAAGTATTTCCAAAATTAAAAGATAATTATCTTGATAAAGGAAAACTAAATTTAATTGTTAAATTGATTGAACCAGATAAGGATATTGATATGCTATATGCTCTGCAAGTTGCTGTTTCGGTACATAAATACGGTCAATTCGATAAATTACATGAGCTATTGGTGCACAATTACAAGGTAGTTTACACCAACGATTTTACATCTTTATGCGAAGATTTTATGCAAAACAATACAGAAATTGCAAAATCTGTTTTAGAAAACAATAATTACGAATACCTAAAAGCAAATTATAATGAATTTACTGATTTAAAGTTAAGTGGAACTCCTACTTTTTTAATGAATCAGCAAATATATAAAGGCTATAAAAATTACGAAGAATTTGAAAATATAATTGAAAATGAATTCAAATATTAAAATAAACTAAAATGAACAAAAAATTAATTTTCCTGCCCCTTTCTTTATTGGGGATTATTGCAATTCTATTATTTGGATGCGATTCAGATTCAGATAAATCGGAAGATGTTTGCGAAGTATTTCCAACACCAAACGAATGCTCGGCTACTACACAAGCAACGGCTTGTTGTTCCGATGAAGATAATTGTTACTATTTATTCGATGGTGTAAAATATGCGTATACCGACGAAGGACAAGAAGAGTTGCTTGCTGTAATGTGCCCAAATCTTTCGGAAGAAGAAAGCACAGCCATTTACAAAAAGTTAAATGCCCAAACTAAAAAATTAATGGAACAAGCTAGGTTATCAGCCGTTTGTCAGTAAAAGAATGAGGCTGTATTCAATAAATACAGCCTCATTCTTTATCTATTTTAAAAGAAAAACCATTTCCTTTTTCGTAAGCTCCGCAATTTTTTTTCAAGATTGTATCCCCGCAAATTTATAGCTACAATCCTACCTTCCCCATCAATTAAGTAATTAGAAGGAAGTTTTTTTACTTTATATATTCTAGCTGCTGCGTTTCTCCAACCATTTAAATCGCTAACATGATTTTCCCAAATTAAACTGTCTTTTTCAACAGCTCTTTGCCAAGATTTCACACTACGATCAAAAGAAACACTATACACCGTAAAACCATTGCCATTCCTAAAATCTGTATTTTTATATTTTCCATAAGCATCGAGAAGATATTTACTCTCCTTTCTGCATGGCTTACACCACGATGCCCAAAAATCAATCAATACCATTTTACCCTTTAATTCGGACAAAGAAATATTTTTTCCATTTAAAGATTTCTGTACAATTTCAGGAGCTTTATCTCCAATTTTTAAAGTTTGAGAATTTGTATTCTTAGCAAGTAAAAACACAAATAACAAAAGAATATAATATTTCATTATGGTAATAAATTTAACATGCAAATATGCATCTAATATCCAAACAAACAAAATAGATTATAAGTAGATACAATACATATAAAAAATAGGGATAATAATTTTTCAAGTGATTGACAAAAGCAAACACATATTCATTAATTGTTTTATAACTTTGCACTCTCAATTTAAAACTAAATAATAAAGGCAGTTTGTATTTTATTATTAATATTTTGAACTTTATTCTTGATTAATGAAAATAGGAATTATAGGAGCAATGGAAATTGAAGTTGTTAAGCTTCGCGAACTATTATCTGATAAAAATGAGGAACAAAAAGGCGGATTTATATTCTACACAGGAAATTTAAACAATGTAGAAGTTATTCTCTTACAATCGGGAATTGGAAAAGTAAATGCTGCCATTGGTGCCGCACTTATGATTGACAATTACAAACCCGATTTTCTGATAAATACCGGAGCAGCAGGTGGATTTCCTGGCAATTTAAAAGTAGGCGACATTGTTATCTCTACACAAGTAATTCATCATGATATGGATTGTACCGTTTTTGGATACAAACACGGACAGGTTCCTGGAATGCCTGAAAGCTTTATTGCCCATGAGAAATTAATGAATTTGGCCGATAAATGCATACACCAATTAAGCAATTTGGCTACTAAAAAAGCTACAATCTTAACAGGAGATCAGTTTATGAATAATGCTGAGGCCACAAAAAAAATTAAGGACATGTTCCCCGATGCCGAAGCTGTTGAAATGGAAGGCGCTGCAATTGCACAAACCTGTTATCAATTTAAAATTCCTTTTGTTGTTATCCGATCAATTTCGGATATTGCAGGACAGGAAAATGCTGTTGAATATGGAGAATTTGTTGAAACAGCAGCAGTAAACTCGGCCAAAATGGTTGTAGAAATGATAAACGAATTGGGAAACTAGAAAAATACAGATTATGGAAAAAATAGCAAGTTTTACAGTAGACCACAACAAATTAAAACGTGGAATTTATGTATCTCGTAAAGATAAAGTTGGTGCCGAAACATTAACTAGTTTCGATCTTAGAACAAAATTACCTAACGCAGAACCAGCCATGGATATTCCTGCAATGCACACCATGGAACATTTGGGAGCTACCTTTTTAAGAAATCATGAAAAATGGGCTGATAAAACAATTTATTTTGGTCCTATGGGTTGTCGTACTGGTTTTTACCTAATTTTTCATGGCGATCTTAGCTCAAATGATATTGTGGAAGTAACCAAAGAAATGTTCGATTTTATGGCCGAGTTTGAAGGAGAAATTCCAGGAACCAATAAAATTGAATGCGGAAATTATGCAAGTCACGATTTAGCAATTGCCAAATGGGAAGCAGAAAAATACAGAACTGAAGTTTTAGCAAACTTAAAAGAAGAAAATTTGACTTATCCAGAATAATTTCAAATTGATATTATATAAAATAAGACTGTCAGAAACTAACTGACAGTCTTATTTTTTGCTTAAATTTTCTTAAATTTAAAAAAAGCAATAAAACTTTAAACAATGAAAGTTTCGGGCCTTCGCTTCACAATTATAACTATTCTCATACTACTAATTCCAATTTACGCTAATTGGAAATTACTTATAAACGGTGAAAAAACAGAAGGCATTGTTATAAAAACAAGCAAAGAAGATACTGGTCAATTTTACTCTTTTTACTCCATTATCAGATATAAAGTTGAGGATAAATATCATCGTCTTAAAGGACCCGAAAACATTGAGTATCCCAAGGGCAAAACATTTACAATCTTATACTATCCTAAAAATCCGGAAAACGCAATTATTTACAATATAAAAGGCATTTGCTTAAACAAATTTACTGCTGTTTCTATTATTCTTTTTATTTTGTGGATGGCATTTTATCTTAGCTTTTCTCCCAAAAGCGAAAAACGAAAATCAAAAAAAGAATTCTTTAAACCAAGTCGATATTTAAACAATAAAAAGCTACGCTAAAAAGCACCATTAAAAACAGTTTTTTTATGCCTAAAACTCGCTAAGCACAAAATTGATTCTATCTTTGCGAACTGAACAAAGATGAAAAAAATGAGCAAACCTGAATTATTATTACCTGTTGGAAATCCCGAAATGTTTCATGCTGCCATAAAAGGCGGAGCCGATGCCGTTTACCTGGGCCTAAGGCAATTTAATGCACGAGGAAGAGCATCTAATTTTACAACAGCTCAACTTCAGGCTTTGTTAAAGTTGGCTAAAAAACACAATATCAAAGTTTATCTAACCTTAAATATTGTTATTAAAAACGAAGAATTATCCGATTTGCTCGATACATTATTCCTAATTCAAAAAACTGATATTAGTGCAATCATTATTCAAGATTGGGGCGTTTATCATCTGGTAAAGAAATATTTTCCAAAAATTACAATTCATGCCAGCACACAAATGGCCAATCACAATTCTTTAGGAGCAATTTACAGTCAGGAGAAAAAATTCGAGAGAGTTGTAATGGCTCGGGAATTAACTTTAGACGAACTAAAACAGGTTAAAAAGAAATCGGATATAGAACTGGAAATTTTCATGCACGGAGCCTTGTGTTATTCTTTTTCGGGCATGTGCTTGTTCAGTAGCTTTTTGGGTGGTAGCGGTGCCAACAGGGGTTTATGTGCTCAACCTTGCCGCAGATTCTACGAAACAGGAAATGAGAAAAAACATATTTTTAGCTTAAAAGATAATCAGGCTGTTGATGTTTTACCCGAATTAATGAAAATTGGCGTTGAATCTATTAAAATAGAAGGTAGATTAAAACCTGCCGAATTTGTTTATAATGTATCCAAAGCCTACCGTAAAGTTATAGATAATAAGGATTTAAAATCGGCAAAAGAGATTCTTGCCTACGATATGGGAAGAGAAAAAACCGGTTATTTCTTAGCTAGAAATGTAAATAAAGCAATTACCGAAAATACCAATACCGGTATTTTAATTGGCCTGGTTGAAAAAAGAACTCGAGAATCTATTATTTTCAGCTCAAACTATGAACTACAATTAGGAAACAGAATTCGTTTTAAACAAAAAAATGGTGAACCACAAAAGGCTATTAAAGTAAAGGAGTTTAAAACATTAAGCCAAGGATCATACCAAATTGATGCTGGGAATACGATAGCACAAAAAGGCGATCAGGTTTATTTGGCAGGAATTAATCAGGAAAAATTCTCCAGTAAATTTCGTGATGAAGGAAAACCCATTAACGCAAGCATGCACCGAGCCGAAAAAGCTAAAATTATTAAAAGCTTAGGTGTTAAAAATATCCCTCAAAAAGAACAAATATATGTTCGTATCGATTCTTTAGCCTGGCTTCGTAAAGTTCATTTAAATGAGATGAATTATCTTATTTTAAATCTAAAAAAATCGGAATGGGAAGAACTAAAATGGGACGCTCCATTTTTACAAAAGAATGCCAATAAAATAATGATAGAATTGCCTAAATTCATTTCTGAAAAAGATTTAGACTTCTACCAACAAATTTGTAAAACAGCAATGCGAAAAGGCTATCAGAATTTTATGCTTAGCCATATTTCTCAAAAATTATTGCTACCCAAAAAAGCCAGAATTGCTTGTAACGAAAATGTATATTTATTTAACGATGCCGCTGTTGCTCATCTTCGTGGCGAAAAAATAAATCTTTACACACATCCACAAGAAAACGACCTTGAAAATCTTTTAAGAGGTAATGATCGTTTTGGAATTGTTCCAGTGTACTTCTACCCTCAGTTGTTTTACTCGCGCATGCCTGTTAAAACAGCTCCAAACAACGAGCTAATTGACGATATGCAAGGCCAATACGACAAAGAGGTTCGCGATGGAATTACTATTGTATACCCAAAAAATCCAGTTACCTGGATGCAACAAAAAAAGAATTTGTACAAAGAAGGATTTCGTCGTTTCTTAATCGATTTAAGCCACGAGAAGGTATCCTCAAATACATTTAAAAGAATAATAAAAAACTTTCAGCAATCGAAACAAGCTCAGCCTTCAACCAGCTTTAATCTAAAAAAAGGACTTAAGTAATTAAAAATTAATAATGAGTAATTACTAAATAATAATTACTCATTATTAATTCAAATCTATATGTTACTAAATCATTAAATTCGTAAGGAAAAGCACTCTATTTTTAGTAATTTGCCATGCAAACAATTTTATGTATTAATTACTAAACCTAACAAAGTGAAAAAGACATTCCTTTACGTACTTATTGCAGGTATCGGTTTAACCGCATGCAATGGTAACAAAAGCGAGCAAAAGACTGACAATCCGTTTTTTGCGGAGTATAATACTCCATTTCAAACACCTCCATTCGACAAAATAGAGTTTAAACATTACGAGCCTGCCTTTATGAAAGGTATGGAAGAAGGTCGTGCCGAAATAGAGGCAATTGCAAACAGCAAAGAAGCTCCAACTTTCGAAAACACAATTGTTGCCTACGAAAAAGCGGGTAAGTTGCTTGATAAAGTAAGCAATGTATTTGGTAATATCAGCGGAACTGAGAAAAATGATGAAATTTCAGCTCTTCAGAAAAAATTATCACCACTTCTTTCAAAATATGGTGCTGATATCAGTTTAAACGAAAATTTATTTAAAAGAATTAAAACTGTTTATGATCAAAAAGATCAATTAGACCTTTCTGTTGAAGAACAAACAATGTTGGAAAAAATCTATCAGGGATTCGTTCGTGGTGGTGCTAACCTTCCTGCTGACAAGAAAGATCAGTTGCGTAAAATTGATGAAGAACTTTCGGCATTAACTCTTCAGTTTGGAGATAATGTATTGAAAGAAACCAACAGTTTCCAATTGGTTATCGACAATGAAAAAGATCTTGCAGGCTTACCAGAAGGTGTAAAAGCAACTGCTGCCGAAACAGCAAAAGATGCTGGCATGGAAGGCAAATGGTTGTTTACTACTCAAAAGCCTAGCATGCTTCCTTTCTTACAATATGCTGATAATCGCGACTTGCGTAAGCAATTGTATATGGGATATGTAAACCGTGGTAACAACAACAATGAATTTGATAATAAAGAGGTTGCTAAAAAAATTGTAAACCTTCGTATCAAACGTGCTCAACTTTTCGGGTACAAAAACCATGCAGAATATATTTTGGAAAAAAACATGGCAAAAACTCCTGAAAAGGCGTTTGAACTATTAAACAAACTTTGGAAAGCTGCACTTCCTAACGCTAAAAAAGAAGTAAAGGAAATGCAAAAAATCATCGACAAAGAAGGTGGTAAATTCAAGCTAGCTTCATGGGACTGGTGGTACTATGCCGACAAAGTAAAGAAAGCAAAATACAACTTGGACGAAGAAGAATTAAAGCCATATTTCGAAATTAGCAATGTTCGTAAAGGTGCTTTTGAATTGGCTCACAGATTATATGGAATCAATTTTATTCCTCGTAATGATATCGCTAAATTTAATCCTGAAAATCAGGTATTCGAATTACAAGAAGCCGATGGAACTCACATTGGTATTTTCTATGTTGATTATCACCCACGTGCTTCTAAAAACAGTGGTGCATGGATGAGCTCATTCCGCAAGCAATCTGGTTTTGGAACTGATCATCCGGTTAGTCCTGTTATCATGAACATCTGTAACTTTACCAAGCCTGTTGGCGATACTCCTGCTTTATTAACTCCTGATGAAGTTGAGACTTTATTCCACGAATTTGGTCACGCTTTACACGGATTCCTATCTAAGTGTGAGTACAACTACTTGTCGGGAACTTCTGTTTCACGCGATTTTGTTGAGCTTCCATCGCAAGTTATGGAAAACTGGTGTTTTGAACCTGAAATGTTAGCTATTTACGCTAAGCATTACAAAACTGGTGAAGTAATTCCTACCGAATTGGTTAAGAAAATACAAAACGCTGGTAAGTTTAATCAGGGATTTGCTACGATTGAATACCTTGCAGCTTCTATGTTAGATATGAAATATCATACCCTAACTAAAGAGTTAACTGAAGATGTAATGACTTTTGAGAAGAACTATTTAGAAGGATTAGGATTAATTCCTGAAATTTATTCAAGATATCGTTCTACTTACTTTAAGCACATTTTCGCTGGTGGATATTCTGCTGGTTACTATGCATACATTTGGGCTGGTGTTCTTGATTCGGATGCTTTTCAGGCATTTAAAGAAACCAGTTTATTCGATAAAGCTACCGCAAAAGCTTTCCGCGATAATGTATTGGCTAAAGGTGGTACCGAAGATCCAATGGTATTGTACAAACGCTTTAGAGGCGCTGAGCCAAGTATCGATCCATTACTAATTAAACGTGGATTAAAATAAGCTTAAAACCATTAAAATATAAAAACCGATTCGCAATGAATCGGTTTTTTTATACCCTTAATTCCTCAATATTAATTAATTTCATTCCTCATGCTCGGCTTTAGATACATACATATTCAGAACTTTTTGCTGCATGGCTTCAATAGGATAAGCTTCTGGTTCCAATACGTAATTAATGGCAATTCCATCGAGCATAGAAGTTAAGAATTCAGTTTCCATTTCGGGATCTTCGGCACCGTTCTGACTAAAATATTCATTTAAAACATCAAATTTCATGCTTACAATTTCATCCAATTCCTCTTTATACAAAGGAACTACTCCTGGCTGCAGGCGTAAAGCATAAAACAGTTTAAAAAACTTAAGTTTTTTTTCAATAGATTCCAGATAATCATTAATAAAGAAAAGCAACTCCACTTCCTGAAGTTCACCATCCTCGTTCGGATCTAATCCATCAAAAAGAATATGAACAGCCTCTTCGACAATGGTATGAAGCAAATTTTCTTTTGTTTTAAAATAAGAATACAGTACTTTTTCAGAAATATTACTAGCTATCGCAACGTCTGTTCCAGTAGCTGAAAAATAACCCACTTTCACAAAAACATCCAAAGCAGCACCCAGAATTTCTTTCCTTTTGTTTTCTTCTTCAACTAATTTTTTCATAGCAGCCATAACAAAATATATTAAGTTTTAAGTATCTGTTTTAAGCTAAGTTACAACAGAAAAGTATTTTCCTCCAAAAAAAAGTACAAATACTATTCAAACATAAAGAACAAATAAATACCTACTCCTACATTATTTTTTATATTTCATTCATTTTATACTTCAATTCAAGAGCCTTTTGTTATCACAAAAAAAGTTACAATTTCTCAAATTCAAGAAGCACAATTAATGCAAGAACTCTTCGATCCATGAAAATTTTATTCAATTAATTCAGTCTAATAAAAGCTAAGAATCAGGAACAATTAATAAACAGAGCCAATCCAAATAAATTCTTACTAAAATCATCACTCTTATAATATACCGATGCATTTAAATGCTTATTAAACGAATATTGAAATCCTCCCCATATCAAATTTTCTGCATATCGGTTTTTTAATTCCTTATTTGTATCATATCTTACAAAACACATTAATTTATTGGAAAAAGAACAATTTCCGAAAGCCGAAAAACCATACTTATCTTCATCTACCTGATCATGATTACTAAATTTTCGAGCGCCCTCAATTCCAAAATTGAAAGACTTTAAATTTTTAGTAACAAAAAGGGAAATAACATGTTCATATTCCGCTGCAATGGAAATATTATTAAATAATCTAAAAGAACAAAAGTTGGTAGAAAAAGTTTGTCCTGTCATGAACTGATACTTTCTCGAAGCATATTTTACAGGAGTATCATAACCCGAAGTAATGGCAAAATCATAGGAAAAATATCGATTTAAATTATGCGTCATCAAAACTCCAATACTACGATTTTTGCCATATTTAAATTTATTTTGAAAAGTTTTTTCGAGGTATCGCAAGCCCCATATTTTCCGCTGATACTTGAATTGTTCCAACACCAAAAGACCTGCAGTAAAAGCAATATTACCAATACGATAATTCACATAAGCTCTTTTCAAATAAGGCACCCGCTTTAGAATTTTATCCTTATTTTTTGTATAAGTATCTCCTGCCAAACAGAAATTCATTTTGGGCGAAAAATGTTGTTTATAAATCAGCAGACTACGCTTAATATTAAATTTATAGTCCGATTCTTCATTGTGCTGGCTGATATAATTAGTATTAGCAAACAGCTGAAATTCTATGGAGTATTTTTTAACAGGTATTGAATCTTGTTTAGCTTTACATATTCCGACAAAAAAGAAAAGCAGCAGAAATAGAATACACTTCTTTCTGCCGCTTTTTAAATTTCCTGTTAGTTTACCAAACATTTACAATCATTATTACAGATGCCACAAGCTGAGTTCCTGCAAACAAATATTTCAGGTTTTTAGGTTTTGAATTTAGAGCCATTTTCGCACCTAAAAATCCACCGATTACTCCACCCAAAGCCAGAGGCAATGCCAGATGAAAATCGAAAAGACCAGCACCTAAATGTCCAAAAAAACCTGCAGCCGCCGAAAGACTAACCAAGCTTGTAGATGTACCTACTGCCGCATGCATAGGAACATTCATAGTTAACAGCATTAAAGGCACTAAAAATGATCCCCCCGAAACACCAACCATTCCCGAAATAAAACCAGTAAGCAAAACAACCGGAACAGTTACAAAAAGATTCACATAATATTCTTCTTCTTTCGATTTTAGCTTAATAATCCATTTGTGTTCGTTTCTTAATTTTTGCTTTGGTTTTTTAAGCATCAACAAAGCGGCAAGAAACATAACAATTGCAAATACAATTTTTAGCATTCTCTCATTAAAATACTGACCCAAAAAACCACCTGCTAAAGCAGATATAAAAATTAAAATTCCAAGCAAAATAGTCAGTTTCCAGTGATTCATTTTTTGCTTACTAAACAAAATAGTAGCCACCAACGAAGAACACATTAAAATAAACTGTCCGGTTGAAGCCGAAAGATTCATGCTAAGTCCAGATAAGACCAAAGTAAGCACATAAAAATTTCCTCCTCCACGACCCGTCATGGTCATAAAGAATGCAATCAACATAATAACAATTGACAATCCCCAAACACTCATAACTTAGCGATTCAATTTTTTATACAATTTACCAGGCATTATCGCTTCCATCAGCGGAGGATATCCACCTGGAATTATTTTAACATTTTGGTAACCTTTACTTCTTAGATATACAAAAATAATAACAGCACGTACACCTGCCGAACAAAATACTCCAATTGTCTTATCCTTAGGAATTTCATTAATTCTATCAGGTATCTCATTGGTTGGAATCTGAATAAGTTCGCAGTAATGGGTCAATGGTATTTTAATGGTTTCGGTTTCTTCTTTTGCTCGTACATCCAGAAAAACAGTATTTTCAGCAGCTAAAAATGTTTCAGCTTCCATTTTATGCTGACCTGTTCCAAAATATTGAAAATCCATTTCTCCGATTATTCTTTCTAATTCTTGCATAATTAATGTTTTATTATTTTTATTTAACAGAGCCAAAAAGCGGTGTTTTATTTCAATTCAAATAGACCAATACTTGCAGAATACTTCTATTTTTTATTCATAAACTTGTAGTGCACATCACCAAATATTTCATGCCCTAAAGATTTTGTATGGCATGAGGTACAATTCATTTTACCACCCACATTACCTACTTTCCCACTTTTGCTGTGGCAAGTCATGCATGTGCTCATTGATTCATTATCAGAAACATTGGAAACAAATTCATTTTCATAATAATCATTCAGAACATTAACTGTTTTTGCAGCTATATCTGCAGTTAAACGTCTACAACGCTCCACTCTTTCTTTACTGTTAATTCTTAAATCGGTAGCTTTTACCCATCTGGTAGCCGATGAATGACAAAGAAATGATTTAGCTACAGATGTAGGCATCTCACAATTGAAAATAGGTTGCACCGGATTAAATACAGGAAGTGCAGTATTTTCATAAAAACGAAATACTTCTGCTATAAGCACATCGCGAATGTCTTTTCCTTCGCTTAGTAATCCGATAATGGCAGCAGCACCATTTAAAGTTCCACAAATGGTACCAGAACCACCTACTCCACCATGTCCGTATTTCATCATCTGAACAGGAAACGAGGTAAAAGGTTCTCCAACTTTTTCGGCCAGTTGCGTTAATATACTACTAAACACTCCATACATACAACTTCCGTGAGGATAAGCTTTATACGCAAGATCTGCAGTAATTGCAGGATCTAAACGAGTGTAGTTCCATTTCGATTCACGATTTTTAAAGTATAAATTTTTGGGATCGGCTGCTTCTTTTACCTCTGGTTTAAAGGCTGTTGTTAATGTTACAGCTCCTACTCCTCCGGCAGCAATTGCTGCCGCAGCGAGTTTCAACACTTTTCGTCTTTCCATTTTATGTTTTAAAAGTAATTCTTACTTTGGGTAATTGGCCAAATAGCCAAATTGATTTGTAAATTTTTTATTTCTTACTAATCACCTTCACAGCACAATTCATAAATTCTAACACACAAGGAATTGCCAAACGATAGTAAACAAAATTCTTCTCCTTCTCTCCTTCAATAATCTTATGCTTTTTTAAAATATCAAGATGTTTCGACATGGTTGATATATCAATTCCTACCCTATCGGAAAGTTCTCTAACCGACATTTTTTTATCTTTAATCTCATGAATAATAAACAAACGCGTAGGATGTGCCAAAGCTTTAAATACCTCAGCCTTATCTGCATATTCTTTTTTTATTTCCTTATTCATATCTATCGATTTGTAAAAAATATTTACCAAGGCATTTTCTATTTGGCAAATGTACCAAATAGAAATTATTCTTAAAACATTTACCCCTATTTTTTCAACTAATTTTAAAAGTAGCAACTAAATTACAATGCAAACACATCTCTTCTACATCTAAACATTAATGATTATACATATTAAATTACTATGAAACTCATCATTAAAAAATCAATAGATTATTAATTGAATAAGGCAACTCCTCTTATGTTATTTATTTAAAATATAATAGTTACAAGCTTGATATAAAACAATATATTTTTTAATAAATAGAATACGCCTTTTACACAATAATTGGTAATTAAGTTCTTTTTGCTTTTATTTTTGAGTTGCTTTATAAACAGAGGCATTATTTTATTTTTATAGTAATCCTTCTTTCTGTAATCTTTCTTTAATTTTAAGATGACGTTTCTTAAAATTCATTTTCATATCCTTCATTATCAATTTAAACTCCGAAGCTGCATGTAAATTTTCCAGTAAAGGATCATTTTCAAGAAAAAGAACAATCTAGTATGAATAAATGTACGCATTAACAATGCATGGCTTTTACTTGGGATTTTTGGTATTTTTCTTCGGATTTTGCTTTGTACATAGTGAAAAAGCATTTTTAAACACAGTTGTCAAATGTAGATGGATTTTTTTACAATTGCTTTATGTCTCTATTTTATTCGTTTACTGATATTTAAACTACAATCACCCGAATATTTAATGGCCTTAGAATCGAATATTTGGATTTTTCTGTACTGGGCTTCGGATACAAGAATCTTAACCGCCCAGGAAAACTGCTTACTTATTTAAGTCAGGCTGCTTATCTGGTTTATATAATTCACATGTTATTTCGGGTCACCATCAAAAGTTGGGTCTACTCCACAATTTTTTTTAGCTAAGCAAAAATTTTAGATAACCTAAAAAGGAAGAAATCTAAATCAACAATCCCTCTTAAAGATCTTCTGAAATTTTTAATTTTAGCATTTAATGATTCGGCAAAAGCGTTTGTACTTCTATTCAAGAAATAATTAACAATTTGTTTATGATGTACTTCAAAAGTTCTTTTTATTGAATTAAAAGAATCCATTCCGGCTCTTTCAATTTCATCGAACCATTGTGCTAGTTTAAGTCTAGCTACATTTGGTTCTAAAGATTGATTGTATATTTTTCTAAGTCCATCCGAGAGCCTGTATGCTTTCTTAATTTCGGGAAATCTTTCAAATAATAAACGAGCTCTGATTTCTTGAGATGTAGTCCATTTTTCCGGAGATTTATACAATGCATAACGAGCTCTAGCCATCAATTGTCGCAGTGTATCACCATTTTCCAATATTTCAGGTTTATACAATTTTCCTTCTAATTTCGCTTTCTTATACTCTGCATTTTCATCATCTATTATCTTCCACCTATGCTTAATTCTAAGCTCTTGTACGGCATCATTGGCCAGCTTTTGCACATGAAATCGATCTGTAGTGATTTCAGCTTTTAGAAAACATTTTCTTACGATCTTATTCATGCTACCAGCCATGTCAAGAGTAACTTCTTTAACGGTATAGCGCAACTCTTCTGAAATGTGTTCGCGAATTAAACTTATAATGGAATCAGCTTGCGTTCCGTTAAACACACCAACCAAGCTACCTTGCTTTCCTTTTTTATCTTTGTTACTGAGAATGGTATACAACTCTCCATTTGAAAAGGCTGTTTCATCAAGAGCTAAATTAGAACCTATGTTTTCAGGAAATATCAGGTAATCTTTGGCGTGTAGCTTTTTATCCCATTGATCAAAACCACTTAAATTTGTTTTGTACTGTCTTCGAAATTTATCACCATTTATTCCTAAATATATTTCAAGGCTTTTAATACTGATCGCATTAAAATCGACTAACTTCTTTTAAAAAAGCAGAATACTCTGCAGACATGCGAGTTCCTGAAATGATCAAATTCCAATCTCTACTTACTTTTTTACTCTTGCCATCAACAACAACATCCCAACGACGACGCTTGACATTAAGCTTAACTAACATATCTCGAATGGGATAATCTTCTATTTCTCGTGCTGGCATAAAACCACTGGCTTTGATAGAATAATCCTTATATTCCTCAGGAATAATCTTCTTTTCTTCTAAATAAATAGTTAATCTTCTTTCGTAAATTTCTTTCCCGCTAGAAACCTCTTTAAAATCTATTATATTAAAATAATCTAAAAGACCTTCTGGAAAAAATAGTGAGAGTAGTGACTTTTGCATATATAATTTAAAGTGTTTTTTCTATCAGCAAAGGTATTCCTTTTTGTACGCAGACCCAACTTTTGAAACTGATCCGTTATTTTTATATGCCGCATCGTATATAATTTTGCCCTTAACAATTTCTGTACTTGCTAAATTTATATTTATTATACTATTTACCTTTATAGCTTGCTATGGCAGTTTCGAATTAATAAAACGAAGTATAATATTAAGACCACTATTTGGAATAAAATCGGTACAAAATAAAAAATCGGAATTAAAAGTATAGGTATATTTTTGAATTATTTCTCATAATGTAAAAATACCATTATCAGTTAAATAAATTCATAAATTGTTAAACAGGGCTGCTCTTCGAAATTGTTGAGCAGCCTTGCTTACAAAATACTCGATTATTAAGCTTTAGACTTTATAGTTAAACTGTTTAATTATATAGCAGTAATAAACATGAAATAAAAGTTAGAATAATATTTACTGTTCGAAAGCTATTTATCGAAATTGATCTATTCAGATATTTACCTAGAATAGTGCCACTTAGTAATATGGGTGAAAATAATAATGAGAGTTTAAAAACCTGATTTGTAAGCAGCCCTATTTGAAAATAAGCAATAATGGCTACGCTTGCAGTAACAATACTAAACCAGGCAAATATTTCACGAAACTTATCATTACTAAAGCGGGCTTTATTTAGGAAAAGTGCCAATGGAGGCCCACTAATTGATATTATTCCAGTTATTAAACCAATAATAGCACCTGTAAGAGGATAAACTAAGATTGGCAAACTAGTTTTTTCTGACTTATTGTTTAGTAAAGACAATATTGTTAAAACGATAAAAACAATACCCGAGATATGAATTAAATATGCAGTATTAACATATTTCAATATCATTACCCCAAAAATTGTAAATATACCTCCCGATATTATTAAATAAGTTGATGATTTATCGATAAGTTTCTTGTCTTTTTTCTGTAGAATTATGAACAGTGAAGCAACTAAGTTACATATCATTAAAACAGGGATTATCTCCTTTGCATTGTACCAGTTTAAAAGAATGGGTAAGGATAATAATGCAAATCCAAAGCCTGTTACACCTTTAATTAAACTGGAAAAAACGATGGTAAGTATAATATATATGTTAGGCATAATTTATAGAGTTAAAAGAAATAATGAACCAATAGAAATTACTATCCATAAGATAAAACCCAAAGCAAAACTTCTTATGCCTGATTGTTTAATCTGATTTACCGATATATTCGAACCAATAAGAAATAGAGCAACCACCATTCCGCGTTTACCCAAAAAACTAAAATGTGAGTAACTTGCCTGCAAAGCCGGAAACATATTTGCAAATACAATAGCAAACACAAAAAACAGAATGAACCAGGGAAATTTAATCTTCTTCTTTTCTTCGCCTTTATTTAAAAATGCTATTACTAAGGATAAGGGAATAATCCATAATGCACGAATTAATTTAACCGTTGTGGCAACTTGCAAAGCTTTTTCGCCATAAATTGCTCCGGCTCCAACAACCGAGCTGGTATCGTGAATAGCAATAGCTGCCCAGTTTCCGAATGTTTCCTGACTTAATCCTAATTTATGACCAATAAAAGGAAATAGGAACAATGCAAGTGCATTTAACACAAAAACAACAACTAAAGCGAATGAGTTTTGGTAATTTTTACTGTTTAATATTGGAGCAACAGCAGCAATGGCACTTCCTCCGCAAATAGCAGTACCGGTAGCTATTAATAATGATATATTTTTTTCAACTTTTAAGAGTTTACCCAATAAAATACCAGTAGTCATTACAAAAGAAACAGAAATAACAGTTTCTAGAAAACCACTTTTCGAAGCACTTAGTACATCGCTAAGGTTCATAGCAAAACCCATTAAAACAATAGATAGCTGTAGGATATTCGAAGTATATTTATGAATATCATTATGCTTAATACCCAGAAAAGAAAGTAATAAACCTATAAATAAAGAAATTGCCGGAGAAATAAACGGCAAAAAACAAATACATATTATTAATAAATATAGCCGCTTAAGGTAAACAGACTCTCCTTTTACTCTCCTAATAATGTTATATCCTTCCATACTTTTTTTATAAAAGTATAGTTCATTCATAACTAAATCAAATAGTAAATAATTATTTGGTATAACTAAAAGTTATATTGAAGCAGAAAATTCTCGAATAATTCAATTTGTCGACTTTTATGACCCATTTTATTTGCAATACGAAACTTTCTGGGAATACTAAAACCTTTTACCTTTATTTCCACAAGACTTTTCGAATATAATTCAGTTTTTACAGCCTGTTTCGATACAATTGCCAAACCATCAAAAGCAAGAAGAAAGTTTTTTATTGATTCGGTACTTCCTAAGTGAATTGGCACATTTAAATTTTCGAAATTCAGATTATGTTTTAAAAAAGCTTCTTTAATTACTTCTAAAGTACCCGAACCTTTTTCGCGCAAAACAATAGGAATTTGAAGCAAATCTATTTTACTAATGTTCTTTCTTTTAGAGCAAACACTATTTTTACCGCTTACAATAATCAATTCATCATCAAGAAAATTCTTATATTGAATACCTGCCTGAGAAGCCTGATTTTCAACCATGGCCATATCAATTTTGCTATCTAATAAAAGGCGTTCCATATCAAACGAATTACCATTTATAAGATGTATGTTAAGCTTTGGATAACGCTTATGAAAAGAAGCAATAGTTTTGGGAATAAGATATTGCGAAATTGTTGAACTAGCTCCTATTATAAAATCTCCTGATATATTATTGTTTAATTGTCCTATTTCAAATTCCAATTCACGATATTGCTGCTCTATTTGCTTATAGGTGTTGTATACTATTTTGCCTTTATGTGTAAGATAAATTTTATTCCCTTTACGTTCGAACAAATTTGTATTATACTTAATTTCTAATTCCTTTATGTGTTTGGTTACTGCTGGCTGACTTATGTTTAAATTATTAGCTGCTTTTGAAAAACTAAGATTTTCGGCTACAGCAATAAATACAATATCTCTATAATCCATCTTTTTAAAGTGTATATTGCCTATTCTTCTTACTAGCAGAAATTTAACTCTTTGCAATTAACATATCCCTAAGCCGCAGGCAAATATTTTTATAATAATTTATTCATAAAAGTAATTATTCTTACGAATTATTAGCGCTTCCCATAAATTTCTTGCCCAATAAAAAAAGCCAATACAAGTTAAACCGAAAAATACAGATTAAAACAACAAAATATATTTAATATACTACAAGAAAATAGGCCAAAATTCTGCAAATTATATCATTACCCATAAGCAGTAGATAAATTATAGTTATTACAGTCACAGGCAGGAGATGCTTTCCGTGACACAAGGTACCCCTTCCGTGACACGACTTTCTTGTTCCGTGACATGCTTTTGCTCTTCCGTGACACGAGGTACCCCTTCCGTGACACGATTTTTGCTTTCCGTGACAGGGGTTTTGCTTTCCGTGACAGGGGGTTTCTTGTTCCGTGACATACGGAAGAGCAAGTTTGTGTCACGGAAGAACATTTCTTTGTCACGGAAGCACATTTCCTTGTCACGGAAGGGATTTTACCTGTTACGGAAAGGGCTTACTACATCACAACAATAACTTCATTCAATGAAACTTTCAAATTCAATCAAAGAAACATGATACAATCGCGCACCCGCAATGGAATGTTTATTGTCTTCTTACTAGCGGGAATGAATCCCGAAGGGATTGCAGGTTTATAGCAAAGAATTGTGGGTGGGTGAAAATAGCAAATTTAAAACCAACAATTTTTCGTAAAAGTAAACCATCATTTTTCGATAAAAAATATATTAATCAACGCTCTGATTGTTGAGGGAGCGTAGCGGACGATGCAATCAGAGCGTTGATTGCTGCTCAAAGATTGTTTTCCTGTTCTCCATTCTGTAACTTTTACCTTCTAGTTTTACCACCTCACATTTAAACAATAATCTATCCAATAATGCTGTAGCCAATACTTCATCATCGAGCATTTCTGCCCATTGCTGAGGTGATTTATTTGTTGTGATTATTACAGATGTTTGTTCGTGCAGGTGATTTATAAGATTAAAAAAGGCTAAAGCTTCATGTTTCTTGATAGGGAACAACATTATATCGTCTATGGCCACTAAATGGGACTTTAAAAGGCGGTTATAGGTATTGAGAGCACTGGATGTCATTTCTTTCAATTTTAGCACCGTTATTAACTCCTCCATTGTAATGAAATAAGCTTTATGACCGGATTTTACGGCATCGCTAACCAAACCGCCGGCAACATACGTTTTTCCTGTTCCTGAGGGTCCCATTAGTATCAGGTTATAATTTTGTTCCATCCATAATAATTCCCGTAATTGTTTCAATTGAGGCACAGTCATACCATTTGCCATGTTAAAGTCATACTTGTCCAGGTTGTGATCTTTAGGCAGGCGGGCTAATTTCATTCTCCTGTCAAGATCTGTTTTCTTTCTGTGCTGAACCTCTCTTTGCAAGAGCTGTAATGTAAATTCCTGATAAGATGGTTTGTCTATCTGTGCCTGATGAAGCAATACTTCTGGTTCGTTCTTCATCTTTGTCAGCCGTAAAATATCGGCATAGTTTTTAATTTGATCTAATAGCTTCATTTTTTAATTCATTATTGATTCATATTCATTGATATCACTTTTCTGAGGTTGCATATCATCATTTTGCTGCTTATTCAAATTGCCGGTTTCTATACAAACATTGTGTTTTACATTCTTTAGAGCTTGCTCATTTTCAAAGTAATTCAGTATTTCGGCGAAACGATTGGCATTTAGTATCTGATTTTCATAACAGTAAACAAGGGCTAATTTGGTTATTTCCTGAGATGAACTTTCAATGTTCTTTTGTATAACTCGGAGATTATCATGGAAATACCGGGGTTTATTTTTCTCTATTGCTGCCAAATATTGTTCGGTTTGAGGAATATATCTTAAGCTTTCAAAAACCAGCTCATAGTTTTTTTGCAGAGTCTTTGACTTTTCCCTTGCATGGTCATTGTTTTTAATAATCCGACCTGTATCTAAAGACAGCTCATGTGTGGCCAGCAACTGGTTATCACTCGTATAAAAGAAAAGCTTCATTTCTTTTTCTTCCAGTAAAACATTGGTACCCCTGTCTTGATATGTACCCAAAGGCAAGCTGTAGTAATTACTTCGATAAAGCACCGTGTTATCTTTTCTTACAGGATATGTCGGCAAGTTTAAAAATGGTTTTTCCGGTTTTCCGCTATAGGTCAGCAGGTATTGCTTTTCTTTTTCCCACTCTTGTTTTGGGATACGCCTGGTTGTTCCATGTATCTTCGCATTTCCAGTACGATCAAGCCATTGTAAAACTTCTTTTTGCAATCTGTCAATATCCTGGAATACTCTTCCTTTCAGATAATTGTGTTTTACGTATTTTACTACATTTTCAACTTTCCCTTTGCTTTCAGGGTCTGCTTTTCTGCAAAATATCACCTCAAAGGGATGTGCATTTGTAAACTGCATAAATCCATCAGTAAGAAGAACATCTCCAAGATTTTCATCTTTTATAAAAACACGATCCTGATCATAGATTATTCGACGGGGGATTCCCTGAAAATATTCGAATGCCAGTTCATGTGCATAATTTGCTGTCTCTGTAGTAAATGGCATTCGTTGACAGTAAACAAACTTTTGTCGGGAACGGGAAAGTACCATTGTAAAAAAGTAAATTTTAACCCTGCCACTTCCACTGCTAAGCATGCGGTATGATCCAAAATCTACCTGTGCCTCTTCTCCGTATTCTGTTTCAGGAAGCTTCTCGTACTGCCGTGGAAGTTTTTCTTTATACTTGGGTATATTTTGCTCCTTTCTTACGGTTTGAACAAAATTATAGACTGTTTTGCTGCTTACATCCGGCAGATCGGAATAATGTTCTTTTAATCTATCTTCAACCTGGGCTGCTGATAAATAGGGTGCACCTTCCAATAATTCTTTCACAAAATTATAATACCCATTTAGCTTTTTGGGCATTCTGCGAGGTGTACTGATCCATGATAAAAACTGAGCTTCACTCATTAAAAGATATTTGCGTACAGTTCCTCTGTCGATACCTAACTCTAATTTGATTTGACTTTGATTTAGTCCTTCTGCTGATAATTCTTTAACTTTGTACCACATAAAAACTTTTTTGTTTTTATTCATAGTCTTCATTTTTTTTTGGTTCGCAACCTAAAGATGAAGGCTATTTTTGTTTTTGCAAGTGATGATTTTCAATTGCGAAAAATTGATGGTACAAATTTTCTATTTACATTCAACACTCCGCTTACTTTTGAAACGGCCACTTGTACCGGACTTATTTCGGGGAAGGGTATTTCGTTTGGAGATGTAGTTGCTGATGAAGAACCAGTTGCTGAACCAATAATTACATTTGGTTCTCCCTGAACAATTTGTCCGCCATGCGCTGTCATGCTGCCAACAGTTGCCACGGGAACTCCATTGATTAATACTCCTGCCTCTCCTTGAACAATCGTATCGGGAGGACCCGAACAAACACACATGTCGCCCATCAAGGCAACTGGTTTTCCGTTTACAAGTACATTGGGTGAACCGGGTCCGATTACCGGGCCTCCCACATGCGGAACTGTTCCGCTACACATGGGGCAAACGTGCATGCTGCCTACTGTTGCTATTGGTTTTCCTGCCATAGTTTAATTTGTTTTAAGTTATTGTTAATCTATGCGCCTCGGTTTTGCCTTGGTGCCAACTCCTTTATAAGCCCAATTAATGTCGTTTACAACATCAAATAAGACTAGTAAGCTTAGTAAAGTGTAATTTTGCACATAAATTTACAAAACAATAATTGTGGAACAATAAAATTTAAATGATATTTTACAGGCAATTATGTATTAACAAATAATAATTTAATATTTACTTGTTTACTACTGTGGGTATATTTTAAGGAAGAATATTTTACTTATCCGCGAAAGCGAGGAAGAAATTGATTTTTAAACTAATTAATAGGTAGGAAGTGTTTGTTATGCGTTTAATATTTCTAAATTATTGGTAATTACAATTGGCTTAAATTTTGGCTTGTTTTGTGGGAATTGCAAAAAAAATATCAATTTGTTATTGTATTCATAACAAATTGATATTTATTCTTGTTTTCGATTTTTTCTTATCCTTTTATGTCGATATCTTTTGTATCGATAAGCTTTACTCTTTTGCCCATTTTTTTCTGAATTACTCTAAAGTGATGTTCATCATTGGCGGTAACAAATGCGATTGCTTCGCCTGGCGATTCGGCTCTTCCGGTTCTACCAATTCTATGAATATAATCTTTAGGCGAACGAGGTAAATCGTAGTTCACAACATAAGGCAAAAACTCTATATCTATTCCTCTGGTTAGCAAATCGGTGGCAACTAAAACGCGAAGTTTTCCTGTTTTAAACTTTCGCAGATTTTCGGTTCTGGCACCCTGACTTTTCTTGCTATGTGTGCTTGTTGCCTGAATTCCGTTCTTACTTAGTTTATAGGCAACCGCATCGGCTCTGTGTGCCGAAGAGGTAAATACGAGTACTTGCTTTAAATTATTCTGTCTAATAAGCTGGCGCAAAAATGGACCTTTTTTCTCTTCGGCTATAGAATAGGCAATCTGATCGATTAAATCGATACTATCGACCTTAGCTTCTATTTTTATTATCAAAGGATCTTTTAAAAGAACCTGCTTTACATCATCTACATTTTTACTAAGAGTTGCCGAGAATAGCAAATTCTGACGTTTTTTAGGCAGAAGTGCAAAAATACGATTCATTTCGTCGGCAAAACCCATGTTTAACATCTTGTCGGCTTCGTCTAAAACCAAACATTCAATTTCTGATAAATGCACTGCATTCGAATCTTCTAACTCTAATAAGCGTCCAGGAGTTGCAATTAAAACACTTACATTTTGCATTGCTTTCATCTGCGGATTAATAGAGACTCCTCCATGCACTGCCAGACATTTTACCGGCTCGGAAAGTGCCTGTGAAAATTGCTGAAATACTTCAAAAACCTGCAAAGCTAATTCGCGAGTAGGAACCAATACCAATGTTTTAATATGGCGGTTTTTAGAAATGTGTCCTCCCTGCAAATTTGTAAGAACAGGCAATACGTAACTGGCTGTTTTTCCCGATCCTGTTTGTGCAATTCCCAACACATCTTTTTTCTTTAAAATGGCGGGAATTGCCTCTTTTTGAATTGGATACGCTTCGGCATATTTCTGATTTTGTAATGCTTTTTGTAATGATTGAGGTAAACCCAAAGAGCTAAAAGACATGATTTTTTGTGCTTATGATTATTTCGACTTATTGTCGGTCGTAAAGATAGAAGAAATATAGATCAAGTAATTAATAATAGAAAATAGCAATAAAAAATTTTATCAGCAATAAATTTGTTACTCCCCCTTCTCCTCTAACTACAAAAACCTCTTTACCATTGGCAAAGAGGTTTTACAATAATATTAAATACTTTAAAACTAGATGAATATACAAGCCTCAAATATTTCTTTAATTTTATAAAATTAAATCCCCAAAAGAATCGCTTCAATTGGGGATTTGCTTACATAGGTTTTAGGGTAAATATATTATTTAAGAAGTTTATTTAGCTGTGGTAGATGTGCTTGCTCCAACTTTTTCGCCACAACCAGTAGTTGCTACAATTTTATTAAGGTTATTTTTAATTGCAGCTTCGTAATCGGTATATTTTTTATATGAATCTTTTATTTTTACAGTCTCCATTTTAATGCTGTTGTATTCTTTTTTAACAACATCTAACTTCCCTTTTAGCTCATTAACACCGGGAACTGTTGGAAAACTAATTTTCATTTTTTTCATAATAGGCTTAGCCGCTTTCATACCTAAATCGGCAATTTTTCCTGCAATTTTTCCTCCTGCGGTTAAAGCCTTGTACAAAGACATTGAATATTTATGACGCGAAATAGGACCTGTAAAACCAAATTCCTTTTTCAGCACTTTATCCATTTCGTGAGTAACCGAACTTGCCTTATCTAAAGTAGGTTTAATTTTACTAACCCCACTTTTAATTTTTTTAGCCGGAGAATGCATTACCGCAAGGGCTTTAGCGCCTTTTTCGAAGGTAGTTAAGCTATTATTTAAAGTTCTCATTTGTGTAGATGTTCCTTTTAAGCCCTTGTTTATCTCTTTAACGGCACCTTCAACTTTTTTAAAGTCGCTTTCTTTTTTCAATGTCTTGATACAATCATCAATCGTAGCAACAGTTTTTTCGCTTTTTGCAAGTACTATTTTTGTTGTAGCAACCATACCTTTAATGGCATCAACAGTTAGCTTTACTTGTCCTACAGCTGTTTTTGTTGGATCTATAAATGGACGTTCAATTGTATTAAACTTATCAACCAATCCTCCAATAGGTTTTTGTGCAACTGCTAAGGATCTTGATGTAACCGCACTTGCAGTTCCCACAATAGGAATGGCGTTAAAAGCTTTTAAGGTACTACCTACACTCTTCATTTTCGTATTCAAACTTCTTGTCTGATCCGAAACATAGGTCACCATCTCCATTACTTCATTACTCTTATCAACAGCAGCCGAAACATTTTGTAATCGTCCGGTTAGTGCTGTATACTGCTTTCTTGTTTCGGCTAAATTTTTCTTAAGAGTAATAAGCTCGCTGCCCACATTTAACGAATAAATGCGATACATAGAGTCTTTATAATCGGGAATCCATTTTTGTGAACTTCGATACAAAGCAATAATAGCATCTTTATTACTTTTCGAAGATTTTTCCATTTTTAATGCCGAAGCATAGTAAAACTCAGCAATTTTTTCGGTAGCAACTACAATAGAATTTTTAGCATCGGCATGACTTGCATTCCATTTTAATGCCAGTTTAAATTGATCTACCGATTTAATGTTATTATCAACATTGCTCGATGCCAATAGCTCTAATCCATCTTTATAATAGATCTCAGCAATTTTTTTCTCTAACTTATCTTTTGCAACAGAAGCTTCACTTAAGCTTGGTGTAAATTTTAAAGCATATCCCCATGCCTTATGTGCTAGCTCAAGAGTTGGAATATCCGAAGTTTCCTGATTTGCTTTTCCAAAATCAGTAAAATATTTTGTAATTAAAGTAGCTGTTTCACTTCTTTTTTCAGAAGAACAATACTTACTATATGCCTTAGATAATTTTTCGTATGCTTCTTTAACTCGGGCATTATCAATATCCTCTTTCCCCTGTTTCATTATCAGATTAAAAGCATACTCAACCGAAGCATTCGCCTGAGCCGAATAATCAACAAAATTTGTTGTCCACTCCCATTTTCCTTTCGGATCAACAAAAGGTAAATCGACCTGTTGAACTTTACCATAAATGGATACTAATAATTTATATGTTTCTGCACGCTTTTCGGCCTGAGCAATATTTGTTGTATTCTCCGACTGTCCGAGGAAAGATTTCGTGCTGGCAATTGTGCTATTAAAATGTGTATACATGAATTTTTTAAATCCCTTAACCTCAGGATCGATAATAATGGCATTAAAATCATGATCTAATGCTTTTAGTGCATTGCCTTTACTCATTTCACTTTTAGCAATTCTAAATTCATCTCTACCTTTAGAAAACATTCCAGAACCAGATCCGCAAGAATTTAAAAATAAACAGACAGCAAGTGCACAAACACCAACAACAAACAGTTTTTTAAGAGTAAAATTTTTCTCCATTTAGTAATAGTATTTATAGGTGATTAAATTTTGTTAAACATGAATCATCCTGTCAAATAATTTTTTCCATTTACCTAATAAATTTACAAGTTCATCACATTTAAGCCTAGTGTATTTTTTCAAACGAACAAATATGTAAACTTCCTATAAGAGAGAGAAAAAATGGCAATAGACAATAATATAGATATTGTACACATCACAGTTCAAACTTTTCTTTTTCAGACAGATAAACTAAACACTACCTAAAACATTAGTATTTGCTGAAAAATATAGTTTTATCTATTTTTACGCTCGCCTTAACAATACCATATTTTATGCCTAAATGTTTTTTCTTAATTGCACTGCTTTTATCAGTAATTTTTTCAGGATTATGTAGTGAAAAAACAGACTCGCTTATACACATTTCGAATTTACAATCGGGGAAAAAACTACTTTATACAAACCTAAAAATTGCCGAAGAATTTGCTTACGGTAATAATGGAGATACAATTTTATTTTACGCAAAAAAGTGTGATCGACAAGCAAGTGTGCTAAACGATTCTATTGCGCTTTTAAAATCTAAACTTTACTGGTGTTCGGGTTTATATTCAAACAAAAAATATCAGGAATCTCTGCAAAAGCTCGAAGAAGCATTTTATTTATTAAGCAAGCTAAACAGGAATAAAGAAAAATTACAAGCTTTATATCTGCAAAGTCGAAATTATCAGGGATTACATCGCTACGATCTTGCCATAAACAGCTTTATATCGGGATATAAATTTTCATTGGATTTGATAAAAACAAAGCAATCGAGTTTATCAGAAAATTATTTTAGCGCCAATTTAAAGCAACTAAGTTATTCCTATTGGTATGCATCTAAATTAAACGAAGGAATTCAGTTTTTTCTTGATAATATAAAGCAAAACTCCGATTTAAACGATCGTTTGCTTCGCCATTACTATTCTAATATCTCTTTTCTTTACAATAGGGGTATCGATTTTGGTAAAGCCGAGGCTTATCTTTTAAAAGCTGCCAAAATAAGTGAGGAAAGTAAAAACTCTGATTTTATTTATATGGATCAGGCTTATTTAGGAGCACTATATTCTAACATAGGAGAAACAAATAAGGCTATTAATCACTACCAAAATGCTTTACAAATTGCCAAAAGAGAAAATGATATTTTCAAAATATCCTATATTCTGCAGAACCTAGGATTGTGTTACGATATTGCCGGAGATTTACAAAAAGGAGTTGACATGATTTTCGATGGAATTAAATTTTTCATCGAAAAAGAAGACACTAAGGCTACAGCAAAAGCATATCAGCATCTTGGCCGTTTAATGATTAAATGGCACAATTATAAAGATGCCGATAAATACCTTCATAAAGCAATAAAACTGCATAAACACGAAGGTTTGTATACTCAAACCACCATTGATTACGTAAATTTAAGCTTTTCTAAAATTCAACAGCAAGACAAAGATTCATCAGCATTTTATTTAGATATTTTAAAAAAAATAAGCACAAAATACGATATTAAAAATGCCATAAGTTCATACTATTTATCTAAATCGTATACATACCTTCATTTCGAAAATAATCCTGAAAAAGCTCTAAAAACAATTACTAAAGGCAATCAGATAGCCTCACAAATTAATTCGAAAGCTTTAAAAACTTACGGACAAAAATTACTTGGAGAATATTATTTATCGATACATAATAATAAACAAGCAAAACAACACTTTATTACTGCCTGGAAAAATCATTCCAAGCTTAGTATGATTAAAGATCAGGTAGAAATTGCAAAAGCGCTCTCACAAACATACAGCAATATAAATAAGACCGATAGTGCTCTTTTCTTTCTTAAAAAAGCTGATAGCCTTAATTATAAGTTACATCATCGCGAAGATATTTTACTTCTTTACAAAAAAGACAATGATTTTGCGATTCAGATGGCTAAGAGAGAAAAAGACAAACTCACAAAAGAAAACAAAAGATTATTTAACAGAATAATACTAATAAGAACCTTTTATATTCTTTTATCCTTGTTACTAATTAGCCTTTTAATGCTGTACAAAAGGAAACGTAACAAAAAATTAAAGTTAGAGATACATTCCAAAACCTCGGAACATAAAAAATTGGTTAAACAATCTGAAATTGATAAATCGACCATAGAAAAAACTCAGCTACTAATAGAAAACAAGGAAAATATAATTTCCGAATTAAAAGAAAAACTACATAGTAATAAGTCCGATTTCGAATCGAATGAAGAATTTAACGAAGCAGAAGCTTTACTAAATACAAAGCTTGCAACCGAAGAAGACTGGGAAAAATACATGCAACTATTTACCAAAAGAAATCCATGTTTTATTCCCGAATTAAAAAAACGATATCCGGCACTTACCCGCAACGAGCATAAAATTTTTACTTTACTAAAACTTGGTCTTTCTACCCGCGAAATGGCCGGAATATTAATGATTTCGCCCTCGAGTGTTAATACTGCCCGTTATCGCCTGCGTAAAAAATTAAATCTAAAGGCCAACGAAAAACTCGAAGATGTAATTGAAGATCTCATTAATATAAAATGCTAATAAGAAAACACTTAAACAGTTCGTCTTTTTTCCATTACTTAGATTTTTTTTAAATAGAATTTTAAAATTAAATTCTCAAGCAAGCAATTTTGTTAAACTATCTTCATTTCATAAATTAGCTTACTTTCAAGAAAAAATTACACTTTTAACATTCCATTCATGCATAATAAGTATCTAAACATCTTAGGTAAATTGCCTGAGCAAACACATCGTAATTTCGAAGTTGCTTTAACCTCACTGGTGGAAAGAGAAGATAATAATGAGCTTAGAAAAAACTTAAGTGAAATATTAGAATCTGATGCAGAGAAAAAATTAAGATATGCAGCTTTTTATGGATTATCGATTCTTTACAGACGCAAAAAAGATATTAGTTTGCTCGAAAAACTGGTAGTACATCACGAAAGTGAATTTAGAGATAATGCCACATGGCCTCACCTTATTGTTTTATACCTTAAAGAAAAGGGAATTGGACGCGATGTTATTCGTGTAATTCAAAAATCGTACGAAGCCTATTTAAATATTCGCCACAATGCAGGTATTGTGCATAATTTTGCCGAAACAGTAATCTCTGCAATTGAAGATTCCGATTCGAAAACACAAGATACGATTAAAGAAAATTGGATAGAAAAAGCTATTGAGGCCATACACGATGCAATAGAACTGGATCCGAATTATGCCAAATATTATTGCACCAAAGGAAGAATACTTGCCTTTACAGGAGATTATATTGCTGCCAGAGAAAATATTAAAAGAGCCATAGATATTGAAGATTCGAGTAAATCAGATTATGTTGTGCGCTTAGGAAACTATCAGTATTATCTGCTTTTAGTTCAGTCGAACCAACAAAAAGCCGAACTTAACAGCAACCTTATTAGTAATGAAAAACTTATTGAACAATCTAAGACCGAAATCGATCAAAAATTTAAAGAAGTAAACATTAAAAATCTTGAATTTCTAGGTTTCTTTGCTGCCATTGTAAGTTTCACAATTGGAAGTATACAAATTGTTAACAAACAAACTTTCGATCAGGCAAGTAGTCTTATAATTGTTCTGTTTGGCGCATTAATAGCCGTTTTCGGAGGATTTGGCTTTGTTTTACACGGATGTAATAAAAAATCGATTCCCAGTTTAATTGTATTTGTTTTAGGTGCATTAATTGTTTTACTTACAAAAATATTTACAAGTTAAACTGTTTATGAAAATTCTTAATCAAATTACATCCAAGGGTAACTTATTTAACGAAGACAAAATATACGCCGGGAATGGTATTATTGTATTACTTGATGGATCGACCGGCCTTGAAAAAAAACTGATTCCCAAGGCTACAAGCGATGCTGTTTGGTTTGTAAACGAAGTTGTTGATTTTATCCATAATCGCTTCGATATAAAAGTCAATTATCAGGATTTTATTAATGATATGCTTTCTGAAATTCGAGAAAAGCATTATAAGTTATTGGGCTACAAAGCACAAAAGCTAAATGAACCTTCGGCTTCGATGGTTTTTATTATTGAAAAAGCAGAAGAAATAATTCTGATAAATATTGGCGATTGTACAAATGTTATTGAGTTTATAAATAAAAAAATATGCTGCATTTACGATTCGAGAGTTTCTAAACTAGACAATAAAGTTATTCTTAAATTAAATAGTTTACAGCAACAGAATATTGCCGAATCGGAAGAATCAAAACTATTAATACAACAGCTTCTTATGGAAAACAGAAAATTGAAAAACACAGCAAATGGTTACGATATTTTAGGTTTTGATAAGCTAATATTAAATAATACTCAGATTCTTTCTTTTCCGAAAAATCAGATTCGTAATATTTGTTCTTTTACCGATGGCTTTGCAGAACATTACGAACATTTCAATTTAAGTTCCGATGCCATCGATTTTTACCAACAGTTAAAAAACAGTTCTGCTGATAAAATTCTTGCGGATATTAGAAATCTTCAGAAGAAAGATTCTTTATGTAAAATTTATCCTCGTTTAAAAAAAATGGATGATGCCAGTTTGGTAATGATTCAAATTAACGACTAAACCATATACTAATTTCCATAGCAAATAAAATTCGAATAGAACAAGCTTTATTAAATAAGAAAAGACGCAACTAGCTGCGTCTCTTCTGTATATTTTTATTGTAAAACCGGAAAGAAAGTAAAACTAAAGGCGGAATTCCAATTTTGTAACTGCTACTTCACAGTTTTTTTCAAGGTAGCCAAATAAGTCCAGTTCAAATCTCTTAGCTTAATTGCCGCATCAATTTTTTTCTGTGTTTCCACATCAACATTAAATACTTCGTTGCGGCCATAGGCATCAAAATAATGCAAATACCCATTAAACCAATCAAAAGTCATGTGAGTCATTCTTGCCTTACTACCCGAAGGCATTAATACTCTGGCAAGTGCCCAGTGACTCATACTTTCCTCGTTTACTCTTTTCTGATGAATTGGTAAAAACAAGTCTAATT
This sequence comes from uncultured Marinifilum sp., assembly GCF_963677195.1. Taxonomy (NCBI): domain Bacteria; kingdom Pseudomonadati; phylum Bacteroidota; class Bacteroidia; order Marinilabiliales; family Marinifilaceae; genus Marinifilum; species uncultured Marinifilum sp. Next base: position 3,545,358 of record NZ_OY781918.1, read on the forward strand.
CGGCTTTTTCGTATTCCTGAAATTTTCCTTCGGCAGCCTCCATAAAATTCATTCTCATTACCGATCCTACTTCCATTTTAAAATTATCCTCGGTAGACTTTACAAGGCTTAGAAATATTCTTTTACTTAATTCACGCGAATTAATACTTTCCTTTAATTTTAATCTTAAGTCATCATCTCTCATATCCGGATAAGCTTTTTTTGCCGCTTCGAATGTATCTCCTCCGGCCATTGCTTTAACAGGATCATTATAAACTGTAACTGTTAAATATTGATAACCCTGTTCTGTTCCTCCAGGTTTTAGGGACCAAAGATCCCAGGATTGTATTTCTCCACTTTTTAGCCTTTGCTCGTGAATTTTTTCGAAAAATGTTTCAGTTTCCCAATAATCTGAGTCCATATCATCAGCAACCTTCATAAACTCAAAGACTAAAAATCGTTCAGACTGAGCCATACCAACAGTATAAAACAAAGCCATAGCAACAAACAATAATACTTTTCTCATAATAGCCAGTTTTTGTGAATAATACTTAAGTTACTGCTTTTTAACACGCTACACAATCTAAATTATAATATTTTAATGCAAAGTATTAGCACTTAAATCTGGGCTGAAGAATACGAAATTATGTAAAAATAAATGTAGAACTAAATTATAAATAAAAGGAAGAAGCAACTTAAGATTAATCGCGTATTAAGTAACGATATTTTAGAGGAGAGTTGCCATAATGTTTTTGAAAAAGCTGGCAAAAATGAGAAACATTAGAAAAACCCGAATCCCAGCAAATATCATTTACCGATTTATCGGTACTAATTAACAAATGCGAAGAGTACTCCAGACGTTTTGTTCGTATCCAATTGGCAGGAGTATCCTTGTATTTCTTTTTAAATTCGCGTTTAAACTGAGACAAGCTTTTGTTGGAGAGAAATGCCAGATGCTCAACATTAAGGTTACGATAAATATTCGATTGCAAAACCGTATCGATAGCCGATTGGCGAACCATTAAAATTTCTCTTAAAAAGCTTATAAAATAGCTTCGTTCCTGTCCTAGTATCAGAACCAAAAGAAGCTCGTTTAATTTGTTACTTAATAATTCGGGTGCAGGTGGCGGAAGAACCTGAAAATAAGAAATCAAAGAGGAAATATATACCTGCATCCAGGAATCCATCTGATATTGATAAGCACCCCAGGTTTCTATGTTAAGAGCTTCGGAGGAATGTAGCATGTGCCTATATTTATCTACAAACTCAATTATAAAATCCTCTTTTAAAAAAATAAAAATGCCCGAATTCTGATTTCCCTGCAGTAATTTTTCATTAACCAGAATAGAACCTTTTTTAATAAAAATAGCTTCTCCTTCCTCTACCCGATAATAATGATTTGGCGTAACCACACCTTTGTTACCCTTTAAAATAAACATCAGAGTATGCTCACCAATAAAAAACTTTTCCTGAATTTCCTGATTGGTATTGGAATAATAAACAATATATTGCTGATCGGATTCTAAAATTTTACAAACCTCCGATTGTTCAAAATATGCTTTAAGCTCCTTGCTAATCACTATTATTTATTTTGTTTGAAAACAGTATTGCAAGTTAAAAGCCAAAACGAACTTGCAATACTGTAAATAAATTAATTTGCTATGAAGTTAAAATTTTAAATCAACTTTTAGTATTTATAAAATCTTAAGATTCCCCAATAAGTGTTTTTAACTCTTTAAGAGTACGCTTTGTGCTAAGTTTATTCACAAGCAATTTCTGAGCAGAAAAATTAATTCCCCTTATTTTTTCTTTTACTGCCGGTATTGCAGGTCCATTCATGCTAAACTTCTCGAGACCTAAGGCAAGTAATAAATTGGTAGCTTTTGTATTTCCTGCAAGCTCTCCACACATACTTACCTCTAGTCCGGCTTTTTTCGAGCGCATTAAAATCTCTCTTATGGCCTCTAATACTGCCGGATGAAATGGACTATGGTATTTTGCCACACTCCTATTATCGCGATCTAAAGCCAGTAAATACTGAGTAAGATCATTTGTTCCTATGCTCAAAAAATCTAATTCATTTGCCAGCTGAGGAATAAAAAATATACTCGAAGGCACTTCCATCATTACACCAACACTCATATTGGGTGAAAAGTCTATTCCTTCTTTTAAAAGATCCTGCTGAACCTCACGCAAAAGCATATTTGCCGATATTACTTCCTCAATAACACCAACCATAGGATACATTATTCGAACATTATACTTAGCCGACAAACGACAAATTGCACGTAATTGTGTTTTAAAAAGTTCGGTATTCTGTAAACAATAACGAATTCCCCTAAGTCCTAAAAATGGATTATTTTCTTCTGCAATATCAAGATATGGAATTGGTTTATCTCCTCCCACATCTAGAGTTCTTATGCAAACAGGATGACCTTCCATACTTATACAAACCTCTTTGTATGCCTGATATTGTTCCTCTTCTGATGGCATTTTATCCCTATTCATGAATAAAAACTCTGTTCTGTACAAGCCTACACCTTCGGCGCCATTTTCGAATGCAATTTTCGCTTCTTTTGCACCGCTTACATTTGCTAATATCTGAACAGTTTTTCCATCTTTTGTGCAAGCAGGAGCTTTGGCTTTCGCCTGCGAACTCTCTCGCATTTCATCATCTATTTTTTTGCGCTTTCTTAAGTCGGCAATTATACTGGTATGATTTTTCGTCCATATTTCACCAGAAACACCATCAATGGCAAGTAATTCCTTATTCGGGATTTTATCTATTTTATCGCCTACGCCCACAATGGCGGGAATACCAAGCGAACGAGCCAAAATTGCCGAATGAGAAGTTTCTCCTCCAACTCTGGTAACAATCCCTTTAACCAAATTCAAATCTAAATCCATTGTTTCGGCTGGCCCCAGTTCATCTGTTACGATAATACATTCTTCCTTAAGATCGATTTTATTTTTAGGCTCTCCCAAAAGTTCACAAAGAACTTTATTTCCAATCTCTACCACATCGGAAGCACGTTCGCGCAGGTACTCATTATTCATAGCCAAATACTGCTTTTCCAGTTTTTTAATCTGGCTCGACCAGGCAAAAGAAGCCTTAACAGATTCTTCTCTAAGCATATTTACAACAGATTCGAACAAATCCTTATCCTGTAAAAGAAGCTTATGAAAATCAATTATCTGAGCCTCATCATTCTTAAACTTACTGGCAATTTTTTGCTGAATAGAATCCAAATCGCGATTTACACATTTAATGGCTTCCTGTAGAAGTACAATTTCATGCTCTGCATCATCGGTGTGTTCTTTTTCAATAATTGGAAGATCTTTTTTAAACCATATTGCTTTAGCGATAGCAATACCAGACGAAGCTGCAATACCCTGAATTCCATCAGATACCGATTTTACTTTTTCTATTTTTGTTGTTGATCTGATAATTTCTTTATCCTCATCTCCAAAATTAGATGCCTGAAACTCTATCAAAGCTTTTTCCAGCTTATCGGCCTCTTTTCCTGAGAGTGTAAAGTTTAATATTTCACCTTTTTTAGCTCCCATAGTACCCACCAAGCTAATACTCGAAGCCGAAACCGGCTTTTTACTGTCTAGCGCAACCAAAGCATTAGCATCAAAAGCATTTACAATTTCTATTAGCTTAGCAGCAGGTCTGGCATGTAATCCCAATTTATTGGGAACAATAATTTGTAAGTTACGAGTAGTAAGTTCTAATTCGTTGTTCTGCTCATTGATATCTGCTTCCTGATTATCTTCATTCTGTAAAAGAACATTTTTAGCTTGCAAGGAGTTCTTTGCCTCGGCAATTACCTCTTTTAAATTGGAGCCAGACATGGCTTGAGCTGCTGCAGCAATAGCACCTTCGACCAAAGGAGCTTCGCACAAAACTACTTTATTTCGCACATCATCATCCAAAAATTCCAGGGCAATTTCGGCACTCATAATGGCACTTCCTATATCCATTAATACCAACACTCCATCATCAGAATAAGCCGCTCGAATGGCCTCTTCTATTTTCATCGGATCGGTACCAATGGGATTTTCATCATCATCGATTCCCCCAGCAGCCTCAATCTTCACCTTATTCTGTCCCATTTGCAAAGCAAGTTCTTTTACTCCCTCTGCCAGCATCCTACTGTGCGAAACAATTACCAGACCTATCATCTTTTTCTATTTATTTTCTACAATAATATCCTGCAATATCTTTACTATTAAATACGAAGAGCTTGCTCCCGGATCCTGATGCCCAATACTTCTCTCGCCCAAATAGCTTGCTCGACCTTTTTTGGCAATCATATTAATGGTCGATTTCATTCCTATTTCGGCCGCTGTAGCCATCTTTTCTGCTGCCTGCTCTAATGTTTCGTTCTGCTTAAGAGATTCTTGCAAAGATTTAACAACCGGTTCCCAAACATCAACCATAGTTTTATCGCCCACCGAGGCTTTTCCTATTCCTTTAACTCCATCTAATCCTTTGCTTATTCCATTGCTTAAATCTTCGAGACTTAGTTCCATTTTTCCCTTTAAAGATATACCCAATTGCATAAAAAACTTTCCATAAAGCGGTCCTGCCGCTCCACCAACACTAGAAATTAAAGTCATTCCGGTATTCTTAAAAATAGCACCTATATCCTGCCCTTCGAAAGTCTCTGTTTTTGCTAATACCTTTTGGAATCCTCTGTTCATATTTATTCCATGATCGGCATCACCAATTGCAGCATCTAACTGAGAAAGATAATCCTTATTTTGCCCCATCACCACTGCTATTTCTTTCAACCAATTATTAATTAGCTTCTGCGATATTACATTCATGATATTTGTTTAATTAATTAAGCCTATTATTTACCATACCAATTCTAATTAATCAGAATTGAATATTATTATAAGTTAGGATGCCTCAAATTAACTGGACATCCTAACTTCACTTTTTATGATTCAAGTTAAGAAGCTACACACCCCATCGCATACCCGGAGTATTAACCGGAGCATTCCAAAATTTCTTAATTTCAGAATCGGCTTTAAGCATTGTAATTGTGCAACCTTGCATTTCGAGAGAAGTGATATAAGAACCTACCAATTTTTCTACTATTTTTATTCCTTTTGCCTCACAAATTTCTGCTAGCTTTTTATATACAACATATAATTCAGAAAGAGGAGTTCCACCTAAACTATTCACCATTACAATTACCTCATCACCTTCTTTTAAAGGTTCGCTAGTAATTTCTTTCTCTTCCCATTCTCCTTTTAATCTGTCCCATTCTCTAACCACTCTCGAATAGGATTCATCCTCTAAAATTCCATTAACCATCATGCTTGTAATTTCATCGGCAGTAGTATGAGCTATTCTTTTTCGTCCTGGTTCGCCATGAATACCAACACCAAATTCTATTTCTTCATCGCTAATTTCGAAATTTGGTTTACCTGCAGCTGGCACAGTACAAGAAGTTAATGCAATTCCCATGGATCTACCATTTGTATTTACTTTTCTGGCAAGATCAGCACACTGATCTAAATTGTATCCTGCTTCGGCCGCACCACCAACAATTTTCTCTAATAATACTGTTGTTCCAACTCCTCTTCTTCCTGCAGTATAAAGACTATCTTTTACCGCAACATCATCATCAACAAGTATACTTTGAACAGGAATTCCCTCTTCATGTAACATTTCTGTTGCCATATCGAAATTCATTACATCGCCAGTATAATTTTTTACTATGAATAAAACTCCAGGTCCACCATTTACTTTGGTAGCACATTCCAGCATTTGATCGGGAGTTGGAGATGTAAACATTTCCCCCGGACAAGCACCATCTAACATACCTAATCCTACAAAGCCACCGTGCATTGGCTCGTGACCACTACCGCCACCCGAAACAAGAGCTACTTTTTTCGAGTTGGGTGAATCTGCTCGAAACATGTATTTTGGTTCCAGACAAATTTTGATATCTGCATGTGCGGCAGCCATACCTTGCATTTGTTCAACAACAACATCGTCAACTTTATTTATAAATTTTTTCATAGAATAAGTTTTTAACAGTTTTTTGTAGAACTAAATTCTTTATCTCCATTTAACAGAATATGCTACAAAAAAATCCTGCTGCAATTATTTAAAACGTTTACATTGTGAAATAATCGATTTTTTAAAATACAAAATGTTGTATTTGGTTCATTTCTTATCCAATTTGGCTAATACAGCAAAAAAATTCAAATTAGAACGAAATTAGATCCATTAAAACATTAAATTTTTGCTTGTTTTTAAGAAAACCCGCTTAATTTTTTAACTCATTAAAAGATAAATACAATATCTGTTAATCGCCATACTTTTTATTTTCTTTATTAGAAAAAGAATCTAATTTTAAAAAGCTATTAATACATTATAAACAAAGCTCTTCAACTTTATAATAATTTAAAAGGTTTGCATTAAATTCTTCACTGTTTTCGACCTATTCTTGATCTTAATTTAAGATAATAATAGCAGATTTATTGTATCTTTAAAACTATATGCCCAAACAAATAGCAAAGCAAATTATAGATACTACTATGACTAAACAAGCAAAAATTGTTACTTCCGATACCTATTTAAAACCCTACCAATATGATATTGAAAAACGAATTAATATAGCCCAAAAAAAAGAAAAAGCTCTTTGCGAAAATTCTCTTTCTGATTTTGCAAATGGTCATTACTATTATGGTATACATCGTAAAAATGATCATTTTACTATTCGCGAATGGGCACCCAATGCCACACAAATTTTTTTAATTGGTGATTTTTCCAACTGGAAAGAATTAGATGAATTCAAATTCGAAAAAATATCAAATGGCAATTTTGAACTAACAGTTCCCTGCAACAAACTTAAGCATAAAGACTTGTACAAACTATTGGTACACTGGAATAATGGATTTGGAGAAAGAATTCCTGTTTGGGCAAATAGAATTGTGCAAGACGAAGAAAGCAAACTTTTTTCGGCACAGGTATGGCAACCAGCAAAAGCTTTCAAATGGAATTATGAAAATAATCGGAAAAAAGTTCAGAATCCTTTAATTTATGAAGCCCACATTGGCATGTCTACAGAAAAAGAAGGTCTTGGATCGTTCAATGAGTTTCGCGAATTAGTATTACCTCGTATAAAAAAGGCTGGTTACAATACCATTCAGTTAATGGCTATTCAGGAACATCCATATTATGGTTCGTTCGGATACCATGTATCCAGTTTATTTGCTGCCTCATCGCGATTTGGAACGCCCGAGGAGCTAAAGCAACTTATCGACTCTGCCCATGGTTTAGGAATTATGGTGATAATGGATATAATTCATTCGCATGCGGTAAAAAATGAATTGGAAGGAATTGGTTTGTTCGATGGTTCTCCCTATCAGTTTTTTCATGATAATGGCAAACGAGAGCATCCTGCCTGGGATTCCTTATGCTACAACTATGAAAAACCCGAAGTAATGCACTTACTACTTTCCAATATTAAGTATTGGCTTGAGGAGTATCATTTCGATGGATACCGATTTGATGGTGTTACCAGTATGCTATACTACGATCATGGATTATCGAGAGATTTTACCAACTACAGCATGTATTTTGATGGTACACAAGACGAAGATGCAATTTGTTACCTTACACTTGCCAATAAACTAATGAAAGAATACAATCCTAATTCAATAAGTATTGCCGAAGAAATGAGTGGATATCCAGGATTAGCAGCGCCGATTGAAGATGGAGGTTTAGGTTTCGATTTTCGTTTAGCAATGGGAATACCCGATTACTGGATAAAGCTAATTAAGGAAGTTGTTGACGAAAACTGGAATGTTGGCAACATATTTTACGAACTCTCGAACAAACGACTGGAAGAAAAAACAATTAGCTATGCCGAATCGCACGATCAGGCTTTGGTAGGAGATAAAACCATAATTTTTCGATTAATTGATAAAGCCATGTATGACAGCATGGACAAAACAAGCGAAAACCTAATTGTAGACAGAGGAATTGCCCTCCATAAAATGATTCGATTAATGACTTTTTGCTGCGCCGGAAATGGCTATCTTAATTTCATGGGAAACGAATTTGGTCATCCCGAATGGATTGATTTTCCAAGAGAAGGAAACAATTGGTCGTACAAACATGCACGCAGACAATGGAGTTTACTTGATAATTCGGAATTGCGATTCGAACATTTAAATGTATTCGATAGAGATATGATTTCCTTACAAACAAAGCATAACTTTATTGCCGATTCCAAGATTATATGTTTGGCTGCCAACGAAAACGATCAAGTACTAGCCATACAGAGAAAAGATTTGGTTTTTGTATTCAACCTAAACCCAAATAAATCGTTTACTTATTACGGAATACCTGTTAAAGCAGGTAAATATGAAGTTTTACTAGATTCCGATAATCCCGAATATGGTGGTTTTAATCGTTTTGATAACACACTGAATTATTATTCGAAACCAGAAGTTCAACTTTCGGAAAAGCACCGATTATATTTATACTTACCAAACAGAACAGCTTTGGTATTTAAACATGTTCCGCCTAAAAGCATTTTTTAAATATGAATAAAGAAAAAATCATAATATACCAGTTACTACCCCGATTGTTTGGTAATACTACAAATCAGCTTAAGCTTAACGGATCGAGAAGTGAAAATGGCTGTGGTAAATTTAATGAAATTACAGATTTGGCCCTGCAGGAAATTAAAACATTGGGTATAAACCATATTTGGTACACAGGAGTTATTGAACATGCAATTACCCAGGGATATCCAGAACACAATATTCCCAATGGCAACCCTCTCGTTATTAAAGGGAAAGCGGGCTCTCCTTACGCCATTATTGATTATTACGATGTAAATCCTGATTTAGCAGAAAATGTTAGCCAAAGAATGGAAGAATTTCAGGCTTTAATCGATCGAACTCATAATAAAAACTTAAAAGTTATTATTGATTTTGTTCCCAATCATCTGGCAAGGGAGTATAAATCGGATATGAAACCTGAAGGAATTAGTGATTTTGGTGAAAACGACAAGACTACTCAGGCCTTCTCTCCCGCTAATAATTTTTACTATTTACCCAATAGCGAATTACATTTGCCTGATGATTTAAAAAATAAATTTCCAAACTGCAGCTATATCGAAAATCCGGCCAAAGCTACAGGAAACGATCAATTTTCGGCCTATCCAAATAGTAACGACTGGTACGAAACCGTAAAATTAAATTACGGTATCGATTATATGAATAAACACTCAAGTTATTTCGATCCGATTCCTGATACTTGGCGCAAAATGAAAGACATTCTTTTATATTGGGCAAAAAAAGGAGTAGATGGATTTCGCTGCGATATGGCAGAAATGGTACCTGCAGAATTTTGGAATTGGGTAATCACATGGGTAAAATCTGAATTCCCAAAAATAATCTTCATTGCCGAAGTATACAATCCCAATTTGTACGAAACCTATATCTGCCAAGGAAAATTCGATTACCTGTACGATAAAGTGGGATTATACGATACTTTAAAAGGAGTTATTCGAGAAGAAAAATCGGCCCGCGATATTTCCAACTGCTGGCAAAGCTTAAATAATTTGGATGCTTATATGCTCCGTTTTCTAGAAAATCACGATGAACAACGAATTGCCTCTTCTTTTTTCGCCGGCGATGCCGAAAAAGCATTACCTGCCATGCTACTTTCTACCTGTATGCACAAAGGTCCAGCAATGATATATTTTGGTCAGGAAGTTGGCGAACCTGCAAATGAAGAATCTGGCTTTAGTGGCAATGATGGTAGAACTACAATTTTCGATTACTGGACTGTACCTGAACATTTAAAATGGATGAATTCGGGCAAGTGTGATGGAAATTTACTTTCGGCAAATCAGAAAAAATTTAGGCAAGCCTACACTAATATTTTAAAATTAGGAAAAGAGACTGCTATTTCGCAAGGTGAATTCTACGATTTAATGTGGCAAAATAAAGATTCCAAATACTATAATTCAGATAAAATCTACTCCTTTTTGCGACATTCGAATGAACAGAAGCTCTTGTTGGTGTGTAATTTCGATTCTCAGATTCAACATCTTCATTTAAAAGTTCCTTCTCATGCACTGGAGCTAATGGATATTCCTCGCCCCATTAAAATAAAATTTCGAGATTTACTTTCAAATTACTCTTGCGAAATTGGAAGTGAAGAACTTATTGAACAAGGAGTAAAATTAATTGTTTCGGGATTTAGCTCCTTAGTATTGGAGTTTAATTACTAATAATAAAATATTAATAAGTGCTATTCTCACTTCTTATGAGTTAGCAATATTATCCGAAAATTTATTACTGATAATTCTAGCTATAATGAAAATATCATAAAAAAAATTCCTTGCATTAATATAAATAAGCTTTAAAATTAGAATTAAGTGCTTACAATTTCTTAAATTTAGAGATAACACACTAAAGCTTAACGATATGAAAACACTAATTTGGAAAAAAGCCATTTTTGCAAGTACTTACAAAATTTACTCAGAAAGTAAACAAATAGGTCAATTAACAAAACATAAATTATCGGCATGGAGTAAAGCTGAAATGAATGGTAAAAAATTTAAATTCCACAGCAAAGGTTTCCTCAATAATACAAGTGAAATTTATAATGAATCTGATGTTAAAATTGGAGATATTAAATTTACTAGCTGGAAAAGAAAAGCTGAAATTAATTTAAATTCTAAATACCATTATTGGAGGTACAATACATTATTTAATACAAAATGGCTAATGCAAAATGAGCAGATTCAAATTAATTCTTCTGCCAATACATTTAGTGGTAGTATCGAAACAAATGCCGAAGATGAAATTTCAATTTTAACAGGTTTATTTGTTACAAATCATTATCGGGAAAATATTTTACCTATTGGATTGGCTGTATTAGCTCCTCTTTTTTTAGTTATTTTTTAGAATCATATCAAAAATAAAGCTTCTGTTATAAACTTTATTATTCAACATTCTCACTCTAAGTAAGATTTTTAATATTATCCTAAAAAAACTACTGATAATTTCAGCTTTCGTGAAATTATCAGTAGTAAATATCATAATCAGCAGAATTTTAAATCCATTTTACGTAATTAAAATCCTGACGATGTGGTAAGTTCGGATTGCAAGCATACATTCTTAATCCAAAATCGAAAATTCCCGGATCTTTTAAATCCAAGTCTAAGTGATAAAATGATAAAGAATCAACTTTACGAACCTGTTCCAATTTCTCGGTTTTAATTGGACCAGATATTTTTCCATCCATAGATGTACGAATTACCAGCTCCACACAAATATCTTCATCAATTAAATCTTTAAGATCCAAGGCCACTTCCACATGATAAGCCTCTCCCGACAAATATTTATGCTTAGGAGTACTTGGAGCATCAACCGATACAACATCAATATCTTCCCAACCTGCCAGAATTTTTTGTTTCCAGGCAGCAGTGGCTTTTGCTTCTTCATAATTTCCCTTTCGAAGAGTTTTAACCCGTTCGAATAATGGACTATAAAATTTGTCTTTATAATCATCCATCATTCGTTTGGTTGTATAATCGGGAGCAATATCCGAAATACAATTTTTTATGTATTTCACCCAATCAACAGGAATATTTTTCTCGTCTCGTTTGTAAAACAATGGAATAATTTCATTTTCAAACATAGAATAAATAGTCTGAGCATCTAATTCATCCTGATACGATTGATTTTCATAAGTACGAGAATCGGTTAATGCCCAACCAGCTCCCTCGCGATATCCTTCGAGCCACCAACCATCAAGCACACTAAAGTTCATAACTCCATTCATAACTGCTTTTTCGCCCGAAGTTCCCGAAGCCTCCAAAGGTCGCGTCGGGGTATTCATCCAAATATCTACACCAGTTACCAAACGCTGACCCAGTTCCATATCGTAATTTTCAAGGAATAGAATTTTACCAGCAAATTCGGGACGACGAGATACATCTACAATCAACTTAATTAAATCCTGTCCGGCCTTATCGGCTGGATGAGCTTTTCCTGCAAAAATAAACTGAACAGGTTTCTCAGGATTATTTAATATTTTCGAGAGTCTGCCCAAATCGCTAAACAACAAATGGGCTCTTTTATAGGTAGCAAACCTACGTGCAAAACCAATTGTTAAAGCATTCTCATCAATAGAATCGAGAATATCAACCAAACTGCGTGGATCTTCATATCTGCGAATCCAGTTATTATGGAAACGAAGCTTGGCATAATCGATTAATTTTTTACGCAGTGTATTTTTTATATTCCACACGCGATCATCAGAAACATCATGAATTTTTTTCCAATACTGCTTGTTCGAAAGGTCGTTTAAAAAACCATCTTTAAACTCACTTTCGTATAATGTTCTCCACTCTTTTGCTGTCCAGGTAGGATAATGAACTCCATTGGTAACATAGCCAATGTGCAATTCTTCGGGAAAATATCCTTGGTAAAGTTCATTAAACATTTCCTGCGATATTTTTCCATGAAGCATACTTACCCCATTCATAGCCACCGAAGTGTTTGCTGCCAAATTACTCATGGAAAATTTTTCGTTATTATCCTGAGGATGAACACGCCCGAGAGCAAGGAACTGATCCCAGCTAACATTCAATTGTTCGGGAACATAAGACAGGTAATGGCGAATCATATCTGGAGCAAATGTATCGTGACCAGCTGGCACAGGCGTATGTGTAGTAAACAAAGATGAAGCACGAACCACTTCTATTGCCTCGTTAAAATCGTAACCTTCTTTTACCAGTTTTATGAGACGTTCTACATTAATTAGTGCAGCATGACCTTCGTTACAGTGATATAAATCGGGTTTTATTTCGAGAGCATCCAGAGTTTTAATTCCTCCCATGCCCAATAAAATTTCCTGCTTAATTCTGTTATCCCAGTCGCCACCATATAACTGATGCGTTAATGAACGATCCTGCTCTGCATTCATTTCGGTATCAGTATCTAGTAAATACAATGAGATACGGCCCACTTCAACCTTCCATATTTTTGCAGTTACAGTTCTTCCTTCCAGAGAAAAATTAATTGTTTTGGCTAATCCGGCATTATCGCGAACTTGTGTAATTGGCAGTTGTGAAAATTTCTGAGAATTTAATTCTACCAGCTGTTCTCCATTTAAAGATAAACGCTGAGTAAAATATCCAAAGCGGTACATAAAACCTATGGCAACCATATTCACTTTAGAATCGCTGGCTTCTTTCAGGTAATCTCCTGCCAAAATACCCAAACCTCCCGAATAAATTTTCAGGTTATCGCTTAATCCATACTCCATACTAAAATAGGCAATTTTAGGCTGATCTTTGGATGGTTTTTCTGCTATATAAGCTTTAAAATCATTGTAAACTTTATCGTAGTTAGCTAAAAACTCTTTGTCTTCGGCCAGCTCTTTCATTCTTGATCCGGCAACTTGTTTTAGTAAAACAATTGGGTTTTTCTTTAATTTAACCCACAATTTAGGATCTATTGATTCGAATAAATCTATGGCTTTATAATTCCAGCACCACCATAAATTTTTCGATAATTCTTCAAGTCCGATTAATTCTTTTGGCAAATTTGATTCTACAATTAATTTTCGCCAATGAATTTGGTTGCTCTTACTAACCTTTAATTGCTGATCGTTTAGAGCTACTATTTTAGTTTGTTTTTCCATATTTTTCTCTATTGCAATTTCGTATGCCTTATAATAATAGCTTATAAAATTTTTCCAAAGAGCCTTTTCTGCTATCGCTCTTGCATTTAACCTACATTCTTTTATTTGTTTTTTATTTTTTAATGAAAAACTTTTAATATAGGTCGCCATTTCGTGAATTAACAATTCTGTATTAGAATCGTTCCTTTCTATAACAGCAACTCCGCCTTTATTAGCTTCGTTTATTTGCTGTACCCATTTTCCAAATCCTGCCAATGTTGTTGTTAAGGTCGGAACACTAAATGCCACACTTTCCATTGGAGTATATCCCCATGGTTCGTAGTAGGACGGAAAAACAGAAAGATCCAGTCCCATAAGCAAATCGTAATACGATTTATTGAAAATTCCATCATCCCCGTTAAGGTAAGTAGGAACAAAAATAACTTTAACTCTCTCGGCTGCTGTATTCGTAAAACCAAGGCTTTTAACTTTATTTAAAATTTCATCGTGATCTACATTACCCAAATAATGAGTTAAAAATGGAGTTATCAATTGCTCCTGAGTATTTCCATTAGCCAAAGCATCTTGCAAGTCTTTTCTTGCTCCGCGCTGATCGCCTGGAATTAGAAAAAATGCAAGTATATCCCTGTCCTGATTTTTATCCTGATTAATTTGTGATAAAGATTCCAGGAATACATCAAGACCTTTATTTTTAAACTCATAACGACCACCGGTTCCAATAAACATTGTATCCTTTGGCAATTCGTATCCAAGTAAAGCTTGAGCTACTTTTGTTAATAGAGCTTTCGATTCAATAGTTTTGGACTCTAATCTTAGCGTATCCGGAACAAAATCATCCTCAAAACCATTGGGCATAACCACATCAACAACACGATTCTGAAACTGCTTACACTCCCGTGCAGTAATTTCGCTAACCGTTGTTAAGCAATCGGCAATTTGTGCTGCTATTTTTTCGAGAGAACATTTGGCTGTCACATTATACTGACGGGTTTTCTCGATGGAATTAAAATGGTAAAGATTATCGTAAAGCGGCTCATAATTACTCGCCAATACACGACCAAGCATGGTAGCATGAGTTGTAAATATTGTTGCAATACGAGATGCTTTATGTTTTAGATATAAACAACCAACACCAGTCATCCATTCATGAAATTGCGCTACCGGATAATCTGTTTCTGCTAAATTATATTTTACAAAATTTTCAATTACTTTTCCGGCGGCGTAACCAAACATTGCTGGTTCATGATAGTCTTTATCTCCATAAAGAGATTCTAAACCATAAATCTCCCAGAATTTTGCATAAATGGCATCTTTCTTAGCCAGAAAAGGTTTAAAGTCTATTAGAATTACAATTGGATTTCCTGAAATTTTCCAGCGCCCTATTCTTATGGGCATGCCCTTTAGTTTAGCCTGCGCTTTCCATTCCTGAAATAATGAATCGTCTTCCTCGAATTCTTTTTCACGGTGTTCCTGATTATCAAAATCGGGACCAATATAAATTACATTATCATTAAATTTACGCTTAAGCGATAATGCTTTGGTTGAAACAACCGTATGAATTCCCCCCACTTTATTACAAACCTCCCAACTTACTTCAAAAATATAATCAGGAGTTAGTTTTATATTATTCATAAACAACGATTTTTACTGATATGCTAATTATTAATTTCCAATATTCTATTGAATATGCGATAAATGTATTTCCGAAGAAAAAAGCTAATTAGTCAGCTTCTGAAAAATGTTCATCCAATTCTTCCAATCTTTCTTTGTACTGAGCAATTATTGCATTTTTCTTTGATATTTCGTTCTTTAAATCTTCTGTACTCTCAGGATTCGAATCTTTAAGCTTATTTATTCTTAGCTGTAAATCGCTTAAAACATTCATGTAGTTAATGAAAGCATCGTAAGGCGAATTGTATGGATTAAAATAGGAATGCACATCACCATCGGAAAAGAATTTTGTGCACATGTAATAAAAATGATCGCTTCCCTGCAGGTATTTCCAGTCTTTCAGTAATCGCTCATCATTAAGTGCAAGCAAATCTTCTCTAAGCTCATACAATTTATCAAAAGCCTCATTCTGCAAGCTATTTCCCAGCCATGCCGATAAATCTCTTTCTTCGTCGGCCCATGATATTACGTTTGGAACATGCGCTTGGGCAATTGGTTGATATTCGTTTACAATTTCGGATGGAAGTGCAAATTTATACTTCGAATTTACAGCTAAATCTTTAGGGAAATTCTTAAGAAATTCGAAAATTCCAGATTCCTTTTTCTGGTGTTCACCAAATGTTTCGTAATCCATAAAGATATTTACCATATCTTCTTTTTCATCGAGCTCGTTTAACCAGCCAACAAACTTTCCTGAAGATAAAGGCCAGTTTTTCCAATCTTCGTTCGAAAATCTAAAGGCAATATCATCGCTAAGATTATAATTTCTCATTAGTATTTTAAGCTTAGGATTTATGGCATTGCAATACAAATAGTTCGGACTCTTCCAACCTAAAATATGCTTTGCACCTTCGGTTAATATTCCTTTGTAACCCATATCAGCTACCATTTGGCCAATACCATCGGAATAGATTAATTCTGTATTCCGAAAAATTGTTGGTTTTACTCCAAATAAAGCTTCTATTTTATTGCTATGCTCTTTTACCTGACTTACAAATTCGTCTTTGTTTCTAAGTGATACCAGAGAGTGAGAATAGGTTTCGGATAAAAATTCAACTTTCCCGGTTTTAGCAAGTGCCTTAAAACTATCGATTACTTCGGGAGCATACAATTCAAACTGTTCCAAGGCTAGGCCTGTAATCGAAAAGCTGACTTTAAAATCAATTTTATTTGCTTTTAAAATCTCCAATAAAATTTTATTAGCTGGCAAATAACATTCATCAGCAATTTTACGCATAATGGACTCGTTAGTATAATCATCGTAGTAGTAATGATTATTTCCAATATCGAAAAAGCGATATCTTTTTAAACGTAATGGCTGATGTATCTGAAAATATAAACAAACTGACTTCATTCTTTCTAGTTTTTTCTTGGTGTAACAAATAAATTAATTGCTGATTGGTAAACATCGTGAACATGAACAGCTGCATTGGCCCATTTTAAGTTATCCACTTCTTCTTTACCTTTCTCTTTAAATTCATTAGAGAGAGAGTCGTAATTTATAATACCGTAAATGGCATCGGCCATTGCATCAATGTCCCAATAATCGACTTTTACCGCATGCGTTAAAATTTCTGATACTCCGGATTGCTTCGAGATTATTACAGGCACATTAGACTGCATTGCTTCGAGTGGAGAAATTCCGAATGGCTCCGATACCGAAGGCATTACATAAACATCACTAAGTTTAAACATTTTAAAAACGTCGTCTCCTTTTAAAAATCCGGTAAAATGAAACTTATCGGATATGCCTAGCTGAGCTGCACGTTCAACCATTTTTTCGAGCATATCGCCACTTCCGGCCATTACAAAACGCACATTATTGCTTCGCTTTAAAACCTGATTGGCTGCTTCCACAAAATATTCGGGACCTTTTTGCATGGTAATTCGGCCCAAAAAAGTCACTATTTTTTCTTTAACACCTTT
The DNA here is from genome assembly GCF_963677195.1 of uncultured Marinifilum sp. Lineage (NCBI taxonomy): Bacteria > Pseudomonadati > Bacteroidota > Bacteroidia > Marinilabiliales > Marinifilaceae > Marinifilum > uncultured Marinifilum sp. The sequence continues at coordinate 3,562,639 of NZ_OY781918.1, forward strand.
TTTAATGGCTAATTTCTCTTCAGAAGATACCGGCTCAACAGCATTGTAAACAGTTACTACTTTATCAGGATTCTGTCCGTATTTTTCAATTACTATATTTCGTGTAAGATTACTTACTGCAATAATTTTATCGGCAGCATCCATTCCCATTTTTTCAATTTCGAACACTTTAGGGTTTACACTCCCACCACTTCGATCGAAATCGGTAGCATGCACATGTATTACCAAAGGTTTACCCGACACTTCTTTTGCAGCAATTCCTGCAGGATAGCACAACCAGTCGTGAGCATGAATTACATCATGTTCCTGATCCATGCTAATGGTAGAGGCAACATAAGCGTATTTGTAAATTTCTTCGATAAGATTTGTACCATACTTTCCACTAAACTCCAGTTTTCCTTCCTTGTCGACTTTAAAAAACTTATTTTTCCCATACAAATCCTGACTCGAAAAAGTATAATATTCATCCGGATCGTTATAGGGAACCAAATGAGAATCTACTTCGAGATAAGTATGTTGAGTTTTAAACTTTTCAATATGAGTCTGAACTTGCTTTATATTCACACCATTGGCACCTACCAATTGCATCTTACTCTGATCCTCATCACCATGCGCTTTTGGCACCACGAAGATTATATCAAGATCTTTAATTTTCGCCAAACCTTTTGTCAACCCGTAACAGGCCGTACCTAATCCTCCCGAAATATGTGGAGGAAACTCCCATCCAAACATTAGAACTTTCATACACAAACTATTTAAAAGATGATTGGTTTAATAATTTACACACTCTTATAATTTCGGCTACACTTAATGCATAAGATGTTGCCTCGTTGGGTTTATGCGGAGGATTACCATCGTAAATCTGCGAAATAGATCCCAATCCGCGCTCGTGTAAGCATTCTTCAAAACCGTCGAGAATTCCTTGTATTTTTTCTTCTCCGTTTTCTTTATAGAGTTTTAAGTAAGCTTCGGCAAAATGTCCGAACAACCAAGGAAATACCGATCCGTAATGAAAAGCACTATTTCTTTCAAATTCGTTTCCTTTAAATACTCCTACATATTCATGATTTTTAGGAGATAGTGTTCTTAAACCTCTTGGTGTTAACAGTTCTTTCTCAATAATATCAAGAACAGATTTTTTTTGATTATTCGACAAGCAAGAATGCGGCAAGGATACAGCAAATAGCTGATTGGGTCGAACAGCCCAACTCTTGTGTGTATCATCAACATAATCCGACAAGTAAGATTTTTTATCATCCCAGAAAGTACTTAAGAATGCTTCTTTTATTTTATTAGGAGTATTCTTCCATTCTTCTGCAAACTTTTCATCTTTAGCTTCTTTAGCCATTTCAAGTGCAAAACATATTGCATTGTACCAAAGTGCATTTAGCTCAACAACATAACCCATTCTGCGGTTTAGGAATGTTCCATTATTCTGAATTTTCATCCAGGTAACTCCCTGTTTAATAGTCCACAGCAAACCATTATCATGCATTATAATAGCAAGCTTAGATCCAAACTTATAGTGCTTAAAAATTTCCTTTATTTTTTTACCGTATTTTTTCCAAAGTTCAGCTTTATCGGCTCCAAACTCGACATACTTTTGCAGAGTCCATAAAAACCATAGCGGAACATCTACCGATTCTTTACCTTTATTTAAAGAAGTAGCATAAGAAAATCGGTTCATAATTTTACTGTAGGCAGTATCTAAAATATCCAGAAAAACCTTTTCTTTATTTCGGGCCAGGGTTAAGCCCGGTAAGGCCAGATAAGTATTTCTCTCGCTTGTACTAAACCATGGAAAACCATTTATTATCGAACTTTCCTTGCCTTTACGCGAAATAAACTGATCGGCAGAGTTAGCCAAACAATTCTCGAAACTATCGCGAGCCACGCGTTTTTTTAGTTCATTATTGAACTGTTTTGCTATTGTATTGGGAGAAACTTGCGCGGTTCCGGCCGAAAATACGATTGGCTCTCCCTTTTTGATCTCCATTTCAAAATATCCGGGAACAAATAAGTCTTCGTGACAATCGTAACCTCTTTTTTTCTCTTCTCGATACTCTACATTATAATACCAATCGGGCACATGAATAAAATCCGATTTTTTTGAGGTTTGCATATATAAATATGGAAAGCCATCGTACAATTTAAGACCTACTCCATTACTTACAATTTCGGATCGGGTATTTGCATCCATATTTGCCTTTGTTAAGGCATGGATATTTCTAAAGGCCAAAAAAGGTTGAAAACGAATAATTGTTGGAGAATTAGCTTCTAATAATGTATAACGAATTAATACTCGCTGTTCTTTTTCAACCAAAAGAAGTTCTTTCTTAAGCACAATTCCTCCAACACGGTATGTTAAAGCCGGAATTGTATCTATTCCATACTCCCTAATATACTTATGTCCTTTAGGGCTATATTCACCCGGAAATTTATGAATTCCCAAATGAAAAGGTGATCCATGCTGAATTAGGGTTTCATCGAGGGAAGACAATAAAAGATGATTTTCCCCTCCAAAATTATCAATCGGACAAATAAGCAGACCGTGATATTTTCGTGTATTACAGTTAATAATTGTAGAACTGGCAAAAGAGCCGGCCCTATTTGTTCTAATAAACTCTTTCTTTAGAGAGTACTCAGTATTTACCAATTTGGCTTTATCGAGTTTTAGGTAATTCATGCATTTACTGTTTTGAGTTTTATTTATAATTGGTTAGTTATGTAGTATTATCATAAAAATGACTGCTCTGATACTAAAGTTATTGATAATTTATGAAAATCGCTTGCTCTAAATCCCTTTTTAAAATAAATTTTTTGTGAATTTAATCTTAATCTTTTCTCTATTTATCATATTTGTTTTTTCAATATTTTTATTGCAATCGTTTCAAGTAAAAAAAAAGTATATTTATATCGTTTTAAATCTAAATTTTTAGGAAAAAATTAAAAATATGATTACTCTAATCTCTCTAAAATTTTCAGATAAAAAAGATTAGAGTTTATTAGAGAATTATTTCTTTAATAAGCACTTTATTCTACTTTTATTAAACAATATTTGAATGAATCAATTACAATACATCTCTATAATACTTCTTGCATTATATTTTGCAGGAATCATGATAATTGTTTTTCGCTCTAAAGCCAGTAAGAATACCGAAGATTATTTTTTGGCTGGCCGGCAACTCCCTTTTTGGGCTCTATCCATAACTTTTATTGCCTCGTGGTGGGGCGGTGGTTCGGCAATAGATCTGGTCGATCATGGTTTTAATAAAGGTGTTAGCTCTTTCTGGATTTATGGAATGCCGGTTTTATTTTCCACTTTTTTAATGTACCTGTTTTCTACAGGAATTAGAAGAATAGGAAGCATTACACAACCACAGTTAATGGAGGAACGTTACGACAAAAAAGTTGCTTTACTCCTGTCGATTCTAATTCTGGTATTTATGATATTGGGTGTTGCAACTCAAGCCGTGGTTATAGGTCGTTTCTTTCAATCGTTTTTCGATATTGATTATAAAATTGCTGCTTTGGCAGGAACTTGCATTGTTCTGCTTTACTCTTTCTTTGGTGGATTTAAGGGTGTAGTTGTAACCGATATTCTTCAGTTTGTTTTTCTTCTAATAGCAGCTATTGTACTCTTTATTTTTGCTTATAATCATTCTGGAGGATTTGAAAAAGTCCACGAAATTGCACTTAACAATAATAAGCCTGATTTCTTTTCTTTTTTCCACAACATCTCCAATAATATCGTGTTCATAATAACCTTTGGATGTTCATGGATGATTCAGGCCAATATCTGGCAACGTATTTCTGCCACAAAAACACCTGGAGATGCGAAAAAAATGATGGCTTTAGCTTTCGTGGTATTCATTCCCCTATACCTAATTGTTACCTTAACAGGAGTTCTTAGTCTGGGCTTATTCGATTCGGTTCCTAAGGGAGGAATTGTTCCAGCAATAATAATTCATTACATGCCACTAGGACTGGCTGCTCTTATGTTTGTTGGCTTGTGCTCGGCAATTATGTCGACCATGGATTCTATGATTAACACCGGAGCTTTGGTTTTAAGCGTAGATCTCTTTAAAAGAAGAATAAACCCTAAGGCAAGTCCTATGCAAATGGTTTGGATAGGTAAAATATCGAGTCTGATTATTGCATTATTAGGCTTACTTATAAGTCTTGAAATACGTTCGATATTAAGGATTTCATGGGTTGGGTCGGACTTTTTAGCTACCGGAGCTTTTGTGCCATTAACACTTGCTTTTATTTGGAAAAAAGGAAACTCAAAAGGTGCTTTTGCTTCTATTATGTTTGGTCTGCTTTTTTCCACTTACAATTTGCTTATTGCTTTGGGCATAAAACTTTCTGCATTTTGGGAGATTGCTTCGGTACAGCAGGCTCTTACCGGAATGATTGCTTCGGCGGTAATATTCATACTTGTTAGCTTACTTACAAAAGCTAAATCTGACAAAGCCAGTGCGTTTATAGAAAAAGCCGGCATGTTAAAAAGCAAACACAATAATCTGTAAACTTTTTATTGGGTGCAACAAATCAGAATTCTATAAGAAATAACAAAAAAATAGTAGCAAAGCATAAACCTTACTACTATTATTTTTCACTATCGAAACATTACAGATTATTCAAATCCGAATCCTGAATAAGCTACAATTCTGTTTGTAATTCAATTTTATTGGATTTTAAATTACCTGCTCGGGCCGATATTTTTATATTTCCAGCTTTGCGTGTACTTTGAACCAAAAGCATAGCTCGTCCCTTATGAGTAACAATAAAATTCGATTTGTGTTTTTGTACATTCCTGTCCCAACCATTATCAACACCAATATTTACACCTTCTCCCTCAACGGTAAACTCAATCTGCATTTTTTTATCGGGAACCAAATCGCCCGATTTTGTTTGAATGAATGCCTCTACGTGTACCACATCGTATCCATTGGCTTTTAAATCGGACCTATCGGCTTTAAGCACCAGTTTCGATACCCATTTGGCTGTTCTTATTTTGTATTCACTTTGCTTCTCATCCTCTTTTAATCCAATAGCTTTAATTTCTCCTTCGGCATAAGGCACAAGATACTTAACGATATGATCCTTAAAATTGGATGGACTCTTAACTCCAAAGCTTTTCTCGTTAATAAACAACTCTACCTTAGGAGAGTTTGAATAAACCTCAACAAATACAGAGTCTCCCTTCTGGTAGTTCCAGCTTTGCTCTACATCTTCAAACAACCATTTATCTAACCATCCTGTAATACGATTATCTAACCATTCGCCTTCTTTTTTTATCCATTGTGCTTTTTTTGCATGTTTGGTAGCTAAGTAGGTATATGGTTTATCGCTCCATATTGTTCGAAAGAAATGGCCGCGTGGCGTATAAAAACCGCAAAAATCGAGTAAAGATATATCCAAACCTTTCCATGGATAAGGTCCCGATTCTCCCAAATAAGCAATTCCTGTCCAGATAAATATACCAGCAATAAAATCACGATCAACAGCATCTTTCCACTCCTGATAAGTTCCCCAGTTTTCAGAACCATACATTAATCTATTGGGATAATTTTTATGATCCCTATCGTAGTCAACTGCCCGGTAATTATAACCCATTACATCAGGCACATCAAAATAACCCGTAATATTTCCCGCTTTAGGCAACACACCACCTGTTGTCACCAAACGTGATTGATCAACTTCTTTAATCCACTTTTTAATTTCTTCGGCAGTTTCTTTCAGTTCATCTTTACCATCGCCAGTTTCTTCTTTTAGCACCTGATTTCCTAAGCCCTGATTACTCTTCTCCATCTTAAAATAATAGGGATAGGTCCACTCTATTTCGTTACCCATACTCCACATTATAATTGATGGATGATTACGAGAATAACGAACCATATCTTTCACATCCTGCTCGGCCCATTGTTCATAAATATCACCATAACCACACTCTAATTCCGGACGCATATCTTTAGCAAAACGACTGGTAATCCATTTGTTTTTATTTCTTCTCCATTCATCTAAAGCCTCGTTAATTACAACAAATCCCATGTCATCGCATAATTTTAGTAAGCCAGGATCAGCCGGATTATGAGACATGCGAATGGCATTAACTCCTATGTCTTTTAAATTTGTAAGTCTTCGCTTCCATACGTCGCGGATAAAGACACCTCCAACAGCTCCTGCATCGTGATGCAAACAAACTCCCTTCAGTTTTATATTTTTATCATTTAAAAAGAAGCCTTTATTGGCATCGAAACGCACGCTTCGAATTCCAAAATCTACTGTGTATTCATCCATCAGTTTTTTACCGGAAAAGACCTGAATTTCGGCCGAATACTGATTTGTTTCTTCTATGTTCCAAAGTTTCGGATTCGCAATATTTAATATTGTTGATGTTGTATCCACATTTAAAACAGTAAGTTTTTTAGAACTACTTGAAACCAACTTACCTGTTTGGTCTTTAATAAAAACTTTCAATTTTAGTTTTTGTGCTTTCGCTAAGGTATTTTTTACAATAGAACTTACTTTTACTTTTGCTTGTTTTTGATTAACCTGCGGCGTTTCTACCCATACTCCAAACTGCGGCAGATGTACTTGCGATGTACTTACCAATCGCACATTTCTATAAATACCCGATCCGGTGTACCATCGCGAATTGGCAAAATTTGAATTATCTACCTTTACGGCAATCACATTTTGTTCATTAAATTTTAAATACTTGGTTAACTCGTATGAAAAAGCAGAATAAGCATAAGGTCGTTTTCCTAAATAATGCCCATTAATCCATACTTCTGAATTGCTTGAAACACCATCAAACTCTATATAAAACAACTTATTTTTTTGATCTTCGCTAAGCTTAAAGCTTTTACGATACCATCCGATACCTGTAGGCAGAAATCCGGTTGAACCGGATGTATTTTCGGTAGTATACGATTGTTCAATGCTCCAATCGTGTGGCAGTCTTAATTTGCGCCAAGCGCTATCGTCATAATTAAAACTATTTGCATTGGGCACATCTCCCAAATTAAATTTCCAGTTAAAATTAAAATCTTCAATTGTTCTAACACGATCTGCCTTAGTGGCAATGGTAATCATAAAAAGGAAAAAAAGGACAAAACTTATTCTTTTCATACATTTAGGTTTTCATTTATTTACACTTGCAAGAGGTAAATAATTCATTTTTGTTTCGAATAATACTACTTAGCTACAAGCAAAACTATTACAAGCAGAGCGCATTTAATTATTCTATCTTATCAATAGTTTAGCTATATTGACCAATATTAATTGGAAAGTTTCGCTCTACACAGATAACAGAAAAATAAATTTGAAAATTTATATTCAAATCATGAGACAAATACTGCCGATTCTAGTTTTATTGCTTTTACCATTCTATTCTTTAGGACAATTGGAAAGCTTTGGTAAACTTATTAATATTGAAGATGAAATAACAGAATCAAAAGAAAATACAGAAGAAATAAAGAAACATGATCTACGAAAGTTTTGGTTTAAAAATAAGACCGAACGTCGTTTTGCATACATTGGTGATAATTTTCAAAGATTAAAAATTGTTTTTCTCTCGGTAATTCAAAATACTGAAAACCCACTGGAATATTTCGTTTATGGCAAAAGTAATGTATCTAATAATGTTTGTCCGTTTCAAGGTAAAATTATTATTAAAGATTCTTACTACATAAAGACTCTTGAAAACCCTACTGAAAATTCAGGTATTATAATTGGTGAATATGTATTTTTTGAAGATCCGGACACTAATCACTCGGGTATTTTTAAAGGAATATGCACAAGTCTATGGTACAAAGACAGTAATGGTGACATTAAATATGATAATCGCAATTCGGATTCTGATTCTTACAATAACAACCAATTTACAGGTACGTGGACTCAATATGGAAAACACAAAAATAAAACAGCAAATTGGGGAGATAGTAGAATTCCTGAGTCGGAAAAACTAGATACTGGTGCTGGTGAATTTAGCCCTAGGAAAGAATTTATGAAAAATGGCTGGGATTCATACATAAAAGCCTGGAGCGGCGGATACAGTAAAACCGAAACAGAAAATGCCCAAAAAAAAGAACAAGAAAAATGGTGGAAGAAAAAATAAACTTTATTTCACTTATCTACAAATGAATAAAGAACGACTACATAGTACTATTTTCATTGATTTCATTTTTTGTCCATTGGCATTTTTCGAAATGGTAGAAACAAATCCGATATAGAAATATTCATTTTTTCACTTTTAAAACAATCTACTTCAAAACCTCTAACTCTACCAATAAACAGCTAACATCAGTTCGTTGCAAGCCACTCACCTCAAACAAAGCATTAAAATACTTCGATTCATCTGGTAATTGTTTTGCAAATTCTTTTAAATATTTTTTATCCGTAAAATTTCGCACCGTTGCCATCACACCAATATCATTATTCGACACAAAATACAAGACATTTTTACCATTATTAAGAGGTGCATAAGAAACCATAGCATATTCTACTTTTTGATTTTCACCAAAGCGAGTATTGTAAATTTTTTCGGCATTCCCATTTTTGTATTTAAACCCATCATCAAAAATTGCAAATACTTTACTATCCTTTAAAAATAAAGATTTGGATAAGTTCATTGTTTTATGTTGTCCAACAAACAAAAGGTTATGATTTCGCACATCGTCGTAGCTAAGCTTACTTTCTAACTTAAGATCGAAACTGCTTTTATTTTCTGTAAACCAACTACTTAATGAATGAACTGTGTATGGAGCCATTTTCGACATTAAAGTATAATCGGTAAATTGTAAACTCTTCTCAGGATGTTGCTTACTATATTTAACAAAATCGTTATCGTTGTTAATTTCGCGATACAAAACTGCTCGTTCCTTTCCTTCTGGAAACCTCTCACCCACTACGAATTGATCGGATACAACAAGAAGATTTTCGGAATTTGATTTAAAATAAGACTCCCAAATAAAATTAGGTTTAACTGCAATTGTTTTCACAAGATAAAAAGCGAAAATTGCCAACAATAAAACACCTGATACAACTTTAAGATATTTTATCGGAATATTCAGCGTTTCACTTTTTTCTCCTTTCAATTTTTGATATTCTGCGGGCGATAAAAAGCTAAGATTGCACTGTCCTTTGCGAATTTCGAATACTACCGATTCATTGGTGCTGGTATTCTTATAATAATCTGTCAGCTTATTGCGAAGCTTGTACATATATGAACGAACAGTACTATTGCTTTTATTTTCAGAATAATCAATTCCATAAAGTTCACTACCAATGGTAATCTCATTTATTTCTTCGCAAGCTATTGCCTTTTCAACAAGGTATTTTAGCAAATTACTATTGGTAGGTGAGTTTACAAACAGCTTGTGAGAACAGATCTTATCCAGTGCCTCTTTAATAAATTTTTCTTCCTTTTTATTTATCATACCACACAAAAATAACATGTTTTTTCTCTAATTCACACATTCGCTTTTAAAATCAATCATATTACTGATTTTAATAAACTTAGCAGATCATTTTTAACCGTTAAAGCACCGTTGCAATCGCCGTTTCGTAACTCAAAACAAAGAAAACAATACAAGAATAAGCTACTTTCATCTGTATTATTGTAGTAAACAATACCAAACCAGTAAAAATCATATCTAATGAATATTAAAGCTTTACTAACAGGTTTATTATTGACCTATGGAATATTCGCCATAGCTAGCTCTGCAGATGGCTATCCGAAAACCAAGCGCACAAAACAAAACATCAACCTCGATTGGAAATTCTCGAAGATGTTGAAATCGGAAAAACCTATCGCAATTTCTTTCGATGATAGCAAATGGGAAGAAGTATGCCTACCGCATAATCCCGATCCAGTTTCACTTTGGTTTGAAGATGCAAATGATACTTGGGAACAAAAGGAATATATGCGTGATCAGAACTGGTACCGCAAACAATTATACATAGAACTGGAAGCCAACGAAAAGGCCTTTATCGAATTCGAAGGTGTTCATAATGCCACCGAATTATGGGTAAATGGAAAACTTGTAGGTCGTTACGCAGTTAATGGCTATATCCCTCATCATTTCGACATTACTGATTTTGTAAAATCTGGCGAACAAAACACCATTGTTGTAAATGCTGATAACAGCTTTAACCCAACAATTGCTCCCGATCCACATCAAACTGATTATTTAAAATGGGCAGGAATATATCGTGATGTTTATTTGGTAAAAACCAATAAACTACATGTAAATTTCAATTGGGAAGATTTCGATGCTGGTGTTCATATTACAACTCCTTCGGTAAAGAAAAATAATGGAACAGTATCGGTTAAAACAACAGTTGTAAACGAATATAGCGAAGATGCTGATTGCAGTATTGAGACCATGATAGTTGATGCTGATGGTTATGTAATTAAGAAATTAAAATCAAGTACAAATATTACAGCAGGTCAACAAAAAACATTTCGCCAAACAAGCGAAATAGTAGATAATTACAATTTATGGTCGCCCAATAATCCTTATTTATACCGTGCTGTTTCAATTATTTACATGAACAATAAAGCTGTAGATTTTGTAGAAAACACATTTGGTTTTCGTTCAATTGAATTGGTTGATGGGCAAGGCTTGTTGCTAAACGGAGAACCTTTTTTTATGGTGGGTGTAAATCGTCATCAAAACTATCCTCACATTGGCGACGCTGTTCCCAACTCCATGCATTACGAAGCAGCTTTACGCTACAAACAAGCAGGCATAAATTCCATTCGTCTTTCGCACTACCCACAGGATAATTCATTTATTAAAGCTTGCGACGAATTGGGCATTTTACTTTACGAAGAACCATCAACCTGGATTGGATGGCAGCAGGGCGAATGGATGAATAAATTGGAACAATCGCTTCGTGTAATGATTCGTAATCACCGCAACCACCCTTCTATCGTTATTTGGGGAGCGGGCATCAATCATCGTGGACCTGTTCCGCAGCTTAACAGTGCTGCAAAAGAAGAAGATCCTTATCGCTTAACAGCTAGTGCATCGAGTCCGTGGTGTGGAATTAAAAATGCAGGCGTTAGCGATATTTATGCTACTATGGATTATCGAAAAACAGATTTTCCTGAGAGTGATTTCTGCATGGTAATGGAACACGGATTTTCGGAAAATAGCTTAGGACAACAACATCATATTTCACGGTATAAAAAACGCAAAAACAACATTGGTACTCTGCTTTGGGTAGGCGCCGATTACAACCACCTACGCGAGAACACAAAGAAAACCGACATGATTACGGAATATGGTTTACAAACCATCTATCGAGTGCCACGCCCTGCTTATTATTGGTATAAATCTGAATTAACAAATGCACCTTATGTACATATCGCCGATCAATCGATATATAAAAATCATAAGATTCATGTGTACAGCAATGCTCCTGAAGTTGCACTTTATGCCGATAATAAATTGATTGCCACACAAAAAGCAGATATGGACCCGCTAAGAAATGAAAACGATCACCCTTCGTTTACCTTTTATTACAATTGGACAAAGGAAAAACTATCGGCAAAAGCCTTGTTCAACGGCAAAGAAGTGGCAAAACATTCTAGAACAAAAACCGGAACTCCTTATGCTCTAAAATTAGCTGTCGATAATCCAGATATATCACTCACAGCAGGAGGTTCCGATTTAAAAATGATTCGAGCTTATGTTGTCGATAAAAATGGAGAAGTAATTACAGATGCTGATGTAAAAGTACATTTTAATGCCAGTGGTGCAGGTTCTATTGTGTATGCCGACAAGGATTTTGTAAAAAACATGCAAACCTACCATGGTGCCGCAACGGTTTACCTAAAAGGAAACACAGAAGCAGGCGAAATAAAAATAAAAGCGACTTCTGGCAAACTAAAATCATCTACTTTAATACTAAACACTAGCCCATTCCAGAAAAATGAAATTGCTGCCAATGCAAAAGCAATTTACGATTACCCAATCCATAAAATAGACCTACAAACCAAAGGTCAGCTGTCACAATTTGGCTGGACAGTTAAGGAAGGTGGCGCAACTAAAGATTTTTCTTTTAAGACAGAGGATTGCCGTTTCACCGTATCTGCCAATACTGAACTAAAATGGCGCAAAGGAACCTATGCCATGCTAGGAAATTTAGCTTTTATGGGTTGCGATGGACTTTATATCAGTTCAGGAAAATTAAAACTTAGCTTAAGCGGATTACCAAAAGGGAAATACAAGCTAAAAACTTATCATCATTCGTTTCAAAACAAAGCAAAACTTTTCCCTTACAACATGAAAGTAGAACGCAAAGATGCGAGCGGTGAATTCTCGTTTGTTTCAGACGATGATCATGTGAGTTTGTATGATGGAAAAGATGTTGGGGAGCGAAAACCAGTCTCAGTCACCAACTTCATTGAAAGCGATGGACTTAATCCGGTAAGCATTTCGTTTGAGACGAATAAAAAAGATGCCGAAACTTGGTTGAACGGCCTAGAGTTCAGAAGAATTAAATAGATACAAATATATTGTAGCGATGCATGATATGGCATCTCTACTTCGGAATAGACAAAAGCATATAAAATGAATTTTCTACAAAAAATTAAAACTACAATCCTTATAAGTCTTCTGACGCTCTCTCAGCTTGTTAGTGCTCAGGAAAATCCAAAGGTAAAAATCTGGGCTGCAAAGCTCAACAAAGGTGAAGCTTCACCAATATTTGAAGTGAACAACTACACCGAAGGGAAAAAAATTGGATGGCAAAACCACATTTGTATTCAAGCAGATGTTACCTTCCAAACCATTGAAGGTATTGGTGGTGCATTTAACGAAATTGGTGGCGAAGCACTTCTCTCACTTCCAAAAAAAGCACAAAATGCAGTAATGAATAATCTGTTTTCGAAAGATAAAGCTGGCTTTAGCTTTTGCCGTACAGCTATCGGCGCAAGCGATTTTGGAATAGATGCTTATAGCTATTCGATGACAGCTGATGATTTTAAAATGGAGCATTTCTCCATCGATCGTGATAAGAAATACGTATTGCCTTACATCAAAAGTGCATTTGCTATTAATCCAAACATAACACTTTTTGCCTCGCCATGGAGCCCACCTGCATGGATGAAAGAAAGTGGCAAAATGGTAGGTTTGCAAAAAGAAGGCAACCGTATGAAAAGCGATCCTAAGGTGCAAAAAGCCTATGCCCGCTACTTCGTAAAGTATGTACAAGCTTATGCAAAAGCAGGTGTGAAAATCGATCGCATTTGTATTCAGAATGAAAATGATGCCAACACAAAATATCCAAGTTGTATTTTTCCTGCTAAAGAAATGGTAGCTTTTGCCAACCAATACATGGCTCCTGCATTCAAAAAAAATAGGATCAAAACCAAAATTTATGCTGGAACTTTCAGGGCTGCCAATAAAATGGACTTGATGGATTTTACTCAATGTAAAAATACCGAGGGAATCGAAGGTGTAGGCCTTCAGTATACCGAAGCCAAAATTATTAATGATGCCAGAGCTCTTCTTCCAAATTTAAATTTTTTCCATACCGAAGGACATTGTTACAACGGTAAAAACTCTTCGGAACAAGCCAAACATCGTCTTGAAGAGGTAGCGAGTTACATTAACAGTGGAAGTACAGCTTTTACTTACTGGAATATGATTCTGAACGAAACTACTAAAAGCGGTTGGGACTGGCCTCAGAATTCACTCATCAATATCGATCGCAAAAACGGAACGGTTCAATACAATCCTGATTACAACGCCATGTACATCATCAGTAAGTTTATTCAGCCAGGCGATGTACGCATTGCATCGGTAAATAGAAGCAACAGCCACCCAATTATTACTGTAAAATCACCCGATGGAACTATTAAGGTTTTGTTACAAAACACGGATGAACAGGACGGAGTGTTTGAATTGATTATTGGTGAAAAATCGGTAAAGATAAATGCTCCTGCACGAGCAATTACGGCAATAGTTATAAAATAATTTTCAATCTATTTACAGATTAAATTGAGAGAGCTCACTCCCTTCGAGTGATTACTTTCGTAAGTAAATTTATATTTTACAAAGGATAAAAATGAGAAAACTAGGCAATTATTTAATTGTATTGTTCCTGCTTATAGGAAATTTAGTTAATGCCCAAAGCTGGAAAGATCCCAATGCAAACATCAACGATCGTGTTGAAGATCTGTTATCAAAATTAACACTGGAAGAAAAAATAAGCTATTGCGGATCAAGAATCCCAGAAATAAAACGATTGGGTATTCCCTATTTTGAATGGTATGGTGAAGCTCTTCATGGAATTATTGCCTGGAACTGCACACAATTCCCACAAAATATTGCCATGGGAAGTACATGGAATCCCGATTTAATGTTTAATGTTGCCACAGCCGTATCGAATGAAGCCAGAGCTTTAAAGAACAAAGGTGAAAAAGAAGTTATGATGTTCTCTCCCACTGTGAATATGGCTCGTGACCCACGCTGGGGACGTAATGGAGAATGCTACAGCGAAGACCCTTTTCTAATGTCGGAAACAGCACGTATGTATATTCGCGGTATGCAAGGCAACGACCCCAAATACACAAAAACAGTAACTACAGTAAAACACTATGTTGCAAACAACGTGGATAAAGGTCGTGAAAAGCATCAATCATACATTAATAAAAAAGACCTGTACGAATACTATTTTCCAGCCTACAAAACCTGCCTTGTAGACGAAGAAGCAACTGGAATTATGACCGGCTTAAACGGTCTTAACGGCGTACCATGTTCTGCTCATAATTGGGCAGTAAATGGTGTATTGAGAAATGAATGGGGCTTTAAAGGATATGTAATTGCCGACTGGGCAGCTGTTCAGGGACTAGAAGTAAGAATGAAATATGCAAAATCACAAGCCGAAGCTGCTGCATTGGCAATAAAAGCAGGTGTCGATCAGGAATGTTTCCGAAACAATAAGAGACTAGCTCCTATGGTAGTGGCACTAAAGCCAGCAATTAAACAAGGATTACTTACCGAAAAAGAACTTGACGTATCTGTTCGCAGATTGCTTCGCTTACGCTTTATGACAGGCGATTTCGATAATCCATCATTAAATCCATATTCAAAAATACCAACTAGCATACTCGAATGCGATGCACATAAAAAACTGGCACTTAAAGCTGCCGAACAGGCCATTGTACTTTTAAAAAATGATAATACGCTTCCTCTAAAGAAGAATATTAAAGAGCTTTCAGTTATCGGACCTTTTGCCAACAAATGCTGGATGGGAATTTATTCTGGCCACCCAAAACACAAAGTAAGTCCGCTCGATGGATTAAAAAAGGCTACATCGGCCAAAATAAGTTATGCCAAAGGTTGTGAAGTAACTGCTAATGCCAACGATGACAAAACAATTGCAAAAGCCGTTGCTTTGGCTAAAAAATCGGAACAAGTAATTTTAGTAGTTGGAAACGACGAAAGCACTTCTACCGAAAATGTTGATCGTAAATCTTTACAGCTTCCGGGCAATCAGCACAAGCTTATTAAAGCAGTTCGGGCTGTAAACAAAAATATCATTTTAGTGCTCGTACCAAGCGGACCTACAGCAATTAAATGGGAACAAAAAAACATTCCAGCAATTGTTTGTATGTGGCCAAATGGTCAGGAACAAGGAACAGCATTGGCCAATGTCTTATTTGGCGATGTAAACCCTGGTGGAAAATTAAGTTCAACATGGTTTAAATCGGATAAGGACTTGCCCGATTTCAACGATTACAACATCCAAAGCGGACGTACCTATATGTATTTTAAAGGCAAGCCTTTGTATCCTTTCGGTTATGGATTAAGTTACACCAATTTCGAAATTAATGATGTAAAATTGAGCAGTAATAAAGTAAAGGCTCTAGGAAATGTTCTTGTATCTGCAAAAATAACAAACACAGGTAATATGGACGGTGATGAGGTTGTTCAGGTGTATGTTCGCGATGTAAAATCTACACAACAGGTTCCTCTAAAAGCACTAAAAGGTTTTAAACGCATTAGTGTTGCTGCCGGAAAAACAGAATCGGTTGAAATTAAACTCCCCTACGAAGCTTTTGCACATTTCGATACCATACAGAATCAATTTATGGTAGAAGGTGGTGATTTCGAAATAATGCTTGGAAACTCAAGCGAAAGCATTGCTAAAACAATATCCGTAAAGGTGAAAGGAGGAGCTGTACCAAACATTAAAGTAGGACAAAAAAGCGGCTACTTTAATGCCAAAGATAAGAACCGAAGTAAAAACTGGGATTACCTGTATGATAGTAAATCGGCAATGGGTTCTTCCACTAAAAATAAAAAGGATGGCAATGCATGGATTGAGTATGAAATAACATTTGTAGATCCTGGATTTTATGTAAACACCTGGAATGCAGAATTAAACTTTACTTCGGCTAGTAAAGAAGCAATTATTGAAGCATCAATGGAAGGAGCAACAATTGGTAAGTACACCATATTAAATAAGCAGCTTGTAATGCCAATAAAAATTCCAATTCCCCCAGAATACGGAAAACCTGTTCGACTTAAAATAAAAACCCTGAGTGGTGAAGTAAATCATCAATCCATTAAAATAATTCCTCCGGGGAATAAAAAGCCTTTTGTTATTACTAAAGTGGTTGCTAAATCGAAATAAAAAAGTAAAACTATACGTATGAAAACAAAATACACATTACTATTTTTTGTAATGCTGGCACTTACTTTGGGCAACTCGTATGCCCAAAGTTGGGGCTACAATAACAACCGAATCGCCATAAGTTTCGACGGCAACAGTGCTCCCGATTATCAATACAAATGGCCTATAGGTGACCCTGACGATTGGGGTGCTTCTGCGGCAAGCCTTGCAATAATAGCAAAATTAGGTTTACAAGATCAATTGGTACATTGTTCCTATAATAATTTTATTGATGCACCTGCAGGGCCCGACAGCAAAAATCAAAATAAGATAAGTTGCGATGGTGCAATCAGCAGATGGCATTTTAATGCAAACATTTTTTATGATGTTACAACACAATTGGAGGAGGCTAAAACAAATTTAGCCTCTGAAATGGCTTCATCTACCGCCGATAATCCTCTTTACTTTATGCATGCAGGCTTATCGGAGTTTGTGTATCAGGCAGTAAAAAAAGCAATCGATATGGGCGGATTGGAAGCGCTTAAGCATGTGAAACTTGTTTCACACAGTGGTTTTAATGAAAATGAAACCCGCAGAGACTGGCATCATACATGGAGTGATATTCAGGAACTTTGTGGCAACAGAATTCAATATCATAAAATTATAGACCAAAATGCTTGTGGTAAACCAGATGTTTTGTGGTGTTCAGGAAAAGATTTTTCGCCCTGGTATTGGATGCGCGACCATCAAGACGAAGGAATTCGCTTTTTGTACAAAAGAGCACAAGCACACAAAGCTGGCAAAGCCGATATCTCGGATGCAGGCATGTTATTTTGGCTATTTACCGGAGATGAAAATGGAAGCCCAGAAAAATTTAAACGCTTTTTAGGTAATGGGATAAACATCGAATCCCGCTGGGATTAACACAGATAACACAAAGAGAATAATTACACAATCCATTAAAACCAATAATCACAAAAATCACCGATTTACAGAGAAAAAAACAGAATCCAGAAGATTCAAATGTTTATAGAAAATTCGATACAACATAGAATGTGACCCCTCAGGGGTCAAATAAGCCTAGCTTGAATCATTTGCTATAAACATCAAATCCCGCTGGGATTAGCACATACAACATAAAGAGAATAATTGCACAATCCATTAACAACAAAGACAAAAATCACAGATTTACAAAGAAAAAACAGAATCCAGAGGATTCAAATGTTTGTAGAGAATTTGATACAACATAGAATGTGACCCCGATGGGGTCAAACACCCCTACCTTTAATCATTTGCTATAAACATCAAATCCCGCTGGGATTAGCACATACAACATAAAGAAAATAATTGCACAATCCATTAACATCAAAGACAAAAATCACAGATTTACAGAGAAAAAAAACAGAATCCAGAGGATTCAAATGTTTGTAGAAAATTTGATACTACACAGAATATGACCCCAGCGGGGTCAAACACCCCTAGCTTTAATCATTGCTATAGACATCAAATCCCGCTGGGAGTATTACAAACAACATAAAAGGAATAATTACAAAATCCATTAACAACAAGCACAAAAATCACTAATTTACAGAGAAAAAAGAAGAATCCAGAGGATTCAAATGTTTGTAGAGAATTTGATACAACATAGAATATGACCCCGATGGGGTCAAATACCCCTAGCTTGAATCATTGCTCGAAAACACAATTTTCGCTTTCTATTTCTTCTCAAGCTATGAAACGTAAGAATTTTTGATAAATTTAAAATGGAAATAAAACTCATTTTGCAGCCAATTGCATACCTAAATAAATATGCATGCATTTGCCTATAAAAATTAAATTTCCAGAGCTATTTTTACAAACAAAAAGCAAACCTTAACTAAGCGATAGTAAATGAAAGTTGCTGCAGTACCTATAAAATCAGTTATTGGAAATCTTGACTTTAATTTAAATGAAACCATTAAATGGCTCACCAAACTAAGTGCTCAAAATGTTGATTTTGTACTTTTTCCAGAAATGAACCTGACAGGCTACACCAAGAATATTGAAATAATTAAAGATGCTAATTGCAGAAAAGAACATATTTTTAATTGTTTACAAAAAGCTTCCTCTGATTTAAATATAGCTTTTGCAGTAGGCTTTCCCGAACAGGTAGATATGAAATACTACATATCGCAAATACTATTTGACAATGGAAAAATTGCAGGCATCCATCATAAAACACATTTAGGTCCAAGCGAAACGAATACATTTACATCTGGAAATGAAATTGATGTTTTTAATGTAGGAGAACATTTTATAGGCATGCAATTGTGCTACGAATCGCATTTCCCGATAGTAAGCAGCATACAGGCACAACTAAATGCTACTGTTTTAACTTACTCTTTTGCTTCGCCAAAAGAAGACTCTGCAACAAAACTCGACCGATTTGAACAATTTTTATGTACCCGAGCCTACGATAATTCCTCTTATGTAATGGCCTGTAATTTAAATAGTGTATCCGATAAAGGAACACTTATTCCGGGTTTAAGTATTATTATCGATCCCAAGGGAAAAATAATATCTAAATCTTTAGAAAACAACATAAGTATATGCATTATCGATAATGAGCAATTAAACAAAATTCGAAACTCAAAAATGGCATGGTTTAACAAACATAGCCGTAATGATTTATATGCAAAATATTATACTAATGAACTGATGTAATTTATCCCCATAAGAGATAAAATACGAACTAAAAGATTAAGTATGAAACTAAATATTTGGCATTCCATATTAATAACTTTAATCACTCTTTGGAGTTTGAGAACAGAAGAAAAAAGAAGCGAAATACTAGATGGCAATCCTATTTTGTACTTAATCTTATTAACCTGTATGGTAAGTTGGTTTGTATATTTTATGCAATTACACAAAAGAAAGAAGCTTAAAAAGAAATAAAACAAAAGCCAGCTCACACTGGCTTTCTTCATCTTAGTAAATTTTAGCTAATGCACAATTCTATCGCCTTGCTTGGGTTTATCAAAAACCACACGATGGAATCTGCAGCATCAATGTAAAAATCTCATAAGCTGCGGTTCATTAGCTTATGGAGAGTTTTACAAAAGAAAAATAAAGAGATCAAAGAATATGATCTGAAGCTTATTAACAAGTTTTTATAAATAAAAATCACAAACAGTTGCCCAATTAGAAAACAAATTCACTATTTTTATTTAGTTTAATTCCAGATATGGATAATGATGAATTTTTCAGTCACAAATTAAATTAAACTTTATGGCGCAATTTATATATAAGAAAAAGCCTCAGTCTTTTTCCTTTCAGAACATAAAAGGTTTTGCTTCACCCATTACCGTATTATATGGTGGAAAAACGGGCAACTCAAAATTTATTGCAGAACAATTAAAAGAGCAATTTCAAAAATACGAATTGTATCCTTCTGTAATTAGCATGAACGATTATGATCTTAATCAATTGCCAAACGAGAAGTATCTTTTTATTGTTATAAGTACTCGCGGAGAAGGTGAGCCACCAGCACAGGCAAAAGCTTTTTACAAGCACTTATTTGGTAAACAGCTTAGCCACTTGCCTAATCTTAACTATTCTGTATGCGCTTTGGGCGATTCTAGCTATCAAAATTTCTGTAAGACTGGTAAGGATATCGATTCACAATTGAAAAAGCTTGGAGCTAAAGCTTATATCCCTATAATAAAATGCGATTTGGCTTTTAAAACAAAAGCGGAATTTTGGGCATCATCATTACTAAATAAGTTCCAAAACAAACTAAATGGTGATAAGCTGGATTTAAAATTTGGAACGCCTGAAACAGGTCCGACTTTTACCCTTCGGGTTAAGGATAAATACCCTCTTACCAGTAAACAATCTACATGCGAAATTAGTCATCTAATTCTGCAAACCAATCATCCTGATTTCACATATCAGCCTGGTGATTCTCTCCGAATTAAGCCTAAAAACCCTTATTCTCTGGTTGTTAAAATTATGCTTTTGCAGAATTATTCGCACGATACAATTGTGAGGTATAAAGATAAAAAAAAGAGTATTGAAGAATTATTGGTTACCAAGTTGGAATTAACCAATTTAAGCAAAGATGTGCTAAAAGCTTATTTGCAGCATACAGGAAATAAAGATTTACAAAGCTTGCTTAAGAACGAAAGCAGATTATTTAAATACCTTCAGCTAGCCGATGTGTACGATATGTTACACGATTTTCCCTCTCAAATCGAAGCTCAGGATTTATGTCTTATTCTCGATAAAATAAATCGCAGAGAATATTCTATAGCATCTAGCGCAAGTAAAACTCCAAACGAAATTCACTTGTGTGTAAAACAATTTAATTACTCCCTATTTAATCGTAATCGGATAGGTGCTTGTTCTTCGTATATAAACAAAGGCTTACAAGTAAATTCCAGTCTTAAAGCACAGCTTATTCCGAACAATAATTTCCGATTACCAAAAGATGATAAGCCAATTATAATGATTGGTGCAGGAACGGGAATTGCACCTTTTATTTCATTTATGAATGAAAGAAATGCCTTAAACTCAAAAGCTAACAATTGGTTAATATTTGGTGAAAAACAAAAAAAACATGATTTCTTATACCAGAAGGAACTAGAATCTTTTATGAAAAATGGCATTTTAAATAAAATGGATTTAGCATTTTCTCGCGATAAAGCAAAAAAAGTTTACGTACAAGATATACTTGCACTTAAGGGAAAAGAAATATATCAATGGCTCGAAAATGGAGCTCACTTTTATATTTGTGGATCTATTGCCATGGGAAAATCCGTTTTACGCAATCTTTTATTATTGGTCGAGAAAGAAGGAAAATATAGTAAAAACGAAGCTTATAACTATATTGAAAATATGAAGCAATCTTTACGTTTACACGAAGATTTGTATTAAAACACAGCTTTATTATTTAAGGAATAAATTAAATACCAAATTAAAATACACCCACAAAGTAAAATCTAACTTTATGGGTGTATTTTATTGGGCTATCTTTACTAATTCTACTAAATTTTAAAATAAGCTATCAATAAAATCAACAGCATTGCCCTTTTCCAAAGCCTTAATAAAGGCAGTTCCAATAATGGCACCATTAGAAAAACTAGCTGCATGCCGAAAGCTCTGCTTATCGCGAATTCCAAAACCAATTAATGATGGAATATCCAGATTAGCAACTTTCCTGAAATAAGCTTCCCTCTCCTTACTCTGCTCTACTGCACCACCCGTGGTTGCCGAGGTAGAAACCATGTATAGAAAACCTTTGGCAGCTTTTTCAATTTTCTTCATGCGCCAATCGGTAGTCTCAGGTGTTATTAGCAATACATTGTATACGCCAGTATCTTCAAACCTAGCCTTGTAGTCTTCTTCGTACTCTTCCAAAGGCAAATCGGGTAAAATTACACCATCAACTCCTACCTTTTGGCATTCTGCAAGAAAAGCATCTACACCAAATTTGTAAACAGTGTTCCAATAACCCATCAAAATCAAAGGCATTGTAATGGTTTGTCTAGCTACTTTTAGCTGATCAAATAGCAATTTTAAACTCATGCCATTGTCTAAGGCTTGTTTTGCAGCAGTCTGTATGACTGGTCCATCAGCCAAAGGGTCTGAAAAAGGAATACCAATTTCCACCAAATCAACACCTTTATCCTGCAAAAGTTGTAAAGTTGGAAGTGTATCTTCCAGTTTTGGATATCCCGCAGGAAAATAAATCGATAAAATGTCTTTTCCTTTATTTTGAAATAATTGATCTATTCTGTTCATGATAAACAATGAATAATTAACAATGAGTAATTAATAATTTACTTAATCCCAATTGTTAACTGTTAATTACTAATTCTCTTAATTTATACTATCCTCCTCTACCTATCGACACCACAAGAACTTTCGGGATCTCCTAAAGAAGAAGGATTTTAAATTGGCAACCTTTTCGTAATTATTAGTTCTTAATTACTCATTATTAATTGCCCTCATATAGGTTTCCATGTCCTTATCCCCTCGTCCGGATAGGTTTAGAACCACCACATCGTCTTTCTTAAATTTTATTTTTTTCAATGCAGCCAAAGCATGTGCCGATTCCAATGCAGGGATAATTCCTTCCGATTCAGCTAATACTTTCGCAGCATCAAGAGCCTCCTGATCGGTGGCAGAAAGAAACTGCGCCCTACCCGAAACAGACAAATGTGCGTGCAATGGTCCAACACCAGGATAATCTAAACCTGCCGATATGGAGTAAGGTTCTGTTATCTGCCCATCATCATCCTGCATTAACATGGTTTTACTTCCGTGGATAAAGCCTATATCGCCAATGGTAATGGTTGCAGCTGTTTCTCCACTATCAACACCTAAACCCGAAGCTTCAACAGCCACAAGTTTTACATCTTTCTCATTCAGGTAATGATAAAAAGCTCCTGCAGCATTACTTCCTCCACCTACACAGGCAATTACATAATCAGGATTCGGATTTCCGGTCTCTTTTTCCAACTGCTCACGAATTTCTTCCGAAATAATAGATTGCAAGCGAGTTACCAAATCAGGATAGGGATGTGGACCAACCACAGAACCAATCAGGTAAAACGATTCAGGATTTGCAATCCAATCGCGGATGGCTTCGTTGGTTGCATCTTTTAAAGTCTGATTTCCCGAAATTGCCGGAACCACCTTCGCACCCAACATTTTCATGCGTGCCACATTTGGTGCCTGACGTTCCACATCTAAAGCCCCCATATACACGACACATTCCAAGCCAAACAAAGCACAAACCGTAGCCGTTGCAACACCATGCTGTCCTGCTCCTGTTTCCGCAATAATTCTTGTTTTGCCCATGTATTTGGCAATCAGAATTTGCCCAATGGTATTGTTTATTTTATGCGCTCCTGTGTGCGTTAAATCTTCGCGTTTCAGGTAAATATTAGTTCCATATCGTTTCGAAAGATTCCCTGCTTTCGTTAAAGGTGTTGGGCGCCCAACATAATTATCTAGCAAACGAGCATAATCTTTCTTGAATTGCTCCGAAGCCAATATTTTTAGGTAATTCTCCTGCAGTTCGTCAACATTTTTACGAAGTAATTCAGGAATATAAGCTCCTCCGAAATCTCCGTAGTATCCTCTGTCATTAACTGCAAATTTATCTTTGTTCATTGTATTCAATTCTAATTTATTTAAGAAGATTTTTAATTGATCAGCATTTTTCTTCGCTGCTTGCAATTCAAATCCAGAATTCAGATCTAACGCATATAGCTTGTCATGAGACAATTGTTTAATTTGTTCTGCATCTTGAACACCAATCCCTCCGCTTAAAAAGAAAGGTGTTTTACCTTGGTAACTTTTCAGCACTTCCCAATTGAATTTCTTACCACTTCCTCCGTAATTTTTAGTTTTGGTATCGAACAGAAAGAAATCGCAAACATCTTCATATTCATTCAAAGCATTAAATTGAAAGCTATCATTCATTTGAAAGGCCTTAACCACCTCAAAACCTGCATTTTTTACTTTTTTGCAATATTCAGCAGTTTCGGCACCATGTAATTGCAAGGTATCTAGCTTGTATTTTTTTCCTTTTTCTAATAAAGTATCCAACTCTTCGTTCACAAACACACCAACTTTACTGATGTTTTTAGGAAACATGGCAGGAATAACCGAATCGAATTCCTCTCCAACGTATCTTGGTGATTTTGGATAGAAAATAAAGCCAGCATAATCGATAGGCAATTGAACTAACTCCTTAATGTTATTGCTATATTTTAATCCACAAACTTTGATTTTCATTGTAATTAAATTGAGGTTCTAGTTATTTATTTCGGGTTTAACACCCCTCTAATCCCCTCTTAAAGGGGAACTTTGGTATCTGCAACAGATAAATTATCATCAAAAATTCCTTATACCTTTATCCTTTTGCCTTCTATCTTTTTCCATTATCCTTTGTCCTTTTTAATCACCATGGCCTATCCCTACTCCGATATTTCTTTTATAAATTCATTACATGCATCGCCAGGAGAAACTTGCTTCATAAAGTATTCACCCATTAAAAATGCCTGAAAACCCTTATCTCTCATTTCTTTTACAATACCAGCACTACTCAATCCGCTCTCTGCCACTCGTATCATATCCTCTGGCAATTTACTCGCCAATTGAATGGACTTATGAGTATCTACTGCAAAAGTTTTTAGGTTTCGGTTGTTAATTCCTACCAAGTCTACAAACTTGTTTACATACTCCAATTCCGATTCATCATGCAATTCTAATAAAACCTCCATGCCTAATTCCTTGGCCAGAAAAGCAAAATCTTTGCATCTCTGTGGTGTTAAAATAGCTGCGATTAGCAGAATTACATCAGCTCCCATTGCTTTCGATTGGTAAATCTGATAAGGATCTACAATAAACTCCTTACGCAACAATGGAATTTGCAGTGTTTTTCTGGCGGCATCAAAATCCTCTGCTTGGGCTCCAAAAAAACTTTCATCGGTAAGCACAGAAACCATTGAAACTCCTGCTTCTTGGTATTTCCCAACTACCTCGTTCGGACTAACATTACCATTAATCACACCTTTAGATGGGGACTGGCGCTTAAATTCAGCTATCACACCAGAAGCTCCTTTTTTTCTGATCGATTCCTTGGCAGAATAACACTTGCGTTTAAAATTCTCTTCGGTCATTACCTGGTAAATAGGCTGTTTCATTTTCTGAACAGCAACCTCAGCCAGTTTTTTCTGAACAATACGATCTAATATATTTGGCTTTGCACTCATCTTCTAGTTTGTTAATTTCTTTAACACTTCGTAAGCATTCCCAGACTTTAAAGACTCTACAGCTCTTCCAATAGCATCTTCTCTGCTAATTTCAGGATGCAAACAATGAATTGCTAAACCTGCATTTCTTGTCACAACAGCATTCTGAGCATCTGTTCCCTCTCCTTTAAGGATATCAGTAAAAATCCTAGCAGCCTGTTCAACATTCTCTCCACCATGCAATTCGGTTGGATCCAGCTTTCTATGACCAAATTCTTCCGGTTCTAAAAGCTCTTCCATGCCATTACCTATCAACTTAACTTTATCGGTTAAAGAAACCTCATCGTATCCATCAACTCCGTGAATAATGGTATATTTTGAATCGGTTTGTTGTAATAGGTATTGATACAGGCGCGCCAATTCAAGATCGAAAACACCAACAATTTGATTCTTAGGTCGCGAAGGATTTACCAATGGACCAAGCATATTAAAGAAAGTACGTACACCCAAATCTCTTCGGATTGGAGCTATATTTTTCATTGCCGGATTAAACAAAGGAGCATGCAAAAAGCATATTCCAGCTTTATCCAAATCTCTTTTTAAATCTTCTTCCTTATTTTTAAACTGATACCCCAAATGCTCAATTACATTAGATGATCCGCAAAAAGAAGAAACACCATAATTACCATGTTTGGTAACTTTTTCTCCCGCTCCGGCAACTACAAAAGATGCTAAAGTTGAAATGTTAAAAGTATTTTTTCCATCGCCTCCGGTTCCACATAAATCAACCCCATTGTATTCCGATAAATCAACTGGAATACAAAGCTCTAAAAGTGCTTCTCTAAATCCTGTTAACTCCTCTACGGTAATGCTTCGCATCATAAATACGGTAAGAAAAGAGGTAATCTGAAACTCATTAAAGTTTCCTTTGGCAATCTTAATCAAAACCTCTTTCGCCTCTTCCCTTTTTAAGGTTTTGTGTTCAAATAAGTGGTGTAGTATATTTTTCATTGTTGTTTCTTATTAGCAATCAGCTATTTAATACTTAAAACTTGTTACTTGTAGCTTGGAACTTATCCTTTCAGCCAATTCTCAATCATTTTCATTCCCTCTGGTGTTAAAACCGATTCCGGATGAAATTGAACCCCTTCCACATCATATTCCTTATGGCGAATTCCCATAATCTGTCCTTCTTCATCTTCACAAGTAACAACAAGGCAATCGGGCAAATCCTTTTTAACCACATTCCAGGAATGGTATCTTCCAGCTTGAAACTCTTTCTCTAAGCCATGCAAAACTCCTTTATCATCATCTGTTCGGTAAACCAAAGTTGCCACACCATGATATACTTTATCTAAATTTTCTATGCTTCCACCAAACACTTCGGCAATTGCCTGTTCTCCCAAACAAACCCCTAGTATTGATTTACTTGCAGCATATTCTTTAATCACATCCTTTAAGATTCCAGCCTCATCAGGAATTCCCGGACCTGGCGACAATAAAATCTTATCAAACTTTGCCACATCCTTCAATTCAATTTCTCTGTTACGATGAACTTCAACATCCTTAGCTCCCAGCTTGCGCAGATATTCTACCAAATTATAGGTAAAGGAATCGTAATTATCTAATACTAATATCTTCATATCCTATATATTTTCGGCTATTGCTAATGCTTTACGCAAAGCAGCTAATTTGTTACTTACTTCGTTTAACTCACTCTCTTCGTTCGATTTTTCGACCACACCAGCTCCCGCCTGAAAATACAAATTATTGTCTTTGCTCATAAAACTACGAATTGTAATGGCCTGATTTACTTCGCCATTAAATCCCAAAGCTCCAATACAACCTCCGTAAAAACCTCGGGCTGTGGGTTCGTATTTATCAATTAACTCCATGGCTCTGTATTTAGGTGCTCCCGATAAAGTTCCTGCAGGAAAAGTATCGCCCATTAACTGGAACGGATTGTAATTTTCAGGTAATTCGCCAGAAACTTTCGAAACCAAATGGATAACATGAGAGAAGTACTGTACTTCGCAAAAAGTCTCTACTTTAATGTTCTGAGCATCGCGACTCAAATCATTTCTGGCCAAATCGACTAACATAACATGCTCTGCCTGCTCTTTTTCGTCTTTCAATAATTCCTTAGCTAACTCGGCATCTTTAACTGCATCGCCGGTTCTTCTAAAAGTACCTGCAATTGGGTGAATGTAAGCTTTTTTGTTTTTGATTTCGATTTGTGCTTCGGGCGAAGATCCCATAATGCGATACGAACCATAATCGAAATAAAACAAGTAAGGCGATGGATTAATTGATCGTAATGCACGATACAAATTAAAATCATCACCTTTATATTTTTGAGAAAACTGACGAGATAGAACAATTTGAAATACATCGCCCCGTTTGCAGTGCTGTTTTCCTTTTGTCACCAAATTCTTATAGGTCTCATCATCCATATTAGATTGCTCTTCCCCATCTAAAGAAAATGTGAAAGCAGGTAAACTTCTGTTTCTTAACAAATCAGAAACCTCTCTAATTCTCGATTCATCGCCATTCTTCACCAACTCAATAATCTTCAAGGTATTGTTAAAATGATTCACCTCAATTATAAAACGGTAAAGAGAATAACACATTTGCGGAATTCCAGATTGCTTTTTATCCAAATTAAAATCAAGATCCTCGAAATAAGGAACCGCATCATAAGTCGTATATCCAAATAAAGCATTGGCTTTCGGCACATTTTCTTTTTCTTCCAAATCGAACTGATTCACAAAATCTTTCAGTTTACCCGAAACAAAACGCTTTCCTTTTTCTCTAGCATCACATATTTGCTTAACTCCTTCAATTTCTTCAATCAGTTCGCCATCCTTCAAAGTAATACTTGCAATGGGTTCTAAAGCAATAAACGAACTGGCATTTTCCGGACTGTGGTAATCCGAACTTTCCAGTAAAATTGCACCTGGAAAACGGTCTCGCAATTTTATATACATACTAACCGGAGTAATTACATCGGCAAGCATTTCCTTTTTTCTGTACTTAAATTTTATCATTTGGCTAATCGTTAAATTCTATTCAAAAAAAAAGCGACCTACTGAGATCAGTAGGCCGCTTGCTTTATTAGTTTATTTTATCTGGAACTAAATTTTGCATATAAAGAGGACACTTCCACTCATGTTGTTTGAGAGATTACAGCTGTGCCACCAATATTTGCTTTTCATTCCTTGCATAATTTTTCTTTTTTGCTCCTACAAATCTAAATAATATTTTTCACAAATTCCAAATGTAATTCTTTAAAATAATTGAATAACCACCCCATAAAACAGGCTATACACCCTAATTTTACTACACTTACAGTGATGTTTATTTTTTTATTATTTTTTTTTCAAAATTAAATACAATAAATATTTTAAAAAACACACCTGTACTTTTAAAGGGATATTAAAAATTAAAAGACACTTTTATGCACATACACCCCCTGTAAAACACCACCTAAAAAACATTTTAATAAAAAAAACAAAAATAACTCGCAAACACCTAATTTTACAGGCATTCGACTTGTAATACAGAAACAATTCAAACGTTAACATTTCATTAAGTTTAAAACCGAAATTTGCAGGTAAAGAAATAATTCCTACATTTGAATCGTAGTTAACAATGAAACAATTGATATTAACGATGAAAACATTTAGCACTTACTTTTATTACTTCTGGTATTTCTATTATCCACAACGATAAGGGCAAGAGTTGATATGTAACAAATCGAACAGATACATAAAAAAGTCTTGCCAAATAGGTAGGACTTTTTTTTTATATTAAATTATACAATGAGCAATAAAGCATTTTCATACCGATTTTATTTTTATTATTACTGGTTTACAATAAATCGGCAGGATGCCTTATACCTAAACTCATAGAAAACGTATAAATATCCTGCCATAAAAGCAGGATTTTTTTTTGACCAAAACCACAATTTTTAATCAAATACAAAAATGATTCAACCCGCAAATAGAACTCAAGGAATAAAAGAATACTATTTTTCGCTTAAACTAAAAGAAATAGCACGTTTAAACGAAGAAGAAGTAAAAGTTCTTAATCTGGGAATTGGAGATCCTGACATGTCTCCTTCTGAAGATACCTGGAACATGCTTAAGGAAGCTTGTGTTCACCCAAAAAGTCATGGATACCAAAGCTATCAGGGAATTCCTGCTTTACGTGAGGGATTTTCGAAATGGTACAAAACCTATTTCGAAGTGGATATTAATCCGGCAAACGAAGTATTACCATTAATGGGTTCGAAAGAAGGAATCATGATTACATCGTTAGCCTACTTAAACGAGGGCGATGAAGTATTAATTCCCGATCCATCGTATCCAACTTATAAATCGGTTACCAATTTACTTGGCGGAAAGATAATCTCTTACTCATTAACTGAAAAAAATAACTATCATCCTGATTTAAATGAACTGGAAAAAAGAGATTTAAGCAAGGTAAAAATGATGTGGATTAACTATCCTCACATGCCAACCGGAGCAAGAGCCAGCAGAGAATTACTGGAACAAATTGTTGTTTTTGGAAAAAAACACAAAATCTTAATTGTAAACGATAATCCTTATAGCTTTATTTTAAACGACGAACCTATGAGTATTATGAACATTGAGGGTGCCAAAGATTGCTGTTTAGAGCTAAACTCGCTAAGTAAATCGCATAATATGCCAGGTTGGAGAGTTGGAATGATTTGCGGAAGTGCTAAAATGCTCGATCCTGTTTTAAAAGTTAAAACAAATATGGATTCAGGAATGTTTTACCCAGTACAACAAGCAGCCGTAAAAGCTTTAAATGTTGAAAAATCATGGTACGATTCGATTAATAAGGTTTACAAAACAAGAAGAGATTTGGTTTTTAAGCTAATGGAATTAATTGAATGTAAACCTGGTAAAAATCAAAGCGGAATGTTTGTTTGGGCAGCAATTCCCAGAAAATATAAAGACTGCTACGAGCTTAGCGATAAAATATTAAACAAAGCAAAAGTATTTATCACTCCAGGCGGAATATTTGGAGAAGAGGGAAAAAGATATATCAGAATCTCTCTTTGTAGCAGTGAAGCTGTATTGAAAGAAGCGATAGATAGAATTAAAGAATGTAATTAGAAACAAGTTTTAAGTCGCAAGCATCAGTTTTTTAGCTGAGGATTGTAACCAGTAACTTGAGACTACAAATAAGAAAAAATGATAGTTTCAGTAATAGGATTAGGATTAATAGGAGGATCGATTGCTATTGATTTGAAGAAGAACGGTTTTGCAGATAAAGTAATTGGTGTTGATAACAATCCAATGCACGCTCACACTGCAAAAAAGTTGGGTATAGCTGATGAAATTCAGGATTTGAAAACAGCCATAACATCTTCTCATTTAGTGATATTAGCCATTCCCGTTAACGCTTGTTTAAAAGCTCTGCCACAAATTATGAATCTTATCGATCAGCAAATTGTTACCGATTTAGGATCGACAAAAGAACAACTAATAGAATCTTTAGCAAATCATCCGAAAAGAAAACAATTTGTACCCGCTCACCCAATGGCTGGAACAGAATTCTCGGGTCCGCAGGCAGCACATTCTGGCTTATTCGATGGTAAGTGCTCTATAATATGTAACCCAGAAGATTCACATAAAGAAGCTATAAGCATTGTTACCGACATGTTTCATGCAC
Source organism: uncultured Marinifilum sp. (assembly GCF_963677195.1). NCBI lineage: Bacteria > Pseudomonadati > Bacteroidota > Bacteroidia > Marinilabiliales > Marinifilaceae > Marinifilum > uncultured Marinifilum sp. The sequence continues at coordinate 3,593,730 of NZ_OY781918.1, forward strand.
TAAAAATGAGATGTGTTTATATGGATGCTGAAGTTCACGACAGACAAACAGCTTATGTATCGCACCTTTCGCATATTAGTGCTTTTGCCTTATCTTTAACCGTTCTGCACAAAGAGAAAAAAGACAAGCATATTTTTGAGCTTGCCAGTGGTGGGTTCGATTCTACTGTTCGTTTGGCAAAAAGTTCGGCAGAAATGTGGACGCCAATCTTTAAACAAAACAAAAAAAATGTTGGTAAAGTGCTTCAAAAATATATAGATACACTGCAACAATTTAAAGATTTAATTGAGAACGATGATTTAGAAGGAGTCGACAACTTAATTAATGAAGCCAATGATATTAGAAGAGTTTTAGATCAGAAAGAAAAAAATGAAATGGAAACTCTGAAAAATGCAGAAAAAACAATACGAGCATAAAACAAAATCAGTACACTATTAATTAAAATAAAACCAAATTTTTAATCACTCGAAAAAAAAGAGTTAATAACATTATAGCATGAGTAAAAATCTAAAAATAGCGGAACTAAGTAGCTGGCCAATCGAAAATATAGACAGACCATTAGTTATTGGTGGACCTTGTAGTGCCGAAACAGAAGAACAGGTAATGGAGGCAGCACGTGGAATTAAAGATGCTGGAATTCCTATTTTCCGCGCTGGAATTTGGAAACCTCGTACTCGTCCGAATAGTTTCGAAGGAATTGGAGCAAAAGGATTAATCTGGCTGCAAAAAGTAAAAGAAGAAACAGGCTTAATTACTGCAACCGAAGTTGCTAATGCTAAACATGTTGAACTGGCTTTAGGAGCAGGCGTTGATATTCTTTGGATTGGCGCAAGAACCACTGTCAATCCATTTGCCGTACAAGAAATTGCCGACGCTTTACGCGGACACGATATTCCTGTATTGGTAAAAAACCCTATTAATCCTGATCTTGAATTATGGATGGGAGCAATAGAAAGACTTCATGCTGTTGGACTAACAAGATTAGCTGCAATTCACCGTGGATTCTCTACTTACCAAAAGCTGAAGTACAGAAATGATCCGCAATGGCAAATTCCTATCGAATTAAAAAGAAGAATGCCACAACTTCCTATTTTCTGCGATCCTAGTCATATTACCGGAGATCGTGATTTACTGGAAGAGGTAAGTCAAAAATCGATGGACTTAAACTACGAAGGTTTAATTATTGAATCGCACTGCAAACCAGAAGAAGCCTGGAGTGATGCGAAACAACAGTTAACACCTATAGCTCTAAAAGAACTTTTAGCTAACTTAGTTCTTCGTGATCCTGAGGCTGAAAACGAACTGGTTGATAATACTCTTGGTGAATTAAGACATCTTATTGATGATTTCGATCAGAAATTACTTGAATTGTTGGAAAACCGCATGCAGGTAGCCAAAACAATAGGACATTACAAAAAAGAGAACAACATTACTGTTTTACAGAACAAAAGATGGGGATCGATTCTCGAAAAAAGCATGGTAAATGGTAAAAAGAAAGGCTTTAGCGAGCAATTCATTAACAGCTTATTTAAAGCCATTCACCAAGAATCTATCAACCAGCAGGAAACAATAATGAACTCATAATAAATGTTTTGAGATATTAGATGCGAGAAATACATTCTCTCCTCTAATATCTCCTCTCTCAAATCTCTAGACAATATGAAAAGCATACACATCAAAAATCAGAACAGCACCATTCTTATTGGCGAATCCTATAAAAATATCAGTAATTATTTACCAGAAAAAAAATGCTTCCTGATTTGTGATGAAAACATTTATCGTAATTACTCCGATTTTATTGAACAATTCGATTATATCGTAATGGGCTGTGGTGAGAGCATTAAAACATGGTCGTCGGTAGAAATGATTATAGAAAAATTGCTCGATTTTGGTGCCGATAGAAATAGCTTTTTAATTGGAATGGGCGGAGGTTTAGTTTCTGATGTAACCGGATTTGTTGCTTCTATTTTTATGAGAGGATTAGAGTTTGGATTTATTTCCACTTCCCTTTTATCGCAAGTTGATGCTAGTGTTGGTGGTAAAAATGGCGTAAATTTTGGGAAACTTAAAAATATGATAGGTATTTTTAACCCTCCTCAATTTGTAATTTGCGATCCCATATTATTAAAAACCTTACCCAAAAGAGAAGTACGCAGTGGTTTTGGCGAAATTATAAAACATGCTTTTATTAAAGATGAAGATTTATTCCTATTCCTAAAAAAGAATAAAAAAGATCTTCTAAATTTAGATATTAATTTAATGGAAGATTTGATTTACAAAGCTGTCTCCATTAAAACCAATGTGGTTGAAAATGATCCTTTGGAAAAAGGAGAACGTAAAAAACTAAATTTCGGACATACAATTGGGCATGCTATTGAGAACAATTCAGATTTAACACACGGAGAAGCCGTATCGGTAGGAATGGTACTTGCCAGCAAACTTTCTGAAGACATAAGTGGCTTGCCAAAAACAGATTCCGATGCAATTAAGAGTCTTCTGGAAAATTTCGAATTACCTGTAACAACAGATGTTTCTTCAGAAATTATAAACGAATATCTTGTTAAAGATAAAAAGAAGAATCGCTCTTCAATTGATTTTATCCTGTTAAATAAAATTGGAGACGCAAGCATTCATTCAATGGCAATAGATACATTAAAAAGTAAAATAATTAGTCTTATTGCCAATCAAAAAGTAAATTATTAACTGCTCCTAATTCTCTTATAATGATAATAGTTAGCGCTTGCCTTGCCGGCGTAAAATGCAGATACGATGGAAATAACAATTTGGTACCCGAAATAAGAGATTTGGTACAAAATGGAAAAGCCATAGCCCTTTGCCCCGAAGAATTAGGGGGATTGCCAACTCCTCGTATTTCTTGTGAGTTAATACAATCAGACATCATAAGTAAGAATGGACACAATTTTAGTAAAGAATTTAATTCCGGAGCAAAAAAAGTATTAGATATCTCAGGCATTCTGGGCTCTAAGCTAGCAATATTAAAAACAAATAGTCCGTCGTGCGGATATGGCCAAATTTACGATGGTACCTTTTCAGGTGATAAAAAAACAGGAAATGGCATCACTGCCAATTTACTTGCTAATGCAGGATTAAAAATTCTGAATGAAGAAAATTTTCATTCGATTTTAAAAAATAATTAATTTTAAAACAATAATAGATCGTCTGGGATTAAATGCTATTTCACACATTAAACCCTACATCTAATATCATAAACCTTATAGCTACTCTAACAAATGAACAATTTCGGAAGAATATTCAGAATAAGCATATTTGGTGAATCGCACGGTAAAGGTGTTGGTGTTACTATCGACGGATGCCCTGCAGGAATCAACTTAAACGAAGAAGATTTACTAAAAGATTTAAGCCGAAGAAAATCTGGTGCAAGAGGTACAACACCCAGAATAGAACAAGATTTACCAAATATATTAAGTGGAACTTTCGAAGGAAAAACTACCGGAGCTCCTTTAATTATTCTATTTCATAATAAAAATACAAAATCGAAAGATTACAGCAACTTATTAGACAGTCCTCGACCCGGCCATGCCGATTTTGTTGCCAAACACAAATTTGGAGAACACAACGATTACACTGGTGGCGGTCATTTTTCTGGTAGAATAACATTGGGAATTGTTGCTGCCGGTACTGTTGCCAAGAAAATATTGGGCAATGTAAACATCAATGCCAAACTAAACGAGATAGGTGGTAAAACAGATTTTGATGCTGCCATTGAAGAGGCACTTCTTGAGCACGATTCTATTGGTGGAATTGTTGAATGTAAAGCCAATAATCTTCCCATTGGATATGGAGAACCATTCTTCGACTCGGTAGAGTCTATGATTTCTCATTTAATATTTGCTATTCCGGCAACCAAAGGAATAGAGTTCGGCTCGGGATTTGCTGCTGCCAAAATGAAAGGATCGGAACATAACGATAATTTTATTGATGCATCGGGTAAAACAGAAACTAATCATGCTGGTGGCATAAATGGTGGAATTACCAACGGAAACGAATTGGTTTTCCGCGTAGCAGTTAAACCAACCTCATCGATCGGGAAAACACAAAACACAATGAATTTTGCAAAAGGAAAAGTAGAAAACCTTTTAATTGAAGGCAGACACGATGCCTGTATCGCTCTACGCGTTCCTGTAATTATAGAAGCTGCCACAGCCATTGCTTTAGCCGATTTAAAATTACTCGACAAAGCACGAAAAGCCTAGTTTATTGTCTTAACTTATAAAAGTATATTCAATCTATATTTAAAGAGATGTTGTTCGCAACATCTCTTTTTTAATTACCAGAAATCTCTGGCAAACGGAATAAATAATCCTACCATTTTTTTAACAAACCAGAGAAAATACCAACAGGCTATAATGAGAATTTAAAGCACTTCTCTCCTAAAATAAAATTTTCAAGTAAGATAAAATATCCTCTTCATAAACTGATCATTTTTCCGTAACTTGTTTATTATCTATTGATTTTTAGAAATTTAACTAAAATTAAACCTTAAAATGAAAAATTACGGAAAATTGGTGCAATTGGCAGGAATCACACTTCTGCTCCTATTTCTTGCATCAAAAACTACAGCACAACCAGTACAAATTAAAAAAAGAATTGCTGTCTTCGTTTTCGAAGATAAAACCGATAAAAGCTGGCATTGGTGGAATCATAAAGGAGTAGGTCAAGGTGTAAGTGATATGTTAACAACAGCATTGGTAAAATCGGGAAATTATAGAGTAATGGAACGTGCCGAAATAGATCGTATTTTAAATGAGCAAGATTTCGGACAAAGCAATAGAGTTACACAGCAAAGTGCTGCTAAAATTGGACAGGTTTTAGGTGTTGAAATGGCAGTAATTGGTTCAGTATCGGAATTTGGCTATAAAAAAAGCGATACTGGTGGAGCCGTTAAAGGACTAGGCATAGGCGTATCGAGCCAAGCTGCAGTTGTGGGCGTTGATGTAAGAATGGTAAACACTAACACCGGAGAAATTATTACTGCAGAGAATGTCAGAAAGAAAAAATCGGCCAAAGGAATAAAACTTCGGACTAATAAATTAAACTTTAAAGACAGAAAATCATTCGATCAATCACTTGTTGGAAAAGCTGCACGTGAGGCAATAGAAGATATTGTTTCGATGATAGATAATGGAGCCAACAACATTCAGTGGCAAGCTAAAGTAATTACCGAAAAAGCTGGTGTAGTATTTATCAATTCGGGTGAAGCCGATGGCTTAAAAGTTGGCGATGTATTTGCTGTTTACAGCAAAGGTGAAGATCTAATAGATCCTGATACAGGAATATCTTTGGGAAGTGTAGACTCAAAAATTGGTGAAATAAAAATTATAGATGCCAGTATTGGAAATGGAAAAGCAGCAAAATGCTCCATTGTAAGCGGAACAGGCTTTGCTAAAGGTAATTTTGTTAGACTAGAATAAACTTAGAAAAAGAATTAAAACAATTAGGGGAAACTTATGTCTCCCCTTTTTTGATGGTATATTAATCTAAAATTTATGAAAATTCGCTATTAATTTATTTCGGATTTGTTTCATATTCAATCACAAAAGCATAAAAAGTAGCCCCTTCACCTCCACGTAAATCACCAAAACGAACCGGAAAATCTCCCCAATTAGAAACGCGAGCCGTAATTTCACCATAACAAATTGCATCCTGATTACCTCCTGTTACATCATTAGGCTGAATATTATTCCGCGGATCGCTATCTAAAATACCATCGTCGAGATTTTGACACCAATTGGTATACTCCCATTTTTCACCACTTAACCACATCCATCCTGCTGAGGGATCCTCTTCATGAGATTCATCACAAGCCTGAAATCCACCAATTGGGGGTCCATTGGTAACATTGGTTTTTCCCCATGTATACCAATCTACCTCATCATCTATTAAGCTAAAAACAAATTCATTCTCTTCTTCTGTTTCCGGACACACCAAATAGCCACCACTAATTTGAGCCAAATAAGCAGCACATAACCATTCAACATCTCCATCTGGAATCTCCACAACTTCGTAATAGTGTGTTAGCCCATTCTTATTCGTAAAACTTACAGGCTTATTTCGGGTATAGTTCCCTATTTCATCCCAATTTTTATACACATTTCTATAATGTGATTTCGAATAATAATCTGTAATATCCAAAACTCTTGTCTGGCTCGTATCCGAACTTTTTTTGTTCTCGAAACATCCACTAAACAATACTGAAAATACTAAAACACTGTACAAAAGAATAAGACTAAAAATTATTGTTTTATGATTAAATTTCATGCTTTTCTATTTTAATTACTATTAAACACTTTAAAAGTCGTATAAAATAAAAGGGCAAAAAAATATTTTCAATATTTGATAATATTATCTCTATAAACAAGTAAATAATCTAAACGAATAATTTAATACAACAATAATTTCTTAGAAGTACAAGCAAAAAAATTGCATAATAGCATCTACATCTTGCAAATCATATACATTATCGAAAAGACAAAAATAATAGTAGATATCATCGCACTGTTCTGTATTTTTGGTTTCTTAAATATAAATATAGACACAACAATATCCAATCATGAAAAAAAATCTACTAACATTCCTGTTTTTGTTAATAGGAATTGGCTTGTTTGCACAAAAAGTAACTGTTAGCAAAGCCAACTACGAATTAGCATCGCGTTTCTCACCTACCAAACTAAAAGGAATGGTATTCTCTACCAAAGTATATCCTCATTGGTTAAAAAACGGAGAAAAATTTTGGTACACTTATCGCACATCTAATGGTCAGCAATATTATTTGGTAAATCCTGCAAACAGTAGTAAAATTAAGCTATTCAATACAGTAAAAATGGCTGCCGATATGAGTCGTTTAACTGGTGATCCTTTCGATGCGAAGCATACCGACATCAAAAAGCTTAAATTTATTAAAAATGAAAGTGTACTGCAATTCGAAGTAAAGAGTAAATTAGCCGAAGAGGAAGAAAAAGACGAAGAAAACGGCGACAAACAGGAAGAGGACAAAGACAAAAAGAAAAAAGACAAGAAAAAGAAAATGGTAGCCAAAGTTTGGCATTTCGAATACGAATTGGCAAAGCAAAATCTTCGTTTATTAGAAGATTTTGAAAAACCTCTAGAACAAAAAAAATGGGCCTCGGTAGCACCAAATGAAGAGTATGTGGTTTTTGCCAAACATCACAACTTGTATTGGATGGATGCTGAGAACTACAAAAAAGCACAGAAAAACGAAAAAGATTCTACCATTGTTGAACACCAACTTACAACTGATGGTTTAGAACATTTTGCCTATGGCGATACCGGTTATGGCAAAACCAACACCGAAAAAGAGAAGGAAAAAGACGACAGAAAATCTGCATATATTAGCTTCTCTCATGATTCTAAAAAATTCGCCATTATCCGCGAAGATGAAAGAAAAGTAAAAGATCTTTGGGTAATTAATTCGGTTGCCGAAGGTCGTCCTACCCTGGAAACCTACAGATATCACATGGCAGGAGAAAAAGAAGCCCCTCAATACGAAATGCAGGTTTTCGATTGGGAAAGCAAAAAATCAGTTAAAATAAATGCTGAGGCCTGGAAAGATCAAACCTTAAGTATTTTAAGAGCTCCCAGAAAAAAAATGAATGCCGATGACGATTTAAAATTCTCTAAATGGTTATCAGAAAACAGCAATACAATTTATTTCGAGCGCCAAAGTCGCGACATGAAACGTGTTGACATTTGTTCTGCCAACACCACAACTGGTGAGGTAAAGCTTATTATCAAAGAACGATTAAATACCTATATTGAAACCCGCAATTTAGTTTCAATTAATAATGGTAAAGAATTTATACACTGGTCGGAACGCGATGGCTGGGCACATTTTTACTTGTACGATGCAGAAGGAAATATAAAAAATCAAATTACATCGGGACCCTGGCATGCCGATGAAATTCAAGGTGTAGATGAGAAAAATCGTGTTCTTTACTTTACTGCCAATGGTAAAGAAAATGGAGAAGATCCCTATTATTCGCATCTTTACCGCGTAAATTTCGATGGATCAGGATTAAAGCTTTTAAATAAAGGAAACTTTAACCACGAGGTAAGCCTAAACGATCAAACGCATTATTTTGTAAATAACTCATCAAGAGTGAACACTACTCCAGAATCTGAATTGTACGATTCGAAAGGAAACAAACTAATGAATTTAGAAACCGCAGACCTTTCTCTTTTGTTTGAGACTGGCTACAAATTCCCGGAAATTTTCACCGTAAAAGCTGCCGATGGATATACAGATCTGTATGGAGTAATGTATAAACCATTTGATTTCAACGAAAATAAAAAATACCCTATTCTAACTTATGTTTATCCTGGTCCGCAAACCGAGGCTGTTTATAAAAGTTTCTCTACACGTATGGACAGAGCCGATCGTATGGCTCAATTTGGTTTCATAGTTGTAACTGTTGGTCACAGAGGTGGACACCCCGATCGTTCTAAATGGTACCATAATTATGGATATCAGAACATGAGAGACTATCCTTTATTAGACAAGAAAGTTGCATTAGAACGCCTGGCAAACCGTCACGATTTTATCGATATTAACAGAGTTGGTATTTTTGGTCATTCAGGTGGTGGTTTCATGTCAACGGCCGCTATGTTTGTATATCCCGATTTCTTTAAAGTTGCAGTATCAGCAGCTGGTAATCACGACAACAACATTTACAACCGCTGGTGGAGCGAAACTCATCATGGTGTAAAAGAGGTGATTACAGAAACAGATACTACCTTCCAATATAAGATTGCCACCAATCCAAGTTTGGCAAAAAATTTAAAAGGTAAGCTTCTTTTGGTTACTGGTGATATTGATAATAACGTTCATCCGGCAAATACCATTCGTGTTGCCAATGCTTTAATCAAGGCAAATAAACGATTCGATTTCTTTATGTATCCAGGACAACGACATGGATTTGGTAACATGAGCGAATACTCTTTCTGGCTAAGAAGTGAGTACTTTTGCAAGCACCTGTTGGGTGATTACCGCGAAGGAGCCGACTTTATTGAAATGCAAAATGAAAAACCCAAAACCTGGTAGGTAATTTACCAGATATAAAAAAAACCCGGTTTGTCT